>JBNKDE010000012.1:0-198722 GCA_050288105.1 Gammaproteobacteria bacterium
AGCCCATACGTGGCATGTTCATATTGGGTCCGCCACCCCAATTCGGGCCATTGTTCCATCCTGGGCCATTATTATAGCGTGGTCCACCATAACGGTTTCCACCCCAATTGGGACCGCCACCCCAGTTTGGTCCGCCCCCCCAGCCGGGACCATTATTCCAGCCGTTACCCCAACGCGGCCCGTTGTTCCAGCCATTACCCCAACGGGGGCTGCTGCTCCAGCTATTTCCCCAGCTTGGACCATCGTTCCAGTCCATGTTTCCAAAACTAAAGGCCTGTGCGTTAATAGGTATGGCTAAGCTACTACCGATTACCAGAGCTGCGGTAACGGTTAATCTAGAAAGTTTTTTCATTATTAGTACCTGTTTCTTAAGTTGACAGTATGTCCGGATGTTGTCAGGCAACGCAATCATGATAGACAAATATAGCCTCAAAGCCCAGAGCTTTTACAATTAAAATATTTGATTAAGGTCTATATAATCAGTTACTTATATTAAGAACCTGATAAAGAATGGATATATCCAGCTCTGATTCGAATAGTAGCGATGTGTCTTCTGTCAGACTCATTAATATCTATTTTCTCTAAAGATTTGCAGGGTTTTTCACTATCTCAGCAGTGAAGAAATATAGGCGATGACATGGGGAGGCAGGATACCGCTGAGGTGAATTCCGGAGTAAATAAAGCACTCTCTGGTCAATGGTGATTAAGTCGAGCGCGCAATACTTTAACTCGCTCAACATCGATATCCGGATAATACGATAACGAATAGGGTGGTCGGCTGGGCATTAACTTCAGACTTGCTTTTTCAAACTAAGATTCGGCGATCAAATATCAAAGCGTTTTTTGACCCTGGTCAAGTACGGACTAAAGACATGCCCAGATTCTCAGAAAATTAATCTGAGTTATAGAAAACAGGCTTTGCTTCATCTAATATTCACCTGCCTCCAATATGGTTAATAGATGGCAATTTTCACCACCTGTATTTTATATGCAGGTGGTTTTTTTATGCCTGTAGGAAAATTTAACCTGCCCCGGTTTTGCGACAGGTGAATCTGTAAGTGGGGTTAATTCGCCAGGTTTTTCTGGTTTTCACGCATTCCGTGCTCTACCGCAAGGACTGCGGCTTCCACCCGGGAATGCACGTTTAATTTACGTAATATTGCCTTAACGTGTAACTTTACTGTGCCATCTGAGATACCCAGATTGCGCGCGATGACCTTGTTACTTTGTCCTTCGGCAAGCAGCCCTAAAATCTCTGTCTCACGGGGCGTTAGATCTTCAAATGGGCTGTCATTGTCCTCATTATTGGGCGAGTTACCCTGCACAACTTTTGCCAGTACAGGAGCAAGGGTAGGCGCGACGACCGTCTTTCCATTGACTATATCTCGTAATGCGACGACCAATGAATCAGGCTCCATGTCTTTTAGTAAATATCCTTTGGCACCGTTGCGCAGAGCTTCAACCAAATCACGCTCTTCAGTGCTTGTTGTTAACATGGAAATTGGCATCGTCATTCCAGAATCGTTAAGGCGGGATAGTACACCCAGGCCGTTGATCTCTGGCATTCGCATATCCAGTAGTACAATATCAGGCTTTAGCTCCTGGGCCAGGCGGATGCCTTCCTCACCATCTCCGACTGAAGCAATAACATCAATTTCGCGGCGTGTTAACAGGCCTTCCAGCCCTTCGCGGAACAGAGTGTGGTCATCAATTATTATTACACGTAAATTCATAGTTTCAGTTCAGGTTAAAGAAGCTCTCGATATTGATCGACGGAGGACTACTCTGGGCTTTGGAAAGATTGAATTCCAGTATGATACGAGTTCCTTCACCCGGATCACTTTCTAAAATGTAATCGGCTTTAATGCGTGATGCACGTTCTTTCATACTATTTAGTCCAATTTGTTCACCCGGTTTAGCGCGCTCATTGTTATCCGATAAGCCGATACCATCGTCCTCAATTAAAATTTGTATACGATCATTGGATGGCTGTCTAATCATAATGCGAGCAACATTCGCTTCGCTGTGTTTGCGAATGTTATTCAGAGCTTCCTGGATAATCCGTATGACTTCCAGATGGTGCTTATCTGACAGTTTGACCGGCTCACTGATGGTGTGCTGGAAGAATATATGAATATCCGACTCGGTGCGAAAACGTTTCACGATATCCTGCACGGCAGGGATTAGGGCCTGCTTACGAATAGGCGCCTGGAAGTGAGCAATCAGGCTTCTGAGCTCAGTATTCGCTTCGTCTACGGTATTCTCAATCCGTTCCAGCTGCTGCCAGGTCGAGGCTTCATCATCCTGATGCAGGATTTCGTCCAGTACGCGTACCTGAAATCGAATACTGGCCAGAGTCTGGGCCAGTGAGTCATGCAATTCATATGACAGGCGATTCCGCTCTTTCATAATAGAGAGCTTGGTTGACTCTTCGTCGAGTTTTGCCTTGGCTATCGCCATACCCAGGTGCCTGCCGATACTGGTAAACAACTCTCTAAAGTCATCTGTATTCTTGGATTCAAAGATGTCTTTCTGTACAAACAGGTTAAACACGCCGAGCATTTTGCCCTGGTATTGCAGCGGGACCACGATTAACCCCTGATCCAGGCCGAAAAACTTGTGGTGCACGTTCTTGCTGCAGGGTAGCAGGGTATCCTGATAAACCAGGTCATTGCAGCTGTCTACCCGTCCACAGACGCAGCTTTCAGCGGGAAGGATTTTTTCTTTGGCAATCAGGTCTGAGTCGAAACCAATGCTGGCTACCAGCTCCATCTTGTTATCCTGATTCAATAGTCTGACGGCCCCGGCATTCGCATGGATGACCTCGGTTAAAGTTTTCAGAAACCGTTTGAGCAAGTCTTCCAGACTATTGGAGACATTGATGCTTGCAGCTACATCATAAAGAATGCTTAAAGACTGCGTTTTCTGCTCGGTGTGCCGGGTGTGTTGTAGTAACTGCTCCTCAGTATCCTTTGCCAGATGGTACATCATGGTACCCAGGTCGTTCAGGTCTTCAGACAACTGGGAGAGTTCTCCATGTAACGGGGTGCTAATTTTATGGTCAAGGTGACCACTACGCATTTGCTGGGACCATATTTCTATATTTAGGATAGGCTTTAGCAGGTCGGTCCAGACCATGAAAATGCTGATGACCAGAAGCAGAAAAGACAGGGAAACAAAGAGTATAAAGAGAAAATTACCTGTTTCGGTTTCACTTGGCGGCAGCATAAATACGCTGAATAGCAGTGAAAGCAGGCTAAGCCCTAACAGGAAAAGTGAAGTAACTGCTCGGCAGCGAATAACGCATTTGAGCGCTCTTTGTACAGAGCTTAACTCAGGAATAAACCGAAATGAAAGCTGAACAGAGCTTTCGGAATCCTGTTGAGTTGAGGGCGGCATATTGTTTGTTAACTACTCCTGGTTAGGCGGAGAGTAGTTTTTATCATTCGGGTTCAGGAAAATGAAGTTCATTTCGCCATCGTCCAGCTCAACGTAATCAATGGTCATATCCTGCGCAAATTGTTGCGATGATTCGGCAATAACCATTTGCACGCCCTGAGCTTCAAATCTTAGGTCATTGTCTGAAATTGCGTCATCAAAGCCGATCGCATAGTGTAATGAGCCATCCGGCTGCTGCTTGATAGCCACTCGAAGTACTGCATCCTGAATGCCGGATTCTTTGGCGGAATACTGAATTTGGGTGGCTGCGTTGGGTGTTACGTTAATCATATCTAGTTAGGAACTCTTACATTTGGCCACAAATGAAACAAAATCATCGACCCATGAACACTCGTCAGTCTGGCGTAAATGCACATAACTGGCCAGCAGATTATACAATACTATACCATCATTTATGCCATCAATACCCGTTCCCCGATTAATGGAATATGCAAAGGTCAGGTTTTTCGGCAAGTTATTTAACGAGGAATAATGGAATTCATGGGCCTTGACGAGGGATCGCTGCTGGTTCGTTTGCCTACACCAGGGGTGATCAGGGGTGGGTTCAAGAATAACGTAACCACGGCCCTGAGGACGCTGGTTCATTACCACCTGGGCGGGGATCAGGTCGCACAGTGGATAAACTTCATCATCAAGCTTCATTTCCGAACACAGATACATTAATCCGCCGCATTCGGCGTAAGCAGGAAGCCCCTGTTCAATGCGGGATTTTATATCCTGACACAGCGATCGGTTGGCAGAAATTGATTTCAGGCGCGCCTCGGGAAAGCCCCCGCCGATGAACAGTCCATCGATACGGTCAGGTAATTGCTCACAGCTGCTGGTATCAAAGCTGATTAATTCAACACCTAATTCTTTGAAACGATGCAGGTCGTTCGGGTAGTAAAAACCAAAAGCTTCATCTCGAGCATAGGCAATACGCAAGGTGGCAGGTTCAGGGGATGCCGCTTGTTTAGTTTCAGGCGCATTGATTAAAGCTGAATTAGGCAACGCTTTCAGGCTATCAAGATCGATGGATTGGGTCATTAAATTCGCCAGTTTATCGATCACGATATCTGCCTGCTGGCTCATTTCGTTACTCGGCATGAGTCCAAGGTGACGTTCGGTTAGCTTAATGTCCTTATTGCGATGCACCACACCCAGCACCTTAAAATCGGTATGTGCTGCGATTACCTCACGAAGTTTGGTTTCATGTCGCGTTCCGGCCACCTTATTCAGGATGACACCTGCGTAGCTGAGTTCGGGGTCAAACATCTGGTAGCCCAGCAATAGCGGGGCGATGCCGCGGCTGGTACCAGAACAATCGACAACCAGCACTATCGGTAGTTTCAGGAGTTTTGCCATTGCCGCATTACTATCGCTCCCATCCTGAGAAATACCGTCAAAAAGCCCCATATTGCCTTCTACCATGACGATATCCTTGCGCTCAGAAAACCGTTGAAATTGCTGGACATTGAATTCGCGACTCGCACTGAAGAAATCCAGATTATGGCAATCGTTACCGGATGCCTGCCCCAGCCAGATGGGGTCAATATAGTCAGGTCCTTTTTTGAAGGTCTGAATAGCATATCCCTGCTTGCGTAAAGCAGCAGCCAGACCGATAGAGATCGTAGTCTTGCCTGAGGATTTATGAGTTGCAGCGATATAAAAAGAGGACATAGCCCATTATACAAGCAAAACGCCTGCCCAGATTTTTAAATGCTGAGCAGGCGCAGGATTTACAGCAGAGATCTGGTTTTATTCCAGATCAGGAGTGATGAGGATCTGCCATAGAATCGTCAAGGCTCTCAGGCAGCAGACGAAACAGCTTCATCGCCAGAGTTACAATGATCAGAGCAACCGCTACGCCACCTAAGCCAAGCATTAATTCCCAATGACTGGGGCTGTATTGGCCGACGATACCATCTGAAAAGCTGGATGATGCTTCATACCCAGGCAGTAATGTCATAGGAAAGCTTTGACCGCCAATAACGATGACATACAGCGAGGCCAATCCACCTAGAATGACCAGTACCGAGGCAACACCTGTCATCACGCGATTTTTCGCAGGCCGGGGGCAGTAGATCAAGGCCATAGGCAGGATAGATCCCACAATAATCTGACCGATCCAGAACATTTGAGTGTAAATACCACCTTCAAGCAGGATATATTTTTCTATACCATGATGCTCGGTCGCGTATAAATTAGTCAGGTGATAAGCCAGAGTGAAGTATAAAGTGGCCGCTATAAAAACGCCCAGCAGGTTTCTTAAACGAGTAATAACAACATCGCCCAGCTTGCGACCGGTGTATTTATAGCTAGCCATTAATACCAGCAGGTAGATGGCGAGACCAAAGGAAAACGACATAATAATAAACATAGGTGCCATGATGGCCGCATCATAAGCCTGGCGAGATACCAGGAAGCCGAATATAGAGCCTGTACCCGTTGTCAGTACCAGGCGCCAGATAAATGCGGCTGTGCCTGCGATCCGACTATATTTACTGACCTGCCAGTCCAGCATGGTCCACAGATAAATGCCGACAATTCCAAAAAAGCCGGTGTATAGGATGATGTTCCAGGCAAAGATCGATTTAAAATTGTAGCTGGTAATCGCAACGATCAAACGATCAGGACGACCCAGATCCAGCAGCAATACCACCAGGCCGCCAGCCAATAGCGCAAGCGCCAGCACTGCAGATAAGCGGGATAGGGGTTTATAAAATTTCTTATTGAAAACCGAGGCAATGGAGGCAACATTTAATGCGCCGGACGCGGCAACGATCAGAAAAATAGCAAACACATGAGGCAGTCCCCATACGATTTGATTATTCATGCCTGTAATATGATGGCCTTCATGCTCCATGGTTACAAAGGCAATGAAACCAAGCAGGATGAGGACGCCCAGGCCACCGAGCAGGCCTAAAAAGCCGGTAGAATTACCTTCTATAGCAGTGTAACGTAGATTTTTCATAAGCTTACAAACCCTTATAACGGACGCCAGTATTCAGTCCAAGTTCTGCACGTAATTGATAACCGCCATGCTCTTTTAACATTTGCGAGAGCATACTGTTCGGGTCATTCAGGTCACCAAAGGTGATTGCGTTGTGAGTACAGGCTTCAGCGCATGCGGTAGTGCCATCACCCTTGTCGATCTTATGGACGCAAAGTGTGCACGCTTCTACCGTACCCTTACCACGCGGAGCAACCGGTAACTGATCGGTTAAGGTTTCATGAATAAAGTTCCTGGCTTTGTAAGGGCAGGCCATCATGCAGTAACGACAACCAATACAGATATGTTTATCGACAAGTACGATGCCATCCGCACGTTTGAACGAGGCGCCGGTAGGACATACATCCTGGCAGGGCGGATTTTCACAGTGCTGGCACATCATCGGCATGTTAATCACATGACCGGTTGATTTATTTTTGAGTGTAACTTTGCGAATCCATTGAGAATCGGTTTCAGGTCCGTGAATAGAGCGCAAACCATGTTCATTATTACAGGCCGTTACGCAATCATTGCAGCCATCTGCACATTTGGTGGTATCGATTAACAAGCCCCAGCGATTTTTGCTGCTAACAGCCTGATCTGCCGGTTTTGCCTGTACGGTGTGTAGAAAAATTCCAGGTGCGATAGCAAGTCCGGCAATAGCCGCAGCACTGCCCATAAAGCTTCGGCGATACTGATCGAATTTATCGCTGCCTTGATCGCCTGAGTTATTCAATTTATTTTGCCCCATGACTATTCAACCGTCCCGCTGATTGCTGCTTGAGGTTTTAATGGATCACTGAGATTAGGGTCAGGATTAATGCCACCAGAAATGGTCTGTGAACGTGAACTTTGAGTAAAGGCAGATACCGGTCTATCTGCATGGCATTCAAAACAATCGAGTTTCACACTGGCCGCCTGGTGGCAGCTGGCGCAAAAGTGCCTGTCATCCGTAATGCGTGCGATCTGTCCATCCTCGCCTGGAGTGGCATGGCAGTTGATGCATTCTACCAGGCTATGCTTGGAGGTTCTGATGCCCTGGTGCATGGTTTTGTCACGTTTATGCAGCAGGTATTTCATGTGATTGGCGCGCATATCGGCAGTAGGCTCAACGCAGGACTCACCCTTAGGTGTCGGTACTATTTGCCCATTCTCATCGCGATTAGGGCCGCTGTAGCTACCACTGGCAAAGCCGGTTACTGACCACAGCAACAGGGCTGCGGTCAGAAACTGTTTTGAAAGTCGATTCATATTCACAGGTATTTCCGATTATTGATTAATGATCGCCCATTGCCATATCGATGTAACCTGTGGGGCATACATCTGAACAGATGTGACAACCGATACATCTTGAGTAGTCAGTATCGACGTAGCGTCCTGTTGTTTTCTTGTCTTTCTTTACACGGAATACTGCATCCTGAGGGCAGTAGATAACGCAGTTATCGCATTCGAAACACATGCCACAGCTCATGCAGCGACCCGCTTCGGCAATCGCCTGTTCTTCGGTTAAAGGAACCAGACGATCTTCGAAATGGCCCAGAACATCCGCTGCATCGGGCACCACCTGGTCTCTTACATGACGAGGTGAGTAGCCGAAATGTGCAAGAAACAGATGGTCGGCAGAAATGATTTCCTGGCTAGAGCGATCTTCGAAGTTATGAATAGCATAGTTCGCATCACTGGTACCACGGTCATCGTTGACATGCTGGTACTGATCTGGCTCGAGTCCTGCTTCCTGTAGCTTGTTGAGCAGGTTGAAATGGTGAACATCAACCTTTGGACGTTTCTTGATATCGGATTTTGAAAGGTAAGCGTTTACTGTTTCCGCACACACAGAAGCCTGGCCAATTGCAGTGGTCAGCAGGTGTGGACGAATGATGTCACCAGCAACAAAGTGACCTTCCTTGCCTGGAACACGGTAAAAGCTATCTGAATTTATCAGGCCACGGCCATTGTCCAGTTCTTCAATACCAGTAAGATCACCGGACTGCCCGATTGCGGAAACGATCAGGTCACATTCGATCTGATATTCGGTTCCTTCAATAGGAGTAGGACGACCATCAACCATTTCACATTTGGCCAGTTTAAGTGCTGTCGCGCGGCCTGCGTCGTTCACGACGACCTCTATCGGCATAACACCGTCATGTATCGATACACCTTCACGTAATGCATCCTCAACCTCGTGTTCAGATGCGGTCATTTCGGCACGTGGGAATAGTGAAGTCAGGGTGACTTCTGCACCATCGCGAGACGCGGCATAAGCGGCATCATGCGCGACGTAACCACCGATAACATGCTCTGGTAATTCATTTTCAGGCAGGCTGTCAATCTTGCCCAGGCGGCGAGCAACCGATACCACGTCGATAGAGGTATCACCACCACCGACACAGACGACACGATTCGCTGTGACCTGCATGCTGCCTTTATTGAAGGCCTCAAGGAACGCAACACCTGATACACAGTTTGGTGCATCTGCATTGGGTACGGGCAGTGCGCGACCAGACTTACAGCCGATCGCCCAGATGATCGCGTCGTAATCATTTTCCAGGTTTTCGATTTTGATATCCTGACCGATGCGGGTAGAAAGTTTTACCTCAATGCCACCCATATCCAGAATACGCTGAATTTCATGGTTCAGGAATTCACGGGGTGTACGATATCCAGGAATACCGTATTTAAACATGCCGCCTAACTCGTCGTGATCGTCGAAAATCACTGACTCATGTCCCAGGCGACGTAATTGGTAGGCTGCAGCCAGTCCTGCTGGACCACCACCGACGATAGCAACTTTTTTACCACTTAGAGGTGCGCTATTGTCGAAAGCGAATCCTTCTTTCTTGGCGGTATCACCAATGTATTGTTCAACAGAATTTATGCCAACGAAATCTTCTACGTTGTTACGGTTACAACCGTCCTGGCAAGGAGCAGGGCATACACGTCCCATCATTGAAGGGAATGGATTCGCGTCTGTCGAGCGACGGAAAGCGTATTCCTGCATGCTTACACCTTCAGGTGGGGTTTCGATTCCACGCACGATGTCTAACCAGCCGCGGATATCTTCACCTGATGGGCAGCTACCCTGGCAAGGGGGAGTACGGTGAACATAGGTCGGGCATTTATGCGACTTATCCTGATTGAAGATATTGTCGCCTAAATTGCGATATTTACTGACACCGTCTTCAAATTTGCGAAATGTGAGTTTAGTGTTCATTTCTTTTGTTGTTGTTGCCATTTTTAGCTCCTGTGACCAACAGTTTTCACTGGAAAGTTAAATTCAAAGTAATAATGTTTTAGATTATTCGTTTACCGCTTCAGCCGGTGCCTGTGAGTCTTCGGACTCATCATCTTCATCGGTTTCCTGGCCTGTAAGAATGATGGCGTTAGAAACCAGTTGGTGCACACTGACGATCATATCCATGCCCAGGTTGTAGTAGGGCAGTATCTTGGTAAATTGAGATTTACAGATCGCGCAGATGGCCGCCATATGCGTCACGCCTTCTTCTTCCACCACATTGTTAAGAGCGGTCATACGTGGCATAGCACCTTTAACTCGAACAGCCATCAGGTCATCCGTTAATAAGCCACCACCGCCGCCGCAGCAGAAAGTACCTTCACCAATAGTTTCCGGCGCCATATCGACATAGTTGTTGCAGACTGTCTTGATGATTTCGCGAGGGATGGTGAACTGACCACCAGGCTTGTCGCCCATGCGAGACCCGCGCGCAACATTACAGGAGTCATGAAAAGTGACTGTCATCCAGTCATTTTCAGAGGGATCAAATTTGAGCTTATCCTGTTTGATCAGGTCATGGGTAAACTCGCAGATATGCTGGGGTATTGGGTAATTCTGATCTAGAAAATCAAAAGGACCAGCTAGTGTATTCAGGAAGCTGTATGCCACACGCCAGGCATGTCCACATTCACCAAAAACGATGCGTTTCACACCCAGGTCGATTGCCGCTTCACGAATACGCAAGGAGATCTTACGCATGTTTTCGTAGTTACCTATAAACAGTCCGAAGTTTGCCGCTTCAGAAGCTTTCGAACTCAGCGTCCAGCTGACACCAGCTTCGTGAAATACTTTGGCATAGCCCATCAGTCCATCAACATGAGGTTCCGCAAAAAAGTCAGCAGAAGGTGTAACGAGCAGGATGTCACAGCCCTTACGATCCAACGGCAATTCAACCTTCACACCGGTTTCATCTTCAATATCTTCTTCCAGGCCTTCCAGAGTATCCGCCAGAGCGGGTTCAGGCAGGCCGAGGTTGTTACCAATCTTGTACACCTTGCCTATAATTTCGTTGCTGTATTTCATGCCGTGACCGACCTGCGCCATTACATCGCGCGCGGCCATGGTGATTTCAGCAGTATCGATACCATAAGGGCAATAAACTGAACAACGACGGCATTCAGAGCACTGGTGGTAGTAGTTAAACCAGTCATCCAGCACTTCTCTAGTCATGGATCGGGCACCAATCAGACCTTCTAATCCAAATTTGCTGAGAAGCTTGCCTGCAGGTGTATGGTATTTACGATATACCGAACGGAACAGATCCTGACGTGCAACGGGCATGTTTTTAGGGTCGGTAGAACCCAGGTAATAATGACATTTGTCAGTACAGGCACCGCACTTAACGCAGGAATCCAGGAAAACACGTAAACCGCGGTATTTTTTAACCGCTTCGCCCATAGCGTCTATCGCTTTCTGCTCCCAGTTATCGACCAGTTCACCTGGGAAGCCTAATGCTTCCTGATGATCCGGTTTGGCAACAAAAGGCCCATTGGATTGCATGGCCCCTGGCTGGATTTTAGGGATATGGATATTTTTAAATAATTCTGGGGTTTCAAAGTCAGCCACGTGTTTTCTCCTAACCCTTGTTTGGTGTTTCTAGTTCTGCTGCCCAGTTTGAGAGATGCCGCTTCTCGCGTGGGTTGTCTATCTGGTTACGGGTAGGGCTGAAAAAGACACCCGGGGCATGTAGCAACTTACTGAAAGGGAATACGATCATCAGCAGTGCGACCAGCGATAAATGGACTATCAATGGCGTGCTAACAGGCAAATCGGCGATAGAAAATCCCATCCAGGCGAGGAAGAATTCCTTCACTGCGATGATGTCGGGATGAACGACGAATTGCATCATAAGTCCGCTGATACCGATAAATAGCAGCATGATTAACATCAGGTAGTCGGAAGGTGCTGAAATATAACGCACACGGTCGACAACGATACGACGTAGCAACAAACCTCCCAGGCCAATTACCATACCGAATGCCGCATACTTACCAAACGGCTGGATGACATTAACGAGAAACCAGGGCTGCTCCTGAAAGTATCTGAGATGACGAGCAAGTACCAGAAAAAGAGACATATGAAAGATCCAGCCAAAAATCCAGATCCATTTGTTTGATTTGAACAGGCTTTCGAATAAGACAACTTCTTTCGCCATCCGGTAGATGACGCCCGACTGGGTTGTAGGAGCCGGAGTGGTCGGTATTTTCAGCGGTGCAGGTGTCACCCAGTATTGCCTGATTTTAAACGCCAGACCAAACACGATCACGGCTGTAGCAAACCAGAATAAAAGTGCAAAAAACGTATTCATCGACAATCAATCTCTCAGAAGGCTTGTTGGTTCAGGAAGTAAAGATTCGGGCGCATAAAAACGCGATGAGAATCACCGATAAAATTCTGTACTTCCTCAAACAACACAGGTTGTTTGGGTGACACAGCTGTCAGGGCGCGAGTAGCGCCCTGACAGCAAATGCGTCAGGTTGTGTGAGAGTTACACGCAACCAGTTGGCTTAGGCAGACCTGCATATTTACAGGCTTGCTTTGCTGGGCCGTATGGGAACAGTTCGTACAGGTATTTACTGTTACCTTTGTCCTTACCCAGTTTTTTACCAATGGCTTTGGTTAAAACACGTACCGCAGGAGCGATTTGATACTCTTCGTAGTACTCACGCAGAAAGTTAATCACTTCCCAGTGGTTATCAGTCAGTTCTGCGTCATCAGCAGCAGCCAGCGCAGCTGCAACTTCTTCATTCCACTCATTCAGGTTAGCCAGGTAACCTTCTTCATCAGTTTCGTAACTCTTACCATTCACTTCTAAAGGCATGTTATTTCTCCAAAATATGCTTTAAATTAAGCTTAAAAATTAAACGTCTACAACCAGCTTTGAACATTGTCATGGTCAGCTGCTAGCTGCACAAATCCGGCATAATCAACTACAGATATACCTTCAATAACTCGGTCTGCGGAAAGACCTCGAGCGTCCAGGTCTGCACCCAGAACGGCGAATTTTACACCTTTGCCCATGGCATCCGAAATACCTGAACTCGCAGTAGTATTCTGTAAAGCACCTGCGACGCCGTCTTCAATCAATAAAACAGTTGAATCATTACTGACCAGTGATAGACAGGTGTCCAGCGAGTTCCTTTCAAAAGGTGATTTGTTTACCGTGTGTAATGTTGACATATCAATTCTCCTTAGAAATTTAACAGCACGTCAGCATTGCTGATTAACTCAGCTAACTGTTCACGGTTAACCAGATGCATCGAACTTTTCTCTGCATAATCATCGTCTTCATCTTCATAAGTCAAAGCCTGAAGGTCATCCATGGTCAAGCCGCGATCTTTTAGAGACTGCTCGTCGACGTAGATCTGATTAACTTCATAATCACCCAGCGCTGCATAGGTTTTGGAAAAGTTTTTCATTCCAACACCTTGTGTAGACTGGCCTTTTGTTAATTGATAAACACCATCGTCGATAAATAACAACTGCACTTCCTGTTCAAAAGCGGCGCCAATCAATACAACTTCCAGAGATTCCAGCGCATAAACAGTACCGTAAGGAGCCTTTCTGTTTACATAAACGAATTTTTTTGTTTCTGACATAACTAACTCCTAATCACCAAATACCAGCAGGCGGTCGGCTTGAATACCCGCTTCAATAAGCTGACCCAGTCCCGAAATACGGAATTTGGGGGCGATATTTGATGCGCCTTTGCCATGACGCTTGGATTCGTCTTCATCCATGATGCCGCGGCGTTGGGCCGCAGCAACACAGACGACCAGATCCAGGTCATACTTTTCAGCGAGTTCTGACCACATTGCCTGAACATTGCGGTCATCCTGAGGGGGAACACTGTACATCGTGCCGTTATTTACGCCATCGTGGTAAAAGAACACACGAAAGATCTCGTGACCGTTTTCCAGTGCAGCCTTGGTGAACTGGTATGCAGTATCCGCAGCTTGATGGGTAAAAGGTCCTTCGTTAATTTGAATAGCAAATTTCATCTGAATACCTCAGTCGCCTAGAAGCGGATATGAGCAGATGCGTTAAGGCTATTACGAGCACCACGCCAGTTATCGATGTGGAATTTGGTGAACGGCAGCTCGGTCAGTTCAAAGAAACGAGGCCAGCCCACGCGATCAATCCAGTCGTTGATACGTTCCCAGTCCTTAGCGTCTTCTTTATAGACTTTAAGGATTTTCTTAACAATTGCAGTCGCTTCAGGCCAACGTGGTGGGTTGTTCGGGATACCCGCCGCAACCAGTTTCTGGAAAGTCGGCTTGCTACGTGCATTGGAGTGGTTACCACCAACCCAGATAGCCAGTTTTGAATGCTCAGCATCGTTGATCTGCATAGGAGGGCATGGAGGGAAACAGGCGCCACAGCAGATACATTTCTTTTCATCAACTTCCAGTGAAGGCTTGCCGTCAACCATTGCTGGACGAATTGCAGCAACTGGGCAACGCGCAACTACTGAAGGACGTTCACAGATGTTAGCGACCAGGTCATGATTGATCTTGGGTGGCTTGGTATGTTGAACGTTAATAGCGATGTCGCCCTGGCCACCACAGTTGATCTGGCAGCAGGAAGTGGTCAGATGCACGCGGTTAGGCATGTTCCAGTTTTTGAACTCATCGATCAGCTCATCCATCATGGATTTAACCACGCCGGAAGCGTCAGTACCCGGGATGTCACAGTGTAACCAGCCCTGAGTATGTGAGATCATCGCGACAGAGTTACGCGTACCGCCAACAACAAAGCCATGCGATTCTAGTTTGTCGATCAGTGGCTGGATACGAGACTCATCGGTAAGCATGAATTCCATGTTACTACGAATAGTAAAGTGGATATGACCATCAGCAAATTCATCGCCGATGTCACACAGCAGGCGCAGTGTGTAAACGTCAAGAATACGCTGGGTACCTGCACGTACGGTGTACAGGGCCTCGCCATTCTTGGCAACGTGTTTCAGCACACCAGGGCGAGGATCTTCATGATAATCCCAGTTGCCATAGTGTTTACGCATCATAGGATGCATGTATTGGAAGCCGTCTGGACAGCCTGATTCAATAGGTGGACGTGGAGCGTCTGACATAATCTTTTTAACCTATAGTTTATTTGTAGTATTCAAAAAAATCGGAAAGTAGGGGGAAACCAACGCTTACGCGCTGGCTTCTTCTGCTTTGCGCTCAAACCATTTCTCGGCTTCCTGATCCCACTCGTCCATACGAACGTAAGAGCTTTGACGTGGGTTGTTAACCATATTCGGGTCAACATCAACACCAATGCCTTCCAGGAAGTTAGCCAGGCCGATACGCTCGATCATTTCACCGCAACGTTCGTGTTCCAGACCGTTTTCAGCCCAGAAGTCGATGATTTCTTCAGCCAGCTCTACGATTTCTTCGTAATCTTCTTCGGTTTCCAGCTTTTTGAAAGGAACGATAACAGTTCCCATCAGGTCACCAATTTTCAGGGTACGCTTACCACCAACACAGATCGTTGCGCCCTTATCATCGCCAGGAGACAGTGCTTTTGGCAGCACGTTCAGGCAGTGCATGCAACGTACGCAGTTACGATTATCGACAACCAGTGCATCGTCGTCAGACAGGCTTAATGCCTGGGTTGGGCAACGAGTGATTACGTTATCGATGATGTATTGACGACCTTTGGTATCCAGATAGCCTTTGAAAGCTTCCTGGTTGATTTTCATGTCATCGCGCCAGGTGCCCAGTACTGCAAAGTCAGAACGTTCGATAGCGTTCTGGCAATCGTTACCACAACCTGAGATTTTGAATTTGAATTTATAAGGCAGAGCAGGACGGTGAACGTCATCAGTGAAGTTGTTCTGCAGCGTACGATGTACGCGTTGCTCATCCAGACAGGATTGTTCACAACGTGAAGCACCTACACATGACATGCCAGTACGAACACAGGGGCCCGCACCACCCAGATCCCAGCCATAGTCATTGATTTCATCAAAGAAATGTTGGGTAGACTCGGTATCAACACCAATAAACATAATGTTGCCAGTTTGTCCGTGGAAAGTAACCAGACCTGAGCCATGCTTTTCCCAGCTGTCAGCAAGTTTACGTAACATGCCAGTGGTGTAGTGATTACCCGCTGGTGGTTGAACACGAACGGTGTGGAATTCCTTGGATTCGGGGAAAGCTTTACCAACTTCAGAGAAGCGGGGGATAATTCCAGAACCGTAACCGAATACAGAAACAGTTCCACCTTTCCAGTAACCCTTACGAGTTTCGTAAGAATGCTCTAACTGGCCTAACAGGCTGCCAGCGACTTCATTAATGCGCTTATCGGGGTGATCGTCGCGTAAACGTTTGATGCCTGAAATAAAGCTGGGCCATGGGCCGTTTTCAAGCTCGTCAAGCATTGGAGTATCATACTTTGCCATTGCATAGTCTCCTATAAGACTCTAGTTAACTTATGAGTTGTTGTTTATTGGTTCTGTAATAGCTTATTACAAGAATGCGGGGATTTTAGACAGGTCGGGTGCAAGATGAAACTCACCTGATAGGGGGGGCGGAGGGGTATATGATTACCCCCATAGGGATATACATTCAATTTATGATAACGCCTATTTTAATAATCATTCATTAATAAACTAATATTCGGCATTTATGGGACATCTTGATTTACACGACGAAACAGCCTATCGCCAGTGGGTTAACGATAAACGGGCTGCGTATGAGAAGCGTAAATCGGCAGATTTTCCACTCATTATAAAGATACAGAGCAATGGGGATATACCCCAGAAGGAATTGCAGCTCATTGATCAGCAGATTCAGGATTTTAATTTTGCTTTATACAAACTGGATGGGGAAGTTGGAGACCATCTTGCCGCGTTAAAGAATATCGGTAGCCAGATGGGGCTGCAGGAACTGGATAAAAATCTCTGCGCGCGAGAAGACCGTGTTACCAAGCTCACGGTGCAGGAAACTGGCCGCGCCAATCATTATATCCCTTATTCGAATAAAGCGATTGGCTGGCATACCGATGGTTATTACAACCCCTTCAACCAGAGGGTGCAGGCGATGGTATTGCATTGCGAGCAACCAGCCGAGCAGGGTGGTGAAAACCAGCTGGTTGATCAGGATATGGCGTATATCCATCTGCGTAACCAGGATGTGCGCTATGTTGAGGCCTTATCCAGACCGCAGGTGATGTGCATCCCGGAGAATGTAGAAGATGGTGTTCTGGTGCGCCCACAGACCTGCAGTGCAGTATTCGTGCAGGAACAAGACCATGCACTTGCTATGCGTTACAGTAAACGCAAACATAATATTATCTGGGCTGATGATGCATTGACGCAGGAAGCGCTGGCCTGCCTGGTTGAGTTCCTGGAGTCGGATAGCCCTTACCATGTTCGTTATCGACTCAATGCTGGAGAAGGTGTCATCAATAACAATGTCCTACATACGCGGAGCAGTTTTACCGATTCCGCTGATAGCAAACGTGTATTCTATCGCGCGCGTTACTATAACCGCATCAATATCCATTGATACGGCAACCAGAATTCATACCCGAGGTTAAAGATGCTGTGGTTAAGCGAAGTGTTATTACAGAACCCAGAAATGGAATCATTTGAAGATTTAAAAGATGAAATCTCGCGTCGCGCTGCGGCGGGTGAACGCTTTTTCCGTATGGATATTAAACCCCCTTACCAGGATACCCCGCCGGACTGGGAAGATCGCCTGGAAGCGACCTTTACCTCGGTGCGTTAACTATGTTCTGGCAGGAAGATGACGACACTAACGACGTTGAGCAGCTCAACGATGATGTGCAGGACCTGCTGTTTTCAATAGACTGCAAGACCCTGCCGCTGGATCATGGGTTCATCCTGTCTCAGCAAATCCGGCAGTACCTGCCCTGGATAGCGGATGAAAACCGTGCCGCCATCCACCAGATTCATGTCGCTGAATCCGCCAATGGCTGGATGCGTCCAGACGATCCCGAGCAGGACGTACTCTGCGTTTCACGTCGTACCAAAATGACCATCCGCCTGCCACAAAGCCGTCTTGAAGACGCCCAGGCGCTAGTCGGTAAAACACTCGATATTAATGGACACCAGCTCAAGGTAGGCGACTTTCATACTCGCAAACTCAGTCGCCTGACCACCATCTTTGCACGCTACATGGATACTGGGGGTATCGAAGATGAACCCGAATTCCTTAACAACATGGCAAAGCAGCTGCAGCAGCTGGACATTCGGGTCAAGAAAATGATGAGTGGCAAGCTACAACAGCACCAGACTCCTGATGGAGCAATCCTGACGCGCAAGTTAATGATCAGTGATTTGGATGTTGCACAGTCGTTAATGCTGCAGGAGCAGGGTATGGGTGACAGGCAATTGATGGGAATCGGTATCTTTATTCCGCATAAAGGGATTGATGCTGTGAATAAAAAACAGCAAAGCTAGCCTCTTATACACCGCCCTGATGCACAATCTCGTAATACAGCTTCTCTAGCTCTTTTTTATGCTCCAGTTCTTCATTAGCCAGGTAGTGGAATAAATCAGCTACCGCTCCGGGCAGCGCTTCAGTCGCTAACGCTGAATATTGCTCCATCGCCGCCTGTTCACGGCCTAAAGCATATAGCAGGATATCCTGGTCGCTGGGGTTTTTACCCAGGTCGGGTTGTTGCAGGTAATCGCTAAAATGGTGGTCGTTAGCGGGGGACTGGATTTTTTCATTGATGTGCTGCTGAATGTCTTGCATATTCCTGAGCTGCAAAAACAGTTCGTAATGCTCCTGTTCTTCCTGTGCCAGTTCCTGAATCAGACCGCGCAGTGGCTTACTGACGGTTTCCGTTAAGGCGCTATAAAAATCGCGGGCGGTTTTTTCAAAACCCATCGCCGTTTCAAGGATCTCATCCAGCGACTGCATTTTCTTCAGCTTGCTGTATCCTTTACCGCCTTCTGGTTTGATTTTCTGGCTCATTTTTTAGCACTCTCTACACTCATGACCAAATATTGATGGATGCCTTCGGCAACGCGGTGACCGGCAGCGACAGCATGCACCACGTCGGGACCTTCAACCATATCGCCTGCCGCCCACAGCCAGGGCTCCGCTGTACGGCCATCACAGTCGATCTGCAGTCGGCCACGATTCCATTCGACGGCTTCCGTAACCTGATAACCGAGGTAGGTGAGATCCGCCGCCTGGCCTATGGCTTCAACCACCATCTCGACATCGTGAACACAGATATCGGATTCATCGTAGGCGGGGTGAAAACGGCCTTCTTCATCGAATACCGAGGTACAACAGACGGTTTCCAGACCTGTCAGTTTTTTGTTCTGGATAATGCACTGGCGCGGTCCACGCCCAGGCATGATATCGACACCTTCTTCCCTGGCTTCACGGATCTCTTCTTCATCCGCGAGCATATGGGCTTCGTCTTCCAGCGCGGTAACGGTGACGGAGACTTCGCCGTATTTCTTTTTCTGCATGCGCGCCAGGCTGCGCGCGATATCCATCGCCACGTTACCACCGCCAATCACGACAGCTTTCTTGGGTACAGCGAAGCGGCTCTTGTCGGTGATCTTGCGCAATAGCTCAATTGCCGAAACCGTTTTTGCGTGGTCAGAACCTGGGATACGTGTAGAACGTCCCTGGTGTAGTCCGCTGGCGAGCAGTACTGCATCGAACTGTTCTTTTAACGTTTCCATGGTGATGTCCTTACCCACGCTGGTATTTAGCTTTAACTCGACGCCCAGCGACAGTATGGTGTTGATATCGTCGTCCAGGCGGTCGTAGGGCAGGCGGTATTCGGGAATGCCATAACGCATCATTCCACCGGGCTTTTTGCGTGACTCGAATACCGTGACACTATGACCGAGTTTAGCTAGGTCGTATGCGGCAGTGAGTCCTGCGGGGCCCGAGCCGATGATCGCAATATGCTTTCCAGTGACTGCATCTACACGTTGTTCGGCAGCTATTTTTTTGACCTGTTCGTGGTCTAGCGCATCCATCGCATAGCGTTTTAACCAGCGGATCGCCACGGGTTCACCACGCCGACCAATGGAGCAGGCAGTTTCACAGCGATGGGTGCACACACGTCCGCACACATGGGCGAAGGGGTTGGTTTTATAAATCCACCTGACCGCCTGTTCAATATCATCCTCCCAGATGGCGCGGATATATTCGGGCGCATCCATGTGAGTGGGGCAGGAGTCATGGCACATGCCACACTGTACGCAACGCGAAGCTTCCAGAATGGCCTGTTGTTTATCGTAGCCTTTGGTAACTTCGTCAAAATTGTCAGCGCGTGTTTGCGCATCGATTTCCGGCATTTGCTGTCGCTGTAGGTCCACCAGGTCAGCGTCTTCGCTTTTGCCCCAGCCTTTTTCGAATGCCTGGTTGTGGATGCCTTTCGGGTCGGGCAGGATAAAGTAGCTATCGATCTGGCTCTGGTCGCATACATGCACATATTCGCGCGTCAGCGCAATCGAACCGGTGGGGCAGATGTCGACACATAGCCCGCACCAGCAGCAGCGACCATAGTCGATAGCAGGACGCAGGTTACGAATTCCCTTAACCGGGTCTTCCGGTAACGCAGGGATCGTGACCATGGTGATTGCAGCATTATCGCAAACCTTCTGGCAGGTACTGCAGCCTATGCATTGCTCCCAGTCGTTTACATGAAAGCCGCGATAGTTATCGGATGCTGGGCGCGGTTCTAGCGGCTTGGTAACGGCCGCACGGCCCAGAAACTGCCAGCTCTTGAGCGGGTTTAGCAGGCTTCCCTTGGTATCGTATTTAATATCTGACATCAGCGATCAACCTCGGGCGGACAGGCATCCAGTGAAAACATAATCTGCGCGATATCCTCAATGCGGCAACCTTTGACCAGATTTTCCAGCACCTGCACAGCATGCATACTGGACGGACCCCGTACATGCACCCGGTAAGGCATATCGGAACCATCGGAAACCACATAGTAAGCGGTCTCGCCCTTGGAGGATTCAACCCTCGCGTAAGCCTCGCCCGCAGGTACCGTCCACGCCAGAGGGTTCGGGATCGGGCAACGAATCGGGCCACTCACATCGGGCAGCGCCTTGATTACCTGCCTGACGATGCGGATGCTTTCGATTAACTCAAGGCGACGCACCAGCGTTCTGGCCCAGGCATCGCCTGCCTGTTCAACAGGGACTTCAAAATCCAGCTGGTCGTAGACCAGGTAAGGGTCGTCGCGCCTGACATCGAATTGCAGACCGGTTGCTCTCAGGTTGGGCCCGGTAACACCCCAGTCCAGTGCCTGAGCCTGGGTCATGCTGCCGACACCTTTGGCGCGCTTGATAAACACCGCGTTGGTGAAGAACAGGTTATCGTAATCGGGCAGGCGGGATTCGATGTAGTCCATGGTGCTGGCGACTCGATCCAGGAACCCTGCCGGGATATCGCGCCGCACACCGCCGGGAATGTTAAAAATGCTATATACGCGCCCGCCAGTCATTTCTTCGAATAAATCCAGTATCAGGTCACGGTCAGCTACACCCCAGAACATGTTGCTGTACATGCCTGTGGTGGCAGCATGCCCGCCAAAGGTAAACAGGTGAGCTGCGATACGCGAAAGCTCAAGTTGCAGTACGCGTAACCACTGCGCGCGCTCTGGAACCTTAAGGCCGCCTATCTCTTCGATGGCGAGTGAATAGCACATTTCCATCGGTGCTGGGTCGGGTACGCATATACGCGGCACCAGCGCGATGTTCTGTATCCACAGGCGGCCTTCCATGAGCTTTTCAAAGCCTCGATGCAGATATCCGCCGTCCGCACGAGCGTTGACAACTTCATCGCCGTGCAGTCTGACCTGTAATGCATAGTTACCTTCAATTCCGGGATGGTTAGGCCCGAAGTTTAATTCGTACTCATGGCTGGGTGGATGGCTTTTGGCCTGGTAGTTTTCTGGTCTCATGATTCGTCCAGCCTCTTTTTGTCACGAACTTCCTGTGGCCTGATAGCGACTCCGCCGCCCTGGGATTCCAGGTCTTTCAGCCAGTCCGGATGGTAATCCTGAAAGTTAAATTTGCGATTAACCCAGGCTTCTGCATCAAAGTCCTTACGCATCGGTGGTGGGCCATCCCATTCGGTCAGGATAAAGCGTTCCATATCCGGGCTACCTTCAAAATATACGCCATACATTTCATGGATATCGCGCTCAAAAAATGCAGCCGGGTGATAGATGTCGTAAACCGAAACGTACACACCTGGGGAACGCGGGATACGAGTATGCACAGAAACCAGGTTATTCGATTCGTAGGACCACAGGTGATAAACCAGTTCAAATTCATCATCCTTAATCCAGTCTACACAGCTGATTGCTGATAGGTGTACATAGCTGGCACGACCACGCAACAGTTCCAGCAGGGTGGGCAATGAGTCGGCGGCAATATCCATGCGTATGCGTCGATCTCCCTTATGCTGAAAGTCGATGCCGTCAATATCCTGCAGCAGGCTGTTCAACCATTTGACAACATTCTGGCTCATGACTCAGATTCACCCTTTGAAGTTATGCTTTCACCAATGCGAAAATGACTGCTAAGCGGTTTTAATGGGCTCTGGTACTGTTTAAGTAACTCGGTATGTTTACCGATAGTGCCGTGTGCAAGGAGTCCGTAGTTTTCGGCTTCACCAATGACATCGGTGGGTGTCTGCCAGTTATCTCCAAACAGATGCTGCTGATTGCCGAGGTAATAATCGTAGTTCTGGTAGTAGTCTTTCCAGTTACTGGCTTTACCGGTTTTGATATCCTCGATCAGCTGCTTAAGGCCTTCAATAACCGCTTCAGGTCGTGGCATGCAACCTGCGATATACATATCGACAGGCAGGTATTCATCCAGCTTCTTGGCGGTTGCGTAACTTTGCCAGTACATGCCGCCATTCACGGTGCAGGAGCAGATGCCAATCACGTATTTGGGTGAACTCATCTGCTCATAGGTGAGGATGATGCGCTTCAGGGTCTTGACCGAAACATAGCCGGTTACCAGCAGGATATCAGCCTGGCGCGGAGTCACCATCGGCTGGATACCCAGACGCTCCATATCGAAGCGTGAAGTCATCGCTGGGGGTAGCTCAATCGCACCGCAACCGGTGCAGTAATGCAGCATGAACAGCGAGCGCGAACGACAGAAGCGTACCAATTCATCAAACACATTGGCCAGAGGGTTGCTGCGTTTGGCTGTGGCGGGTGATTCTATGGCGACTGGAAATTCAGAATTCTTACTCATGTTGTGGGCTCCTCTAGTTCATCACGAACGCAAGCCCGATCAGGCCTGCCATGACTGGCCACTTCCACATGATGCGGATCAGGTCATCGGTTTTATAACGTGGGAATACAAATGCGATCGACATTGGGATAGCCACCACAGCGAAGGCTTTGGCCAGCAATGTAATCCAGTTTTCGCCACCACCCAGAAATAGCGTGACGTATAAAACTCCGGCGGTATAGAGTTGGAAACATTGCATTACGAACAGGCCACCCATGAACTTACCGCTCATTTCGACCATCGGCCCGGTGGCAATCTCTGCGGGTGCAATATAGATTTCAAACGGCTGCTTACCGAGTATTCCCTGCAATGCAAACAGTCCAGCGAAAGCCAGTAACGGCATTTGCACGATACCCCAGCCTGCAATACCCGCACTTTGTTGGGCGTGGATAATCTCTACCAGATTAGTGCTGCGAAAATGCCAGGCGACGCCGAAAACGACGATCACGAAGGGGATGTCGTAGGCCAGCATTGCAGTTAACGCCCGCGAAATACCGATTGAGCCGTTCGGGTTGGCACATTGTCCGACGCCCAGCGCGAGACCAAGTGAAGGAATCATCATCATATAGGTCAAAACGATTAAACCACCTTTTTCGGCAATGCCATTAAGACCGGGAACCGGCAGCAGCGCTTCAGCCGCAACATAACCGCCGACGGCCATTACAATACCAATATCATGCATCCAGCCATGCGAGGTCTGGGTGGCCTTGCTGTACAGTTTCACAATGTCATAGATAGGCTGAAGCAGCGGTGGGCCAATACGGCGTTGAATGCGTGCCGCGATCTTACGCATCATCAACACCATCGCCAGGCCGACGACAAAGGCGATGATCGGCATTACCGTGACTTCCAGAATTATTTCAAGTGCGTTCATAACACGACCCATGCAAGCAGCAGGGCTGCTGTAGTCAGAAAATAAAATGTGGGCTGGGCGTTGCCATAAATCAGGCTCATACCGGAGCCCAGGGTTTTCACCAGTGAATGGATGGCATCTTCCAGCCATTTGAAGCTATAGCGGTACAGCGGACCGATCACGCGCATCAACGGGGCGTAAAAATTATCGCTGTACTGGTACTGCGTATTCGAATCCAGGAAATGGCCACCGGCGTAGTTATCCAGCTGGTGGATATGCTGGGTCTTGCCAGTTGAATAAAACAGGATTGCGCCCACTGCAAAGCCTCCGAATAGAACGCCGCAAATCCATAGCATATCCAGTTCGATGCGCGGGGTAACCACACCGCCCAGGGTGTAATTGACCACCGGTAATCCAATCTGTGCCTGTATCGCCGCAATCGGCTCCAGAACCAGACCAGGCATCATGCCGGTGATAAACACGATGGCGGCCAGGATGATCATTGGAGCAGCCATACTCCAAGGTACTTCGCGTACCTGCACATGCTCAACGCGTAACTGGCCGAGGAACATGTTATGGATCAGCTTATATACCGACAGGATGGTACCCAGCGTACCAATTACTGAAGCGATAAATAATAACGGCATACCTTCAACCAGTAACGAACGGTACACCAGCCACTTGGATACAAAACCATTCATCGGTGGAAGACCCGCCAGCCCGATAATTCCTACCAGCATGATCAGGAATGAAATCGGCATACGCGTGATGAGTCCACCGAGTTTATTCAGGTCAGCCGTACCGGTTTGATGCACCACCGCGAACACCGACAGGAATAAAGCAACCTGATAGGTAGCATGGTTGAATACATGCATCAGCCCGCCCGCTGAACCCAGCGAATCCGCAGTGATCAGGCCTAGCAGCATATAACCGCCCTGACCGATACCATGCCAGGCTAGTAACATACGCGCATCGTTCTGACGCAATGCAGTAAAGGTGGGCAGGATAATGGTAAAGGCAGCGATCCAGCCCAGCAGGGACTGCCCATCAAGAAAACTAAAAGGCACCTGTAATCCCTTGATTGCAGGAACACCAATCAACTGAATGAGTACTACGACCATCGCATACAGACCCATACGCGAAGAGATTGCACCTAGAAAGGCCGCGCCAGGCCCCGGTGTCAGCGCATAGGCATTGGCCTGCCACAGATGGAATGGCAGTAGTCCCATCTTGACGGCAAACCCGGCGCCGAACAGGCCCAGTAGCAACCAGGTCTGGGTGCTGGAAACCGAGGGGATCGCGCTAAGCAGGTCGATATACTGCAGGCCACCGCTGATCTGGTATACCATACCGATGCCTGCCAGGATGGCCATTGCACCACCCATGGCATAGGTTGCGTAACGCAGCGCAGCCTGGGCCGCGAGCCCGCCTGCCAGCACCATGAGCAGGAAACTGGACCAGCTCACCAGCTCCCAGCCGATGAATAAGGAAAGCAGGTCAGCGCTGGCGAGTAATACCAGCATGCTGAACACATTCAGTGACAGTGCCAGGTGTAAAATCCACAGGTTGCCGCCGTTAGCCCGATATTTGCTACCCCAGGCGCCGGAGGCATACCAGCTGGTCAGTAGAGCAGCACCTAAAGTAATGATGGCGAAAAACCACGACAATGCGTCAAAACGCCAGCCGATCAACTGCCCCAGCACCTGGAACTGCAGGCTGGAGAAAACAGCTTCTGCACCATAACCGACGGCCGACAGCTTGAGCAATAACGCGAACTGTACCGCGTAGAGCAGGGTGTTCATCCAGCCAGCAAACGGTTTGTTTCCAAGCAGTAAGGTGGCGAAAACCGAGATGCCGCTGAATGCGATGAGATAATCCAGAGCCGTCATGATCAGTTTCTCACTCCCGGGAACACAGTAGAAATGTACAAATCTCGATTTGCCGCCTGCTGCGCCGTTGCATTCAGCTGATCTCCCAGCGGGGCGATAAAGATGGCCGCAACGATCAATACCACGGCGAACAGGGCGCTGGTCGCAAACGACAGCGGTTGATGTACTGGGATCTCGGCTTCCGGTTTGGCGTAAAAACCGATAACCACGCGAAACAGGTAATTCGCTTCAATTACCGTTGTGGTCAGCATCACCAGTAGCGCAAAGCTGTAAAGCGGGGATTGCATGGAAATCAATGCAGTTACCGTGAGCAGTTTGGCCCAGAACCCGGGAAGTGGCGGTATACCGATTAGCGACATCGCGCACAGGATATATAGCAGTGCCGCCAGCGGAGATTTCTTCGCCGCGCCAGACAGATTTTTCAACGCATGGCCCCAGCGTTCAGCGATCAGGAATAAAGCGGGCTTGACCAGCATGTGGTGCAGGCTTAGTGCAATACCTGCGAATACGCCGGCTTGTCCGGGGATGGAAAACGCGATGAAGATGAGCCCAAGTTGGCCTATTGAAGAAAACGCCAGCATGCGGGTCATATCGCGTGAGCGCCATGCCGCCAGCTCGCCACTGATCACGGTTAACATCCCGAGTACCAGAACCAGCTGGTAAGCCTGCTCAAAGTGGAATACCAGCACCATCATGCGCAGCAACACCAGCACCGCGAGTTTTGATACCAGCCCGGCTAATAGTGCTGACACACGTTTAGTTGCAGTTGCATAAACCTCGGGCACCCAGGTGTTTACCGGGAACAGCTCGGCTTTGACACCGATACCAATCAGGATCAAGGCAAACGCGACCAGTCCACCACTGTTATTCAGTTGCTGCGGCGCGACCAGGGCCAGGTGAGCGAGGTTTAGCGTACCGGTCTGGGTATATACCAGCGCAATGCCGGTCAATGCCAGAACGGTACCGAAACCACTGATAAACACGTAACGAATCGCCGCAGCGTAGCAGCTTCGGTTTCCTTGCGCCGTTACCAGACCGAAGCTGGCTACCGAAACCAGTTCGTAGAACACATAGATATTGAATAAATCTCCTGACAGCGCAAGACCGCAGGCAGCACCACTTAGCAATAGCATCAGGCTATGTTGGCGAATCGAAGCGGATGCCTGGAATGGCCACAGGATGAAAGCAATCAGCAACACCAGTGCACTGAATAACAATGACAGCTGGTCTAGATAAAACACCACACCCAGCGGAGCGGCAAAGCCCCCCAGCGCAACCACGACCGGTTGCTGTATCTGTTGCCAGATATTCACCACCAGTCCAAAACAGATCAGCATGATTGCCGGACCTAGCGCACGTGCAGCCATTCTGGATACACGTTCGAGCACTGGAAGCAGGAAGGCACCCAATAACGGAATCACCACGGTCAGCACCGAATACGGCATCAGGCTGTTATCGATAATCGGTGAGGTCATGATTTACCCTCCACCTTAAGTGATAATTTATCCTGTACCTGAGATAGCGGTTGTTCTTCACTGGAAATGGGTTTGATACCGCCGCTGGCACTGATATCCAGTTCCAGTTGATGGCTTAACTGCCTGATATTCAGCGTGCCATATTTACGATAAACCTGTATCACTATGGATAATGCCAGCGCCTGGATACCCACGCCGATAACAATCGAAGTCAGTACCATTGCCTGGGGAACCGGATCCACCATCTGTTTTACGACACCGTTCAGGATAGGCGCGATCGCGTCATAACGAAATCCCGCCAGCACCAGCAGTAGATTGGCACCGGCTTCGGCCAGCGCCAGCGCCAGCAACATCCGGAACAGGTGCTGCGAGATGACCAGTCCAGCCAGGCCGATGATAATCAGCCCGATGGCTCCACAATATAAGATCATGCCAGGATCAGGTAGACTCATGATGCTTTATCCCTGGTGTCAACATCCGCAATACTGGCGAGCAGCCCGGATAGCTCCGCACCCACCTTTAAACCTACTGCGAGGTACAGCAAGGGCAGGGTTCCAGCAGAAAATAAATTCCCTAACTGTCCTTTGCCGAGTAATGGGGTGAGAAATTCCTGTCCCTCAATCAACGCCAGTAAACCAATCACAATAAACGCAGCACCGGAGAAACCTTCAATAATGCTCAAACCGGTATGATTAACGCTGGATCCGGGGCGCGCCAGCAACGGCAGGAAAAATGCAGCGGCCAGAATGACACCGCCCTGAAAACCACCGCCAGGGGTCAGGTGACCATGCAGGATGATATAAAAGCCGACCATCAGTAGCAGCGGAAACAGCATATCGGCACTTTGCACCAGGATAAAACCGCCTTTGGCATCACGCTTCGCCTTACTGCTGCGTTTGCCCAGCACCAGACCCACACCACTTGCCGCAGCGAATAAAATTGCGATCTCACCCAGCGTATCAATTCCGCGATACGCCAGTACTACCGAAGTAACGATATTGGCAGAGCCTGTCTGATCAGCCGCCTGTTGTAGGATTTGATTACCAATCACCATCGGTGCCGCGCCAAAATCAAAGGTGATGGTTAACGCCAGCAGCAGAAACGCCAGCCCACCAGCAAATAGCAGCGAAGTGATGGCATACAGAGAGTTTCGTTCAGTCACTGCTTACCTCCTTTGCCTGGCGCTGCTGTTTAAGCAGGTTTTTGCCACGATTTTCCAGTTTCCAGAGCCCCAGTCGACGTAAACCGAGTGCCAGGATTAAACTGCTCAGTCCAGATCCTACCGCGACTTCAGTCATCGCAACATCGGGTGCCTTTAACAGTACGAAGATCACGGACAGCGCCAGCGATACGACTGAAGCCGCAGTGACTGCAGCGATCATGCTTCTCAATACCAGCGCCATCACCGCAGCAGCCAGCATCAGACAGACGATTAACAGGATAATCAGTTGCATCGGTGCTACGACTCCTGTGTCGGGTTAATAGCGGTGGAAGAGGCATCTCTGGTCTCGGGTTTGACGCTTGGGGTGATGCCAGAGATAAACAATGCGCGGGAAATAGACGATGAACCCACCGGGTTGGTGAACAGGATAAACAACGCAATAACCAGTAACTTGGGCCACCACTGGGGTTGCAAAATCGCGATACCGATAAAAAAGCAGATCGCGCCCAGCGTCGCTGCTTTGGTACCTACCTGGATGCGGTTATACACGTCGGGCATTCTTAGTAAACCGATGGTGGCAAGCAGGGTAAAGAGTGCACCCAGCAACAGGAAAAGGTCAGCAATTAAACGCATAATATTTTGATAAACAGATAGTTAAGTAGCATAGTTAAAGTAAATTTTATGACCTGTTGCCTTCGATAGCTCGCGCGATTGCAACCACACCAACAAATGCCAGCGTGCTGTATATCAGGGCCACATCCAGGTAAATCTCATTCCCTAGCCACAGCGCAATTCCCGCCAGAGATATGGTTGTGATCATCGCCAGAGTGTCGGCTGTTACGATTCGATCTGCGGAAGTTGGGCCGATTATTAATCGAAACGTTGCCAGCAATGTTGCAACTGCCAGAATGATTACGCTGAGGGTTTCCAGAAAAGTCATTTCATAAATCCACAGATATACTGTTCAAACTGATCAGCGATGGCCTGCGTCGCTGATTGTAGATCGGTACCAGAAGAGGCATCCACCCAGTGCACCAGCAGGCGTTGTTTTTTGACATCGATGGTCAGCGTGCCCGGGGTCAGGGTGATACTGTTAGCCAGTAGCAATTTTCCCAGATCCGACTTCAGGTTGGTTTGAATTTCCACCACAGCCGGATTTAGCGGTAGTGAGGGGCTTAAGATCCTTCGTGCCAGGTCAAGATTCGCTTTAACTAGCGCGATAAAAAAATGGTACAGGTACTTTAATAATGCGAGTGGTGCGCTGCGCGTTAATTGGAAATGGTCGAGTAATTGAATATTGCTGCTGACCAGCGCGATGGCGAGCGAAACGATTAGTCCACTAATCAGTTCCTGCCAGGAAAACGATGCGGTTAATAAGATCCATAACAGGAACAATAAAAAGGTCAGGGTCGCGAAGTTCTGGATTTGCTTGGATTTCATTATGTAGCTGATTGGCCCCTGTTTCTCTAAGTTGCAAGATAACTATAAGACGATAATTATGACATGCTGATTTAATTTAGCTACTTCGGTGTCAATATTGATACAAATCAAATTCGCCCTGCAGCATGTTTTATCTCACGCGATGCTTCGTCATATTGGATTGCTCCGGGAATGTCAAATTTCGACTCGCGTATCAGGTTTTTACGTCAGGAAAATCGCATTTAGTGCATGGACGCACCGATACTGCGCCTGCAAATTTTCGCTGCGAATACCTGATCCCGCTTGATATCCCATATAACTAAAGGGGTAAGGACATTTGATGACGATTGTGGAAAATAACCGCCCTGAAAATTTCATCAATTAAAATTCAACGAGATTGAGGGCAACACTATGGCACTTGAGTCGGTCGAAAGAACGGAAAATGGTTATCTGGTTAACACCAATGACTGGAATGAAGAAATCGCTGCTGAACTATTTGCTGAGGAAGGTATTACGCCAACCGAAGAACACTGGGACGTTGTAAGGTACGTGCGTGCAGAAACCCTGGATGGAAACGAACCTAATGAGCGTAGCATCATGAAAGAAATGGGTAAAAAATGGGGGCGTAAGGTCTCTTCTAAGGAAATGTACGAAATGTTTCCATTGATGCCTTCCAAGCAGGGCCTGAAAATCGGTGGCTGCCCGCAAAGTACCCGTAAAGGTGGATATTAATCCAGTCTGGATTACTCCAGAGGTAATGCCTTTGCGTTACCTCTCTACCACCATAGTAATAGTGACGGGGCAGGGATAATCCCTTATATTTCTGCCCAGTTAAATTTTACATTCAGAATTTTATATTCAGATTTACCAGCACAATGTGCAGAGGAAAGTTATGAGCGATAAAGCGGCTAAAATTCAGGAACTCATCGCTATGCAAAAGAAATTCATTGCATACGAGAAGGAAAACGGTGTTAATTTTAAAGATTACTTCACACCGGAAGCAGGTCATCCATTAGACGGTTATCGTCAAACTTACATGGAAAAAGCCATGGAACTGGTTGATATGGCTCATGCAGAGAAAGGTTCGCATCGTTAATTTCTGCTGAAACCACTCAAAATATTAAAAAGCCACTCATCGAGTGGCTTTTTTTATGGGGTCAACGAGGTTCAGTTAGTCGTCTTTCTCAAGCCGTTTCCCCAACCCGATAACCTGATCAAGCTGATACCCCAGCACACGATAAAACTCTATTGCCTGATTATTTGACTCCCTGATTTGCAGGTTGATTTTGGGACAACCAATATCTTTTAACGCTGCTTCGGCATGCTGCATCAGTTGACGTCCAAATCCACTGCGTTGAAATTCTGGTTGTACGGCCAGGTAATTGATCCAGCCTCGATGACCTTCGTAACCCGCCATAACAGTTGCAATAATAACCTTGTTCAGGCTGCCTACAAAAAATAACTCAGGGTCTCTGACAAGCTTACGTTGAATGTCTTTTACTGGATCATTCCAGGGGCGCAATAAATCGCAGGCTTGCCACAGCTCGATGACCTGTTGCTGGTCTTCATCCTGATAGCATCGAATTTGCATAGTGCCTATAAGTCTACCCAGCGCCTTACCAGATTATTAAAAGTGGCGCTGACCTTACGCGTCGCTTCAGATTCTGGCAGTTCCTTAAACAGCATTTCCCGCGCCTTGTTTAATTCGTATAGCATCTCACGTTTGGAGGGATCTCTAACCGTACTTTGTGCCCAGGTAACGGCAACCAGTCTGACCCCTTTCGTGACCGGTGCGACATAGTGCCTGCTGTGGGAGGGGTAGACTACAGCTGATCCAGCAGGTAGTTTAATCTGTCTTTCACCGTAGGTATCCATGATGGTTAGCTCGCCACCTTCGTATTCATCCGGATCGGACAGGAAAATAGTGGTCGAGACATCGGTTCTATACAGGTCGCCCTGTCCCATGACCGGGTCATCCACGTGTTCACCATATTCCATCCCAGGCTCGTATTTCGCGTAGAAGGGGGTAGCTACACGTTTGGGCCAGGCGGCTGCCTTGTATTTGGGGTGTCTCACCAGGTTGCTCATCACCAGTTCATTCAGCAGATTGAAATTTTCGTGCTGTGGATTCATCTCCTGATTGTTTTTTACTTGCCTGGCCACCATGCCTGCTGAAAGTTTGCCATCGACAAAGGGAGATTCATCCAGCAACTGGCGGATTTTCTTCAGGTTTTCTACGGATATGAGGTGATTGATAGAGGCTAACATGGGTATAATCGCGCTTAAATTTTAGAGGCTGACTATGATACTGAATATCCGTATAGAAGACCAAAGCTATCCTGTTGATGTACCTGAAAATATTCTGACCGAAGCAGGTGATTATTTTAAAAAGCTAGACCAGGATATGGACCGTGGCTGGCAAATGAGTCGTAGCTGGGTGGATAATCCGAACGCGGAACAACGTTGCCAGATTGTGGCTGATCGAATTCTGGGCGCGTTTGAGCATGAAAACAAAAAGTCACTGGTATTACTTTCAGCCTATATCCTTTCCAGATTTCCCCAGTTGAAAACCATTGACATCAGTACCAATGGAGATATGCAGGAAACCAGCTTCGAATTTGAATAATATCCGTGTCATCGCGTCTCCTGATTTTACCTCTGCTACTGTTACTGAGTAATGCGGTTCATGCAGCGGACTCTTCCTGCCAGCAGATCACTGACGATCAGCTAAGGCTGGAGTGCTACGACAAACAGCAAGAATTATCCTGCCCTGGATCAGAGCAGAGCGGCTGCACAGCTGAGCCCAGCATTGATCAACAGCCTGAGTCATTACTCAGTGATCGCTGGGAGCTGGACTCCGATCCCGGAGAGTTTATCTTCCGGCCCTATAAGCCGGTGTATTTTTTTCCGCTGTTTTACAGTCGTCATGTAAACGATGCCCCGCAATCACCTACGCGGGAATTTGCTGCAGATTCTGATCTGGGGCTTGACCAGGTTGAAACTAAATTCCAGCTCAGTTTCAAAACCAAACTTGCCAGAGGACTACTGGGAAACGATGGTGATCTCTGGCTGGGGTATACGCAATCGTCCCACTGGCAACTGTATAACAGCGATCTTTCGCGTCCCTTTCGTGAAACCAACCATGAGCCCGAGCTGATTTTCACCTGGCGTAATGACTACGCGATATCCGACTATTCTGGGCGCATGATGAGCCTGAGTGTAAATCATCAATCTAATGGGCGAGGGGAGTTTCTTTCGAGAAGCTGGAACCGCCTGATTTTAACGATTGGTCTGGATAAGCCGGATTGGGCCGTGATGCTACGTCCCTGGTGGCGTATTCCAGAGTCATTAAGTGATGACGATAACCCGGATATTGAAAACTATATCGGACGGGCGGAATTGCTGGTCGTCCACCGTAAGCGGAATTCGCATCAAATATCTGGTTTGATTCGTCACTCGCTGCGTGATGGTAGCGAATCACGCGGTTCATTAAACCTGGACTGGTCATACCCCTGCTTTAACAGACTTCGCTGCCATGCCCAGATCTTTACCGGTTATGGTGAAAGCATGATTGATTACAATCATTCAACCACAACAATCGGATTAGGGATTTCACTACTGGAGTGGTTTTAGCAGGGCGTTAACTTATTAGCAATTATGCATAAGTTATTAGCCCTGTTTCTATTGTTGAATATACTGTCAGTTCCTCAGAAATATTATAAAAAAACATCATGACAGAAGAATTTCGCCAAAAAGCACTGGATTATCATAAGTTTCCTCGCCCCGGTAAGCTGGCTATAGAAGCTACCACGCCGCTTGCAACACAAACCGATCTGGCGCTGGCCTATTCACCCGGTGTTGCTTACGCTTGTGAAGAGATCGAAAAAGATCCCATTACAGCCAGCGATTACACAGCCCGTAGCAACCTGGTTGGCGTTATTTCAAATGGCACCGCGGTGCTTGGTCTGGGTGCGATTGGCGCTTTAGCTGGCAAGCCGGTAATGGAAGGAAAGGCAGTTTTATTTAAGAAATTTGCCAATATTGATGTTTTCGATATCGAGATTAACGAAAACGATCCGATGAAGCTGGCAGAAACCATAGAGAGGCTTGAGCCCACCTTCGGTGGTATCAATCTGGAGGACATCAAGGCACCTGACTGTTTTATCGTCGAAGAGTACCTGAAAAAGAAAATGTCGATTCCGGTATTCCATGACGACCAGCATGGTACTGCCATAGTCGTTGCAGCCGCCATGACCAGTGCGCTGGATATCGCAGGCAAACCGCTGGATAAGGTGAGGCTGGTGGCATCAGGTGCGGGCGCAGCGGCACTGGCCTGCCTTAATCTGCTGGTTTCCATGGGGATGCCTCGTGAGAACATCATTATCTCCGATAGCAGTGGCGTAGTTTATCAGGGGCGCACAGAAAAGATGGACCCCTACAAGGAACGCTATGCAGCGGACACCCCGCATCGAACGCTGGCTGAGGCCATTGTCGGCGCCGATGTCTTTCTTGGTCTGTCTGGTGCGAATGTATTAAAGCCCGAGATGGTGCAAGCGATGGCGGCTAACCCCATTATCTTTGCACTGGCGAATCCTAATCCCGAGATCAGCCCTCCCGAAGCGCGTAAGGTCCGAGATGATATCATCATCGCAACGGGGCGTTCTGATTACCCCAATCAGGTTAACAATGTATTGTGCTTCCCGTTTCTGTTCCGTGGTGCGCTGGATGTGGGTGCCACTGAAATCAATGAAGCCATGAAGATCGCCAGCGTACATGCTATTTCACGCCTGGCAAAAGCGGGTACCTCCGATATTGTCAGCTCAGCTTATGTGGGTGAAACCCTGCGCTATGGCCCCGAGTACCTGATACCCAAACCTTTCGATCCGCGCCTGATTGTTGAAATCTCCAGTGCGGTCGCGCAGGCGGCGATGGACTCTGGTGTGGCAACGCGCCCCATTGCCGATATGGCAGAATACCGACACAGCCTGTCCAGTTACGTGTATCAATCCGGCATGGTCATGAAACCGATTTTTGATATGGCGCGTGGCAGTAACTGTCGGGTAGTGTTTGCGGAGGGTGAACATCTGCGTGTATTACAGGCCGCTGATAACCTGGTTCAGGACAGAATTGCTTATCCTATTTTACTCGGAAATGCCGACAATATCCGAGCTCAAATCGAGGCCTATGGTCTGGCTTTAAAAGAAGGTGAAGACTATGAAATCTTCAGCATCGATGAAGACCACTATACCCAGGCCTATTTTGAACTGATGAAGCGCAAGGGTGTTTCCGAACTGGAAGCGCGTTGCATGGTACGCACGGATACCACATTACAGGCTGCATTAATGGTCAAGCTGGGCTATGCCGATACCATGATCTGTGGTTCTATCGGGCGTTTTCACCACCACCTTGAACAGATATTGAATGTTACGAATCAAAGTGAGCTGGATCATCACCTCGGGACACTCAACGTGCATATCCTGCGCTCCGGTTTGCTGTTTATCGGTGATACCCAGGTCAAGATTGACCCCAATGCCGAAGATATTGCGCAACTGGCTGTTGACGGTGCCAGGGAAATCAGGCGTTTTGGCATTGAACCGCGTGTCGCCCTGTTATCTCATTCCAACTTTGGCAATCGTGACTCCGCGTCATCGCAGAAAATGCGTCAGGCGCTAAAACTCATTCGACAGAAAGCACCGGAGCTGATGGTGGATGGTGAAATGCAGGCTGATGCCGCTTTATCCGCCATCAAACGCGCCGAACGTATGCCTGACTCAACATTAGAAGGTGAAGCTAACCTGTTGATTATGCCGAACCTTGATGCTGGTAATATTACCTCTAACGCGCTGAAATCCACCAGCAATGGCGTCACCATTGGGCCATTACTCATGGGTTGTGAGCTTTCAGCTAATATCGCCACTTCTTCGATAACGGTCAGGGGCCTGGTTAATCTGGCCACCATTACCGTGGTTCAGCACCTGCACAAAAAACCGTCCTGAACGCAGCTGATGCGCTCAGGGAAGAGCGCATATAAGTTGAAAATATAAGCAAATACTAATATACTCGCGCGTTTCCTAACCGCGAGAAAATCGACATGACAACATCCCACCAGGATAGTATTCAAGCGAAACGGATTGCCGGAATCATCAGTGTTGTTATTTTCGTGCTCGCTTCAATCAATGGCATCTTTACCTTTTCAGGTGCGCATCTTTTTATTGAGGAAATGTTGTATGCAGCGTTATTCGCGGTTGCGGTACAGTTTTCTATCGCCGTAAGCCTGATCTCGCTGCCTTTTGTCAAAGGCATGGGAAAACTGGTATTGCTAGTGGTTTACCTGGCCGCATTAACCCTCTCAACGCTGTCTGCCTATACCTATATTTATAATGCTGGATTGCCTGGCGCCTTGTCCGATAGTGCATCGGTAAATACCCAGCTAAAGGCACGAGTGGCAGATCAGTTAAGTGAAGCCATGCTTGCAGAGCAGGCTTATATTGACGATAAAACAGAGTCTCTTGCCTTCCTCAAGCGGCAGGCTGAAGAAGAAGCCTTACGTGGTTATCGCTCAGGACTGGGTGCTGGAAAGGGGCCTGAGTACTATCGAAAAATGGAGGCACTGGCAGCGGATGAAGTGCGCTTCGAAGCCGAACAACGCAACTTTGCCGAAGCCAGGCAGATTTTTGCTGAAATGGATACGGCACTCAAGGTTAAATCTGACAACCAGCGCGAACAACTCATTCTTCTGCTGGCAAGGTTAAAATCCGTCGTCAACACCGACACAGCCAAAGCCGTCGTCACTGAAATCAGCCAGGGCAAACTGGCAGTCATCATGAGTCCGGTCGAGTCTGCGATGAGTGTGATCATGGATAGGGATAATTACTCCGTGCAACTGGTGGTGAGTGTTATCTGGGCGGCGGTATTTGATTTGCTGGCGCTGTTCATGGGCATTATCCGTTATTACATTCTGCGTCCTCAATATTCCATTTTGAATGCAATCTACGATTCGATTGCCGCATTCGTGACCTTTGTTATTCGCCTGGGATATATTCGTAAGGATGCGCGCCAGAAGTACAACCTGGAATTACAGAAGCAAAGTCATGGCACGCCGCTTAACTCATCCGAGATGCAGTCTTTCGCCACCTTTGTTATGGCAGGCAGCCTGTTCTCGGCATCGGAAGGGCAGGATGCCATACAACCACTACATAACCTCATCAGCCATATCGAACCGTTAAAACTGGCACACGATCCGCGCGGTGTCGGGATCCCATTTGATGTGGTCGATACACAAAAAGACATGAAAACCCTGATGGCGATGCTGATCCAGAACGAGATCTTTCTGTCGAATGTGGAGAATCAGGTTTACGTGCTGAATCCAGGTAGTGAAATGGCGCAGAAGATCCTCGTGTTCATCAAGATGGGCCTGAAAGATCCCAGTAAGCAGAAAGAGTTGTCGCGTTTCATGATGCCCGCGGAAGCCACCAGCTAACAGCAGTTGATCTGGTAACTTACTCGAAGGCACTCTAGAATGGGCTGGTTGCCACTGCCTGTAAAACCATGCAATTCCTGATTTTTATACTTTTTATTTTAACGGTTTCGCTATATTTCTCGTTCAAGCTTTACAAAAATCGTGAATCATGGCGATATCTGGTATTTCTGCTGCTAGTCGATATCTGGCTGATCATTGTTCTGGGCTACCTGCTGTTCAGTGCCTTGTTTGATGGCTAGTGCCCCCTGCGGAACATCAATGAGTCCAGATTGTCACAGCTCTTCGATGAGGGATCTGTATTCAATAGGGGTATAGCGCTGTAGTAGTTTTTCAAACGCCTGTCTTGATATCTCGGTTGCACCCAGGCTAACCAGGTGATCGGTCTTCATCTGGCAGTCTATCATTTGGTAAAGCCCGCTTTCGACTACCGCCTTTATGCAACACTTTGAGGCATAATCGGCTCGTCGAAACATGGATTCGCCAAAAAATACCTCGCCTAGCGCGACGCCGTATAGCCCGCCAACCATGACATTGTTTTCATCCCAGCATTCGTAGGAATGGGCGTAGCCTGCCAGGTGTAACTGATAGTAGGCATCAATCATCTGTCTTGATATCCAGGTGCCGGGCTGACCGGCCCTGGGCTCAGCGCAGGCCTGCATGACTTCCCGAAAGCGCAGATCTACAGTGACCCGATAGGGGGATTTCCTGATGAATTTGCGAAAGGATCGGTTTACCCTGAAGTGCTGAGGGAATAGTACGGTTCTGGGGGCCGGTGACCACCACAGGATGGGTTCTCCTTCATTAAACCAGGGGAATATCCCCTGCGAATAAGCGCTTACCAGCCACTCTGTAGACAGCTGGCCTCCCGCGGCGAGCAGGCCATTGGGATTCTCCAGCGCCTCAGAAGTGGGTGGAAAGCGTATCGGTAAGCGCGGATCTAACCAGGGAACCATCAATTATTCTCTTTGCGATAAGGAGATTTTTCTGCCTGCGCCTGGCAGAACTCGTTGATGTACTGTTCTTCCTGTTTCAGGTAATTCTGGATCATATGGTGAAAGTCCTGGTTCACCATCCAGTGTGCGGAACAGGTGCGGGTGGGCAGGAATCCACGGCTGATTTTATGTTCACCCTGGGCGCCTGGGTCAAAGTGCTGTAAACCCTGTTGAATACAGTAATCGATACCCTGATAGTAGCAACATTCAAAATGCAGATGGTTGTAATACTCGTCACATCCCCAAACCCGCCCAAACAGGATGCTGTCGCTGATAAAAAATAATGAAGCCGCAAATATATGGTCATCCTTTTCAGCGCAAACTACCATTACACGTTGTTTTAACTGATGACCAACCGACTGAAAGAATTCTGCACTCAGCGTAGGGGTGCCATACTTTCGGTCAAAAATTCCAGCGTAGAGTTGATGCACACGAGCCCATTGCTGACTGCTTAATTCATCACCGTAGTAACGTTTGATGAGGATATCTTCCTGCTGCACCGAGTTCCTTTCCCTGCGGATATTCTTGCGTTTGCGTGAACTTAAGCGCGACAGAAAATCATCAAAATCGCGGTAGTTATCGTTATGCCAGTGATACTGGCAATCGTAGCGATATAGCAATGGATCGCCTGACTGCAGCTGTTTGGCGATGCTCTCGCGTTCGAACAGCAGGTGCCAGCCGCTGAGTTTATTAGCGATACAGAATTGCTGGATGAGTTTCACCAGGTCGTTACGCAAGCCCTGGCGCTCTGATTCATTATTGATATCCGGATGTAGCAGAAAGCGTGGGCCGGTCGCTGGTGTATAGGGAATCGCGCTTACCAGCTTGGGGTAATAGTCAAGCCCCGAGCGTTCATACGCCTGCGCCCAGCTATGGTCAAATACCAGCTCACCGTAGGAATTGGTTTTGATGTAACTGGCCATTGCGGCGACAGGTTTAGCCGCCTGGTTAATCAGGAAATAGACCGGTTGCCAGCCGAACTCAAGCAGGCAGTGATGCTGTTCCAGCGCGAACAGGAATTCATGCCGGGTAAAAGGATAATCAGCCTCACCGAGCACGTTCCATTGCTGAGGATCGATCTCGCTGAGGCTTTGTATGATCGTTACTTCATTTGGCACGATGTCAGGCAGGGAAGCTTATTTTTGATGCTCCTTAGCATCCAGATAACGTTCTGCATCCAGTGCAGCCATACAGCCACTACCCGCTGAAGTAATCGCCTGGCGGTAGATATGATCGCTCACATCACCCGCAGCAAAAACACCTTCTACGCTGGTTGCGGTGGCATCACCAGAGGTACCGCTCTTAACCTTGATATAACCGTTTTCCATTTCCAGCTGGCCCTGGAAGATCTCAGTATTGGGTTTGTGGCCGATCGCAACGAAGATGCCAGTCAATTCCAGATCCTTGGTGCTGCCATCCAGGGTACTCTTAATGCGCAGGCCGGTCACACCGCTGTCATCGCCCAGCACTTCATCTAGCTGATGGTTCCATTCGATACTGATGTTGCCGTTTTTGGCTTTCTCGAACAGCTGGTTTTGCAGGATTTTTTCACTGCGCAGGGTGTCACGACGGTGTACCAGTGTGACATGCTCAGCGATATTTGACAGGTACAGGGCTTCTTCAACCGCGGTATTGCCGCCACCCAGTACGGCTACTTTCTGTCCGCGATAGAAGAATCCGTCGCAGGTTGCACAGGCCGAAACGCCTTTGCCCTTAAACTTCTCTTCACTTGGGTCGCCGATGTACATCGCGCTGGCACCGGTGGCGATAATCAGCGCATCGCAGGTGTATTCGCCCTGGTCACCGATTAGGCGTTTGGGTGTTTCGTCCAGTTTAACGGTATGGATGTGATCGAAGATAATTTCTGTTTCAAAGCGCTCAGCATGCTTTTGCATACGCTCCATCAGGCCGGGGCCGGTCAGGCCTTCGACATCTCCAGGCCAGTTGTCAACTTCAGTCGTTGTCATTAACTGACCACCAGATTCCATACCGGTGATAACCACAGGATTTAAGTTGGCGCGAGCCGTATAAACAGCCGCCGAGTAACCGGCAGGGCCTGAACCCAGAATGAGAACCTTGCAATGTTTGCTTTCTGACATGTTTTTATTTTCCTGGAATGTTAGAGGTAAAAATTTAATGACGTAGTTTACCCGAAAAAACATCCAAAAAGACGTCCTATTTTTAAGGCTATGGCTATGCAGGCTAGCTGTGATCCGTTTTATTCACCTGGCAATAACCGAGTTGTGCGGTTGTTAAAAATGCGAGGTTTAGTTTTATCGGTGTTGCTGTAAAATGGCGCGCATTCATTTCAGGCGAAACATCGAATTGGCACAGGCAAACCTAAAACCCCCGATTAAAAACGACAACGATAGAAAGATTCTCGTGAGTAGGTTCGAACAGCGATTGAGAGAAGCAGGCATGTTGATTTCATTTGCGCTGGCGGGCTATATGCTGGTCTCTCTGTTCAGTTATGATCGTGGCGATCCTGCCTGGTCACACAGTGGAGTTAATACCCAGATTACCAACTTTGGTGGCTCAGCTGGCGCCTGGCTTTCTGATTTGCTGCTTTACCTGTTTGGGTTTATGGCATTCCTGTTGCCTATTATGCTGATCTACAACGGTATCATACTGGTGCGCAGCCAGGTCAAAAGCGAAGAAGACCGTTACCAGATGCTGGCAGTACGCTGGAGCGGATTCGCACTGACTCTGGTTTCGGGCTGCGCCTTATCCAGCCTGCACTTTGCCATAGGGCCGGGAACCATGCCGCTGGATGCGGGCGGTATCCTGGGCCAGATTTCGGGTTTAAACTTTTCTGAAAGCATGGGTTTTCTGGGCGCGACGGTTTTACATCTTGCGTTGTTCCTGTCTGGCCTAACCCTGTTTACCGGTCTGTCCTGGTTAGCGCTGGTGGATCATACCGGGCGTTTTACACTGTGGCTGATTGATCGCATCGTCGATAAATACTATCTGTTCCGGGATCGCCGTGAAGGCAGTCGCCTGCGTATCGAACGCGAACAGGTATTTAGCCAGCAAAAAGAAAAGCAGGAAAAACGCAAGCCGGTGCGCATCGAACCGGTGGTCAAGAAGGTGGAGCAGAGTGATCGCGCGTTAAAAGAACAGCAAATACCCCTGTTCAAGTCTTCAGGAGAACCGGGTATCGTGCCGGCGCTGTCGTTGCTGGATACCCCGTCCGGTAAGTCAAGTGGATACAGTGCGTCAGCACTGGAAGCGATGTCGCATCAGCTGGAGTTAAAGCTGCGCGATTTCGGTATCGAGATCCAGGTAGAGTCGGTTCATCCGGGACCTGTTATCACACGTTTTGAAATCATGCCTGCAGCAGGTGTGAAGGTCAGCCAGATCAGTAATCTGGCCAAGGATCTGGCGCGTTCGCTATCGGTAATTGCTGTACGTGTGGTTGAAGTCATTCCCGGAAAATCGGTAATGGGACTGGAAATACCGAATGAACAGCGAGAGATTGTACTGCTTAGTGAAATCCTTAAGTCGCGTGCCTATGATCATTCCCATTCGCCTTTGACATTAGCACTGGGGAAAGACATCAGCGGTGAAGCGGCGGTAGCGGATCTGGCCAAGATGCCCCATCTGCTAGTGGCAGGCACCACGGGTTCGGGTAAGTCAGTTGCGGTTAATGCAATGCTGCTGAGTCTGCTATTCAAGGCTACACCGGATGAAGTCAGGATGATTCTGATTGACCCTAAGATGCTGGAATTGAGTGTGTATGACGGCATTCCACATTTACTGGCACCAGTGGTTACCGACATGAAAGATGCCGCCAACGCCTTGCGCTGGTGTGTGGCCGAGATGGAACGACGCTATAAACTAATGGCTGCGATGGGCGTACGTAATATCTCGGGCTATAACAAGAAGATTAAAGATGCCATCGATGCCGGTGAACCAATCAAGGACCCACTGTTTAATCGTGAACAGGCAATGATGATGAACCCTGACGCGGAACCGGATGATCTGGAAACCCTGCCGTATATCGTGGTCGTGGTAGACGAGTTTGCCGATATGATGATGGTGGTGGGCAAGAAGGTTGAAGAACTGATTGCTCGTCTGGCGCAGAAGGCGCGTGCTTCCGGTATTCACCTGATACTGGCGACGCAGCGACCCTCGGTGGATGTCATTACGGGCTTGATCAAGTCGAATATTCCAACACGTATTGCATTCCAGGTGTCTTCCAAAATCGACTCCAGAACCATACTGGACCAGATGGGCGCAGAAACCCTGCTCGGGCATGGTGATATGTTATACCTGCCACCGGGCACCAGTCTGCCTGAGCGTGTACATGGCGCCTATGTAGCGGATCATGAAGTGCATTCGGTGGTGAAGGAATTAAAGAAACAGGGGAAACCTAATTACATGGAAGGGGTCTTAGAGGAACAGTCTGCGCCTGTTCTGCCGGGTGAGTTACCCAAAGACTCCAGCGGTGCTGACCAGGACGCGCTGTACGATGAAGCGGTAGCCATAGTGACTGAAAGTCGCAAGGCATCAATCTCTTATGTACAAAGACGTTTGAAGATTGGTTATAACCGGGCTGCGCGCATGATAGAAGAAATGGAGGCTTCCGGTGTGGTATCGGAAGTTCAGTCAAACGGTAGCCGGGAAGTTCTGGCACCACCACCGCCAGCGCGGGATTAATGATGAGAAGTATCGTTTTATTAAGTTTATTACTGGTTAGCCAGTCGCTTTATGCGAATGAGGTTGAAGACAGAGTCAACCGCGCGCTTAGCTCGCTGGATAACCTGAAAGCCGACTTTAAACAGACCGTACTGGATGACCAGAAAAAAGTGGTTCAGCAATCCAGTGGCACCGTCTCTATCTCCCGTCCCGGCAAATTTGCCTGGATCTACCAGCATCCCTACGAACAGCAAATCATTGCCGATGGTAAGGAACTGTGGGTTTATGATGTTGATCTGGACCAGGCAACGGTCAAGCCGATGGAAGCGGGTCTTGCTACCGCACCGATTATGGTGCTGATGAATAACCAGAAAGTGGAGACACAGTTTGATGTCAATGAGGTGGGTCAGCGCAAATACCTGTATTGGGTAGAGCTGATACCGAAGAAATCCGATATGGAGTTTTCTACGGTTTATATCGGTCTGGAAGGTGATGTCATTAAAGCCATGGAGTTGCGTGACCCGTTTGGACAAAGTACCCAGATTGTGTTCGAAAACCTGCGTACCCATATGGTGTTTGACCCCAAAACGTTCAGATTTGAAGCACCTCAGGGTGTTGATGTTTTTGGTGCAGGAATTTAACAGGCCCTGACTGCATGCAGGATCTTTTTTCTCAGCAATCGACAGCCTATCAACCACTGGCTGATCGAATGCGACCAAAGACGCTGGATCAGGTTGTCGGTCAGAGCCATTTGCTAGCAGCAGATAAACCGCTCAGGCAGGCTATAGAGTCTGGCAAGCTACACTCAATGCTGTTCTGGGGCCCACCCGGTACGGGTAAAACCACATTAGCGCGTTTGATTGCGCAGTATAGCGAGGCCCAGTTCCTGTCAATTTCAGCGGTATTATCCGGGGTAAAGGATATACGTGCAGCGATAGATCAGGCGAGGGCATTTGCCGGTGTCTCGGTGTTATTTGTCGACGAAGTGCATCGTTTTAACAAATCTCAACAGGATGCATTTTTACCTCATATCGAGGATGGCACAGTTATTTTTGTCGGTGCCACAACCGAGAACCCTTCGTTCGAGCTGAATAATGCGCTGCTGTCCAGAACACGAACCTATCTACTGAAATCGCTTACCGAAGATGAACTGTCTCGGCTATTGAACCAGGCGCTCAATGATCCATTGCGCGGTCTGGGTGAACAGGGTTATCAAATTGATCAGCAGGCAATCCCTTTGATACTGCGCGCCGCTGATGGTGATGCAAGGCGCCTGCTCACTTTTGTTGAAATCCTGGCGGATGTGGCAGTAGAAGGAAAAATCAGCCTGCAGGCCGTGGAAGAGGTCGTTAGCCAGGGTCATCGCCGTTTCGATAATAAAGGCGACATCTTTTACGAACAGATTTCCGCATTGCATAAATCGGTGCGCGGATCAGATCCTGATGCTGCGCTGTACTGGTTTTGTCGCATGATTGATGGCGGGTGTGACCCTCTATACATTGCGCGCCGCATTCTCAGGATGGCCTCTGAGGATATCGGCAATGCCGATCCGCGTGGGCTGGAAATCGCACTCAATGCAACCTCGGTATTCGAACGCCTGGGTAGCCCAGAAGGCGAACTGGCTCTGGCACAGGCTGTGATTTATCTGGCCTGCGCTGCAAAGAGTAATGCTGTATATTCGGCTTATAAGGAATCTATGCAGGATGCCCGTGACACCGGAAGCCTGATGGTTCCTGTACATCTGCGTAATGCACCCACCCAGTTTATGAAGCAGTTGGGCTATGGGCATGAATATCGTTATGCACATGATGAAGACCAGGCTTTTGCCGCCGGGGAGAAGTACTTCCCTGATGAAATGCAGGAAACCCATTACTATCATCCGGTAGACAGGGGCCTGGAAACCCGAATCGCCGAAAAGCTCAACTATCTGCGTAATCTAAATGCCAAACACCGTAAATAAGCCCTTTGCCGACTCCTGTGTAGAGAACAGGGAACCCATCCAGCAGGTTTTGCAACAGTATGTTACCGACAGGGCAACTGTGCTGGAGGTCGGTAGTGGCACTGGGCAGCATGCCGTTTATTTTGCTGAGGCTTTTCCCCATCTGAGCTGGCAGACTAGCGACCTGCTAGAAAATCATGCCGGGATACAGGCATGGCTGGATGACAGTAAGCTGTCCAATCTTCTGCCCCCAATCCTGCTGGACAGCATGGGCGCATGGCCCGATGCGCAATATGACCTGATTTACTCAGCGAATACGCTGCATATTATGTCCAGACAGGCAGTGCAGCAGTTCTTTATCCAGGCACCTCGATGTATGCATAAAAATTCGGTAATGCTGGTTTATGGCCCATTTAACTATAACGGTCGGTACACCAGTGAAAGTAATGCTCGCTTTGATAGCTGGCTGAGACAACGTAATGCCGAGAGTTGTATCAAAAATTTTGAATGGCTGCAGGACTTGGCTGCCGAATCTGGACTAGAATGCATCCAGGATCATGAGATGCCTGCGAACAATCGTATTCTGGCCTGGCGGCGCTGCTAGACAGCTTCCTGTTTATGACCCTGAGACCGGTTTACCTGGAGATAGAGGCGTAGATCTGAAACTATTACTGGAGTAGGCAGACTAAACTAGCGAAGGCTAATCAGATAACCACAGAATTTTATTAATCAGAGAACTTTGAATGAAATCTTTTAAATTAATCATAGGCGCAGGTATCCTGACCTGCATTACCAGCTTACTTCCCCTGCACGCCGATTCCGATAAAGCAGAGGTTAACCCTCAAATTACTAATTTGCTTAAATCCCGCCTCGGCAATATTGATGTAGGAACACCCATTGCAACACCGGTAGAGGGTCTCTATCAGACTCAGTTCGGCAATAAGTTCGCCTACCTCACCGGAGATGGCCGCTACGTGCTAATAGGGGATATGATAGACCTGGAGTCGCAAAGCAACCTGACCGAGGTTGCACGGCGAGGCATCGCACAGGATGCACTGAAAACCATGCCGGCATCTGAATTGGCGGTATTTCCCGCCGTTGCAGAAACCAAAGCGGTACTGAACGTGTTTACCGATACTTCATGTCCCTATTGCAAGAAATTACATGAAGAAGTCCCTCAGCTGCAGAAAGCGGGCATAGAAGTGCGCTACTTTCCTTTCCCTCGTGGCGGTAAGCGCGGACCAGGCTATCAGGATTTAAAACAGGTCTGGTGCAGCGAAGATCGTGCCAAAGCAATGGATATAGCTAAGGAAATTACGAGTGGTCAGCTGTCCGATGGTAATTGTGCAGAAGCCACTCTGGTCGATAAAGGTTATGACCTGGGTAACGAAGTAGGGGTAACCGGTACTCCGGCACTTTTTACCAGCAGTGGTCGTAAATTCGATGGCTACGTACCCTATAAGCAACTTATCCCGATGCTGTTAAGCGGGTCATGATACCCAGCCATAATTGCTAAACATCGAAAGGCGTTGGATGCAGATTCAACGCCTTTTTTTATCGACCTTGCTGGTTTGAGGCTTAATAGTCATCATTGATGAAACAAGATTTGCGTAAAATTTTATACCCTATAATGCTGCAAATGGAGCAAAGCTGCTTAATAAGCTTATACAGAGAAAGTGTAGCGCACAGGGGCCATCCGATAGAAAATACCTCGCAGCCTGAAGCTCAAAGTTCGAGCTTAATCTTTCAGGTTTCGGATTATGAATTTTCTGATGTAGCTGGTGTGTAAATTCATTTAACAGTAGTATTTCAGGGTATATTTGAAAAACAATCCTACCTGACAGCAGGATGATAAAAGCAAGAACTGAGGGTGAGTGAGTGACGCAGGATAATAAACAGGTTCGCAGTGTTGATGACCAGAATAGCAGCGAAGCTCAGCAGGACGCACTCGAATCCAGCGATATCCCCCAGCAACAACCTGAAGAAATTGGCGGTCCCAAAGGGCTTGAACCTACGCGTTATGGCGACTGGGAGCGCAAGGGTCGTTGTATTGATTTCTAACCTGTAACGGTGAATGTAAGGTTTTATGTACTGCTTAAACATAAGGCGTATTATCCAGAGTCAGGTTTTTATTAATTTGAGCGGCATAAAAACAAAACCGCGAAGAGCTTGGTAGGTAAATAATGGCAAATAATAATCGACCGACATCCCCACATTTACAGGTATATCGATTGCCATTGACGGCAAAAATGTCCATCTCCCACCGTATGACTGGGCTATTACTCAGCATGGGGCTGGTTTTAACGGTGATTTTTCTGGCAGCACTTGCCGACGGGCAGTCAAGCTGGGACGTTGCACACAGCGTTATCGCTAGCTGGTTCGGTCATTTAGTCATGTTTGGATTTAGCCTGGTGTTGAATTACCACCTGTGTAATGGCATTCGACACCTTTTCTGGGATATCGGCTATGGATATGACCTTGAGTCAGCTGCACGGAATAATAAAGTCGTGCTGATCGCCAGTGCCGCATTAACTGTACTGGTCTGGATCGTAGCGTTGTCTGCGTAGGAGCTTAAGATATATGAGTTTGCGAACCCCTCTCTCCAAAGTAAAAGGCCTGGGCGCGGCTAAAGAAGGTGTGAATCACTGGTGGCACCAGCGTTTGACCGCGATAGCCCTGGTCCCTCTGGCACTCTGGTTCAGTTTTTCTATTGCGCTGTTAGCCGTTGCCGATTATGGCACCGTGACTGCCTGGATTGGCTCACCGTTTAGCGCGGTATTGATGATACTTTCCATTATTGCTGGTTTTTACCACGGCTATCTTGGACTCCAGGTCGTCATCGAAGACTATATATCCCATGAACCCCTGAAATTTACCCTGTTGATCCTCGTCGCACTGGTGGCGGTATTATTGACAACCCTGGGTGTGGTTTCTGTACTCAAAATTTCTTTTGGAGCCTGATACATGACTTCAGCTTATAAAATCGTCGAACACACCTATGATGTCGTGGTCGTTGGCGCTGGTGGTGCTGGTTTACGCGCCACATTCGGGATGGCTGAAAAAGGCTTATCGACTGCCTGCATTACCAAGGTATTCCCAACCCGCAGTCATACCGTGGCAGCACAGGGTGGCATGAGTGCATCATTGGGCAATATGGGGCAGGATGACTGGCGCTGGCACATGTACGATACGGTCAAAGGTTCCGACTGGCTGGGTGATCAGGACGCTATCGAGTATATGTGTCGTGAAGCGGTTCCTGCCGTTATAGAACTGGAACATTACGGTGTACCGTTCTCGCGTACCGATGAAGGCAAGATTTACCAGCGTCCGTTTGGCGGCATGACCACCAACTATGGTGAAGGTACTGCACAGCGTACCTGCGCTGCGGCTGATCGTACCGGACACGCGATTCTTCACACACTTTACCAGCAATCACTCAAACACAAGGCTGAATTTTTTATCGAATACTTTGCCACCGACCTGATTATGGACGATGGCGTCTGCCGTGGCGTATTGGCCTGGGATCTGGCTACCGGTGAACTGCATCGTTTCCGCGCCAAAATGGTGGTGCTGGCTACCGGTGGTTATGGTCGCGCTTACTTCTCAGCGACTTCTGCGCATACCTGTACCGGTGATGGTAATGCGATGGTAACCCGTGCTGGTTTACCGCTACAGGATATGGAATTCGTCCAGTTCCACCCAACCGGGATTTACGGTTCCGGCTGCCTGATCACTGAAGGTGTGCGCGGCGAGGGTGGTTATCTGACTAACTCCAAAGGTGAGCGTTTCATGGAACGCTATGCGCCAAACGCCAAAGATCTGGCGTCGCGTGATGTGGTGAGCCGAGCGATGACCGTTGAAATCAACGAAGGTCGTGGAGTGGGTTCCGAAAACGATCATATTCACCTGCATCTGGAACACCTGGGACCTGAAGTTATCAATGAAAGGCTACCGGGGATTGCCGAAAGCGCCAGTATTTTTGCTGGTGTTGACGTTACCAAACAACCAATACCTGTGCTGCCGACCGTGCACTACAACATGGGCGGGATCCCAACCAATTACCATGGCGAGGTGGTTACCCTGAAAGATGGTAACCCGGATGCCGTGGTGCCAGGATTAATGGCAATTGGTGAGGCAGCCTGTGTCTCGGTACATGGTGCCAACCGTCTGGGTTCTAACTCATTGCTGGATATCGTGGTATTCGGTCGTGCTGCTGCCTTGCGTTGTGCAGAGATCATTAATAAAGATGAAAAGCAGAAACCGCTTAACGATGCCCTTACTGAACCATTACTGGATCGATTCGACCGCCTGCGCTATGCCAAAGGTAGTATCAGTACCGCCGAGCTGCGCCTGAAAATGCAAAAGACTATGCAGACCCACGCTGCGGTTTTCCGCACTGGCGAAACCCTGCAGGCCGGGGTCGACAAGATGGATGCAATCTACGCCGAATTCAATGATGTGAAAACCACCGACCGTGGCCTGCAGTGGAATACCGATCTGGTAGAAACACTGGAACTGGATAACCTGCGTGATTGTGCGCTTGCGACAATCCACGGAGCCAACAACCGCGAAGAAAGCCGTGGCGGACATGCGCGCGAAGATTTTGCAGAGCGTGATGATGAAAAATGGATGAAGCACACACTGGCGTGGATAGACAACAAGGGTAAGGTCAGCATCGACTACCGTCCGGTGCACATGAATACCCTGACCGATGAGGTGGAGCCTTTCCCACCCAAGGCGCGTGTTTACTGATGATGACGAAATTTGAGAATTGCCGATTAAATGGCTGTAGCGAGAGGATGATTAACCATGGCTGAGTTTAAATTACCTGCCAATTCCGTGGTAACTGAAGGTAAGACCTGGCCGGCACCGCAGGGCGCCAAACGTCCCAGGAAATTTATCGTCTACCGATACGATCCCGAATCCGGTGACAATCCGCGCGCTGATACCTACACGCTGGATCTGGATGACTGTGGTCCGATGGTTCTCGATGCAGTATTAAAGATCAAAAATGAAATTGATCCCACGCTCACCTTTCGTCGCTCCTGCCGTGAAGGTATCTGCGGTTCCTGTTCGATGAATATCGATGGCCGCAATACGCTGGCCTGTACCAAGCCGATTGAAGAAATCGAAGGCGATGTACATGTGTATCCGCTACCGCATCAGCCGGTGGTGAAAGATCTGGTCACCGACCTGACTAATTTCTACGCCCAGCATGCCTCGGTAGAACCCTGGATGAAAAGCGATACGCCCATGCCTCCTGATCGCGAGCAATTGCAATCCAAAGAAGATCGTGCGCTGCTAGACGGCCTGTACGAATGTATTCTGTGCGCCTGCTGCTCGACCAGTTGCCCGAGTTACTGGTGGAACCCGGACCGTTATCTTGGACCTGCGGCTTTACTCAATGCCCATCGCTGGATTCTGGATAGCCGCGATGATGCCACTGGCGAACGTCTGGATGCGCTGGAAGATCCGTTCAAACTGTATCGTTGCCATACCATCATGAACTGTACCGATGCCTGCCCGAAAGGCCTGAATCCCGCTAAGGCCATCGGCGAAATCAAGCAATTAATCGCCAAACGCCGTAGCTAGGGCAGAGGATCCATGAGCGAAACGGCCCGACTGCGCTGGCTGTGCCGGCGCGGTATGAAAGAACTGGATCTACTGATGCAGAAATACCTGGATCACAGCTATCCAGGTGCATCACAGGCCGATCAAAAGGCTTTTGAAGCCATATTACAGATGCAGGACCCTCAACTTTACGACATGATTCTGGGACGTTTCGAGAGCGAAGATAAGGATATTGCCCGGGTTATTGCTATCCTGCGTCAGTCCCTGTCTAATTAAGTTGTACTTCACAGCGATTTGAAACAGTCTCAAATTGCTGTTCCACTTCAGTGAAAATCCCGCGACTGCGTGTGCAACTGTCCGAGCCAGGAGCTGTAATCGTAGATATTGTCAGCGACGACCTGGATCACCAGTCCTTCCTTTTCGATCTTTCCTTCGATCATTAACAATCGCCCGTGCACCACGGCTTTCTGGAAACGCTGTACGACATGCGACCAGACGACGATATTGCTGCAGCCGAATTCATCTTCCAGGGTGATGAAAATAGTGCCGCCAGCATTGGGATGCTGACGATTGATGACCAGCCCAACCACGCGTACCCGGTTGTGATGCTGGTATTGTTCGAGACTGCTGGATGACAACCAGCCGTAGCGCTCGAAGTTGGCACGCAGCAGTGCGAGCGGGTGCCGACGTAGCGTGAGTCCGGTGTTCAGGTAGTCGGCGACGATATCCTGGCCCTCGCTCGGTACGGGCAACATTACGCTGGCTTCGGCTGAGGGTGCTACATTGGCGAACAGGTCATCGTGCTGTTCGATGGCAAGCGCCTGCCAGACGGCGCGGTGTCGGTTGCCGCTGAGACTGCGTAGCGCATCGGCAGCGGCCAGTGCTTCGCTGTCGGTCTGTCCGATATGTACGCGCCGGTGAAGATCGTGCAGACTTGAAAATTGATGCTGGGTACGCGCTGTACTGATTTCGCGTGCGGTGTTTTCGCTCAGGCCCTTGACCCGGTGCAGGCCAAGACGGATCGCAAGCTTTCCTTGCTTACCGGGTTCCAGTGTTGATTCCCAGTCGCTGTGGCAGACATCCACCGGGCGCACCTCAACGTCATGCCGGCGCGCATCCAGAATCAACTGCGCTGGGGCGTAAAATCCCATCGGCTGGCTGTTGAGTAGCGCGCAGGTAAAGGCTGCCGGATGATGGCATTTAAGCCAGGCCGAGACATAGGCGATTAGTGCAAAGGAGGCAGAGTGGGATTCGGGAAAACCATATTCGCCAAAGCCCTTGATCTGGTTGAACACCTGTTCGGCGAAACGGTGTTGATAACCGCGTTTGAGCATACCGTCGACCAGACGCTGGCGAAAGGTTTCCAGCTGACTGGTACTGCGCCAGGCGCCAATGACACGGCGTAGCTGGTCGGCTTCACCCCCGGAGAAGCCAGCCGCCACCATTGCCAGTTCGATGACCTGTTCCTGAAAGATGGGGACCCCTAGTGTACGTTTGAGCACTGAGCGTACCTCTTCGCTGGGGTAGGTCTCTGGTTCTTCTCCACGTCGTCGACGCAGGTAGGGGTGCACCATGTCGCCCTGGATCGGTCCCGGACGCACGATGGCGATCTGGATGACCAGGTCGTAGAAGTTGGCCGGTTTCAGGCGTGGCAGCATATTCATCTGCGCACGTGATTCGATCTGGAACAGGCCGATGGTATCGGCGCGCTGGATCATACGGTAGGTTTCAGCATCTTCCGCCGGAATGCTGTCGAAGCTCAGCGCTATCTGTTGATGCTGTTGCAGCAGCTCGAAGCAGCGTCGCACCGCGCTTAGCATACCGAGTGCCAGGCAGTCGACCTTGAGCAAACCCAGTGCTTCCAGGTCGCGCTTGTCCCACTGGATCACGGTGCGCTCGGGCATGCTGGCGTTTTCCACCGGCACCAGGCGCGATAATTGGTCACGTGCGATGACGAAACCGCCGACATGCTGTGACAGGTGGCGTGGAAAACCACGTAATTGTCGAACCAGTGCAAGCAGACGGTGGACAACCGGATTATTCGGATCGAAACCAGCCTCGCGCAGGCGCGTATCGGTGATGCCTTTTTCCCACCAGACCAGGGTGCCGCTTAAGCGGTTGATCTGTTCCAGACTGAGTCCAAGCACCTTGCCCACATCACGCAATGCGCTTTTGCGTCGATAGGTGATCAGGGTTGCGGCCAGCGCAGCACGATGACGGCCGTATTTGCGGTAGATATACTGCATCACCTCTTCGCGGCGTGCGTTTTCGAAATCGACGTCGATATCCGGCGGCTCGTCGCGCTCACGTGAGATGAAACGTTCGAACAGCATATTGCTGCGCGCTGGGTCAACTGCGGTGATATGCAGGCAGTAGCATACCGCCGAGTTAGCCGCTGAGCCGCGTCCCTGGCACAGAATCCCGCGACTGCGCGCGAAGCACACGATATCGTGTACGGTGAGGAAAAAGTGTTCGTATTTTAATTCCGCGATAAGGCATAACTCGTGTTCGATTTGCTTGCGCACCTTTTCTGCTACGCCATGTGGCCAGTAATGCCGGATGCCCTGTTCGGTCAATTCGCGTAGATAGTCGCTGGCGCTAACGCCGGCTGGTAGCAGGTCGTCTGGATATTCATAGCGCAGCTCGTCGAGGCTGAACTCACAGCACTCTGCGATACGCAGGGTTTCCTCCAGCCACTGCGGCTGGTATTGCGAACGCAGTACGCGCAGCGGTCGCAGATGTCGCTCTCCGTTGGGAAAGAGCGCGAAACCGGCTGCATCGAGTGTAGTGTTGAGACGGATAGCCGTCACCACGTCCTGCAGGTAACGGCGCTGACGCTCATGCATATGCACATCGCCACAGGCCACCAGCGGGATATGGGTCAAAGTGCTGAGTTGTTGCAGCATTTCTATGCGTTGGCGTTCGTTGGGCAGGTAGAGGATTTGCACGGCCAGCCACAGGCGGTTTTCAAACAGCGGCTGCAGCCAGGCGATGGCTTCGCGTTGCTGCTCGAAGTCATCCTGTGCATAGGACAGGTTCGGATCAGGGATTAACAGGCACAGGCAATCGGGCAGGGCGTTGCTATGCTGTGATTCCAGGTCTTCGCGCAGTAGTGTGTAGCTGCCTTTTTCGGCGCGGCGCCGGCCCAGCGTGATTAGCTCGGACAGTTGTGCGTAACCCTCGCGGTTGGTTGCTAGCAGTACCAGTCTGGGGCCATCCTGCAACTGGATTTCACTGCCGATGATCAGTTTCAGACTACTGCCTTTGGCTGCTTCATGTGCACGCACAACACCGGATAGTGTGCAATCATCGGTAATCGCCAGCGCGTCGTAACCCAGCTCGATGGCGCGTTGCACCAGTTCTTCCGGGTGCGAAGCGCCGCGCAGGAAGCTGAAGTTGCTCAGGCAGTGGAGTTCAGCGTAGGCGGACATCAGATTTTGCCTGTCGCGAGTGCCGCGCAGTGATGCAGATGAAAAGTGGCGGCTTGCGTTAACCAGCGCCAGACTGCTGCGCCTGCGGCTTGCAGTGACAACACTGCTGTCATCGCGAACGCATGTGAAGCGATCTCAAACGAGCCAATAGCACGGCCATAGCATAACCCTGGGCGCGCAGTGACGGCCCCATTGTCATCGCGAGCGTAGCGCGGCGATCTAGCGGGCATGAGTGAAGCACCATCAGCTGTATTAACCTCTGACATACCTCTAAACCCGCTGGTGGTAACACTATTACTAACTGAAATAGCCATGCAAAAACCACCGTTGCGGTTGTTTCAGGGTGCGGTATACCCACAACCTTTGCTGCAGCCGGTTGTGTGCGATGTAGTAATCGCGGCGCTGACCGTAGCCGTCCCACCAGCCCGATTCGATACGTTCGGGGCCGGACATCAATGTCAGTGGACCCTGTAGCAGCGGTCCGCCATCACTGGCCTGTTGTAGTGCCTGGGGTTTTTCCAGTAGCCAAAGGGGGCGCAGTGGTTTGCTTTCTCTCATGTCTGGGGATGGGGCCGGAAAAAAGCCCAGACGGCCACCCTGTTCCGGGCGGTGATCGGCTGTACTGAAGGGTTGTAGCAGCAGGCCTTCACCGAGGCGGTTTTTCAGCCGTTCCAGCATTTGCAGGAAGCTAACGGAGGATTTCTGTGCGCTGCCGAGTAAATCGTTGGTTTGCGGCTGCAGTGGTAAGAGCTGCCTGACCTGTAATTCCAGACCTTCGACCGACGATTGCAGGGCATGGCGTTCCAGTTTTTCCTGCCATAATTTGAGCAGGTGATCGGGATCGCGGCCTGGTTGTAACAGGGTCAGATACAGCCATTCGGTTGTCGCAAAGGGTTTGATTAACCCGAGTCGCATGCGTTGAGTGGCGGCGTCACGTGCGCGCAGGTAGCCACACAATTGGCGCAGCAGGCGTTGCAGGATGAACAGTAGCGGTTGCACTCGATCAACCGGTTCGGGCAGCAGAATCTGTGTCTCGAAACGGTCGGGTGGCGTGATAAATTCGCGCACATCGGGCCGATGCCCCAAAGCACGGTCGATACAGTCCAGCAGCTCCGGGCCCAGGCGCTGGGCCAGGCCAGCGCGCGGCAGGCGTAGGCAGTCACCGATAGATCTTAGTCCAAGTCGGTATAAGGCGGTCTTTTGTTTCGTGTTGATGGGTAGCAGCGCGAGTGGCAGCGGTAATAGCTTGCTGGTGAGTTGTTGCGCGTCGCTGACGGTTTGTGGTTTTCTGCTCAGTGCCAGCAGCCAGGCTGCGCTGGCGACCGGTGCTATGCCGTAAAAGGCGCTGTAACCCAGTGTGCTGAGCTCGTCGAGAATGCTGTTGCGCAGGGGATGCAGGCCACCAAACAGGTTGAGGCTGGCGCCAATCTCAAGAATCAACCCCTCGGGCTGCTGCAGGCTGATTTTGGAGGTAAATTGCAGTGCCCATAATGCCAGGCTGTGCAGCGCGTTGCGCTCGCGTTGGCTATTGCGTTCGATAGCGATTAACTCATCGCATAACGAGCGTGCGGCGGTTAGTGGCATAGCCTGTTCGATACCGGCCCTGGCGGCGCTGTCGTTAAGCCGGTAAACGGTTTGTTTGCTGCCGCTGGTTTCGTAGACCAGTTGCGCTGCGGTGTTGTCGATGCAACTGGTGGCGGATTCCAGAGGCAATTGGGGCAGGTAAAGTGCAAGCCAGAGCGAATTCATGCTCAGCTCCGCTGGCTGGACAGTGGCAATTCAATACGTGTCGAGGAAGGGTTGCGCCCACGGCATTTTATAATCTCCAGTTGTAGCCCTGATGCGACGGGGTAGAGTTGCAGGCGCAGGGCGGCTGGTGAATGCTGGCTGCGAAAACGCGGATGACGAAACAGGAATGCGCAACTGTCACCAGCCTCGGCTGCCAGTTGCAATCGGCGCAGGGTTTTGTTGTCCAGCTGTTGTCGCGGCCAGGCCAGCACTGCGCCACACTGGCTGGCACGCAGGCTTTGCTCCAGCGCCCAGTGACGCTCGCTGTCATTCAGTCGCTGTGCCTGGTTTCCGCCGATGCTAATGATGTAGCGCAGATTGATACCAGCGCTGGACAGGGCCGGGGCATAGGGTATCCACGGAGGATCGATGAGTACGATATAGCGTTCGTCATGGCTGAGTTCAGCCAGTGCTGGCAGCAGTAATTGTAGTTCGCCCTGGCCCGGGTAGGCATGCAGTATCTCGCTCAGCGCGCCGCGCGGCCAGCCGCCGAGGGGTAGCGCGCGATCAAGCTCGGCATAACCGCTTGCCAGGCCGAGCGCATGCGCGCCATCGTGTTGTAGAGCGGAGTCGCTTCCGCGCCAGACCCGACCCTGCTGGTAAAGTTGTTGCAGGCTCATCGTTATCCTTCAAATGCCGAATCCACTGCGGATGCAGCCGACGACGATGCCTTCGATAGAGAAATCCCAGATCCTGGGATCGATGTGGATCGGCTCGAAGTCCGGGTTTTCGGGCAGCAGGCTGACACTGTCGCCAGTGCGCTGGAAGCGTTTCACCGTGACCTCTCCATCGAGGCGGGCAACCACGATCTGGCCGTTTTCGGCCTCTGGCGTGCGGTGCACCGCAAGCAGGTCGCCATCATGAATGCCGGCATCGCGCATACTCATGCCGTGCACTCGCAGCAGGTAATCCGCCTGCGGACGGAACAGGCGCATATCGATGCTGATGTGATCCTCAATACTCTCCTCGGCGAGGACTGGCGCGCCTGCGGCGACACGTCCAATCAGCGGTAGGCCGTTACCGGGAGCATCGATCAGGCGAATGCCGCGCGATGCACCTGGCAATAACTCGAGCACACCTTTCTTCGCCAGCGCCTGCAAATGCTTACCGGCCGCAAAGGTTGAGCTAAAACCGAAGTGATCGGCAATCTCGGCGCGCGTGGGCGGCATACCGCTGCGTTGCTGGGTTTGCTGGATGAAGTCCAGGATTTCGCTCTGGCGTGGCGTCAGGTTTTTCATGAGCTTGGCTCGGTTTCCTCTTAATGGTGCTAATATTAGCACCATAGTGCGAAAAAGATAAAGCACGCTTTTTGATTAGCGCAGCAAGCGCTGTACTCCTTAAAATGATTTTTTACCGGTACAATGCGCAGATGACTGACGTACGGCCAAATAATAATTTCTCTCCCTGGAATCCGGGTATCGAATCCGAAATCCCACCCGCTTACCGCGAGCTGGAAACGATTTATAATTCGGCCAACGTATTGACCACGCTGGATGAAATTAACCAGCTCGTCGTCGAAACCGGTCTCAGTGCCATGGAGTTGATCCGTTTCCGCCCCCAGCGTCTGGCGCTACACGAATTGATTGTCCGTGTTAATGCAGACATCGTGGTGCTGGAAGGTGAGGCCGAGGAAGATCTCGGTATTAATTTTCGTGCGATCACGGGGCGAATTTTCGACCACTATATCCAGCCCTGTCTGCCAGAGATCGAGCAGAGTTACGATTCGCTATGTCAGCGTATCGAGGCATTGACGCTGCAGGAGATCGATAACGTCATCGAACGACTGAGTCCACCCATTGCACCTGCGCCAAGCTGGTGGCAACGACTGACCGGTAGCAAACCCAGGCCGCCAGCACCACAGCAAACGCGTGAGGAACGCGAATTCGAATTGATCAACGACTATAAAACACGCCAGCATGAAAGCAGGGATGAGTTTGAGGTCGCGGTGTTACGTAGCCTGCACCGGGTGCTTGGGGCGATCACCCGCACGCGTGGTTTTATCGGTAACGACCCGCAATACCTGGCGCATATCTGCGTGCTACATGCCTGTAATACTCTTGTTAGCCGAGTGATTGGACGGCGCGTTGGCGAACTGGTCAGTGAGGCGGTGAAGCAGGAGGGTTACGCTTTGATACCCGATGCCAAAAGCCCGGTACTCTTCAGTCTCAAGGGGGCGTCAGCCTCGGGTAAAAGCCATTTGCGGCCCATGCTGCGCTCCAAGATGGCTACGATTGGTATTGCCGATGATGCCTATGGCACGATTAGCCCGGATATCTGGCGCAAGTTACTGCTCGATTACGAATCGTTGGGTGAAAGCTATAAATATGCTGGCCGTTTCACCAGTCATGAGGTCAGCGTTATCGATGCGAAGCTGGATCGTTATATCCGCGACAAGGCTAAAAAAAGCCACTCGATTCCGCATCTGGTGGTGGATCGCTTCCGCTTTGACAGTTTCGCCAGCGAAAAAATTGGCCGCGTGTTGCACAACACCTATGTGCGTTATATCGATACCATGTACATGTATTTTATTATCACTCCGCCTGAGGCCACGGTCGAACGTGGTTGGGCGCGTGGTCTGGAGCGTGGGCGATACAAGGCGGTGGAAGATTATCTGGGCCACTGTGTCGAAGCCTACGAGGGCATGCCGAAGGTGTTGTTTAAATGGCTGGCGTATAAAACACCACGTTATTCCTTCAAGTTTATGGATAATAGCGTGCCCAAGGGAACAGCTCCGACCTTGATCGCGCGCGGCGCTCAGGGCTGGATGCAGATATTCGAGGTGGAACCACTGATCAATATCGAGCGCTACAAACGGATTAATATTCATGCAACAGCGCCTGAGCAGGTCGCCGCCAGACCCAGCGATTTGACGGTGGGGAAAAACCTGGGCTTTCTGCGTCAATGTATCAAGCGTATCGAGCACATTGAGTTTGTTGACAGCTATACTGAACAAACCTATGTTTTGATAAAGTCAGGCAGGTTTGAAGTCGTCGATCAGCAACTGTTCGAGCATAAGCTCACTGATGAAACCCTGCAGCAGATACTATCTGAGGTTGCACCAGAATTATTAACCGGGTCATCAGGATAGATAGAAATTAACTCTGCTAAGGAACAGCAACAGCATGAATACACCAGAGCACGCTGTAGAATCGCAGCCTTTTAGAATTATTCAGTCGCTTATTTTGAAGCGCATTGAAATAGCCCTGCATGTAGTGGTGCTGATTGCGCTGCTGCAATTAATTGATTGGCCTTATGTTTTGCTTTTTCTGGCGCTTTTTTTGTTATTGACCTGGCAGTTTTTTCACAAATATTACATCCGCCATCAGTATGCTGAAGCCAGCCAGATTCAGTGGGTAACAAATCCCGCAGGCTTACGCTGGGTAGATGCTGAGCAGGAAATTCTGTATCCAGCAGCGCAGGTAAAAATCCTGATGACTCGATGGTTTATTCTGCTACAGTTAGGAAAGGGTCGAAGCCGGGTCAGCCGATTATTACTGGCTGATAGCTTCGACAGTTCGCAATCATTTTCACGGTGCAGAAAAATAATGATACAGGCAGTAAATCATGCTAGCTGATTTTGAATCGGTTAAAACCGGTCAAATCATAAAACCCAGATCTTTTTCGGGCTTGATGGATTTATATGAGCACAATTATATGCGCCTTCGAAAAATTGTGCCTGATCTGGAGATTGCCGATGAAATGATTTCGCTGTCTCCCGGTCATCTTGATCTTTACCTGACGGTTGAAGAGCGCTGCAAATATACCACCATGCTGCGCATGACCTACCTTTTTGAAGAACAGGGCCAGACTATTTGCCAGCCCGATCTGCATATCCGAATGTATCATGATGCGAATATTGCAGAGGTGCATGATCGTCTGGACAGGAATCATCGCCGAATTTACTCCGGCGAGACCCTGCAACAGAAATGGAAACTCAACCGCTTTCTGTATAAATGGTTAGGTTATTGTATTTTTCAGGGGCATTGCTTTCATCCCGTTTCTAATTTAAAACGAATTAATAGCTTAATTAACTTTTAACTTTGTCTCCCAAGTTATTGATATTCTGATTAATTAATATCTTTTCAATAAATCCCCCCTAAATTAAACTTGACCTTAAAGGCTGCATTCGATAAATTCCTGAGTAAATTAGTCAGGAATTAGAGGGCGTCTATGAAACTATCAACAAAAGGCCGTTATGCAGTCACTGCAATGATGGATATCGCGTTACACGAAAAGGTTGGACCCGTCACATTAGCGGATATTTCCCAGTGTCAGGGAATATCATTATCTTACCTGGAACAGTTATTTTCCAAGCTGAGAAAGAATGGTCTGGTCAAAGGTGTACGAGGACCGGGAGGCGGCTATCGCCTGGCCAAACCGGCGGCAGATATTTCCGTTGCTGATATTATTGATTCGGTTGATGAAAAAATCGATTTAACCAAATGTGGCGGGCAGGGTAACTGTAATAATGGCGAAAAATGCCTTACGCATAAGTTATGGTTTGACTTAACCTGCGATTTGCATAAATTTTTAACTGGGATCAAGCTTGATCAATACGTCAATCGTCCCCAAATTGGTGAATTAGTACAAAAACAGGATGCGCAATATGGCCGGTTTATCAACCGACGACCATCAGCAGTTGCAGTAGCCTAGTGGAGAAAGTAAGTAAATGAGTAATGTTAAAGTTCCAATCTATCTGGATTACAGTGCAACAACCCCTATTGATGAGAGAGTTGCAGCCAAAATGGCCGAGTACCTGACCATCGAGGGTAAATTTGGTAATCCTGCATCGCGTAGCCACGCATTTGGCTGGTCAGCCGAGCAAGCCGTAGATCTTGCACGTCAGCAGGTTGCTGACCTGGTGAATGCTGACCCCAGAGAAATTATCTGGACCAGTGGTGCTACTGAGTCAGATAACCTGGCGATCAAGGGAGCTGCTCATTTCTACAAAAAGAAAGGCAACCACATCATCACTGTCAAAACCGAACACAAAGCCGTGCTGGATACCTGCCGTCAGCTGGAGCGCGAAGGCTTTGAGGTCACTTATATGGACCCTGAGGAAAATGGCCTGATTGATCTGGAAAAATTCAAGGCAGCTATCCGCCCAGAGACCATCGTTGTCTCAGTAATGCACGTCAACAATGAAATCGGTGTGATTCAGGATATCGCCAGTATTGGTGAAATCTGTCGTGAAAAAGGCATCATTTTTCATGTGGATGCTGCCCAGTCACCCGGTAAGGTTGCCATCGACCTGGCTGAACTGAAGGTTGACCTGATGTCTTTCTGTGCACATAAAGTTTACGGACCCAAGGGTATCGGCGCTTTATTTGTGCGTCGTAAGCCGCGTATCCGTCTGGAAGCACAAATGCACGGTGGCGGTCATGAGCGTGGATTGCGTTCAGGAACGCTGGCGACACATCAAATCGTGGGTATGGGTGAAGCCTTCCGCATTGCCAAAGAAGAAATGGCAACTGAAAATGAACGCATTCGCATGATCAGGGACCGTTTATACAACGGCCTGAAAGATATGGAAGAGGTCTATGTCAATGGTGATCTGGAACATCGCATTGCGGGCAATTTAAATATCAGTTTTAACTTTGTAGAAGGCGAGTCATTGATCATGGCATTACGTGATCTGGCGGTTTCATCCGGTTCAGCCTGCACTTCGGCCAGTCTGGAACCTTCCTATGTATTAAGAGCGCTAGGGCGTAATGATGAACTGGCGCACAGCTCTATCCGGTTTACCATCGGGCGCTATACAACGATTGAAGAGATCGATTACACCATCGACCTGGTAACTAAAGCAGTGACCAAGTTGCGTGAACTTTCTCCGCTATGGGATATGTATAAAGCGGGAGTGGATTTAAATTCTGTTGAATGGGTTGCGCATTAAGCGGCCAATATTGAGGTAATAAACATGGCATACAGTGAAAAAGTACTTGATCATTATGAAAACCCGCGCAACGTCGGGGTTCTTGATGAAGACAATAGTGTAGGAACAGGCATGGTCGGTGCCCCAGCCTGTGGTGATGTAATGAAGCTGCAGATTAAGGTTGGTGCTGATGGCATTATTGAAGATGCTAAATTTAAAACCTATGGCTGTGGCTCTGCAATCGCTTCCAGCTCACTGGTGACCGAATGGGTAAAGGGTAAAACCCTGGACGAAGCAGCCCAGATCAAGAATACCCAGATCGCTGAAGAGCTGGCCTTACCACCAGTAAAAATACATTGCTCAGTACTGGCGGAAGATGCAATTGCTGCTGCAATCAGCAATTATCGGGAAAAGAACAAGTAAGATTTCCCCACTATGGACACCTTAAAAAGCCCGCATTTGCGGGCTTTTTCTGTAGTTAAACATCGCTATAAAAAAATCCACTGGCGGTTTGATTTTTGCAAATCAATGCCAGTTTCCAGCTGTGTATGCGTCGCTGCTAAACATTAAAAACGAAACCCCGGCACATTGAAGCCGTAAATAGTGACGAAGGTATCCACGACGTCCATGCGCAAATACCTGGCCGCGCACAAACGGGAATACAGGCTTTTTGCTAGCAGCAATTAATCACAATTGAATATCGGATTAGATATTGACAGTTTAACTCGTGCACGTTTATAGTCAGCGCTCAACTAATTTTTAGATTAAACATGAACCTTTCCGCTATCACCTCGTTTAATGTCTTCGTCCTGTACGTGGTGGTGGTCGTGCGTATATTCGCACCGTAGCGGGAGGAACACTTATTCCACAAACCCCCGTCCGGTGCGAACCGGCGGGGGTTTTTCGTTTAAGCCCTGTCGATTCCTCCGGATAGATCAATTAGGAGATCGATCTGATGATGAAACAAACAGGCGCTGAGCTAACAATCAAGCTGTTGCAGCGCCAGGGCATTACACATATTGCAGGTATTCCCGGTGGCGCTAATCTACCGCTGTATGATGCGTTAAGCCGCAGCTCTATACAGCATGTACTGGCACGTCACGAGCAGGGTGCCGGCTTCATTGCACAGGGTATGGCGCGAACTAGCGGTAAACCGGCTGTCTGTTTTGCCACCTCAGGGCCAGGTGCAACTAATGTGCTAACGGCACTGGCCGATGCCCACCTGGATTCCATACCAGTGATCTGTATTACCGGCCAGGTACCGATGCCGTTAATAGGGTCAGATGCCTTTCAGGAGGTAGATATCTATGGCATGAGTCTGCCAGTGACCAAGCACAACTTCCTGGTGCGTTCTATTGAAGAACTGATGCAGGTTATCCCCGAAGCTTTTCACATTGCGATGTCCGGTCGCCCTGGTCCGGTTTTGATTGATATCCCGAAGGATGTACAGCAGGCAGAAATAGAGTTCGAAGCCTGGCCAGAACCGGGTAGTGCTGAAACAGCGCTGTCAGCCGATGCGCAAAGTATACAGATGGCTGCCGAGCTTATTGAATCAGCACGACGCCCGATTCTATACCTGGGAGGAGGCGTCATCCATGCGGCCGCCGCTCATCTGGCTCAAATGCTTGCTGAAAAATCCTCGCTACCAACAGTAATGACGCTGATGGCCCTCGGTGCACTGGGGCATGAACATCCACTGTCGCTGGGCATGTTGGGTATGCATGGCGCAGCGGCGACCAATCATGCGCTGCATCGATCTGATTTATTGATTACGGTAGGCGCCAGATTTGACGATCGCGCGACCGGTCGGCTGGCTGAATTCTGCCCAAATGCCAGTGTCATCCACATTGATATAGATGCCAGTGAATTTAATAAATTGCGAATGGCTGATATCCCGTTACGTGGAGATGTTTATCCAACCCTGGTGGCTTTGCTCAAACAGGTCTCCGAGCGTAGTCGAAGCGAGTGGTTGGCTGAGATAGAAGAACTCAGGAGAATCAATCCAGAAGCACAGTATGGTGATGATATTCGAAGGCCACGTAACCTCATTCGCACTACGGCCCATTTACTGGGTGCTGATGCTCTGGTCACCACCGATGTCGGACAGCACCAAATGTGGACGGCTCAATCCTATCCTTTTACTCGCCCGCGCCAGTGGTTGACCTCTGGTGGGTTGGGTACCATGGGCTTTGGCTTACCTGCAGCGATTGGTGCCGCGCTGGCTAACCCTGAGCGCCCGGTGGTTTGTTTTAGTGGGGATGGCAGCATCCTGATGAATCTGCAGGAACTCGCGACAGCGGCTGAGCTAGGCCTGAATATCAAACTGATATTGCTGAATAACGGTGCGCTGGGGCTGGTTCGCCAGCAACAGGATCTGTTTTATAGCGGAAACCGCTTTGCCTCTGATCTTTCATCCAGTCCCGATTTCTGCACTATTGCCAGCGCTTTTGGTTGGTCAACACTGGATCTTGCGCAGGTCAATTATGATCAGGCCACGCTTGAAAAAACACTGAAAACGCCAGGCCCCCAATTTATCCATGTACCGATAGACGGTGATACCCGAGTTTACCCCATGGTGCCGCCCGGCGCTGCCAATCATCAAATGCTGACAGGAGCAGAATATGCAAAACAGTAATCCATCGAATCCCACTCAGGCCATACTGGAGTTGATTGTTAATAACCATCCCGGTGTGATGTCGCATGTCTGTGGTCTGTTTTCGCGCAGGGCTTTTAATGTCGATGGCATCCTGTGCTTACCGCAGGCCGATGCCCGCACCAGCCAGATCTGGCTCAGGGTTCAGGAAGGTGAAAGACTGGCACAGGTCGAGAGTCAGCTACACAAGCTGCATGATGTGCATAGTGTCATGCGACATCCACCAGATCATGCCGTGTTTGATCATCTGGAAGGTTTTTTCACGCGCGAATATAAAACTGCAGTCTAAAAGGTGACATAGTGTAAAAGTCGTCGGTTTTATATTTGAGCTGGAGCGAAATCCTTATTGCTTAGATGCTGGTAATTCATCGTACTCAATCAGGCTTTCTGGGTTTTTGTACCAGATCGCCCTGGAAGCACAGAAGATATTCTGCGAGGGCCTGATCACCGGGTCCTCGTCCAGCGTACCTGCGGGCACAACCACAACCCTGGCTGACTGGGCAAGCCAGGGCAGGGAGGAACCACAGTGGTCACAGAAACAGGTGGCAAAGTGATTCACATTTGGCAACTCGTAGCGCGAGACATGTCTCTCGCCCCGAGTCCAGGTAAAATCATCCGGCTTTACCAGCAGGTTGGCAGCAAAGGCGCTGCCGGTGAATTTGCGGCATCGAGAGCAATGGCAGTATTGGAAAATGCCCATATGACCCGTAATTCGATAAGCGACCTGTCCACATAGACAGCTGCCGTTGATATTGTAATCAGACATTTGATTGTTTCTCCTGCTAACCCAGGCTAACCAGAGTGGCGCCACTAAACATAGCGACGATACCAATAATTCTGGGTAATGACTTTGGCTCTTTAAAAATATAAATACCCAGCATAACACCAATTGGAATACTGATCTGGCGAAACGCCACCACATAGCTGACATTTTCTGCCATAGACATACTGATCAGAATAATGGCATAGGTGGCGTGGATAGCGATCCCGGTTAGCAGAGAGGCAGCAGGTTTCCTGCGCCATATCTCGACCAGATTATCCCGGGTTTGCTGATTAAACATGAGTGCCAGGCCCATCCAGGCCGAGGCAAAAATGACCTGGATAAAGGCATATATCAGCGTCAGCGCGATAATTTGCTGGGGGGTATCGATTAACCATTGCAAGCCAGCAGTCGCTTTACCATCGATAATCGAATACCCGGTAGTCCCAAGTGCTGCAATCATTGCGTACCAGCTTGCCGGATTGAGATAGTGACTAAGCTGGAGATCGGTAAAATGCCGCATAGGTAAAATTATTGAACCGCAAACAATCAGCAATCCACCGCCTATGAAAAATGCATTTAACAGGCCGCTATAACCTGACAGTATCGTGAACAGCGCGACCAGTATCACAGGAAAGGAACGCGCAAGCGGATAGATGATGGATAAATCACCAACCTGGTAGGCGCGTGCCAGTCCCCAGTAATAGGCAGCCAGGAAAAGACCAGATACGCACCCGTACCACAGCGTACGCGCATCAATATAAGTAAGAAGATCGGCGTAATAAACGGTTACAGGCAATAGTAATATCAGGCTGCCACCAAGGTTCGCCAGGAAAAAGAAGGCAAGATTTGGGCTTGAATGCTTGCCCAGCAGATTCCAGCCTGCATGCATGAAAGCAGAAATGAGTATCAGAATAATTGCGCTACTGGACAAAGGCTGGTTCTACTATGAAAAAAAATCATTACAGGCGCTTGATTGTATATCAGAATAAGTCAGAGGACTGTCCTGAAACAGGCTCATGACTCATGCACCTTATCCCGATTGTAACTGGCAGTTTCCCGGTAAATCATCTAAATTTGCTACAACAGCCCCATAAAATCAGGAACACAGCGGAGTGAATCATGTTAATTGGTGTACCTCGAGAGATAAAAAATAATGAATTTCGTGTCGGTCTGACCCCTACCAGCGTACGCGAACTGGTGGCTCATGGGCACCAGGTGCTGGTTGAGGCCGACGCCGGTCAGGGTATAGGCAAAACTGATATCGACTATATCGCGGCAGGGGCAGGAATCGCTGAATCGGCCGCCGATATTTTTGATCGTGCTGATATGATCGTGAAGGTAAAGGAACCGCAGGCAGTAGAGCGCGCCATGTTACATGAAGGTCAGTTGTTATTTACCTATCTACATCTGGCACCTGACCCCGATCAGACGCGAGAGCTGATAGATAGCGGTGCAGTCTGTATCGCTTACGAAACTGTGACATCATCTTCTGGAGGTTTACCCCTGCTGGCACCGATGTCAGAGGTAGCAGGGCGTATGTCTATACAGGCAGGTGCCCACTGCCTGGAAAAATCTCATGGCGGCAAAGGTAAGTTACTGGGCGGCGTGCCGGGGGTAGATCCAGCCAAGGTGGTTGTACTGGGTGGTGGTGTGGTAGGACGGCATGCAGCACATATGGCCGTGGGCCTGGGCGCCGATGTCTGGATACTGGATAAGAATAACCAGGTATTAAAACAGCTGTGGAATGAATTCGGACGTTCGGTCAATACCGTGTTCTCCACCCGCGACTCACTGGAGCAGCATGTGCTTGCCGCTGATCTGGTGATTGGTGGTGTGTTGATACCAGGAGCTGCTGCACCCAAGCTGGTCACTGCAGAGATGATCAAGCAGATGGGTAAGGGCTCGGTACTGGTCGATGTCGCCATCGATCAGGGTGGTTGTTTTGAAACCTCAAAACCCACCACGCATGCCAATCCTACCTTTGTTGTGGATGATGTCATCCACTATTGCGTCGCCAATATGCCCGGTGGTGTACCGCAAACCTCAACCTACGCACTGAATAATGCAACCTTGCCCTACGTACTGGCATTAGCTGATAAAGGCTATCGACAGGCACTGCAAGACGATCCACATCTGTTAGATGGGCTTAATGTGCATCAGGGTGATCTCACCATTCAACAGGTTGCAGAAGTGCAGGGGCTGGATTACAAGCCAGCGCATGAGGTGATTGGGGGGTGAATTTAATGCTTTTTACCACTGAGGACACAGAGAACACAGAGGTAGTAATATTTTCAGGCCTTTATTAACCACGAAGAACACAGAGGACACGATGAAGGAAAGCAAAACTTGTGGCTTAAACTTTTATCAGTTTAATTCTCAGGTGATTCAGGATTAAAATTTCTTAAATCAACCATTTGACAGTAGTCATTAGAATGGCGATCTTGTGCCATGAGCAGGCATTGATATTAGGACAATGTGATAGTATTTGAGAAAACAAGGGAGCAGGCAATCAGTCTGAAAATTGAAAAAGTTGTCCTGTTTAATAGGGCAATGGGAAACGGATATATGGTTACTTTAAATTTTTTAATGACTTACAAAATCTGGGATGTCTTTTTAATAATTAAAAAGGACGTCTCGATAATATGTATTAAAAGGGCAACCTTTTAATACGGCTGTTAGCGGCAAAAGCACCACATGAAACGATATCGAATATTATCATTTGATTTTGATTCTCGAGCTCATGATTTCAATCCTATTCAAGAGGAATGGGACGAGAAAGTAAAAGCTTTACATCTGGAAAACCAAAAACAAACGATAGAGCATTTAAAGTTTCAATTTGGCGAATGGTCTTTAGGTCAAAAAGTTGATAATTTTGTAGAGCTAGGGGTAAAGCCGTTCTCTGTAGCTGCTTTTCATAACAAATTCTTAGAGCAAATCAGAAATTCTTATGTTATCGGAGGATATTATCCAGCATTAACAGGCGCATGCGCTCTAGGGGAGAGAATTCTCAATCATCTTATTATTCTTTTAAGGGATTGCCATAAAGACCAGCCTGAATATAAGAAAATTTATAGCAAAAAGTCCTTTGATAATTGGCCGCAAGTAATTGATGCTTTGGAATCTTGGGGGGAACTATTACCAGAAGCAGTGAGAAGCTTTAGAGAACTGAATGTAGAAAGGAATAAGGCAATTCATTTCAATCCAGAAACTGATCATAATGACAAAGAGTTGGCTTTAACTGCTATTCACCTTATTCAAGATATAGTAAAAATTCAATTTAGCTCTTTTGGCGAACAACCGTGGTATTTTTGTTGCCCAGGTGAAATATATATAAAGAAAGAGTGGGAAGAAAAACCATTTGTAAAACGAGTCTTAATTCCAAACTCAGCCCTAGTTGGACCCAAAAACTACATTGAAAGCATGCATCCACGAATTGTGGTAAATGATGATTTTGAATATGAAGAAAAAGAAATAACTGATGAAGAATTTATTGAATTACGAAAAATCCGCTAACAAGGGCCTCCAAAGGAATCGCTCACTGCGTTCGCTCTCCTTTGAGGGCGGGCGTTAACTTCTTGCTCGAACTGAGGGAACAATGGATAAAAAATATCAGGTATTTATCAGCTCTACTTACGATGATTTGAAAGAAGAGCGAGAGCAGGTCATAAAAGCAGTTCTCGAAATGGGGCATATTCCTGTTGGAATGGAGATGTTTAGTGCTGGAGATGAAGAACAGTGGAAGCTTATCGCTAGGCAAATAGAGCAAACAGATTATTACGTACTAATTGCTGGGCACCGATATGGCTCCGAGACCGATGAAGGTATTAGCTACACTGAAAAAGAGTATGATTATGCCTCCTCATTAGGTGTGCCTACATTGGGATTTGTTATATCCAATGATGCCTCGTGGCCGTCAAACAGAATTGACAAGTCGGATAAGAAATTAAAAAAACTTGAAGCATTCAAATCCAAGGTTAAATCGAAACTGGTTCATTTTTGGGAATCCAAAGATGACTTACATGGGAAGGTTTCCATATCTTTAATGAAGACGATGAACCTAAATCCAAGAGTCGGCTGGGTTAGAGCTACCGATGTTCCTTCAATTGGTGCAACTCAGGAATTAGTCAGGTTAAGTGCAGAGAATTCAGAACTGAGAAAGAAGATTGAAAGTTTTAAAACTGTTGAGCAGCCAGATGAAGAAAAGAGATTGGTTCATGTTCTTGATGACAATACCAGAAAATTTAAGGTAAGAAGAAAGTCAAATAAAGGAAGTTGGGACAATGCTGAGCGAGCAAAAAACACACTACTTGAAATATTTTTAATGATCGCCCCAACCCTAGTTAATGAAAGTTCTAGCAAAACTATTGCTAAAGAAATAGCGTTTGAACATGTTGGTAATGATTGGTTTCGTAATTGGCCTTTAGGAGATAATAAAACAAAAGGAATTATAGCCGATTTAGTCGCTTTAGATTTGGTAGAGCCATCTAAGAAAAAACACTCAGTAAATGACAAAGAGGAATATTGGAGCCTCACTAAGCTAGGAAAATCTATTTTGAAGCGAGCGCGGAGAATTCAACTAGAAGAAGGTATAGATACACTAGAGGATAAAACTGAAGAGTCGAATTAAAAGTTAACAAGCGCATGTTGTCGGACTGGTTTTCCGCTGCGCTACAAACCAGCCGCAAATGCGGGCGTTAGCTGGCCAAGTTACCCATGAAAAGTAGACACCTCGTCATCTTATAAGAAGGAATATGACTATTGTTGCAGGAAAGATAGAGCTACTGAAAAGATTAAAAGAGTCTCTGCACAGCAATGGAATCTACAAGTTAAAGGGGTCGGAGGTACATAGGAATAATTCCCATATACCTCCGACCCCTTTTAATCTTAATCAATAGCTTGCGCAAGCCAGACCTGGCTTACGAACGAATTTCTTGATAGGTAAGGGTGTTGCGTTTATCCTTATTATACTTTGTGCGGGGTTCATTTATGTTTCGGTCTTTGAAAACACGTTTACTCGCCATCAGTGTCTTATCGGTGGTGTTTGTCGTGGCTGTATCGATGCTGGAAAAATACGTTGTCGAAAGTAATTCCTTGATGGACGTCTTGAAAAATGATGTCTATCACTCTGCTACTGCTTACGGTGATGGCGTTAGCCAGTGGCTAACTGACCGACAAAATACCATGACCGCTTTAAAAAATGCGATTGAGCAGAACCCCTCTGAAAGCCCTTACGCTAAAATTTTACAAGCGCATCAATCGGGTGGTTTTGGTTTAACCTATTACGGGAATGAACAGGGCGAGATGTTCCGCCAGGACCCTTCTCTGGATCAAAACAACAGCAGTTATGATCCGCGCAAGCGCGGTTGGTATAAACTGGCCAAAGAAAAAATGGGGCCTGTTGTTACCGCGCCGTATGTCAGTAAAACGCTTCAGGAGCTGGTTGTAACATTAGCCGAACCGGTTATGCAAAATGGGGTAATGATCGGTGCGGTCGGCTCGAATGTGACTCTGACACGGTTGGCTCAACGCACCTCAGAGTTATCGGTACCAGGTGATGGTTACGCGATTTTGGTGGATCGCAGCGATCAGATCATCGCGCACCCTCAAGCGGAGCTCCAATCCCAATCCCTGGCCAGCGTTAATCCGGTTTTAGCGGGGGATTCGCTAACCAGGCTGATCGACGGTGATCAGTTGATAGAAACTCAGCTGGATAATCGTGATCGTCTTGTTTACGCCGCTGCAATTCCTGATAGTACATGGGCGTTAATCTACGTAGTAGACAAATCAACCGTACTAAAACCTTTAATGAAGTCCCTCACAAGCCAGGCACTGATCAGCTTAGGTATTGTTATTGTTCTGAGCTTGATTTTGATCGCGTTGTTCAAGGTTATGTTTAAAAACCTCGAGCGTGTAAGCCAGGCATTGAAGGACATTTCGGAAGGGGAAGGGGATCTTACCGTCCGTATACCCGTAAATAGCCGCGATGAGATCGGCGTTTTAGCACAAGGGTTTAACCAATTTGTCGAGCGTTTACACGGCATTATCAGCCGCTTAAGTCAAACCTCTGGTAGTCTTACTCAAACGGCTGATCATTTTACTCAGGCGGCACAGCAGCGTAGTGAACGTATCCGTGTGCAGCAAGATGAAATAAATATGGTTGCGGCCGCAGTGACTGAGATGGCCTCTGCTACACAGGAAATTGCAGGTAACGCGGAAGGCACGGCCCACTCCGCCAAGGATTCGGTGACCATTAGCGAAAATGGACAGGTGCAGGTTGAGAAAAGTCAGCGATCCATCCAGGCGTTAGCGGATGAAGTCCAACGTGCAACCGATGTTATTAGCGATCTGGAAAGACACTCGCAACATATCAGCGGTATTCTTTCGACTATTAGTGGGATTGCAGAACAAACGAATTTACTGGCCTTGAATGCTGCAATTGAAGCGGCCCGCGCGGGTGATCAAGGTCGGGGCTTTGCCGTGGTCGCTGATGAAGTTCGCGTGCTTTCGCAGCGGACGCATACGTCGACCGGTGAGATACAAAGTATGATCGATACCCTGCAAAAAACGACGAAGGAAGCGGTTTCAAGCATGGGACGTGGTCATTCGATGGCGGCACAAAGCGTTGATGACGCTGAATCAGCGCGTCAGAGCCTTGCGATGATTACCTCAGCGATTGCAGAGATCTCAGATCGAGCCGTTCTGATTGCATCGGCGGCTGAAGAGCAAAGCTCAGTAACCGAAGAGATCAACCTTAATACCAAAGCGATTAGTGATGCTGTCTCAAACATGGCGGATGAAGGTGCTAAAGCAGCGGAGCAAGCTGAAACCTTGCGGGCTTTGATTCGCGAAATTGAAAGTGAAGTCAAACGCTTCCGATTATAAGGTCTTCCATCTTTGGTATGTTTAACAAACCGTTATGCGTGTAAGCGTAGATTCTTATCCGCTTTATGCCGAAAGTATTATTGGAGTAAAACCAGTTCAAGGCTATTAATGCTCAAGTTAAGCTGATGCTTGAGCTCGAATATATGTGACGTCGGATGCTCGTAGCTTCGCCACTATGCAAAGCGTTAGGTCTTTTATGAGAATACAAACATACTTTACAGACAACGCGAGGGAAATAGCTGACTTGTTTCATCAGTCTGTTCATGCATTTGATGCCTCGCTGTATTCATCAGAGCAAAAAGAAGCCCGGGTACCTACACCTGTCAATCATGAGTTAAAAGTGAGTTAAAAGGGGGCGGAGGTATGTGGGAAATATTCATATGTACCTCCGACCCCTGACAATCAAGGACACCCAATAATTGACAATCAAGGACACCCAATAATTGAAATTGAAAAGAAATCATACGATACCCGCTTTTCTAGCAGGGCATCTTTAGCAGTAATTACCCTTTACCTTTAGCGTATTCGTTCAGGGCAGATGCCATCGATAATCCGCGTCTGCACGTGTAGCTGATACTCGATGAGCCCGGTAGGTTCGTGATACCACTCAACTTTGATGGGTAAACAGTTTTGACAGCCCATTGTCGACTGCTGGTTTATTCGGGCATCACCGAATCGCTGATTACTGATTACTAGTTCGGCACGATGAAATCGTTTTTCCCGTTTGCCGCAGGCAGCTGATTTGCTGCTGATATTGAATTCATCGTTGCCGCTACCACCGTAAGGATCATCGTGTCGTTTGCTGAAAACTTTCGATCCATCATCAGTCCTCGTGCGTGCTATTTCACTTTGCAATTGATCAGGTTCCAAGTCAGGCTGAATGGTAAATGGCAGGGAATTGCCTGGACCATCCTTGCTCATGACATAAACACGAACATTGGCTTGCGCACCGAGATCTTCGATAGTGAACTGGATGCGGTCATTTTGCCAATGCAGAGGTTTGTAGGCATACGTCAGACCATCGCTATACACGACCCGAACTTCACAGACAGGGCAGGCGAGGCCAAACGAACCACTAAGCTGAACAAGGCGCCCCTGCACTAAACGCAGTTGCGTCAGATTGTCAGCCTGAGATGCGAAGGATAACCAGAGTGCAAGTATGAGTAGAGCAAAAAACAGGGCAGGTCGGTACCACCCGGGCCTGTGGCGGGTTAGCACATTCACCTGTTCTACGTTGTCCTGTCTGTTCGCCATAACCACATTAGTCTGCGTGTTTTAGCGCCGTCTGCCTATCCCATAAATAGGTGAACTGCAGCCGGATTGGTCCGGGACGTTGTACCGACTTATGACTCGTCGCTGAGTGGCACCCACAACCAGACGTTCAACCCACCCTCAACCGCTCGATCAAAACCGATATGGCCCTGTAGCTGTGCAGCCCGGCGACGGATGTTGTTAAGGCCTCTTCCATTGGTATTCGATGCCGGGTCCTGAGTAAAGCCGCAGCCATTGTCGCGACATTCAATACGAATACCCGGGCGTTCTTCATGGTGGTTGAGCGAGGTTTCGAACACGACCTTGCTGGCTTTTGCATGCTTGAGAATATTGGTGAGCGCTTCCTGAAAGATGCGTAACATTTGTAAAGACTTTTGCGGGCCCAGATTATCCAGCGGCGGCAGGTCACCCATGCGCCAGTAAATCTCAACACCCGCCTGACGCAAGCGCGGTTCAAGACGATCGCGCAGCATGGCCAATACGGTGACCACGTCTCCATCTACGTCCTCCATCGAATCGATCATCAGACGCAGGTCATCCAGCGCAGCACGCAGCGCATCGTGAATCACTTCGGGTTTATCCATGCCTTGCGCTTCAAGCAATGCTAAAGTTGAAACCAGATGCCCGCCCATACCGTCATGCATATCACGCATCAGGCGTTCGCGCTCCTCGATCAACACCCGGTCACGCTCCAGTTGTTGCATGCGTAAAAAGTTGGATTCCAGTTCCTGATGTTTCTCACGCACCTGCTGTTCCAGCGACCGGTTCATGCGTTCGGTTTCATTCATTGCACTGACAAAACGCTTGAGCAATAGATAGGCAAAGGTAATCAGGCTGGGGGGCGCAGCATAGTGCATGAAATAGCCATCGACCCGACTCAGCACATGATTGGCAATAAACAGATCATGCACTCCGAAAACCACCAGCAACATGCCCGAGAACATCAGCACGAATACCTCCACCTCAGGTGTGGTCCAGGCGTATCGCAGCAACCGGTACACCGGGTAAAGCCCAAAAGCGAGCGCCAGCGGATTGGTGAAGTGCATCGCCATGGCATAGCTCAGCTCTGCGGGCATCAGGATCAGCATCAGGCTAAAAAAACCGGCTAATCGGTACGACCAGCGCTCCACACGGCGGTCTAGCTGTTCGATAAAGCGCTGAATAAAACTGGTCGCAATCACCGGAAACCACAGCATGGTTATGCTGATCATCAAATCCCAGGTATGTGAATCAACCGGCAGATCAATGACCACCAGTTTGATGTTGTGAACAGCCCATTCCAGTACGCCAAATGCATACCATGCATAGATATGATCATCGCGCCGATGCCACCACAGCATCAACATCATGATGCCAGTCAGCACCAGGGTTACCAGGATAAACTGTGCCATGGTATAGCGCATGAAATAGCGCAACTCATAGTAAGGTGCGATGAATTCATCCGGCCCGAGAAAAACCGATGACAGCAGGCCACTGTGCGCTGGATCGGACTTTACTCGAATCGATAACTGGTTATGCCCCTGTTTGAGCAAACCATTGGGAATGGTGAAATACAAAGGGCGATTCCAGTTGCGCGGAACCGGGTCAGTGAACGCGCCACCATCGCCGAGCAGATCCCCATTCAGATAAACTGCCGCGTTTTGCTGGACGGTGGGCAGGTAGATTCCCCACAACCGGTTAGGTGGCAACTGAAGATTAAAAACGTGGCGATACCAGCCTTCCTTATGCTGACGACCACTGTGGTACCAGTCATCCGGCAATGTTACCGGCAGCCACTGGCTTTCCTGACCCGGCAGGGTATCAGAGCTGATGGCGGTGAATTCCATATGATCGATTGCCAGCGCAACGTCAGGACGGGACAGCTGATGCGACATCCAGACGATACTCACCAGCAGCGCCACGACGAGCATCAACGCCAGAATCGGATAAACACGCTTTAACCAGATGGCCACGAGCGTCAGCTATTGACGGTTAATTGATGAGATCAAACCGAGTTGAACCGCTTCGAACACCGCTTCACCGCGTGAGTTGACACTCAGCTTGCGGTAAATGTGTTTGATGTGCGAGGTGACCGTATGCACCGACATACCAAGCGTTTTGCCAATCTCATTATATGAAAAGCCTTTGGCCACCAGTTCGAGTACTTCGCGTTCACGTTGAGTCAGGCTGATCTGGTCAACATTCTCGGTTACCGTTTCCTCAACAATGGGATGAAAGCGCTTCAACAGATGTCGCGCAATTGAAGCGGAGATGGGCGACCCGCCATCAAGCATCTGCTTGATGGACTGGCCGATATAATCGGGGTCAGAATCTTTCAGCAGGTAGCTGGTTGCACCGGCTTCGATGGCTGACAGCACATTTTTTTCATCACCGAAGACTGTAATCACCATGATTTCCGTACCCGGCGAAACCGTTTGAGCCAGCCTGATCAACTCGGTACCGTGGCCATCCGGTAAGCCCAGATCCACCAGCAGCACATCCGGTTTCAGGGACTCGATTAACTCACGACCCTGGGCACAATCACCCGCATCGGCAACAACCTCCAGCTCGGCATGGCGCTCGACCGCCTGTTTGATGCGATGGCGGGTGGCGGGGTCGTCCTCAATGATTGCAACACGATAACAATGAGTTGTCACAGCTTTCCCTATAAGTGAAAAATGCAAAGGCCCTGAGGGGGCTCAGTTAAAGATGCTAATAGCAAAACGATAAACGGGTCAAGTTGCCATCGGTGCAGCTGAAAACCGATTTGAAAAAACAGGTACTAGTGGTCGCTGCTTCTTCAATCATTGGCAATACCCGTTCTTCACCCGCAACCATTGCTTCCCGTCCAGATACAGCTTGTCTTTCAGGGCCAGGTGATAGCTGGCGCTGCCACCATCGACAAACTGCAATGTCAAGCTACCTTCGCCCGAGCTGTCTCCCTGAGCCTGCCAGCGGCCCTGATTACCACTTTGCGTTGCGCCGCTGGCACCGGACATGCTGAAACCACCGGACTGGAAGGATTTTCGGAAGCTGCCATCGCTGCATAGCCAAAGACTCTGGGTTTCCTGATAATCTGAGTGCGTGTTATAGCGTTGGATATGACGACCGCGCAAATACGCCTGCCAGGAATTAGCACCCGCAGATGGCATGGCCGGCGCGGCCTCGGGTAGTGCCAGTGTTTCGATCGATTCGATGATGCGCGATGCTGCCTGTTTCAGTTGACCACCCTGATTAGCCGGCAGTACGATGACCACAGCGCCGAGTTGAGGCTTTAATATGCGCGCGCTAACGAATGCCGAAATACTCTGGCCCATATCTAGCACGCTATAATCCGCTTCAAGCAGGCCCCGGTTGTTACGGGGTTTCGACACGGGGTGGAGCACGATGCCACCACCCAGCGCCAGCGGCTCGGACAGGGCCTGTTCCAGTTGCTGTTGACTGACCGCCTTGATCACCAGATAAAGACGGGCCTGTAACTCAGCGGACTCCATGACGAAGGTTTCCGCCCCCTGGGGCAGGACACCCTGCCAGCCCTGCGGGATCGTCAATGATACACCAATCTGTGAAGACTCCACGGTCGTGCCAGCCGGGTAAATTACACCGCTTTGAATTTCAACGGCAGCGAGTGGAGTCGATATGACTGGCAGACAAATTATCAATAGAAATATGCGAAGTTTCCTGGTCATCATTTCAGACCATGCTGAATGAGCAATCACTACGGTACACCCCAGAGATTAGACCGGATATTATAAAGCGTCCCATATCTTTGAGACCAGGCGACAAGCGCGTTGCCGTTGTTGCCGATAGAGACTTTTGGCGCCTGGGCATCGCCTTCGTCTTGCAAATGATGGGGCTTTTTTTCATTTTGTTATGTTAAATCTTAAGGTGGCGGCGTCCGCGTTAATTCAAAACTAAGGTCAGCACTTCCACTGCCATTGAACGTAACTTCTTGCTCACCGACGTAGACTGAAGCTCTGGCATCCTGGGAAAAGTAGACGGTGTAGCTTCCGGTGGTTAGGCTACCGGATTCGTTGACCATAAGGCTGGAACCATCGTCAATGCTGCTATAGCTAACCGAGACAAGCTCAGTCTTCGATCCCTGTGTCAGGTAAATATTACCTGAAGAACCACCAGACCCTACCAGAGATGTGGAACCATCGCCTCCACCCAGAATACTACCACTGAATCGATAATAAACCGTCCCGGTCACATCAAATGACAATACAATGCCACTACCCGTTGAAGCATTTGCCCCGATGGTCAAATATTGTGCATAGCCGTTTCCTGTCGTCGTAGCGTCTGCAGCTGAACTACTGGTAAAAGTGGCCCGTAGCATCAGGTTATCGGATGCACCGTTTTCCTCTAGTGTTTGCACGGTCGAGCCATTCGCGTGACTGTTGCCAGATGTATTTTCTCCTTCGCTTGCAGTGTGGCTATTTGAAGCACTGGCGCTATCGTTATAGTTTGCGATGGAATCACTCTCGTATCCCTGTTCAGAAACATCCTGAATTTCATAGCTTACCGATGCATACGCATTGACATAAGATCGCTGATTGGTAACTATCACCGAGGCTAGCTCAGTTGAGGGATTGCATTGCGCCTCATTGCTGGAATTGCCCGATCCCGGTGAACCTGTTTGAATGGAAAAAGCCAGGTAACAGAGTATCTCCTTATCAGTAAGATTCGATTCAGTAAAAGAAACCATGCGACCATCAATTAATGTTTCAAGACGGTCCGTTGTATCGCCATTGGCGTTCAAATCAAATGCCGACTCGTTGCTTCCACCGCTGAAACCATCACCATTCAGATCGGCCCGTCCGTAGTCTAACTGTCCGTTCGAGTTGTCCAGCATCTGCAGCAAAGCGGTGATATCGGATGCAGTAACAACGCCGTCGCCATTCGCATCGATCAGCGCTTTACGCACTTTGAGCTCATCATCACTGACATCGAGCGCAAGCATGGCGGCGAAAGCATCGACGGTTTTCGGGGGCGTTGGGTAACTGGAACAATTTTGATCCGCGACAACGGGGGTGGGTCTGGCTGTATCGGTGAGGATTTGCTTGAGTTCGGCAATCGTCAATTCTGGTCGCACCGACCACAGCATGGCGGCCAATGCCGCCACCTGCGGTGAAGCGTGGGAGGTTCCTGATTCAAATCCAGTATAGTCGCGATTGTAGGTCGAAAAAACGTCGTACCCCATACCATTTAAATGCGCATCCAGATAGGAAAAAAATGCCATGCATTGAACACGGTAAGCTTCACTGCCATCATTCTGCGCAGCTTTCGATGCACCTATTGCAAGGATGTTGCTCAGCGGCGCAATGGCTTCACCGTTTTCATCGACCAGGTCATTTCGTACCCCAGCCGCTATCATCGGATGCGAGGTATCCAGATACGGGTGGGGTAGCGAGCCATCGGTATTTCCGGCGGCAATGAAAATCAACAATCTGCCCTCAAGCCCGGCTTGACGCACCTTGCTTGCCCACTGGCCTCCCTGAGTTCTGGACGATTCATGACATTCAGGGGTATCTCTACCCTCACAACGCCAGCCCAGGCTGATATTGATCACCGACTTGCCAGGTGCCTCTTGCGCCATTTGCAGAGCGCGGTACACGGCCGCCGCGTCTCCTACCCCATTGATGTCTGAAACCCTCATCTTTGCGGTTCTTGCATACAGTCCGGTGGCGCTCCCGGTATCCGAGGCATCACCACCAAAACTGGCGACCGCAACTCCACCGACGAAATAGCCATGGATATTACTCGGTACTACGTGGAACGGGGATTGAGATCCGTCCAGACGGACGAAACCTCGATTATCGAGAATATCGCTCACTGGCAAATCGTCATAGGCCCGGTAACTCCAGTCATCGCTAACTAGGTTGGCATCCCAACCTTGCGCAGGGCCATCGCCAAAGGCATCGACAACGATAATCGCAGGTTGGGCAGTCAATGCAGAGCGCGCGTTCCATGCCGCGGATGCACCTATCGCCAGATGGTTTCTAATCCGCGCATGCGAGCCGTTAGTTAGTTCGGTCGAAGGCAGGCTGCGCGGTTTGGGGAAGTCGCTGCGATTGACCATCCACACCGCCGCATCCGACTCCAGGCCGAGCCGTATGATCTCCAGCGCATCGAGGGTGCCGGGATCGGGGATATTGATAACGACAGCGGCGACGCCTTCGATGGCGGCCACAATAGTGCCGTCAACCGAAGCGATCACGCGGTCCAAATCGGCGGCGGTTGCGCTTGATTTGAACAGGATTTCCAATTGGGTGCGCAGTACACCGATCTCGCCATCGAAAGAGACTTCGGAGAAAGCAACCGGTTCAGGATTCCACAGCTTCGGCATATTGCCGGCAAGAACCTGCTGCGGTTCCAGATCTATGTATTGTGCATAAGCCTTGTCGCCACTACTGGAGCCGCAGGCTGACAACAATATTGTCACCAGCAACATCAAACAAAGTGAAATCGGGTGGTTAAAGCGAGCTTTTAATCCAGCTTCCCTGTGAAACAAAAAATGCACGAGTAGACTCCAGCGCAGGTATAACGGTTTCTCGACACGGTCAAATACTAGACCGCAGCGTATCGGTGGAGATAGTCCCCTTTTATGGTAAAGCCGTGGCGTACCGCAGTTCATGACAGGTTTGCCAGCTTTCCAGTCAGCGTCTCTCCGGTCTGAACTGAGTCTATCTTTCGGGCCAGAGTGGCGGTATCCCCAGTTTATGGGATATTCGTGAGGTAAAAAGTGATGCGTAAGATTCCGTTGATTGGTAATAGTCTGGAAGATTCACCCTGCGCTGATCATTGAACGGCATCCTAAGCAAAGCGTAATAAACAATCCTGCTTAAGGCGATCGCCTTAACTCGAAGCTCACACTTGTGCTGACACTGCCGCTAAAACTGATGGTAAAGTTGCTACCGGGACTAGAGAAATTGTTGGTCGAAAGCATCGAAGGCATCGAAGGCATTTAGTAAAGACGGTCACGTCATCCTCATCGAACACGCCGTCGGGTTGACTACCCGCGCCGGAAACATCCAGCATGGTTTTACGCAGCGAATTTCAACGGCAGCGAGCGGAACTGACAGAACTAACAGGGCATGCAATAGTAGACGTTGGCGAAGTTTCATTGGCATCATCCCGTCAAAGGGGTTAATCACTGAGGTGCCGCCCAGTAATTGGACCAGATGCTTCTGATGGTTTCACCGAATTGTGACCAAACGGCCAACGCATTGCCATTACTATCAAAACCGATCGTGGCTCCAGCGTCTATACCGTCACCGTTATTGGTTTCGATAAGTTCCGCGCGGCTCCAGCCAACACCTGCAATGTAACGGTTAGACCATATGTTATAGCGAGTTCCATCTGACTGATACCAAATAGCCAACGCGTTACCGTTACTGTCGACGCTGATTTGAGGAGTCCAGGCATCGCCTGCATTATCGGTCTCGATCAGCTCGGCACTGCCCCAGCCTACGTTTGCGGTATAACGATTCGACCAGATGTTACGCCGCAGAGTCCCATCCGTCTGTGTCCAAACCGCCAACGCATTACCGTTACTGTCGACTGTGATTTGCGGATACTGGGCATGGCCTGCATTATCGGTCTCGATCAGCTCTGCACTGCCCCAGCCAACACCTGCGGTGTAACGGTTAGACCAGATGTTATAGCGGGTATCATCCATCTGAGACCAAACTGCCAACGCATTACCGTTACTATCGACACTGATTTGGGGACCGTTGGCATTGCCTGTATTTTCGGTCTCGATCAGCTCAGCATTTCCCCAGCCGACACCTGCAGTGTAACGGTTAGACCAGATATTATTGCGGGTACCATCCGACTGATTCCAAACGGCCAATGCGTTGCCGTTACTATCGACACTGACTTTCGGACTGCCGGCATCGCCTGCATTATCGGACTCGATTAGCTCAGCACTGCCCCAACCGAAACCCGGCAGGTAGCGATTAGACCAGATGTTATCGCGGGTTCCATCCGACTGATACCAAACGGCCAATGCGTTACCGTTACTGTCTACGCCGACTTGAGGGCTACGAGCATCCCCCGCGTTATCCGTTTCGATCAGCTCAGCTGTCCCCCAGCCGACACCCGTGGTATAGCGGTTTGCCCAAATATTATTGCGCGTACCATCTGACTGAAACCAGACCACCAGTGCATTACCATTGCTGTCGATAGCGATTTTAGGTCCAGCTGCACCGCCCGTATTATCCGTTTCGATTAGTACCGCTGTACCCCAACCGTAAGCTGCGGTATACCGGTTGCTCCAGATATTCTTGCGAGTACCATCCGACTGATCCCACACCGCGATAGCATCCCCATTAGCGTCGAAACTGATTTGTGGATTAGAGGCGGATCCTGCATCGTCAAGCTCAACCAACGTCGCCACCTGCCAACCGATGCTGCCATCAATCTGATTACAGACATAACCGCTGCTGTTGACTTCAGTGCTATCCAGAACACCGCTATCGTCGCTGTCCACACCGGAATCGATGCGCAGGCCGCCATAGGGGCAATTGGCACCAGCGGGTTCGTCATTGAGCGCGATTAACGAGTTATGGCTATTGATGCCGTTACAGACCTTTTCGCTATCGTCTACCTCGGCATCATCGAGTACACCGTTTTTATTCTCATCGATACCCGACTCAACCAGCACACCACCATTAGGACAATCGGCATCGCCGCTGGCGATTACGCTGGTGCGAGCCGAAGCAGAGGGGGCTGCGCCATTATCGGCGGTTGTCGAGCTGCCGCCTCCGCCGCAGGCGCTTAATTGCAATATAAGGGCCAGAGCTAAAATTGCCCGATGGCCGTTGCCAGGCTGAGCGGAATGTGTGGTAGGGGAGTTTATATTTCTTCTAATTTGATTTTGCATAACTATGCCTTATGGTTAAAGTTTATAGGTCGGAAATTGCATTCTGATCCCTGACTCTATTGATGGCTCTGACCCGAATGCTGCTTACTTAAGGCTGATACGGCCTCATTGCGAGGAGCTTGCGACGTGGCAATCTCTTTTTTAGCGAGATTTCGGCAAGGTTAGAGATCGCCGCGCTGTCGCTCGCGATGACAATTTACCCGTAAGTAAGTTTCATTAGGCTTTGACCCTATTTATTTGTAAATTCAATTAAGCAGCATCCTAAGTAAAGCTCAGAAAACAATCCTCCCTAAGGCGACCGCTTTAACTCGAAACTCACACTTGTGCTGACACTGCCGCTAAAACTAATAGTAAAGTTGCTACCGGGACTAAAGAGATTGTTGGTGGCGCTTATTGAACCGGCTTCAATCCTCAGGATGTAGCTGCCGGTAGTTAAACTACCCGTTTGATCAATGACCATGGTGGAGCCGTCATTATCGCTATTGTAGGTAAGATTGACGATCTCAGGCCCTGACGTTTGTACCAGGCGGATATTGCTATACCCATAGCCTAAGCCCTGACCTTGTGGAAGATTTGCTGTTCCACCGCCATTCACCGTGCCGTTAAATCGATAATATACGGTGTCGTTAACATCGAAGTAGACGATAGCATCACCATAGCCTTCTCCACGAGAGGCGTAGTCAGCTTGATCACCAGCAGAATCTGCACTGGACGTCATCGACCCGTCAAAATTGAGCTGCAATAGCAAATCATTCGTACTGCCGCTGTTGTCTATCACGCTTTGTGTGGTGCTGGCGCTACTCTGAGCACTACCTGTATAGGGCTCCTGTGACGTAGCTACATGATTTGCAGAGGTACTGATGCTTCCCGAATAATTCGATAACGTACTACCCTGGAAACGGTCTTGATCCTGCCCCCCGTCCGCCAGAGATACATCAGCCGAGACATTTACACCTGAAAATTGGGTTACCACCGAAACCGGTTGATTTACAGCCTGGCAGTCTGGAATGACAGGGGCATCATCAACTACGCCCTGGTAAAGGCTTGAGAATACGTAGTAGCAGAGAACTTCTGTATCGGTAACACCAGTTTCATTAAACTGCTTGACCTCGTCCGCGACGATTTGACTGACGGTTGTGAAAGCGGAGGGATCGTTCACATCCAGATCCATCCGTGCCGTACCCGATCCATTGGTCCAGCCATCGCCATTCAGGTCATATACCGACCAGTCCGGTGCGGTTGAACCGTCGAAGGCATCGAAGGCATTTAGAAAGGCGGTCACGTCATCCTCATCGAACACGCCGTCGGGTTGACCACCCGCGCCGGAGACATCCAGCATGGTCTTGCGCAGTGTGGCATTGGTCAGGCTGGTATCCAGCGACAGCACCGCAGTCCACGCGTCGATGACACCGGGAATGTCGCTACTGCTGTAGGCTTGCTGCAGGCGCAAGCGTAAATCTGCAGGGCTGAGCTGATTGTCGATATGCCACATATAGGCGGCCAGCCCGGCGACTTGAGCAGTGGCGGCCATGGCGCTGTTGCTAGTGAGCGTATGGCCGTTGCTGTCGCAGAAGTTGTTGAGTGATACCAGACACGGCCCCACAACATTTTCACCTACCGCTCGCACTTGCGCGCCGGGCCAGGAAAAGCTCGATTCATTGCCATTCGAGTCGCTGCTGCCAACCAGCAGAATGTTCTCGAGCGGTGCAGCCAGAGCGGGTGAATTGCTGGCGGTCTGATTGTAGAAATCAATAAAAGCCTGTTGGTCGACTGTGCTGGCGTTGTTCGACAGATAGACCATGGCCTGTATATTGGGCAGGGTAGCCACTGCAAAGGCACTGTTGAAAGAGACGTCATCCGGCGTATTGCCGTTTCGAACGTTGCCCGTCGGCGTCAGCATCAGCAGCGGGCCATGTTGAGCCTCAATGGTATGCGCCACCCGCCGCCAGGTAAATCCGGACCAGGCACGATCCAGGTAACTGTAATAATCCTGACCAGGGTCGTTATAGCTATTGTCGATCAGAATGACTGTATTGCCACTGGCCGGCCATTGCAGATACAGATAGGCCCAGAGGTCGCTTTCATCCATACCGGTAGCATGATAACCATAAGCGTCCAGGTATTGTATGGCCACCGGATCGGCGCCCAGTTTGCGATTTTGCGCACCATCGAAAAGGTTTTCACCTGCCGCAATCCCGAGAAACTGGTAACCGAGATTGCCAATGGAACCGAAGATCGGGTCACTGGTGTCGACAGGTGTGCCAGCCGCAATCACACTGAGTAGCGGCAATTGATCGTACTGACCGACCTCTTCAAAAGGGGCATAACTGTGGGGAAGGACCAGCGAAGCATTGTGACTGGCCGCGCGGCTCAAATTCCATGCTGCGGGAAAACGCGATGACAGTACATGATCAACATAGCCAGCAGCAGATGGGCGGGAGGAATATGATGGCAACGAGCGTAATGCTGGCGTTCTGTTGCCAATACTCGCAGAGGCATTGGTGGTGATTGGCGCCTGCCGACCGGGACGGACATAAACAAAAGCACCGCTATCCTTGAGTGCCTGGGCCTTACTCTGTGCCTCTGACAGGTCTGCTACCGGATCGATCCCCAGGGTTACGAAGGGCTGCCCTTCGAGCATGGTAACGATACTGGCCTGGTTATCGGCCAGAGCCTGGTTGACCTCGTCGACGGTAGCAGAGGAGTCGAGCACCGCAACCAGACGGGTAGTTAGCAAGCGATCCTGAATATAGTCAGTCGGTACGGCTCTGGGCAGGCGGTTGACCGTGTTATCGAGTGCTGAGCTTGCGCCATTACCGCCAAGCGCTACACCTTCCGCGACGCCAACAACCTGAGGCTCTGGATCTGCCCCTGATTTGGATGAGCCACCGCCACAGGCCGATAGCCCAACCATCAGCAGCAGAGCAAACACCCTATTGAGGAAATACCTTAGACCCGTTTGCGATAGCTGTTTTTTCCCAAAAAGCATCGCTTCATGACCTCGTGTTTCTGAGCGAAGGTGTCTCGCTCTGTCAGATTTAGTACACATAAAACAGCACCCAGACGTCAGGTATGACTGTTCTCCTTACAATCGCTTCTACTAAACGACTATATACGCGGAGAAGGCAGCTTCGAACCCCCCTTTTATGGTAAATCTTTTGTCCAGAAGCTAGTTTGTCTGGACAGTGGATAAACCTGTTAAGTCGTTGATTCACGGAATTTGATGAATGCATGATGATTTCCTGATGCTGGCTTTTCCGTTTAAGGGTGCTATCCATACTAATAACAGTCCCTGTTACATCACATCCCACATATTTGGGATATACGCAGAAGTTTTCATAAGCTATCTAAACAGGATAATCTCGACGAGATCCGAGCTACCAGATCCTGGTAACCCGCATATTTTTGGGTAATTGGTGATCCCTGATCCGTGCTATGATTCCCAGACCATATTGAAGCCGTGGCCCGATGCTGCCGTTGCGGAAAAAACAATAATGAGGAAAAGAAATGAGCATTTTCCGAAGGCGACTGGTCAAGCCGGATGATGTTAATCGCGTCGAAAAGCATTTAATACAGTTTGAACATTATTACGGAGGCATCGATAGCGATGATCGACTCGAGCTATTGAAATCTCTGTTAAAGGAACAGGTTGTTACCGGCTTGATGTTGGAAAACACTTCTGCTGCCAGCGAGCCACAAATTGTAGCTATCGGCATTACCGGCTTTCTCAGTCTACAATCAGCTGAGCAACTGATGGCAAACCCAGATGATGCGCCGGTAGTCGATAAAATCTACGCTCAGGAAATTGCCGGTCAGCCGGTTCTGCTTCGACCAACTCAAATCGCTCATGCCAACTCAGGCGAAGGCCTGGCATTGATGTTTCTGCATTTCTCACTGCCAGCGGGAGATCCGTCCAGCGCCGAAACCCAGCAAGCTGTTGAACTGATGCAATCGAGCTTTCGCATGCACCATGGCGGCTACGATTGCCGACTGGCTCTGCATCCGGTGCCGCAGGGTGATCCCAGGGCTAAGGAATCTATGTTGAATATGGGATTTCAAATGGTCGGTGAAGGTGAGCACCTGCTCCTGTTCGATTTCAAGGTGTTCGAACAGGCGCCTTTTCATCCTTTCAACTGCTTACAGAGAAAACGCCTGCCGAGGATGGGTTTCTCACCTGCGGAAAAGGACTTGTTGAACCTGGCACTGTGGGGCAACAACGATTCCGATATCGCCAGTACACTGAATATAACCGTGGATACGGTGCGCAAACGCTGGCGCAGGATTTTCGAAAAAATTGAAGATCATCCCGAGGTCAACCTTTTCTCCGATGCCGCCCAGGAACGCGAAAAAAGCACCCGCGGACCGGAAAAGCGTAGCGTGGTCATCCAGTTTATCGATGCGCATCTGGAAGAGATTAGACCTTACGAGAGGGGATAGGGCCAGGACAATTGCTGGGAAGGAATAATGACCAGCGCTGTGAATGCTAAAGTTTTTTCCCTCTGTGATAAAAATACTTTGTCCGTCATTTCTGGTAACCACTTAGCTCCAGATATCCTCGACCCGGGTGGCTACCGGATACTACGACAGCTCCTTCCCAGTAATGTACGCTATGACGCATTTCCTGATCGTTGAAGGCTGCATCGATCTGCAAATCTATTTGCTGCTGCGGTATCTTGAGTGACCAGCTGGTCGGATAGGTAACGCCCTGGTTATTTTTCCAGTTGGAAAGCGGTTTTAATTGCGTATTATCCAGGTTCAGTTTTATGGTTTTTCCATCCTGCTCGACCAGTACGCCTTCACTGAATTTTTGTGCCTGACCTTTTTTATCGCGCAGTTGATAAAACATGATTTCGCGCTCATCGTCCAGCTGCAGGGAAAACCAGTCCCAGCCCTGCTGGTCGGCTGCGAGTGCGGAGCTGGACCATTCGCGGTCAAACCATGAGCTGCCTGTTACCTGATATATCTGTTTTTTTATGCTGATACTGCCACTGGTTGGGATGCGTGTGTATGAGTAGTAATAGGATGCATTACCGACTTCGGCACTTTTTTTTGAAAGTCCGCGATCACCCTGAAGAATGAGGGGCTTGTCGGGTTGCTGTAAGACGAGGTTAATGCTGACTTCCTCACTCTGAGCATTAAGCCTGAGCGGGAACAGCGCCCGCTGCTGGCTCTGTATGGACCAGGGGCCAAGCCAGACCTTTAATGGTTGCGCCTGTGCACCAGACAGAGCATTGGCTGCACGGGCAAAGCGTTCTTCACTGTAATGCTGACCTTGCTGAATATCACTTACTGCAAAGTGGCCCATGTAAACCTGCTGTGCGCGCCAGGGAGAGGGATCATCAACCGGGTCGGATTTTAATCCGATACGGAACAGGGTCAGTTGATAGCCAAATGGTTGACCTGACTCGGTTTGCAGGTTGCCGGTAAAGTACCACCATTCGGTAGCATATGCTGGATGTGGACCATGATCCTCAGGGAAACTGAATGCACGAATTTTATCGGCGCGCTTGAATCCATTATCTGCGCTGTTTTGCAATGCCTGGCTGACACTGACTGTTGCTGATTTCGGTTCCTGTGCGGGATTGCAGGCCACCAGTATAAAGATAAAAAGTAGCAGAGACAGGTATCGCATGTTCAATCCTCGCGCAACTGACCGGCCGGGTTGTGACGGCTGGCTTGCCAGGCAGGGTAAAGGCTGGCGAGTAATGCCGCAGTGATACCCATGAATAGCGTTAATAACATCGGCTGCATGGTGATCTGCAGAGGCATGGTCCAGCCGAATGCACGTAGCTGTACGGCATCCGTCAGCACCCAGGCCATGATCGCGCCTGCGGGAATTGCCATCAGGGCGGCAACCAGGCCCAGCTGCAATGACCCTGTCACAATCAGCTGACTGACCTGGGCTCGGGTTAACCCCAGCGCGCGAAGTACCGCAAACTCCTTACGCCGTTCAAGCTGTATCGCCATCAATGCCGTGAGAATGCCAATAAATGCCACCAGCATGGACAGCAGGCGCAATACCTCGGTAATACGGAAAGTACGCGCAAACACATTCATCGATTCATCATAGATTTCGCGTGCTGCGGTGAACACCAGATCGCTGCGTTGATTAAAATGCTGTTCAAGCTGTTGCATGAAAGCGGAAGGACTTAACTGGTCAGAAAATACCGCGATAGTATTAATCTGCTGGTCAGCCCAGTATTTGCGGTACTCCTGAAGGGGCATATAAATGCGCCCATGTTCGCTGGAGTAATCGCGCAGTATGGCGGCAATAGGGAAGGATACCTGACCCTGGGGGGTAGGCAGTGTAATCTGATCCCCAGGCTTGAGCTGTATTCGATTGGCCAGTGGTTCTGACAGGAACAGGGAACCCAGGTCATAATCGTGCCAGAGTGTATCCGGGTTGCCCGCAAGTATCTGATAGCCATCACGCGAAGCTTTGGATAGCTGTGCGCCTACCAGTTTAACCCTACGGTGATTTAATGTGATCTGTGTATTTCGATACAGGCTGTAGTCGCGCACATGACTGAGCTTTGGGATTTCATTAATTACACTGGCGGGCAGGGTCGCGCCCTGTTCAAATCCCCGCGCAGCGATATACACATCCGCATTGAGTAATTCCTGCAACCAGTTGCTGACCGAGCTTTGCATACTGCTCACCATGATAGTGACGCCTACCGACGCAGATAGCGCCACCATCAGCGCGGCGGCAGCGGTGGCGAGGCGGGACAGGTGGCGGTCCATATCACGCGTAGCCATGCGCCATGCGGCTGTCAGCTTGATCACAGAGAATAACCCTTGCGCGATAAGCAATGCGGGTGGCGTCATCAGGGCGCAGCCGAGCAGGATAATAAACAACCCTGCAAATGCATTGATAATGCCACCAGGAAGATAGAATGCGATCACTAATCCGGTAACTAGCATCAGGCTACCGATGATGCCAAGCAGCGGCACCATGCGCTTACTGGAGCTTTCCAGTGCTGCGCGCGAGAGTGTAGTCAAAGGGGGAATGCGTCCAGCCAGGTAAGCGGGTATCAGGGTAGCCAGCAGCGTCCCTGCGATACCGAGCACCACCGCCTTGCTCAAAGACAGTATAGAAAGTTGCATGGCATCGGCACTGACCTGATAGTAAAGCTCACTCACGGTTTGTGCGACAATCGCGGTCAATTCCCGTCCTAGCCACTGGCCCAGTAGAATGCCGATAGCGGTCCCGATGATGCCAATAAATAGCGCTTCGGTGAGCAACAGTTTGTACAGTTCTCGCTTATACACACCCAGCGCGCGTAGTCGTCCGAACAGGTTACGCCGTTGCACAATAGAGAAGCTCATCGCGTTAAAGATCAGGAACAGGCCTACCATCAGTGCCAGCAGGCTCATCGCAGTCAGGTTTAGTTCAAACGCGCGTGACAGACGAACCACGCCGCTGGTTTGCTCGGCAATATCAACCAGCTGTATATCATCCGGCAGGCGTTGACTGACCCAGTCCTGCTGCTGTTTATCCAGGATCAGGTCTATATGGGTCAGAGTCTCGTAATTACCTGTAATTGCCTGGGCAGTTGCGATGTCAACGATTAACAGCTTACGCGTACCGCTTTGTTGATGGTGACTGATGTTGAATACCTTGAGCGGGTATTGTTGCTGCTGGTATTGCACTGTGAGTTTATCGCCCGCCTGCAGATGAGGTGAATGGTCGGCTGCCGTATTCAGGATGACTGCCTGCGGATCAGTGAGCCAGTCGGACAGATTGCTGGTGGAGTTTAGCTGGCTTATCCATTGTGGACGAAACCGCTGCTCTGCAAAAACATCGATGCCAATCAGCTGCCAGCGGCTGTCATCGCCCTCAATGCTGACCTGTGCGGTAATCACCGGGGCCATGGGCGGATGCTGCGCAAGGGTAAACAGCGACTGGTACAGGCTCTGGGGAAGTTGATTGTTCTGACTCAGCAATCTGTGGGTTGCTGCACCCTGTAGCTGAGCAGCTGAAAGTTGAAAGGATGCTCTGGCAGCGCTGTTGGCGAGGTCAACTGCGAGAACAATCGCCACACCCATGATGATACCGCTCAGTGCGAGCAGTGACTGCCACCGATTTTTTAGCTGGTGGCGCAGGCCTGAACGTATCAGGGCAGGAGGTAACAGACGTGCAATCACTGTTCAACCAGTGTGCCGTGCGAAAGCTTTAAAACACGATCTGCAGCACTGGCCACACTATGACTGTGAGTGACAATCAGCATGGTAGTACCCTGGCTGTTGGCCAGATCGGTTAGTAAATTGATGACCTGTGCTCCAGTGTCTTCATCCAGATTGCCGGTGGGTTCGTCTGCCAGAAGCAGGGCGGGTTTATGCGAGAGTGCTCTGGCTACTGCAGTACGTTGCTGCTCACCGCCAGACAGGCTATCCGGGTAGCGCTGATGCATGGGCTGTAAGCCTACGCTGTCGAGTAATTCGTCGACACGTTGCGTGATCTTGCTGCTGCTATAACCCACCAGTTCCATTGGCAAGGCTATATTTTCACGTACGGTCAGGGTGGGAATGAGATTGAAAAACTGAAATACAAAGCCGATGCGCTGGCGTCTTAACAGCGTGCGCTCCGGCTCTTTCAGTGCATGGATGTCAGTACCATCAATTTTGACCTGGCCACTATCTGGTGCATCTATCCCACTTAGCAGGTTAAGCAGTGTGGTCTTACCGCTGCCGCTAGCCCCGATCAGGGCGACACGTTCGCCTGATCGTATATGCAGGTTCAGATCTGAAAAAATGCTCTGGCTAAAGTTTGCTGCGCGATACTGTTTGGACAGTCCATTTACCTTTAGCATTTGGCTATAGCCAGGGAGTTACCAGTCATACCTGAACCCGTTGTTTTCGAGCGCAAAATATAACAGATATAACTGCCTGGTGTTAACGGTGCTAGTGTACTGTCCTAAACTGTATGCAGATTATAGAAGCCCCCAAATCTCCCAAGACAAGACGCAGTTCGCAGGCAATGGCCCCTCCCTTGTCAAGAACTGCACCGCCGGATTGGGGGATTTGGAGGCTTCCCTTCGGGCGAGACGGGAAACAGCCATCTGCTGCGTTGTCATCCTTGAAAAGGGCATGCCATTCCCTGCGGATGACGCCTTGCATATGACTATTTCCCGTCACGCTATGACTGCATACAGATTAGGACAGCACACTAAATCAGGGATTGAGGAATTCTGCGCGAGTGTGAATATTCTCTCGGAAACAACCACCTAATGCAGTGGTACTGGTCTGTGAGTTGGTATCCTGTACCCCACGTGATTTTACGCAGTAGTGCACCGCATCGATACTGACTGCAACATCTTCGGTTTCCAGCAGGGTTTGCATGGCAACCAGAATCTGACGCGTCAGGCGTTCCTGCACCTGAGGCCGTTGTGCAAAGAAGCGAACCACACGATTGATTTTGGACAGTCCAATAATGCGATCTTTCGGGATATAAGCGACCTTGGCTTTACCATCAATGGTGACAAAGTGGTGTTCACAGGTACTGGTCATATCAATATCACGAATTTTGATCATTTCGTCAGCGCCCATTTTGTTTTCAATGATGCTCAGTTTGGGGAATGACTGGTAATCCAGGCCCGAGAAGATTTCATGCACGTACATCTTTGATATACGGTGCGGGGTCTCCGCCAGGCTATCATCGGACAGGTCCAGCCCCAGCGTGGTCACAATCTCGGTAAACAGATCCTTTACTTTGGTGTATTTTTGCTCAGGCGTGAGTCCATTATCCAGCATGGGGGTTTCCAGTCCCTGTGCAATGAGTGCATTTCTCACCAGTTCGGCTTCTTCGCTAATCTGGCTTTCTGGCTTGGCTTTCTGCTTTTTCAGGTAGACTGGTTCGGGGCTCATGATGCTTTCTCCAGGTAGTTGGTTTGGTCCTGCGCCTGTTTGTGGTGCTCCAGGGTTAATGATACTGAATCGGCAAATCGCAGGGCATGTGGTTTATCGACAGTCACCTTTGCATATGCGACGTCTGGATGCTGGCTTGACAGCTTTACAATGTCTGCCACCAGTTTTTCCAGCAGCAGAAACCGGCCTTGCTCGACATGCTGAATAACCGATTTAGTGATGGTTTTGTAATTTAATGCATGCTCGATCTGGTCATTGAGTGCGGCTTCGGATATGCGATATTTGATTTCAATATTGATCACCACATCCTGCTGTTTGGTTTTTTCTTCCGGGTTAAAGCCTATATAGGTTCTTAGGCGCAGGTTTTGAATCTTGATGATGGCATGATCAATAGTCATGATGTTGCTCTCTAGAGGTTGTTACAGCATGCTTTTATGGTATTCCCGATGCTGTGAAGTCAATGTCAATTTGATGTGAAATACCTGTGAAATGTTCTGTTTCATAAGATGCTATAAGCAAGCAGGTGGAAAATACCCATAAAAATACTCAGTTATGAAACTTTTGCGGGGTTAATCAGCCTACACTACAACCCTTATTAATAATCCTTCGATATCAATGATTCAAAATTCGCGCACCCACTACGGCTGGGTATCTATTTTTCTGCACTGGGCAATGGCGATTGCATTTATAGCCCTGTTCCTGTTAGGGGTTTATATGGTAGACCTGGATTATTACGATGAATGGTATCATCGCGCCCCCGAGCTTCATAAGAGCGTCGGTATTGTGCTGTTACTGGCTATGTTATTTCGTTTCCTCTGGAATCATTTACAGACTCGACCCGAGTCACTGGTTGGCAGCAGAAAATCGGAATTAGCAGCCAGGCTGACTCATCTCCTTTTTTATCTGACCGTGACAGGGTTATTCCTGACCGGATATATGATTTCAACCGCTGAAGGTCAGGGTATAGATGTATTTAACTGGTTTTCTGTGCCTGTCGTTTTGGCTGAAGATAATGAGCGGGCCGATTGGGCTGGTGACATACACGAATTGCTGGCTTATGGGTTTATCGCTTTGGTGCTCGTGCATGCACTGGCTGCTATGTACCATCATTTCATCATTAAAGACTTTACTCTCAGACGTATGCTGGGGCTTAAGCAACACAAAAAACCATAAAGGAGACAACAAATGAAAAAAATACACACACTTTTACTTGGCACATTTATCCTGCTCTCGAGTTCGCTGGCTAATGCTGCCGACTACACAATTGATACCAAAGGTATGCACGCCTTTATCAATTTCAGGGTGCAGCATCTGGGCTATAGCTGGCTATATGGCAGATTTGGTGACTTTGCAGGAGAGTTCAGTTACGACAGCAAGGCACCAGAAAATGCAAAAGCATCCGTGGTGATTCAGGCGGCCAGCCTGGATACCAACCATGCTGAACGTAATAAGCATTTGCGCAGTGCTGACTTCCTGGATGTGGATAAATATCCGGAAATCAAATTCATCAGTACCAAATATAGCCCTGCGGGTGCCGACAGCGGAACCCTGTACGGTAACCTGACATTACATGGTGTGACCAGGCCGGTTGCTATTAAGGTTGAAAAGCTGGGTGAAGGTAAGGACCCCTGGGGCGGCTATCGCGCAGGATTTTATGGAACCACTGAGATCAGTCGATCAGATTTTGGTGTGGACAAAAACCTTGGGCCAGCTTCAGAGAAAATCGAAATAACACTCTCAATAGAAGGGGTTCAAAACTAACGCAACGGCAAAAAAAAGGTCGCTCAGTGATTGAGCGACCTTTTGTATATTGTACTGTCGATTAAGGGTTACTTATCGTCAGCAACATTTTTGAGTGACTCGATAAGCTCCTTGTCGAGCTTTGGAATATCGAAAAGGTCGTCCTTGTTTTCACTCAGTGATTTAATTTTCTTGTTTTGATCCTTGCACAGCTTGTGTAAGGTCTCTACCTGCTCAGCGACAGCAGGCACTTTTTCCAGCAGGGCTTTCTGTTCTTCAAGCTGAGTTTCCAGCTGAGTCTTTTCCTTGGTTACAGCTTTCAGTTTCGACTCAGCCTGGGTACGCAGCTTGGACTCATCCATTTTCTGCTTTTTCAGCGTCTTGAGCTTTTTGACAACGTTTTCCGGAGTATCGGCCAGCGCTTTGGAAATGGCTTTCAGCTTGTTCTGCTTGTCGGCTACGTCGGCACGGGCTTTCTTCAGTTGCTCACTGTTTTCTGCACGACCGGCAGCCAGTTGGCGTTCGGCAGATTCGCGTGCTTCTTCTGCGGCTGAGATTCTTGCTTCGGCTTCCTGGCGTGCCTGCTCACTGCTGGCTACCAGTTGCTTCATCTCAGCGACTTCTTTTTCAGCTTTTTCACGGGTTTGGAGGATGTTGGCGTCAGCTTCTTTTACTTTTTTTATAGCGCTCTCCAGTGCTTCCTTTAACTCACTAGAACTACATTCAGCATCTAACCCAAGGGCATCGGTAGCAGCCCCCATTAATACCTGCTTACTTAGGGCAAGATCCTTCCAGACCTTTAGCTGAATATCTATATCTATCTGACTCACATCTACCTCATTGCAAAAAAAATTGGGCGCGAATTATGCCATATTATTGTGGCAAATGCCGCAAAAAAATTTGCTTTTTTTGGCTAATTAGTGCTGGCGCAGCTTGCACACAGCAATCATGGGGATCCAACAGGAATTTTGTGCAAGGAAAATCGATTTCTGTACCAGAAAAGTACCAGTAAACCCGTCTAACAACCATGTTCCCCGTGCATTTATTGAATTTGCGGCAGGTGCGAATTTTAGTGTGATTTGGCTAATACTGCATTACCAGCTTTTTGTGATCGCTCGGGATGTAACATACGATACACCGAGGGCACCAGGATTAAACTCACCAACATAGAAAAGCTCAGTCCCCAGACGATAACAACCGCCAGCGGTTGCAGCATCTCGGAGCCTTCGCCAAATCCAATCGCCAGCGGCAGCATGCCTGCAACTGTGGTCAGGGAAGTCATCAGTATGGGTCGGATTCTCAGGCGAGCAGCCTCTACAATAGCGTCAATAATCTCGAGTCCGTTTTCGCGTTCAATTTCAATCTGCTCAACCAGCACAATGGCATTATTTACCACGATGCCGGCCAGCATGATCAGCCCTAGCCAGATCGGCATGGATATGGGAATCGCCAGCCAGTAAATCCCCGCAGCGACACCAATCAGGGTGAACGGGATGCAGATCAGGATAACCAGCGGGTTGCGTAATGACTCATACTGTACAGCCATTACAACAAAAACCATGAAGACTGCCAGACCGAGCAGCATGTAACTGAGTCGTCGGCCTTCCTGCAGGGTTTTTACTGCGCCTCCGTCATACAGGGTATAGCCTTCGGGCATAGGCATGTCCTGCAGTCTTTGATACACCCGGGACATCGCCTGTTCCGGTCCTGTGGTGGGAGATAAGGATGCCGTAATCTCAACAATGCGGCGCTGATTATCGCGCAGAATGCTGGCGGGTGAGGGGGTAAAGCTGATATTGGATACACTGCGTAAACGCACCGGCTGACCCTGATGTAGACCGACCAGGATATTACCCAGATCATCGGGTGACCTGAATCCGGTTCGGGGCAGACGTAAGCGCACATCGAACTGGCGATCGCCATCAATAAAATCGGAGACTATCTGTCCATCCAGAGCAATTCTCACTGCGCGCCCGATATCGTCCACGCGTATACCCAGATCCGCGGCACGTTGTCGGTCGATATTAATCGAAACTTCATTGCGCGTTTCTTCATAGCTATGGGTCAGGTTAGACAGACCTTCGGTGCCTTCCAGGCGATTGACAATTTCTTCTCCCAGTTTCGCCAGCGTTTCAATTTCTGGCCCCTGCACCCGAATACTAATGTCATCGTCTCCAGCACTGACGCGCACGCCGCGAATACCCTTGACCTTCATGCGTATCTTCAGTCCAGTGAGTTTCAGTTTTGCAATTTCCTTTTGCATATCTTTTACCCATTGCTGACTGCTGCGGGTTCTTTCCGTCAAAGGCTTGAGCCTGATGTCGATGGAGCCGGTATTAGATGCTTCAAACTGCGAGCGCCCGAACACACGTCCACCGGCAGAGGTAAAAACGGTGAGCACGTCAGGCTGTGACAGGAACAGGTTTTCCAGCTGGATGATGGTGCTGTCGGTTTCATCCAGTTGCATGCCGGTTTCTCCAGTCAGGCGCAGTGAGATTTCTCCCTCATCCATGGAGGGTAGAAAGATCTGTTTACCTTCGACGAATACAGGTAAAGAGATGATCAATAACGGGACCAGAATCAGGGGGGGGATCCATGGAAACTTCAATAAACGTGCTGTGATGTTTGAATACGCGTCCTGGATTTTGCCGATGACCGTGCTCATGAAACGCTGAAATGCATTATGTCCCTTGTCATGCACACGTGCGCCCATAGCGGGTACCAGGGTTAATGCGACGATTAGCGAGGCGACTATAGCGGCGGATATGGTGATGATCAGCTCACGGAACAGTAAGCCGACCAGGCCACCGATGAACAGGAAGGGGAGTACAGCTGCCAGGTTGGTCGATGTAGACGCGACCACGGCACTGTTCACTTCACGCGCAGCATTGATTGGAGCTTCCAGATCGCTTTCGCCCAGGCGCTGATGGCGTGTGATGTTTTCCAGCATTACGATGGTGTTATCCACCAGCATACCGATACCCAGCGCCAGGCCGCCCAGGGTCATGATATTCAGCGTCAGGTTGCCCAGATCCATGATCATAAAGGTCACCATGGTAGCGAGCGGGATTGCGGTACCAATAATCAGCGTACGACGAATGTTGCCGAGAAAAATAAATACCACAAGCATTGCCAGTAGTGCACCGGAAATCGCCGCCATAGACGCGTTGCTGAGTGCATGACGCACATAGGTCGACTGGTCGCCTACGCGATCTATGCGTATATCGGCTGGTATCTGATTGTGTTCGCGCAGCCACTCCAGGCGTTCATTGACTTCATCCACCACGGCGACGGTGTTGGCAGAGGGCTGTTTCTGTATCGAAAGCTTGATGCCAGGGATTCCGTTTAAACGAATGCGCAGCTTCTCGTCCGCATGGATATCCATCACGCGCGCAACATCTTCCAGCCTGAGACTACTGTGACTCTGGCTGTCTTTCCACAGCGGCAGGTTTGCCATATCCTGCAGGTTGTCAAAGCGCCCCGCTGTACGTGCACTGATCTCACGGCTGGCGGTCTGCAGGTTACCACCAGGGCTGTCCACGTTCTCATTATTCAGGATGTTGGCGATGTCCTGTAACGTGAAGCCAAAGGCATTCAGGCGTTCCTGATCCACCACGACCTGGATTTCCCGCTCCAGGCCACCGCCCACTTCAGCTGCAGCCACACCAGGCACATTCAGAAACCATTTGGCAAAGGTGTAATCCACCCAGCTGCGTAGTGCTACCGGGTCGCGATCGGTTGAGCTGACAACCATCTCCAGTACCGGAATCTGCGAAGGGTCACGCTTATAGATGGTTGGTGCATCGACACTATCCGGTAGAAAACGTTTGGCACGATCGAGGCGCGCGCTGGCGTCGCGAAAGGCCAGATCGATATCGCTACCATAAGGGAAACTCAGGTCGACTGAGCTACGCCCCTCGGTAGAATTGGACTGCACCTGTATAGAGCCTTCAGTGATGGCCAGCTGTTCTTCAAGCTGGCGCGTGACACGGTCTTCCATGATGCGCGCAGGAACACCTGAATCATTGATCCTGACCCGGACTTCCGGATAGATCAGATCAGGCAACAGATTAATACCCAGACGCTGTAATGAGCCCAGTCCTAACACCACCACAGCAAGTGCCAGCATGATTACGCCGATAGGGTGACGAATCGACCAGGCGGCCAGACCTCCACTTCGAAAGCGTTGTTGCATGACTGATTACCCCTGATGAGCTGGCATGGTTTGTTGCCTGTTCGAGAGTTTCGCAGCAGGTTTGACGATGCGTACGGACATACCGGATTTTAATCCCAGGAACCCTTTGGAAACAATTTCATCGCCATCCCCGACCCCATCAATAATCTCCATCGAATCGCCGATCTGCAGGCCAATAGAGACGGCGGTGCGCTGAGCCTTACTGTCTTCGATGATGCGGTAAACGAAACTGCCTTCGGCATCAAACTGCAGCGCATTTAGCGGTATCAGGCGTCTGGGTGTTTCTGCTGTTTCCACAGTGACGCGGCACAGTTGCCCCGGGCGCGCACCACTGGGAACCGGGTCCAGGCGGACTTCAACGGTACCCTGGCGCGTATCGGCGTCGACTACCGGGTGTATACGCAGGATTCTGGCCGTAAAGCTGGTATCACCCAGGCTATCGATGCGCACGTTGACCGAATCGCCATTCGCAACACGGCCATGTAACTGTTCCGGCACCTGTATCGCGGCAGTGATAAATTTCGGATCAATCAGCGTTAAGATGTGCTCATTCACCGCCACGATATCACTGGGTTCCTTCATCCGGGCGCTGATCACACCATCAAAAGGCGCCCGGATCACAGTGCGCGAGAGCAGGCTGCGTTGCAGGGATTCTTCGGCGCTGGCGAGTTCTACGGAGGTACTCGCGCGGGCCAGTTCATCCTCGCTGGCGAGTTTGCTGGGAACCAGGCGTTGCAGCCGTTTTAAATCCAGTTCCGCCTGTTTGCGTGTGGCAGTTGCCTTGGCCAGGTTGGCGCGGAGCAGGGTATCGTCCAGCTTGACCAGGACATCGCCTTTGTTGACGCTGTCACCTTCGTAATAGGGTAGCTCAATCACCCGTCCCGATTGCTCGGTGTGGATATGCACGGTTCGTGGTGCTTCCAGGGTGCCGGTCAGTGTACGCTTAATAGCAACGCTCTGGCGCGACACAATAATAGTTTCTACCGCGTGGGCCGGTCGCTCGGGGGACGCGGGTTTTGCTTTAGCTACAGCCTTTTCGGTGTTGTTTATCTGGTTGCAGGCAGTCAGTGAGAAGATGAGCAGTGCGGGCAGCCAGAAAGTAAATGTTCTAGTGGACAATGGTTTAACCTGGTGTTGCGGTAAATATGCTAACTGTATGCATGCAGTGAATATGCGCAAGTACTATTTGCTGCACCAAATCTGATAGCTCGGGTTTTACAGTTGCGGATAATCTGTATTAAACGGCGGATAGAAATTACTTCCTCCAGAAGCTATAAAAATCTTATATCATGTGGACATAACACCGATAATAAATCAGCAATAGGTAGGTTAAGTTATGAAATATGCGCGTTTTGGAGTGCTGCTTGGTATGCTGGCAGGGTTCTATTCTGCTAGCGGTTTCTCCGAACCAGTATCTATAACGTTGACATTTGAGCCAGATTTGAGGAATGGCCGAGTCATCTACGAAACCTGTGCCTCCTGCCATTTGCCAGAAGGCTGGGGCAGTACCGATGGTACCTACCCGCAAATTGCCGGGCAGCATTTGAATGTAATGCTTAAGCAACTGCTGGATATCCGCGACGGCCACAGGGAAAATGCTCTAATGTATCCCTTTGTTCAGGAAAGAACGATAGGGGGTTACCAGTCGCTGGTCGATGTCGTTTCCTATATCACCAAGCTACCTATGCATCCTAAGCATCAGCAGGGCCCCTTTAATGACTTTAAACCTGAATATAAAAATGGTGAAAAACTGTATCAACAACTCTGCTCCAGCTGTCATGGAAAAAACGCGCAGGGCGATAATGCAACACGTATCCCTAAACTGAATGGTCAACATTACCCCTATATGATGCGACAGATTAAGCTGATTCAAAGCGGGATCAGGAAGGTAGACCCGGCGATGAAAGTAATTGTAGATCAACTGTCTGATGAACAACTGAGGGATATCATTAATTATGTCTCCTTTATTCCAGTTCCTGAGGCACAGCGCGCGCCTTCGTTAAACTGGCGTAATAGCGACTTTGATTAAGACAGGCCTGAATAGACTTTAAACAGGAGTGGTAATGAGTAAAAAAATTAATCGACGGACTTTTTTACAGACCTCTGGAGTATTGGCCTCGGCGTCACTTGTTGCTCCGGCAGGCATGGCTCAGCAGCTATCTGTAGCACCTGCAGTGGGGGGTATTTACGCGTCTCCTGCTGCAATACCTGCTAAAAAAGGGGCTAGAGTCGTTGTGATGGGTGCTGGCTGGTCAGGTCTTACCATGGCCAAATACCTGAAAAAATTCAATCCGGACTTTGATGTTATTTTGCTGGATAAAAACGAACAGTTTGTATCCTGTCCATTGAGCAATGTCTGGATCGCAGGGCAAATTAATCTGGATTTCCTCACACATAGTTATGTTGAAGCAGCTAGAAACAATGATTACCTGTTCCTGAATGCAACCGCGCTGGATCTGGATAGACAGAGTAAGAAACTGTATACCACACTGGGCTATATTCAATACGATTATCTGGTGCTTGCACCTGGGATCGATTATGACTATGCACGCATAGGCGTGGAGGATCCGGCCGATGAGTACGCATTACGCATGCATTACCCGGCTGGATTCAACAGCGCCTCTGAGGTAATGGCGATCAAACATAAAATCGAGAATTTTAAAGGGGGCACATTAGTGATGACAGTCCCTCCGGGCAATTATCGCTGTATGGCTGCTCCATACGAAAGAGCCTGTATGGCTGCCGCCACCATTAAAAAGCATCATATCAAGGCCAAAATTTTACTTCTGGATGCAAATCCGGATATCCGCATCAAGGCCGAGGGATTTAAGCGTGCCTTCAACGATTATTATCCTGATATCATTGAGTACATCCCCAGTGCTGAAGTGACTGCAATCAACGTTGCTGATAGAGAAGTGGAGACCGAGTTTGATGCCTATGCCTTCGATGATGCCATCATTTACCCCCCGGTAAGAGCCTCCACCATACTGGAAACCTTTGGCCTGGTCGATACTGAGAGTGATCAAAAGGAAGCCGCCATCGATCCCTTTAAGTATCACATGCTGGATGATGAAGCGGTGTATGTAACCGGTGATTCGCGCTCACAGCCTTTTTCCAAAAGTGGCAATACGGCTCACTCCGAGGCCAAATACGTGGCAGAAGTCATTATTGCGCATGCAAAAGGAAAACAGATTGACTGGCGCAGCCCACAGACTATGTGTTTCTCGGGTGTCAAAATCGACCCACTGGAATCGATGAGTATTATTGCGTTCTATAAATTCGATGAGGCCGAAAAAAGCTTTGCGTTTGATCGTGTGCACCTGATGGAAAAATGGAGCCCACAATCCGGTCAGGCGGGGCTGGCCTGGGCCGAAGGTATGTTCAGAGACATGTTTTATAGCTAAGGGATCTGTGCAAAACACAGAGCTTCCAGCTATATGACCTGAGTGGTATTTCTAAACAGACACGCCGAAAAAATGCCCTACGCCAGCGGTGACTATCATCGCCAGCATACCCCAGAATGTTACACGCAAAGCACCTATCACCATCGAGGCACCGCCAGCTCGGGCTGCAATACCGCCCAGGCTTGCGAGGAATATCAGCGAAAATATGGCAATTGCCGAAATTTGCCACTCACCTTCGATCAACCAGGCAACTAAAAGCGGTAGTGCCGCGCCCACGGTAAAGGTGGCTGCGGAAGATAGCGCAGCCTGAACAGGTTGTGTATCGATCACTTCTGAGATACCAATCTCATCTCGCGCATGGGCACCTAGCGCATCATGTTCCATTAATTGTTCGGCAACTTGTATCGACAGCTCCTTATCCAGGCCTCTATCCTGATAGATCTTTGCGAGTTCTTTCTTTTCAAACTCGAAATGATTTTCCAGAGAGATTTTCTCAATCTCCAGGTCTGCTTTCTCGGTATCTGCCTGGGAGCTAACGGAAACATATTCTCCGGCAGCCATGGACATCGCGCCTGCAACCAGTCCTGCGATACCGGCGAGCAGGATGTTTTCCTGTGTCGCACTGGCAGCGGCAACGCCGATAATCAGGCTAGCCGTTGATACGATGCCATCATTCGCACCTAAAACAGCTGCCCGCAGCCAGCCAATGCGATGAGATCGGTGGGGTTCGTGAAAACTCATAAGGTCAATGCACGCTCTTAGTGGTGAATTTCTGCTGTGAATTTAACATGTTAAGTTAAGCGGGAATGCTTATCTATTTAAAATTGAGAAACTTTTAGAGCTTGCAGTAAGCGCTAATTTATTGCTTTAAATTGGTAGTAAAATCCCAAAACACGCCCTTTTGGTAGAAAAAATCTACCAAACAATAAGCATTTACACCCCCATAAAAGTGGTTAGATACCTATTAACCTGTATTAGTTAATGCGGGCATAATGCCCTCAATGCATAAGATATTGCCCGACACAAACAATTAGAACAACGGAATGTAATCAGGTACCTCTGGAGGGTACTCAATGAAACATTTTACGAACCTGGCTTCAATACTTGCTTTACTGGCACTGATTTCAGGTACGGCACAGGCTGCCATAGGGGTTAATGGGGATACCTACAGTATTCCGTCGGATGGCGTGTTACTGGTCGAAGCGGATGGCCTGATTGCTAACGACACTATGGATGATGTTGATGGATCGCCACAGTTTGTGCTTGATATCGCGAGTAATATTTCCCTGAGTGTGATCAGTCCACCTTCTCAGGGTAGCTTAACCTGTCCAGGTGTTGTCGGGACAGCCATCTGTCAGGATGGATCATTTCAATATTCGGTAGATCCTACCGCTTTTACTGGGGTGGATAGTTTCACCTATCGGCTGGAGGTAAACATCGGTCTGCCCAGCTATGAGTTTGCTGAAGCCTCAGTCACGCTGACTGCCTGTACGTCAGCTGGTACGGTGACAACCTGCTGGTCAGAAGGTGGTTTTTTTGATGCCCTGGCCGCGCTGGAAGATCCGGCAAATCCTTATTATGTTAAACACGAAGGCTTCGAAGGTGCTGCATGGAGTAGTTACCGCTCATACCAGGATGCCAACTTTAACTGGATATATAATGGTGCCACGACAATTACCAGTAATGGCATTGACTGGTCCAGCAATCACCCGGCTACAAACATAATTTCTACTTCTACCGGCGCTTTGCTCTCCGGCCAGTATGGCGTATTTGACCCCGACCATGGTTATGCTACCAATACCTCTGTTGGTGAGTGTCAGGCCCTGGAGGCTGCTGATCCGAACGGAGTTGTTCCAGAACAATGCCTGCCGCATGATGGTTTTAGTGCGAGTTCCGCCAGCACGATGTATGCCGTGGGTGGTTATATCAAGGGCAGTAATAGCGCGGCGAATATCTCAGTCGCAACTAATGGCGGCGCATTTACCAATATTGGAAAGCTGGTAACCCCTGCACATCAGTTTTATGGGATTATTGATACTAATGGTTTCAACAGTTTCCGCTTTCACGATATCGATGGTAAAACAGGGCAGCCGCTGTATATTTTTGGTGATGATTTCTATCTGGTTACACGAGATGTTGCGGATGCTAATCAGGCACCGGTGCTGGGAACAGTAACTAATCAAACTGTTGCTGCTGGTCAGCTTTTTCAGATAGATATCCCGGTTAGTGATCCTGACAACGATGCCATGGCCTACGTCTTAAGTGGGATACCAACTACAGGAACAGGCAGCGCCAGATTACTGGATAATGGCAATAGCATCAGAATACGCTGGATTACGCCCGCTGACTCGGCTGGGCTTTATTCTGTAAGCGTGACAGCAACTGATAATGGTTATCCCCGTATCTCATCGGTGTTGAATTTTGAGTTAACGATAACACCCCCTCCGCCGACCCTGTCCTTACCAGCTAATATTTCGCAGGAAGCTACCTCTTCATTGGGAGCAGTAGTCACTTACTCAGCCACTGCCACTGATGTCACCGATGGCAGTTTGAGCCCTACCTGTTCACCCGTGAGCGGATCCAGTTTTGCTCTGGGTACTACTACGGTCAACTGTAGTGTAACCAATAGCAACAACCTAACCAGTTCGGGGTCTTTCATAGTGAATGTGGTGGATACTACAGCGCCAACGGTCACAGCCCCACCACCGATTGGCGTTGAAGCTAGCGGGCCCACCACGGCAGTAAACCTTGGTACTGCGAGTGCGACCGACCTGGTAGATGGTGCCTTGACTCCATTACCGGATAACACAGGCCCCTTTAGTGTTGGGATTCATCAAATTAGCTGGAGCGTGAGTGACACTTCGGGCAACACAGGTACGGCTCTACAAACTGTTACTATTATCGATTCCACCGCACCGAGTATATCGCTACCTGCAAATATAACTATGGAAGCAACAGCTTCGTCTGGTGCAGTCGTTAACTTCAATGTTAGTGGCACCGATACCGTCGAGGGCATGATTAACGGTAGCTGTTTACCGGCTAGCGGCAGTACTTTTTCAGTTGGTCTGACGACAGTTAACTGTAGCGTGACTGATGCTGCGGGAAATTCAACTCCAGGCAGTTTTACTGTTTCGGTAGTGGATACAACCCCGCCACAGGTAACTGCTCCGACCAATATCAGCGCAGAAGCTACAGGCTTAACGACAGCTGTGTCATTGGGGATAGCAACTGCGAGCGATCTGGTTAGCGGCAGCCTGCTCGCAACCGCCAATAATACTGGGCCATTCACTGTCGGTACCCATAGCATCGTTTGGAGTGCTACCGATGCTGCAGGCAATACGGGTACTGCGACACAGATGGTCAGCATAACGGATACCAGCGCCCCCGTATTAAATCTGCCAGCTGATTTCAATGTGGAAGCGACCTCGGCTGCAGGCGCTACGGTAAACTACAGTGCAAGTGCCAGCGACCTGGTAGATGGTAACGTGGTGATTAATTGTACGCCCGCAAGTGGTAGTAATTTTGCGCTGGGGATCAACCTGGTCAACTGTAGTGCCAGTGACACTTCCGCCCATACCAGTTCAGGTAGTTTTAACATTACGGTAATCGATACCACCGCACCCATAGTGACAGCACCACTGGATATCACACTAGAAGCAACTGGTACGACCACAGCTGTTCCGCTGGGCACTGCGACAGCAACTGATCTCGTAGATGGTAGTATCTTACCGAGTCCTGATAACAGTGGCCCCTTTACTGTGGGTGTGCATACCATCACCTGGAGTGCAACCGATAGCGCTTTAAATACGGGTACTGCTACCCAGACGGTAACCATCACCGATACCGGAGCGCCTGTTCTGAATTTGCCTGCAAATATGGTTGTGGAAGCGACAGCTGCCAGCGGTGCTGTAGTGAACTATTCTGTAACCGCTAGCGATAATGTTGACGGTAGCCTGGTTCCAGTTTGCACACCGGCTTCTGGAACGACTTTTGCTCTGGGAACTGTATCAGTAAGCTGTAGTGTAACTGATAGCGCTAATCTGACTACATCCGGCGGATTCAGTATTAGCGTGGTCGATACGACTGCTCCGGTAGTCACTGCGCCAGCCAATATTACGACCGAAGCTACGGGTACCACGACTATCATTGATCTGGGTATTGCCTCAGCTAGTGACCTGGTGAGCGGTGCTATTACACCAACAGCGAGCAATAGCGGACCATTTACCGTGGGCGTGTTTAATATAATCTGGAGCGCAACCGATTCCGCAAATAATACGGGCACAGGATCTCAGACCGTTACCATCTCGGATACAACTGCACCTGCCTTAAATTTGCCTGCGGGTATCAGTCAGGGAACCACTTCGCCTGCTGGTGCTACGGTTAATTATACAGTCACTGCCGACGATATTGCTGATGGCTCTATAGTGCCAGCCTGTTTACCAGCTTCGGGCTCTACGTTTATGTTAGGTACTACTATCGTCAACTGTAGCGCGACTGATAGTTCAGCTAATGTGGCCTCTGGTAGCTTTAATGTGACCATTACGGATACGGGTGCGCCTACGCTAATCTTGCCAGCGAATATTTCAGCTGAAGCAACATCGGCAGCGGGTGCCATAGTCAACTATAGCGCATCAGCTAATGATGCAATTGACGGTCCACTTGCAGCCAGTTGTTTACCGGCTTCTGGAAGCACCTTTGGACTGGGCAATCATATGGTTAACTGTAGTGCCCAGGATCTGCAGGGAAATATCTCCAGTGGTAGTTTTACCATCTCAGTTATCGATACCAGCGCGCCGACTGTTACAGCCCCAGTCGACATTACTGTTGAAGCTACGGGGGCGACGACATCGGTAACTCTGGGTAGTGCTTCAGCAACGGATCTGGTTAGCGGAACCCTGACTCCGCTTGCGAGTAACAGCGGACCGTTTTCAGTGGGTGTGCATACAGTAATCTGGAGTGCAACTGATGCCGCCAATAATACGGGTACAGCGAGTCAGGTCGTTACGGTTACAGATACCACGGTTCCTGCTTTAGTACTTCCGTTAAACCTCACGCAGGAAGCGACTTCCGCAGCAGGTGCGATAGTTAATTATTCCGCGACCGCCAACGATATTGTGGATGGTGCACTGATCCCGGGTTGTTTGCCAGCTTCCGGGTCCAGTTTTGCATTAGGTACGACCACTGTCAGCTGTAGTGTGACCGACAGCGCGAACCTGACAGCCTCAGGTAGTTTCAATGTGACGATAGTTGATACCACTGCGCCTGTGGTGATTGCTCCGGCCAATATTTCAATAGAAGCTACAGGTCCTACTACCGCAGTTGTATTGGGCACTGCGACAGCTAATGATTCAGTTAGCGGTGTGTTGCCGGTATTTTCTGATAACACTGGCCCCTTTACAGTGGGTGTGCATAGCATTACCTGGTCAGCAACAGATGCAGCAAACAATACGGGAAGCGCGACACAGATTGTCACCATTACAGATATCGGATCTCCTAGTCTGAGTCTTCCGGCTAATTTAACTGTAGAAGCGACCTCGGCAAGCGGTGCAGTAGTGAGCTATACCGTCACCGCCAGTGATGTAGTGGATGGTAATTTAACGGCATCCTGTACACCGTTATCGGGAAGCACCTTTGCATTGGGTAGTACCATTGTGAATTGCAGTGCTACGGATAGTTCGAATCTAACTACTTCAGGAAGCTTTAGCGTGACGGTACAGGATACGACTGCGCCTGTTCTAATATTGCCTGCTGATATCAATCTAAATACTACATCTAATTCCGGTGCAATAGTCAGTTATCTGACTAGTGCGACGGATGCAGTGGATGGCTCTGTCCTTCCCAATTGTGCGCCGGTTAGTGGAAGCAGTTTTGTACTGGGTACGACTGTGGTGAACTGTACGGCGACTGACAGTTCGAACAATACCGGCTCAGGCAGTTTCAATGTGACAGTGACCAGCACTGCAACAAATAATCAACCTGTGGCGAATGCCGGTACCATGCAAACGGTTTCCGCTGGAACCTCGGTTACCCTGGATGGCGGTGCTTCTTATGATCCAGATGGAGACACGCTGCTGTATCAATGGTCGCTGGTCGCCTTACCGCAGGGCAGTCAGTCAGCGGTGATTAATGCGAATAGCGTAATCGCGTCTTTCGATCCCGATCTAACGGGAGTTTACATCGCTCAACTTATCGTAACTGATATGCATAATCTCAGGAGCGTTGCCAGCAGGGTTACCATTACGGTAATTAATAATGCGCCGGTAGCTAATGCGGGTTCCGCACAAACAGTAATGGTTGGAGACATGGTTACGCTGGATGGTAGCCTGTCAAGCGACCTTAATGGCGACGCTCTGAATTACCGCTGGTCGCTTACTGTTCCGACAGGCAGTTCGGCTGTGTTATCGAATGCAGCGTCAGCAAGTCCTCAGTTCAGCGCCGATGTGGATGGATTGTATACTGCGCAATTGATCGTTAATGATGGACTTATTGATAGTACTTCTGCAGCAACGGTGACGATTACTGCACAACTACCGGTTGATGCGCCACCGACGATTACTGCGCCAGTAGATATCAGGGTTGCCTCAAGCGGATATTTAACACCTGTCGCGCCAGGCGTAGCAACAGCTACGGATGCTGAGGACGGGGCATTACAACCAGTTGCAAGTAACACTGGCCCCTTTGCGCCTGGGCGCCATGAAATTGTCTGGAGCGTTACTGATAGTGGTAATAACACGGTGACAGCGATCCAGATTGTCGAGGTGCTTCCATTACTGGATTTACCGTTAGATCAGCAGGCGGAAGCAGGTTCTCTGATACAGATCAAGCTGAATATGAATGGCTTTGCGCCACAGTATCCGGTCAATATCAACTATGATATCGCTGTAAATGGTGTAACCAGTCAACATTCGATTTCAATAGTCAACGGTAAAACAGCAGCGATTGATTACCAGATTCCAGCAACTGCGAATGCCGGTGACAGGATCACATTTACCCTGAAATCAGCTGTCAATGCCGTTATCGGTGCAAATAGTACCCATACAGTAACTTTGATTAATACCAATGTCGCGCCGGTTGTGGATATTGAAGTGATGCAGAACGGTGTTATCACTAAAAATATACACGCCAATGCTGGCTCAGTCACTGTCTCAGCAATTATTCATGATGCCAACCAGGCTGATAGCCATACGGTGGACTGGTCTACGACCGACAATAACATTCCAGGTACAGCTTTAGAGAAAACATTCAGCTTTAATCCATCCAGTCTGAATGACGGTCACTATAAAATAGGTGTCAAAGTTTTCGATAGTGGCTTGCTAGAGGCGGAAAATGAAATCTATGTGCAGGTAACAAGTCAGGATTTTAACCCTCCGGCAGGATCAGATTCCGATCATGATGGCGTTGAGGATGTGCTGGAAGGTGACAATGACGACGATAACGATGGTATCCCTAACTATCTGGATGCAATCGATGAACAACCTGAAATGCTGCAAATGAAGGCAGGTGAAGCAGCGAAATGGGTTCTTGCAACGCAGTCAGGCCTGAGCTTACGACTGGGTAACACCGCGCAACTCAGTGGTCTTTATGGTGCTGGCATCACATCGCTTGAGCTGGAGAATTTTGCAAGTTTAGGACGTTTGACAGCGCCTGCAGATACTAAAGATACAGAGCACACCGCTATAGATGGCTATATCGATTTTACGATTCACGGTCTTAGCAAGCCTGGGCAATCGGTAAAGCTGGTTATCCCATTGTTATCACCAGTCCCTGATCAGGCGATTTATCGGAAGTATAACGCTGATACTGGTTGGTCAAACTTTATTGAAAATACCGAAAACAGTCTATCTTCGGCCCCGGGCGCAGATGGTGTCTGTCCGGCTCCCGGTTCTAGCGACTATTTACCCGGCCTGGAACCTGGCGACTACTGCATACAGATGCAGATACAGGATGGTGGACCGAATGATAATGATCACCTGAGTAACGGCGTGATCGCCGATCCTGGTGGTCTGGCTGTAGCAAGCGCGCCAACAGCGACTACACCTCCGGCGAACGCCGGTACTACGTCGTCTGGCGGTGGTGGCGGTGCAATAGATACGCTATTGTTGCTTAATATGTTGATGCTTTTATCCCTGTATTACTGGATTGGAATCAGGCACAGAATTATTGGTGGGGTGAGGTGAAGTAGGGTGGATGTCAGGGAAGATTAATATAATAAAGAAATACAAACCCCCGGCCCCAGGGTCGAGGGTTTGTGTTTCATAATAATCCAGTACTTTCAGCCTTGGTAGGAAGCCCTTAAAACACCAACTGCGCATTTGACAATGAATGACTGGAATAAACAGGCAATATAAAATTACGCGCCGCCGGGTTCACCAGTAAATTCGACTAACAGGTCTTCGTCGGTCACGATAGTCTGGCAGGCAAGACGAAAAGTTGGTGGGATATCTTTCACCTGTGCACGTTCTTCTTCGTGTTTGGGTAATTTACCGATAGATTTGAGAACCGATTTTTCTTTGTCGGTGAGTGTCACGCCCTTGACTCGTTCACCATCCAGGTGGGTGATTTTTACCAGGCATGATCCGCATTCCCCGTCTTCACATTCGAATGGTATTTTGATGTTGTTGTCACGAGCAACTGCTAACAGCGTATCGCGTTTGCCAGCAACCGCATTTACCTTTTTGTTTTTGCTCATGATGGGAGAAGAAAAATAGAGGGTGGCCATAATATGCTCCATTTGCTAATTAAATTGATAAAACATTACCCAAACCAGGGTTATCGAATGGGCATCATACGGTAAATGTAAATAACTTAGGACGAGTATGTTTTTTGCACCAGATAGTGGCTAACAGGGGGAGATATTGGTGCGTTGTAAGAAATCAGACATCGAATAGCGGGGTCTATACCAGCGCGACAGCGCATGAAAAATCACTCGAATATCCGCTATTTTCACGTGAAGAATTACGATGTGTTTACAATCGGCTATGCCTATTTCGTCTGCGATACACTAAAATAGTGTGAACACAATAACTTGATCTAGCATGAAAAAACTTGAGGAGTATTTCCTGGTAGGGAGAAATTATAAATGACTGTTTTTCATAAACTGCGGATCAGGACGCTGGCTGTGACTGCAAGCTGGTTTTTCGTCTTTTCTCTTTCTGTTTATGCGCAATCTCCAACCGATATTGGCTTAACACTGGCAGAGAGAGCCTACCTGAGTGACAAGAAGGTGTTACATGTCTGTGTCGATCCTGATCGTCTACCTTTTGATGGTGTTGATGAGGAAGGGAAGCATAATGGACTTTCAAAAGACTATTTTGAAATTTTTTCCCGAATGCTACATGTTGAAATGGTTTTGCCAGAGGTACGCGACTGGAATGATTTAATGCAAAAAGCCAGGGCGCGCGAATGCGATGTTGTATCTCAAATTAATGAGAGTGAATCTCGCAAAGCCTTTCTGGATTTTACTACTCCATATTTCTACCTGCCATTGGCGGTTGTTACCCGCTATGACCGAATTTTTGTCGAGGAAAGTATGCAGGGTGCGGGGACAACGTTTGCTGTGATCAAGGGTGATATCGCCAATGAAAAAATCAGGCAGCGCTATCCTGATGCCAGCCTTGTTGAAGTGAAGAATAACATTGAAGCGATGAATCTGGTTCACGATGGTACGGTATTTGGTTATATCGGTGCGCAGGGAGCGGTGTCCTTTGCGATCCAGTCGCTGGACCTCGACAAACTCGCGGTTACGGGTAGTCTGCCGCTGAGATACGAATTGTCTGTAGCGACACGCAATGACGAACCACTGCTGGGCAGTGCGTTTGAAAAAGCCGTATTGCATATCGACCCAAAGGAAGCGCAGAGTATTCGTGACAAATGGATTGCGATCACAATCGAGAAAGTCCCCGACTATACATTGCTCTGGCAGACGCTGGGCATATTGGGAACAGTCCTGATTGTTTCGCTATACTGGAATCGATCACTGGCGAAGGCGAACCATAAAATTCGCGATACGCTGAGTGAATTAGACGCTACACAAAAGCAGTTAAAAGAACAAAACAGGCTGTTTAGACAACAGTCGATTACCGACCAGTTAACAGGGCTCTACAATCGCATGAAACTGGATGAAGACATTGGCTATGCAATCAAACGCGCAAAGCGCATGGACTCAGGTTTTGCCGTGATCTTGCTGGATGTCGATAACTTCAAGCAGGTGAACGACAGCTATGGGCATCTATTTGGAGACAGCGTACTGAAAGCCGTGTCTACGTTGTTAAACGAATCTACCCGAGATAGCGACATTGTAGGCCGCTGGGGCGGTGAAGAATTTATGATCATTTGCCCGGATACCCATTTAGAGGGATGCCAGACTCTGGCCGAACAGCTTAGAAAACGTATTGCAGATTATAAATTTAAGGGGATTGGTTCAGTCCAGGCTAGCTTTGGAGTGACGGTTTACCGCAAGGATGAAGATGTAGAAACGATAGTCGCTCGGGTAGATAAGGCGCTTTACCGGGCGAAGGAAGCAGGCCGTAACCGAGTCGAGGTTTATGCTAACTAAAATACTATTGAAGCAGGTGAAAGCGATTCCTTTGACTGCTTACCGGGTTTACAGCTAAAGCGTGTTTAAATGTTCTTTAATTGCGCCCAAAAAGCCTGTAACCAGCTTTGATCTTTTACTTCAGCGGGATCATTTAGATAGTCCAGGCAGCTGGTTCCATCAAGTATTAGTAATTGATCGTCCTGTCTGACGAGTTCTTTCACCTCAGTCGTATCTTCAACATAAAACATCATGGTTGTACTCGATATTTGAACAGGTTTAAGCATATCGTAGCGCTGTAATCAAACCCGGCATGGGATCACAGTTGCGCGTCTAAGCCCTGAGATTTATCCAAATTGTGTGGGGCTGTTCTCAAAAGCAGCTGCTAATTCTCTGTCTGGGCTGTGTTTTAAATTGGGCTTTAAGCTGCCGCTTATTATGCTTCAGGCCTTGTATGCGGGTTAGGTGGAATAAACGTAATAGCGGGTTTTCTTCATCAATCATCTTCAGATAGAGCGGTTTATTTTGCCAGATCTGAGTCAGATCATCGAAACTACCTTTGCCCTGAGGGAAAAGGGCCTGCGAAATGGACAATAGCTGCTCATCGATTGCCAGCGCGCAGGGGATCAGATACTCCATTAAATGCTGAAATCTTTGATCGGTTTGCAGCAGACGGGAAGTTTCATCCAGTAAGCATTGGTAGACAGCGCTATTTTGACGAATTTCTTTTAAATAAACTGCGGGAATTTGCAGATTCACTACTGCTTCCATCCAGTTTTCTGGCAGCCACTGACCCAGCGTAATTGGGCAAGGTATTAATCTGGATTGGGATTTTTCGAGTCTCAAGTAACTGCTAAACGATTTTGTTGCCTCATCACGCTGGTATTGAATACAACCCAGTAGCGTAATTTTCCTGACCGCGCCAATTTCATCGATACGAATCGGATTGACGAGTTGAGAATCAAACCACTGTAGTAAGCCGCCCACTGCCGCCATTATTAATGAATCAGATAATCGATTACCCCTGATCTTCAGACATTTAAGGGCAATGCGGTTACAGTTCAGGGAGGTATTTAGTCGGCAATTGCCGTTAACAGGTAATTGGGAAGTATTCAGACGAGGACTTAAACACTCGCGGTTAAAATCTGCTTCGATCTGGTTTGTTTTTGTATGCATACTCAACTCCACTCATCTTTTTCGATAACGACCATTCACAGGCAGACAAGCTGTCCTGATCAATTTCGGTTAGTGTAGGCGGGTTAGTGGCTCATGGCGTGAGCCTGTTGGTAAAAAAAGATGATTAATAGCAATTGCGTGATAGATGACGCCTGCTGGTTTGGACTGCTGCGTATTTTGAAGTGGGGGCAGATTTTTTCACCAGGCATAAAAAAGGGCTACCCGGAAAGGGTAGCCCTTGATATCTGGTGGAGACGGGGGGAATCGAACCCCCGTCCGCCAGTCCTCTGCCATCGGCTCTACATGTTTATTCTGACTTTTAATTTAACTGGCTGCTACCCGCCAGACAGGGAAGACAGACAGCGATTTCGGTACTTGTTTAGTGCTTCAGCCCCGAACGAGCCTCCATCACGATTCTATGAGAGCGATGCCGGATGTTCACGAGTGAACCTGGACGCATAGACACGGCTCCAGTCCGACAGCAACCTACCGGTTATTAAGCGGCGATTGCGTAGTTGTCGTCGTTTGCAACTATATATTTGTAGAAGAGTTAACGAGATTTCCTACATTCTCGACATGCACCTCAGGTTTCGTAACCGACGTCGAAGCCAGGTCGTCCCCAGGTTCAGCTAGTATAATTCAATAGCACTTAGTTTAGCTACCGAATACCTGACATAAGACTGTTTTTTTACAGTTTAGTTTCGGGGTTTTGATGGTGATAAGAGGTCAATTCCGTTATTATTCGCTTCCATTTCCACCCCGTTGTTAATCACTAATCTAAAGTCGCAAACTATGATCACTCTTAAGGGTAGTCCCGCCTTATCTGAATTTAGAATTCAGAAGTTACTTGATTCAGTTAAACCATTTGGCGTGAGCCAGATAAGCAGTCATTTCATCCACCTGATCGAGACTCGGTCCGAACTGAGCCAACAGCAGAATGAGGTTTTGGTTAATCTGTTGCAGTACGGTCCCAAAATGGTTGATCACGTGCTGGAAGGAGAGACTTTTTATGTGGTACCGCGCGTGGGTACGATTTCTCCCTGGTCGAGTAAAGCTACAGATATCGCCCATATATGTGGCCTGGAGAGTGTCGTTAAAATCGAACGGGGTATTGAATATCAGGTGCAATTTGATGGCGAAGTGAATGACGTAGACCTGAATCCGGTCAAATTGTTATGTCATGACAAAATGGTTGAACAGGTTTTTGATCAGCTTGCACACTGCGAAGCCTTATTTGATCATCATTCACCTAAGCCGATGCTAACGATTGATGTGCTGGATGGGGGCAAGCAAAAGTTGCAACAAGCTAACATCGAACTTGGGCTAGCCTTGTCCGATGATGAAATAGATTACCTGGTCGATAGCTATACCGGCCTGCAACGTAATCCCAGTGATGTTGAGCTGATGATGTTTGCACAGGCAAACTCTGAGCATTGTCGTCATAAAATTTTCAATGCTGACTGGACTATAGACGGAGTCGATCAGGATATTTCACTGTTTGGCATGATCAAAAATACCTACCGAATGCATTCCGAAGGCATTCTTTCTGCCTATCACGATAATTCGGCGGTAATTCAGGGTTTTGATGCTGAGAAATTTGCGCCTGATCCAGATAGCGGTATCTATCAGAATGACGCAACTCGCCTGGATATCCTGATGAAGGTTGAAACCCATAACCATCCAACCGCGATTTCCCCGTTTCCGGGTGCGGCTACAGGTTCTGGTGGTGAAATCCGTGACGAGGGTGCTACCGGCCGAGGATCTAAACCCAAGGCTGGTCTGTGTGGGTTTTCGGTGTCGAACCTGAATATTCCCGAGCTACCGCAACCCTGGGAGCAGGATTACGGTAAACCGGAGCGTATTGTGTCCGCGCTGGATATTATGATTGAGGGTCCTCTGGGCGCAGCGGCGTTTAACAATGAGTTTGGACGCCCGAATATCTGTGGGTATTTCCGTAGTTATGAGCAACGCATTAAATCTTCTCAGGGAGAAGAGGTTCGTGGTTATCATAAACCCATAATGCTGGCTGGCGGCGTTGGTTCGATTCGTCCTGAGCATATCGACAAGCTAGGTATTCCGGCTGGCAGTAATATCATTGTGCTCGGCGGTCCCGCTATGCTGATCGGCCTGGGCGGTGGGGCTGCATCTTCCATGAACAGTGGCAGCAGTAGCGAAAACCTTGATTTTGCCTCAGTCCAGCGCGGTAATCCTGAAATGGAAAGGCGCGTGCAGGAAGTCATAGACCGTTGTTATGTGCAGGCTGAGAATAACCCAATCCTGTCTATCCATGATGTGGGTGCAGGTGGCTTATCAAATGCATTGCCTGAATTGGTTAATGATGCGGGTATGGGCGCAAGGCTGGAACTACGTAAAGTCCCCAACGATGAGCCCGGCATGTCACCCAAAGAAATCTGGTGTAATGAAAGTCAGGAACGCTATGTGCTGGCCGTCGCCGATGAGCGGCTGGATGACTTCATTGCATTATGTGAGCGAGAGCGCTGTCCCTATGCAGTACTCGGTAAAGCAACCGCTGAACCGCAATTGGTCGTATCTGATGAAATCTTCAGTAACGAACCGGTTAATATGCCACTGGAAATCCTGCTTGGTAAACCGCCTAAGATGCATCGTGATACGGTGCACTCAGAGGTTAGTCAGGATGCACTGGATTCTACCGGTATCGATCTGAAACAGGCGGTTCATCGCGTTCTGCAAGCGCCTACTGTCGGTGATAAAACCTTCCTCATCTCTATTGGAGACCGTACTGTGGGTGGCTTGATCGCGCGCGATCAAATGGTCGGCCCGTGGCAGGTGCCGGTGGCGGATGTAGCTGTAACTATGACTGATTTTAATGGCTATACCGGTGAAGCCATGAGCATTGGTGAGCGTACTCCGTTGGCCTTGCTGAATGCTCCGGCGTCTGGTCGTATGGCGATTGGTGAAGCGTTGACCAACCTGGCAGCCAGCTTTACCGGTGACTTGAAACGTACCGTACTGTCTGCCAACTGGATGGCGGCTGCAGGGCATGAAGGCGAAGATGCTCGCCTGTTCGATACCGTGAAAACAGTCGGTATGGAAGTATGCCCTCAACTGGGTATTACCATTCCTGTTGGCAAGGATTCGTTATCGATGAAAACCGTATGGCGAGAGGGCGACGAAGATAAGTCAGTAACCGGGCCGCTATCGCTCATTATTTCCGCGTTTGCCCCAGTGCTGGATGTTCGCAAATCAGTGACACCTGAACTGGTGAATGACCCCGAAACTCGATTGTATTTAATCGACCTGGGGCAGGGTGCCAACCGCCTGGGTGCTTCGGTGCTGGCGCAGGTATATGCACAAATTGGCGACCAGGGGCCAGATTTAGATCATGTTGAGCTGCTGGGTCGATTTTATCAGGCGATACAGCAACTGCTGGCCGATGAACTTCTGCTGGCATACCACGATCGTTCGGATGGTGGGTTGATAGTAACCCTGTCGGAAATGGCCTTTGCCGGTCGTTGCGGACTGGAGCTGGATATCTCCGCATTAGGTAATAATGAGCTGGAAATACTGTTTGCCGAAGAGCTGGGTGCAGTAATTCAAGTGTCTACAAAGAACATTAATAAAGTTACACAAGTTATTGAAAAATTTGAACTCACTGAAGTTTTTCATGAGCTGGGAAGCGTTTCAGGTACCGATCAGTTCAGCATTCAGTTTAATGCCAGCAAAGTATTTGAAGATGATATCACCCAACTGCGTCGAAGCTGGTCATTGACGACTTATCATATGCAAAAACTCAGGGATAATCCTGAATGTGCACAGCAGGAATACGATAGCGTACTGGATAATCAGAAACCGACATTGTTTTCCAGACTGACCTACCAGACAGATGAAAAAATCTGTGGCCCGTTTATTGGGAAGGCAGCCAAACCCCGTGTTGCTGTATTGAGGGAGCAGGGAGTAAATGGTCAGGTTGAAATGGCAGCTGCTTTTACAAAAGCGGGCTTTGAGGCGGTTGATGTCCATATGAGTGATCTTTTGACAGGACGCCAGGATTTACAGAATTTTAAAGGCATTGCAGCCTGCGGTGGTTTCTCTTACGGAGATGTACTGGGTGCAGGAGAGGGTTGGGCCAAATCGATACTTTATAATTCACGCGCTCTTGATATGTTTTCAAGGTTTTTCCAGCGCGAAGACAGCTTTGGGCTCGGTATCTGTAATGGTTGCCAGATGATGTCGAATCTGCATGAAATCATCCCCGGGACCAACTCCTGGCCACACTTTGTCAATAATAAATCCGAGCGCTATGAAGCACGCGTCGTCATGGTAGAAGTGCTTGAGTCAAACTCTATCTTTCTTAAGGGAATGCATGGCTCGATGATGCCAATCGTGGTTGCACATGGAGAAGGCAGAGCAGAATCCAGGCATGGCAGCATGCTGGATAACGACCATACCGCCTGTTTACGGTATGTGGACCGAAATGGCCTACCGACAGAAATTTACCCGATGAATCCAAATGGTTCACCCCAGGGCTTGACGGGGTTTACCAATCTGGATGGTCGCTTTACCATCATGATGCCGCATCCTGAACGTATCGTCCGTAGCGTACAGAACTCCTGGCAATCCAGTGACTGGGGTGAAGATAGTCCCTGGATGAGGATATTCCGCAATGCACGGGTCTGGGTGGATTGAAGCTAGCTTGCGGGTCTTTGACCCGCTTTGCTGAAATTGCAGTTTTATTGCGTACTGTGCTGTCTGTTTAATTAGACTCTGGTCGCTTGTTTAAAACGAGTAGGGTAGCGCTATTGTCATGGGTCGCTCCTGCGCGTGGATTATAGCCAGGCGGGAGTGCTATTTGTACGAGCCCCTCTCGGGCTTCCTGGGAATAGGTCAAAGGGATTGCCGTGCTATCCGCACTAGTCGCTCCTGCGCGTGGATTATAGCCAGGTGGGAGTGCTATTTGTACGAGCCCCTCTCGGGCTTCCTGCCCTTCGGGGCATAAGGCCATCCATGGCCAAAAAAAACGGGCTTAAAATTAAGCCCGTAAATAACAATCACCAAGAGGATAAAACTAAATCAGATTGTTTTAAAAAGGAGATTTACAAAACAACCTGAGTTAGTTTCCTGGAGCGGTGAACTCCAGGAAACCATATAGCAGCTTATTCAGCAGCCGGAGCAGGTGCTGCAGGAGCAGCAGCTACAGGAGCGGCCGGAACATATCCGAAATAGGGGTTGCTACCGTAGCCGTTATATCCGTTCTGGTTTGCATAGTAACCGTTGCCGTTACCATAACCGTTACCATAATAATTACCATTTCCGTAACCGTTACCAGACCAATCTGTGTTTGCATCCATGTCAGTATCCATATCACCACGAGCGCGGCCTTTGAAGCTCATTGAAAAGTCCATTTCACCTTCGCCATTTCCGCGACCTTTACCACGGCCAGCACCACGGCCGTTTGCACGTCCGTCGTAGTATCCGTTACCTGCACCATTTCCGTAATAGTTACCGTAACCATTACCATAACCATTGTTATTGTTGTTATCGCCCCAGAAAGCCTGAGCCGAAGTAGTTGCTAAAAGAATAGCTGCAGCTGTAATTAATTTTTTCATGATTATTCTCTCCACAAGGTAGTTAGTTAATTGCACTAGAAACTTGCAAATAACTATATAAGAATAAACTAATATAGTCAATAACGAATGTAGATTTAATTCACATTTTTGACAGATCACATTTTGAATAGCCCGATAGTAGAACTGAACTGTTCAAGCTTTAGCGGGTCAATGGTTAGAAATAACACTCAGTGGTCGTCGAAAGTGATAAAAATCAAAAAAGCCTCAATTTGCACGGAATCAGAAATCACTCCAGAACCGATTTACCATAAGCGTAGACAGTTCATTAAATCCGCAACCGCACTAAGCGTCGCAGGATTGACCCTGCAGTCGCTTCCCCAACGGTTATGGGCTAACAGTGCTAACTGGGGCCTGAATAAGGATGATGAGGTAACCGATTACGAAGACGCCACCAGCTACAATAACTTTTATGAATTTGGCACGGGCAAGAACGATCCAGTAAAGAATGCAAAAGGGTTCAACACAGATAACTGGAACATCAAGGTGAGTGGTGAGTGTGAAAACCCTGGCGAGTTTTCTCTGCAGGATCTGATTTCAGGTATTGGCGTAGAGGACCGAATTTATCGTTTAAGGTGCGTTGAGGCCTGGTCTATGGTGATACCCTGGCAGGGCGTTCCGCTCGCAAAGGTGTTACAAAAATATAAACCTACCTCGAAAGCGAAGTATGTAGTGTTTAGAACGCTGTACGATCCGCAAAGAATGCCGGGGCAAAAGCGCGGCATTCTGGACTGGCCCTATGTTGAAGGATTAAGAATAGATGAGGCTATGCATCCGCTGACTCTGCTGTCGACGGGTATGTATGGAAAAACAATGCCTGGCCAGAATGGGGCACCGGTGCGTCTGGTGGTGCCCTGGAAATATGGTTTTAAGAGTATCAAGTCGATCGTGGATATCGAATTTACTGAGCAGGAGCCACAGACTACCTGGCATATTCAGGGGCCCCATGAGTATGGCTTTTATGCGAATGTGAACCCGGAAGTCGATCATCCGCGCTGGAGTCAGGCCAAAGAGCGTCGTATTGGTGACTTTTTCAAACGAGATACGCTTATGTTCAATGGCTATGCTGACGAGGTTGCATCGCTGTACTCCGGTATGGATTTGAGAAAGTTTTACTAATGCCACGTTCTGATTTGCTCAGACACAGGTACGCTAAGCCGGTATTTTTTATGCTGTGCCTGTCACCTTTTGTAGGGATTGTATTAAATGCCCTGCTAGGGGGGCTGGGTGCGAATCCGGTCGAGTCAGTAACTCATCAGACAGGAGACTGGGCTTTACGTATGCTGATCCTGACGCTTGCGTTAACACCTTTAAAGAACCTGAGCGGTTATCGCCAACTGATTCGCTTTCGGCGCATGGCTGGTCTATTTGTGTATTTCTATGCGTTCATGCATTTTTCGATCTGGTTGCTTGCCGACCATAGCCTCGACTTAATTGCCATGTACGAGGATATCCTTAAGCGACCCTATATCACTGTTGGATTTATAGCCTTTGTCTTTCTCACTGCGCTTGCGGTAACCTCTAATCGCTGGAGTATTGGTCGTCTGGGTAAACGTTGGCAGCTGTTACATAAACTGGTTTACCCGACGCTGGTACTGGGGGTGATTCACTATTTATGGCTGGTTAAGGCTGACTACCTGGAACCGATTATCTATGCATTGATTGCGGCAGTGGTGCTAGGAGTGAGGTTAATACCTCAGAAAATGTCAGTAACTCGTGTTACCGCCTGACTGACAAATCCTATTCCAGCGTCTGACCAAACCAGTAAGTTGCAAACTGGGTTGCAATTCGGCCACTACGTGAACCCCGCTGGGTGGAAAACCTGACAGCGAGAACAGCAATCTCTTCGGTCATTTGAATATCGTATCTTGATAGCGCAAGCTTAACTACGTCGAGATACTGATCCTGGGTAAAGGGATGAAAGGAAAGCCATAAACCGAAGCGGTCTGACAGGGATATTTTTTCTTCTATCGCATCGCTAGGGTGAAGTTGTCCATCTTCCATGCTGCTATCCAGGTTATCCTGCATCGACTCAGGCATTAAATGACGCCGGTTTGAGGTGGCGTAAATTAAAACATTGGCAGGCTGAGCCTGGATGGATCCTTCCAGTGTCGCTTTCAGTGCCTTGTAGGATTCATCATCACTCTCAAAAGAAAGGTCGTCCAGATAGATCAGGTATTTACGATCGTCCAGCGCCAGCGTTGAGATAATTTCAAACAGATTTTCGGCTTCTTTCTTGCTGACTTCCACCATACAGAGATCATGCTGTTTAAATTTACTCAGTTGGGCCTTGATGATGGACGATTTGCCTGTACCGCGTGAACCCCATAACAGGGCATTGTTTGCCGGGTGGCCGAGCAAAAACTGCCGGGTATTGGTATTTAGCAGTTCTGCCTGGCGCTCAATGTGCAATAGCTCATCGGGATCGACCTGGTGATAGTCGGCAATTCCCTGCAGGTGTCCCTGATCCCATCGATAAGCGCGGTATGACCAGTCCTGTTCTACCGCCTTACGAGCCGGGATTAATAACTCCAGACGATCGAGTAGGTCGTCCAGACGTGCGAAAAGCTTATCAGAATCGGACATTGATGAATCTATCCCAGCTTACGATATTTGATACGGTGTGGCTGGTCAGCCTGCTGGCCCAGGCGTTGTTTACGATGTGTCTCGTATTCGGTGTAATTGCCTTCGTAAAAATAAACCTGACTATCGCCTTCAAAGGCCAGGATATGGGTGGCTATACGATCCAGAAACCAGCGATCATGAGAGACGACGACCGCACATCCGGGGTAATCCAGTAAGGCTTCTTCGAGTGCTCGGAGGGTTTCTACATCAAGATCGTTGGTTGGTTCGTCAAGTAGCAACAGGTTACCACCGCTTTTCAGCAGTTTGGCAAGGTGGACCCGGTTACGTTCACCTCCGGAGAGATCCTTAACGCGTTTCTGTTGCGCAGCGCCACGGAAATTGAAGCGTGAAACATAGGCTCTGGAGGACACTTCGTAGCTTCCTACGGTAATGTTATCCAGGCCATCAGATAACTCTTCCCACACCGTGTTATCACCATTCAGGTCATCACGCGATTGATCGACATAGGCAATCTGGACAGTTTCGCCAATCTTTACACTACCTTCGTCGAGTTTTTCATCACCGACCAGTACCTTGAATAATGTTGATTTACCGGCACCATTTGGCCCGATGATGCCGACGATGCCACCGCGCGGGAGTTTAAATTCCAGGTCCTGATACAGCAGTTTGTCGCCGAAGGATTTTTTGCCGCCTTCAATCTCAACCACGATATCACCTAACCTTGGCCCTGGTGGAATATAGAGTTCGTTGGTTTCTGTACGTTTCTGATATTCCTGGCTGGATAGCTCCTCAAAGCGCTTCAGCCTGGCCTTACTCTTGGACTGGCGCCCCTTGGGGTTGCTGCGTACCCACTCCAGCTCGTGCTTCATGGATTTAACGCGAGCCTGTTCTGAGCGTTCTTCGCTTTCCAGTCGTTTTTCTTTCTGTTCCAGCCAGGAAGAGTAGTTACCTTGCCAGGGAATGCCATGTCCCCGATCCAGTTCCAGGATCCAGCCAGCAACATTGTCCAGGAAGTAGCGATCATGCGTGACTGCGATAACCGTGCCGGGAAACTCTTTGAGGAATCGTTCAAGCCAGGCAACCGACTCGGCATCTAAATGGTTGGTGGGTTCATCCAGGATCAGCATATCCGGGTTGGAGAGCAGCAGGCGGCACAGGGCAACTCGACGTTTTTCACCACCAGAGAGGTGCTCTACTCGGGCATCCCAGGGTGGCAGACGCAGCGCATCTGCGGCGATCTCGAGCTTTCTATCCAGTTCCCAGGCGTTACAGGCATCTATCTTTTCCTGTAACTCTGCCTGTTCAGCCATCAATTGATCGAAATCGGCATCCGGCTCAGCAAAGCGCGCACTTACCGCATTAAACTGATCCAGCAACGCCTTGGTTTCCGCAACACCTTCTTCTACATTGCCTCGAACATCCTTTTCCGGGTCAAGTTGTGGCTCCTGGGGTAGATAACCGATATTAATGCCTTTCTGTGGTCTGGCTTCGCCAGTGTATTCAGTATCTACACCCGCCATAATTCTCAATAGTGTGGATTTACCCGCACCGTTATATCCGAGCACCCCAATCTTTGCGCCGGGGAAAAAATTCAGCGATATATTTTTAAGAATTTCGGTCTGTGGGGGTACTACTTTGCCCACATCGTTCATTGTGTAGATATATTGAGCCATGTCTTTACCATTAGAAAATGAGGGCGCATGATAGCTTACTCAGAAGGTAAATTTAACCAAATTTTAAGCGTTAGAATTCGGCCCTATAAACATAGAGAAAATACGTCTGAAAAGAAATGTTGATGTCTGGTATTTTTCACGTATTAACATTTTTTATACGTATTCTAAATACTTTATAAACTATTAAATACTAAAACAAAGACTTAATCTCGATGAGTCGGCTATTTATCTATTAACTATAAAGGATATCACCCAGAGACAAACCTGATATGTCAATGAAAAAACAGCAACAGGAAAGCTACCTGTTTGGAAGCAATGCAGCCTATTTCGAGGATTTATACCATCGTTTCCTGACCGATGAAGACAGTGTAGATGAAGAATGGCGATTATGGTTTAAATCTTTAAAAAATGGTTCGGGGACGGTTGATCCTGACCATGTTTCTATACAAAATCAGGTCAAATCAGCTGTTTTAAACAAAAAGACCTCTGTAATCCCAGTTAGCAACGCTCAGCACGAGCATCGTCTTAAACAGATTAAAGTCCTCCAATTGATCAATGCCTATCGATTTCGAGGGCATCAAAAAGCCAAAATGGACCCCCTTGGCCTGACCAATAATGATGTGGGCAATGAGCTGTCTCTGGAAGCTCATGAATTAAGTGAAGATGATTTAAATACCGTATTCTCATCAGGCTCAATGTTCGGCATTGATGAAGCTCCGCTGAGTGAAATTATTGAGCGCCTGAAAGCGACCTACTGCGGCTCTATCGGTTCAGAGTTTATGTACATCGCAGATACCGAACAGAAACGCTGGATCCAGAAGGAGCTGGAAACAACGCTGGCGCGACCAAACTTCAGTCATGGCCGCAGAATGCGCATACTTGACCGTGTGATTGCAGCTGAGAATCTGGAAAAATACCTGCATACCCGCTACGTGGGTCAGAAGCGTTTTTCCCTGGAAGGCGGTGAATCACTGATTCCCCTGATGGATCGCATTATCCAGCAGGCAGGAAAGAATGAAACCCGGGAAATCGTTATCGGTATGGCGCACCGTGGTCGACTGAATGTGTTGACCAATATCCTGGGTAAAATGCCCAAAGTGCTGTTCGACGAATTTGAAGGCAAGGTTCAGATCAGTGAAAAATATAACTATGATGTGAAATATCATCAGGGTTTTTCTGCCGATGTGAGTACATCCACTGGACCTGTGCACCTGGCACTGGCTTTCAATCCGTCACATCTTGAAATCGTAAGCCCCGTAGTTGAGGGTTCAGTACGTGCACGTCAACGCCTGTATAACAAGCAATCGATCAGTACTACTGACGTATTACCCATCGTAGTTCATGGTGACTCGGCGTTCGCTGGTCAGGGCGTGGTGATGGAAAACTTCAATATGTGCCAGACTCGTGGCTACCATACTGGCGGCACCATCCATATTATCGTCAACAACCAGATTGGTTTTACTACCAGTCATCCAAAGGACTTAAGATCTACACTGTACTGCACCGAGGTAGCTCGTATGGTTCAGGCACCTATCTTCCATGTGAATGGAGATGATCCCGAGGCCTGTGTTTTTGTTGCCGAGCTGGCGGTTAAATACCGCAGGAAGTATAACCGTGATGTGGTTATCGATATCATCTGTTATAGACGTTACGGTCATAACGAAGCCGACGAGCCGGCAGCGACTCAACCGCGTATGTACGATGCAATCCGTAACCATCCGCGTATCGTAGAAAAGCATGCTCAAACCTTAATCGATGAAGGCGTTGTGGATCGCGAGACAGTTGACACCATGATTAGCGATTACCGAACCGCGCTGGAACAGAGTGGTACCGTCGCGCTGAATACCATTTCTAACCTGGAACAGCAAAACCGTAGTAACTGGGACCGCTTTCTGGAAAATGATTTTACTGTACTACCTGATACAACGATTAACCTCGCGCGTATCACGGAACTGGGCAAAGAGCTGATGAAGCTGCCGGATGGGTTTCAGTTACATCATCGAGTTAAGAAGATTATGGATGCACGTCAGCAAATGCTGGATGGCGACATCTTCTGTGACTGGGGATTTGCCGAAACGATGGCCTATGCAACCCTGCTTGATGAAGGTGTCTCGATCCGACTGTCTGGACAGGATTCGGAGCGGGGTACCTTCTTCCATCGCCATGCTGTGTTACACAACCAGACCAAAAAAGGCGGTATCTACGTACCGTTAAAGCAACTACAGACCGGTGGTGCGCGCTTTGAAGTGATTAACTCCTTTTTGTCAGAAGAAGCGGTACTCGCGTTTGAATATGGCTATGCCTCAACTGACCCAGATACCCTGGTACTGTGGGAGGCGCAGTTTGGTGACTTTGCTAATGGTGCTCAGGTTGTTATCGATCAGTTTATCAGTTCCGGCGAAGTGAAATGGGGACGCCTGTGTAATCTGGTTATGTTATTACCGCATGGTTACGAGGGGCAGGGGCCGGAGCACAGCTCGGCCAGGCTTGAGCGATACCTGGAGTTATGCGCACAGAACAATATGCGCGTGGTTATGCCAACCATGCCTTCACAGATTTTTCATCTACTGCGCAGCCAGATTAAGGGAGAGTTCCGTAAGCCTCTGGTGGTGATGAGTCCGAAAAGTCTACTCCGGCACGAATCAGCCGTATCACCTTTATCCGATTTAACCGAGGGTGCTTTCAAACGGGTGATCCCAGAAGTTGATGACGTTAAGCCGGAAGAAGTAAAGAGGATCATCTTCTGTAGCGGAAAGATTTACTTCAAGCTGTATGAAACCCGTCAGCAGCGTTACGATCACAGTACTGTGATTGTCAGGCTTGAGCAGCTGTACCCTTATCCGAAAGAAGAGATTATCGAATCGCTGGAACGCTATCCAAATCTTGAGAAAGCGATCTGGTGCCAGGATGAGCCGCGTAACCAGGGTAGCTGGTGGTATATCAAAAGCCAGCTGATGGAAACCTGCCACGGTATACCGGTAGAGTATGCCGGTCGAGATTCATCGGCATCACCTGCGGTAGGATATATGGCTTTGCACCTGGAACAGGAACACAAGCTGGTAACTGCAGCGTTTGAACTTTAAATAAAACTAGATTATTGACCATTTAGAACACAAGACTGGAGCATAGAAAAAATGTTGGTTGAAATAAAAGTACCCGTACTACCCGAATCCGTAACCGAAGGTACACTGGGTGCCTGGCATAAACAGGTTGGCGATAGCGTCAAGCAGGATGACATCATCGTTGATCTGGAAACCGATAAGGTCGTGCTGGAAATTGTCGCTACATCCTCTGGAGTGATCACTTCGATCGAAAAAGAGGAAGGTGACACGGTAACCAATAACCAGGTTCTGGCCATCATCGATACCGAGGCTGCAGGCGCAGCCGCTGCTGACTCTAAGCCTGAGGCCGAAGCAACGCCACCCAAGGCTGGACCTGCAGCGCGTAAAGCGATGAAGCAAAACGATGTCGATGCGAGTGAAATTAAAGGTACCGGACAAAAAGGTGCGATCACCAAACAGGATGTTGAAAAGTATGTGCAGGCGACTTCAGGAGCCCAGACCGCCGCACCTGTCTCTGCAACACCAACGCCTCCACCGGCTGCGCCGGCACAACCGGGTGATGACCGTAACGACCGACGTGTGCCCATGTCACGTATGCGTGCGCGTATCGCAGAGCGCCTTAAGAGCGCGCAGAATACTGCAGCCATGTTGACCACCTTTAACGAGGTCAACCTGCAGCCTATGATGGATTTACGCGCTCGCTATAAAGACGATTTTGAAAAAGCCCACGGCGTAAAGCTGGGTATGATGTCTTTCTTCACCAAGGCCGCGGTGGAAGCACTGAAAAAATTCCCTGCAGTGAATGCCTCTATTGATGGCGACGACATTGTCTACCATGATTATTTTGATATTGGTATCGCGGTTAGCTCGGAACGGGGACTGGTAGTGCCGATACTGCGCGATGTCGAGCAAATGAGTTATGCCGATGTCGAGCAGGAAATCCGCAATATGGCCGAACGCGCACGTACTGGAAAACTGGGTATCGATGAGTTAACAGGTGGTACCTTTAGTATCACTAATGGTGGCACTTTCGGTTCCATGTTATCTACCCCAATCCTGAATCCACCACAAAGTGCGATACTGGGTATGCATAATATTATTCAGCGTCCAGTGGTCATTGATGGTGAAATTGTCGCGCGTCCTATGATGTATCTGGCGCTGACCTATGATCATCGAATCATCGATGGCAGGGAAGCGGTGCAATTCCTGGTAACTATCAAACAGTTGCTGGAAGATCCTGCCCGCTTATTGCTTCAGGTATAGGTCTTACCTGGTTTTAAATCCAGAACGGCTGCCAACTGGCAGCCGTTTTTACTTTTAAAAGGCGGTATAACCATGTCCCAGAGTGGGGCGTTTTGACGAGAATGAGCGCGGGCGGCTCAGTACCTTGATCATGTCATCGGTAAAGTACTGTTTAATCTGGTCAAGGCTGCTTTCGTTGATTTTATGGCCGCGCTGATCGATAAAGATAAAGCGGCTATTATCCTGCGCTTTCCATTTCAATTTGCCACGTTTGAAGCGGCCCCTGCGATCTTCTTTAATATCCACCCAGCATCCAATCTGCAGAGAATCCAGAAAATCAATGAATGCGGCATCTTCGTCGGCCTGGATCTGATTGAGATCGGATAACCTGGGGGTGAATTTGTTGATATTAAAGCTGAATTCATCGAGTGAATGGAAGCTGCCCAGGGTCTTTTTAGGCGCTGGAACTGAATCCTTACTGGTATGGTTAATCGACCTGAATTCGCCTACCAGCAACTTACGTGTGCGGTTTCTATGCTCAGCAGAATAATTTAATGATATCAAGCCCTTATCGATAGCTTTTAATAAACTGGTGAAAGAGTATTTACTGTATTCAGTATTTTCCTGGCGGTGCTCATCCAGGCTCCAGGCCAGCATATTTGCTATCTCAACCGACTGAAGAAATGTAGTGGACTTCTGGCCTAATTTTCTTGCAATCTGCAACAGCATTAACTGCCAGTCGTCATAAAAGAACGCCAGCACTTCCGGTTTAATTACCAGCTTCTCGGTTATTTCATTGATCAGGGCGAGTACTTCTTTTCTGATTCGCTGTTGCTCCTCTTCATTATCACGCTTTAACTCCTGCAGGTGAGTGGCTTCAGATTCGCGGGTGGCTTCAAAGTCGGTAATAGCCAGTTGAAAGTCGTGTAAAGTGGCGTTGGAAGATTCCAGTAAGCGATCAAAAACCGGAGCAAGCAAAAGTGCTGGCGATTGAGTGTTACCATAGCGAATCTCATGGTCGATGATCGAATGAATAAAATCATTAACCGGGTGATTGCTACTGCGGAAGAAGAAGGGATCGACCAGGACAAGCTTTAACAATGGTTGCGAAATTCGCGATAGCTGAATCTTGAGCGAATTGGATACCCTGCCATTATCCAACAGGTGAGTATAAAAGTTCAGAAACCGGTAGACTTCGTTTCTCTGTCTGTCATCGAACAAACCCTTGGTGGAATGCAGAAATGACGCATACAGCAGCGCATAGTCCAGGCTGCCCTGTTTCGTTAAGGCGTAGAATTCCTCCAGTTTGTTGTTCAGCTCCAGTTGTTTTTCATTCTTTGCAGAATCTTCGGGCGCTTTGTCTGCTAATACCAGCTTGAGGTCTGTCGCCTTAGCTTTTTCTTCGTCGGCTGCAGGCGATGTATCTGCAGCGGGTTGTTCGCTGGCAGGGGATTCCTCCACATCCGGGGTAAAGATCTGCGGAGGATTTTTATCCTCGACAACTTCCTGGAACAGTTGTGGGTCGGTTAGCTCAGGCAGGATATCGAGGTGATACATGCCCAGGTCCAGCTGGCGATAAAAATCAGACAGGAACAGGCTTAAAACGCGATCATACAGCCCGATAAGCTGACTTAATTGTTTGCTGGTAAAAGTCAGTGCCTCAATACAGGATAGGAAAGCATTGCACAGATTTTCCGGGGTTAACGGGTTTTCGGCCTGCGTCGTATCAGAACGATGTACCAGGGTTTTCAGTCGTTCGTTGATGCTCGCCAGCTGCCTTTCATACGTGGAATTCAAATGCGCACTGGATTTTTCGATACTGGCTCTTACTATGGAGGCGTTTTGACCAGTTAGTCCCAAAGTCAACCAGTCGCTGGCGCGGTTTGCGTGCAAGCGGGTTTTACGCACCGCCTTGAAATCAGAGAATAGTTTCTCTATCTGGAACTGAAACGCGTGGCGAATGGTACGTTCACGCTGCTGAAGTTTTTTCTGTAGCTTCTTGTAGGTTTCGGGTGTTTCGGTAAACTCTTCATCTATTTCAAGATGCATCAGGCTGATCAACAGACCCTCAGTGTAATTTACACAGAAATTACTGATCTGTTGATACTGGGCAGAAGGTGCGCCTTTTTCAAATACAGGGTATGTTTGGGTTAAAGTATTCATTTAGTCTTTTTATAGTGGTGTTATAGCCCATAAATCCTGGCATATGTGTAGATAAACAGATTAAATGAATAGTTTGCTAATCACTGGCATAATATTCGTAAAATAATTCACAAAGCGGACAAAAGCAGCCTTCATGTTTGAATCATTTCCCTCGCGCAAAATCTGATCGCCGTATGCGCATCCTTATCTTTATTTTTTGCCTGCTCAATGCTTCAACCGTACTGGCTATTGATCCGATACTCAGCCTGAAGGTAGGCGAGGCTGAAAGTCAGCTTCAGCTCATCGAGAAAGCATTCAAGAACCCCAGAAATAGCCTTAACCTGAAGCTTCTCAGTGAGTTCCAGGAACAGGGGCTGGAAGTCAAAAAAGTAGCTAACGAATGCATTGATATCAATGAGAAAGCGATCAATAAAAGTGCCGATGATCTGGAGCTGCTAGGCGCACAGATGGTGACCGAGGAGGCAGACGTCACGAAAAAGCGCCAGAGTCTGAATCAAAGCATGTTGAGCAATGCGCAACAGCTCGCCAGTTGTCGATTGCTTTTGCTCAGGGCGCACGAGATCGTTGACGTTGTCATCGCCAGACAGCAGCAGGCACTGGCTTCAGAGCTACTGGCCAGGCAGTCGAATATTCTGCAGAACTTTAAGAATAATCTGCTGAACCCGGTGAAGGCTTACGATGCGGTGGTGACCTTCGTAGAGCAGGATAGTGGGGCCAGAAATCTTCTAGAAAGCTGGCCTGAGTTGATGGTTTGCATGCTGGTAGCCGCTGTACTTATTATCGTTTTCAGAAAATTACTCAATAGCCAGCTGAAATTTAACCAGCAATCACAAACCAGCGGCTATCTTAGCCAGTTCCAGCTTTCCCTGATTAGTTGCGCAAGGCGACATATGTCGGCCCTGATCCTGACCGCAACCCTGAGCCTGTATTATGCATACCAGCTATTTACTGGCTTGGCGCTAGACTTTCTAGGTGTACTGGTATTTGGATTGTTCCTGTATGTGTTGTTCAATCTGTTTATTCGTATTCTCCTCAACCCTTACCCACCAGCGCAGCCGCTGACCAGCCTGCCGCAGGATATTTCTCTATTGCTGGCCAGCAGGCTGCGTCTGCTGAGCAAGCTGCTGTTTGCTGGCTTTCTGATGTACACAGCAATTCAGATTCATGAGTTTCCCGACCAGATCACTGCGCTGATGCGCAATATCTATGTTTTCCTGCTGGTTCTTAACCTGATCTGGGCGGCCTGGCTACTGCGCTATTATCGCGGCTTAAGTAATATTCACCTGTTACGCATACTGGTGATTTCTGGTCTGTTGATCTGCCTGGGGGCCGACTGGCTTGGCTATGCCAACCTGTCCAATTTTATCCTGATCGGCATCGTGGGCAGTTTTCTGGTCTGGAGTCTTGCTATCTTTCTGACCCGTATCTGGAGCGATTTATTCGACAGCCTGGATGAAGGGCGGCACGACTGGCAGAAAGCGCTGCGTAAACGTGTCGGGGTCAGGGATAAGGAGTTTTTACCTGGGTCTATCTGGTTCAGGTTTACCTTTTCTCTGATCCTGTGGTCAGCATTTGGTATCGCTTTACTCAAGATATGGGGCCTGCCAGATACCCTGTTGCTGGAGCTTAAGGGATTAATCACCGACGGCTTTACGCTGGGGACAGTGAATGTGGTCCCGGTCAAGATGGTCATTGCGTTGCTGACCTTTGCCGTGATGCTATCCATAATCGGCTGGATCAAAAGGCGCATGGATAAAAGCTGGCTCAATCGTTCGCGTATGGACAGGGGCAGTAAGGAGGCAATGATTTCTCTGACCGGATATTTCGGTGTGGCAATCGCCTTTTTAATTGGCCTTTCAATCGCCGGTGTACAGCTGGCCAATCTGGCACTAATTGCTGGTGCGCTGTCTGTGGGTATTGGTTTTGGTCTACAGAATATTGTAAATAACTTCGTTTCCGGTGTGATTCTGCTATTCGAGCGCCCCATCAAAACGGGCGACTGGGTCGTGGTTGGATCTACCGAAGGCTTTGTAAAAAAAATCAGTATACGATCTACCCAGATTGAAACCTTCGATCGTTCTGATGTGATTGTGCCTAATTCAGAATTTATCTCGGGGCAGGTCACTAACTGGATGTTTCGTGATTCCATTGGACGCGTAGTGCTGCCGATTGGTGTGGCCTATGGCACCGATACGCAAAAGGTTAAATCTATCCTGCTGGATATCGCTCACCAGCATCCGGCAGTGATTACCAAGAGCCCCATTCTGTCAAAACCCTGGGTATTGTTCCGCAGCTTTGGCGATAGCTCTCTCAACTTTGAACTGCGGTTCTATATTCGCGAAGTGGATAATCGTCTAAATGTGATGAGTGACATGAACTTTGAGATTGATCGCTTATTTCGTGAGTCAGGTATTGAGATTCCTTTTCCTCAGCGCGATCTGCATATTATTTCCGCTAAAGAAGACAAAGAGATTACTCAACCGGAGTAGAAAGTCGTTATAATACCGAGCTTTTGCTGCCCAGTTTCAAAGCATGTCTGATCGTATACGTGAAATCCCCTACAACTACACTTCATTTACCGATAAGGAAATCGTATTTCGCCTGATGGGTGAGTGCTGGTGGGATGTTTTAAACCAGCTCAGAGGAGAACGTAAAACCGGCCGCTCGGCTCGTATGCTGTTTGAGGTGCTGGGTGATATCTGGGTGGTCAGGCGCAATCCCTATATTCAGGATGATCTGCTGGCAGACCGAAAAAGGCGAGACCAGTTAACCCAGGCGCTATATCATCGACTCGAGCAGATCAAGCTGCGTGCTGACGATAACCAGCAGGCACTGGAACTGCTGGACGCTGCACGCAAAACCGTTAAGGATTATGAAAACTGGTTAAGCTGGCTGGCTGAACAGCGAGTCCGTATCAAGCGCAAACTCTCCCGCATAACCAAAAAGGATAATGTTGATTTCAGCGGGCTGGCAAGGGTTTCCCACACTACTGACGCCACAGACTGGCGTGTCGAACATCCTATGGTGGTTTTGCACCCGGATTCGGAAGATGAAATTGCGCATCTGGTGCAGGGTTGTATTGAGCTTGGCCTGACGATTATCGCCCGCGGCGGCGGTACCGGTTATACGGGTGGTGCGATCCCACTGTATGAAAACACGGCGGTTATCAACCTGGAGAAGCTGGAAAAACTGGGTGAGGTTAAAGAGGTTTCTTTACCCGGTAGCGATATCAAGGTGCATGCAATTGATGCGGAAGCGGGCGTAGTGACGCGCCGCGTTGCAGACAGAGCTGCGCTACAGAAACTGGCTTTTGCGGTTGATCCGACCTCTCAGGATGCATCCACGATTGGTGGAAACATCGCGATGAACGCAGGCGGGAAAAAAGCAGTAATCTGGGGTACCACGCTGGATAATCTGTTGAGTTGGAAGATGGTAACTGCTGATGCCAACTGGCTCGAAGTCAAACGCCTGAACCACAATATGGGCAAGATCCATCTGCAGGAAATGGTGGAATTCGAAATCACCCGCTATGACCGACGTAAGGGCAAGGTGATCGGAAATCCAGAAATCCTTCGAATACCTGGCGCGACCTTCAGAAAGGTTGGGCTGGGCAAGGATGTTACGGACAAGTTCCTCGCCGGCTTGCCAGGTATTCAGAAAGAGGGCTGTGATGGCCTGATTACCTCAGCTACCTTTGTCTTGCATCCCATCCCGGAATTTACGCGTACTGTGTGCCTGGAATTTTTTAATCAGGATGCTGGTAAAGACGTCGCCGCCATTGTCGAAATCAAGAACCTGATCGATCAAACCGACGGTGTATTGCTAGCCGGGCTGGAACATCTGGATGCCCGCTACATCAAGGCAGTTCAGTATAGTACCAAAGCCAATCGTTCCGACCAGCCCAGGATGCTGTTACTGGCGGATATCATTTCTGATGACGATGACCTGTTAGCAAGTACCTGTTCAGCGGTGGTGGAGCTGGCGAACAAACGCCAGGCTGAAGGATTTATTGCTGTTTCCAAAGCTGCGCGCGAGCGTTTCTGGTCTGACCGAAAACGTACCGCAGCAATTTCTGCGCATACCAATGCCTTCAAGATCAATGAAGACGTGGTTATCCCACTGGAAAACCTGAGTGAGTACAGTCGTGGAATTGAGGTGATTAACATCCGGCAATCGATCAGTAACAAGGTGGAGATCTGTCTGGGATTGAAAAAATACCTGCTCGAGTTGCAGCATAAGTTAAACCAGTCATCAGAACCGGATGAACTTTTCATTTCCAAAATTGATTTTGCCCTGACCCGTTTATCAGCCCAGATCGCTCAGTGGGAGCAGTGGCTGGGACATTTTGAAACTCCGGCCAGTCAGTTTGCCGATCAATTGAACTTTGAAATCAATGAAGGTGATCGGGTGATTGACTGCCTGTTACGCAATCAGCTGACGATTAGCTATCGAGATCAGGTTAAAAAACAGCTCGACGAAATATTCTCAGGTCTGGAGTATGCGGATATTCGTAAGAAGTTCGCCAGGATACATGAAGAAATCAAGGACTCGCGCCTGTTTGTCGCGCTGCATATGCATGCTGGCGACGGAAATGTGCATACCAACATCCCGGTGCACTCAGATAATTATGAGATGCTGCACCAGGCAGAGCTGATTGTGGATGAAGTTATGCAGCTGGCAACTTCACTGGATGGCGTTATCTCCGGTGAACATGGTATTGGCCTGACCAAGGTTCAATATCTGGAAGCCGATAAACTGGAAGCCTTCGCTCGCTACAAGCAACAGGTAGACCCCGAACAGCACTTTAACAAAGGTAAATTGCTGTCAGGTTCCGGGTTGACCAATGCCTATACACCCTCCTTACGCCTGCTGGAGCAGGAAGCGATTATCCTGGAATACAGTGAAATGGGGGACATCAATGACTCCATCAAAAACTGCCTGCGCTGTGGAAAATGCAAGCCGGAGTGTATGACACACATACCGCGTGCCAATATGCTGTACTCACCGCGCAACAAGATTCTGGCAACCGGTTTGATTATCGAGGCATTTCTATATGAAGAACAGACGCGTCGGGGATTGTCCAACCGCCATTTTGATGAATTAAATGATGTCGCTGATCACTGTACCACCTGCCATAAGTGTCTGAACCCCTGTCCGGTGAATATCGATTTCGGAGATGTCACTATCGCCATGCGAACGCTGCTTACCAACAATAAGCAGCGACGAAAAAGCCTCGGTTCTATTCTCGCAATCTGGTTCCTGAACTTACAGGATCCCAGTCTGATTAACTGGTCGCGAAAGCTGATGCTGCAATGGGGTTTTAAATCAATTCGTACTTTGCGCATGGTATTGAAAACTCTGGGTATTGCACCAAAGCGGTATGAGCAGGCACGAGCATCGACGGGTAAGCCCATAGTCAAACAGCAAATCGTCAATTTTGTGCGAAACCCTGTGCAGGCCAATGTGCCCAATAAAACCATGCGTCAAATACTGGTAGCAGATGATCCAGATATGGTACCCATTATTCGCAACCCGGAAGTCCCCCGAGAAGATCGCGACTCGGTATTTTATTTCCCAGGCTGCGGTTCGGAACGTCTGTTCAGTCAGGTAGGCCTGGCAACTATTGCCATGTTATACGAAGCTGGTGCTAGAACCATATTGCCACCTGGTTACCTGTGTTGTGGTTATCCGCAGATTGCCGCGGGACATGAAGAAAAAGGGCACCAGATAACAACGCAGAACCGTGTACTGTTTCATCGTGTTGCCAATACACTGAACTATATGGACATAAAAACGGTTATTGTTTCCTGTGGTACCTGCCTGGATCAGCTGGAAAAATACGAGTTCGAACGAATCTTTCCCGGTTCACGTATTATGGATATCCATGAATACCTGGTTGAAAAAGGCTTTGAGATCAAGCAGGACTCTGGCACGCGATATATTTATCACGATCCCTGTCACAGCCCGATCAAGAATCAGCAACCTATCGAAGTTGCCAGCAAACTGATGCGTCAGTCAGTAGAGCTAACAACGCGCTGCTGTAGTGAATCCGGTACCCTCGCGACTGCACGGCCGGATATTGCTCACCAGTTATTTAATCGCAAACTGGAGTCCATGCAACAGGCCAGGGAGGTCGTGCAGGCAGGCGACAGCACGGTGCAGGTAAAATGCCTGACATCCTGTCCAGCCTGCCAGCAAGGGCTGTCGCGTTATGAGAAATTGACCGGCATGAATACCGATTACATTGTGGTCGAGCTGGCGCGCCTGAACTATGGTGAAAAATGGCTGGAAACCTTCCTGACCAAGATGTCTCATGGTGGGATGGAGAAGGTGCTTTTATAGAATTTTAAATTTAACCACAGAGCGCACAGAGAACAGGGAGGTTTGATATGTATGTTAATAATAGTGAATTAACGGGGAAGGTGATTGGGCTTGCTGTTGAAGTACATAAAGAGTTAGGACCCGGTTTGTTAGAGTCAGCTTATGAGAAATGTCTGGCTTACGAATTAACATCTCATGGGATTCAGCATGACATACAAAAACCCTTACCTTTACGCTATAAGAAGGTGGATATTGACTGTGGTTATAGGCTTGATTTTTTGGTCGAAGGCAACTTAATAGTTGAGTTGAAAAGTGTTGAGTCGCTTACGAAATTACATGAGGCTCATCTTTTGACCTATATGAAGCTGGCCAAAATACCTCTAGGACTATTAATAAATTTTAATACAGGGCTTTTAAAGAATGGTATTAAAAGGTTTGTTCTCTAAGGTAAAAAGCATTTAACCACAGAGTTGACAGGGGACACAGAGGTTTTAAAAAGTGGAAATGATCTTTACAGATCTTTTTGCTAATTCATTAATGTAGATTTGGACAGTTAGATAAATGAAGTTAAATATAGTTTTATACAAAGGTTCTTTCTCTGTGTCCTCTGTGTTCTCCGTGGTGAGATAATAAAACCATGACACAATCCCACAATTTTTTCGTAACCGGTCACAAAGGCTTTGAAACCGCATTGTTTCACGAGGTCAGAGAAATACTCTCTAAAGCCAATGACCCTGATATTCAGATTAAGAAAGTTTACGGTGGTATAGAGTTAAGAGGGACAGTTGAGCTCGCCTATAGAGTCTGCATATTTTCGCGTCTGGCGAACCGGGTATACCTGCCGCTAAAAACCTTTAAGGCCGAGAATGAAGAGATTCTGTATCAGCAGGTTTATGATATCGACTGGTCAAAGCATCTGACATCACGCCATAGTTTTTCAGTCGCAGCAACTCTATCACGTTCTGATATTCACCATAGTCACTATGCCTCTTTAAAAGTTAAGGATGCAGTAGTCGACTATTTCAGGAATACGGTCAACAGTCGTCCCATAATTGAAAAGGAACGCCCTGATGTACGTATCCATTTAATTATTCATAAAAACACCGCAACCTTGAGTCTGGATCTTTCCGGTCAGTCGCTGCATCGACGGGGCTATCGCCTACAGCATAGTGGGGCACCGTTGAAAGAGAACCTGGCTGCCGCTTTACTAATGCAGTCTGGCTGGTCACGCGAAGCATCCAGTACACATAGTTTGATAGACCCTATGTGCGGCTCCGGTACCTTTGCTATAGAAGCCGCGATGATGGCTGCAAATATACCGCCGGGACTGGATCGAGACTATTTCGGTTTTCTGCGCTGGTTGGGACATGATAAAGCACTGTGGGAAAGTTGCCTGGAGCAGGCAGAGCAGGGTATAGATCCCGCACCGGATTGTGAAATCCTCGCCAGCGATATCGACAGTCGGGCACTCGAGATCGCCAGGGACAATGCGATGCGTGCAGGTGTCGACGACCTGATCCAGTTTACACAACGGGACATTAATGAATTAACGCCACAGGGTATTAAAAAAACGCCCATCATAATCATTAATCCCCCTTACGGTGAGCGCTTACAGGCCGAGCAGGGACTTGCCACACTATATTCCCAGATGGGAAAAGTGTTTAAGGGCTTTGCTGAGTCGGGCACCCAGGCATCGTTAAATATCATTTCAGCTAACCCGGATCTATTACATCGATTACGGCTTAATCGTAGCTATAAAAAATCGGTTAACAATGGTCAGTTAAGCTGTGTGTTTGCTTCTTTTGATATACAGCAATCACCTTCACAACCTGATCAAACTACTGAAACAGCTGTACGCTCGGTAACTGAAACCATAGCCATAGACGCGCAGGACCAGGAAGCTAACGCGCTGTTAAATCGCCTTAAAAAGAATGATAAACACCTGTCTAAATGGGCGAAGCGTAACCAGGTCAGTTGCTACCGTGTGTACGATGCGGATTTACCTGAATTTTCATTCGCGCTGGATTGCTATCGCAGTAGCCTGCAATTAGATCGAGTCTGGTACCATTTACAGGAATACCAGGCGCCTAAAACCATAGAAGCCGAAAAGGCTGCACATCGTATACAACTGGCTCAGCAGGTGATCAAAAACTACTTCAATATCGATGAGCGGCAACTGTTCAGTAAATTAAGGCAGCGTCAGCGGGGTAAGCAGCAATATGAAAAACAGGGACGGCAAGGCGACCTGTTACAGGTAACTGAAGGTGCTGCGCAACTGCTGGTTAACCTGGAGGATTATCTGGATACCGGTTTATTCCTTGATCATCGCACAACTCGGCAACGTATCTTTGAACAGGTTCAGGGCAAATCATTCCTCAATCTATTCTGCTATACCGCCTCGGTAAGCGTCCAGGCTGCCCTGGGTGGGGCAAGCGAAGTAGTGAGTGCGGATATGTCGGCTACCTATATCAACTGGGCTAAGGAAAATTTTGAATTAAATAATCTGGTGGATGATAAAAAATACCAGTTCCTGCAGTGGGACTGTATCGAGTTATTACGGCAGCCCAAACGCTATGGTATTAGCCGAAAATTTGATCTCATTTTCCTGGATCCGCCTTCTTTTTCGAATTCCAAGAAGATGAAGGAAATTCTGGATATAGAGCGTGATCATGTGAAACTCATCCAACAATCTATGGATCTACTTGAAAAAGATGGCATGCTGATATTCTCAACTAATAAGAAAGGATTCAGGCTCAACGCCGAGGTGTCACGACGTTATCAGGTAAAAGATATTACCGCGCAAACCATACCGGAAGACTTTAAACGCCGACCCAAAATCCACCAGTGCTGGGAGATAGGTTTTTGATGTCACGTTCTGATACCGAAGACTATGCTACCTTATTTCTATCGGATACGCCGATGATGGACGTGCGTGCGCCGGTAGAGTTCAATCAGGGAGCCTTCCCGCATAGCATCAATGTCCCGCTACTGGATGATGAACAACGCGCGGCGATTGGTAAGCGCTATAAGGATGCGGGTCAGGATGAAGCGATAGAGCTGGGGCTAAAGCTGGCCACGCCTGAGATTCGGGAAAGTCGTTTGCAACAGTGGAAAGCATTTGTTGAACAACACCCCGAGGGTTATCTGTACTGTTTTCGAGGTGGTTTGCGTTCTCGAACCACCCAGGCCTGGTTAAAGGAACAGGGGATAGAATATCCACTGATTAAAGGTGGCTACAAGGCTATGCGCAGTTATTTACTGCAGCAACTGGAAATCAGCCAGCAGCAGATTCCATTCGTCATCCTTAGCGGTATGACCGGATCAGGTAAAACCCGCGTGCTGATAAAAACCCGCCATCACGTTGATCTTGAAGGCCTTGCCAATCACCGTGGCTCGGCATTTGGTCGAGATGTGAATGATCATCAACCTGCACAAATCGATTTCGAAAACCAGTTATCAATTGCCTGCCTCAAACACCGCCATCAGTATCCGGAAGTGCCAATACTGCTGGAAGATGAAGGCAAAATGATAGGGCGTATTGTTACGCCTGTAGCGTTTTATCAAAAAATGGAAAACTCACCACGCATATTCCTTGAGCGCTCGCTACAGCAGCGAGTCGACATTATCCGTGAAGATTATATTGAATTTAACTGGCCGCAATACCAGCAGCAATTTGCACAGCAGGCAGATGCAGAGTTTAGTCGTTTTGTGCTGGACAATTTGTCTCGTATAAAGAACAGACTGGGTGGTGAAAGGTATCAGAATATACACCAGCTGTTTTCGAATGCATTGTCCATGCTTTTCGATAGTGGTGATAGTCATGGTTTTGATGCCGGGATTCAGCAGTTGCTGGAAGAATATTACGACCCCATGTACCAGTATCAATTAAAAAAGAAGCCGGTAGAGATTGTTTTTAAAGGTCCGGAAGAAGATATTTTACAATGGGCATCGGAAAATATAGCATCGTCAGAACCAGCCTGACGCGGGTTTGAAAAATGAAAACATTACTTCTGGTTAGACATGCAAAATCTTCCTGGAAAGATCAGTCACTACCTGATCAGCAGCGGCCATTAAATAAAAGAGGCCATGCCAGTGCGCTGGACATGGGGCAGAGGTTAAGTCAACGGCATATTGAGATTGAACGCATCATCTCCAGTCCGGCACTGAGAGCCCTGACCACGGCACGATACCTGGCTGATGCGATAGGTTTCGATCAGGATGAGATCCTGGTTGATTCAGAGCTGTATTTTTCAGGCGTGCAATCTATGCTCACATTGGTGCAGCATTGCGATGCTGAGATCAATACCTTAATGCTGGTCGGCCATAACCCCGATATGACCAGCTTTTCCAATTATCTCAGTGGTTATCACACCTCAAATATGCCTACCTGTGCGATTTCGACCATTGAGTTTGATAGGGAGTGGAAAAATATCTCCAGATCGTCGGGCACTTTACTGGATTATGATTATCCAAAGAAAATGTAATAAGAAATACAGTCACAGAGAAACCATACCTGTCATCCTGTAATCGTTATGTCCATGACATGACACGGGCTTCGCAACGGTAGCGTTAAACGCTACAACAATAATAGCTAAGGCGATGAAAAAAATTCTGCTTCTTGTTGTTTTAATAGTCATTGTCATGCTCTTTTTCAGTTTCGACCTGGGGCAGTATCTAACGCTGGGCTATATAAAATCACAACAGCAGATCATTCATGATTATTACCAGCAGAATAGTCTGTTAACCGTGCTGTTGTTTTTCATTTTATACGTCCTGATTACCGCCATTTCATTACCGGGCGCTGCTGTTATGACACTGGCTGCTGGTGCAATCTTTGGACTGTTGACGGGCGTTGTTGTTGTATCTTTCGCCAGTTCGCTGGGTGCCACCTGCGCTTTCCTGGTCTCGCGCTATATCATGCGCGATGCAGTCCAGCAGCGATTTGCCGAAAAATTAAAAACCATTAATCAGGGGATCGAGAAGGATGGTGCGTTTTATCTGTTTGCACTACGCCTGGTACCCGCATTTCCATTCTTTATCGTTAACATGGTGATGGGCTTGACGCACCTGAAAACCAGGACCTTTTACTGGGTGAGCCAGTTGGGTATGCTGGCAGGCACCATCGTGTATGTAAATGCTGGCACACAGCTTTCACAGATCAACGCGCTGAGTGATATTGCCTCAGCTGAAATTATTTTCTCTTTTGTTTTACTGGCATTGCTACCTTTTATAGGTCGTAAGATTATCGATACCATTAAGTTGAGAAAAGTCATGCAAGCCCATCCCCGGCCAGCAAAATTCGATACCAACCTGATTGTGATAGGCGGAGGCTCAGCTGGACTGGTCACTGCCTATATTGCGGCAGCTGTTAAGGCTAAGGTGACCCTGATCGAGAAACATAAGATGGGGGGTGACTGTCTGAATACCGGCTGTGTACCTTCCAAAGCAATTATACGTTCTGCTAAATTTCTCTCGCATATCGCGCGTAGTCCGGAGTTTGGTATTAAAAAAGCCGCTGCCGATTTTGATTTCTCTGAGGTGATGCAGCGTGTTCAATCGGTGATTTCAGCAATACAACCGCATGACTCAGTCGAACGCTATAGCCAACTGGGCGTGGACGTAATCGAAGGTGAAGCCAGAATCATTTCACCCTATGCAGTCGAGGTTAATGGTCAGACTATTACTGCACGCAATATTGTTGTTGCTACTGGTGCCAGACCCTTTGTACCTCCAATTGAAGGCATACAGGACATTGATTACTACACCTCAGATAATCTATGGCAGATGCGTGACAAGCCTGACAACATGTTAGTGCTGGGTGGCGGCCCAATAGGCTGCGAACTGGCACAGAGCTTTAACCGTTTGGGAATAGCGGTCACTCAGGTAGAAATGATGGATCGGATTATGATGCGCGAAGATCCGGAAATCTCTGAAATGGTGACCAAACAATTTATCGCAGAGGGTGTGGATGTTCGGGTTGGCCATAAAGCAAAAAAATTCATCCAGCGCGATGGTCAAAAGATACTGATTGCTGAATATCAGGGACAGGATGTTGAGCTGCCATTCGATAGTCTGCTGGTGGCCGTTGGCCGTGCGCCAAATACTCAGGGTTTTGGGTTGCAGGAGCTGGGCGTTAATCTGACACCGCGTGGTACCATCGAAGTCAATGAATACCTGCAAACCAGTATTCCGACCATCTATGCCTGCGGAGATGTGGCTGGACCCTATCAATTTACCCATACTGCAGCGCATCAGGCCTGGTATGCCTCGGTTAACTCCCTGTTTGGAATATTCAAGCGTTTTAAGACCGATTATTCCGTTATCCCATGGGCGACCTTCACCGAACCCGAAGTTGCCCGAGTAGGCATCAATGAACTTGAGGCCAGAGAACAGGGTATTGCATACGAGGTGGCAACCTTTGGCATCGATGATCTGGATCGGGCTATTGCTGATAGTGAAGCTCATGGACTGGTTAAGGTATTAACCGTACCTGGTAAGGATAAAATCCTCGGTGTGACCATTATGGGTGAACATGCCGGTGATCTTATTGCGGAATACGTGCTGGCGATGAAGCATGGCCTGGGACTGAATAAAATCCTTGGCACGATCCATATCTACCCGACGCTGGCAGAAGCCAACAAGTATGTTGCCGGTGAATGGAAACGTGCGCATGCGCCGAAACGCGTACTGCATTGGGTTGAAAGGTTTCATCGCTGGTTACGAGGATAGGGTGTTTTCTGCTTGTTATCTGGCATAATGAGGGTCGGTCCATATTGATCGTAAATCGGAGGGAGTAAAATGAAACTCAGTGAGTTGTTACAAAACCGTACCGGCGAAGTTTACCGAATCAAATCCACTGACAGCATCACGAATGCTGCAAGCATCATGACCCAGCATAAAATTGGCGCACTGTTTGTCGAGGATGATCAGACCAAAATCATCGGGGTTATTTCCGAACGCGATATCGTCGCAGGTATCTCTCAACATCCAGATAATCTACTCAATCTTACGGTCGCTGACCTTATGACTACAGAGCTGGTTCGTTGCCAGCCTGGTAATACCGTGAATGAAGCCATGAGTATGATGACTGACCGGCGCGTTCGGCATTTGCCTGTATTCGAAGGCGATAAACTGGTTGGTCTGGTGAGCATAGGTGATCTGGTCAAATACCGTATCATAGAAGTCCAGTCAGAAGCTGATGCGATGCGTGCTTATATCGCATCCTGATTGACCTGAATGAGTGCTGTTAACCGTCCATAAGAGGAGGTATTACCCAAATAAATCTTACTATTCCTATAGCTTTTAATAACAAAAAACTGTGATAAACCAGATGCGTGATATGCACCCGTTTACTCAACAGGGTTACACGCCATTACTATTAACCAAGGAGATCAAAAATGAAAAAGCTACTCATTACACTAATTGCTCTAACCTTCGCATCCAACTTGTGGGCTGAGGTGCGTAGCAAGGAAGTTGTCTATCAGGATGGTGACCAGCAACTCCGGGGGTATCTCGCCTGGGATGATGCGAAAAAGGGTAAACGTCCAGGCGTTATCGTTGTACATGAATGGTGGGGACTGAACGACTACGCAAAGCAACGTGCCCGTCAGCTGGCCGAAGAGGGCTATGTTGCGTTTGCTGCGGATATGTATGGCCCGGGTAAGGTAACCACGCATGCAAAGGATGCGCAGGGCTGGATGACTCAAATCACGCAGAATCAGCAAGCCTGGCAGCAGCGGGCTCTGCTCGCATTGGAGCAGCTGAAAGCGAGTCCTCAGGTGGATAGCTCGCGACTTGCGGCTATCGGTTACTGCTTTGGTGGGGCCACAGTGATGCAAATGGCCTATGCCGGCGCAGATCTGGATGCTGTGGTCAGCTTTCATGGTTCATTGCCGCCGGCTTCTCCAGAGCAGGCTGCTGCAATTAAATCCCGGGTATTAATCGCGCATGGCGATGCCGATCCCTTTGTGCCTGCGGAACGTATAGTCAAATTTAAAAAGGCCCTGAGTGAAGCGAATGTTGACTGGGAGATGGATATCTATGCCAACACCCGCCATGGTTTTACCAACCCTGATGCGGGCGCATTTGGTATGGAGCAACTGGCGTACAACGAAAAAGCAGACAAACGTTCCTGGCAGCGCATGAAGGACTTTTTCGCAGAGATTTTCTAGTATCTCTTTACGGGCTGTTGCAGTTACCCTCTGCATGCTTAGCTCAGGCGTGCAGGGGGTAAAATTTCAGTACATGAAAAGATCCTCTAATTTGCGCAAGTCTGTGCAAGTCCTGGGCACACTAGTGAACCCCGGTAGGCACTGAGGCAGTTTACGCATTACCTCAGAGCCTTTTGGGATTACCCTCATTATTTTATTTTACAGCTATCGGTTTTAAGTAGCTGGTTGACCCAGCTACAGAATTCACGTTGCTGCGGTTTCAGGGTCAAAGCATGCTCGCTCGACTGCGGCAAGGCCAGTGCGATGATACCCGACACGATGGCACTGGACATTGAGGTGCCGTTGAGAAAATTATGGCGTCCCCCGCTCACGGTACTGAATATCTGTTCGGCAGGTGCCAGCAGGTCGGCCTTGTCGGCCAGCAACTGGCTGGGGAAGGGGCGTTGCCCATCCATACCCGCCACCGAGATTACCTCGCTATGACTGGCGGGAAAAGATAGTTGTTGCTGGTTCCTGTCATTACCAGCAGATGCAATAAGTATCATGCCCTGGGTCGACGCATACTGGATCAGGTTACTCATGAGGGGATCTGCGGCCGGGGTGCCAAAGCTGAAGTTGACCAGTTGTACCTGTTCGTTGATGGCTTTGTCCTGGGCCCTGGCCAGAGTTGAGCTATAACACTCCGCTGCTTCCGCCCCAGCCTGTAACTGTCGGCAGGCGCGTAACGCCAATATGCTCGTTCTGGGGGCGAGCCCATCGATACCGAAATCGTTGGTCTGGGCCGCGATGATGCCGGTTACCGCAGTACCGTGGATCTCCGCCCGGTACTCCTCATCTCTGATGAAATTCGCACTAGTGATCTGGGCAGCCTTCAGGTCGGGGTGATCAAGCTGCACTCCAGTATCAATGATTGCAATCCTGCTACCATCTCCCGTCAGGGTCTGGTGTAACAATGGGTAATCCATTAGTTGCGACAGGGATACCAGATCCTGTAAAGGTTCCGCAGTCGCTGGGCCGGCGTCAGTACGATAGATGTAGTCGGGTTGTGCGCCGATGACACCAGGACGCCTGAGCAAGTCGTTGATCAGCTGTGTGCTCTCGCGTTGGGTCTGGAACACCACCACCGCCTGCTTCAGGCTGCTCAGGCTAAACTGCTCGATCACATCCAGCTGGTATTCGTCGATCAGTTTTAACTTGAGCGAGTTACCCAGCAGGCTGTCATCAACAATGAGCAGGAACTGGTGATCCACGACCCAGGACTCAGGCGCACGCGAAAGTGCATTCGGCTCGCTGGTAGCGATGACCTGCCTGGTACTGTCCAGCGCGCTTACCTGCCAGCGATAGGCGGTACCCTCTTGCAGGAAGTCCCTGATGAAGGATTGCTTCAGCGTGTATTGAGGTTGTTTGGTGACGGCTGAAAACACCACTTTTTTATTGTCCTGCTGCAGAATCTCGAAGCGGTAGCTGTCGGGTTGTGTACTGCTAAACCAGCGAAAGTCCACATCGCCTGTGCTAGTGATAGAGTAATTATCGGTGGGAGCGATCAGCTCGGGCCTGGCCGCCTGCGCATCGACCTGGGTGACAAAGTAAATGGCTTTCGGCAGGGTAGCAGCGCTAAGTGCTGGGGAGGTTACCACCAGTTGAACGCTATGGGGTCCACTCACCAGCGTTGGTAAAGGAATATAATCAGGTGTACTGAGTTCGAGCGTGCCTGCTGAAATCAGGTGTTTGTCGATGCGGTCTATGATTCTGCCATCCACGGTCCAGTAAGCCTGGAAAATACCACTGCCGGTATAACGAATTTGCGCGTGCGCCTGCAGGTCCGTTTTGTTCCTGGGGACACTGATCTTGGGCAGGCGATTATCAAAATACAGCTGTAATTGTTCTATGCTGACTTCGGTTGGTGTGGTGGTTACCGTACCAGGGGCTGGCGGCGGTGTTGTCCCGGAACCCACAATAAATACCGTGATAAAATCCTGTTGTAGACCAACTCCTCCGACGATACATCCTGAACCGCTAAGAGTAACATGATAGGTACCAGGCAACTCATAAACATGGGTGATGGTACCGGGAACAGTCGCAGGGGCAGTATCAAAGCTGCCATCACCATAATTGATGGATACCAGATCGCAGTCGTCGGCCCAGGTGAATGTTAAAGGTACACCGCTCGGCGAAGGGTTTGGTGGTGTGACGAGGAAGTTAATACTGGCAACGGCCTGGCTGTTGAACAGAAACAGGGCCAGAGTAGCCAGGCATATACGTATCAATTGAGTCATTTTGATTGTCTCCTCACTATGGCTGGTTGGCAACAACCAGCTTGTAAGTCAGCCAGGCCAGTGAATCATCCTGGATCGTGCTGCCGTCGTTTTCACTGTCATACCATTCCAGTTCCAGGCCAATAGAATGTTGCATATGCGCAGACATAACATTGATCCGGCCCAGCGACCAGTCGGTGCTTGCGACAACATAAGTCGATCTGGTATCGGGACCGCTGTTATCGCGTGAGTCACTATAGGAGCCCGACAACTGGTAGCCGAGTCGATCCTTAAAGGTTTTGCCCAGCAGATACAGGCTCAGGATACTCTGGGTGGTTTTTTGTCCGCTGTTATAGCTGGTTTCAGTGCTGGTATAACTGGGTGTGAACATCACTGGACCTGTATACAGGCTGGTCGCCAGCGTTGCTGAAGTGATGCGGCTGTCATTGTTGCTGGTGGTATTGTCATCTAGCTCGGACACCAGGTAGCTGAGTAAATGGTTCCACTGTCCAGTAACGAAACTGAGTTTGGCCAGCACACTGTCGGTAGACGAATCGCGTATATCGCTGGCAGCGGGTTCGTTCTCACTCTTTAACTGGTTGTTTTGCAGGCTGATGACTGTGGAGAAATTGCGTCCTTTACGATACAGGTACTCAGCATTGAGGTAACTGGTAATGAGGCGGGCGCGTGTGCTTTCATCATCCAGATTGTCATGTTCCTGTTGCGCCCTGAGGGTGAAAGCATGTTCACCACGGCCCATGCTGGCGGCCATCACAATATATTCACGATCATTCTGCAGTAATGGATTTGCCACCACTGCGTAATTGGTGCCAATGTACTCATAAGCAGCGCTGTAGTCGATCCAGTCACCGTTTCCTTTTACGCGCAGTCCATAGGCTTTGTCATCTTTGGCGGCCAGGCTGTCGCTGCTATTAGCATCGAAACTCGACTGGTCAAACTCGGCCTCGACATTTAAGCCAAGGTTATGATGGGTGGACTGCAGCAGCACGGCGCTGACTTCCCCCTCGCTTGGCTGGCTTGCGCCCAGTATGCCCAGTGAATCGCCGTTTTGCGCGCCTTTGCTGTATATCGCGCGCAGGTTCAGGGTTTGTTCGGCGGAAGCAATCGCCGTCCAGCCGCTTGAGATACCGATGATGTTATTATCACTGCCATCACCAAAACCGGCAGAGCCTCCCGATCCCAGTTGCTGCTGGCTATTGACGGTAAAGAGATCCAACGACAGGCTTTCGCCCTGGTAATTGGCGTGTGCTCCACGTCGCGCCAGTTGGTCGATGGTGTTCTGGGACTCATTTAACTGGATGTAACCCACCTCGGCCAGCATGTTATTGTTGTCATTTTTATGCTGGGCACTGGCGTAATAATTGATCAGCTCAGCGTGATTATTTTTTAACGGGTCAATGTCGGTGCCACGGTCAAACAGCCACAGATCTGCGTTTACATTGCCTGACCAGCTTGCGTTTTGCCAGTAGCCCTGGTGGCCCAGATAAGTGTCTGTTTCGTAATCCTGGGCATTGATATCATTTTTATCCTGCAGTTTGCCACGTAGGGTAATGCCGAGTTTCAGCGTGCCATCGTAAAAGCTGGACTGACTGGCCTGGTCCAGTTCGATCAGTTTGCGTATACGATAGCCTTCGGCCGATAGGTAAGATACCAGCAGGGTATGTTTGCCGCTTTGCATCAGTTGTCCGGTGTCGATGCGGATACCGCCAGTGGTGGTTACCGCGAATTCACTGATATCCTGATTGTCGAGCAGGATAGACAGGCTTTGAGGATTGAAACCGTTGTCGATTTCGATATCAATGATCGAGTTCTGCTGTTGTGCAGAAGCAGCAATCGGCTGCATCAGCAGCAGGCAGGCCAGTTGCAAAAGCGTGAATTTGAATACAGCTGTATTAGACATGCCTGTTACTCCAACCGGGTCTTTTGCGCAAAACGCACCAGTTCGTGCTGGCCTAACTGCCCAAGCAGCTTATCCAGATCGGATGTCTGCCCAGTGCTGATGGAATAGACATTTGCGGAAGAGGGGCCTGAGACGATTTCGAGCTGGTACTGGTGTAGCAAGCTGTTAATCTGTTCCAGCGTCGCGCTGGGCGTGAATACGATATTGAGATTTGCCGCCTGCGCGTGGCTGTTATCGCTCAGCGTCTGGTAACGTTGCTCGGGATGATCCGGTGGCAGTGAGAAAATTACTACCGCAAGGATGGCAAACTGAGCCAGGGCAACACCCCAGGACAGAAACGGATTGCCGAACCACTGCCGCAGCGTGTCGAGCAAAGTCGGCTGCGCCGGTGTCGCTGCTGTAGACGCGTGTTTGTCTGTAGCCAGTGAATTTTTCGCTGCGATCTTTTCAAACAATGTATCGAAATGCGCTTCATCCGGCATCGGCATCGCGTTGAAGGCGTCATTGATTTCGTTGAATTCCGACAGTTCCTGCTCGAGTTCAGGGTATTTCTGTAATGCCTGCAGGAATTCACGGGTCTCCTGCTCGGACAGGCTGCCGTTGAGGTGCAACGGAATCAGTTCTCGAAAATGTTCCACACTAGATGTCATCTTTACTAATACCCATCTTGCTTAGTTGTTTCATTAACAGTTCCTTGGCATAAAACACGCGTGTCTTGGCCGTATTTACCGGTATTTCCAGTATTTCAGCAACTGTCTGGTAGTTGTATTCGCGCAGTAGGGCGAGGCCCAGAATTTCGCGATGCTGGGGTTTAAGTTCGGCCAGTGCGCGATGGATGATGGTTGCTTTTTCGTTACGTTCCAGTTCATCATCCTGCTGGTTGGCGAGCTGATAATCGAGCTGGTCGATATCCTCATGGTGGCGCTTTTTCTTCAGCATGTTCATCGCCACGTTACGCGATACGCCAGTCATCCAGGAAAGCGCGCTGGAGTTACCCTGAAAGTTCTTCGCGCTATTCCAGATCTCGTTATAGGCATCTACAAACACATCTTCTACCATTGAATCGTTATTTAACAAGCGACATAAGTACGCATATATGCGTCGATTTGTCAGTTTGTACAGGCGCTGAAATGCATCATGATCTCCGCAGCCAGCAGCGATTAACAAGTCTTCGTGGTTGTCAGTGGTCGCGGCCTGTATATCCATGAGTGGTCGTCAGTAGTGAAATGGTTCGAAAAGGAAATGGTTTTTTAGTGGAATGCTAACCTAACCACGGGACACAGGGAGCTGTGGAGTTAATTGCGCGGCCCGTTGTGGTGTATTTATCTTGCTCATACTGTAACACCTGTATCCTTAAAATGTGGTTTATTATTCCAGAGGTATTGTTCCTGATTGAGCTGCGGTGTTATCTACAATTACCTGGATTGAAAATAAGGTGAAAAGTATACCGTTGCGTCAGTGAGATGATCAACTGCGAGTTTTACTCCATAACCTAAAAACACCCCGCCAGGCTACAGAAACAGGGTAATGGTACAAACCTGCCCGCTATTGACCTCTGTTAGCAGCTACCTTAAATACAGCCCAAAAAAATTTTATAAATCACGCATTAAATTTCGAACCCTTTTGCGCGCAGTCTCCACCTACCCGCATACGAACAGGCGGGGGCAAAACCTGCTGAGATTCGGTGAAAGCCATGTTAAGGGGAGATAAGCCCTGTAGTTAAACCCCTTTTAAAAATATCAGAAACGAAGTTGGAGCTAACTATGCGCATAGAAAAAACACCAGTGAAGGTAGTGCAAAACAGTAATATTCATTTAGCTAACAGGCCGCTGCGTTTGATGCGCTACCTGTCACAGTTACTAATCGCGCTGTGTTGCGCAGCACTGGTTGCCTGTGGTGGTGGCGGTAATAGCAATCCGCAAGGTAATGCAGGCGGAGGCAATTCCGCTGGTGGCAATACCGGGGGCGGCAACAGCGGCACCGGGGTTTCCAGCCGTAGCTGGATATCTGCGGCTCCATTTCCCGGTACGCGTTCGGCCAGTGCCAGCTTCAGTTTTGGTGGGCCCAGCGGTGCCAGCTTCGAATGTAATCTCGATGCTGCCGGCTGGAGCAGTTGCACGAGTCCACACAACATCAGCGTTAATCCCGGTGAGCATAACTTCCAGGTACGTGCGGTCGTGGCAGGCGTGGTGGATGCACGCCCCGCAAGCTGGCGCTGGGAATACGCTAACGACCTTGGCCTGCTCGCCTCCACGCAAAGCCCTTTTTACAACAATGGCACTGCGGTTCCGGCGGTTTCGAGTCTGGGCGCAATAAGTGCTACCTGCGAGGCACTTACCACACTCGAATTGCGTAACGATCAGGCCGTTAACCGTAGCGCTGAACTAACCTGGAGCGGGGTGGCGATAGCGCGTGAACTTAACATCACAAACAGCAACAACCTGATTCTGGTGGGTCCCAATGAAACCTTAACAGCCGTGCAATTCCGCCCGCTGGCGCGCTGGAACGCAGCGGTTTCCGATACCTCAGCGCCAATCAAATGGCTAGAAGTTGCAGCAGTTACCGCCGTTGATGCCAACAGCAGCAGTAACTATTCGCTGCGTTACTGTGCGACAGCGCCGACGGCTACCGATGCTAACGCCCTGCAACTGACGGCTAACCCCAATAATAGCGTCACGGTCGATACCGGTATTAGCCAGGTCACTTTCGATCCCGGCGTAGCGAGCGGAATCAGCAATGCGCAGCTGGGAGCGGCATCAATCAATGTCGGCCTGGTGATCGACGGGGCAACCGGTCAAACCGGCACCCCGGTTGTGGATAGCAATGAGTTTCTGGTGGAGCAAAGCGGTCCGGTAAAAACCGTGATCCGTGCGCGTGGCCACATTACCGGTATCAGCGGCCCCGGCTGTAGCGATCCGCTGGGCTATACGTTGCGCTGGACTCTGGTACGCGGCAGCGCCGACATTGATGTCGAAACCGATCTGGTCAACGAATGTGGCGATGGTATGTATCCCGCTACACCGGGCGGGGCGATCAATGGTTCGGATCTGTGGAGCCGTAGTCTGAATATTTCAAACCTCGGCCTGATGTTTTCTTTCAGCGGTCTGGATGGCAATAGCGTGATGCTGCGCTCAGCTCGTAACAGCACATCGGTTTCCAGTTACAGCGAAAACTTCATGCTTAGCGATATCAGCCAGCGTAAAGGTGCAGCAAGTAACCCGACTGGCAGCGACTGGCGCTGGGCTACCGAGGTAATTACTACCACCTCATCAACAAACACAAATTTTGCAGAATTTTTCAATCTACCTGTGGCCGGGGTCAGCGATGCTAGCCTGACCGTGCTTGCACAACAACCATGGATGCGTTTTCGCGAGCCGCAGAGCGTTGTGGCACAGGCAGCCAGTGGCTCCGATAGTGCCTTCGTCACCCTGTATCCAATCAAGTCAGATAGCTCTGACCCTTTTATCCTCGGAGAAGCTCAGGGTGTGTGGGGGCAGGGCCGTCTGACTCTGGAACCCAACGAACTCGGTGACAACCTGATGATCGCACGTGCTGAGCAAAACAACGCCGCCATGGAACGCGGTCTGCTCTGGCACATGCCGCTATGGTCGCTCAATCAGGCCAGGGTCTACCCGGCGCTGCCTGCAGCCGACACAGCAGAAATGCAGGCACTGATTCCGCTCATCCAGGGCGCGCACGATAACTCAGTGCATGATTCTATTCTCGGTGGCGCGCAGCGTGATCGAATGAAAGGCTATTCGCTGGTGGGATGGACCGACTCCATGCAGGAAGGTATCAAGGATATTCTCAACACCACGCTGAATGAATACTCACCCGGCAGCAATATCTGGAGTCCCACCAATACCGAATTGCTGATGTGGTTCGTCACTGGCGACCCGCAGTGGGTGTGGGATTACGCGCTGCCCGCCGAATGGAATCTGTGGAAATCCAATGCCTACAACACCGGCAGCCGGGGCGTGGTCGGTATCCGTAATGGACTGGTGATTGCATCCAGCAGTATCGGCGATGGCGCACGCTATCGCTCCGGTTATGGTTCCGATGACAAGTTCTACAACCAGGGTTCCGGTAAGGCCTATGTCATTCGCCCCTATAGCTCACTGGCCGAGCGCTTCCAGGCGGCGGGCGACACCGTCATCAGCCGCTATATTGCAAACCCTGCCAATCGCGAAGACACCGTCTCAGCGCGAGTGATGACACGCCAGGTCATGCAGCATTTGAATGCACTGCGCTACGCGGCTGAGTTCTCGCCCGTGAATGGCGCGAACCTGCGCAACCAGTTCAACACGATGATGCAGGAGTATGCGGATGATAACCTGGCCAATGGTGTGTTCTGCTACAGTGATGATGCAGCAAACAACCAGAACAACTGCGGCTTTGCGCCCAGTGGCATCTTCCACTATGTCGCACTGTGGCAGGAACTGTTCTACAACCACGCGCTCGACCTGCCGCCGGACCACGCCCGGCGTGAAGTCATTATAAACGCGCTCGCCACAACCGCACGCCTGATCGACAGCGGTATACCGCGTGACAGCAACAACCGGGTCAGTGACTTTTCGCCCAGCGCCTGGGGTGACAGCTATGTATGCGACTTCAGCAGTGGCAGCGATGTGCTTACTCAATGCGTGCAACACAACTGCACCGGCTTCGCTGACCCCAGTGGTGGCAACTGTCCCACCGACCCGACCTATGACAATGCACATCTGAACGCGCTCGGCACCGTTATGCTGGGCAATGCGCTCGACCCGGGTCTGGTCAGTGATACCCGCTGCACCGAAGCACGCCAGGGATTCAACACCGACTTAAATGGTTCCACAGTTGCCAACCACCTGCGCGACAGCGGCTATGGCTGGCATAAAGACGCCTCGCAAATGGTGCAGACCGTGTTGTATGCCATCGCAGCCGGCCAGAGCTGTAATTAAATGAGAAATAAATTTCGAACATTTTCCAACCTGGTTGCCACTCACCAACACAACAGTGACTCAGGGAAACCTGAGCACTGGCTTACCGACAATCAGGTCGGGGTACAAAAAACACTAAACAGGAATAAAAAAATGAAAACTGGATATTTATACACTTCTTTATTTCTTAACGATTGCCTGTGCAGAAACATCACACCGGCGTTGGTGCCGATACAACGAGTGCTGCTACTACTGTTAATGAGCATCGGCTTATTACTGGCGCCACTGGCAAATGCAGAGGACAAGGTCGTAGTCAACCGAGTCAGCCTGAGTGCTGCGCAGGTGTCGCAGCTGGAACGGCAGCTCAACAGCAATCTCAAACCGGGGCGCTACTGGTACGACGTGCGTTCAGGCCTGTGGGGCAATGAAGGCGAGGGCAACAAAGGTCAGTTGCCTGCCAATCTGTCCATTGCGGCCCCCATGCCTGCTGACATTTCCGGCACTGGTACTGGGGTGTGGGTCAATGGACGTGAAATCCACACGCAGGAATACCAGTACCTGTTGCGGGTTTATGGCCGCGTTATCCCCGGTCGCTACTTTCTCGAAGCCAACGGCAATGCCGGTTTCGAAGGCGGACCGATTGCCTACAACCTGTTTGCAGATGCACGTCCAAAGCAGAAACAGCACATCAACTGGTTCCATGGCGGGCACGAGCAAAATGGGGGCAGTGTGATCGGTGGTGGCGGTACTGTGGGCTTTATCGGCACAGGTGGCAGCAGCGTGATCTGCGAAGGCGGGTCCTGCACGTTCAATTAGGGAAATGATCAGGGGTATTAATCATGAGTAGGCATAACACATTCATTTTCAGCGTGGTCTCACTGGTTTTGCTTTTAGGCGGTTGTGGCCAGTCAAGTAACGATGGGGCTATCCCGTTTTATGCAGGTGTTGGGCCTGGAAGTCATCTGTTTCTCAGAGCAGGGGAAACTGGCACTGCCGAAATCGACAAGTTTCCAGATCGTACACTGATTACCGACATATCAGAAACCGAACTGGGGGTCTCTATAGTTCCCGGAAGTTGCGATCCAGCCAGTAATAGCTGCGAAACATGGGCTATTACACCCGCTGCGTCGACTTCAGCTGGCGGCTATCGTATAGGAGTGTCTGATATCAGCGCACAGGACAATGTATCGGCAGATGACTATATCCATGTCTCAATACTGCCTGCTATCGCTGCTCCCGCAGCAGACCTTACCGAAGTCAACCTGAATACTCCAGCGCGTTTCCGAACCATGGCTGTCGGCACATCGCATATGTTAGCGATTGCTGAGGATGGCACGCTGTGGGGCTGGGGTAACCATGAAGACGGCCAGCTTGCCAGTGTTCGCAAGCCGGGTAATCAATACGATCCGATACCCAAACCTGTGGGTAATCTTGGCAATGTGGCACAGGTTGCGGCGGGTGCGCGTCATTCGCTGGCCAAACTCAATGACGGCACTGTAGTGGCCTTTGGCTCGAACGAAGTGGGTCAGCTGGGTGATGGCTCGTTGCTGGACAAGCGTCATCCGGTGACTGTCGTGGGCCTTGCCAATGTGGATCATGTGGCGGCTGGTTCCTACCACTCGCTGGCACTGGTTAACGGTGCTAACGGCAGTGAGGTCTATGCCTGGGGTAGTAACGCCTTCGGACAACTGGGGATCGGCAAGACTTATGCACATCAGGATTCACCCACGCGGGTGGCGCATGAGGATACGCCGGTACGGGTAGTTCTCGACAACATCGTGCAGGTTGCAGCCGGTGAGGGATTCTCTGTGGCGCTGGACCAGGCGGGCGAGGTCTGGTTCTGGGGTAACCTTTCGGCTGACTATCACGACAGCACAGTTTATACACCTACCAAAATCGCCGATCTGAACGGTGTTGTGCGCATTGCCGCTGGTGCGCACCATGGTCTGGTGCTGCGCTTCGATGGTACTGTCTGGGCCTGGGGTAATAATGACAGGGGACAGCTCGGTACTGGTGATACCCAGTCCAGCGGATTGACTGCGGTTCGTTCCGGCAACATTGTCGACGCAGTCGATATCGCTGCAGGCGAGTCTTTTAGCATGGCGTTACGGCGCACTATTGGCTGGCCATTGACCTGGGGTGATAACAGCAATGGGCAACTTGGACGCAAAGGCGATCCGCTCACACCCTCGGCTGTTATTGTCTACCAGGCCTTGACCGACATAGAAGCCGGTGGAAACATGGCTATCGGCATGGCTGATGACTGCCAGGGTGATGCGGCAAGCCTGCGCAGTTGGGGTGAAAACTCTCAGGGCCAGTTGGGCGACGGTACTTTCAGTGACAAGTCGTCTCCCACGCTGGTGATAGGAATCGCTGAGCAAAATGAGACCTGCCATCGACATGCGCTGTTCTATAAATCGGGTTATGGTGCGCATGCTGTTACCCTGTTTGGCGCAAATATCCGCTGCAACGATGACCTGTGCTGGACCACTGTAGATCCATTGGGCAATACCACGTTGTCCGTGGATATGCTGTTCTCAGCCGATTTTTCCACCGAGTACGATAACCTGACCTGGGATTGTCAGGGATACGGTGGAGCAGCCGATCATCATTTCAATTTACCGGTTCTCGACGACACTTACTGCAAGCTGACTACCCGGCAGTCAGCGGATAGTGATGGCATCTACACCCTTAGTGTGGTGATCGAAGGTGGGCCTGACGCCGGCGAGATTGTCAGTCGCGAGACACCACCTCAGCTCGATTGTATTAACCGTGGTGAGACAACAACCACCTGTACCGCCAGCTATCGAACTGGCAGTGTCGTAGATCTTTACGGCAACCCGGCCAATGGTCTCAATATTAGCTGGAGCGGTTGTACCCCTGGGATGGATGATTTAGAGCGTCCCGTCTGCAGCGTGAACATGAGTAGAGATCGCGTCGTGACCGCGACCTTCAATGCTGTTCCACCACCTGCGGGCAGTTACACGCTCACGGTAACCCTGGATGGTGGTCCTGGTATTACTGGAGTTTTTAGCGGAGAAACACCGCCGCAATTTGAGTGCTACCTGGACTATGCCTCTACCACCACCTGTACCGCTAACTACGTTTCGGGCACTACAGTAACGCTCTATCGTGACAGCGCCAGCGGCGCGGTACTCGATCTGGAAGGCTGTACACCGGGACTGGATAATCTTGAGCGTCCCATCTGTAGTGTCACCATGGATGGCAATCGTATCGTGCTGGGGCACCGGCGATCCACTCGCGTCCTTAGCCTGACTATCGATGGTCAACCGATACGGGGCACCACGGTGTTTTCCAGCGGTAGCAATGCGATGTATTGCGTCAGTCCTGACACCTTCGGCACTACCTGTTTCGCGGATATCCCGGAGGGTGATGAGCTTCTGCTGAGCTGGAACAACTTCGGCGGTTATGAGCTTTCTGCCTGGAGCGGATGTACACCGGAACCGAACGCAACCAACACCGCAACAAACTGCCGCCTCACCATGGACAGCGACTATACGGTGATAGCGACGTTCGGGCCGTGAACCATCCGTTGAAAGTGCCTGGACCAGGTGTCGTATGCATTCCCAAACGCGAGCTTGCGAATGCGAGAAAATTATTTTCGAACCGGATGCCATCTGGCGATCACCTATCGATATCCGTACAACACTCATAAAGGAGTAAGAAGAAGTGATGCCATCAATTATTAACCTACGCATAAAAAAATTGTTTGTTATCGCTGTTCTTGTCCTGCTGCAGGCCGGCTGTGGTGGTGGCAGTAATGACAATCCACCCATCGCGGTCGGTGGGCCATTTACCGAAGCCGCTCAGGTTGGCACCGACGACCAGGGCAATTTCGTCGCGCTGTGGAAATCAGGCGCCTCCGTCTGGGCCAGAGATTACCCGCAAGGGGTCGGTGCGACGCCTTTCAGATTGGCCTACGCCGATCAACCGCGTCTCGCGTTGAATACCGCTGGCGATGCGTTAGTGGCGTATCAGGCGGCGAGCAGTTCAAACCCGCGCTATCGTAGTGTTTACCTGCGCCGCTTCGAGCGCAATACGCAAACCTGGCAGGCAGAAATGGAGCACCGTTTTTGGACTCAGCAGAATGCCGTGGATCCAGAAATCGCGGTGTATGATGGCACGGTTGCCCTCTCTGCGATGAGCTGGAACGGTGTTGACTGGAATCAAAACCAACTACCTTTGAACACCAGGCAGCTTCTTACCGCCACGGCCGCCGCCGACCTGAGCATCGTCTGGAACAACAGCGGTATCACCGAACCAATCACCAATGTGCAATACCCGAATGGCACCAACAAACTGCGCACTTCGCTGGCGATGGGTGCCAATAATCAGGGCATCATTGCCTGGACCCAGCAATCCCCGGACGGCGTGTATGCCGCGCCCTATGTGCATGTCGAGACGCGTATAGATAGAAGCAACTGGCGCCCGACGACCATTCTGGCGCATCGCCAGGCCGGCGCGCTGAAGAGCGCGATGCAGCCCGCCGGCAGCGGCGTGGTGGGCTGGGTGGAGCACGACCCGCAGCATCCCGACCAGTCCGTGGTGGGCGGCGCCATCTACAATCCGGCGAGCGGTGCCTGGACCACGACCCACTACCAGTACGACGTCAACAACATCTACTGGGTCAAAGACAGTGCCGCGATGGACGTGGATATGGACCCGCAGGGCAATGCGCTGATGTTATGGCCGGACCGTAGCGGACTCGCCTGGTCCCGCTATGATGCGGCGACTTCAAGCTGGTCGAATCTGCAACGGCTGATGCCGGCGGGAAACTACGGCGGCATCGCGCTGGACCTGAGCCCTAACGGCAGCGGCATGGCGGTCTGGTCGCTGGATGGGGAGATCTACCTCAGCCACTTTGACCCGAACGGTCCGAGCTGGTCCACGCCGGAAAAGATCGGTTTCGGTAACTCGCCTGACGTGGTGACCGATGACAGCGGCAACTGCCTGGCGGTGTGGGAGGAGAGCGGCTTTCTCTACGACTACCAGTGTAGCGATGTCACCATGACGGTATCGGTTACCAACAACATAGGTGGCAGGGTGACCAGTCAGCCCGCCGGTATCGACTGCGGCAAGCTGAGCAACACTGACTACACCTATTGCACGGCCCCCTTCGACCTCAATAACAGGGTCACTCTTGATGCACAGGCCGATGCTTCCTATATGTTCACCGGTTGGGGTGGCGACTGTGCGGGGATCAATGGAACTCCTGCCATCGTCACCATGGACGCAGCGAAAAACTGTACAGCGAGCTTTGACCTTGCTCCGGCCAACACCTACCGCCTGACCGTTATTCTCGATGGCGGACCAGGTATGTCCGGGGTTTTTACCGGTGAAACACCCACCCCGCAGTTGGAGTGTTACCTGGACTATGCGAGCAGCAACACCTGTATCACCAATTATGTCGTTGGCAGCAACGTAGTGCTCTATAAGGATGTGGCTAGCGGCGTGGTACTCGATCTCGAAGGTTGCACGCCGGGGCTGGATGGGATGGAGCGACCAATCTGCACCGTCACCATGGATGCCCATCGCACCGTGAGGGGGCAGCTGCGTCCTACCCATATTCTCAGCCTGACCATTGACGGGCAGCCGGCGCGGGGTAGCACGGTCTTTTCCAGCGGCAGTTCCGCAGGCGACCTCTACTGTGTCAGCCCGGACACGACTGGTACCACCTGCTTTACTGAAATCCCGGAAGGCGACGAGCTATTGCTCGACTGGGGCGGACCAGCAGGGTATGGCATACAGTCCTGGAACGGTTGTACGACGGAGCTGGATGCCAACAACCGTCTGCTGTGCCGCATCGTAATGGGTGCTGATCATAGTGTGACAGCAACATTCAGCCCCTCGCCACCGCCATCGACCAGCAATCACACCCTCACTGTGGTGATTGAGGGCGGTCCAGGTGCGGCAACGGTATATGACCATGTGGCGAACTCGAACAATTGCGGTGTGAACTTCGCGATCAGCATGAGTACAAGCTGTACCTTTACCTTTGCTGCGGACAGCGACGTGGTACTGCGAGGATTTGCCCACGGAATTACGGTGATAACCGGCTGGGAGGGTTGTACTGTAGTGACCGATAGTTATAGCGTAGTACCCGGAGACCTGTGCCGGTTGACTATGGACAGTGATCGTACTGTTACTATGCATTTCCAGCCGGGTGCCCAGTTGTTTGTATCGATTAACGGTCAGGTACAGGCGGGTACAACTGTATTTTCTTCCGGTAGCACGCAGAGTCTGAACTGCTTGAGTACCAACCAATATGGCACCAACTGCAATACGATCTTTCCTCTGGGCGAGGAAGTGTTGCTTGACTGGAGCAACCCAGGTGGCTACGACATCCAGTCCTGGAGCGGCTGCACCCCGGAACTGGATATCAACAACCGCTCGGTGTGTCGTATTTTAATGGATGCTAACCACAACGTGACGGCGACGTTTGGGCCGTGATGTGGGATTTACCACTAAAGCCATTGATCAAAGCAGGCAATCGCGAGCGGCCTGACTCTTAATAAACAGTGCGATTAGCCTCCCATTAAAAAAGTGGAACTAAATGTGATTTAAATTCGAACCATTCGCCACGTCAAAGCCACCCAGCAGTATGGGGATTTGGCGCAGCCAAAGCTATCTCGGAAAATTTGAACAGGAGAAAACATGAACAAGATATCTCGGGTTAAAACTATGATACTGCTGACAGCTTTGTTTGGGGTTGTCGCTCTGTTAGGTGGCTGTGGCGGCGACAGCAATTCCGACAGTGGATCAAATCGCAGCAACAAGGCGTTGGTTTATCTGGACTGCGATTTGCAGGGTGAGATTGCCAAAATGGAAATGCTGGTAGAGGTTCTTGGTGACTACGGTCTTACCTGGAGTTCTGGTGCCAGCCCTGATATCACCGGTGTGATTAGTACCGGTGATTATATTGTTTATACCTCGGGTACGGTGCAATCATCCACCGGGTACTACACCTTTAGCGGTGAAAATCAGTTTGCGGATTTCGTCGATCAATACACTTATGATCGATTTCTGGTCGAATGGGTGCAGGAAAACAATGGAGTTTGGATGATTGTGAATCCTTACGGACCGGGGCCGGCGCAGCATTTTTGTACGATTACCGCGTCTCAATATCAGTATTAGCTAACCGTTCTCTGACATGAATGAACCCGTGCGAAAGCTAATGGCCTTGTGCTTTAAAAATGCCCGGGTTATATGCTTGATTTGCAGCGTGGATACAGTGCCGTAATGCTGAGTCGCGAACTAAACTTGCTGCCTTGGGGCGAGGTTCACGAGTCACCTGTATATGGGTTGGTGAATCAAATGGCGGCATTTTTAGGGTGAGCGGGGTAGTAGTTTATGCAGGACTGTGGCTGTGCGTTCAATGAGATTAAAGCTTAAAAAATTTGCTTTGAAATTTACTCGAATGCAGCGAGAATTTGCGCATTGGGGCTTCTCCTTGTGTTTCTTAACTGGGTGAATCATGGAAAGAAAAGGAATAATAAAAATTGGCGCACTAGTAATGGCTATGCTGGTGATTACAGGTCTTGTTGATGGTTGTGACTCCGGGGGTGGTCAGTCAACAGTTCCTATCCCTGTGCTTAAGTATCAGCGTGATTACCTGACCTTTGGCGAAACGCTAGAAGTTGAAATTACCCAGCCGGATTCAGGCGCCCTGGTTACCAATGTGTCTGAAACCGATCTCGCTGTGGCTATCGAACAGCTCCCCTGCGTTCCGGCAGCTGATCGCTGCGTTCGCTGGCTCATTACGCCATCGCTGGATGCTGAGGCGGGCGACTACCGTATCGGGGTCGGTCATCGCTCGACGCAATGGAAAACCGTAACCTATAAAGCGCCGCTATCGGGTCAACTTATCGATACTGCTACCCCTGTCGACTTCGCAGAAATTCATTTCAAGCTGCTGCCAGCCAAAGCTGCAGCTGCTGCCACCACTGTGGCGATTGCAACGATGGCGCAAACCACAAATTTGAAAAAATCTACGCTGGCAGCAGTGGTTACTACCGACGGAGAAGTCTGGGCCTGGGGTTATATGAATCGAAGCGGGAGCCTGGTGACCCGTGGTGGTATGGAGCATCTTGTTGCTGACAGGCCTTACTATACAGGCATCAACAATGCCCGGGCGGTGTATTTTGCAGGGGACTCAAAGTCATTGTTTTATGTGTTCAAGACAGATGGTTCTGTTGATATCTATCAGAACATGGGTTCCTGGGAGGTTGACGATTTCGTTCTGGTTGACCAGGTTCGGGATGAAAATGGTGTACTGGCAAATAACATCAGTTCAATCAGTGACCGCTATGCGCTGCTCTCCACAGGAGAGGTTCGGCATATCCAGCCTGGCACCTTAGATAGCAGACTGGAGGGGCAGTGCAGTACCGAAGATTCATTGACTGCTTTGAACTCAGTTGTTCAGGTGGTGCGCGAGGGTAGTGCGCGCCTGGGATCTGATCTGGATTTTCTAACCCTGTTCCTGAAAAGCGATGGCACCATCGAGCAAAATGGCTACCACAGCAATACGGGCTATGCCAGCGGCTGCGCACTAGACCAGGTATCGTTGAGCAATGTAGCGCAGGTAGGTGTGGGCCTGACCACGGCTTTCCCTTTTGGTACCGCCTTGTTGAGTGATGGGACGGTTTGGGTGTGGCTGAATCAGGGGAGCAATGTCAACCTGCTACGCCAGGTTCCAGGCCTGGCAAATGTGGCTGAGATTGCTGTCGATCTCGGCTGGATTGTTGCGCGAGATAGTCTGGGTGCTGTGTCACGCGTGAGCGTTGCGGCTGATACCAGCGGCAATAGTTTTGATTTCGCATTCTCCGCGCCTGAAACCATGTCCGGCGTGAGCGGTGCGTCTGCCATTGCCACCCGTGGCGGGCTGTCACTGGCATTGCTGGGCGACTGTAGTGCCGGTGGTCGGGTGCTTTCCTGGGATGCGACGACGGAGATCACTGGCAGTGGCGTTTTCGGTCATTCTTTGCAGGCAATGCCAGTGATTGGTATCGGCGATACGGACCCGAGTTGTTCGCGACTGGCGCTGTTCTATCCATCCACGCAACTGACATCGCTGGATTCGGCTGTATACCAGTTCCAGGTCGACACGAATACCGGCAATATGGCCTGTAATGAGGCGATGTGCTGGGAGCTGGCATCGGCCAATTCCACTTTGCTGACGACCGTCACGCAGGGAAATTTCTTTAGTGTGCGGCCAGTATGGGATTGCGAGGCAGCTGGCAATAACCAGGGCATGGCCTTCTCGCTGGCCATAACTGACCGCGATATTTACTGCAAACTGATCACCAATGCCCACCAGATGGTTGTGGATTTCGCGATCAGTGGTGCGCCAGTAGCGTTAAACAATTTCGTGATCGATACCGTTCCGGCAAATGTATTGACGCTTAAAACAGACCATTACGAAGGCTTGCTCGATCCAGGCACCATCTTTCAGCTCCAGCCCTATGCACTAAACGACTACACCCTGAGTGGCTTTAGTGGCGATTGCGACAGTAACGGCCAGGTGGTCATGCCGACGCGCGATGCGAACTGTACCGTGCGCTTTGCCGAGCCTGTGGCGGCGGGGGATTTTACCCTGACCGTTGTTATCCAGGGTGGCCCCAATGCGGGTGAAGTATTGAGCAATGAATCCCCGGCCAAGCTGTTCTGTATCAACCAGAACGAGGTGACTACCAACTGTAGCGCAAGCTATGCGCAGGGTAGTGTAGTGGAACTCAGTAGCATCGAATTTGGTACCAAAGTGGTCAGCAACTGGAGTGGCTGTACACTGGGTGTGGATGTTAACAATCAACCGATCTGTAGTCTGACCATGGATGCGGATCACACAGTAACCGCGACTTTTGCTGATGCGCCGCCTCCCAGTGGAAACACACTCACTGTAGTTCTTGATGGTGGTCCCGCAGTAGCAGCGCTGGTTTCCGGTGAAAGTCCTACGCCTTACCTGAATTGTACAATGAACGGTAGTCAGACCACCGCCACCTGTAGCGCAATCTTTACCCCAGGTAGTGCTGTGGCGCTGTATAAGACGGTGGGTAGCGGATATATCATGCAACTGGTCGGTTGTACCGCAGGTATTGATGCCAACGAGAATGCATTCTGTGGTGTGACCATGGATACCGATCGCACGGTATTGGGACATCTGATCCCGGTTCGTAACCTGAACCTGACCATAGCGGGACAGGTTAAGCCGAATACGACCTATGTCTCATTCAATACCAGTATCCAGTCGAATATCTTCTGCGTGAATCAGGAGGTGCCCAGCGAAACCTGTAGCTTCGAGGTACCACAGGGTGATGCACTGACCTTCAGGATTCCTTTTAGCGATTATCCGATTCAAAGCTGGAGTGGCTGTACCCCTGGAGTGAACAGCTTTAATGAACCGATCTGTACACTGACCATGGATGCTGACCATGCAGTAACCGCGACCTTTGCTGGTCCACCTCCGCCAGTGGGTAGTCATACGCTCACGGTAACGGTTGACGGCAATGTGGCAGGCGGATCTGCTCAGGTTCAATCCTCTGAAACACCGGACAAGATGATTGTCTGTAACCTGCTGAGTGCATCGGGTAGCAGTGTTACCTGTTCCAATGGCTACTATGCGCCGGGCAGTAGCGTGGTGCTGTCGGGCACTGCCTACCCATCAGCGATTCTGGGCTGGGAAGGTTGTACCCCGGATATGGATATCAACTTCAACGCCCAGGTTTGCCGCCTGACCATGGACACTGATCACACGGTGATGATGCATGTGACGCCATCATACACCTTGAATGTGACCATCGACGGTCAGACACAGGTCGGTATTAGTACCGTGTTTACCGCCAATACTACGGTGCGTTCACACTGCTATAGCCAGATGGGTACTTCAACCCTGTGCCAATTAATAGTCCCGCGTGGCGAGGATATATTACTCGACTGGGATAACACAGGTGGTGCCGATATCCAGTCCTGGGCAGGCGACTGTACCCCAGAACTGGATGCTAACAACCGCTCGGTATGCCGTATTTTGATGGATGCCGATCATAGTGTAACGGCGACGTTTGGGCCGTAAATGCGCGCTCAGACGATGTCGTTGTACAGGACGATATGCATGCCCACCCTGCAGTGTGGGCATGCGGGAGTACGCCAAAAAAACCGAAGCAACAGAATCTGGGATCTCGTGGTGAATAAATCATCTCGCTGAAAAAACCAGGATTTTGTTTCGAACCTTTTTCAATGTCGCGACCACTATCCTTCGATCTGTGAAATTTAACCGGGTCAGAAAAAAGGCAACTATCGGGAGAAAACGATGAAACCTGAAAATTACCTCACCGTATTTGTGCTGTTTGGACTTGTTCCTTTTACCCAGGTCTCAGCAGGAAAAACGGGCTTTCTATCAGCTGAGTGCACGATTCGCGGCGAGCCGGCGCAGCTGCAGCTCAAGTATGACGCCTATAACGGTACAGGAATTACCTGGGGCTCAGGTCCGACCCCGGATATCACCGGCGTCATTGCGGATGGTTCGGTCAATTACTACTGGCAAGGCGTACTGAACGGCAGCTTCGGTCAACTGCAACTGAGTGGCCAGAACAATTTTCTAAGCTTTTACGACCCTAATGTGCTCAATCGTGAAACTACGCTCAAGGTTACGATGACCGGTGGCAACAGCTTTTATCTGGAGGATACCCGTGGCAACTATCCCGGCCAGCATCCTTGTACGATTAAGGAGTTTCGCTAACAGGCATTCGACAGCGCAAGGCGAATGCCTGGTGCCTCCACTGCAGAACGGGAATGTGGTGTGTATGATTTGATGATACAGGGACCTACTCTGGATGAGGAAATACGATGAATATGCGAAATACACTAGTGGCTGCAGGATTTGTAGTAGTACTCTTTGGTTGTGGTGGCTCTGGTACCAATCCTCCTGCTAACGGAGCGGTGAATGTCGCTCCGCTGGTCGATGCCGGGGGTGATCAGAGCGTAAGCTCGGCGCAGTCGGTGAGTTTGGCTGGTTCAGGCAGCGATGCCGATGGCAGTATTGTGAGCTGGCAGTGGAGCCAGCTTGCAGGCAGTAGTGTCACACTCAGTGGCGCGACTTCTGCGAGTGCTACATTCACTGCACCTACTGTGACTGTGAGCGAAGTGCTGAGCTTTCAATTGACGGTTACTGATGACGACGGTGCCAGTGCCAGCGACAGCGTATCGGTCACGGTGAATCCGCTGAATACCTCTGTATTACCCACCTTCGGCCCCGACCCAGCGCAATGTCCGGTAACGCTGGCGGATCGTGGAGCATCGGTGATCCATGTATGCGATTGCCAGACTGGGGCTGATGCGTCCTGTGTGGCGGGTAACGATGCCAATGCAGGTACCGCAGCGGCACCGAAACAGACAATTGCGGCGGCGGTATCTGCATTTACGGCCGGTAGCGATCTGGCATTTTGTCGCGGTGGTGTGTGGAGCGAGGCGACCACGCTTAAGCTGCGCGCCGGGGCCTGTAGCAGTGCGTCTCCCTGTACGGTGCAGGATTACGGTGATGGCAATCTGGCTGCACCTCTGATCCAGCTAAACCAGACGGGCAGTAACAACGGTCTTGAGATCGCATTGGGCGATAATGTGGCCCGCTGGGAAGGGCTGCGTATCAACAACCTGCATCTGGCCAAGCTGAACCCCGATGGGCAGGGCTTTGGTGTATTCCTGTTTCGTAATGTCAACGACGTGCAGATGCGCTGTCTGGAAGTCAACGACTATGGCATCGGTGTGCATGTGAATTCCAACGGTCTGAGCACAGGCGATATCTCGCTGAGTGATTCCTACCTGCATGACAATGGAGCTCAGGGCTGGCTGGGCGGTAGCAATAGCACGCGACTGGAGCGCAATCGCATTGATAATAATGGTGGCTACAACGCCAGTATGCTGTTACACAATGTCTACCTGAGTGGTATTGGGGCCGATGTGGTGGTACGCGGCAACTGGCTGACTAACTCGGCGGTGGATGGCAACGGCCAGTGCGTGGGCGCCAGCATGATTGCGCATAATGCGATCAGTAGCAATCTGCTGATCGAAGGTAATTTGATTGAAGAGACCGACCCCGCTCCCGGTTGCTGGGGGCTGATGGTGGACGCCGCAGGTTCCACCACCGAGGGCCACAACAATGCGATTATTCGCGGTAATGTGGTACGCAATGTGGGCAATCAGTCGATAGGGGTTTCGGCCTGTGTCGATTGTATTATCGAGAACAATATCGTGGTGCAGACGAAGATCGGTGGTTCCATCGGTATCGCCTCACCCAATCGTCCAACCAGTGCGCCCGATAGCGATGTGACCGGCACTATTGTGCGTAACAATACGGTGTATTTTGCAGGGAATGGCAATGGCCGCTCCTATTATGTCGGTGAGCGCGGTGCGAATTATGTGGTGACCAATAATATCGGCTATCACGCTAACCCATTACCGGGTGATCACTGTTTTGACTTTGACCTGGCGGTGAACGCTTACGATACGGTAGCTGCCAACCTGTGTTATGGCGCGAACTTTGATAGCGGAACTACCGGCATGGATGGTCTGGCGTCGACTTCGGATCCGTTGTTTCTCAATGCACCGGATGACCTGCGTATCGATAACACGTCTCCAGCCTTTGATTCGGGGAGTTCAGTATCTGCATCTGCAATTGATATCGTCGCCAATACGCGTGATGCAAATCCTGATCGGGGGGCTTACGAGGCGCAGTGAAGATTGCTTCTGGTGATCGGTCTGCATTAGTAAAACCAGTATGACCCTGGCGCGAATGGGGACATAGTTTATCCCTTACGATTGAGCCGGGTGGCAAAGGGATTCAACATGGACAGGTTGCCAGAGTTTAAACTTTTTAATGGATGACTTGAATGCCATCAAATGGAAGTGCGTGCGTCGGTTTGTTGATCATAGCGCACTGATTTTTTAATCGAATAATAATAGTGGACAGTTATGGATTTAAAAACATTATCACGTCGCCAAATACTGCAGGCCGGTGCCTGCCTGCTATGTGGCTTTCCCGTTACAGGTAACGCGAGTGTCGCGACCATTCATGACTTATCAGGTACGGTGTATGTCAATAAGCGCCGTATCCGTCGTAATGATCGTATTCTGCCGGGAGACCTGGTGAGTACCAGCGCTAACGGACATATCGCGTTTAGCGTCGATGGCGATGCGTATTTGATGAAAGGGTTTACCTCTATGCATGTGGGCGAACGCGATAATCCGATCATTAACCAGTTGCGATTGCTGACTGGCAAGCTACTCGCAGTATTTGAGACCGGACGACAGCGACAGCTGGTAACACGAGCGGTAACCATCGGTATTCGTGGTACCGGTTGTTTTCTCGATGCCAGTCCGCAAACGACCTACTACTGCAATTGCTATGGAAAAACCGAGATCAATACCGGGTCAGAGCGACGCATTGCCGAGGCAAGGCATCATGATCCTTATCGCGTTGATCTGGTGCATGGTCGGCAGGTTTTGACGCACTCGCACGACGAGCTGGATCATACCGATGACGAGCTGCGACAGCTCGAATCCTACGTGGGGCGGGTACCGCTGTTTGATCGGGTCTAATACTAGATATACACTGTGACCCCATTAGTCCAGATATTTTTTCCATCATCATCACCCGCGTGGTGTAAGCCCGTTATGAGAGACTAATGCACGCGGTAGGCACTATGGCAATTAACACATTGCTGCATGACTTCTGATAGTGAGCCAAAAGCTTTACTCAGGCCGCCTTCGATGTCTGCATCACGCGCACTTACTGCAAAGCGACTGGCTGCACGGTGCATCTCGGTCCCTATAGCGGCCATTTCTTTCGGCATGATCTTTGACATGTGTGCGGCGCCGTGTAACTCCATAGAAGACATGCCGAGTCGTGCTTCTGCGATATCGGCAGCCTGGTCGTATTCACCGGAAGCGAGGTAGGCGGTAATTTCCTGTAGAGCGGTCAGATGGTCGCGCATATTAGCCAGCATATGGTCACGCATCATATCCGGAAAATCGGCCTTGATACGGTCATCTGCCTGCAGTGGCAGGGTAGTGCAGGCAACAAGTAATAAAATGGTTATTTTTTTAATCATGGCAAGTTCTCTTTATTAGAATGGCTGTATGGGTGGCTGTATTCTCGGATAATGTAGCGCTTAAGCACTTTGTTTGCGATAACACAATAACACAATGGTCAGGTTGCGCTGTAGTCAATAAAAAGCAGCCTTTGGGCTGCTTTTATAAACAAAAGTTCAATCACTGGGCGTTAAGGTGACCAGGGCATCATGTCACGCATACCTTTCATAGCCGGGGCGACATTGTAGGTCATCACATTCAGGTCCTTGCTCATTTGAGCCATGCTGCGGTTGAGTTGATCCATATTGCTATTCATCTGGTTAGTATCCGCACTCATGATGTCCATTCGATTGGACATATTCTCCACCGATAGTCGTACACTGTGCATATCGCTGGACATACTGGACATTGCGGTTTCCATTACGCGTACCACATAAAACATGTAGATGATGCCGATGATCGCGATAATCATACCGGGGATGGCAATCCAGCGGTTGCGACCTGAATTCTGCTCCTGCAGTTTACTCAGGCGTTCCATCTGTTTGTCCTGTATCTTCTTCTGTTCTTCCAGCTGTTTCAGGGTTTGCTCGTGATCCTGCATGATGGATTCACTGAGTGCCTTGATTACCGTCATGTTGCGTTGTTCAAGGTGCTGTGAGCTATCTTCGGCCTTGCTGAAAGCACTGCCTATGGTTTCGTAAAAGCGTGACATTTCCTGTTCACGCTCCTGCTCCTGAGTCGTAGTTTTCTGCGTGATACTGGAAAAACCTTTGGTGATTTCCTGTACCAGCCCGCTTAAATGGCGGTCACGGTTCTGGTTTTCCGCGCGCATCTCATTAATTACTGCCTGTAGTGCCAGCAGGCTTTCTTTTGAATTGTCCGTTGCGTTACGATCTGTGTCGGGTGTCGATTTTTTAGGTTCAGCTTTTTTCACAGTTGCCTTTTTTGTTGTTGCCGACTTATCGGCTGAGGCTTTAGCTGTGGCCGCTTTTTTAGGTGCTGCTTTTTTGGGCGCTGCTTTTTTAGCACTGGCCTTACTGGCTGTGCTTTCTGGGGTTGCTGCGGGTTTATCTTCTTCAGGGGATGTCTGTTGCGGTTTTTTATCGTCTGTCTTTTTATCAGCCATAATCCTGTACCTGTATTTTAAATAATTATGTGACCCCGGCAGGCCGGTGTCTTCAATATAAGGAAATGATTATATGCTAATACAGATTAATTTCTATGACATTTTTCGGTTGAACAGGGGGTATATCCACTTTTTGCTTGTATCTCACTGATTGATAAACGGGTTTTTTATTAACTCGAATTGAGGAAAAAGTGGTTGCAGGCTTGACAACAGCGTCTAGAGTCCCCACTTTGCAAGCATATTTCACTTTAACTCACCACCAAGTAGTCCACTATGAAAACAGATCAAATCCAGCGTAAGTACCTCAATCAATACCAGCCACCTGATTTCACCATCGATAAAACTGATCTTGAGTTCAGCCTGAACGAAGGTGTTACCACGGTGACCAGTCGGCTCAGCATGCGTCGCGTAACGACTGACCAGCAGGCGCCACTTAAACTGGATGGCGTCGAATTGAAACTTATCGATATCCAGCTGGATAACGTGTATCTGGATGACTCAGATTATCGTTACGATGGCGAGGTACTGACTATTGCACAGGTGCCGCATGAGTTTGAACTGGTGACACAGGTACAGATCGATCCTGCAAAGAACAAGAGCCTGGAAGGCCTGTACCAGAGTAATGGTAACTACTGTACGCAGTGTGAGGCAGAAGGCTTCCGCCATATTACTTTTTACCTGGATCGACCAGATGTGATGTCGGTATTTACCACGACCCTGTGGGCGGATAAGGCGAAGTATCCGGTGCTGCTTTCTAACGGTAACAAGGTGGATGCTGGCGATGCAGATGATAGACACTGGGTAAAATGGTTCGACCCCTATCCCAAGCCCTGTTATCTGTTTGCGCTGGTAGCGGGTGATCTGGCGCAGGTGAGTGGGCAATTCACCACGCGATCAGGCTGGGAAGTCGCGCTGGAGTTTTTTACCGAACACCATAACCGAGAAAAATGTGGGCACGCGATTGAGTCCCTGAAAAAGGCGATGGCCTGGGATGAACAGGTGTATGGACTGGAATATGACCTGGACCTGTACATGGTGGTAGCGGTCGATGATTTTAATATGGGCGCTATGGAAAACAAAGGGCTTAATGTTTTTAACACCAAGTACGTGCTGGCGAATCAGCAAACCGCAACCGATACCGATTATCTCAATATTGAGGGCGTGATTGCGCATGAGTACTTCCATAACTGGACTGGCAACCGGGTAACCTGTCGCGACTGGTTTCAGCTTAGCCTGAAGGAGGGGCTAACGGTGTTTCGTGATCAGGAGTTCAGCGCCGATATGACCTCGCGCGCGATACAGCGTATCAACGATGTGCGCGTTTTACGTTCGCATCAGTTTACCGAAGATGCCGGCCCTATGGCGCATCCGGTGCGTCCAGCTTCTTACCTTGAGATCAACAATTTCTACACCACGACAGTGTATAACAAGGGTGCTGAAGTGGTACGCATGTATCAGACGCTGCTGGGTAAGCAGGGTTTCCGCAAGGGCATGGACCTGTATTTCCAGCGTCATGATGGTCAGGCAGTGACTACCGATGATTTCAGGATGGCAATGCAGGATGCGAATGACTTCGACCTGACGCAGTTTCAGCGCTGGTACGAGCAGTCCGGTACGCCGGTGGTGCATATCGAGCGTATCTACGATGCGATGTCCAAACAGCTTACGCTGTGGGTAAGGCAGGATGCCGGCGCAACCAAGGGCGAGCCAAATTTACCATTCCATATACCAATGAAGCTGGCGCTGTACGATCACCAGGGCAATGCTCTGGCATTAAATGCGCAGGGCGATAGCGAACTGGTGATCAGTATTACCGAGGCGAACCAGAAACTGGTATTTGATGATATCCCCGAGCATGCACTGGTTTCGGCATTTCGCGAATTCTCCGCACCTGTGATTGTAAAAACCGATTTAAAACCGGATGAACTGGCATTGTTAATGTCTTTTGACAGCGATGCATTTAACCAGTGGGATGCAGGCCAGCAATATGCCACCCAGGTAATGCTGGAACTCATCGCCGCAACCGAGATAACCGTCACCGATAAGCTCGAAGGCCTGTTGTCTGCGATAGAGGCGCTGCTCAATAACAGCGAAATCGATAAGCCGCTTTTGGCGGAAATGCTCTGCCTGCCGGGTGAGAAATACCTGGCTGAGCAATCCACGCCCATCGATGTGCATAAGATCCATCGCGTACGGGAGTTTGTGAAAAGTTTAATCGCCGAGCGTTTTGAACAACAGATTCTGGCGCTATACCAGGCCATGCAGGATAACGCTGAGTATCGCATTGACCATCAGAGTATTGGTCGGCGCACGCTCAAAAACGTGTGCCTGGGCTATCTCACTCAGCTGCAGAAAAGCGAGTACTTTGAACTGGCAAAAGCACAGTTTGAATCAGCCACTAATATGACCGATCAGATGGGTGCGCTGAATTCGATGGTGGATTACAAAAACGATATACGCGATGCCATGTTCGATAGCTTTTATCAGCAATGGTCTGATACTGCGCTGGTGGTAGATAAGTGGTTCAGTGCACAGGCATCAGCCAGTTATCCCGATGCGCTGAACGAAATCCTGTCTCTGGAACAGCATGAAGCATTTAACCTGATGAATCCTAACCGTGCGCGTTCTCTGATTGGTGCGTTCCAGGCAAATAACGTGGTATTTCATGATACATCAGGGCAGGGCTACCAGTTTCTAGCAGACAAGGTGATGGAGCTGGATAGCTTTAATCCACAGGTTGCCTCACGCATGGCTGGTGCCTTCCTTAACTGGAAAAAGCTGGTGCCTGAGCTGGCTGAGTCGATGAAAGCACAGATCCTGCGCATCCAGTCCAAGCCCGGTCTGTCGAATGATGTCGCTGAGCTGATGTCTTCCTGCCTGGCTGAAGAATAAAAGATCGCGTGCTGTTTAAGCGCCTGTTGCAATCTGGCAAGCCTCAAATAGACCTGGTGATTCCAGGTTTATTTGACCTGCCTTTGTATGAACTGGACACGCAGGATTTGCAACGTCGTACGCCAGCCCTGCATCGTCTGCTACGCTTTGCCACGCGTATTGAAAACCGCTGTTTTGATATCGATGAGATACTGGCAGACACACTGGCGTTAACGCAAAAAGTTCCGCCTTATGCCCAGGCCTTAAAGGGTTCTGAATCGGGCAGCGCTGTATTGTTTAAACCGGTGCACCTGAAGGCCGATATCAATAATGCACTGGTTTTTCCTGTGCATGAAACACAGGAGAATATCACCTGGTTAATCAATGACCTGCAAGACTATTTTAAAGTCGATTTTTCGATTCATGCGCTGAATGATGAACTGTTTTTGATGCATTTACATCAGCTACAGCCCGTACTGGAAGTGCCGCATTACCTGTCAGCAACCGGGAAAAAAGTTACCCATTACCTGGAACAGGCCAAGAGTAATCTGCAATGGTTCAAGCTGTTTAATGAAATCCAGATGTTTCTGTTCCAGCACCCGCTGAACATGCTTAGACAGCAGCAGGGTCTACCTGAGATCAACAGCCTGTGGTGCTGGGGAGGTGATAGCTGGCAGGGTGAGTCATTTCCGCAACTCGCCTGGTTCAGCGAGAACATTGAGATGCAGGCGCTGGGTCGACTGTACAGTAACGAGAGTACAGGCCTGGATCAGCTTGCAAACAGCGATATAGCGCGGGACACGCTAGTCGTCGACCTGAGATTAATGCACTGCCTGAAAGGGCAGGTCGAGCGTGATTTGCTGCAATTACTGCAGGATATTGAACAGCAATACCTGGCTTCGCTGATGCAAAATGACTCAGCAATCATCCGGCTGCGTGCAGGTGCTGCCTTTGATTTACGGTTTACCCGCGCAATGACGCGTAAATTCTGGAAAAAATCGGTACAACTGTCGCATCTGAGTGGCTGAGTTAAATTTACATTTAGGGCATCCCTAAAAATTCGGATTTTTTCGTGAGAGCAAGGAGTCGTAGCGTAGCGCAGACAATGCCCACAGGGCAGCCCGTAGGGTGAGCGTAGCGAATAACCACCGCGCGGACGACTGCATCGACGCAGGAGGTAGGGTGAAGCAGGATGCCAGAACCGAGAGCCGCAGTGTATTAGGGCATACATGAGGAGAGCCTGCCCCGTGAGCGCAGCGAATTTCTTGGGCATTCGAGCACGGAGCTGACGCCGCAGGAGTGGCACAAGGATGTGCCGTTTACGGACCTAAGGATGGAATCGCGCAAAAAGACACTTTTTAAAGGTGCCCTTTAGTATTTTCGTTCTGTGCTAGGCCTCGTTAATCAGCTAGAATCTCTGCCGATTTGGAATATAACAGGGATAAAATGATTTTAATTGCTGCGCTCATCATCGTCATCCTCGGCGCCATGGCAGGCGAAATTGAGGTTTCTCTCACACTGGCGCTGTTATTAGGGCTGTATTTACTGCAGAGAAGTTTTAACAGGCAGCTCAATGAGCTTAAGCAACAGATAAACATCCTCAAACAGCGACTGGACGCTACCGATGTCGCTAAACCGGTCTCCACAACGCCTGCCACGGAACAGCCACAGCCTGTTCAAACTGCAGTAAAACAACAAGTGGATGACGATTTTGTGATTGAGCTGGATATGCCAGAGGAGTCGGCTGAAAGCGGATGGAAAAAGCCCGCTGTTGCAGCGTCTGGCACGGTTTCGCCGCATGAAGCGGAGCTTACAGCTTTCGACAACTGGGTTAATAAAGCGCAAAAGTTAATCGTTTCCTATTTTACCGATGGCAATATCTTTGTTCGTGTCGGTTTGCTGGTGCTCTTTTTTGGGGTTGCCTTTTTGCTTAAATATGCCGCTGAAAACTCACGTATCCCAATAGAATTCCGTTTTCTGGGTGCGGCAGCGGGTGGACTGGCACTGGTCATTGTCGGCTGGCGCTTGCGTGTTAAAAAAGCCGTATTCGGTTTGCTGCTGCAGGGTGGCGGGATCGGTATTATCTACATCACCATATTTGCCTCCTATCGCATCGCTGATCTCCTTCCATCGGGCCTGACTTTTATTCTGCTGGTTGCTTTTGCGCTGATTACAACCGCGCTGGCGGTGCTGCAAAACTCGCGTGCATTAGCCATGTATGCGGTGTTAGGTGGCTTTCTCGCACCTTTCCTGGCGTCTTCCGGTAGTGGAAATTATATCGGTCTGTTCAGTTATTATGCTGCGCTGAATGTGGTGGTGTTTGGTGTTGCATGGTTTAAGTCCTGGCGTTTACTCAACCTGATGAGCTTTGCGTTTACCTTCGGCGTGTACACCCTGTGGTTTGTTACCTCATACAGACAGGAAATGCTGTTAAATGCGGGACTATTCCTGGCCCTGTTCTTTGTTATGTACAGTGTGCTGGGTGTGCTGTACGCATTAAAGCAGGAACAGGACCTGAAAGGCCTGGTGGACGGTTCGCTGGTGTTTGGTACGCCTCTGATCTGTTCATCATTGAGCATGGTGATGATGCGTCATCTGGAGTATGGCATCGCCATCGCCTCTGTTGTTCTGGGGCTTTATTACATTGCTCTGGCACGATTTTTGTGGAGCCGCATCGGAGAACAGACGCGTCTGCTGGCAGAGTCTATGCTGGCCGTTGGTGTGGTCTTTGCGACACTGGCGATTCCTTACGCTCTGGATGGCCACTGGAGTAGTGCAACCTGGGCATTAGAGGCAGCTGGTATCCTGTGGGTTTCGCTCAAGCAGGAACGATTTTATGCGCAGGTATTCGCGTGCCTGTTACAAGTGGCGGCTGGCGTATTATTCCTGTTCAGGAATGCACTCGACCTGGGTGATTCAGTCTGGATGAATCCTGCTTTTCTGGGCGGTAGTTTTATTGCACTGGGTGCGTTGATCTCTGCGCGACTGCTTTATCAGACCGATTCCAGCCATCGTTTGAATCAGGCACACTGGCTGTTTTATGGCTGGGGCCTGGGCTGGTGGCTGTTCAGTAGCCTGACCCAGATTGACCATTATCTGGATAATCAGGTATTTGCTGTTCTGGTACTGATCATTATCACAGCCTCAGCATTGGGTTACCTCGATCGGGTGCGTAAATGGGACTGGTTACCTGCGTCATACACCCTGTTTGCGGTATTGCCGGTGCTGTATCTGGTCGCTTTGGCTGCCTGGGAAGAGGGGCATAACTTCCTTCAGTTTCCCGATGTACTGGGCTGGGTTTTTGCTCTGGCACTTAATTACTACCTGATTTACCGCCTGGAAGAAATTAAATGGCCACATCACTACTACCTGATACTGTACACCGGCTGGAGCTTTCTGCTGGTTTGTATGCTGTCGTTTGAATTAACGTCACGTTTTTACCAGTTGATGCCAACAGCTGGCGATGCCTGGTCGGCGCTGTTATGTGTTTTTCCGCTATTCGCGATATGGTGGGTAAGACAGGGAACGCTACCTGTGATTCAACGTTTTGGTCAACCTTTGCAGCTCTCGATTAGCGCAGCGATGGCAGGCTATGTCGTGATCTGGGTTCTATTGAATAACGTATCCAACGATGGCAACGCCTATCCATTACCTTTTATCACTTTGATCAATCCTGTCGACCTGGTGCATATCGTATTTTTTATCGCGCTGTATCGCTCACTGAAGTTGCTGGGCGATCAGGTTGCCGAGTATAAATCTTACCTTCTAATGGTGATAGGAGGTCTTGCGTTTTTCTGGATCAGTGCGCTTTACCTGCGCAGTATGCACCATTATATGCCGATAAAATTTAATCTTGAATTTATGCTGCTGAATGATCGAATTCAGACGGGGCTTTCTATACTTTGGACACTAATCGGTATGGCTGCGATTTTGTTTGCTTCCAGAAAATCACTGCGTAACCTGTGGATCGCAGGTGCAATTCTGGTTGGTATAGTGCTGGTTAAACTGATTTTCGCCGATCTTCGTGCCAGCGGTACCATCGAACGTATTGTGTCGTTTCTTGCGGTGGGCGGACTTCTGGTTGCAATGGGCTATTTTTCACCCATACCACCTAAAAAGGATCAGGAGTTAGATCCCTCTCAGGATACGCTTGCAGGTAAGCCAAATGAATAAGCTACTCACACCATTTCTTCTGTTATTCATAGTCGCTGCGGTTCAGGCGGACAAGGGTTTTGAGCTCAGGGATTACGCTTGGCAGTCAACATTGAGTGCCAGTGATGCAAGCTTACAGCGTGTCGATATGACTCTGGACATCTTGCAGGGTATGAGTCATGCCGGCGCTGCAGATATCGCTGTGTTTGATGTCAATGGACAGTCTCTGCCTGGAAAATTGAATGTTAAAAATGCGAGTGATGTAACAGGGCAGGTTGAACTCGATTTTCATCGTTTCGATCGTGAGCAGGTAACAGGCATGGCAGGCACCCTGACCATAGACCAGCAACAGATGGATCAAGAGAACGGGCAGATTAATCGTCTCGAATACCAGCAGCGACTGGCCGTTACCCAGCAACGTTCGGATTATATTATCGAACTGAGCGATGAGCAGAAAGCACTGGGAATCACTGAGATAGAACTGGAATGGACGCATCAGCCAGCGACCGACTTTCTTAAGTTGACGATTCAGGTAGCGAATGATCTGGATCACTGGACTACGTTGCAAACCGGTAAGAACCTGTTCAGAGAAAATGAAAGCAGGGCAGAGTGGTTCACCATAACGGGTTTACCCACTCACTATCGCTATATTCGTTTGATACCACAAAAGGATATTGAAGCATTTACGCTGATGAAAGCGACCGGTAGCTACCATAAAAAATCGATTACACCAGATATTCTGTTTAACATGGATAAGGCTTTAACCGAAGACCCCGGGCATGCGGGTTATTATCATTTTAAGCAGCCTTTAAAGGTAAGAGCCAAAGGCATGAGTTTTATTTTACCGGATGGATATTTCGTCTCTGGTAGCTTATATGCCAGTAGCCGAGGCTTTGATAAGAAGGTCACGATTAGATCAAACTTCAGGCAACATAACCTGAGTCAGGTTGCTGATAATGAAACCCTAAATATTGCATCTTATAGCTACACAGACTGGTGGTTTAAGCCGGATAAAAACCTGGATGTACCCATTTCCCTTAGATTCAGCTATCCGGCTTATGAGTTTTATTTTATCAATAATAAGCAGGGTCCTTTTAAACTGGCCTGGGGTAATTACGAAGTCACTGCCGCTAACGATAATTTAAGTGCCTTGTTACAAAATAATGGGGCTTTCGATTTATCGAGTGCCGTTACTGTTAACTACACAGAGATTGAACCCGCCGGTGGTGAGGTGCGCCAGCATCGCGCTGAAGTAACACCCTGGAAAATCTGGATGTTATGGGGACTGTTATTGATTGCAGTGCTGGTGACCGCGCGTATGGCATTGACCCTTTATCGTGATATGAACAGTACGCCGTCTTGAGCCGAGAAAGAAATTCCATTGTTTTCAGGCAACGCGAAGCTGATGCACGGTTAATGTCCACCGACTGTGATCTGCACCCCTTATTAAAACGTATTTTCAGTGCGCGTGAGATTAGCAGCTTTCAGGAAACTCAATATGCACTGGCTGATGTAACTACCCCGGATGGAATTACCAACCTGTCTGAGGCAGCGGCATTACTCACACATCATATTCAGCAACAATCGTCAATATTGATTGTGGGTGATTACGACGCCGATGGTGCGACCAGCACGGCGCTATGCGTGAGAGCATTAAAGTTACTGGGACATATGAATGTCAGTTTCCTGCTGCCTGATAGGGTACTGGATGGTTATGGTGTATCCAGTCATATTGCGCAACGTGTTATCGAAATGCGTCCAGCGCTGGTGATCACGGTCGACACAGGTATAGCGAGTTTTAACGGACTTAAAATGCTGCGCCAGGCGGGCATCGAGGTTATCGTCACCGATCATCATTTACCGGCTGACGGCTTACCCGAAGCATCGGTCATTGTTAATCCAAATGCTTATGTTGACAGCACGGGAAAGCACCTGGCTGGCGTCGGAGTTGCATTTTACCTGATGCTGGCAACGCGCAGTACATTGCGACAGATCGGCTATTTTGAAAGCCATAGCGAGCCAAATCTGGCAGAGTGCCTGGATCTGGTTGCGATAGGGACCGTAGCTGATCTGGTGGCACTAGACTATAACAATCGCATTCTGGTTAACGAAGGCCTGAAGCGAATTCGTGCTGGCGCCTGCAGTAAAGCAGTCACGCTATTAATCCAGCTAGCTGGAAGAAGTCAGCAGGATTTTACCAGCCAGGATATAGCCTTTACTCTGGCACCGCGTATCAACGCAGCAGGGCGTCTGGATGATATGACAATTGGCGTGAAAGCATTACTGGAGATGGACAAAGCAAAGGCTTCTGCACTGGCACAGGAGCTGGATAGCATTAACAGTTATCGGCGTGAGTTACAGGGTGAAATGACCCAACAGGCGATGCAGATGTTGCCGCAAATCTCCCATCAGCTGATGGCGCAATCGAGATTCAGCTATGTGCTGTATCAGGAAAACTGGCACGAAGGTATCGTAGGTATTATTGCATCCAAAATTAAGGACATGACCTTCCGCCCCTCGATCAGCTTTGCCTCTTCTGAGGCAGGAACTTTAAAGGGTTCATGTCGATCGGTTCCTGGTGTGCATATACGGGATATGCTGGATCTGGTTGATAAACGCTCTCCGGGCATCATTCGGCGCTTTGGTGGACACGCGATGGCAGCGGGGCTGACCATAGAAAAAGAAGCACTGGCAGAGTTCAGAGAAAGTTTCGAACAGGTGCTAAAGCAGCAGATAGATCCTGCCTGTTTCAACAATGTGGTGTATAACGACGGCGAAGTAGCCGCTTCAGACATCAACCTTGATACAGCAATTATGCTGCGAGAGAAGGGCCCCTGGGGGCAACGTTTCCCGACTCCAAGTTTTATTGGTAGCTTCAGGGTGCTTGATCAACGTGTGCTGTCTGAACGCCACCTAAAGTTTGTATTAAGGCTTGAAAATCAGCAACAGGATGTTGATGCGATAATGTTTTATGCATCAGAGCAGGAGCTACGAACAAACTTTCAGAACATTCAGATACATTATGAAATGAGTGTGAATAACTTTCGCGGACAGGAAAGCGTCCAGTTGATGATTCGCCATATCATCGAATAAGTCATTAAATTGAAAATCACCGGCAAATAATGGAAAAATACACTTTAAATTTATAAGGGTATTTTTATAATGGCCGCTTTTTAATTCGCAGGTCGTTAATAAAGATCGTTACAGGTAGTCTGAAATTAACGTATGAATCACCGAGTTAAAGTCAGAGCATACCTATGGAAACTGCCTATTTCCAGTAAATCAGATATTTAGCACCAGGCAGTTATTTAGCATACGCAAGCTGTTACACTGGATGATCAGTATATTTGAGCAATATATGAAAATATTTATATCAATTTTAACCAGACTGACTTTCTGGATAGTGCCATTTATAGGACTGAATTTTTATCTTCAGAATTTTTACCACCTTTCATTGAGTAATCTTGTCAGCTGGAATATTAGTAACCTTGAACTCTCTGCGGTTAGCCTGGCAAAGTTGATTGCATTTGGCATCATATTTTTGCTGTTTTCATTCCAGATAAGCTGCCTGCTAAATGCATTCTATCTTTCTTTATTTGGCCGCAGGAAGTCCCTGGTATTTCTCGGTTATCTGGCGAAAGGAACAGCGATGGTTTATCGTCTTGAAGATAAACAGAAAAAGGTCTTTTCCCTGCACGATCCGGATTATGAATTTAATTACAGCTTTAATGATGTTAATCGTATTCGAGAATATATTAAACCGCCTCTTTTTGACGAAAGTATCGAGATGACGAAATTAAATCTCCAGTCTTATGCCATACTCGCGCGCCTTATGTTAGCCATTTTTTTCCTGCTGCCAGCCATGGCTTTGACGCATGCTCTGGTTTTACCGATATATAAATCCTTGCCCGCGGTAGATTTAAAGCTTCCAGAAAATTTACTCGCCAGTTTTGATCAGGTACTTAACTTACTACATTTAAACATAGTATCTCTGGCATTATTATTCTTGCTGAGTTTGTTTCTGGCTATTTATTTTTCCAGCAAGCAGAAAGAGGCTGATCAGGGCAAACAGGTTGAAGCGTTACCAGAATACATTGTTCCAGGTGAAAAAATTCTGGGTAAGCCACTTATTGTGAGTAAGGTAACGATTTCACGCTACGATGAGGCTTTGCAAAAAGATGTCGCCGTTGATACCGGATTCAGAAGAGTCGCTTTTGAATTCACCAGGGAGTTTAACCCGCCTGTCTATGTCACCTTAAAATTAGATACTCAAAAACACCCTGATGTTGAGTCACAGATAAAAGCAACCATTAAGTCCGGCCACAGCATGGAGCTAAACCTGACAACCAAATTACGTATCAAAGTCTTAGAAGGTGAGGACGATACTGAATTCGAGCTTGCTAAAGAAAAGGGTTGAGTTGGATAAATAATGACCTGGGGGCAGCTGTTAGACCCTAATCAATCCTCATTACTCAGAGTGGCTAACCTGTATTCCATTTTTTGGCTTTTTCTCCTCATCGTCTTCTTGAATCAGCTTTAATCTCAGCTTACCCGTTAATTCCATTTCCATAGAAACAGCAGATTTAATATTTGCTTTAATCTGATCAGAAAGATTCGGATAAATATTATTATCGAATTTTAAAGCGACATAGACAGGAGGATTGAAGTGATCTCCAAATTCAAAGGTAACGCAACGGAAACCCGTATCAAATGTGACCTGTCTATTTTTAAATCGATCGTATTGTTTGTCGTATATGGCTTCGATATGTAAAGGTTTACCAGCTACAATTTTTCCTGCAACAATATTTTTTGGTAACGGTTTAATGATTTTCCCGGCTTCATCATTTTGATTTTTTTTAGAAAAAAACATCGCTAGAAATACACTGCCAAAAAATAATGCGGTAGACGAATGTCTATCTAAATATAAAATAGACATGACCTGATCAAAACTCTCCATTGGGTCTCTGGTTAGAACCAGCCATGAATTTGCGACAGGAGTATAAGCAGGTAACGCGATAGCATGTATCGCAGCTAATGCAGGCAAAAATAAAAAAACCGAAAACATGATTCGACTTAAGATTGAATATAGGTGTAAATGTTTTCTTTTTATGCCGGTAGTATTTCTAGCAAAAGGCATTCTTATAAATGACTGCAAGCGATTGACATCATCGAAACTATAATTGAATTCTCTGTCATAATCATAACCGGAAAACACTGTGTGATTGCTATCATCCATCGAATAGTACATAGCCATATTTTTTGACGAGTAACCTAAAAATACCAGCTTCTGCCTCTGTCCTAAAATGCCTAAAAAAAATGTATTGATAAGGCTGGTTACAGGTAATGAAAATAACAGGAATAATATGGTGAATGCGATCACTCTGGCATAGGCATCATCGGTAGTGGAAAAGCTATTTATCCACCATGACGCAAGATCTGATAACGTCAGGTTATAGATATCATTCAGGTAAAAATTCAACCCTGCAAAGGGTAGTAACCATATAATGATTTCCTTAATGTAGGGTAAAAGCGTTCTCACAGATTATACTTTTTAAAAACATAGTTTCCGCCACCGACAGGCTTAATTCGAGAACGAATGGATTTAACGATGATCACAACGTATTTTCCTCGATAGCAGAAAAGGCCTTTCTGATCAGGCAAGCCAGAATTTGTTGGGTCATATTTCTGTTCAATGATGAAATTTACTATTTCTCCGCCTACTTTTTCCAGTCACCACTTTTTGAACACTAGAAAATTGTAATAGTCGCAAAAACGGCGGCGATGAATAATTGCCAAGCCTACATTTTTAATTTGAGAATTTATCTGGCTATCTGATTTGAATCCAGTTATTTTGTTTATTTAAAAACCATAGAAATTGGGGTTGATAAAACAGTTCGGTTTCATGGTTAACAAAAAGGATAGGTTGAATATCACCTCCATCCATGATTCTAGCTAACATTCCATTGGCGAGAATTTCAAGTTTGGCACCATCTAAAGCCAGTTCCTCATATAGTTTTATAGTTGGATGATTAATATATTTCTCTAAGGAAAGATTTTCAAATCCCGCTTCTTCATTGTCTAAATGAAAAGCGATTGCTCTTTCTCGAGAATTGTATCTTACAATAGACTTTACTGCTTCAAGATCATGTCTTGCAAATGCTTGATGTAATTTTTCATATGCTTGAAGAAGTGATTCATAGGTGCTTTTATTATCACTAATATCAAGTCCGTCTTGCCATGCCCACCTGGGGAAGGTTGTTTTGATATTCTTAATTCCCCAGGTTGTCACAACTTGCTTTTTAAAAATTCCATAATCTGGATAATCTAAAATTTGTGCATCTTTACTAATGACTAAGGGGGTATGATTTTCATCTGAAACTGAACCTATAAACTTAGCAACAGGGGTACTAGGATCTTCTATATATGCAACTTCTGGTTTAATTAAAACTTGATCAATTAATTTACGATTTTCAGAAGATTCACCATCTTCCCTAACATATAGACCAACTTTTACTTCAGTGTCACTTACGTATGATTCGGTTTGCTCACCTTCATCATCAAAAAGAGGGTGAGCTATGACTTTTATTTCATTATCTCCATTTAGAATATATTGATTCACTGGTACTTCAAGTGTCATAAAACCGGCATTATCGATATTGAAAACAGGGATATCATTCAAGCGAATATTCAGCCCCATTTGTTGGGCTTCAAACTCTACAGTAAACCAGGCTTTTTTATAGCTGGTAAAGTCATTACCAGAACCTGTGGCGGTATTCATGTAAATTACTTCAATAAAAATAAAAAATGATACGAAAAGTGGGATTGCCCCCGGATTTTTTCTGAGTGTATTTGCAATTAATAGCCTTATTCCATTTTGCCCAGTAACCATATCATTTTTATGGAATAACTTTTCAAAAAATTACCGTATTTGAATCCATTCATTTCTACTATTCTTGTACCAGATGAATTGTGGTAAATAGGGTTGATCGGTTTCCTCATCTATAAATGCAATTGGTTGTGTATGAGCTCCGCTCATTATTCTAGCAAGCTTATTATTTCCAAAAATATCTAGCTTTGTATATTCTACAAAAAGCTCACCATGCAACTTAATTGTCGGGTGATCTACAAGTCTTTCCAGAGATAAGTTATCAAATCCTGCCTCGGCATCTTTTAAATGAAAAGCTATTGCTCTCTCAGAAGAATGAGTATGTAAGATATCTTTAATTTTGTGTAAGTCTTTTACCTGAAATGCATCATATAGAACTTTATACGCGGCAAGTAGAGATTTATATGTGGCTTCATCGTCAACTATTTCTTTACCATCCTGCCAGGCCCAGCGAGGAAAGTTTGTAGAAACATTTTTTACATCCCACGTTGTTACCACCTGTTTTTTAAAATTTCCATAACCAGGATAATCCAGGACATGAGCATCCCTGGTAACTTTCGGCTCTGTATTAGTATTACCTTCTTCCGCTCCGGAAAAGCGGGCAATAGCTTCATGTGTTGACGCTATATAGGCAAGATCAGGTCGGATTATTACTTTATCTATCAGTTTCCGATTCTCTGAAGGCTCCCCATCCTCTCTAATATAAAGCCCAACCTCAACTTTTGTACCTGCTACGAAATCATCCATCTGCTCATCATGTTCATCGAATAATGGGTGAGCTATAACCTTAATCTCATTATCTCCATTAATAATAAACTGATTAATGGGGACTTCTAATGTCATAAAACCGGTATTATCAATGTTAAATACAGGGATATCATTTACTCGAATATCCAACCCCATTTGCTGGGCTTCGAATTCAATGGTAAACCAGGCTTTTTTATAATTGGTAAAATCATTGCCAGAACCTGTGGCAGTATTCATGTAAGTTACTCCTGATAAAATACAAAGTATTATAAGAATTGAGATTGATTTTTTCATGGTTTAATAATTTCAGGCTAATTCAGTATCAGCTGTTTTTTAAGATATAATCTTTAGCAAACTCTTTTTGACCAGGCTCAATCCAGGTCCATTTATTATTAAACTCTTTTCTACCTTTAGCCGTATCCTCTTGTTCTACTTTAGCCCCTCCAAGTGAACCAAATTTTTTCTTCTTGCCAGGTGCTTCTACAGCGCCTTGAATATAAGCCTTAATCTCAAAAACAAGTCCATGGAAGTGAAGAATACTACTCCGATAGATACCTTTAGAATCTGCCCCCATTAACATCTCATAAGCGAACCCGGATTGTAACTTCGCCATCACGCCCAGTTCAGCAGAGAACACCAGAATATGGCCTTTTCCCTTGAGTTCACCCTTACACTGAAAGGGCACATCAAAGCGTAGTGATCGTAGCTCTGTTTTCTCGTCGTGTACAAAGGTTTGATCGGTAAATTTTAAATCAAATTCAACTTTTCCTTCTATGGAAAGAATAATGCTGGCTTCTAGTTGTACCCCAACGCTACCATCTGGATTTGCGTATTTATCCTTTAACTCACTTAGTAAGGGTAAAAATAATGCTCCCCAACCACTCTGCCTCAATAACATGGGTAAAATGTCGACCGAGGCTTTTATGCCGATTAGGGGGGCCGCCTTGATATTATAATCCCATTTAACGTCGACATCAGGACTACCTTTTTTCTCTGCGATTGAGCTAGTACCCGAAAACGCTAATTTAGGCAGGTCTAGTGCAACAGCATGATTATCACCATCCTGAAACTTCCCAAATACCTTAGAAAGTAATGCATTCTGGTCCTCAATTTCATACTTGATAACGTCGAACTTATTTTTCAACTCAGCGGCAAACTCAAGCGTATTCCCTCCATGTGTACAATTTGCGTGACCTTCAACCGAAAATTCATCCTGACTGATTTTTTCCTCAATAACATTGTTGGCTGCTTTCTTTTTATCTCCCGGCGATGAATCTTCCACCTCAATCTTGCCAAAACCAATATCCAGGCCGATATCCCATTTGATATCAGGATAGACATCAACACGAATGCTTTTTGCCTTTCCGTCAAACTTTGACATATCACAAAAATCAGGCGGCATAACTTTGTAGCTAATGGGTTTTATAGAGGGCAGCCAGAGATATTTGTAAAACTCGGTAGTGAGGTTTAACTCCTGCCCCGGTGAGTAAAACTTGATGACATCACCAAAGTTTTCACTTAGCAGGCGTACGCTGTCACTGGTAATAGTGTAGGGCGCTCGTGTATGAGAGTCACATTTATCATTGACTGTAATTTTGGCTGTCAGTAGTTCCTGATCCTTTGTCTCGGATTTAGCTGATGCGGAGGTAACGGCCAGGTATTTTACTTCGGCATTGCCAGTTTTGGGGTCGATGGCAGTTGTAGGATCCAGGGTAACTGAGCGGCCATGCTTACAACTCAATTCCATTTTATTCAAAACACATAGATGTTCGACCTCTGCAGCCACGACTGCTGGAGGCGTTGCAGCAGGACCAAGCCCCGCAACCTTATTTAGAATCTCGACTATTTCCAGTTTTTTATCAGGTACTGGTGGAGCTGCTTTTTTATCAACAACAACGATTACCTCTCCTGAAGTAAGGCTCTCAGCAACGATATCCAGAGCCTTTGGTGCTGGAAGCTCGCCTTTGCTTGAGCTACCTGATAGATCGAACTCCTGGATGATAGATTGTATGCCTTCATCGTCAGCTGAAAGCTTGTTCAAATAGGCTTCAGCTTGTTTTTTGCTGGGAAAAGATAAATATTCGCGTGGGCTACTGGTTAATATTGCACTTACATGAGTAAAGATGTGTTGATTGTTTTCATTATCACTTAACACCTTCTTTTTGGGGTGGCCACTCTTGAAGTAGGATTGATCGACCTTGTATACCTGCACTATATCGCGGATAAAAAGCCATGCAACTTTGTCAATAAGCTGGCGCTGATTAGACGGCATGGTACCTACCTGAGAAACGCTGGCTAGCATCTTTCTCCAGAAACCGGGAGTGACAGAGAGCCTCTGAATAAACCGTGAAGCCTGCATTTCACTATAGAATTTTTTTGCCTTGAGTACTCTAGGGGCAGGCTCATCTCGAAGTGTCAAGATTCTGAATTGTTGACCGAAATGGTCGGTTACTGTCTGAGTATTAATCATTACGTCCCTGTAAAAAGCGGATTAAACAGAAATTCTGTATATATTTAGAGGCTTTCTTACCTCTCAGCCTTATATAGACGATACAGATAGCGCTATGTCTGAACGGCGATATTATAAAGTGCGTTGATATAATTGAAAGTGCAATATTTTAATTTCCGGATTTGCCAGGGTCCTTGGTCGAGTAGTTGTTGGATAGTTTGAATATACCCAGTCCTTATTGCTGCATTGCTGCGGGAGAGGTGTGGAAAAGAGAAGCTCGATATCTGGGCTTATGGTTTGATGATAAATTATGTGCACTTGATACCAAAACCAAAAAAGGCATCAAAATTAAGCAACGAAATCGTTAAAACTCATAAATTCCATCAGTCTTACTGAACAGGGATTTGAAGAAGACAAAACGGGGCCGAAGGGAGAAAGGAATTAAGTAATGTATCCTCAAAGCTAACCGAGTTCCAGAGTTTAAATAGCTGCTGGAAGCGATGTCTCGTAAACCGGAAAATATCTAGCATCTTCTTTTGAATCGAAAGCACAATATTTGGTAGGTTGGTTGGCGGTTACCTTTGTGTTATTCTGCTTTCTACTAATTTTGACCTAGGTGTTTAAATCAATGGATAGAGACGACATCGGATCCCCATACCCCTATCCCGCAAACCTCAGGCACCGTGGTACAAATGGAAGATTGGCGATGTCTTTTAAAGTCTCAAAGAGAATGGAGTCATCAAGCACAGCATGAATCGAGAGCTGTGCTGTATTCAAAATAAACGACGAGATGTCTAATGCATACCCACCCTCAAATGATCCGCCTGCTTGCGGTATTCTGGATTTTGGTCACTGTAACTCTGACGGCATGCGGTGGAGGTGGCGGTAATTCTCCAGCCAACTATACCATTAGCGGTACAGTCAACGGTCTTGCCGGTACTGGTCTGGTTTTGCAGATTAACGGCGCCGACAATCTCAGTATAAGTGCTGACGGCAACTTCAGTTTTCCTACACAGATCTCCGATGGTTCCAGTTATGCAGTTACTGTACTTACCCAGCCATCAACGCCTTCCCAGCTATGCACTATAACTAACGGTAACGGTGGAGTGGCTGGAGCAGATATTTCGAACGTCACGATCAATTGTCTCACAACCTATACGGTGGGTGGTACAGTAAGTGGTCTAGCGGGAAGTGGATTGGCGCTGCAAAATAATGGTGGTGATGATATTAGCATAAGTGCTGACGGAGGCTTCAGGTTCCCTACGCAAATCGTCGATGGTTCGAGTTATGCAGTTACTGTACTTACTCAGCCGTCAACACCCCCCCAGCGTTGCGTAATAACTAACGGTAACGGTCCAGTGCTAGGAACAGATGTTTTAAATGTCAATATCAGCTGCGAAACACTCTATACCGTAAGTGGCACAGTAAGTGGTCTAGCTGGCAGCGGATTGGTTCTGCAGAATAATGCAGGTGATAATCTTGAGATAAGTGCTGATGGAAGTTTTAGCTTTGCCACGCCACTACTCGATACCGAACTTTATTTAGTCAGTGTGCTCGATCAGCCAGTCATCCCTTCGCAGAACTGCACCGTAAGCAATTCTAGTGGCGTTGTTGCGGGTTCTAATGTTATTGATATTGGAATAGTTTGCGTCGTCAATACCTATGTCGTTAGTGGAACTGTTTCCGGATTAGTTGGTGGCGGGCTCGTATTGCAGAACAACGGTGGTGATAATCTGGCAATAAGCACTGATGGTGGGTTTAGTTTCACTGCAGCCGTTGCAAGTGGGGCCACCTATTCTGTCGAAGTGTTATCCGAACCGACGAACCCTTGGCAGAGTTGTATAGTGAGCAATGGCAGTGATATTGTTGGCAATAGTGATATCACCGATGTCACCATTGCTTGTACCACAAACAGCTATAACGTCGGTGGGACCATTAGTGGCTTGACAGGTACAGGGCTGGTTTTACAGAACAATGGTGGTGACAATCTAAGCATCTTTAACGAAGGCAGTTTCAGCTTTTCTTTACCGGTAGCCAGTAACGAGACCTACGATGTAAGTGTGCTTACAAATCCCACTGATCAAGTTTGCGTGATAGTGAACGGTAGTGGCACCATGGCAGGCACTAGTGTAGTGAATGTTGAAATAGCCTGTTATTCAGCACCCGTGCTTACCGTCTCCTCGCTCTTTGGAGCGGCGGAAGTGAGCTGGAATAATATCGGTGCCGTCAGTTTTGATCTGTATCAATCGACGGACCCTGATTGTAATTTCGATAATATCGGTTCTTGCCAAGGGGGTGTAGTAACAAATGGAGTTTCGTCACCGATCCTAGTCGGCAGCTTAGTCAATGAAACGGTCTATTACTTCGTGGTTAAGGCTAATTTTAGTGGGGGCCGGGTATTGAGTTCGGCGCCCGGGGCCGCTAAGCCAGACACGCTGGCGACCAATGGCCGGGTACAGACCATAAGCGTTGATGCCAGCAACACTGCCTATTTGGGCGGATACTTCACCAAAGTTGGTACCCGTAGTGGGGGTGGAGTTCCTTTAAGTTCGGTAAATGCTTCTCTGGCTGGAGATTTTCCATTGGTTGCTGGTGAAGTTAACGCAGTCGCATCTGACGGAGCGGGCGGCTGGTATATTGGCGGCAGCTTTGCCTCTGTTGGAGGCTTTCCCCGCGGGAATCTAGCACATATTTTTGCCGATGGAAGTCTGGACTTAGTCTGGGCGCCGAATGCAGATTCTACTGTTGAGTCTATAGCTGTATCAGGCAGTACAATTTACGTTGGAGGGGAGTTTACTACCATCAACGGCAATGCCCGCGATAGACTTGCCGCAATTGATGGTAGTGGTGCGCTTACATCCTGGTCGCCGAGTGCCAACGCTGTCGTCTATACGTTGGCGGTTTCTGCGGGAACTGTCTATATCGGTGGAGGCTTTAGCGCTATCAATGGCATTACACGCGAAAATCTTGCTGCAGTTGATAGTAGTGGTACATTGACCGACTGGGCGCCAAGCGCAAATTCTACAGTCGAGGTACTCGCTATTTCATACGGTACTATCTATGTCGGCGGATATTTTAGTGCTATCGACGGAATTGCTCGCAGTGGACTTGCTGCGATCGATAGTAGTGGTGTGCTTGCTTCCTGGGCTCCGATTGTAAGCGGTGATGTTCGTGCACTTGCGATTTCCTCTGGCACAGTCTATGTCGGAGGGGGGTTTCTCAGCGTTAACGGAACTACTCGAAATAATCTTGCGGCCATCGATGCCAATGGCACACTGACCGACTGGGCTCCAAGCGCCAATGGTTCCGTCAATTCTCTGGTTGTCTTAGGTAACACGATTTATGTTGGGGGGTGGTTCACTTACATCAATGGCGCTGACCGACATTTCGTTGCTGCTATTGGCAGTAACGGTGACCTAAATAACTGGGCCCCTAGTATCGGTGGTACTTTCTATACCCTTGGATTTAACGTTACTAAAGTTAATGCCTTGGCTATTTCCAATAACTCGATCTATGTCGGTGGAGATTTTAGTAGCGTTAACGGCACTGCTAGAAACTTCCTTGCTGCGATTGATAGCAGTGGTGCATTGACCGACTGGGCGCCGAGTACCAACGGTACTGTCGAGGCGCTGATTGTCTCGGGTGATACCATCTATGTGGGTGGGGGGTTCACAGAAATCAATGGCGCAGGCCGGTCTTATCTTGCTGCGATTAATAGCAACGGTGTACTTACCAGCTGGGCTCCGAGTGTCGACTCTAGGGGTGGTTCTGTTTACTCGCTGGCAATCTCGGGAAGTACCGTATATGCAGGCGGAAACTTCGGCAGTATCAATGGTACTTTGCGTACACGTCTCGCAGCCATTGATAGTAATGGTGAACTCACAGCATGGGCTCCGAGCGCGGACGGAATTGTCTATGCCTTGACGGTCTCTGATGGTACCGTTTTCGCTGGAGGGAGATTTACAACTATCAATGGTAGCGCCAGTAATTATCTGGCGGCTATCGATACTAACGGAGAGTTGACGGCCTCGTCACCGAGTGCCAATACTTGGGTGTTCGCCCTTGCGGCCTCCGGGAGTACAGTCTATGCAGGCGGGGGATTTACTCAAATTAATGGTACTGACCGCAGCCGCCTCGCTGCGTTTGAAAGCAGTGGTGCATTGATATCAACTTGGGCTCCGGCTTCCTCTTCAACCGTTACTGACCTGAAGGTTTTTGGTGGTTTGGTCTATATCGGGGGCGGGTTCAGCTCCATCAATGGCACAGCACGTAGCGGTGTCGCTGCTATAGATGGAAGCGGTGTGCTTACCGGTTGGGGGCCAACGGTTAATCGCCAAATCTATGCTATAGCGGTTTCAGAAAGTATGGTCTATGCAGGAGGGTGGTTTAACGTTGTTAATGATGATAGTGCGGGCAACTTTGCACTATTGCCTCATTGAAACCAGAGGTTTCGAATTTAAGATAACGGGAGTCCCCAAGAGGCAAAAATGGGTGGGTTAGTAAAACTTGAATGTTTTCAAATCCGATATGGTTGAAAAACATCTCAGGTGCTAGCGGTACAGGCAGGGTGGGCAACTGCTCTACTCTAGATGTAGACAGGTATAAAACGTTTTTCAAATAACTGAACAGATAACTGGGGACACCTAATGGGTGACCCCAGTTATTGCAGTTATTGACGCCAGTTATTTCTAAAACTATGGCTTTTGATTGTAGTTGTTAATTTCAATATGTGGGTTTCTGAGTTAACTCTGCGTTTACCATAGAGCTAACTAACTACATAGCCCTGCCATCAACTAGAGCCTGGTTCAATGCATTTTGTGCGATGTTATTGAGTTTTTGCTGCAGCTGGCTAAAGATTTTTTTAATGAATTGCCGATTTAAATCCTGCTGAGAAACCGATTGCACATATCCTAGAAAGCCCATAATTTTTCTTATCAAGTAAACCACCCAGTTTGAAATGTTTTCTTCCAGAGAAGCGCCATGGCTCAGGATGTATGCTAATCGATCCATAATAGTCGCAGAAGCTCCCATGGCTGATTCCATTAACCAAAGCGCACCGGAGATACATTTTCTTATCACAAACACAATCGCGTCATTCAACCAGTCGAGTACAGTGATAGATACTCCGACGGGGCCTTTTTGTTTTAGCCATTGGGCAATACCCGCATCGGTTTTCTTTTCTGGTTTCAAAGCAGACAGACTGCTCCAGGAATGCTTCTGAACGGAAGTTACATACTCTCCCATATCGTGATACTGCGCTCCTGGAACTACACCGGGAGAATATAAATAATATTCAGTTCCAGAGTCTGGTGTATGAACATAAGGCCAGATTGGAATATAAGGTACGACATCGGTTTTGTGGTAGACACGAAATATCCGGTTGCTGCCAATTGAACTGGTGCACACATGCGAAAAACCCTGCAATCCTACCCTGGGGCTACCGTAGGTATAGATATAAGGTTTGATATTCTGTGAAAATTTAACCCACTCTCCGCAAAGGGTGGCTAGTGCACCGCCCAGACTGTGGCCAACACAGTGTATCGTTGTTACGTTATGCTTGCTTAACGTAGAAATAAATTGAATCAACTGAGGCATCATACTTTTAAAAGCCTGATTAAAACCGTCATGGACTGCCTGGTGGTAACATGATTTTGAAGTCATGACATTCAGGTTGGTTAACCAGTCTGCCAGGTATTGGGTTCCTCGAAAAATTATAAAGGCATTTCCTTCAAGTTCTTTTGTGCCTACTAGGCAAAAACCGAAAGCAGTCCTGCATTTTATAATTCCTGGACCACCTGTTTTCCCTTTTATTAGGTTATCTTGTGTGAACTGAATTCTGCCACCATATTTCCGGTTCAAAAAGTTAATTGCCAGATCCAGACTTTGAAGTGCCGTTAGTGCGTATACATCTTTGGCGAGATCAGAAGATTGTGCGGGGGTTAGGATGATTCCTGCCATGGTAGTTTCCTTTTTTGGGGTTATTCGGGATCGAAAGTTGACCAAATATCGCTATTGTCTGGGTCTGGTTCAACACCCCATGTGCAGCGACTAAATATGGGGCCGCCGTTAACTTCAATAAGTTCTAAATCCGCTTGCGTTAATTCACAAGAAACAACAAGAGGTTTTCCTCTTGATTCTGCATTTTCCTCAGGTGTCCGTTTAACCCCAGACCATATATCATAGGTTTGGTTGTTAAATTCAACGGAGATAACTTGTTTGGCCACAAACTCCTGAGGTAAAAACTTGGTGATAGTTCGTTCAAAGACTGCAGGCATTTCAAAGTGGCCATTTTCGTCGGTGCGGGTTTGATCGACTTTATCTTTAGACAAGCTTGCGGTTCGAGTCAATAAAGCATTGGCAACAGGTTTGCCCTCGAAAGTGATTACCCCAGATATTTTTGAAAATAGACACACTTTACCTGTATCCAGAATACTCATAGCGTAGGCTCCAATGGACATAACCAACAATGTGATAATTACATAAGACTTTTTAAGCACGATTGACCCAGTAACAAGATCCGATTTTTATACCCAAAAACGCAAAGCTTTAATGCAGATCAAAACTCGAAAAGGGTAGGTTAGTAAAATTCTGATGTCTACCAATATCAGCGAAATAAAGCGTAAGAAATTTCCTACAAATTATATAAATCTGGTACGACATAGCGGGCATGGTGGTCATTCATGCCAGCATTTAGAGTTTTTGAGGGCGCGTATTATCAATGAATACCTAAGGTAACCTATTGAATTCAAATGTTTATCGTTCAACCAGGTCGAAGAGTCGTTGCTTTAAGAATCAATTGACGAAAAGATGCAAATGTTAAGTTAAGGCCATTTGTGACTTAAATTACCCCCATTAATCGGTAATGATGCTACCCAAGCGAGGTATTTTTTGTATAATTACCCGCTTCATTAAACCCCTAACACTAACTCAAGGACGAATAGTATGAAAGTTCCTGTAAACTCATCATCTATCAACAATAAACTATCTCTCACTTTGGTGCTGTGGCTGGGTTTTGCGATTGTCATGGGGCTTTCGGGGTGTGGTAGTTCTTCTTCCAGTGATCCTACTGTTTCCATTTCAGATGTCAGTGTCAGCGAAGGGGATAGCGGTACTACTGATCTGGTATTCACTATTACTGCTAGCAAATCCAGTAGTTCTGACATCACCGTTACCTATGCCACCAGCGATGGCACAGCAACAGCAGGTTCTGATTATGAAAATACGTCTGGAACCATAAATATCCCGGCTGGAAGTACGAGCTTTCCTATTGCTATCCCAGTAATGGGCGAAAAAATATTCGAAGATGATGAAACCCTGACACTCACGTTAAGCGCACCTTCAGGAGCCACACTGGGGACATCCAGCGCCATCGGTACGATTTTGAATGATGATGTGCAATTTATCTCTCGGGTTTCGGTGAATGCCGCCGGCGAAGGCGGGAACGAAAGCAGTGAGGCACCCGACGTAAGCACCGATGGACGATATGTGGTATTTACCTCATTAGCTTCCAATCTGGTGGATGGTGATACCAACGACGCTAAGGATATTTTTGTACGCGATATGGATGCGGATACCATTGTTCGCGTCAGCGTCGACTCTTCTGGTAACGAAGGGAATGGTGCGAGTCGTTATCCCTCCATAAGTGGGGATGGGCGTTATGTGGTGTTCAGGTCTGCTGCGAGCAATCTGGTGACAGGTGATAGCAATGGGATGGAAGACGTTTTTTTACATGACCTTGACACGGGGACAACCGAACTCATTAGTGTTGTGGATGGAACGGGAGTTCAGGGTGATAACATCAGTTACAATCCAACGATCAGTACCGATGGCAATTTCGTGGCTTTTGTTTCTTATAGTGCCCTGGTTAATGAAGATACCAACGGTGTTGGCGATGTCTATGTCCGTGATTTGGTTAATGGCACTACGACACGGGTGAGTCTCGCTAATAATGGTGACGAGGGGAATGACTATAGTGGGTTTTGGCCTGCTATCAGTGGTGATGGTCGGTATGTGGCTTTCTGGTCGCATGCAACCAATCTTGTGACTAATGATTCTAATGTTAAGCCTGATGTGTTTGTACGGGATTTGCAAAGCAATACCACAATTCGAGCCAGTGTGGCAAATGACGGCACTCAGATTGCGATTGGGGCTGGCAGCCCATTTACGATATCAAACAATGGCCGGTTGGTCGCATTTACTTCACTGGTTGCTAACGACAGCAACAATACACCGGACGTATTTTTGCGTGACCTGGATGCCAATACTACTACACGCGTCAGTGTGGATTCATCTGGTGTCGAAGGTGATAATAACAGCATTGCTGAGTCCATTAGTGCTGATTCAAATTATGTGAGCTTTTTTTCGTATGCCACCAATTTGGTGGCTAACGATGACAATGGTTTTTCAGATATATTTTTGCATAATCGGCAAACTGCTGAAACCACACGTATCAGTGTTTCCTGGACAGGTGACCAGGGGAATGATAACTCTTCTCTCTCCAATTCTCCTTCCCATATCAGTGGTGATGGCCGATATGTTGTATTTATGTCGTATGCAAGCAATCTGGTTAGTGACGATAATAATATGCGAGCCGATATATTCCGTGTACGTCTTAGTGCTTTGCCTTAAGCCGCCTGGTTCTTTCTCAAATGTTCAAATTTACGATAAGTAAAGCACCTATTCAGCAACGATTTTAAGGTCAAGAATTACATGGCAGTAAAATTCCTTAATTGCTTCATTGACTCCCACGAAGAACACCGTGTTATTGATTCTAGACGATTGACGGCTATCGTGAACGATGTTTTTCTGGCTGGTTTTTGTGTGTTATTTTCATTGGTTACATCGCCCGCTTTGGCGGCACCAACCGGTGGTAGTATTGTCGGTGGTTCCGGCAGTATTAACCAATCTGGTTCAACTACAAATATTCAGCAAAATACACATTCCCTGGCCATTAACTGGAATAGTTTTAATGTCGATAAAAATGAAACTATCAATTTCCTGCAACCGGATGTTTCTTCCATTGCCCTGAACCGAATATTGAGCCAAAGTGGTTCACAGATTTTAGGCCAAATCAATGCTAATGGGCAGGTCGTTTTGGTCAACCCGAATGGGGTCTTTTTCGGTCAATCCGCCAGGGTGAATGTCGGTGGTTTGATTGCATCAGGCCTGGATATCTCTGCTGCTGATTTCATGAACGGTGACTATATCTTCAATCAAGCTTCCGAAAGTGATGGCATTGTTTTTAATAGTGGCTTACTCACTGCATCTCTGGGTGGAAATATTACCTTGCTCGGCAAGCAGGTGGTTAATGAAGGTGTGATCAGTGCAAATTTAGGTCGGGTGAACCTGGCTGCGGGTAAAGCAGCGGTATTGACTTTCGACCAGCAGGGATTGCTCGGTGTACAGGTGAGCGAAGCAGTTTTGCAGGATGATTTAAATGTGGATCCTGCGTTATCAAATAGTGGTGAGATCAATGCCCAGGGTGGCCAGGTTTTGCTTACAGCCAGCATCAGTCAGGATGTATTTTCTCAGGCAGTCAACAGCGGAAATATTGTGCAGGCAACAAGTGTTGTTGTTTATGAAGATGGTTCTTTTACACTTGGCGGTGGGGCTGATGTGGTCAATAGTGGCCTGATCGATGTGTCTGGTAGTAGCGCTGTATCAGATGCGGGTCAGATCATGGTTCTTGGAGATAATGTGACCAGCAGTGGAAATATTATAGCTGATGGTCTGAATGGTAACGCCGGTGATATTGAGCTGCATGCAACACATACTACGGCGTTATCCGAAGATAGCCTAACTACCGCACGGGCTGAAAGTAGTGGTCACGGTGGCATTGTTAAGGTACTGGGAGACCGGGTCGGTGTTCTGGATAAGTCTACGATTGAAGTCTCTGGTTTAGACGGGGGAGGTCAAATATTGATTGGGGGGGATTACCAGGGCAAAAACCCTTTAATCCGCAATGCCAGCTTTACCTTTGTCGGCTCAGAAACACAGCTTTTTTCAGATGGTCTGTTTACGGGTGATGCGGGCAAAATCATTGTTTGGGCTGATGGATCTACTGGATTTTATGGAAAAGCCTTTGCCAGAGGTGGAGAACTATCTGGTGACGGAGGATTGGTTGAAGTATCGGGCAAGCAATATCTGGCCTACCGGGGGCTGGTTGATACTCAGGCTGTCGTGGGAGCAACAGGAACCTTGTTGTTGGACCCAACTGATATTCTAATCAGAAGCGGCATAGGTGATGGTGATTCAGATTTTAACAACGATTCATTTTCTGGGGCTCCCAGCGGCGGTACAGGAACAGTATTAGCCACTGATTCTGGGCCAAGTGAGCCAAGTGAGCTATATGAGTCCGAGTTGGAAGGAATAATCTCAGGTACTAATTTAACAATTCAAGCAAACAATAATATTACCATCGAAAACTTATCTGATGATCAGCTAGATCTTAATCAGAGTGGTTTTGCTGTTGATGGCTCAGATGGGGCTTTTGTTACATTCACTGCTGATGCAGATAATGATGGCTCTGGCTCTTTTGTGATGAATGACGTTAATGACACCATCAAAACAGAAGGTGGCGCCGTTGTGATTTCGGCTGCTTCTGTCACAGCAGGTAACATCAATACACAACCTGTTGGAGACCAAACTGGCGGCGAAATTAATATTACTGCATCTAATGGAAATATTGTGGTTGAATCCTTAACCAGTTCTGGTGGGCCTGTATCTAGTGGTGACGGTAAGCCAGCAAGGCCAATTACATTAAATGCTACTGGCTCAATAACTGTTAACGGTGATATTACTGCTGATGGTGGTGACCCTGGTAGCTTTAATAGGTCTGGAGGTGATGCTGGAGCAGTTTCCATTTCTGTAACGTCATCATCACAATTAATTGGCTCGACAATTAATATTTCTGGAGCTATTTCCGCAATAGGCGGTACTGGTTGGAGTGATCCAGATGGAACAGATGCGGCTATAACCATCAGTGGCTGGAATAACGACGACACAATCAATATCTCATCGTCATCTTTATCTGGATCATCAGTAACCATCAATGGCGGTAATGGCGATGATACTTTCTCTATAAATAATTCCGCGATCGCTTCTTCTCCCGATTTGAATATTTATGGAGGCAATGTAACGACAGATACTGGAACAGATACTCTGATTAATGGAACCACTGGCAACCTTCTGTGGAATGTGACGGATAGTGGTGCAGGTAATTTGAGTTTTGATAGTGGTTCGACAACTCCGGTTAATTTTTCTGGTATAGAAAACTTAACTGGTGGCAGCGCGGATGACAGCTTTGTTTTTAGTTCCGCTGGTACACCGAGTTTAAGTGGTTTATTAAGCGGAGGAACAGACGCTGCCAACGAAACTAATGGAGACAGCATTGTCCTGAGTGGAACCAGTATAAATGTTGTTCAAATTAGTGCTGTTGATACCACATCACAGCTTACCATTACTGGCATAGAATCAGTGACTGGTAGTGGTAATAACGCGTCAGAATTGATTGCACTAGACCAGGCGAATACCTGGACAATTGATGGTAACGATAGTGGTGACCTGAATGGTCTAACTAGCTTTAGTGCCTTCGCCAATCTGACGGGTGGTAGTTATGATGACAGATTTGATTTTACAACCGGAAGCTTAAGTGGCGTATTAAGCGGAGGCGTTGCCAATACCAACGAAAGCAGTGGGGACAGTGTTGACCTGAGTGGCACCAGTATCCATGAGGTACAGATAAGTCCTACAGGCACTGGCTCAGATCTGACGATTAGTGATATTGAATCGATAACAGGGACAGCGGATGCGACTTCGGAATTAATAGCAATGGATCAGGATAATATCTGGAGAATTGATGGCACTGATGGCGGTGCAGTAAGTAGTACTTATGATTTGGCTACTAATAGCATCCCTGCTGGAAATCAGGAAGGAGTCTTCAAATTTACGGACTTTGCGAATTTAACCGGTGGGACGGGTACTGATAATTTCATTATCGAAGATGCAGGGTTAATCACAGGTATCGTAAATGGTGGTGGAGGATCTGAGGTCGATCAAGTGACCAATGTCAGATCAGCCGTAACTCATTGGGCTATCAGCGGTTCTGGTCAAGGGACTGTCAATGATGCAGACAATACAACTCAGTTGCTCGCATTTTCAGGTATGGAAAACCTGATAGGTAGTGCCGCAGATGACCATTTTGATTTCACCTCGGGTGGATCGATTGGAGATATAGATGGCAATGGTGGAAGCAACAGCATCACCGGGCATAATGCCAGTAACGACTTTACATTGACTTCTGCTAACTCAGGCAATATCGCCGAGAACGCTGGTTCCATATATGTCACATCGTTTATAGACATTCAGACCCTGAACGGCAGCTCGACCGTTTCCAATACTGACACTTTGATAGCGTTCGCCAATGACAACACCTGGGTGATTGATTCAGCAGGTGGTGGTTCGATCACCGATACAAATACTGCTTCGACTCTCATTGCTTTTACCGAGATGGAAAATCTCACCGGCGGCAGTACCGATGACCATTTTGATTTCACCTCGGGTGGATCGATTGGAGATATAGATGGCAATGGTGGAAGCAACAGCATCACCGG
>JBNKDE010000013.1:0-159076 GCA_050288105.1 Gammaproteobacteria bacterium
AATGGGTTTTACCCTTTAAACCCTTTGGCTTCAACACTTTCAAAGCTCAATTTATTTTTATCCCGGACAGTAGTGTCCAACAGCTGAAAGAAGTGACCAAGAAAAGCCGCCCCGCACAATCCCTTATCTCGTCAAAAGCACGGCCAAATCGCGGTCGGGCCAGACGCGTTCCCGACGCGGCTGTCCCTCAAATGGCATCCCTGCCATTTGACCACGATTTGACCGCACTTTTGCCGCGGGCTTGAAGGGGGGTTAATAAAAACATTTCAAGCATAGCTTGAAATCTCTATCAAGCTTAAAGCCATTAATGAGTCTGAATGAAGCTCTTATTTCATATCGAGGCAAAAGACAAGACTTGACTCCAGAGATCCTTTTAGCTGGACTATATTCTTTGATCTAGATATTGTATTCGAACCGATAGGCTTAGACATGGATTGTACCTAGACTTTACAATCTCAATTATCAATCCTGGACTAATCGGGAAAGAATTGGAAATTGAAGGTATTAACATCGAATTTAATACTACCACCAGCATGCTGCCCAGATTTACATGATATCTAGGCCAAAATAATTAATAGCTCATGTTCATACGCCTAGTTGGTTTATTAGGTTGCTGGCTTTAATTCGAAGTAAAATCTAAAGGAAAAAGTAAGAGGTAAGATGCCTACAAAGAATGTTTTCGGCGGTCCATGGACTCGAATTAAGATAGAGATTCTCAAGGATTATCTCAATTTCTATACCATCGCATTAAAAGGTAAATTTATTCTGCATTATGCAGATGCATTTGCTGGGGTTGGCAAACACAGCCGAAAAATAGCTGATGAACAGCCCGAATTATTTGAGGAAGAGAGTTTTAGAGGGTCTGTGTTGACTGCACTTGACACCGATCCTCCGTTTGATCGGTACTACTTCAATGACCTGAACCCAGCATTTATCAAAGAATTATGGAAGATTCGGGATCAATACATTGATCGAGACATAACCATTAAAGAAATGGATGCCAATCGCTTTATCCCCCAGTTTGCCAAGCATTTGAATTGGAATGAAAGAGCCGTTTTATTTGTTGACCCATTTAAAACAGAGGTCGATTGGCAAACCCTTGTTGAAGTTGCTAAGTCTAAAAAAATTGATATGTGGCTCCTATTTCCATTATCAGCTCTTATCCGATTAACTGAGAAGGAAAGGCCCGAGGTTTCACCTGTTTGGGCAGAAGTTTTGGACCGAATGCTTGGGTCAAACGACTGGGAAGCTGAGTTATATCAACCAAGAGAATTACCTCCTATGGATGATATGTTTGGGGCTAGACCGGATCCAGTAATGGAGAGATTAAACCCTGAGGCTTTGCAGGCATGGGTAAAATCTAAATTAGAGAGAGAATTCGCTTATGTGGAAGAACCTGTCATGCTGAAAAATAATGGCAGGCCATTGTTTTCTCTGTTTTTGGCCCTTGCAAATGATAGCGATAAAGCTAAAGCTCTGGCACGAAAAGTGACCAGAGCCATCATAAAGAAGCACCAGAAGTAAGCTCCTTAGATTGTTACTGGATATTCATCATAGGTTTTGCCATTCAGTTTCCTACCATTCTTGCTTTTTGCTCGTTTTACACCATCGGCACCCCAAGTTCCCCACTGCTTGAAAAAATATGCTGCACCAGCTGATTTGGCGTACCTATGCACGTTTTCTGCCCATTCCGCTTGCATAGGTCTGGCCTTGCTGCCAGATTCTCCACCGACAATAACCCAGTGGATGTCAGTAAAATCTACTGGACCCAAATCTTCCAGCAATGGTTCAACAGAGGCAAACCTGATCCCTGCATCAACTTTTCGCAGGTCATCCAGCCTTGGGACACCGTACTCTTTATCTTCAACACTTACTCCAAGCCATACGTTTTCCGGACATGAACGATTGGCGAAAAAATCCGGCAGCCGATCTGCTCGCTTGGTCAATATTTGATATGTATGCCATGGGGTATCTTCAATGGTCTTAAATACACTTATGATAAATTTGTTTGAAACATCCTCATGAAATAGGTCAGACATTGAGTTAACAAAATAAACTGTTGGCTTTTTTCTCTTTCTCGGCTGGTCTAGCCGGTCAGGATGAACTGAAAGTTTAAACCCCTCCTTATAGCCACTGGCCCCCATGGCCTTTAGACGACCAGCCATGACCTCAGCATAACAATGCTTACAGCCAGGGGACACCTTTGTGCAACCAGTTACCGGATTCCAGGTCTGTTCAGTCCACTCAATTTTGCTATTTGAAGTCATATTGTTCTCAATTTGTTCTCATTTTAGACAGTCTACACAGGTCGCGCAAACTTTATCACAATTCGTTTTGGGGACTGCCATCACTAAGATGTTTTTCTACTATGGTAAACAATAGTCACTTCAACCTATTTTAATAGTTCATCGAAATCTCATTTTTTAGTTCCCATCCAGGCCCGCGGCAAAAGTACAGTCAAATCGGGGTAAATTCGCAGGGATGCGAATTTAGGGACAGCCGCGTCAGGAACGCGTCTGGCCCGACCGCGATTTGGCTGTACTTTTGACGGATCAAGGGACTGTTGGGGAAGCATTTTTGGTGACTTTTCATGCCTGAAAAGTTACTCGCGCGCAGGCACGACTAAACTACAGAGCTAGAAAAGTTTTCAGCGTGTGAAATCAAAACTTAGTCATATGCTATATGCATCCCCACGCGGACGCCTACATGGATGTAGGTGGTACGAGACCATGGATGGTCGAAGGTAGAACAATGCAGGAGCTATTGTCGAGAGTAACGCAAGGAGCAGTTACCGAGCATTGGGTCGAGGAAAATGCTAAACACATCAATTTATAGATGAAAGGACACTACCATTACTGCATAAATTTTTTAAAAAATTTATGCAGTTCCATAATAACCAAAACGGACAATGCAATCCCCAGCAACTGCAACCATTGCTCGAAAGAAACCGGAGCGATACCCAGTACGTCATTGATCCATGGTATATACATGGCGGCGATATGAATGCCCTGCGCCGCTAAGGTACCAAATAATAGTATCGGATTGCGCATGGGATTCTGACCGAACGCCGACAGCACTTCTGAACGACTGTTGAAAACATGAATGTTCTCGAACAATACCATCAATAATAAGGTGCCATTGCGCGCTTCTTCAATGCTATACCCCTGCTTCATCATCCAGCTGAAAACCATAAATGCCACACAGCCCATCAGCAATGCCGATAGCAGTACCCGCTCAATCATGATTCGGTTAAAGATTCGATCTTTGGGTGGACGTGGCGGTATATTCAGCTCGTCGCCTCGTGCCGGTTCGAAGGCGAGCGCTATATCCTGAATACCATTGGTAACAAGATTTAACCACAGTAATTGAACCGCCAGTAACGGTAGTGGCATGCCCGCCATCAGCGATAGCGTGAACAATACCAGTTCGGCCATGCCGGTAGAGATCAGCAGAAAGATGACATTGCGTACATTCGCATAGGCAATACGTCCTTCTTCCACGCCGGAGACTATTGAAGAGAAGTTATCGTCGGTAATGATTAGATCCGCAGTTTCGCGCGCTACATCAGTACCGGATAAACCCATAGCAACCCCCACATGGGCAGCACGTAACGCGGGCGCATCATTCGCGCCATCACCACTCACCGCAACAAAATGACCATTGCGCTGTAGCGACTGTACGATCTGTAGTTTTTGTTGCGGTTCAATGCGGGCAAACACTCGACCCTGTGCGGTAAGCGCATCAACTTCCTGCTCTGATTGTGCCTGCTTCAGTTGCTGGCCGGTCACTATCTTTGATTCGCTGTCTGTAAGGTCAAGCTGGCGTGCTATGGAGTAAGCAGTTGCCGGATGATCGCCTGTTACCATCGCGACCTCGATGCCTGCTTGGCGACAACGCTGTATCGACTCTGCAGCCTCTTCACGTAGCGGATCCATCATACCGAGTAAACCCAGCAACGTTAGGCCCGATAACTGCTGCTCCTGGAATTCTTCACCCTCGTTGAAGTTAATCTGACCACTGGCAATGGCGAGTACCCGGAACCCCTGCTGGGCAAGTTGGTCAGCCTGCTGCTGCAGGCTATCGTGTTGTATCGCGATATCCCCAGATTCAGTCGCCATTAATTCGCACATTGCAAAAACCTTTTCCCACGCGCCTTTAACGTGTACCGCCCAGGTTTCACCTGATCGATTGAGGCTGGCGCTATACATCCGTTCGGATTCAAATGGCAATATGGCCTTTTCTTCATGCTCATTGAGCATCTCGACTCGGCTAATGCCAGCCTTATGTGCCATCACCAGCACAGCTACGTCTACTGCATCACCCTGATGTGCCCAACCACCATCCTGATGACCTAAGGTGGCTTCATTTGATAACACCGATGATTCGCACAGTCGATTTAATAGTGCCTGCTGTGCGGCTGTTGGCGGTTGATCAAATTTAATTTCACCCTGAGGATCTACTGCAGAGCCGGTGACTTCGACCATTGCCTGTTGCGGGAATGCGATTTTCTGAACCGTTAGCTGATTGACCGTAAGCGTGCCGGTTTTATCAGTAGCAATAAAGGTGCAGGAACCCAGGGATTCCACTGCCAGCAGGCGGCGCACAATCACATTACGTTTTGCCATCCGGCGCATACCGATCGCCAGTGCTACGGTCAGTGCTACCGGTAAGCCTTCGGGTATGGCTGAAACCGCTAGTGCTACCGCGAGTAAAAAAATCTCGGATAGCTGCATACCCTGATAGAACGCGACAATGGCCATGATCATCGCTGCCACGCCCACCAGAATTGCAACCCAGTGTGTGAAGCGTTCCATACGTATTAATAAAGGGGCCTTAGCAGAGGGTTTATTCAGTACCGACTGAGCGATAGCTCCCAGTTCGGTATTCAGTGCAGTAGCGACAACAACACCCCGACCTCGACCCCGTTGCACCATGGAGCCAGCAAATGCCATATTCAATCGATCACCCAGGCCAGCTTCTTCAGCAGACAGGGTTTCAGGTTTCTTGAGTATGGCCTGCGATTCCCCCGTGAGTAATGATTCATCGACTTCCAGTCCATGACCGGCAAGGAGACGGACGTCAGCAGGGATCTTGTCGCCCGAGCCAAACAGCAGGATATCCCCAGGAACCAGTTGTTCAGCATTAATCAGATAAGTATCGCCTTCGCGCATCACCTGGCATTGCGCGGTCACCAGCTTACTGAGCGCACTGGCAGCACGTTGTGCGGAAAACTCCTGAATGGTACCAATCAGTGCATTGATCAATAACACTGCGCTAATGAAAATGGCATCGGACCATTCTTCAATGGCTATGGATAGAACCGCTGCAGCAAGTAATACATAGATTAGCGGACTGACAAACTGACGCAGAAAAATGATGAATATCCCAGGAGGATCAGGTTCTGGAAACCGGTTAAGACCATACTGTTGAATTCTTTTTTCTACTTCTTCCTGCTCTAGTCCATGGATAGAAGAGTCGTATTGCTCTATACACTGCTGAGCAGAAAGCGTGTGAGGAAGCGGATTGTCAGATTGTTTCATGGATCCAGCTCGTCGGGACATTTAACAATAATTATACAGCCCACCTTTGTTATCGGTCACGCAGTCGACCGCAAACACGACTGATATCAGTTAAACCGTGAAAAAGGCTTACATTTAAACAAAGTTGGACGGGCGGTATTGTTAGATCTCGTTAGCGATCTGAATGATTGGCAAGCAATAGGTGAGCCTTAACTGAACCACCAAACTCAGCCTGTTGTGGAGCGTTTCGAAGTTTGTTGTTTCTGTTCGTGTAGAGTTTCACACGCCAAAGTAGTCTGGTCTCTGTAGCTTAGATAGTGCTGGCGTGCGAGTCCCTTTCTTTTGCCCGCCCCAAAGAAAGAGACGAAAGAAAAGGGCGCCCCACTGGAGCGGCCTGCGGCTCCCCGAAAATCGAACCATTTAGCAAGGCACCGACAGACTCGCATCCCAGCTCGACTGTCCTCAGCGCACGTCCGTGTGCGCTGACCTTACTAAATGGCCCGATTTTCGGCACTCCAGAAGGGTAGATAAAACCAGCAGTTACATTCACGTTTAGCCTTCATTACCAAAGTTAGTAAAGGTTTAGACGCGGCAGGTGATTCGGAATTTTAGCTGTCAAACTCCATAACATAGCTGAAATAGATGAGTAATCATGTAACGGAAAAACCGGGGCGTATTAACACCCCGGTTTAGGGTGTACTTTTTGATCGAAGTGGAATGTGGACGAATGTTAAAAACTATCGCCAGGCACCCGTACCCAGCCTTCCATTAATACTCTGGCACTGCGACTCATGGCAACCTTGTTAACTGTCCACTTGCCATTAACTTCAGTCGCTTCTGCACCTACCTTTAAGGTGCCAGAGGGATGACCGAAAACCACCGTGTCGCGTTCACCACCACCCGCAGCCAGGTTCACCAGGGTGCCTGGTATGGTGGCTGCAGTACCGATAGCGACTGCTGCGGTGCCCATCATCGCATGGTGTAATTTACCCATTGATAATGCGCGTACGTTCAGATCGATATCGCCCTCGCCAATCGCTTTGCCACTGGAAGCGGTATACGATTGCGCAGGGGATACAAAAGCTACCTTGGGGGTATGCTGACGTGCGGCTGCTTCTTCAATTTTTTCAATCAGTCCCATTTTGATTGCGCCATGTGCACGGATGGTTTCAAACATCGCCAGTGCTTTTTCATCATTATTGATCGCATCCTGCAGCTCGGTTCCGCTATAGTTGATATCCGCTGCATTCAAAAAGATGGTGGGAATGCCGGCGTTGATCAGCGTCGCTTTGAAAGTACCCACACCAGGGACTTCAAGGTCATCTACCAGATTACCAGTCGGGAACATATCGCCTTCGCCATCAGCAGGGTCAACAAACTCAACCTTAACCTCAGCCGCCGGGAAGGTTACGCCATCCAGTTCAAAATCGCCGGTTTCCTGAACTTCTCCATTGGTCATGGGGACATGTGCAATTATTGTCTTTTTAATGTTCGCCTGCCAGATACGAACCACTGCGACACCATTTTCGGGTACACGCTCAGCATCAACCAGACCACTGCTAATAGCAAAAGAACCCACAGCAGCGGTCAGGTTGCCGCAGTTACCACTCCAGTCGACAAAAGGCTTGTCGATGGAAACCTGTCCGAACAGGTAGTCCACGTCATGATCGGGCTGACTGCTTTTGGACAGGATCACCGTCTTACTGGTACTGGAGGTTGCGCCGCCCATACCATCGGTTTGTTTGCCGTAAGGGTCAGGGCTACCGATTACGCGCAGTAATAACTTGTCGCGTGCTTCACCCGCAACATGTGCAGCTTCGGGTAAATCACTCAACTTAAAGAAAACGCCTTTACTAGTACCGCCACGAATATAGGTAGCAGGAATCCTGATTTGAGGGATAAATGTCATTGTATTAATCTCTTGTTTAACCACAGAGAACACGGAGTACACAGAGTAAAATATTGTTTACCATTAAATACCTCTGTGCTCTCTGTGGTTGATATGTTTTATTACTGATTTGATTCCAGGAAGTCCTGTGCAAAGCGTTGCAGTACGCCACCAGCGGCATAGACATGGACTTCTTCCGCGGTATCCAGACGGCAGGTAACCGGAATTTCTACGCGTTCACCATTGGCGCGGTTCATCACCACGGTGAGATCGGCACGTGGTGCGATGTCACCAATCACGTCATAGGTTTCGGTGCCATCGATGTTATACGTATGGCGATTTTCACCCGCTTTAAATTCCAGTGGCAGCACACCCATCCCGACCAGGTTGGTGCGATGGATACGTTCGAAGCCTTCAGCGACGATCGCTTCAACACCGGCCAGTCTGACCCCTTTGGCAGCCCAGTCACGTGAAGAGCCCTGACCATAATCTGCACCCGCGATAATGATCAATGGCTGTTTACGTTGCATATAGGTTTCAATCGCTTCCCACATGCGGCTTTCGGTGCCTTCGGGTTCGATGCGTGCGAGTGAACCCTGTTTAATCTCGCCGTTCTCGTCACGACACATTTCATTCAGCAACTTCGGATTGGCGAAGGTGGCGCGCTGAGCAGTCAGGTGGTCACCGCGATGGGTCGCATAGGAATTAAAATCTTCTTCCGGCAGGCCCATCTTATGCAGGTAGGCACCCGCAGCACTGTTTAACATGATCGCATTAGATGGAGACAGATGATCGGTCGTAATGTTGTCACCCAGCACGGCCAGTGGGCGCATGCCTTTCATGGTGCGTTCACCCGCCAGTGCGCCTTCCCAGTAGGGTGGGCGGCGGATATAGGTACTTTGTGGACGCCAGTCGTAGAGTGGGCTCTTGGCTTCTTCCACCTGACCCAGGTCGAACATCGGATCATAGATTTGATGGAATTGTTCGGGTTTGACACTGCTGGCAACAATGGCGTCGATCTCTTCATCGCTGGGCCAGATGTCTTTCAGGGTAATGGGGTTGCCATCTTTGTCAGTGCCCAGTGCATCCTGTTCGATGTCGAAACGAATGGTGCCTGCAATCGCATAAGCAACCACCAGTGGCGGCGAAGCGAGGAATGCCTGTTTGGCGTAAGGATGGATACGGCCGTCAAAGTTACGATTCCCGGATAACACGGCGGTGGCATATAGATCGCGATCGATGATTTCCTGCTGGATCTTTGGATCGAGTGCGCCGCTCATGCCGTTACAGGTGGTACAGGCGTAGGCGACGATGCCAAAGCCCAGTTTTTCCATCTCGGATAACAGGCCAGCTTCTTCCAGGTAAAGCTTTGCTACCTTGGAGCCAGGCGCGAACGAGGATTTGACCCAGGGCTTGCGCAGTAGTCCCAGCTCATTGGCCTTACGCGCTACCAGACCGGCGGCGACGACATTGCGTGGGTTACTGGTATTCGTACAGCTGGTGATGGCAGCGATGATGACTGCGCCATCGGGTAATTCACCTTCCTTCTCTTCCCATTTACCGGCAATGCCTCGAGACTCAAGATCAGAAGTAGGCAGGCGTCGGTGTGGATTAGATGGCCCTGCCATGTTGCGGCATACCGAAGATAAATCGAATTCCAGTACGCGCTCGTATTCAACATTGGCCAGGTCATCCGCCCACAGGCCAGTCAGTTTGGCGTATTGTTCAACCAGTGCGACCTGCTCGGGTTCGCGTCCGGTCAGCTTCAGGTAATCGATGGTTTGCTCGTCGATATAAAACAGGCCCGCGGAAGCGCCAAACTCGGGCGTCATGTTAGAGATGGTCGCACGGTCACCAATGGTCAGGTTAGCGGCGCCTTCACCGAAGAATTCCAGATAAGCAGAAACAACCCTCTCGTTACGCAGGAATTCGGTCAGAGCCAGTACGATATCGGTGGCAGTAATGCCGGGCTGGCGTTTACCCACCAGTTTGACGCCGATGATATCGGGCAGGCGCATCATCGAAGGACGACCCAGCATCACGGTTTCGGCTTCCAGACCGCCCACACCAATCGCAATAACACCCAACGCATCGACATGCGGGGTATGGCTGTCGGTGCCGACGCAGGTATCCGGATAAGCTACGCCGTCGCGGGTTTGTACCACCGGAGACATCTTTTCCAGGTTGATCTGGTGCATGATGCCGTTACCGGCCGGGATCACATCGACATTCTTGAATGCGGTTTTGGTCCATTCGATAAAATGAAAGCGGTCTTCGTTACGGCGATCTTCAATCGCGCGATTCTTTTCGAAGGCATCCGCCTCAAAGCCTGCGTGCTCCACCGCCAGCGAATGGTCGACGATCAACTGGGTGGGGACGACCGGGTTTACCTCGGCAGGGTCACCACCTTTGTCCGCGATTGCATCGCGCAGACCGGCCAGGTCCACCAGTGCAGTCTGGCCGAGGATGTCATGACAAACCACACGCGCCGGATACCAGGGGAAATCCAGGTCACGCTTGCGTTCGATCAGCTGCTTGAGCGAATCGGTCAGTGCCTCGGGCTCACAACGACGCACCAGCTGTTCAGCCAGCACGCGCGAAGTGTAGGGCAGTGTTGCATAGGCACCGGGCTGAATGTCTTCAATTGCGGCGCGCGTATCAAAATAATCGAGCTGGGTTTCGGGCAATGGCTTGCGGTATTGGGTATTCATTTTGTGGCCCTCTTGATGGCATTAATATGGTTAATTAGATTTTTTTCCAGATTGCGACGGGTGTATAAAATATGACGACGCATCAGAATTTCAGCCAGTTCGGCATCACGATTCGAAATGGCCTGAACGATTTGTTTATGCTCGTCGAACGCGGTAGTGATGCGCGGCCCGGCCATCCCCAACTGCACGCGGTACATGCGGATCAGGTGATAGATGCCATTCATCAATTCAGAAATCAGGTGGCGGTTTTTGCTACCGAGCATGATGCGATAATGAAAATCGACATCTCCAGCCTCCTGGTAATAGGTTTCGCCGCCTTTAACGGTCTGGAAATGGGTCGTTAACAAGGCGTTCAAATCGGAGATTTCGGTATCCGTCATATGCTCAGCGGCCAGGCGCGCGGCCATGCCTTCCAGCGCCTCCCGCACCTGGTACAGTTCACCCAGACCTTCGATAGTCAAAGCAACCACGCGATAACCGACATTAGCCTTGCGCTCGACCAGATGGCAGGTCTCCAGTCGATTCAGAGATTCGCGTACCACGGCACGGCTGACGGCGTATTTTGTCGACAACTCGGTTTCACTCAGCTTGGAACCAGACGCGATGACACCCTCAACAATATCCGACCGCAGCTGGATAAAGGTCTTATCCGCAACCGTTACAGGCTGATCGGTGAAGTGCAGGATCGATGTCACTGAGATATCTCCTCGTTTAATTGTCGACAATATAAGCAAATTTAGTCTCAAGTTCTACCCTTAAAGCCGATATTGTCGACAAAAGTTAAGAATGATTCTTTATATATTGAGAATTTTTTGCGTTTATTAGTAGGTTTTAAAAGAAATTAACCACAGAGGACACCGAGAACACGGAGAATGATTAGATAGGTTATCAGGCGCTACTTAAAATTTTATTTATCTAAGCGACTCAGATTTAGAAAAACCAGAATACCTCTGTGCTCTCCGTGTCCTCTGTGGTTAAATTCTGTTAACGATGGAAAAAATGTATCCGCAAAAGAATCTATGAAAATTATTGAAGCTGATTATGCAGATCTGCCACAAGTCGCTGACCTGTTTCGTGAATATCAGCAGTTAATCGGTGTTGACCTGTGTTTTCAGGGCTTTGAAGAAGAACTGGCCAGCCTGCCGGGCAAGTATGCGCCACCAGCGGGAGCTATTTTCATTGCCATTGATAACAGCGAATTGGTTGGTTGTGTGGCGATACGGCCCATCGATCAGCAACAGGCGGAGTTAAAGCGGCTTTATGTGAAACCGGCCTGGCACGGTCAGGGGATTGGCAAGCAGTTGTTTGAAACCGCCATGTCACGCGCGCAATCGATTGGGTATGGGAGTATTGTGCTGGATACGTTGGAGTCAATGCGCAGCGCTCGGGGGTTGTATCAGGGGTATGGATTTCGGGAGATTGAAGGGTATTATCATAATCCGGATTCGACGGCTAAGTTTTATCGGTATGATTTTGGGTGATCGTTTTTTTGTTTTTTCATTATTGGCGTCATCACGAGTACCTGAAGGGCATAAACTCGCGTGGCAATCTTATGGATTGTTAGTAACTGCCCGAATAGTGGTTTCACACGCTTACGCTTTCCTTGCTTCGTAGCGCCTGACGAGTACGCGTGCGAGCCCCTTTTTTGTTTGGCCAAAAAAGAGGCGCAAAAAAGGCCACCCCACCAAGCCCTTCATCGTCAAAATAGTGCCCAGATCGCGGTCGGCTCAGACGCGGGTCCAACCGCGCTGAGCCTCAAATGGCATCCCTGCCATTTGCCCCCGATCTGAACACCATTTTGCCGCGGGCTTGAAAGGGGGAATTAAGAAAAGATTTCAAGCAAAGCTTGAAATCTTTATTGTGTTTTTTTCCGCCCTTATTGAGTGCCGAAAATCGAGTCATTTTGTAGGGTCAGCGCACATGGACGTGCGCTGAGGACAGTTGAGCAGGATGCGAATCTGTCCGTGCCCTGCAAAATGGCTTGATTTTCGGGGAGCCGCAGGCCACTCAATTGGGATGTCCTTTTTTTCGTCTCTTTTTTTGGACAAGCAAAAAAAGGGACTTGCACGCCTTTTAGAAAGATACTACGAAGCAAGGACAGCAAAGGCGTGTGAAACCATAATCCGGAAAGAACAAGAAAACTGATAAAATTAAGTCATCCCTCCAACATAGGAATCCACCCCGGAATCCCTTCCACCCTCTCCAACCACCTCCGAACCGCAGGATATGGAGCCAGAGAAAAATCACCCTGATCGGCTAGCATGACATAGGGATAACAGGCAATATCCGCAATCGTCGGCTGCTCTGCCGCTAGCCAGTCGTGCTGGCTTAATTGGTTTTCCATCGCTATCACGCCTGGCTTCGCATCGGCGTGGCATGCTTCGAGATTGAATGGTCGCTTGAGTACCAGAGCGGCGCGCGCGCGAGCTAAACCGTATAACAATTCATTTTCCGATACTGCAAGCCATTGCATCACACGCGCTTCGCTGAGTGCATCTTCGGGCAGCCATTGTGTGCCGCCATAGCGACGTGCCAGGTACACCAGAATGGCCATCGAATCCCACAATAAATCATCACCGTCGACTAATACCGGTAGCTGCCCGCGAGGGTTTATTTGCTTGAACTCGGCGGTTAGCGTTTCGCCTTTAGCGATGTCGATAGGGATGGTTTCATAGTCCAGCTTTAGTATCGATAACATCAGACGAATCTTGTAGCAATTTCCGGAAAGCGGGAAGTCGTATAGTTTGATGGTAGACATGTTTGTTTTCTCACAAATGTTAGATGGCCTTTTTTTCTATTAATCGCGATTTCTGTGTGCGTCCTTCAAATCCCCAGGCATCCGCACGAACATCATCCAGTACAATATAGCTGGCTGCGGTGAGGGGGCCCAGTATCTCCTGCAAGTCTGAAAAGACCGCTTTAATGTAACTCGCCTTCTGTTTTTTGGTATTAGTGCCTTCGGTGATTTTAACGTCCAGATAAAAGGTAATCTGCTGTTTGTCACTGACGGGTACGCCACCCACAAACCAGTGTCTTGGTCGGGTAAATTCAATATCGATTGCAGTGACTTCAGGCTTTTTACCAAGAATATCACGGGTATGGGTCATCAGACAGGCAGCGATGCTTTCGGTGTGGGCTGATGATTCTGCAGCTGCGATACGTATATGTAGATAGGGCATATGGATTTCCTCCAGTTATTGACTCATTGGATAAACAGCGTAGTCTTACATGACTTATTAGAGAAACGATTTAATTGAATAACACCTATTCGAATTATGAATACTAGAGACCTGAGTCCAGAGTTGTTACGTGCATTTGTCGCGGTTGTAGATGGGGGTGGTTTTACCCGGGCGGCTAATCGATTGAATAGTACGCAATCCACGGTCAGCCAGCAGCTTAAGCGCCTGGAAGAACGCCTGGGCGTAAGCCTGATGCAGCGTAATACCCGAGGCGTTGCATTGACTGAGCGAGGTGAGCTCATGCTGGGTTATGCCCGGCGATTGCTGACGCTAAATGACGAAGCACTTACCGCACTGGAACAAACTCATCTTCGAGGGCGGGTACGACTGGGTTCAACCCAGGAAGTTGCCGATGGGGGGCTGGCTGATCTGCTGGCACGTTTTACCCGCCTGCATCCCGATGTCGAGCTGGAGATGCGAGTCGATAGTAATATGGCTTTACAGTATGAGGTTGAGCAGGGAGAGCTTGATCTGGCGGTTTTGTTTCAGGAGCCCGGTCAGGGTGCTCCTGGTAATGAAGTGATCGAGCGCCTGCGTCGGGTATGGGTGTCAGCACCGGGGCTGGTCATTAACCCGGATGAACCGTTGCCACTTATTCTTTCCAACGGCCCCTGTATTTTTCGCAATTCGGTATTGTCAGCACTGGATAGCATTGGTCGACCCTGGCGTATTGTGCTTTCTACCCCTAGCCTTGCTGGAATACGTGCCGGAGTGCGCGCAGGCTTGGGTGTTTGTGTGCGCAGTGAACGCTGGCTGGAAGCCGATATGGAAATCATCGATCAGGGCCTGCCCCCGTTACCGGATGTCGAGCTTGCCATTATGTGTGGCGCAAAAACGGGCGAAAGTGTGGTTGAGCGATTACGCATTGCCTTGCGTGGGGCACTGAGTCAGGCGGCATGAGTTCAAAAGACTGATTAACCACGAAGAGCATGAAGAAAAACATTTTAACCACAGATTAGGGCAGGAAGCCCGTAAGTAGGGCAACGCAGGACGCAGTTGCCGAGGACACAGAGAACACGGAGAAGTGTGGTGTGGGATATTTTGAGGTATAAATTATCCAGTCAAACCAAGAGGTTCAATTTTAGGAAAATACAAAAACCTCTGTGCTCTCTGTGTCCTCTGTGGTTAAAGAAGCGCGTTCAGGTTATTTGAAAATCAGGTTGATAGCCCAAGGTAGATTCGGCACTATCGTGATTTTCATTTCGCATGGAAGATAATTGATGCAAACCATTCTGTTAATTGAAGACGAATCGACCATTGCCGATATGGTGCTTTATGCACTACGCAGTGAAGGTTTTATCGCTGAATGGAAACGTCTGGGGCGCGAAGGAGTTGCCTGGTTGCAGGCTAATCCAGATACGGCTTTGGTGGTGCTTGATATCGGATTGCCGGATGGCAATGGCTTTGAATTCTGCAAGGAGATTCGGCGCTTTTCTGAAGTGCCTATAATTTTTCTAACGGCACGTAACGACGAAGTAGATCGTATCGTCGGCCTCGAAATTGGAGCCGATGATTATATGGGCAAGCCGTTTAGTCCTCGTGAACTGACAGCCCGGATTAAGGTGATTCTTAAACGGAGTCGCGCAAGTGCGGAACCGAGCGCGGCCACGTCCACATTTGAAATTGATCAGGATCGTTACCGCATTCGCTATCACGATATCTGGCTCGATCTAACGCGTTATGAATTCCAGATACTTAAGACACTACTACAGCAACCAGGGCGTGTTTTTTCGCGTGAGCAAATTATGGATCAGGCCTGGCAGCAGCCGGAGGAAAGCCTGGAGCGTGTGGTCGATACGCACATCAAAAAGTTGCGGGTTAAATTACGTCAGGTTCGCTCGGATGAAGATCCGATTCAAACACATCGTGGTATAGGTTACAGCATCCGTGAATCTTAGCGTTCGCATCTTTATAGGCTTTTTTGTATTGACAGGTTTTGCCATCTGGCTGGCGATGCGAAGTTTTACCGCAGAGCTGGTGCCGGGTATGCGCCAGTCTATGGAAGAAATGCTGGTCGATAGTGCCAATCTGATGGCAGAGCTGGTCGCACAGGAAGTCATAGAGGGTAGCTTACAAACCGGTCAGTTCAAAAAAGCCATGAGCGCTTTTGAGCAACGTAGATTTGAAGCGAGAATCTGGTTCCTGAAAAAGCGCGACCCCAATCTGATTATCTATATTACTGATGTGAACGGTATGGTGATCTATGATTCTCGCGGTCTTGATTTAGGCAAAGATTATTCGCAGTGGAACGATGTCTACAACACCCTGCGCGGAAAGTACGGGGCGCGCACAACACGCGCTGATCCCGACGATGAATTCAGTAGCATCATGTATGTGGCTGCACCAATAAAAAATGAGCGTGAGATTATTGGCGTGGTCACAGTGGGTAAACCCAGTGTGGCTGTGCAACCCTTTGTAGAGCGCGCTCAACAGAATATCCAGGAAAAGGGTGGGCTGGTGATTCTGGGCGCACTGGCTATAGGTTTGATGATTACCTACTGGCTCACCTTTTCCATTCGCAAATTAACTAGCTATGCACTGGCCGTACGCGATGGCAAAAGAGTCGCGCCACCAAAGCTGGGTGAAAAAGAACTGGCGCAACTGGCGGATGCGATGGATGCGATGCGGCGCGAACTCGAAGGCAAGGATTATGTAGAGCAATATCTGCATAGCCTGACGCATGAATTAAAGACCCCGCTGGCTGCTATTCAGGGTACTGCCGAGCTGTTAGAAGAGGATATGCCGGAACAGGACAGGCAGCATTTTATTGCCAACATTCGGGGACAGGCCCGGCGTTTACATCAGGTGGTAGAACAGTTACTGCGTCTGGCATCGATAGAAAAACAGCAGGGGCTGAGAAATCCTGAATTGGTTCAGGTCGATGAACTGATGCGTGACCTGTGGCAGGAACGTCACTGGCGTATCCAGCAGAAAAATCTAACGCTTAATGATACCGAACTGAATCCGATTAAACTTACCGCAGAACGGTTTTTACTACAGCAGGCTATTGGCAATCTGCTGGACAATGCGATTGAATTTAGTCCTGCAGGATCGACGATAGAGTTAGCAAGCGTTGATAAGGATGGAGATCTGGAATTAAGCGTTGCAGATGAGGGGCCGGGCATCCCCGACTTTGCACTGGCTCGTGTTTTCGAGCGGTTTTACACCTTAGCGAGGCCAGAGGATGGTAGCAGTAGCAGCGGACTGGGTCTGAGTTTTGTCTACGAGGTTGCTCAATTGCATGGTGGAAAAATCGAACTGGAAAACCGAGAACAGGGTGGGGCTATTGCCAAACTTACGCTGCCATTGAAGCAACAGCCACCATCTGCCTGAATGTGTTTTTTGTGTGTGCAAACACACATATTGACCACATCATCAAAACATAAACAGCGTTTAAGGTATGTCGGGTATTTAATTAATGGAGATCCCGATGAAAAACCTGTTTAGTAAAAAAATAGTTGTTATTACTGTACTCACCCTATTACTACTAATCCCACTAATGATGATTAGAGGCGTGATTGATGAGCGTAGTGGTTATAGATACCAGGTACGTAACGATATCACGCAAAGCTGGACCGGCGAACAAATGATGATTGGCCCAATTCTGGTAATTCCCTACAGGGAAATCTATCAGGTAAGTGTGTGGAATAAAAAGTTAGAAAAGGATGAGATAGAAAACAGAGTGCTGAATAAAAAACTGATGATAGCACCCGAGCAATTAAGCATTAATGGTAACGTTAAAACAGAAAGCAGGGTGAGAGGGATATACAGCATTCCGGTATATCGCAGTCAATTAAATATCTCAGGTAATTTCTCGGTTGCCAAACTGACCGCACAGGTGAATAGCAGCAATACCATTGAATGGGAACCCGCCTATCTATCTGTTATGGTGAATGACGTGCGCGGTGTTGAAAAACAGCCAGTAGTATCATGGCAGGGCAAAAAAATTGAATTCGAACCGGATAGCCTGCTTGGAGAATTGAGAAACGGCATGCATGCACCGCTGGGCGTTGTTAAGCAAAGTGATGAAAATCTGGCATTCAGTTTTGATCTTGATCTACATGGCATGGAAAGATTGAAATTTTCCCCATTGGGAAAAAGTACCTCAGTCACCCTGAAATCAGACTGGCCTGATCCCAGTTTTATCGGGCGCTACTTACCCTCAGAAAGACTGATCAATGAGAATGGTTTTACAGCCAGCTGGAATGTTTCCTCCTTTTCCAGTTCGGTAGCGCAAAACCTGCAGTCATGTAAAACAGGTAGTTGTTCATCACTGGCTAATGACATGTTTGGTGTCACGCTGTTTAATTCAGTCGATATCTATCAGCAAAGCGAACGCTCGGTGAAATATGGGCTGCTATTTATTGGGCTCACATTTGTCGTGTTCTTTCTGTTTGAAGTGATAAAAGGACTGCGTCTGCATCCCATGCAGTATCTGTTAGTCGGACTTGAATTAAGCGTTTTCTTTTTATTACTGGTGTCACTATCTGAGCTAATGGCATTTGCAATGGCATATCTGATAGCAACATTGGCATCGACCGCTTTGATCGGTTTTTATGTGAGCAGTATTTTGCAGTCATATAAACTGGGAGGATTTATCAGTGCGGGGTTATTGCTGCTGTATGGAATGCTCTACGGTATTTTAGGTTCTGAAGACAATGCTCTGTTAATGGGGTCAATGTTGATATTCAGCGTGCTTGCTCTGGTTATGACAGTAACCCGCCGTATTGACTGGTATGAGTTAAGTGCTAGTCCGATGAGTCGAGAGGGAAATATAGCTATTGATTCCTGACAGGTCTTAAGTAATTATTGGTGCATGGACGCACCATATAATAAATTTATTGACACCGAGGGCTCTCCCCGTGAGTGAAAAATCGCAACTAGTTTTAATGGCAAAATACAACCAGCTAATGAACCAGCGTATGATTGAAGCAGCGGGAAATCTATCGCCAGCGACATTAGCCGAAGATAAAGGCGCTTTTTTTAAATCGGTGATAGGCAGTCTGAATCATATTATGGTGGGCGATATTCTATGGATGAAGCGATTTGCATCTCACCCTGGTAATTATCAATCATTGCAGAAACTTGAAGGATTTGAAATGCCGCAAGGACTAAATGCAATACTATTTGATGATTTATCAACCTTTGCAAAAGTAAGAGCAAAGCTGGATGACAACCTGATTGAATGGTGTGATGAATTGAATGAATCTGACCTGGACACAGCGCTAAGATATCAGGATACCAAAGGTGTACAGCATGCCAAAAGGTTTGGTGATTTGATTTTGCATTTATTCCTTCATCAGATACATCATAGAGGTCAGATAACCACTTTACTGTCACAGGAGAGTATTGATTTTGGTGATACAGATTTGCCGGAGATTGTGCCTGAACTGGGATAAGCCATGCCTTTGTTTCCTACAGAGTACACAGAGAACTTAGGTGCAGAATTTTTGAGGTATAAATTATTCATTTAACACGAAGACGCTTAATGATAGGAAAATACAGAAAAACTCCGTGCTCTCCGTGTCCTCTGTGGTTTAACATTTTTTAAGTTTTTTTACCTTCGTTTGACAATTTTCCTAATGGTCGACCCATTAGTTGAGGTCAATGCAGATCTTCACAGCCAGAATTTCCACCACCAGTTGAAGTACTCTTTTACAATCCGCATGGTCAACCAATCGACTGCTTCCATTGAGCCAGTGCCAGAGCCCGCATTTGTCATGATGATAAAAGCAAAATCTGATTCCGGAACAATGATCGAACGGCAGAAGAAGGTCCCCGCAGAACCATCAAACCCGGAGTATCGCTTGCCCCCCAATACGCCGTTAACCACACCGAGTGAGAATCCGGCATGACCGAAATGAATATGGTGATATGTTTTGCTGGAAATGTAGTTGTCATTACCCCTCAAGCCGCGCAAGTGTAATTGAGTGTATTTTGCGTAGTCCCTGGGTGTCATGCTCAAATCCCCCGCTGGAGTAATCAAGCAGGGGAGCTTGTAGTCATGCTCAGGTGGTAATGGCTCGACTTTGTCTTTAGTAATCGTGTGGCCCCATGGTTGATCAACACCAATGCTGTTAGGCCAGCCAAAATGGACTGATAGGCCCAGGTCATCAGTCAATGTCCTCCTTGCAAGATCCTCATAGCTGAGGCCCGATAGTCTTTCGAGCATTGCGGATGCCATTGTGTAACTCGCATTGGAGTACAAATGCTGAAACTTGCCATCCTGCTTTTTTGACGCAGGTGGTTGCGTGATCAGATAGTTAACAAATTCTAATCTTTTGTCGCTGACCGATGACTCATAGTCTGGGAAAGGCTCTGTCTCTGCGTTCGTATATGCCTTGATTCCTGCCTCGCAAAGAAACAGGTCTTCCAATGAAATATCACTATACGCGGTATTTGCGGAAGCTTTCAGCTCCGGGAAAACATCGAAGAATCTCGTTTGCCACGTAATCTTGTTCTGCTCTATGAGTTTTGCCGCCATCACGGCTAGCACGGATTTCGAACAAGACCCAATGTGAAAATAGTCATCGAGTGTGGATTTGTCCGGCTTGTCAACTACTCGTACCCCCTGGACTTCCTGGAGATAAATCGCGTCCACGTTCATTACAGAAACAGCAATCGCGGGAACTTTGAAGTTCTCTCTTGCTTTGCTCACGAGTTCAGACAAGTACGCCTGTGTTAAGCGTGAATTCTGAGGGTGTTCAATTTGCAGTTGATTCATCAGCATTCCGTCCATGAAAAGGTTATTTAATAGAAGCTATGCAACCGCTCCTCTCTGGATAACGCTAACAGCGTAGGTTTATCCTGCTGCCTGTACCTGTTAACTTGAGTAATAGTACAGATATTGCATTAAGTAGCCAAGATTGAACAACAAATGCAGGCCAGGGAGATTAAAGGGGCGGAGTGAATAAATGTTGACAATCGCATGGTTGGAAGAGCGGATTGGGAAAAAACCAGGCCAGTTACATTACGGAAGGCCTGGTAAGAAGATGTTTAGCTACGGAGTTTCATGCTCCCGTCTTCGCTAAACCTTAATTTCTTTATTTTTTTAGCGCGTACAATACACCAATATAAAATGAATACTGCAGAACCGTATAAAAGATAGTCACTATATTTGATAAAGAAAGATAGTATAAAAAAGATACTACTTATCCATAAGGTTTGGATCAGGTAGCGCCTATCTTCCCCTGAGCTTCTCAGTATTAGCGTGAAGGTTTCCTTATTGGACCACACTGATATAAGCAAAATGGTAGTTAATATTAGCGCTCCAATTACTCCATTATCTATGTATAAAAACATATGAGGTATCGCTAGCGGGATAAACAATATCAAATAGATTATTCGGTAAAACTTATCCCAATCAGAATATATCGACACAGTTTATCCTACAGTTAATTTTGTCGGGTTTGTAAGATGGCAACAAATTTATTCCATTCTCGGTATACAAAACGTTAGCTTAAAAGGTGAGCGCCACAGCTCTCACCGAAATGGCACGTACAGTGCCATGAGTCCTTTTGAATCCCTTGTTAACCATTTACTCAACATCGCAATACAAATCAAAATCTACTGACCAACCAAATAGATGCCAGCCTTTCTATAAGCCGATCTGATAAGTGGAAACCTGGGCTTTCTTCTTCGTGGTAGCCAACACACTGGATAGATGGTTGGAAATAATCGGGTACCTGCCTGAAATTTTCAATTCTTCCTTCAATAAAGGTAACCACTCGTTCTAGTGCATCATCCATTATCTTTTCCTCAAACTCTGGTGACACATAAGACCAGTGGGAAAACTTATATATGCTTCCATTTCTTCTTTTATCGCCGACATTCCAAAACGTCGATGGCTCTATATCAAGAATATCGGCTATTTCGCTAACGTCAGCTTTCCCTGTGAATTTTATGTATGCGTAGTTTTTATCCATAATTAGGGTTAACGACTAGCTCACCTGACAAAAAGCGCGAAGCGGTTTTTGGTCAGCTGAAGCGCCGTGTTATGTGAAATGCGTACAGAAAACATAACTACTTCTGCTCTATTTCGTTAATAGTGATTTTCCCGCCCTTGCTGTTAATTTTTACTTCTGCCTTGCTGATGGTGCTGCGATTCATAACTATGACTTTACTGCCATCGTAGTTTTCACTAGGGGCGCAAATATATTGAATATGATAGTTTGTGGAATCTTGGCTTGACCTCAAACTATCGTAATACCAAAAGCACAATTTAGTGTTTTTGCTTCTCGCAAATGATGAAGCTAGCTCATCATAACTGACGTTACTTTCTTTTGCTGTGGCACATGATGATGCTACAACCATGAGCAAAACTATAAATAGTGATTTATGCATATTTGATTCACACATAACAGTTTACTAGAAGGTTTCCGGTATAGTAGGTACTAGACGGATTGCTTCTAGTTCAGTCCCTTGTTTTCGATTCAGCCATACTAATCAACCGATAAAGCGATTGTCAACGAATCAGGTCGATGGAGGAAAATGACTTTGGAACGAATGCTGCCGATTTATGTTGAGCCTGGAGTAGACTTTCTTTTTGGTTCGAATTCAAAAGTTTTCAGGGTGTTAATTAGCCACCGAGAGTACGGAGCACACAGAGAGGGTTAGCGTGGTTTAATAAATTAACTGACCACGAGATAGGGCAACGCAGCAGAAACTGTCGGGTACACCTAAGGTACGAAGAAAAAATAATGTGTTTTCTCTGTGCTCTCGGTGTGCTCTGTGGTGAATAAGCTTTTTTCAGGTTACCGGGTTCTGCCGCAGCACAAGCAAGCCCCGGTAACCCACAAAGCACAACAAAGAAAACCCTTCGTAATCTTCGTGTGCTTGGCAACTGCGTCCTGCGTTGCCCTACTTACGGGCGTCCTTGCCCTAATTCGTGGTTTATTTATTTACCGCTTATCGATAGAAACATACTCCCGGTTTTCCGGCCCGGTGTAGTTGGCGGAGGGTCGTATAATCTTGCCATCTTCACGCTGTTCGATCACATGCGCGCCCCAGCCGGAAACACGTGAGATAACAAACAAAGGGGTGAACATGTCAGTCGGTACGCCCATCTGGTTGTAGGAAAACACTTCTTTGCCTACCGATACTTTTCTATAAACCTCAGACTGTATATTTTCACGAAATTCGGGTTAGACGCTATTGATCCCTCCTAGCAGCCCCTACCCCAGGATCTTTTTGGGAGGGATCTTTTGGGGACACTCTGATTTTTTTCGATCCAAACTCCTTTTCCATAACTGAATTTCACTTAATATTTTTAGCCCCCCGTTCTCAGCATTGATATACGGAAGCATTTCGGATACTCTTCTGTTCTTCTAACTTCTACCAACAGGGACTGTACGGTGAAAAAAATCCTCCTCGCGCTAGCTCTCTTTCTATCGTTAAATTCTTTTTCGCATGCCAGAACTACCAACGCGATCTGGAGTCATGCAGAGAAGCGTATCGAACGGGAAGGTGAATTACTGATGTCGCTTCCGGATTACGACGTGCATTCTCTGGACGTAAAAAAGCAGGGAGATATGTTAATCTGCAATTCATATACCGCAGAGCACTTCTTTCCACCAAGTTATGGCCAATCGATTCCCGCTAATGGCAAACAGATTGTCAGGCTATCCTTTCTACATAAGATTGGCGATCCAGATCAGGACATCGTGCCAACGAGGCTATTCACAAAATCTAATAATGGCTCCGGGCCTAAGTTTCGAATGACAACAGATGAGTATGCTGAACAGGTTGGCATGGAGGTTCTTGATGCGATACATGCAGCCTGTCCTGATGTAAACTTTTTCATGGTAAACAATTTTTTCGCTGACCTGTTTATATACAATGGTTCAATCGATTTCAGATCCAGGCCCTGGTTTATCCCGGATCACGAAAACCCGATCATAAGAACTGACTTCAGTCTTGAGGAAGGGGTATGGCGCGCGTCACGTGAGCTTCCCTGGTCCGTGAAAAGGATCGATGAGCATCTCAACAAAGGCAATTGGACAAGTCGTAAAAAACTTCAATATGCAGTTTGGGATCAAAATCAAGATAAGTATCCGAGAAAGAAGGCGAAGATTGTGCAGCGCGCTGGACCGCCTGTGGCCGAAGAGATTACCTCGGCATATATCAGAGAAATGTCCGATTTTGGTTTCCATAAAGGCAGGTGGAACGAGCTGATTCCAAATCAGGGACCGGGGCATGCGACGGTTGACGAGGTACAGGTTACTCATTGTGCCAAGGAAGGTGAGGGTTATCGTTGCCAATATATAATGAAGATGACGATACATATGGCCGCATTAGCCAGTATTCTAAAGGATATTGTGAAAGTTCCCGACAAGCGCACTAAGACACAGGATGAGAGCCACTTATTTGTATCTACCTCGCAGGGTTGGCGCTCTCCGAGCCTACATGAAGACCGGAAACTCAAAGAGCTGGAGCGCAATCGGCGTATGAACGAAAACGTGAAACGCTCCGTTGAAGAAGCCAACCAAAAGGCCATGGAAGACGTGCTCGACCTGCTGTTGTAGATCTTCAACACACCCTACTGGAACAAAAAATTGTAATGTCAGATACAGGTTAAATTAAATAGCTGGAAATTTAATTTATACCTGATCACTGAACCCTCGCAGTCTTGGCGGCGCTGGACAAAATCGGTTGTCCTTGGCGTATTGTGCTTTCTACCCTCAGTCTTGTAGGAATAAGGGCTGGAGTGCGAGCCAGATTGGGTATTTGCGTAAGAAGCGAAAGATGGCAGGAAGATAATCTGTGTATTGTAGACCAGGGTCTGCCAGCGTTACCTGATGTTAAACTGGCGATCCTGTCGGGCACGAACACAGAAGAAAAGGTAGTCGAGAGATTAAGAACAGCCTTACGCGGTGCGCTAAGTCAGTCAAGTAGAAATGAATATTAACCACAGAGCGCACAGAGCGCACAGAGTGCACGGAGTGGGATATTAAAATTTAAGGGCTTGATAGGAAAGAAGCACACAAAGGACTCAAAGAAAACGTTTTTCTCTGTGTCCTCTGTGTGCTCGGTGGTTAGACAAACCTATCGCTTGTCGATAGATACATACTCGCGATTTTCCGGCCCAGTGTAGTTGGCGGAGGGTCGAATAATCTTGCCATCTTCACGCTGCTCGATCACATGCGCGCCCCAGCCGGAGACGCGGGAGATGACAAACAGCGGGGTGAACATGTCGGTCGGTACGCCCATCTGGTTGTAGGATACGGCGGAGAACCAGTCGAGGTTGGGGAACATTTTCTTGATTTCCCACATCACCGATTCCAGGCGATCTGCGACGTCGTACATTTTGGTGTTACCCGCTTCGTCAGACAGTTGTTTGGCGACGCCTTTGATGACCTGATTACGTGGGTCAGCGACGGTGTATACCGGGTGGCCGAATCCGATGACGATTTCCTTGTTGGCGACGCGTTGACGAATGTCTGCTTCGGCTTCGTCGGCGTTGTTGTAGCGACTCTGGATACGGAAGGCTTCTTCATTCGCGCCACCATGCTTGGGTCCACGCAGCGCGCCAATGGCGCCGGTGATGGCGGAATACATATCCGAGTTCGTGCCTGCGATGACGCGGGCGGTGAAGGTCGATGCATTGAATTCGTGCTCGGCATACAGGTTGAGCGAGGTGTGCATCGCACGTACCCAGGATTCGGGTGGCTTCTTGCCGTGTAATAAGTGCAGGAAGTGTCCGCCCAGCGAATCGTCGTCGGTTTCGACATTGATGCGCTTGCCATTTACCGCGAAGTGATACCAGTACAGCAACGCAGAACCAAAGCTCGCCATCAGGCGGTCGATGATGTCGCGTGCTTCAGAAGCAGGATGGCTTTCCTTTTCTGGCAGGCAGGTGCCGAGGACGGAACAGGCGGTACGCATGACATCCATCGGGTGTGCGGTAGAGGGCAATGCCTCGAGGGCTTTTTTTACCGCTTTGGGCAGGCCGCGCATGGCCTTGAGTTTGGCTTTGTAGCTCGCTAGTTCAGAAGCGTTCGGCAGATGTCCGTGGATCAGCAGGTAGGCGATTTCTTCGAATTCGGCCTTGTCGGCGAAATCGAGAATGTCATAGCCACGGTAATGCAAATCGTTACCGGTACGGCCTACGGTACAGATCGCGGTATTGCCGGCTGCAGTGCCTGATAGTGCCACCGATTTTTTGGCTTTCGGTAAAACCTGGTTAGGATTTTCAGTCATAATTATTTTTCCTCCGAAAACAGTGCATCCAGCTTTTGCTCGTAACTGTGATAATCAAGATAGTCATAAAGCTCCATACGGGTCTGCATGGTGTCAACGACATTCTGTTGTGTGCCATCGGCGATCAGGGCCTTGTACACCTTGAGTGCAGCCGCATTGGCGGCACGGAATGCAGATAATGGATACAGCGCAATATCGACATTGGCGGATGCCAGTTCTTCAGTGGTGAATAACGGGGTGGAGCCGAATTCAGTGATATTCGCCAGAATCGGCACCTTTACCGCGTCCTTGAACTGACGGTACATCTCCAGTTCGGTAATGGCTTCAGGGAAGATCATATCGGCACCGGCTTCGGCACAGGCGCAGGCGCGGTCAATAGCCGATTGCAGGCCTTCTACCGCCAGCGCATCGGTACGCGCCATGATGACGAAATTGGGATCGGTTTTGGCATCAACCGCGGCCTTGATGCGATCTACCATTTCTGCCTGTGACACGATCGCCTTGTTGGGGCGATGGCCACAACGTTTTTGCATCACCTGATCTTCGATATGGACCGCTGCCGCACCCATCTTGGTCATAGAGCGAATGGCGCGCGCGATATTAAACGCACCACCCCAGCCCACATCGATATCGACCAGCACAGGCGCTTCAGTCACGTCAGTAATACGACGCAGGTCGGTGAGTACATCTTCCAGCGTGGTGATACCGAGGTCAGGAATACCGCAGGAGCCGGCAGCTACGCCACCGCCCGAGATATACAGTGATTTAAAACCAGAAGCCTCGGCCAGGCGGGCATGATAGGCATTGATTGCGCCTACGCACTGCAATGGCTTTTCAGTTGCGACCAGGTCGCGAAATTTCTTTCCGGGGGAAACTTGAAACATAGTAATTCTCGCTAAGGTTATTTGGCGTAGCCCATTTCCTGCAGGGCTTCGGTAATTTCTTCCAGGATCACAGGGTCATCGATAGTGGCAGGCATTTTCCATTCCTTACCGTCGGCGATACTCACCATAGTGCCGCGCAGGATCTTGCCGGAACGCGTTTTAGGCAGGCGTTTGACGACATGCGCCATCTTGAATGCGGCGACCGGACCGATCTGGTCGCGTACGCGCTGGATCAGTTCTTTAACAATTTCGGATTCGTCACGGTCTACACCGGCCTTGAGTACCACCAGTCCCAGCGGCATCTGGCCCTTGAGTTGATCGGCGACACCGATAACGGCACATTCAGCGACGTCGGCATGACCAGACAGCACCTCTTCCATCGCGCCTGTCGACAGGCGGTGACCAGCGACGTTGATGACGTCATCGGTGCGGCTCATGATCCACAGGTAGCCATCGGCATCTTTGTAACCGGCATCACCAGTCAGGTAATAGCCTTTGTACTTGGACAGGTAAGAATCGATAAAGCGTTGATCATTACCCCAAAGACTGGGCAAGCATGATGGGGGTAAGGGTAACTTGATGACGATATTACCCATTTCACCGTCGGCCATTTGTTCACCGTCTTCAGAAAGAATCTGGACATCGTAGCCGGGCATGGCGACGGTAGGTGATCCGGGTTTTACTTCCATCGGCTCTATGCCCATGGGGTTGGCGGCAATGCCCCAACCGGTTTCGGTCTGCCACCAGTGATCAATGACGGGCTTTTTGAGTTTATCGCGTGCCCAGAACAGCGTATCAGGATCACAGCGCTCACCAGCCAGGAACAGGGTATCCATGCAGGACAGGTCGTATTTTTTCAGGTACTCACCATCTGGGTCTTCTTTCTTGATCGCGCGGAAAGCGGTGGGGGCAGTAAATAGTACGCGTACCTTATGTTCACTGATGACACGCCAGAAAGCGCCGGGATCAGGTGTGCCTACGGGTTTGCCTTCATAAAAGATGGTGGTGCAGCCTTTCAGTAATGGCGCGTAAACAATGTAACTATGGCCTACGACCCAGCCCACGTCTGAAGCCGCCCAGTAAACGTCACCGGCATCGACGTTGTAGAGGTTTTTCATGGTCCAGTTCATGGCGACAGCATGGCCACCATTGTCTCGGATAACCCCTTTGGGCTGTCCGGTAGTACCCGAGGTATACAGGATATACAGCGGGTCAGTTGCCAGTACGGGTACGCAATCTGTTGCTTCAGCGGCTTCTGCTGCGCTATCCCAGTCAATATCTCGGCCAGCAATCAGGCTGGCTTCAGCCTGTGGGCGCGCCTTGATGATGCAGCTGCTTACCTTATGTTTGGCGATTTCAATGGCTTCGTCGAGCAGGGGTTTGTATTTGATTACACGTCCGGGTTCAATACCGCAACTGGCGCTGACAATCACGTTGGGTTTGGCATCGTCGATGCGGGTTGCCAGTTCATTTGCGGCGAATCCGCCGAATACTACCGAGTGTATGGCGCCAATTCTTGCGCAGGCGAGCATGGCGACCGCAGCTTCCGGAATCATCGGCATATAAATAATAACGCGATCACCTTTTTTTACGCCCTGGCTGAGCAGCACGCTGCCAAATTTAGCAACCTGTTGCTGCAGTTCGGCGTAGCTGATCTTGCGCTGTGAATTGGTGATGGGTGAGTCATAGATAATCGCAGTCTGATCGCCGCGCCCCGACTCTACATGTCTGTCTACCGCGTTATAACAGGTATTAAATTCACCACCTACAAACCAGCGCGGAACGGGTTTGGCATCGCTATCCAGTACCTTGTCCCATTTTTTGTACCAGTGTAATTCCTCAGCAGCTTCTCCCCAGAAGGCTTCTGGGTCATTGATAGACTGCTCATATAATTCGCTATATTTAGACATGCTCTTTATTCCTCTGTTTGCTTACTATTTATTCGTTTTTAATATAATCCCGGCGTCAAGGGTCGCCTGTGGATTGGTATGTCAGGGTAGCGGCAATGCGTTAGCGCTGACAATGATGCCGTCATGGTCGGCATACAGGTATTCCCCTGGCAGGAAGGTGACACCCGCAAATTTAACCGCGACATCGACTTCACCAATATCTTTCTTTTCGCTTTTCATCGGGTGAGTGCCCAGCGCCTTTACCCCGATTGGCATCTGGCTAATGTCATGACTGTCGCGAATGAGTCCGTACATCACGACGCCTGCCCAGCCATTCTGCACACCTTTGCCCGCCAGCATATCGCCCAGCATGGCACAGCGTTTCGAGCCACCTGCATCCACCACCAGCACGCGTCCATTACCCGGGGTTGATAATTGCTGTCGCACCTTCGAATTGTCTTCGTAGCATTTGATGGTTGAAATCGGGCCATAAAATACCGTGTTGCCGCCAAAACTGGAAAATCCAGGTTCTACCACACGTATCTGGTCGGCATAGTCATCACATAAATCGGCAGTTTTAAAAGTCATAAAATATCCCTAACTGATTGTCATTGAGTGCCCAATATACAAGGAGGGCAGATAATACCCACTGAAGTGGGGGTTTTCCTGTAGTGAATACCAATAGTCATCATTGAAAACATCATTGCGTTTATCAATGCTTTTTCAATAAGCATTGCTTATTCCCCAAACAAAAAAATAAATATAGTTAAATCAATGGCTTGAAATTAGCTAAATCAAGCCTGTTTGGCCACCTGAGTTAGCCGGGAGCTGTCTTCTGACGCAAATACCTGCTCAAAACGAATACGACTGGAGTAGGGGAATATATCGCGATAACGATGATTCCTGATGTCTTCCTGCACTGATTTCCAGTATTCGGGTTGAAACAGCTCGGCGCATCGCTGCCGAATCAATCGCTTAAGCTCAGGATTGCCGGTAATAAATGCGATGAATTCTTCGGGAAAGGCATCGTACTCGCCTATCGAGTACCAGGGCTCGGCTGCCATTTCCTGTTCCAGCGTCATGGGCTCGGGTATATGGCGAAAGTTCATCGTGGTCATGAACTCAATCTCGTCGTAATCGTAAAAAATGACGCGACCATGACGGGTAACGCCAAAGTTCTTGAGTAGCAGGTCGCCAGGAAAGATATTGGCCACCGCCATATCGCGGATGGCCTGGGCATAGTCCAGCATGGCGGCCTCTGCATCATGATCGGGGTTATTGATATACAGGTTGAGCGGCTGCAGTCGGCGTTCGATATACAGATGACGAATGATTAGCATCTCATTCTCGATCTCCATACTGGAGGGGATTTTATCGTTTAGCTCCTGCATCAATGCGGGCGAGATCCTGTCCAGCGGGAATGCCGCGTAGGAATACTCCAGCGTATCCGCCATGCGGCCAACGCGATCATGCATCTTGATGATCTGGTATTTTTCCTTAACACGCTCGCGAGTGGTCTTCTTGGGCGGCGCAAACACATCGTTAATCACCTTGAATACATAGGGGTAGGACGGCAGGTTAAATACCGTCATCACCATGCCCTTGATGCCGGGTGCGATTTCCAGCTGGTCCGATGAATGCTTTAGATGGTGCAGAAAATCGCGATAGAACTCGGATTTGCCCTGCTTCTGCAGGCCGATAGCGGTATAGATATCGGCCTTGGATTTGGTGGGCAGCATGCGCAGCAGGAAGTTGACCACTGCTGACGGGGTCTGGGTATCCACCATGAAATAGGTACGCGCAAAACTGAACAGATTGGCAATGTCATTGGGTTCGTGAATCAGGGTATCGACATACACGGCACCCTGCTCATTGTTCAGTAGCGGGATTGCGAAAGGGATAATTTCATCGCCATTTACCCCCATACCGATGATGTAGCCTGCTTTATTGCGAAAAAACAGGCTGGTCAGCACACGAATCTGGAAATGGGTTCGGAACTTCATGCGCGGCAGAATCTGTTGCTTGATAATGGTGACGATGCGCCGCACATCGCGCTGAAAGTCGACATAAGGCAGAGTCAGGTTATTCAGTTGCAGGATTTGCCTGACCGTGTTGGTGAGACCGTGGCGCGTTGGGTAGTAACCGATGTAGGTTAGTTCATTATCGTCCAGGTACTCGGTGGACAGCCCCGGTCTAACGAAGATATTGTCGTTATTGTAGTAACGTCGATGAAACAGGGATGTGAATACGGAGTTATAAAAGGTTTCCGCAAGCTCCGGTTGATGGTGCTGGTAGAGCAGTTGCAGGTACCTGATTTTCACCTGTTTCCACAGCTGCTCATCGAAATCCTGTTCGGAAAACTGACGACGTAAAATGGCTTTGGTTTCGTCGACACGCTTGTTGTATAGCGTGATGCGTTTTTTAGCAGCCTTGCGATCATCGCTCCACTGGCAATTTTCAAAACGCTGCTGGGCCGCCTGGGTGATTTCCAGGAATATGCGATAGTGCTTGTTAAAGCCCTTGAGGATTGTTTTTGCTATCTGTTTGGCATCCGCTTGCATGCAATAGTCTACCGATATGACTGATGACAGGCCCTGGTTGGCCGGGTCAACCATGGTAACGCGCTCAATAAGCAAGTGTAAGTACTTTTCAATACGTCAAAATGAGCACCCCGTTGCAGCTCGGTAGTGGATGAAAGCGGGAGAACATGCTTTAATGCTGAAAATTCAAAACGAGTTAGAGTTCAATGATTAGAACCTTATCCATAGTATTGATTTTACACTCCTTTCTGTTGCCTACCTCAGCCCATGCTTTGCAGGACCAGGGCTTGAGTTCGGTGATGTCGATCATCGACCGCGCGATTGAAGAATACAATACCAAGGTCGAGCAAAACGCAGATGCCGATGCCGAACAGATCAAGAAAAATCAGCAAACGGCCACCGGCACCGTGGTCAATTTATCCCGTACTTTGGGCAAGCTCAGTTATTCGCGCCTGCAATGTGGTCAGGCTGAGGTGCTGGCCGAATTTACCCAGCGCGTACAGCAGTTACCGCAGGATTTTCGTGATCCAATGCGTGATGCCTTCCAGGAAGGGTTCGAACAGGGCAAAAAGGAAACCCCGCTGTTATCCGAGGATGAATGTGCCCGCCTGACCGAATCCCGCACACGTGGCGATAAGGAAGTGGAAGCCAAGGTAGATGGTGTTGAAGATACCCAGCAGAAACCCGAGCCCGAGCCAGAACCCGTTGTCGTCGAAGACCCCATTTTAAAACAGCTGAGGATTGCAGAACTGTCAGGACAGCTCGCTTATCGTCGTAAATTCTGTGGGGATAAAAATGTAATCAGCCGGGATTTTAACGAAGTGATTGCGCAAATGCCTGAAGAATATCAGGAAGACGCAAAGGCTTCCTACTGGAAGGGCTACAAGCATGGCAAGCGATTGAATAAGGGGCTGACTAAGGATAAATGCTACTAGGATAAATTGCTCTTTGCGTCAGGTTTTTTATCCCGAGGTTGAATTCCTGTCGAATCAGCAGGGAGTACCCCTTTTCCTGTAACCCTGTTATTAACCAACACTTATCTAAAGCTTTTTTAAAACTGCGGTTCTCGAGAATAAGCAGCATTAATTTTCGGACTCGCCTGGATCCACAACATTAAATCCATTATTCAGGAATTAATTAAATACAGGGAAATGTTATGACAACAAAAGTATATATTTGGAAAAACTCACCACAAGATGTTGGTCATGTGTCAATGCAAGTCGGAGAGGCTTATATAAGCTTCTGGCCAAGAGGTGCTGCGAGTGCCAAAGGGGATATTAAATTAGGGGAAATGCATGACTCCAGTACTTCCAGCAATTATCGAGTAGACTGTCGCATAGAGGGGAGAAGTGCGGATAGGGTTGTTGAATTCAGCAGTCTTAACGAAGAAAAAATGATAGCGTATTGGAGACAGTTTATTCAGAATTCAATCAAATATAATATGCTCAAGTCGAATTGCTCCACTGTGATCGCATCTCTTCTTGAAGAGGGGTCTGATATAAAAGCACACAATACGCCAAATATAAAAATCACTGATTATGTGAGCAATCCTTTCATGCAGTGGATCCTGAAACTACGATTTTTAGGTGGTCATATCAACATGTGGACACCCAATGATGTCGAAATCTATGCACTTCAGGTTAAGAGTAAGAAGAAATAAAATGAAGCCCTGTTTTGTTTATTCGAAAGGCTATGATTTCGGGTTTGATGCGCTGAGTTTATTTCACCCTTTCCATGGAAAAAAATTTAGCGATGCCTGGGATTTGTTTTCGGAGCAACATGCAGAAATGTCGGGGCTGTCCTGTATCAATCCTCAACAACCTATCAGCAATGAACAGCTGCTGAAAATCCACACCCAGGCATATCTGGATACCTTGAATCAGTCGGCCACCATCGCCAAAGTTGTTGAAATCAATATTGCCCGCTGGATTCCTGTTAGCTTATTGCAAAGCCGTTTGATGAACCCCATCAGATTGGCATGCAGTGGCACGTTACTGGCTGCAGAAACCGCATTAGAGCAACAGGCAATCGCGATGAATTTTGCAGGCGGTTATCATCATGCTTTTGCCGACCATGGTGAGGGGTTCTGTTTTTTTGCTGATGCAGCCTTAAGCATTCTACATTGCCGGGAAAAAGGGTTGTTGTCTGATACTGACAAGGTACTGATGATCGATCTTGATGCGCATCGAGGCAATGGTTTCGAAGCCGTTACCCGTAATGATCAAAGTGTATTTATTTTTGATATGTATAGCTTCCAGGTGTATCCGGGTTTGCATCCCGGAGATCCGGACGAGTTCCCCTATATGATTCCGCTTAAGTCTGGTATGCAGGGTGATCGCTACCTGAAAATCCTGCAGGATGAATTACCCACTTTTCTCGAACAGCATAAAGATGCTGCGCTGGTGTTTTACAATGCGGGCAATGATATTCTCGAGGGTGATCCGCTTGGTGGATTGAATGTCGCTTACGACGATGTGGTTAAGCGAGACAGGATTGTTATTGATCAGTTGAATCGGCTTGAGACTCCCTCGGTAATTATGACCAGTGGTGGATACACACAGCGCTCCTTTCAGCTTATCGCCGAGATGGCTAGTTATCTGGTACGGCCTGGCCAAAATTCTGGGCTGTAGTCTGTGCTCTATTTTTTTATTTGCCCTGAATAAAGAATTCCATACAGGCTCACAATAACAACCCCTAAAGAGATCAGCTGGAAGCCCTGGATGGTTTCCTGAAGAAAGACTGCAGCCAGTATCATGGTCACTAAAGGTGTCGGAGTGGTGATGGAGCTGGCAAGCGAAACATCCACATGCTTGACCGCGTAAAACCAGCTAATCAATTCCAGGTAGTAGACAAAACCCATGCTGAATGCCGCCAGCTGGAAATCAATAATACTCATGCCCTGAAGCACGCTTTCCGGACCATTCACTGCAAGCGAAATAAAAAGTAAAAATATCGCCGAGATCAATACCCTGAAGAATGTGATCTGGATGGGCGTAACAGGTGTGGTGTCGAGGGTGTTTTTGATGATGACATGCGCGATACTCCATAAAAACGGTACTGCCAGCGCCAGCAAAAACCAGGGGCTTAGGCCTGCGATTTTCCAGCTTCCCTGCGTACCCAGATAATATAAACCGGTAATGAGTAGAAAGGTAAACAACAGCTCCGCTGTGGTTTTCTTCCTGCTCAAGAACAGGCTCTCCCATAAAATCGCAAACAAAGGATAGGCCTGGATCGCGATAATGGCGCTGACGGTGCCCGCCTTTTCTACTGAGAGCACATACAGGTAGGTAGATAAGCCAAAGATCAGGCCGGTAAGCAGGATGATGCTGAGCGTTTTATTCCTGATGGCGATGGGAAGCTGTCGCGCTAATATGCCCTGAGTTTTATTTCGGTACTCATTCAGCAGTAGCGGTAAAGAGCAGATGAGCTGCCAGAATGATAGATAAAAAGCGAAGTTCAAAGCGTCTAATGCCGCCGGGCGACCATTAGAAATCACCGGAAGCAGGCCCAGTAATATCAGAGAGGTAAAAGCCAGCGAAATGCCAGTTTTTCTGTTGGGCTGAAACTGAGTATTCATGGTTTTACATACTCGAAAAAGCGATCCAGGTCGATCATTCCACCGCTAAGGATAAGCCCTACTTTTTTCCCTTTCATGCTCGTCTGTTCTTTAATCAGGGCCGCCAGCGGTGCCGCGCCAGCACCTTCTGCCAGGTTATGGGTGCTTAGGTAATACTCACGCATTGCGTCCTTAATCTGTTCATCAGACACGGTCACGATGCGACTGGCACCGGCCAGGATAATGTCGAAGGCTTCCGGTAGAGGGCTGCGGGTGGCAACGCCATCGGCGATGGTGTTAACGTCCTCGGTTGGTATAATTTTCCCGGCCTCGAAGGACAGCGCGAAGGCAGGCGCACCTTCAGCAACAACGCCCACGATTTCTGTTGTTAAACCCAGCGCATCACGTGTTTTAATCAGGCCGCAAATGCCCGAGCCCATGCCAACGGGTACATACACGGTATGTAAGTCCTTTATTGTGGATAAGAACTCCAGCGCATAGCTGGCAACGCCCAGCACCAGATCTCGACAGAAAGGTGGTACGGCCTGGTAACCATAAGCATGCTGTAATTCGATGCTATGTAGACGCGCCGCTTCAAAATCCTTGCCATGTACAATCAGTTCAGCACCCAGCGATTGTATGGCTCGATTTTGATCAGGGCTGTTGCCTTCAGGAACGACAATGGTGACGGGCATGTTGGCCCGCGCGCCAGCATAGGCCAGGCTTTGTCCATGGTTGCCGCGAGTGGCTGAAATCAGGCCATGGATTTGTTCAGGGCGCTGCTGCATTTGATGCATTAAATGGATCCCACCACGTACCTTAAATGCCGTTGTTGCTGTGTGGTTCTCATGTTTTACCCAAACATCGCAAGCGGTACGCTGGCACAGTAATGGCCAGTTGCGTTGCAGCGTTGGCTGTATGAATTGATGAACAATGCCAGTGGCCTGTTGCAGTTGCGCCAGATTAAACATGGGTATAGCTCCGTATCTCACTTGACATCTATACTAGTAACTGGAATTGTATGTCTCAAGAAATATATTGTATGGCGGATAATATAATTATGTGGACCCCGGATTTATCCAGAGAGCAGGGGCCTCTTTACCTGCAACTGGTGAATAGAATGGCGCAGGACATTGAGGCCGGTGTGCTCAAGGTGGGAGAGAAACTACCACCCCAGCGTCAGTTGGCCTGGCACCTGGGTATCAACCTGAGCACGGTGACCAAGGCATTCCAGGAAGCAAACAAAAGGCATTTGATTAGTGGTGAAGTTGGCAGGGGAACCTACATCCTGGCTAAAAGTGCCGAAGCCGCGTTGTTTAATTTAAAACAGGAAGTGGATGCATCAATCATAGATCTGAGTACGCACGTGCCGGTTGCCATGCCCGCAGATCTTGATCTGGAGAATACCCTGAGCGAGATGATGCAGGATGGAGAAGGCCTGTCACAATATCTGCAGTATCACTCTCCTTCCTCCGTGCTAAGGCAGAAAATCAGCTGCTCCCGATGGTTAGCTGAGCTGGGTTATGTTATCGGGCCAGAGTCATGCATTGCTACCACCTGTGCCCAAAATGCTTTAATGGTGAGTTTATTGAGTTGTTGTCGGGCTGATGACACGGTGCTGGTGAATGAGCTTACCTTTCCTGGCATGAAAGCCGTATCCAGACAGCTCAGTCTAAAACTCCAGGGTATTGAAATGGATGAGCAGGGCATTATCCCGCAGGCACTGGAATCGGCCATCCGTTCAAGCAATGCAAGGGTACTGGTGTCGGACCCCAGGCTACAGAATCCGACCGCCAGTAGTATGGGTAAACAACGCCAGCAGGCGATCATCGATATCATCAAAAAGCATCAATTGTTATTCATTGAAGAATACGTTATCGGTGCATTAACAGGGTGTCCACCCATTAGCACCGAGATAAAGCAGCATTCCATATTGATCACCAGTTTTGCCAAGACCGTCGCCCCCGGAATCCGTTTTGCGATGATTGCTGGAGAGCACCCGCTACTGCAAAAGATTCTGGCAGAATCTCACGCTACCAGCTGGCAATTCAGTCCGCTGATGGCCGAGATCGCCTGTCGCTGGATAGAGTCGGGGCTGGCTAAAAAAAGAATGGATTGGCAATGGCAGGAAATCCAGCAACGACATCGTATTTTTAAAAAGATATTCCCCGATACTCGCTACGCTGGTAATCATGAGGTGTGCTCGCATGTCTGGCTCCCGGTAGCAGGTAGCGCAGAGCAGGCCCAGCAAAAATGCCATCAACTGGGTGTAGAGGTTGTCGCAGCAGGGCTATTTGCGGTAGGACGCCAGTATCCGCAGTGCATTCGGGTTAGTTTGACCGCTGCAAAGAGCAGGCAGCAATTAAAGATTGGTCTGGAGAGGATTTATCAATCTGGCGTGATAAAAAGAAAATAATATTTCAGGTTTCTCAACCCCACCCTAACCCTCCCCTTGTTAAGGGGAGGGAACTCTTGCTCCTCCCCCTGCCAAGGGGGAGGTTGGGAGGGGGTTGATTAATGGCTTCCTCTCCATTCCGGTCAGGTTTAGAAATTACCAGGACTTATAAGGCAGGAACTTACCATTCAAAGTCACAACAACTCGGTCACCTTTAGGATCTTCCTGCTTGTCGATATTCATGGTGAAGTCAATCGCTGACATGATGCCATCGCCAAATTTCTCGTGGATCAGTTCTTTGATGGTTTCGCCATATACACCGACGATTTCGTACCAGCGATAGATAACGGGATCGGTAGGCACAACCTGGGCGAATTCTTTGTTGGGGAAGTCCTGCAATGCGGATGACAGGTCTGCACCCAGTCCCAGGATCTCGGCCACCGGATCAGCATTCTCTTTTTCCAGGTGGTTCATACCCAGGCAGGCTGAAGTCGTGTATTCGGGCGCGAGACCGGCAGCTTCAGCGATGGCCGCCCAGCTTAATCCCTTCTCTTTTTTGGCTGCCAGAATGGCAAGTTTCATTTCATGTTTGTTCATCAAGGTTTACCTCGGTTAGTTTGGTCAATTTGAGTTTTGGTAATGCTTGCAATGCAAATGCAATGCCAGCTCGGGTAAACAGCCTGCTAGACGGATAAATGGGTTGAATCTAGCAGGGGGTGAGGGAATGCGGTCCTGATATTTGTCCGACAAAGTCGACAAAGTGGACACGAATTGATGGACAAAGCTGGCCAATGCATCGAAAAAATCCGTTTAACGGGTCAATTCAGCGGATGGCATGATCTCTGCATTGGTGATACCAATCAAAGTTTAGAGGTGTTGCCATGAGTGCAAATTTAAGTATCGATTACATTACCCATACCTTTAAGGGACAGAGTCAACCAACCCTTAAGGATATTGAGCTACAAATTAAGCCGGGCGAAAAAATCGCCCTCATCGGCCGCAGTGGCTGCGGCAAATCCACCCTGTTGCATATGCTGGCGGGTCTGTTGATCCCCAGTGAAGGTTGTGTACGCATACACGGACATACCGTGAGTAAGCCCAGCGCAAAATGGAACATGATGTTCCAGAAGCCTTCTTTATACCCCTGGATGAGTGTGCGTGAAAATGCCGAGTTGGGACTGGTATTCACAGGCAAACGCGACCCTCAGAAAATTGACCGCCTGCTCGCGATGGTGGGCCTGTCGGACAAGGCTGATGCCAATGTGCAAAGCCTGTCAGGTGGTCAGCAACAACGTGTGGCACTGGCTCGCTCGCTGGCGACTTCGCCAGAACTGTTGTTACTGGACGAGCCTTTTTCTGCACTGGATGCTTTCACCCGCTCAAGCCTGCAGGATGATGTTGCACGTATTGTGACCCAGGAAGGGTTGACGCTGGTAATTGTTACACATGATATCGATGAAGCGGTGGCAATGGCTGATCGCGTACTGATTATGTCTGCCAACCCGGGCAAGATCGTCGGTGAAATGCATGTCGACTTACCGCTTCCGCGTAACCGTGCATCTAACGAATTTAGCCGTCAGCGTGAACAGTTAATGAACCAGTTCGAAGGACTGGTCGGTGATGTTCATGCCTCTGATAACGAATCTGAAACGGCAGCCCAGAGCAAACTGCAAGCCGATCAAAAAGCTGCCTGATAAATCTATTAACCCTGGAGATGTACCATGACTAAACAAAAAGATGATGAATTAGAATACCTGGCCAAACATGAAATGAGTCGTAGAGACTTCATGTTAGATATGATGGCTATGGGCGGGCTGGCCGCCGGCATGACCATGCCTGGACTGGGTCTAGCCAATATGACACCCCCTGACGATGAAGTCGTCAGGATTGGATACCTGCCAATCACCGATGCGACTGCATTGCTGGTTGCGCATGGCATGGGCTTTTTTGAGGATGAAAGCCTGAAGGCTGAAAAGCCAACCTTGATTAGAGGCTGGTCTCCATTGGTGGAAGGCTTTGCCGCAGGCAAATTTAACCTGGTGCATTTTCTCAAGCCGATCCCGGTGTGGATGCGTTACAACAATGACTTTCCGGTCAAAATCATGTCCTGGGCACATATCAATGGTTCGGCCCTGGTAGTGGGTAAGCACACGGGTGCAGAAGATTTCAAGGACCTGGGCGGCATGCAGGTCGCTGTTCCTTACTGGTATTCGATGCATAACATCGTGTTGCAGATGGGATTGCGTAGCGCAGGCCTGAAGCCGGTGATTAAGGACCAGAAAGCGCCGCTGGCAAAGGATGAAGTTAACCTGATGATTATGCCGCCGCCTGACATGCCGCCTGCACTGGCTGCGCAAAAGATCGATGCCTTTATTGTGGCAGAGCCATTTAATGCCTTCGGTGAAATGAAAGCTGGCGGTAAAGTGTTGCGTTTTACCGGTGATATGTGGAAAAACCACCCTTGCTGCGTTATCTGCATGAATGAAAACACCGTCAATGCCAAGCCCGAGTGGACGCAAAAGGTGATGAATGCAATTGTTCGAGCCGAAGTGTATGCGCAACAGAACAAGGAAGAGGTCGCCATGATGATGTCTCGCGACGGCAAAAAATACCTGCCCATGCCGGGTAAGGCAGTGGTCAGGGCGATGACTTATTATGATGAAGGCAAGTACGCAACACCCGATGCTATCCGCAACAAAGGCGAGTTTGGCAATGGTCGTATCGACTTTTCACCTTATCCCTATCCTTCGGCCACTAAAATGATCGTCGATGCCATGGGTGAAACACTGGTCAGTGGTGACAATACCTTTATCAAGAAACTGGATCCTGAATTCGTAGCGAATGACCTGGTTGACTACAAGCATGTGAAAGCGGCAATGGCTAAATTCAAGGGCTGGGAAAACTCTCCCGGCGTTGATGCGGCGAATCCGTTTGAACGTGAAGAAGTGGTGAAGATATGAGTACGCCTGAAACTGTGATGGCTTTTCGCATGCGCAAAACCGGACCTGTGGTCGACTGGTCACAGCTGGGATTGTTTTTACTGACCCGCCTGGGTTATCCGGCTGCCGGTATTATGATGATGGTCGGATTATGGTGGATTGGTGGCTGGTTGATCGCCAGCAATCCAGCAACCGAATCCTTTGCTGATTTTGCGCCAGAGCCTACTTTTTATCGTTTGATTGAGCTGGTTGCAAATGGCTACATGATCGAGGCTTCATTACCGAGTTTGCAGCGTATTGGACTGGGGCTATGGTGGGCGGTGTTGATCGGGGTGCCGGTGGGTGTCGCGATAGGGCTGTTCGCGCGCATGCGTGAACTGACCCACGTACCCTTCCAGTTCTTACGCATGATCTCGCCACTGGCGTGGATGCCGATTGCGGTTATGGCGTTTGCAACCTGGGATAGTGCGATCGTCTTTCTAATCACTGTGGCAGCGATCTGGCCAATTGTATTTTCTTCTGCACAGGGTGTACGCCGCATTGATCCGCTGTGGTTTAAGGTGGCGAAGAACCTGGGTGCAGGTGGCGTACAGATGCTGTGGCGTATTATTCTGCCTGCTATCGGTCAGGATGTGTTTGCCGGTATTCGCCTTGCGGTAGGTGTGGCCTGGATCGTGCTGGTTCCTGCCGAATACCTGGGTGTAACCAGCGGTCTGGGTTATGCGATCAACGATGCGCGAGATACGCTTGAGTATGACACGCTGGCCGCTATGGTCGTGATCATTGGTATCATCGGCTTCTTTCTGGATGCCATTTGTGTCAGTTTCATCAAGCGATTCAGCTGGCACAATCAGGACTAATCTGCGCACCATTTCGGTTCAAAAACAAAATCGAAATGGTGCAGCTCTTGCTGTTTCTGCACCTTAAATAAGAATCTACCGATTTACTAATGTAAAATTAGACGCGCTATTGTCGATAGGCATACTGATGCATTGTCGACATTGTCAGGAGTAGATTATGGATCCGAGAAGTGACTCATCCATTCTTGAATCAGAATTGCTGGTTGTGCACGAAGCAGCCAAACTTATCACCCGCTATAAGGAACCCGGCCCGGCTATACAGGGCATCTTGAGATTACTTTCTCAACTACTCGGCTTAAACCGGGGTCGGGTGCTATTGCCCGATATCCAGAGCAATACCCTTGAAATCAAATACGCTTATGGATTGACCGAAAATGAAAAGGATCGGGGTCGTTATATTATTGGCGAAGGGGTGACCGGGAGAATCTATCAAACCGGTCAGATTGCGCTGATTCAGGATATCGATGAAGAGCCAACCTACCTGGCGCGCGCGGTTGACCGGACTACGCTACCTAGCGAAGTCGTATCCTATATTGGCTTACCTATTATTGCGGATGAATCTCCCATAGGCGTGCTGGCGGTGCATCGCCTGCGATTCCGGGAACGGCCCTTTGCACGCGATCTGGAACTGTTGCAGGTGATGTCGACCTTTATCGCCCAGGTACTGGTGATTAACGAACTGGTATCTGAGCGCACCGCGCAATTGGTATCAGAAAATCAGTTACTTAAAAATAAGCTGGAAAGCAAGGGTGCACGCTTTGGCATTATCGGGCAGAGTCCGGCATTACATCAGGCCATACAACAGGCGTTGCAGGTCGCAGATACCAATACCACAGTATTATTGCTGGGTGAGTCGGGCACTGGTAAGGAAAGATTTGCGCGCATGCAGCATCTCGCGAGCCAGCGTGCGGAAGGCCCCTTTGTTAGTATCAACTGTGCAGCCATCCCTTCATCATTGATTGAGTCAGAACTATTCGGTCACGAGAAAGGTGCCTTCACCGGTGCAACAGGTACCAAGCAGGGCAAGATAGAACTGGCTTCAGGCGGTACGCTGTTTCTGGATGAAATCGGTGACATGGATCTGGAACTACAGGCCAAGTTGCTCAAGGTACTGGAGAACAAGGTGATTCAACGAGTAGGCGGCAGCAAGGATATCAATGTGGATGTGCGAATTCTCGCGGCTACCCATAAAAATCTGCAGGAAGCGGTAAATGAAAACCGCTTTCGTCTGGACCTGTTCTATCGACTGAATGTATTTCCGATAAGATTGCCAGCCCTGCGCGCACGACGCGGCGATGTACCCCTGCTGTGTCGTTTCTTCCTGAATACGGCGAATGAAGAATATGCGCGTAACCAGAACTTTACTACGGGTGCCCTGCGTCTTCTGGAACAGTACCCCTGGCCGGGAAATATCCGGCAGCTGGAAAACCTGGTAAAGCGTGCGGTACTGTTATGTGTTGACAATCAGATTAGTGAAGAACTGATACAGCAGATACTGGAAGATGAAGTCGCGGTGAACTCACCGGGATCAGAAGACCTGTTGCCGCTAAACGCCGAAATCAATACCAGCTTTCCTCCACCTGTCAGCGAGGTTTATCAGCCCCAGTCACCCACGGACGGACTGCGGCCCTATTTACGCGTACGCGAAGACGAGAGTACTGAAATATTGCAGGCACTGGCGCAGCAGCACGGAAATAAAACGCGGGCGGCGATGAGTTTAGGTATGACGCCACGACAGTTTCGTTACCGTATCAAGAAACTTAATCTTGAGGTTTGACTGGCTTTTTAACCACGAATTAGGGCAGGGATGCCCGTAAGTAGAGCAACGCAGGAGCAGTTGCCGAGCACACGAAGGGGTTTGAGTAATGGGAAAAGAATTTTAACCACAGAGAGCACAGAGAGCACAGAGAATTATAAAAATATTCTGTAACTATTCATCTCCTGTTTTAAGAAGACTCTGGTAATTGCCTGGCAACATATCTTACATTCTTCGTGCCCTTCGTGGTTTATCAAACCAGAAACACACAAATCTTCTCTGTGTACTCTGTGCTCTCTGTGGTTCAAATTAACCAAGAGATCTTCTAAGCACACTCGGTGGTGTAACGCCACTGTTGGACAAAGGTGACAAAGTGTCCGGCATTGCCTGGACATTGTCGACAAACCATTCTGATCGGATTTTCACTAGATACGAAATCTTCACATAAGTGATTGATATATAACAAATAAAACCCTTCTGGCTCGGCCGTTGCAATAACTCCAGTATGTTTAATAAATATCAACTGGAGAATTAACATGAGTGTAAATCAACAAACTATTGCAAAAAACATGAGCTGCCTACGTCCTCTGGATGGTGAGGGTTTAAAGGAACTGGGCGAGAAGGGCAAAGCCAATCCGAACGCTGTCGTTACCCTGAAAGCTAAGACTGTCTGCGAAGGTCAGTTCCGCATGCAAACCTATGTGCGCGACCTGGCACCCATGCTGATCGATGAGCCGCCTCATCTTCTGGGCGAAAACAATGCACCTAATCCTTCTGAAGCAGTGCTGGCTACTTTAGGTGCCTGCCTGGCGGTAGGTGTACACGCTAATGCCACTGCTAGAGGAATTAAACTCAGCAAGCTGGAGCTGGAACTGGAAGGTGATATCAACGTAACCGCAGTATGGGGAACCGGAGATCTGGACGAAGCCAAGACACTGGGATTTTCCGCAGTGCGCGTGAAGATTGATGCCGAAGGTGATGCTTCTAAAGAAGAAATCGATGAAATCATCGGTCACTCTAATGTGTGGTCTCCAGTTGCTAATACCCTGCGTAACAATGTTGCACTGGAAGTATCACCTGCATAAGCCTGGATATTAAAGGAGCCATAGCCATGAGCGAATCAGTAAAAAGTCTATCCGATGAGATACTGTCGGTTGAACAATTGATCAGTTCGACCCAGCAGATCGTTGATACCACTTTAAAGCCATTAACCAACAAGATAGATATTGAAGGTTATTATCCTGAAGAAGTGTTGCGTCAACTGGGGCCGATAGGCGCATTTAAACAGCATCTTCCTTTCGTACGTAAGGACGGTGAACATGACATGGGCGCAGCCATACAGGCTATGGCTACGGTTTCGCATGAATGCATGTCAACCGGTTTTACCATGTGGTGTCAGGATACCTGTGGATGGTATCTGCAAAGCGCGGCGAACACCGAAGTTAGAGACATCTGGCTACCTAAAATTGCCAGCGGCGAAGTGCTCGCGGGTACCGGCATGTCTAATACCATGAAAGCATTTGCGGGTATCGAGCCACTACGCCTGAAGGGTAAAAAGGTCGATGGAGGTTACATTGTAAATGGTTCATTACCCTGGGTATCTAACCTGGGTGAGAATCATGTCTTTGGCACTTTATTCGAGCTGGAAGGCGCAAACGGTCGTTCAGTGATGACGCTGGTCGATTGTTCGATGGAAGGCTTTACACTCAGACTTTCTGCACATTTCACCGCATTAGAAGGTACCCGTACCTTTGCCTGTATCTTCGATAATGTGTTTATTCCTGACTCGATGATTATCGATCATGATGGCGCGTCGTTTCTCAAGCGTATCCGTGCAGGTATGGTGTTACTACAATTCGGTATGGGTGTCGGTAATATCCAGTCCTGCATCGATCTAAGCCGTGATGTTGAACCACTGCTGGGGCACGTAAACTGCTATCTGGAAGATCGCCCTGATGAGTTACAGGAAGAGCTGGATGATGCGGTAGAAGCCACTCTGGCACTGGCGGAAGATCCGTTCGAAACCTCGGATGAGTTTTTCCGTGAAATTCTACAGCTACGTCTTGCTGCAGGTGAACTGGCCATACGTGCTTCGCAATCAGCCATGATGCATACCGGCGCCAAGGGTTACCTGAAAGAAGCGCCTGCACAGAGAAAGTTACGTGAATCCTACTTTATTGCCATTGTTACACCGGCCATCAAGCATTTACGTAAAGAACTGGACACCATGGCTGTCGCAGCCTGAGTCTCATGATGAGGGGCATTTTGCCCCTCAATTTAAATTGAGAATATAGAAGAGAATGCGATGAAAACAATCAAATCAAATCAATCAGCTGAACAAACAGTAGCAACCTTACTAGCGGCCATCGAACAGCAGAATATGCGCGTGGTGGCACATATAAATGGACAGGCGAATGCCGCCAAAATGGGTAAAACCGTACCTGCTGATCAGATTCTGGAAGTGTTCAGACCCGATTTCGCAATCCGCGTGTGGGATGCCTGCAAAGCAGCAGGGCATGACATTCCGTTGCGTATCCATGTGTACGAACAGGGCGATGATGTGATTGTTGCCTGTCGTATGCCGGGTGAAGTATTTGCGCCTTTTAAATCTGAAGGGCTGGATGCCATTGGTGCAGAGCTGGATGAAATATTCGGCAATATTATTAACGCAGTGAGCGAGGATTAAGTCATGAATGAGTCAGATTATAAGCGTTATGTATGCGATGCCTGCGGGTATATCTACGATGAAGCCGAAGGTGATTTGGATTCCGGCCTGATGCCAGGTACTCGGTTCGAGGATATCCCGAATGACTGGCAATGCCCATTATGCGGTCTGACCAAAAGTGACCTGCGACTGCTTCCTGATATGCCGCTAGCACCTGCGGTGAATAAAATCATCAAACCGGCGAACACTAAACTGAGTCGCGGCAGTGATGATGCTATTGTAATCATCGGCGCTGGCATTGCTGGCTGGTCAGTGGCTGAAGCGGTACGTAAGCAGGATCAGCAAACCCCAATATTACTGGTATCCGCCTGTGCCGGTATTATCTATCCCAAGCCTGCATTATCGACGGCGCTGGCGAAGGGCAAAAGCGCGCAAGACCTGTCCGATATGGATGCGTCCAGTAAGGCGGCAGCATTGAATATCGAGGTCAGAACAGAAACCCGTGTCATTAAAATCGATAGTGCAAAAAAGCGTATCACCACTTCCAAAGGTGGAATTCAGTACGGCAAATTAATCCTGGCGATGGGGGCTCATCAGCGAGAAATCCCTATCGCAGGCGATGCCTCGGATACGGTGGTGCGGGTGAATGACCTGCTGGCTTACCGCAAATTACGCGATCGTCTGGATGCCGGAGTGCGTCATGTCACCATTCTGGGTGCAGGACTGATCGGTTGCGAATTTGCCGAAGACCTGTCATCAGCGGGTTACCGGGTCAGCGTTATTGAACCGAGTGATCATGCCATGGCAAGCCTGCTGCCAAATGACGTATCACAGCGGCTGAAGGCGCAGCTACAGAACAAAGGTGTGGACTGGCACCTGAGTACCACACTGGATCAGGTGGAACATAATGCTGACCGTTTGCGTGCCATTTTGTCTGATGGCTCTGCGCTGGAAACCGATCTGGTCCTGTCCGCTGCGGGCCTGCAGGCGAATACCCAACTGGCAGAGAAAGCGGGTATCCGCGTAGGCAAGGGCATCATCACCGATCATTTGATGCGCACTTCGCATGAAGGTATCTATGCTATTGGCGACTGCGCCGAGGTAGATGGACAAATCTACGCCTATATCGAACCGATCAGACGGCAGGCCGAAACTATCGCATCCCAGTTAAGCGGTAATGTTGTTCCGTTTAAAACCCTGTCACCGCTGGTCAGGGTTAAAACCCCCAGCTTTCCGCTCAGCATTTGCCTGCCTACCGCAGTGGATGAAACCAACATTGAGCGACGAGATGTTAACGAGCAGCATATTGAGTATCTGGCAGGAGGCAAACTGGTCGGCTTTATACTGACTGGTACTGAGTCCTCCAGTGCGACACAAATGTATTCTCAGATCTGTGCCTGAAAACGTTGATTGACCTGCCTGTGGGCAAAGCCTAACCTTAGCAGCTATATACTAGCTGCAAAAAGGTCGGGCATGAAAAAACTGAAAAATGAAAAAGAACTGATCAAAAAAGCGATTGAAGAAGGTGTTAAATATGGTGAAGCCAGAGGCGTAGTTGAATTCGAACCTACGGATTCAGCGAATGAAAAGATCGAGTACATTTATCGCCTGCTGGTACACGATAAGGTAATACAGCCCATTCCCGAGATTGAGGTATCGCAGGTCACCATGCGCCATAAGCTGGCGATCTGGGCGTCCAAGCTCAAGTAGCTTTCGGACGTGTTGAAAACCCTAGCTGATTAGTGATGATACCGGACGCCCCCCCTCGTTCCCATGCTCGGAAACTGCTCGGCTCAGGCATCCTGCTTCGCTCTACCACCTAAATCCCTTTAGGCGTTTTTGCGTTACTCTCGACAATTGCATCCTGCATTGTTCTACCTTCGACCATCCATGATCTCGTACCACATACGTCCCTGTAGGAGTCCGAGAGGGAATGCATATAGCATCTGACTAAGTTCTGATTTCACACGCTGAAAACTTTTCTCGCTCTGTAGTTAAGTCGTGCCTGCGTGCGAGTAACTTTTCAGGCATGAAAAGTCACCAAAAATGCTTTCCCAACAGTCCCTTCTTCCGTCAAAAGCACAGCCAAATCGCGGTCGGGGCAGACGCGTTCCTGACGCGACTGCCCCTAAATTCGCTTCCCTGCGAATTTACCCCGATTTGACTGCACTTTTGCCGCGGGTCTGGATGGGGTTTAAAAAACAGAGATTTCAAGCACAGCTTGAAGTCTCAAGAAACTCAAGTTTCAAGATCTGATCCATGCGCCCGTTTTAACCATTTAATCGTCTGGAGAGTCTTAGACCTTTTATTTCAACGTGTATATGTTCCTGAGACTCTAATAATTCAATAATTTGCCTAAAAAGCGTGGTCCATATTAAGAAAAACCTGAATAGTTGAAATATGGTAGAATATCGCCATATTAGACCAACTTGGAGGTCTGAATCATGTCGTTATCTGTATATTCTGCTGCACAAAGATTAGCGGAGAAATCCGGTTGGTCTCTGTCAAATTTAGAGATTCAGAAATTGCTGTACTTGGCGCATATGTTTCATATGGGCGAGCACGAAGAGCCTTTGGTAAATGAACATTTTGAGGCTTGGGATTACGGCCCAGTTCAACCCGATCTTTATCATAAGCTGAAAATTTACGGCTCTTCTCCAGTGAAACATATTTTCACCCGCACAAAACCATTCGATGAAGGATCTGAAACGGAAATTATCGACAAAACTGTAGACCAGCTTTCACATCGAGCGGCTGGATGGCTGGTCGCTGCTACGCACTGGGACAAAGGCGCGTGGGCTAAATACTATGAGCCTGGCACGAAAGGAATAATTATTCCTAATTCTGAAATCCAACAGGAATATAGAGATAGAGTAGATGCACTCAGAAGAAGACAAGCCACCATTTGATCAACTGGACGATCTTCTTTATGAAGAACCGAGCAAGACAGATCAGCAGATATCTGCCCTTGAAAAGCAACTAGAGTACGAACGCGATGCCAGGATGGAAGATCGATTTGTATTTATCGTGATAATAGTCCTTTTATTGGATATCGTTTTCTTTTCTGTTATGCCTACTTTCGGTGGCCCGCTAGCGCTACTAATCCTGGAACTTATAATTTTGATACCGCTGGCCCGAAAGATGGGAATGGAAGAACTTGCCGCAATATTTCATGGAGTTGTATCCCGTATGGCTGGAAGAGCAAATGATGCTGATGATTAAATTTCAAACTGAGTCACCACCGAAAAAGTTGATGTGTTCAGTAATTTACAAATACATGATAATAATGGGCTCTGCAGAACCAAGGCGTCACTGCTGAAACATAAGGTCCATCTTTTGATGGAACAATCTCAATTTGACTTCGCTGGCCTGACCCTCCAGACTCAGGTGAATCTGAATCCACTTTTTCTCAAACACCACAAAGGAAACACAAACCTTAAACGTAATCTGTTACTACGATAAGGCTATTTATAGGCATGAAATCCTCAGTTGATAAAATACTCAAGAAGCATCCTCAGCTTATCCACTCCGATAATATGAAGGTGACTTCTCATGTACAACGTGCGAGTGGCGAATGGATTATTAATACGATCATGATTGAAGATTGCGCAGTCCCGTTTAAATACAAACGCAAAAAACGTTACAAAAATCTCACCGGAGCGAGGGTGAACTTAACCTATTACCCACAACTTGAGTCAGTCGCCGGGATTGACTTTGAAACCATGAAGGTGGTCAGGGTCCGTATTTCCTGAACCGCCCGTATCAGGCGAAATACGGAATGATCGGGTCACTAGAAATTCAAGCACTACAGGCGTGCAATTTTCTGATACGATTAGCGGCCAATTAACCTGTCTTACCATGCTTCCTTCCGTCTACCTGCTTTATGTTGATCAGAATTACCCTGTTACAAACCCTGTTTTCCAGTACCTGTAATCTACAGCCTATCCAATTCTCTGTTGGACCGACCTTGAATGGCGAAATCTGTATTTGGTTTATTAGTAGAGGAATTTATCACCCATGATTGAGGTTTTAATTCTTGCGGTTGCGCTCAGTATGGATGCCTTTGCGGTATCGATTGGGCTGGGGGCGAAACACCGGGCTAAATCCGTTTCACTGGGTCTGAGGGCGGGGTTGTACTTTGGTGTTTTTCAGGGCTTGATGCCCTTTATTGGCTATCTGGCTGGAAAAGGGGTGTTGGGCTGGATAGAGTCATATGCGCCCTGGGTGGCCTTTATACTGTTATTGTTTATTGGCGGTAAAATGATTTATGAATCCTTCGCGGAAGGCATAGAAGAAGATATCGTCGCAGTGACTCATCGGGTGTTTTTAATGCTCGCCATTGCCACCAGTATTGATGCGCTGGCGGCAGGGTTTACCCTGACCTTGCTTGATGTAAATCCTGTCACCTCGTGCCTGGTGATCGCGCTGACTACCTTTGCCTTTAGTTTTTGCGGAACACTGGTAGGCAAAAAGAGTGGAACCTGGCTGGAAGCAAAAGCTGAGTTTCTGGGAGGGGTAGTTTTGATATTGATAGGTTTAAAAATACTGATTTTTAATTAGTGTTAACAGGTACTTAAAAAATAGATATTAACTGATTACGGAAAATTAACCTGATGCTAAAAGACTTATTGTCTCCACGATATATAATTGCTGGCTTTGTGGCGATACTGATTGGCTATACCAGTTCAGCAGCAATCGTTTTCCAGGCTGCAATTGCTGGTGGTACCAGCCTGGATCAGGTGAGTTCCTGGTTGTGGGCATTAGGAATTGGCATGGGTATTAGTACTATCGGCCTGTCGCTGTATTATAAACATCCTGTGCTCATTGCCTGGTCTACACCAGGTGCTGCGTTACTGGTAACCAGCCTGCCGGGCGTGGATTTGTCGAATGCCATTGGGGCCTTTATATTTAGCTCAGTGCTAATAACCATCTGTGGTGTCACCGGCTGGTTTAACAACATCATGAAACTGGTGCCACAAAGCCTGGCGACAGCAATGCTGGCAGGTGTTTTATTGCGATTCAGTCTGGCTATTTTTCCCGCATTTAATCAGGAGTTACTCCTGGTTGGGTTGATGATCGTGGTTTATATTCTGGGAAAATGGCTGAAGTCTTCCTACACTATTCCGATGACATTTGGCACGGGTATCATCGTCGCTTTTTTGCAGGGCAAGATACAGGCTATTGAATCTGCTTTAACCATGACCACGCCAATCGTGGTTATACCGAGCTGGGATGTCTCGATTCTAATCGGTGTAGGCCTGCCACTTTTTGTGGTAACCATGGCTTCACAAAATGTACCTGGTATAGCCGTATTACGTGCACATAACTATCAAACTCCTGCATCCCCGCTTATCGGCTGGAGTGGATTCACAGGCATCATTATGGCCCCATTTGGAGGCTTTGCTTTCAATATGGCAGCCATCACTGCAGCGCTATGCATGGGTGAGGATGTTGATAAAGATCCGGCCAAACGATACTTCGCTACCATCTGGACAGGTGTGTTTTATATCCTGGCTGGTATTTTTGGGGCCGCAGTTGCAAGTCTGTTTGCTGCCTTTCCGGTTCAACTCGTTACTGCGATTGCTGGTTTGGCTCTGCTTGGGACTATTGCCAACAGTTTAGGAGCAGCGCTGCAGCAGACGGAGCAACGCGAAGCTGCCATTATTACATTTATCATTACTGCTTCAGATGGATCTTTTCTTTCCATAGGGACACCGTTCTGGGGATTGATTGTTGGATTGATGGTTTATTATTTAATGAAACATTCAACCTAAAAACCGCAGTTGACCGCTATGCACATGAGCCAACTGCTTGAGTAGCATGACTATACTCATAATCACAAAGCTCACTTGTTGGGTGAAAGCGCTATGCAGCGGATTGCACATTTTTTCATGCACATAGCTGCGTTGTGAAACTGGCCAAGGGCTTGCCATTGGCGGCATTTCACGCCTTGCCCTGCACATGAAAAAAAGCACACTCCACTGCATTCAACTGCGGTTTTTAGGTTCAAGTAATAAAGCACAGAAATCGAGCTGATAAATTATTCAGAGTTTCCCTGATAAGTTCCGAAATATAAAATAGCTACTAATTGGGCCAGGGTCGCTGTCCTTCTGCCTCTATCCAGGCCTGCACCCACTGTGGGATTTCACCGCCCCAGTTTGGATTGCCCATCGCGTTGACAACCTGTTCAGCGGGTAATAGCCCGCCTTTTGAGGTGACGCCAGCTTTCATGAGTGAAGAGGTGCAGATCTCACCAGCGCGATGAATCTCCTGTAAAAAGTAAAACCAGCGCTGATCGTGACATAGCATACGCGTGCTCACGGTAAAGCGATGCAGAAAAGGAATCCGTCTGCGATAGCGTACACTGGCCCCGCCGACAACCAACCCCCAGCGGTTTTTCCGCATCAGGGGAATAAACCCAACGCGTTGTGAATAATCCCAGCGACCCAGTTCAAAGTAGACGAGCTGGCGTCCGTTGTTGAGTTCACCAAATACATCGATATCCGATAGCCCGGCTCGACATTCGATGACCGACGTATCGTCAATATTAAGTGATGGTTGGCGACGTGCCTTCCATAAAGTAGTCAAAAGTTTGAAATACGGGTACATGGTTTATCTCTATACGATGTACATAACATGACAGTTATTTAAGTAGTTATAAAAATCAGCCCTTAGCTGGTTTCTATGTTGAAATTGCAGCTACCTTTTAGCTGTTACTCAATAGTCCCAGTCCCAATGTACGAAGCTCTTCGATTTTGTGGAAGTGAAACGTTTTATATTTATGCGTATCGGGTTCCAGTAGCAGGATATTGTGCTTGCTATGTCGAAGACTGGTCTGGGTTTGATTAAAGATCAGCAGTCGCAACGACTTTTCGAACATATCAAGTACCTTGGCGGTTTTAAAAAAACGCTCGGGTAGCTTGTTCTCGAAGGAGTGCTGTCCCAGAACATCGACTGCGATGATATTTTCGTGAGAGGCTTCGTTGATGCCCAGATTTTCACACAGAAACCCATCACCGTAGACATGCCCTTCAATTACCTGTTCCTTAAATATTCCGGGGATCGCCATCGTCGCCAGTACAGCCTGTTTGATAGGAACATTGCTGGTTGCATCGAATACCTTCTTATGTCCGTCCAGCAAATTGGTTGAAATCAGTTTTAAAGGTATCAGAGTGTCGCTGATCAACCTGTCCTGGAAAATGTCATCAAAAATGCGGCTAAACTTTGTACTATCAATTACTGAATTACCACTCCATGAAAATTTGACCCAGTTGAATACACCAGCAAGGCTTTTGAGCTTTTCATAGATTTCCTGCTCTTTCATCCCGATTGCCATACAGGCACCAATGATACCCCCCATGCTGGTGCCAATGATTTCGTGTGGTAGGGCGGACTGTTGTTCAAGGTCATGTATAACACCCAGATGTGCAATGCCCAGCGCGCCGCCGCCGGAAAGTACCAGTGAGAATGGTTCGGTTTTAAATTGAAAGTTCATGTCCTTGTCTATTTGTCCACTGATTATTCTGTGACCAGAGGGGTCGGGGTATCAAAACATAAAAATATAAAAACCAGGCTATCTTAGCCTGAAGTCGAAAAAAATTCACCCGCATAAGGTATGAACATAGTGCATTTGAAGGCCTGGCCAGGTTTAGGCCGTATTCAGATTATGAGCATATGCAGGGAGTCTGATTGACGGCCCCTTGAGTTCATTGTAACGTCAGGTAGTGATAAGATGTCTGATGTTTGCAGGTAAATAAAAGCTTTCGCAGCATCACAGGATGTTAAAGCGCGGCTATCGCCTGTTTCAATTCGTCACTTCTATGCCCTGCAGGAACATTTGAAGTGACTGGCATAAGTGGTAAAAATAGTTAACCAATCCCATTCTGATTGAGGCATACCAATAAAGGAAAAATAATGAGTCACAAGCGTAAGGCAAGTTTATGGGGATAGTAGAAATTATTTCCCTATGTTTGATCATGCTCATCGGTGCATCGATTCCGAGCTCAAGCGTTGTGCTCGTGGTTGCGCGCTCGTTAACTCATGGTATACCCAATGGAATTTCTGCCTCTCTGGGTATCGTGTGTGGTGATGTGATATTTATTTTACTGGTGATTTACGGCTTATCTGAAATTGCAGAATCCATGGGCTGGTTATTTCTGCTAATTAAGTACCTTGGTGCGAGCTATCTAATCTGGTTGGGTGTTACGCTGCTATTCTCAAAGTCAACAGTAATAGCCGTCGAGAAAAATACCCAAAAAGGAGATTTAGCCACCAGTTTTGTTGCAGGTTTATTGTTAACGCTGGGTGATGTCAAAGCAATTTTCTTTTATATCAGCCTGTTTCCAGCGTTTATTGATCCAGCAAAACTCTCTGCCATAGATGTCGCTGTGGTATTGATCATTGATATCTTCCTGGTTGGTGGGATTAAAATATTTTATGCATACTCAGCTAAAAAAGTTGCTTCACTTTCCAGTAAACATCGTTTGCAAAAAGGCACAAAAAAACTGGCGGGTGGTTTAATGGTTGGTGCTGGTGGCTATTTAATGGTAAAGGCTTAACGAGTCAGCGCTTAAAACAATTAAAGCGAAACGTGAATGCAACTTTTGGTTTTATCTCCCCTTCTGGAGTGCCGAAAATGGGGCCATTTAGTAAGGTCAGCGCACAGGGACGTGCGCTGAGGACAGTCGAGCACGGATGCGAGTCTGTCCGTGCCTTGCTAAATGGTTCGATTTTCGGGAAGCCGCAGGCCGCTCCAGTGGGGCGCCCTTTTCTTTCGTCTCTTTCTTTTGGGCGAGCAAAAGAAAGGGACTCGCACGCCAGCCAGGAAGATACTACAAAGCCAGGAAAGCTAAGGCGTGTGAAATTCTACACGATCAGAAACAACAAACTTCAAAACGCTCCACAACAGGCTGAGTTTGGTGGGTGATCAGGGAACCAAATTAGATTAGATAGTAAACAGGGCAGAGAGACTCTGCCCCGTTTAAGAGAGTAACCTGCTTCAGGCTATGGTTATGCTGTCATCCAGATAAACGTCCTGAATGGCATTTAATAATTTTATACCTTCTTCCATCGGCTTCTGGAATGCCTTGCGTCCAGAAATCAGACCCATGCCTCCGGCGCGTTTATTGATCACGGCTGTACGAACCGCCTGATGCAAATCATCTTCACCTGAACCGCCTCCTGAATTGATCAGGCCGGCGCGCCCCATGTAACAGTTGGCGACCTGGTAACGGGTCAGGTCGATGGGGTGGTCTGTGGTCAGTTCGCTATACACCTTTGCATGTGTCTTGCCAAATTTGATCGCATTATAGCCGCCATTATTCTCGGCCTGTTTCTGTTTGATGATATCCGCATCGATGGTGGCAGCCAGATGATTGGCCTGCCCCGTCAGGTCGGCAGACACATGGTAATCCACGCCGTCGTTTTTAAAATCACTGTTACGCAGGTAGGCCCACAGGATGGTCACCATGCCCAGCTCGTGGGCGCGTTCGAAGGCTTCGGAAATTTCAATAATCTGACGCCTGCATTCCGGCGAACCGTAGTAGATGGTCGCCCCCACCGCTGCTGCGCCCATATCGAAAGCCTGCTCGACGCTGGCAAACAGGGTCTGGTCATAAAAATTGGGATAACTCAGAATCTCGTTATGGTTGATTTTGACGATAAAGGGAATCTTGTGAGCATAGTCGCGGGCTACTGAACTGAGCACACCGAGCGTGGAAGCAACCGCATTACAACCACCGTTAATCGCTAGCTCGACGATATGCGCAGGGTCAAAATAGGCTGGGTTAGGGGCAAACGAGGCGCCTGCCGAATGTTCCACACCCTGGTCTACCGGCAACAATGACAGATATCCCGTACCTGCCAGGCGGCCCGTGTTGTACATTGCGTTCAGGTTGCGTAGAACAGAAGGCTTGCGGTTCTTGCTGGCAACGACGCGTTCGATGTAGTCGGGGCCAGGCGCATGGATCGTGTTTTTAGGAATGCCGCTGCAGACATGGCTCAATAATGCTTCGGCTTCATCACCTAAGATCGTTTGACTATGACTCATTATTCTCTCCCATTGAGTGGCTAAGAAGGTATTTATAACATGGAACAAACGCTCTCTGCACTGATTAAGCGGTTGTTCGCCTGTATTTGGATGGAGTTTGTGGAATGAGTATGATAGCTTTCAGAGAGCTTCAGATTAGTTCGTTCAAGGCTGTCATTACGAGAGCGCAAAGTGGCAATCTTTCTATTTAAGATCAATAAGGTATAGATTGTCTGGGCGCCAGCCCCCTGCAGTGGCGAATCATTCAGAGGTTTCCGAGCAACTAGAACAAAAGGAGTGTCTGTTATGCCTGTAAATCCAGCAAAACCACGCGTAGCCTTAATTGTACATGGAGTACAGACCGGAGCTGATAAAGATCAAAAACAGCACCAGGTCATCAATCAGCTGATCAAGAATCGTCTGGGCAATATCCCGCTCAATTACAAAACCGACATTTACCGATACGAAGATATCAATGACAAAACCATTGCACCAGCCAAAAAACTGGTGAAGATGATCGCCCGAACCCCGATTGCGGGGAAGCTGGCTGAAAGCACGATGGATCTGGTCGGTGACGTGGTATTAAATCTGGCAGACAACTCGACCGCGGCCAGGGTCAGGGCCGGGTTAAAGAAAAAAATTCTGGCCTATTATAATTCTGGCAATCCCTGTTATCTGGTGGCGCATAGCCTGGGGTCGATCTACGCGCTTGATGTGATTAATGAGTTAATCAATGAAACTGATCTGTTTGATAGAGAGCACCGTAGCAACTGGCCGATACAGGGTCTGCTAACGATTGGTTCACCGATTGGATTGGCCATGTTCCGTAAAGACCGGGCACGCCTTTCAAAAATGGGGCCAGGGACCAAGATGTTGCGCTGGAAAAATTGCTGGGACCGCAATGACCCCGTTGTATCGGGTAATATATTTGGCAAAACGATTAACGGTTTTGAGATTGCAGAAAAGTATCAGAGTAACGATGAAGAGTTGGGCTGGTTTATCAAGGATGTACCGGTGAATACCGGAAAGCTCTGGCTGGCTTCTCACATAGCCTACTGGGAGCTGCCTGAGGTAGGTGATATTCTGGTTGATATGATGGCAAATTAGGAGCATGAAAATGAAATACTATTTTTTAAAATACTTTCTTATTATTTCATTGCTTCTAGTCCAGGGCTGTACCCATACCCTGTATCAGGGTGATCTGGTTGGCCCCAATAACCTTGACCAGCAACAGAGTTTTAGATTGTGGTGGATAAAGACCAGTCTGTTTTCAAAAGAGAAAGGGGATGGCAGTATTCGGCTGGATACGGGTTGTGCACGCTATGGATTTACCGAATCAGATCAGGGTTTAACCATGGAATTACCTGCCGATCAATTTCATAGTATCGACCCCCAGACTGGTGATCATTTGACCTGTGGCAGGATTACCAACCTGAAACGTATACGGGAGTTTGATCAAGGAGAGGTAATGGTGGAAACTTATTGTGCGCCGCTGAATGACGGCTTTAGTGTGGTGAAAAAAACGCTGCCCAAAATTGGCGTGACACATAAGTTTGTGATTCAGAGTAAAGAAATCGATAAGGTGGATTTTTCTCCCGAGCCCTTGCCCTGTAATTAATATTTTTATCATACTTAAGATTGTGCTGATCTACAGACTTTAAAGAGAATATTCACCACCGAGGACACAGAGTTCACGGAGGTTAAAAGCTCAATTTTAAATTCAGAAGGCTTGTGCAATATTGAAACGTGAATTCAATAAAATAAGAATAATAATCAGGTAAATGATTTTCTCAGTGAACTCTGTGGTGATAAGGTTCTAACATGCTAACAGCAAAGAAAACAAAGAAATAAACTGGTATGGAAGTAAAAATTGAAATAAATGCCCAAATTGAAGAGACCGAAGTGATAGCGTTGTATAAAGCTAATCACTGGTCTGCTGCAGAAAAACCGGACAAATTAATTCCTGCATTACGCAACTCACATACGCTGGTTACAGCAAGAATCGGTAACGATCTGGTGGGCATTGGTAATGCGATCTCAGATGGTTATCTCGTTGTTTACTATCCTCATATGCTGGTACATCCAGACTATCAGGGAAAAGGTATAGGGCGGAAAATGATGCAAGCGATGCAATCAATCTATGGCTCGTTTCATCAACAAATGCTGACAGCTGATGGTGCAGCTATAGAGTTCTATAAGGCGCTGGGTTTTGAGCGGGCAGGTAATACCGAGCCAATGTGGGTATATGCCGGGTCAGAGCATTAAAGCAATTCTTGTTTGATTGAAAGAAATTGGTGAACTTAAAATTATTATAAATCGGGTTTGTATCAATCAGGAGAACAGGCAGATGCCTGATAAATACTTTTCATCAGTCAGATGGCTATTATTGATGGTCGTGCTGGTAAGTTTAAGACTGCATGCCGATGAATCCATTGATGCTCGGATCTCATGGAAAGCGCCCGCTGAATATACCAATGGCGAAACATTAAAATATGCACAGATCGAATTAAAGGAATACCGTCTTTATTACGGGCCTTCCAGAGAGAAGGTTCGTTCGCAGTTTGTTAGCATCGTTTCCAGATAGCTTTCCTATCCCTTGCAAAAGCTGGATTTTTCCAGCATTCAGTCACCGGTTATTTATTTTGGCCTGACCGCGGTATCAAAAACGGGTCAGGAAGGTGATTAGTCTGAGATTATATTTTTTCTGCCATGGGGCTAATTCAATACATTAAAAACAAAGGCTTTTAGACTTGCCTTAGCGCGTCAGTTGGCTGGGATCCATCGGTCGGTAATAGTAGAACCCCTGTACCGAGTCTACGTTGTTTTCACGTAAAAACCGGAGCTCTTCAGCGCTTTCAACGCCCTCGGCGAGAACGGTCATTCCCAGTCCTTTTGCCAGCGCAATAATCGTTTTAACGATAGTCTGGTTTTTGGGTTCATGCGTGATGTTGCGGATAAACGAGGTATCAATCTTGAGTTTGTCGATTGGTAGATGTTTTAGATACGAGAGGGAAGAGTACCCGGTTCCAAAGTCATCAATAGAGATGTGAAAACCCCTGGACTTTAACATTTCTAGCAATAGGGTCATTTTTTCCGGGTTTTCGAGGATGGAGCTTTCGGTAATCTCTAGCTCAATGCACGAAGGTGGGCATTGGGTTCGCTCGATGATCTGATCGAGCGTTGCAATAAAATCGGGATGTGAGAGCTGTCGTGCCGAGACATTGATAGCCATAGTCCCTTCCAGAAGGCCTGATTCCTGCCATTGAAGGGCGGTTTGACAGCCTAGTGTTAAGACAAATTTTCCAATGTCGTGGATGAGCCCGCTTTCCTCACAGATGGGGATAAACGTTGCAGGCGGGATATATCCATGCGCTGTTTCCCAGCGTAACAGCGCTTCATAGCCGATAATTTTCTCGCTTTTAACATCCACCTGAGGCTGGTAGAAAAGTTTTAGTTCCCCTTCTTCCAGTGCCTTATTCAAATTGCTGGCTATCGTGGTTCGTTGTAGCGCATTCTGGATGAGTTCTTCACTGTAGAAGTAAAAGGTATTTTTTCCGGTTTTTTTGGCTTTATAGAGTGCAGCGTCAGCACACTGGAGCAAGTCTTCAGTGGTATTGGCATCTTTGGGGTAATGGGCGATACCGATACTGCCCGAGGTGTATATATCGATGTCGTCGATATGAAATGGATGGTTGAGTCCGTCCATAAGCCGGTTCAGAATCGCGTGCAAAGAGGCTTCTTTTTCGTCATACGGCGTAATCATAAGAAATTCATCGCCTCCAGTACGAACGATATAGGTATCTGGAGGAAAAATGCTTTTCAATAGATGGGTAACCTTGATCAGTAGTTGATCCCCGATATAGTGTCCGTAAGAATCATTAATTTGCTGAAACTCATCCAGATCAAGGAACAGTAAAGAGAAGGGACTTTGCTGTGCATCGGTCATTTTTTTGCCCAGGGTCTCAGTGAGGCTGAGTCTGTTTGGTAGACCGGTCAGTGGATCGTAATGTGCGAGCCGGTCAAGGCTCTCTTTCGCATCCAGTAGTGACTGTTCGTGTTTCTTAGCGGCAGTAACATCGCGAGAAATCCCGAAAAGTCCGATAGGTTTTTCATTGGCGACGCGTATAGGGCCTTTAGTTACCCAGAATATGATGGTCTCTCCAGAAGAGGTTGTCAGCACTTCCTCGTGACTGGTGATCCTGTCGTCGGCAATAACTTTTCTGTCCATTTCACGGATCATTGCCGCATCATTGGCGGTGAAGATCAGCTCATCCGTATTGCCGATGGCATCCTCCACCTGGACGCCCGTGATGCGGGCTGCCGCCTCGTTAAAAAATACATACCTGCCTTCAGAATCTTTGACAAAAATGGCATCAGGCGAGCTATTGATAATTGTTTTAAGCAGGGTATCTTTTTCGATCAGTTGCTGTTGTGCTCTGTTCTGTTGTTCAATGTGATGCTGGTATTCGATAAATGCCTTGTGCAAAAATTGGTAGGTGAGAAGATAAAGTAGCAGGGCAGTGACGAGAATGAAAAACCATCCCTTATAGGTTTGTAATAGCGTAAGTTGATCGTTGCCAGAGGCAATCGCATTGACAATGGAATCGGAAAGATAGATCCAGAGCGCCCCGAATATGAGATAAAGGAGAGAGATCCAGATCGCACGTTTGATGTTTCGCGAGTTCTTCATCACTATGGTAACGATTTAACATACTGTGCAAAGGATAAACTATAACATATGGGTCTTTTGAAAAAAGCCGCTAGTACTTAAGTGTGAACAACATCAATAAACCGTAACACTGGGGAATAGCGCTGACTAGCAGGTTAAAATATCTGTCTACGGACAGAGTTTGATCCTGATAAGAAACCCGCAAGGAGCTAGCAAAGTAATGTTTAAAAACCGGAAAGCAATACTACTGAGTGCGCTGTTTATGCTATTGACTGGCTGTGGAGGAGGGTCGAATAGCGCTGCGACAGCGGAGCCGGCAGCACGCACCTTCCTGATGGGTTCAACACCTTTCTCGGTGAGTCACAATGGGAGTGAAACGCTATTCGCCGACTGGAATTTTAATCATGCGGCAGACAGGGATTTACTGTCATTACATGTGGATGATTTTTATGGTGTCCCCTGGGATTACTGTGATGCTTCAGGATGTAGTGGGCTACCGCCTTCCTGGGTGTCCAAATGGCAAAACCTGGCGAGTATTGCAGCCGCGCAAAAACAAAAAATATATCTGGCGCTCTCTCCTCTTGGTGGGCGGCGTACTCTGGCCCCAAATGTGCTGGCAGATGGTTCCACTCAGGATGGCTGGAATACTCAAATCGACAGCAATGGTTGCTATCTATTTGATAGTGATGCATCTACAATGACATGGCAGGCTGCCTACATCGGCTATTTAAAATATATCATCGACCTGATTCAGCCGGATTACCTGAGCCCGGCGGTGGAAATGAACATTCCATTTTTAAGCTGTCCGGCACAACAATCAGCCTGGATTAACTGGTATCAACAGGTACAGGATGCGATTAAAGCGGCTTATCCGTCGCTGATTGTTTTTCCCACCTTTCAGCTCGAATTTATCTACGGCAACACAGATGAAACAGCCTGTACAGGAATGACAATATCTGACTGTTTTGACGTTCGCCTGACTCAGGCCTTAAGCATTAATGCTGATCGTATTGCATTCTCCAGTTACCCTGCAACCTGGTCATATAAACCTGAGTATAATTTCAGCTTTCCGCGCGATACCTTGAGTAAGGTTGCCGCCGTAACGAATCGGCCGATCTGGATATCCGAAACAGGCTGGCAGGCTATTCCTGTGTTAAGCAGTTACCAGCATACTGCAGGTGGTAGCTGTGGCTTTGCGATATATCCCGCTACGCTGGATATTCCCAATGTGGGTACGATAGATGTGGCGAATGAGCAGGCTCAAAGCGTATATATGGAATGGCTGCTGGAACAGGCAGATCAGCAGAATGTGGAAGCGGTGGTGTGGTGGTTAAATCAGGATTATCTGGCTGGTGAAGCCGCACAACAATGCCCCTGTTCCCCTGCCGATAGTGCAAGCTGCAAAATACTGGACGACTTTTATGCCGTTGGTGGCGATTACACTGAAATGCTGCTGCGCGCGTTTGGAAATATGGCGCTACGACGTTACGATGACACACCTCGCCCAGCCTATACACTTTGGCGCAATTATCTGGATAAAAGCTATCGCTAAGCCCCGTATCCTTGATCAGGCTGAGCAATGGTTTTCCTCAGCCTGTTCAACAACGTTCTGTTTATCGTCTGCGCGAGCGCTTGCGTGCCGGACCTTGTGAGGCAGAGCCTTCTGCTACCGATAATCGTCCCTGCAATTGAGCAACAGCGCCAGTGCTAAGCGCACCCAGTTTATCTTCGATTTGTTCGCGGGTCGGTGTTTCCCTTTTGTGGTGCTCATCGATTGCTTTACGCATCGCAGCGACATGTTCGGGAAGGGTGCCACAGCAACCACCGATGATGCAGGCACCTGCATCAATCGCCATGCGCGCATACTCAGCCATAGTTTCGGCAGAGCCACCGTAGACAATTTCGCCATCCACATACTGCGGTACACCGCAATTGGCTTTGGCAACAATCAATGGCTGTTGCTCATTCTCATTCATGGCATTTTTGATATTGACGATGGCGGCAACAAGTTCAGCCGTTCCTACACCGCAGTTTGAGCCGATGGCGAATAAAGGGGTTTCGATTTTGTGGGTATTTTCCACGATATCTGCCGGTGATAAACCCATCATGGTGCGGCCATTGGTGTCAATACTATAGGTAGTGACAATAGGTAAGCCCAGCCCTGTGCAGGCTTCAACGGCGGCATTTGCCTCATCAATAGAGGACATGGTTTCAATCCAGAAAACGTCTACGCCCCCTTTTTTTAAAGCTTCAGCCTGCTCGCGAAAAGCGCTGACCGCATCTGCATGGCTAAGCGCTCCAAGAGGTGCCAGGATTTCGCCCGTGGGGCCTATCGATCCAGCGGCAACGATCTCGCGTCCAGATTTTTCGATTTCCTGCTTAAGCAGGCGCACGGCTTCAATATTGAGTTCAGCAACCCGGTTATCGGCCTGATGAAGTTTAAGGCGATAGCGGGTACCCCCAAAGGTATTGCTGAGGATAATGTCGGAGCCTGCTTCAACGAAACTACGGTAATGCGCTGCAATACGATCAGGGTGATCACAATTCCATAGCTCTGGAGCCTCACCCGTTTGCAGTCCCATCTGAAACAGGTTGGAACCGGTTGCGCCATCGGCGAGTAGTACATGTTTGCGTTGAATCAGGGTTTGTAACAGGTTGCTCATGATAATTGAATACATTCAGGTGAATTTAATGCTCGAAGTGTAATTCATGAATCAGGTCGTCTGCGAGCAAAAATTGTTGGCGGTCATTCAATCTGCAGGGTATAAGAAAAATCTTTGTCTACTGGTTTGGTCGTGTCTCTATCAGGGCCCAGATAAAAACCAGTACAGATTGAAGGTTGAACCCTGGTCCCAAATGGGAAAGAATGTTCGGCGAAAAGATTAAGGAGCACTCACTACATGAAAAAGATCAATCTGGGTAACAGCGATCTTGAGGTTTCCCACATTTGCCTGGGAACGATGACTTTCGGCGAACAGAACACAGAAGCTGAAGCTCATCAGCAACTCGATTACGCGCTCGAACAAGGCATTAATTTTATCGACTGCGCTGAGATGTACCCGGTACCGCCCCGGGCAGAGACCTGTGGTCAGACCGAGCGCTTTATCGGTAGCTGGTTGCAGGGGCAGCAGCGTGATCAGATTATCCTGGCTACCAAAGTAACCGGTCCTGGGCGTGGCTTTGACTGGGTGCGTGAGGGTGATCTTCAGTTTACTCGTGGTAATCTTGAGCGCGCGTTGGAGGGTTCCTTGCAGCGACTTGCTACGGATTATGTGGATCTTTACCAGTTGCATTGGCCAGACCGGAATGTGCCGACATTCGGTCAATATCATTTTAATCCTGACGATGAGCGCGATACCGTGCCACTACGCGAAACGATGTCGGTGCTGGGCGAGTTTATTCGCGAGGGTAAGGTTCGTCACTGGGGGCTATCGAATGAAACCGCGTGGGGGTTGAGCACGGTATTACGTATAGCCGATGAAGAAGGTTTGCCGCGCCCTGTTTCCGTACAAAATGCCTACAACCTGCTCAACCGGTACTGGGAAAACAGCCTGGCTGAGATCAGTTATCGAGAACGGGTTGATCTTCTGGCTTACTCCCCATTGGGTTTTGGTTACCTTAGCGGAAAATATCTCGATGACCCGGATGCTGAGGGTCGGGTAACGATCTATCAGGGTTTTGCAGGGCGATACAGCAAGGAAAATACCCAAAAGGCAGTGGCTGCCTATGCTGATCTTGCGCGCTCTAACGGCCTCACACCGACACAGTTGGCGCTGGCATTCTGTTACTCACACTGGTGTGTGGGTAGTACCATTATCGGTGCCACCAGTATGACCCAGTTGCAAGAGAATATCGGTGCAGCATCGATACAGCTGTCACAAGCCGTGCGGGAAGAGATCGAGCATATACATCTGAGATACACCAATCCCGCGCCTTGAATACGCTTTCCTGAAGACCTAGCAATATACCAGGTCATTGGGTTTAACAGGTCCAGCAATTTATGAAGTGTCTTGTCGTAATAGCACAGCCTCTGCATGACAGTTTGTGCCGAATGCAGATTCATTCGGCTAGCGGATGCAATCCAAAACCCATCTGTTCCAGTTCAGCGCGCGCTTCCGGTTCTTTCAACAGGGCGATAAAGCGCTGTATCTGCGCACTGTCCCAGCGTGATTCGGGGACAGCAAAATCATAGTGCTCCTGCTGCATAGGTATAAAGGACAGGCCATACATATTGGCTACCGTATCTATCGCAACCCCCCAGTCGGCACGACCCTGTGCTACTGCAGTGGCCACTGCGTTATGGGATTTGGTTTGCACGGCATATCCCGCCGGCTGAGCGCCATTTAATAACTGATCGATTAATACACGTGTGCCACTGCCTGCATTCCGATTGACCATAATGCAATCAGGGTCGGCGAGGGCGGCAGCTACCGCCTGTTGCGGATCACTGGCCTGATTAAAACGCGTATCATCGGGTCTAAAGACAAACCCCTGTAGACGCAGGTAACCCGGTATCAGGCGCATGCCGGGTTCCAGATAGGGACGGTTATATTCGCCGCTATCAGGATCCATTAAATGGATACCAGCCAGATCGCATTCGCCGCGACGTACCGCAGCCAGGCCACCCTGGCTGCCAACGTGCATGGATTTAGTACTCATTCCCTCGCGCTGCAGCCTGCGCAGCAGCAGATCCAGGCCGACACAGTGGCTGCCGATACTGACGAGGTCCGCTGGTGCCAGCCTGCGCGATAACAGATGCACGGTGACTGGCGTGCCGGTGGGGAGTTGCTCGCTGGCAGCGTCAATCTGTATAAAACCGTCGGCTTTACTGAAGGCTGTCACTGCACCAGAGTTCTTGCCCATAGGATAAGCTGCGTATCCCTGCTTGCTGCGCATGAGTCCGACCATCAGGTATTCGGTACGCCCACGCTCCGAGCTGACACGAACCGCAAGTTCAGCGCTGACCTGCTCCTGCGCTTCTTCTGGCATACCGGCCATGATACGCAACATGGGCGCGACAAACTGTTGAAAGGTGAAGATGGCAGAAGTTGGGAAGCCGGGTAGAATGACTACAGGTTTGTGATCAGTAACCGCCAGGCACAGGGGTTTACCGGGCTTTATCGCGACTCCGTGTACCACGATGCCGGGGTCGGAGAGTGCGCTGACTACTTCGTAAGTCAAGTCACCAGCTCCCTTTGAGGTGCCGCCTGAAAGGATTACTGCGTCGGCCTCCAGGCCTTGTTGCAGGATCTGCTGTTGTGCTTCCAGTACATCGGGTACTGCGCCCAGGCGGATGGCTTCACAGCCCAGCTCTTCTACCGTTGCCGCCACAATGGCCTGGTTGCTGTCATATACCCCGCCCTTGATCATGGGTTTTCCGGGTTGCACCAGTTCATCGCCGGTAGAGATGATGGCGACCCGAGGTTTGCGATAAACCATAACCTGATCGAGGCCAATCGCTGCAAGTTGGCCGATATCGCGTGAGGTTAACAGTTGGCCGCTGCGCAGTACCGTTTCACCACGTCCGATATCTGTACCAGCAAAGGTGATGAAAGCGCCTGCAGGTATGGCTTTTTCAATTTTTACCCATTGTTTGCCATCTGCTTCGACTAGCTCCGTGTTCTCAACCAGCATGACCGCGTCAGCACCGCGCGGTAACATGCCCCCGGTTGCGATGACACTGGCACAACCGTTTTGTACGGTTAGTTGAGGTGGGCGTCCGGGGGTAATGATTTCATCGCTGAGCTCGAGTAACAGCGGTGTTTCCTCGTTCGCACCCAGTGTATCGAGGGCGCGTAGTGCAAATCCATCTACATTGGAGCGGTCAAAACCGGGTACGTCTACCGGCGATTCGATATCCGCTGCAAGCACCCGACCCAGAGCCCGTTCCAGCGCTACCTGTTCCGTGCCCAGCGGTGCTGGTTGTAACGCGGCGCGAAATCGCTGTATTGCTTCATCAGCGCTGGCAACATCCAGAAACTGGCGCTGACTGGCGGCTTTACGTCGCGACATCATATCTTTTACATCAGTCATATTGGGGCTCTCTATGGCATTTATTATTAGTGTTTACTCGTCATATAAATACACCTCTACCTCGCTACCTTCGGCGTAGCCTTCGCTGTTTTCGGGCAGGAGCACAAATCCGTCTGCGCGCACGCTGCTGGAAAGCAGACGGTCATCGGCGACTGCCAGCGGTTCCGCAAACGATTGCTGGATACGCATGCGCGCCAGTTCCAGCTGGCCGATACGCGACACCAGTTTACGTGACAGGGTAAATGTTTTGCGGGTATAGGGTAGCGGATCTCGTTTTTCTGCCATGCGCCGTAGCAGGCGTGCGGCTATCAGGTCATAGGCGCACAGGCAGGATAGCGGCGAGCCCGGTAATATCAGGATCGGTTTGCCTTTAATCTGTCCCATTACGGTCCCGCCACCAGGGTGGATAGTGACACCATCCAGGTCGATCTGACCACAGTCATGCAGTGACTTGACGGCAAAGTCGTTATCACCGTAACCGCCACTGCCTACGATAAGGATCAGGTCAGCACCGGATTCACCAAGATGCTGGCTAAGTGACTGCGGGTTAGATACAGAATACTGCGCAATCAGTTCAGCGCCATCACGTGCGATGAGGTCTGTCAGCATAATGCCGTCGGCTTCATGCGGAAAACTTCCGGCCAGGATCAGGTGAACCCGTGGTTTGCACCTGACCCTGACCTGGGTAATCCCCGCTAGCGCCAGTCTGGACAGGTCCTGCGGCCTTAGTCGGCGTCCGGCTTCCATTAAGGACTGCGACTGCGCGCACTCTTCTCCCTGCTGAATGACGCCTTCGCCTGCGGCCACGCTGGCAGAGACGTCGATAAAGTGCTGCCTGGATTCAACCTGCTGCAGTGATAGCACTGCGTCGGCTGCTGCGGGCAGTGGGTCACCCGTGCATACCCTGACTGCATGACCGGGCAGTAGCGCCTGTCCCATGTCTGCCAGCCTGAGTGGTAGCGGGTTGTAGTCTCCAGCCCCCAGCGTGTCTGCAGCAATCACCGCATAGCCGTTACGCACACATAGCGCCTGCGCCGGGATATCCGCTTTAGCAATAAGCGGCTGCGCAAGCAGGTAGCCACCTGCCTGCGCCAGTGCAATGTCAACCGTCTCAGATAGGCGCGGCCATTGATCTATCCAGTCGAAGGCTTGCCGAGTTGATGCAGGTGAAAAGTAACGATTCATAGTGGCGCGACGCTGGTAGTTATTGTGTTTAGATCTAGATTGAGAAAACCGTAACAACAGTTGGCTGCAAGATCAATCTTTACCGCTTGTCTGGAAATCAGACGAAGTATTTAAGCTGATCAGGTATTTAAAACGCTCTGGATCAATTACAATCCAGCTCCAGCTTGTTGTCGAGTAAAAGTAGACTATTATAAATGCTTGTAACCAGCTGCACCTTCTTCTCAATGCCCATCAAAAATGAGGCCTTAGATATTTCAACATGATGGTTCGATTCTTAGCTCTAGTGATTCTTTCGCTATCGATGCCCTGTATTGCATTGGCGGATGAGCAATTAACACCAGTGTCGTTACAACTTAAATGGAAGCATGCATTTCAGTTCGCCGGGTTTTATATCGCAAAGGAGAAGGGGTTTTATAAAAAGGCCGGGCTGGAAGTGGAAATCAGGGAGACGGCGGCGGATACCGATCCGGTAGCCGAGGTGATGTCAGGTCGAGCAACCTTTGGTGTCAGTGATTCAGCGCTGGTTGAGAACTGGTTAAATGGGGAGCAGGTGATTGCACTGGCAGCCGTGTTTCAGCAATCACCGTTGGCGCTGATGACGCTTAAGTCCTCAGGCATCAGCAAGCCGGATCAGCTGCGCGGCAAAAAGGTAATGATGTTTGCAAATCGTAGAACCGCATCACTAACGGCAATGCTGGCGAGCAAAAATATCAAAACTAACGAGTTTATACAGGTCCCCCACAGTTTCAATATAGACGATCTCATTACCGGTCAGGTTGATGCATACGAGGTCTATGCCTCGGATCAGCCCTATCAGTTAGAGCGTATGGGTATACCGTACAATTTGCTCAATCCCAGCGACTATGGGTTCAACTTTTATGGCGATATTCTGTTTACCTCGCGCGAACAGTTAAAGAATGCGCCTGCAGTAACCAGAGAATTTTACGAGGCGTCATTGGATGGCTGGGAGTATGCGTTCGAGCATATTGATGAAACCATACAGTTGATACTCAGAAAATATAACTCTCAACACCTGAGCGGTGATCACCTGCATTATGAAGCTAAAATGCTAAAACGCCTGTCGGGCCTGACTGAAGGGCGATTGGGACAGCTGGATAAGCGAAAAATTGAATCCATTGCCAATATTTTTCGCTTGCTCGGGCTGGCTGTGGCTGGTGAGGGGTCAGACGATTTTATTTATAAGGAAGGCGAGTTCTACCTCACTCTGGAGGAAAAAAATTATATCCTGGGTAATGAAGTAAAAATCATTACCACTGACAATTGGGCGCCTTTTAATGCCCGCGACGATGAGGGTAATTTACATGGCATTGCGATAGATTACTGGTCGCTGATACAGCAGAAAACAGGCCTCAGGTCCAGCACCCAGTCTACCAGTTTATGGACCGATGTAATCGATGGTATTCAGCAAAACACCGCGGATATCACGATTTCAACCAGTGCAACCGAAGACAGGAAACAGTATGCGCTTTTTTCTGATCCCTATGCTTATTTCCCTATCGCAATTGCAACGACATCGGATAAAGGGTTTATTGCTTCCGGCTCTGATCTGGAGGGTAAATCAGTAGCAGTCGGCAATAATTTCAGCGCACACCGTATATTGACGCAACATTTCCCGGGCATTCATTTTATTCCCGTTAAAAACACCAGCGAAGCACTGCAGTATGTGTCTGATGGGAAGGCCTTTGCTGCAGCAGATATTTTACCTGTGCTAACACATAAAATCGGTGAAATCGGCTATAGCAACCTGAAAATTTCTGGAACAACCGAATTTGATATTGATATACGAGTTATGGCAAGAAAGGATCTGCCAATTTTAATTTCAATTATTAATAAAGGAATCAATGCCATTAGCGCAGAAGAAAAAAAAGCAATATTTAATAAATGGGTGGGGGTAAAAATTCAGACCGAGCAGGACTATTCCCTGCTGTGGAAAATCACTCTGCCCCTTATACTGGCAATTACCGCTATTTTATTCTGGAACAGGGTGTTAAAGCGCGAAATTAACAGGCGTAAGGAAGCGGAGGAAAAGCTCAGGTTCCTGGCTACCACGGATGTATTAACCGGTATCCCAAATCGATACAAAATTGAAAGTGAGCTGGACAGGATGCTGCAGCTGTATTCGCGCTATAAAAGAGTTTTTTGCGTGGTGTTCCTGGACCTTGATGATTTCAAGAAGATTAACGATACCTTTGGGCATGAAGCGGGTGACGCGACGCTGGTTGAGTTTGCTGATCTGGTAAAGTCCTGTTTGCGCGAAAGTGATTTTTTCGGGCGCTGGGGGGGCGAGGAATTTTTGCTAATCTTACCCGAAGCTAATACTGAAAAAGCGGGAACACTGGCGAATAAATTGCTCGAACTTGTTTCTACACGAAATTTCACAAAAGTTGATCGACTGACCTGTAGTATCGGCATCGCTCAGGTAAGAGCAGAGGATACACTGAAAAGCATTTTGGGCAGGGCAGATATGCGTCTGTATCGAGCTAAACAACTGGGTAAAAACCGAGTTGAGCGCTCTTACCTGCCAGAGAGTCCCGGCACACAGTAAACGGTGTCATTGATGGTCAGGCTCGGCCTGCCTAACCCTTCAGGCAATGCCAGTCAGTTGTGTCAACAGGGTGAGAAACTTATCTACCGACTGCAGCGAAGCAGACTCGGAAGTCGTATGGTAGCCGGTAGTGGGTATCTGGATCGTGGTACCGTCGACCAGACCATTGGAAGCGGAGATAATTCTACCCAGTTCAGTACTACCATAAGTTTGAGGTTTGAGATTCTGCGCCAGTAAATCCTCGTTCCTTTGTGCAATCACTTTGTCCTTAAATGAATACGGGATACCGTTTTGGCGACACAGGTTTTCAACCATACTGGTTGCCTGCTCATTAAATATTGCATTGGCATCTCGGTTGCGTAATACCAGTAACTGCTGGTCGGCTTCTTCTGTACTGTTAAAGGGGCTGGTATCTACGACAAACAGGCGGTTGGTGCTGTGCCCAAAGCGTCGAAACCACTCCAGCAGATAGCGCCAGCTTTTGCCGGCTTCTTCCTGCGCGGTGAAAAAAGCGGTTCCCTGAAAACCCTGGCTGAATAAATGTACCAGAGCGGCCGCGCTGAGCACATTATCCAGCTGGCCTAGCAGGCGCTGGTTTTCGACACGTAGTTTATCTTCGAATGCAACCGGTGTGCCTGCGACGACATCGGATAATCCATCTATCTCGAAAATCAGGTTCCTGCGATGCTCACAGACATAGCTGTTTTTGATTTCACCATTTCCACGATACATGCCGGACCAGGGTTCGTAGGCATAAACCGGGGCAGCTTCGAAACGCTCAGTAACCTTGGCCATCAACTCTTCGGAAACCGAGTTGTTCAGCAGGTCGGAACGGTTGGCAGTGATGAAGGCCGCAAACTGGAATTCATTGGGGCCTGTGCAAATCAGGCCATGCCGGTCGATATGCGCTGAAATCATGGTGCTAAAGGGGTCATTACCCTGCGCGACAAGAATACCCTCGTACCAGTAAACCTGAGCATCGCGTTCTTCCAGTTCTCTTTGCAGAACCCGGAAAAAAGAATGCTCGGCGCCAACCACGCTGGGTTGGCGGATTAGCAGTTTTAACAGATCGATAAATTCCGGGCTTAACAAAGGCGTTGGTTCCAGGCAGTGGGTGACGTCCAGTCTGTAATCATAAATCAGATTGGCGTTAAGACGATGCTATTTTTGCAGGACACCATAGCATCGTAGTTATTAACCCGATATCACCATTGCTAGCAGGTTAATAAAGGTCCATCCCGTTCAGGAAACCACGCTAGGGATTTTTCAGGGCGGCATGCGCAGCTGCAAGTCTGGCGACTGGAATTCTGGGTGCTGAGCAGGAAACGTAGTTAAGCTCTGCCTTATGACAGAATTCAATCGATGCCGGATGACCGCCATGTTCACCGCAGATGCCCACCGACAGGTCTGGTTTTACCTCTCTTCCCCATTGAATGGCCAGTTTCATTAACTTGCCCACACCGTTGGAATCCAGTACCTCGAAGGGATTATCCTTCAGGATCATATTCTGGTTGTACATGGGCAGGAATTTGTTTTCGGCATCTTCACGTGAGAACGAAAAGGTTGCCTGAGTCAGGTCATTGGTGCCGAAAGAGAAGAATTCCGAGTTCGCAGCCAGATCATCAGCTCGCATGCAGGCACGTACCACTTCTATCATGGTGCCAAAGCGACAGTTCAAGGTATAACCAGACTGCTGCTCTACCTCGGCCTTGATCTCATCCATGTAGCGACGTACCCAGATGAGCTCTTCCGCTGAACAAACCTGCGGTACCATCATCTGTGGGTGCACTTCGAGACCTTTGGCTGCACATTCGGCTTCGGCTTCGAGGATGGCGCGTATCTGCATACGATATATTTCCGGGTAGGTGATACCCAGACGTACACCGCGATGCCCGAGCATGGGGTTGACCTCGGTGAGGGCCCTGACCTTTCTCAGCATCAGTTCCTTGGTGGCGATGGCCTGTTCTACCAGCCCGACATCAACCATAGCGGGAATATCGCTGTTCAGGTTGGCGGTATTTTTAAGTAACATCATGGACCCAGCCAGTACATCCAGGCCGCGAATGGATTGTTTCAGGTGCTTGAGCATGTCGATATCATCGCGTAACTGCTCTTCAGTTGGCAGGAACTCATGTATTGGCGGATCAAGCAGGCGTATGGTAACCGGTAAGGGTGCCATTGTTTCGAACAGTTTCCTGAAATCAGAGCGTTGAATAGGCAACAGCCGATCCAGCGCTGACTGACGGCTTTCGACGGAATCTGCAACAATCATTTCGATCACGATGGGCAGGCGATCAACGGCGTTGAACATGCGTTCGGTACGACACAGGCCAATACCTCTGGCACCGAACTTAAGTGCTCTGGCGGCATCTTCAGGGCTATCTGCGTTCGCCATCACACGCAGATAGGCGGTTTCGTCAGCCCAGGCCAGTATGGTGTTCAATTCCTGGGTGAATTCAGGCTCGACAGTGGGGATGGCGCCCAGGTAAACATTCCCGTTAGAGCCATCAATGGTAATAACGTCACCTTCCTGTATCACGTGTTCGCCTATCCTGGCTTCGCGACGCTGTACGTCAACCTGTATGCCTTCGGCTCCGGCAACGCAGGGTTTACCCATACCACGCGCAACAACGGCGGCGTGCGAGGTCTTTCCACCACGACTGGTCAGTATGCCCTGGGAGGCGAAGAAGCCATGAATATCCTCAGGCTTGGTTTCTTCGCGCACCAGAATGACTTTGCTGCCCATGTCCTTGCCGAGTAATTCGGCGCGGTCAGCATCGAATACTGCCTGGCCGACTGCAGCACCGGGGGACGCGGGTAGCCCCTGGGCGATAGGTTGGGCGGGGACATTCCGGTCTAGCGTGGGATAAAGCATCTGCTCCAGCACATCCGGGTTGATCCTGAGCAATGCCTGCTTTTTATCGATAAGCTTTTCCTGCACCATTTCTACCGAACTGCGTACGGTGGCGGAAGCATTCATCTTGCCATTGCGCGTCTGCAGGCAATACAGGGTGCCTCTTTCGATGGTGAATTCAAAGTCCTGAACTTCTTTGTAATGGGATTCCAAGCGCTGCCTTAATTCGGCCAGCTCTTTTGCCATCTGTGGCATCTCCTGATCCAGGCGCGCGATAGATTTGGGGGTTCTTATACCCGCCACCACGTCCTCACCCTGTGCGTTGACCAGGTATTCACCATACAGACGGTTCTCACCGCTGCCCGGGTTACGCGTAAAGGCAACACCTGTGGCAGAGTCGTTGCCACGATTACCGAACACCATAGTACAGATATTGACTGCGGTACCATTCGCCATTTCAGGAGTGATATGAAATTCGCGGCGGTAATCAATGGCGCGTTTACCCATCCAGGAATTGAATACCGCCTTGATAGCGATCTCCAGCTGCTGGAAAGGGTCTTCCGGGAAGGGGGTACCGGTCTGGGCTTGATATACCTGTAGGAACTTTTCGCATATCTGTTGCAGGTCCTGCGCTGACAGGCCGACGTCTTCAGTGACTCGCGCCGCCTGCTTGACGGCTTCGAATTCTTCATCGAACAATTCGTCAGGAATACCCATTGCAACCTTGCCGAACAACTGGATGAAGCGTCGATAGGCATCGTATCCAAAGCGGGCATCGCCGGTCTGGTTGATCTCCCCCTGCAGTGTTTTACTGTTAAGCCCCAGGTTGAGTATGGTATCCATCATGCCAGGCATGGACATGGCAGAGCCACTGCGTACGGAAATCAATAATGGATTCTCGCCATCTCCAAAGCCTTTTCCAGTTGCCTGCTCAACCCGTTCGATCTGTTCGCGCACCTGTTGCATGACTTCATCAGGCAGGGACCTGTCGACGGAATCCAGGTAATGCAGGCAGGCCTCAGTGGTAATGACAAACCCGGGCGGGACGTTTAGTCCGATTTGGGTCATTTCACACAGGTTTGCGCCCTTTCCTCCCAGTAGTATCTTGTTTTTGCCGTCTCCCTCGGCAAAGTTATATACCCATTTTTTCATAACTTAACCTTTGTCAGTGGTAGTTGTGGCCTATTATAGGCTAAGGGGCTTGATTACTCCGTTAATTTGATTTTGTCTTTTTTAATCCAGCCATCGATTTGCGCTTCCGCAGCCAGCCAGTTATCCAGTTCACTATCCGCTCTGAAGTTTTGTTGCTCTGCCAGCAGGTAGGCCGCTTCTGCGATCATCTGATAGCGTTGCTGGTAGCTAATGGTTTTGACAGCTTTTTTTGAAGCAGCTTTTTTTACACTGGCCTTTTTAACCGATTTTTTGGTCACTGCTTTTTTTACAGCCTTTTTAGGGCTAGCGGCTTTCTTTTTAGGTGTGGGTTTGTCCATGGTGTTTACCTCTGTTAATGAGTGGTTGATAGGTAAAACTCGATTCATTCGATCCTGAATAACTATAAGGCAATAGTAGAGTCAGATTAAAGTATTATTAGTTGCTTGCGATTCATGCTCTACATGAGTGCAAGTGTAGTATTAACCTGATGCCTGCGCTTATGCCTGTCTTTATACTCCTGGGTGAAACTTGATGATTGATCCAGATCAGCTTATTTGAAGATTTAAGGACTGGAGTCCCTTTCTATAAAAATCTTTAATCATGACGGTAGGAAATCTATAGGATAAGTGACGGTAATAACAGGTACCTTTTTACTGGCGAATTTGAACTTGCTAATTTTTGAAACCAGTCTTTTCTCAAGTTTTTCATTGCCCAGCTCGCTGGAGGCGATGATGCATTTGGTTACTGTACCATCAGGTGCAATGGTGAGCTCAAATACAACCTTGCCCTGTAGCGTGGGATCTTTACGTAATTCACGATTGTAGATATTGAAAATGGCGCCTTTATTTTTCTGGAAAACGCGCTCGATTTCCTCCTGGCTACGATTCGCGCCACGCGATGCGGGTGCAGCTGCTTTAGCAACCTGGGTCTGTGTGGCAATTTTGCTTTCAACTTGTGTAACCTGGCGCTGAGCCAGTTCACTGCCCTTGATTTCGCGCGACAGCGTATTAGTGGTGATACCGCCACTACCCTGAGATGCTTTAGCCGTGAGGATATCGCTGGTAGCTACCACGGCTTCCGCAGCATTTCCGGTTTTTTGCTGGGGCAGCTCGGCAATGTCTGAAAAGTCAAAGCTTTCGCGCAAGTCTGACAATTCATCAGATAATGCGATCAAACCACTTTGTTGCGCTTTTTTCTTTGCAGCAGCCTTTTTGTCCACCGGAGGTTTTGGTTTCGGAGGCTCCTTGGGTTTAGGCTTCTCGGGTTCTTTTTTGTCTTGCTTGGGTTTTTCGGCCTCTTTCTTTTCAGGCTTGGGCGGAGGCGGTGGTGGTATTTTCTTCTTTTCCTGTATCAATTGAGCCAGGCGTGGAGAGACATCGACCAGCTTGCGTTTCTGCACTTCGGGCAGGATGATGCTGTTGATAATAAACCCTAGTATCAGGGAGAAAATGACCAGCGCAATCGCCAGGCGACGAAACAGTCGGTCTTCTCGGCTTTCTACCCAGGGCAGATTCAGTTCGGAATGTATTGTCTGCGTCACCATCTTATCCTTCTACTTTGGCAGATTTCTGGTTAACCGCGAATGACAGGTTGGTAAACCCGGCACCCTGGCAGGTGAGCATGATTTTTTTCAGCAATGCGTAGGGGATTTCACGATCTGCCATAATAGTGACACCTTTTTTATCGGTAAGATCTTTCACCCTGATCACACTGGTTTTTAGCGATCGAAACAGTGTCGGAATGGTTTTTTGAGTCGTCTTATTAACTGACGCGACGTCAATAACGGGTATGCCTTCGAGATTAATCATATTGTTGTTTACAGTAATCACCAGATTTCGGCGCGGGATCTGGTCTGCCACAGAATTGGGCAGGGTGATTTGCTTAGGCGTCGGTAATACCTCTGAGCTGGTTGCATTGACCAGCAGGAAAAACACCAGGATGGTGAAGATGTCCATCAGAGAAATCATGTTCAGCCCAGCGTTTTTATCCTTGCTACGGGCATGATGTGATTGCATTCGTTTAGCGCGACGTGAAAGTTTCATGGGCTATCCGTTATTTTCTCACCAGTTTATTTAGCGGCATCGCCAATGGATATGTCAGGGAACAGCTCGGCAAATACCTGTTCGCCTTCGTAAAGAACAACATATGAGCGCGCACTATCCATCACCTGGATCATGTCGTTGTAGGGCGTATCGGTTTCCGACAATATGGTGATATTTGTTTTATCAGGGAAACGCGATTTGATCAGCTTCAGGGTGTCCTTCAATGCGTCATAGTTTTGGCCATCGGCTAGCCTGGGTATGCGTTTGATCAGGCCACCTTTGTTATCAGAGACTACCAGTGCCTCTTTACGAATCGTAACGCGTAATTCGTAAGGTACATCTTTAGGGTCATCTTTATTGGCAGCGCCCGGTGGCGGCAGGTTCAGGTCCAGTATCGTGATATGACTAAACACCGCCGTCATCAGTAAAAAAGGTACCAGTACTACCATCAGGTTCATGAAGGCAGTTATGTTCAGCTCTACTGCGGGATGTTTACGCCGTATGCGTTTATTACGAGCCATGTTCTATTGACCAGCGTTTTTAAATTTTGCCAGGTGGTTGGTAAAACGAACGGTGGCCATTTCCAGGCTATCAATAATTTCGGTAGTCTTGGTTTGTAACAGGGTGTAGAAGATCAGCAGCGGTATAGCCACCATCAATCCAAAAGCTGTGGTATTCATCGCTACCGAGATACTGGTGGAAAGGATTTCAGCTTTGAGTGAGGGGTCGACCTGTGCGACAGCGGTAAATGCCTTGATCAGGCCAATGATGGTACCCAGCAGGCCCAGCAGGGTGGCTATGTTGGCAAATAGCGCAAGGTAATGGGTACGTTTTTCCAGGCGTGGGATCGCTTCCATGATGCTTTCTTCCATGGATGCTTCTATATCATCGCGCCGACGCGCATTTTTAAAATTGTTCAGGCCCTGTGCCAGGATCTTGCTTACCGTGGAATTAGATTCTTTGGTGAGTTTGATGACGTTGTTCATTTCGCCTTTTTCCAGCATCGGCATCAGTTTCGCCAGCACCCTTCGATTTTTGGTCTTTGCTGCCGTCAGGTAGAGATAACGTTCCAGGGTGATTGCCAGACCTAAAGCAAGTACCACCAGTATCGGATACATGAAGGGTCCGCCTGACTGGAAAAAATTAATGACAGTGTTAAGCATGGGATCTCTCTCCGTGGTTCTTGGTGCAGTTTGCTTGCTGCGATATTGGATTAGGGAAATATTGTAAAGTGATCATGGCCTGTTATCAGCCTCCGGGTCCCGGGTACAGTTCTCGATAGTATTTTACCTGACGTTTAAAACTGTCGCGCTGCAGAGACTGTAGAGGTTCATCAAGCACACTACTATAGGCCGGGGTGGTCAGATCGACTTTCTCTGCTGGTTTCCAGGGTACGATATACAGCACCTTGGGTAATTCCTTGTTGCCTATGATAGAGGTGCCCTGCATTTCAAGGCGATCCTCTGCAGCAAGGTTGCTATATGACAGGATTAATAATAGTGAAATCAATAATTTATGCATAAGATTACTATCCCTTCGAGTCTGCCTTTTTCTGTATTCTGCGTTCCAGATCTGCAATCCATTTGGTGACGGCTTCATCCTTACCCCCGGTCAATGCCTGAAATTTCTGGTAATGGGTCAATGCATCTTCAAGTTGTTGCAGGTAGATATCCAGTAATATGCCCAGATTTAAATGTGCATTCGCATAATCCGGGTTTATCTGCAGTGCTTCAAGGTAATGTGCCTTGGCCTCGTTGAATAATCCATCCTGACGTTCAATGATTGCCAGGTGATTATAAGCAATTGCATCTTTTTTATCCTGTTCTATTGCGGTCAAAAATTCGGCTTTGGCGTCGGCTGCCTGATTCTGCTGCAACAATAATAAACCCAGATTGGTATGGGCCAGAGGGTATTCAGCTGCAATGGCGATGAGTTGCCGGAAAAAGTCTATCGCCTCATTGACCTGACCTGCTTTCGCGGTAGAGATCCCGAGCTCATAAAGTTCAAGCGCTGGGTCGGCCTTTACCTCGGGCTGGGGTTGTGGCGCTGGCGTCGTTTCCGGCTCTACCTTTGGGGCAGTCTGGCAGGCCGTCTGTATAGCGGCCAGCAAAATCACGATGATAAGGTACCTGTTACTCGACATACTGATCACTTACCTCGGTTTTACCATAGCGAAAGGGGACGAGTTTGGCGAGGCTTTGCAGGCTGCCTTTTATCGATTCGTCGTAGCTACCAGCTGGAATACGGGCCACATTGGTTTCATGAATGGCAATTGCTTTCTCTTCAAACGGGAATGCCTGGTCTTCCAGTAGGTAGTTATACTCTTCCAGCTCATCCTGGTTCAGGTTTTTGGGTTTTTCGGAGCTGAGTAATGCCCTGGCAAAGGTTCTATAAATCTCAGCAATATTGTAGGTGGAGGCGGTTGTTACTTCTTCCACCTGGTATTTAGCAGCTTTGGTATAGCCGGAGATGACTTTTTGCATCAAATCCTTCTTGCGCTTCAGGCTTTTCTTTAATGGGTTGGTCAGCTTGGCGTTGTCGTATTGCTGATGCAGTGGTTGTAACAACACCAGGCTTGAGGTAGCCGCTAGGTAACGACTACGGTCAGTACGCCGCGTTTTTGCATCAGCGTCGGCCTTGATGATGCTTTGCAGCCAGCTGTGGTAGTTTTTCACATCCTTTTTCTGAAGATAGGACTGTGCGATTTTATAACGCAGTTCAATAGAGCGCGATAAGGGCTCCGGATACTTTTTAACATAGTCCTTATAAATCTCGATGGCTTTGGATGATTTGCCATCTTTTTCGTACAGCTCTGCAGCCTGCCACAGGAGTTCCTGCTGATCCTTGGCGGGGGACAGGGAGACAAGCTGCATCACTTCCTGTGCAGCTTTACCGTGTTGATTGGTTTTGTTGTAGCAAAGTGCGAGCTTTTCACTGACGCCCTGAGTCCATTTTTTCTGCCCCCGATATTGACGGCGGAAGTCTTCCAGTATTGTGATCGCTGATTCCCAGTCTTCCAGTGCCAGATATTCGGTAGCAGCATCGTATTGAGCGATGATTTTTTTATCTGAGCTGGGTACCACCTTACCCAGCCTCTGGAAGTGATGCGCAGCCAGCAGGTGGTCGCCACTATTGCGTGCCAGTTCACCCTGCAGGTAGATACTGGATGCCAGCTGATCGCGCATCTGGTCGCGTGTTTTAGTGTCCTTGACGGCAACCCCGGTGAGCACCTGCTGATAGGCTTTTTCTGCCAGCGCATACTGTTTTAATTCAAACTGGCTGTGAGCGATGATAATCCATGCCTGATGATGAATTTTTCGATCCAGTTGCAAATCGTTTACCAGTCTTTGTGAAGCATTGATTGCTTCGTTATATTTCTTCAGGCTGAAAAATCTTTCTGCTGTATTCAGTAATACGGACGGCATGCGTTCATCAGCAATAAATTTATCACTGAAGGTGAGAGAGCTTTGTATTAAGCGCAGGTTTAGTTCGGGTTGTAGCTCGGGTTTGGTAATTTCGTACAGGGCGTTATAGCTCATCAATGCCGCGTAACCGGCTTCGGCACTATTTTCATGCTCGGGATACTGGTATGCGGTTTTTTCATATTCCTGTATTGCGAGTTGATATTGCCTGGCTTCAAATCGAGTCTCAGCAAGCAGGAAGTTTATTTTGGCTGCATCTTTGTCATTGGGGAATGAGTCCAGATAAAGCTGATACCATCCGGCTGCAGTCTTGTAATCATTAACCTTTTTGCTGCTACGTGCCAGCGCATGGTAATGAGTCGAAATATCGTAAAGATGACGGGTTAAAATCGGTTGTAAATCTTTTTGCAGGTCAGTTGGTGCCTGCTTCCAGTAACTGCTACCAACGTTATAGCTCTCGATGAAACGACGCTTTTCCGCCAGTACCAGATCGCTGAATCCTGCTTTGTTATAAGCTTCTATAGCCAGTCCATGGATGTTCGGTGTATAGATTGAAAAGGGATAGTTTTCAACAAAAGCCAGGTAGTTGTCAGCAGCATCGGTAATGCGATCCTTGCTGAGATAAAGTTCACCAAGTTTCAGGTACAGTAGTGGTTCATAGTTTCTCTTGCCATGCAGGTTAGAGAATTGCGCAATGGGTTGTTTGCTGCTGCTGTATGAAAAAGACAGACTGACAACGCGTAACACATCGCCCAGTAATTCTTCATCAGCGCGACTTAGCGAGTCTGGAAGTTGATCCTGATTCAGTTTGCCCAGTTTTTCATTGTAATCGAGCAGCGTAATGAAGCTTTGATTGGCTGCGTCGTACTGGTTTTGCTTAAACAAAGTCCAGCCATGCTTATACAGCGCTTTTTCGTAATACACTGAATCTTTGTATTTATCTACTATGACCGCATAAGCATATTGCGCCTTCTGGTACTCCCCTTCGACAAAAAAGTCTTCACCGCGACGAAACTGGATTTCATCGATGTATTTGGAGTTTGGGTAGCTGGATACCAGTTGCTCCATTGCGGTTCGAGCCTTGTCCGTCTCGCCCTGGAGTGCATAAGCACGCGAGAGTTGGTAAAGGATCAGATCGTTATCAGGACGATAAGGGTAGCGCTTTAGGTACGATTGGTAACGCTGAATGGCGAGCTGGGTTTCCAGTCTAGCGCGTTGTTCTATCTCGGGGTCGTCTGACAGTTTGTTATCCATGCTGGCTTCTAGCTCCAGGTCTGCCAGACGTTGAACCTCTTTACCGTAATTCTCATCCTGTGGGGTGATTTCAATCAATTCACGGTAGCTCTTGATAACCTGAGATTTAGGGATATTAAAACTTACCTGGGGCTGTATTTCCTGCAGCGGCTCTAATTCGATATCGGCTATGCTGCGTACCTCGGGGACGCTTGCGCAACCCTGAGCTAACAATATAAAGAATGCATATCCTGTCCAGCGTTTAGTCATTCTTTTCCTCGCTGCTGGAAAGGTCATCGTATAAACGTGCCAGAGAGTAGCGCGCGCTTAATCTCAGCTGCCGAATATGTTGCTGTTGCTGGCTTAACGCATAGATAGCAAATTGATTGATCTGGTTTTTCTGCCTGCCCAGCAGCTGGTCAACCTGGGTCAGTAGCTGATTGATCAGCGTGCTCTGTCCAGCGATTCGTTGATCAAGTTCTTTTAGTGTGCGGTCATTTTCTATTGCAGAAACACCAAGCGATTGCGCGGCATCGGAGCTGGACTGCATAGATTGCTGCAGGGATTTCAGTTCTGATCGAACGTGCCAGGAACGGGTCGGAAAATCCGTTTCTATCTGATACTGCAGCAATCCGTTAAGTAGTCGGTATTTATCTTTTTCTGCACTCAGGTCCTGTGCAGTCTGAAGCTGGTCGATCAGTGTCTTTAATTCTTCCAGTTGCTGCAGGTAATCCATTTCCTCGGAGTTCGCCAGTGCCAGATAACGCTCGTTAGTGATGATGGCATCAACCTGAGTCGACATTTCTTCAACCTGCTCGCGAAGCTCGTTTACGTGATTAAGTTCAGCAGTGTTTTCAATGACAGGACGCTTGGCTTCGAAGGTATTGCGGCGCTCATTCAGCAGGGTTGATAGTACCGGGATGTCTTCACTCCAGCCTAGCAGGGCATTCAGTATATCGAGCAGCTCCTGGTACTGGCGCAGTTGCTGGTGAAAGCGTTCATCTGCAATCAGCGTATACAGATAATTGGGGGTGTTTTTTTCCAGTCCAGTCTGGGTTAACTGCCGAATGCTGGAGTCTTCTATGATTCGATTTTGAATCAGGGCATCAATGAGCTGGTCTTCTGTTATTTGGGAAATCAGGTTTTCCTGTTCATCCAGCAGCCGGTCATAATTGGCTGCTGCCATTCGATAATATTCTACTGCCTGAGCCTTGCGTTGCTTTTGCTCCAGCGCATAGGGTATCGCCAGATACGATTCCAGTGTTGCAGCATCTATCTGGGTTTTGTTCTGCAAGGCTTTCCAGTAACTCATTGCCCGTTCCAGATCGGATTTCTGGCTCCAGGCCCAGCCAATGCCGAGTAATGCCTTGTTTGAAATGGGGCCAGAGAAACGTACTTTAAGAAAATATTCTATGGCCTGGTCATTTTCTTCATGGCGCAGGCTGTTTAATCCTAGCGCAAGGTAGCTGGCATCGAGCAGACCGGCAAATTCATCCCCGGGGATTTGCAGTTTTTCCAGGTCTGCAAGGCCCTGATAGCCAGCTTCCGGCTGACCAGATGAGATCTGTGCGACCGACAGATTATACAGCGCATAGGCGCGCCAGATGCTGGAGGGCTGAATCTTTTGTATGGCCTCCGATGCCTGGGTGAAATTCTGGTTGCGTGTATACAGGGCAGTTAAAAGATATTGTCGTTGTTGCTCACGATGTTCAGGCAAGGGGTTTGCAATACGAGCAAGCAGTTGTTCGGCCTGTTTGAAACCGCCCTGTTCAAATTGAACCCGCGCCAGATTGAACCAGATTCTATCCTGTGTGGACTGGGGCTTCTTCTGTTCCAGCAGTTGATTAAAAATGCGTTCAGATTCATCAACCAGTCCGTAACTGAAATACAGGCTACCGCGTAGCAGTTCACCGTCGTCCGGCTGCAGGTTTAAACGATTACGAATTTTCCCGACATCGATTTCGGTGATCGCATCCAGGGTTTTATTCTGAAACAACTGGTACAGGGCTGTGCCATAGGGCAGATCCAGAATCCGGTTCTCATTTTCTGCATGCGCATTGAGGCTGAGCATCGCAACAGGCAGCATCAGAATCAGGGGCCAGTTTTTTAAACGAGGTAAGATCATTACTGATATTAGAACGGCTTAATCTCTGACTTTGGCTTCGAAAAGCGGCTGTTCTTTGCTGGGGTCATCGATGATCTGTAGTTCCACGTATTGAGGATCACTACCTTTTTCCAGTTTTAATGTGGTACCGCGACGATAATCCCTGCCATTGGGGCCCTTGCCCACGAACAGGGCGATAATTTCATGTTCACCGGATGCCAGGTTTCCCTGGAACAGACGCTGCACGCCACCGCGTTTCAGCGCATCCAGCTCGCGCTGGGTGTACAGATAGTTAGTGACTACTTTATCGTCAATCTTCAGCTGTACCGAATCGAGAGCAAATAGTTGCCCGGCATCTATCGAGAGAAAAACATTAAACTGTGTATTTGCTGGAAACAGCAGATCCTCTTCCAGAATAAACAGGTTACGGTTGAGTGTAAGTACCTGCTTTTTCAGGTCCCTGATTTCCTGTTGCAGCGCGCTATCAGGCTGTTGCGCTGAAATCGATGAGGGTGTTATCAGAGCTGAGCTCAATAGCAGTAGAAGTAAAACCCTGTAAGCTGTTGTTATACGCATAGCCTGTACCTGTTATTTGTTTTTTTGCGTTTCAAGATGGATCCGCAGATACGAGACCGGAGGAATAATTAATTTTTCCCTTGTCGTCGATGATGATCGCATCCAGATTTTGCATAGTATTGATTAATTCTATCCCTTTCTCCGCACCCAGTATAAACAACGTGGTTGATAAAGCATCTGTGGTTGTTGCGTCAGGGCCTATCACTGAAGCGCTCCATGATTTTTTCGCTGAGCGGCCTGTGCGAGGGTTGATTATATGATGAATTCTTTCATCATTGGTTAAAAAATAGCGTTCATAGTCGCCGGATGTGGAAATTGCGGTATTACTCAGCGGGATACGTAGCGCATAGGCCTGCTTATTGCGCGGATGCTGGATACCGATAATCCATGGCCGTCCATTTTTGTCACCGATAATTCGGCTGTCACCGCCTGCAGTAACTATGCCGGAGTGGATACCACATTGTTGTAGTAAATCGATCGCGCGATCAACCGTATAACCCTTGGCGATGCCGCCCAGGTCTATACGCATGCCGGGCCGGCTGAAGTGAATGGTATTGTCTTTTAATTCGATATTTCTGTAATTGACACCAGGTAGTGACTGTTTGATATGGGCCGCATCAGGCTGGATATGTTTACGATAATCATACAGGTAGCCTATGGATGCAAAACTGATGTCGAAGGCGCCGCCCGATAATTCAGAGAACTGGATCGAGGTTTGTAAAAGCTTGAACAGTTCGGGACTCACCGCAACCACTGTGTTGCCTGCCTCGTTATTGATCCTGGAAATCTCACTGCTGGGGATGTACGGGCTCATCAACTGTTCGATACGCTGGAATTCATCAAAAACCTGCGCAGCACAGCGCTGCCCCCTTTGCACATCCTGGGTATCGATCTCAAGAGAGACCACGGTGCCCATCATATTGCGCTGCTGTTTGATCCACTCAGCCTGCAGTGATGAGCAGAATAAGCCTGTGCTTAACAGGCACAGGTAAATAAAAATAGCCGGTATGGAAATACGAAACTGCATACCGGAGGGTCAGATGATCGGATCGAAGGCTACATATTGTTCATAGCTGGTGCCGCTGCCCAGTCCATGACCGGGAAAGGTGGAAGCGAATTGACCCAGTTGATTATTCAGCGCCATATAGTTGAGCAGTACGGTATTGACCAGCAGGTTTACGTTATTTGCCGCCGGGCTGGATGAGGTAACTACCGAGGCATCACTGGAGAAACGTCCAATTTGACGCCCCGGAATCAACAGGCCAGGTTGAGCATTCGGGTTATAAACCAGAAAGAATGAACAGGCGGTGGAAGAGTTGTCGCCGCTCCAGACACCTTTGTTGCGTCCTCCGGCTGAGCTGTCACGATCGCCATTACTGGCGACTGATCCATCGCTGAATACATAAATCATAACCGGGCTGCCTAGTCGTTGCGCGTAATTCAGGCAGGCTCCAATACAGCGGCCAGCACGTCGATCACGTGCCTCACCCGTGCTACGATCGCCTGTATGGTAATCGTATCCACCCATGGTGACGCAACCGGCAGCGGAGTAGCCGTTCAATACCATCTTCATGATGGAGGCTGTTTTCTCAAATTCCCCATCGCCATTTATCTCTGCAGTGGTGAAAATGCCTGTGCTGTCGTCAACAATATTCGTGTCTAGTAGTGGGTCAACTGCTACCCCGGCAAAGCGGTCGGCCAGATCAGCTGCCTTCAGATAGCCACAACGCACCAGGTCCTTGATGACTTCATCATTGGTGATGCCGGTCTGGATGGTTCCCAGCCTGAGCTTTTTGTGGCTGATGCGCGCCATTGATTCCATTACCGCAGTCACGTCAGCAGGGTTGCTTAAGGTTGCGGTCAGGTCGCCCACATCCACCATGCCGGTAACGTCGCTGGCCCGATCTACCTTGGTGGGCCTGAACTCGGGGTTGATCATGTTAGCTGGCGCCAGTGAGTTGCCACCCGAATCACTATTGCGCGAACCGATTAAGTCTACAACTGAGCCTCTGGCGCCGGCCATTGCTACGCCGTACAGCGGGTTGTGTGGATTATTTCCGGTATCGTTGTCAGAACGTGCGGGGATGACGCAGCCGTCGATATTCCCGCCAGTGACCGCAGCGCCAGCTTTTTCCAGAATGCCAGCGAGCATTGCGCTATCCGCATGGAACAGCAGACCCAGGTCAGAATTAACAAAATCGTTATTGTTGCTGGGGCTCTGTAAGGTGAAAGTTGAGGAATCCAGGCCTGGCACCATATCGCCGGGTATGCCCATTTTGCTGTAGCCCGCGGTGGTGATGGTGCCGTCATTCTGTCCTCCAGCGCCACCGACCAGTACGTTGGATCCGGCAAAGTTAGCGCCACCTGCCAGGTCAAAACAGATCAAGGGTACGCTTCCTGTATCGAGGCCAAACGAACATCCGATATCTGATGCCAGCGAGGTCATATCCGGCGAAAGTGCTGCGCGCGCCTGATTCGGTGCCGCGAACAGGCTGAAGATGCCACCACTTAAATAGCTGGCAGAACCTAAGGCGAAGCCCTGGCGGATGAAATCGCGGCGTGTCACCGGACGTGAGTGGTCGGTATGATAGAGCGGGGCATCTACCGGCAGGTTTTTCATGGAAAACTTATTCTTTCTGCGCATGGTTATTTACCTATTGAATCAACATGGCGGCGCTGCCGACAGCGGCTGCGCAGATGGCTTTGACAATCTGTTTGGTGCGGTCGGCAGTGTAGATGTCAGAATTTAGATCACAGGGGAAGCTGGCCTTGTAATGCGGATCACCAGGTATTGGGCACTTGGTCATTTCACTAATCAGGGAATTATAAGTGGCCGTAGAACTCTTTAAATTCAGTGTCTGTAGTGTGGTGTCGCCTAACGAGCCTTTGACATCGGCCTGGTCAGGTGAAGAGGTCAAATTGTTGAGTAACACAGCGTCTAGCACCGGTTGAATAGCATAGTCCCGTTTGGTGCTGCTATCGAATGCCGTCTGCGCTGATTCACTAAAGTTGACGTTGGTGAACATGCGGTTGGCATCACCTATCGGTAGCAGGGCATCAGCTTCCACTCTTTCGCTACAGGATGTGAGCGCAAGCTGGGCGATAGCCATCTGGTGTGACGCCAGGAAGGCATCAATTGCCTCGATCGCAGGGAACTGTTGAACATAACGCGTATACAGGTTATTTACATTGCTATTGGTGATCGGAATGCCGGTCATTCTTGAAATCGTTGCATTGATTTCATCGAAGGTGCGTACACCGATATCGGAAACCATCTCAGCATCTGCACCGGGCACAGGTGCCACGGGCGTGGGGTCCACATGTACATGTGACTGGTTACCCAGGTACTCGAAGGTGAGGAAGAACTCATCACTTTGAGGTCCTTTCTCCAGTGCGATGACCGCACCCAGGGTAGACAATAGCTGACCGCTTTGAGGGGTGTAGTTGCTGTCGATATTGGTATTTATGTTGGCGAAGGCCTGTCCGGCAACGGCTTCCTTGCCATTGATGGCGATACGCAGGCTGCCGATCCTGAAGCCCCCTGGGGTCCAGTCAGGATTTAAATTGATAAAGGTTGGCTTGTCGAACAGGTAACTGAAGTCATCATACTGGGCTACTTCAAACATAATATAGCTGTCTGGTATACCGATTTCATCGGCAATGGAAAACAGCAGAAAGTACTTCTGCCCTACACCGGCTTCATAATTCTGTTTAACCTGGTCTAGATTGAGTGCCTTTTTATGCATGGCGACCATGCGCACCTGGCCCTGCCAGTACTGGCCGTCAGCGGCATTCTGCCCCAGCAAAAAGGCGTAGGTGTTATCCCAGCCAGTTAATGTGGTTGACCCAGTTATGGGGTCGCTGACATTGACTAACTCACCATTTACATAGATTTTTCGGCCTGCTACCGGGTCATAGGTGGCCACGACGTGCTGCAGGGCAGACTGCAGGACTTCTCCTGCATCTTCAGTAGACAGGAAATTCTCATCAAATCCGGTAGATTGATCGGAGCGGTTATGGAAATTGTAGTTATACAGGTATTGTTCCAGCGTGAAATTCCTTTGTGTGACCCCAGCATCATAGCTGACGATGTTGGTGTTCTCCTGCGTCACATTGGCCGGTAATACCCAGGTTTCGATGGAGTATTCGCCACTGGCATTGATAAAGTCGTACAGCTTGCGACTGGTTTGGGTATCCGCACGTGCACCGCCGCCACCGCTGAAATCCAGACCATAGGAGCTCATCCAGCTGAAGTTGCCATGGAGCGACAGGTTAGCCGAGGGCTCAATCCCGCTGGAATCATAGGCGACATAGCCGGTGCCGGTTTTAAATTCCCAGCGTGCAATAATGTTGGCTTCGTGGCGGCTGCCGCCACTGGCAATAATGCCGTCCTGCATGGTCAGGGCTTTACTGGTGATGAGTGTGGTATCTATAGCAGTGGGTGAGATCGCAGCTGCAAACAGGGTGATCTGGTCCAGCATGTCCCCGGCATCGCCGTCGATATCACCACTGGTTTCATTTTTACTCCCGCAGTCTGTCCAGCAGTTATGTCCTTCCAGCAGGCGCGTAACCAGACGTGAATTCTCTGGAGTATCGACATTGATTTTAGCTTTAACTGCAGCATAGGCGGCTTCGACGTCAACCGGGTTGGCAAAAAATGGTGCCTGTTGCTGTGAAGTACCTGCTTCGTAATGACAATTTGAACAATGCGCCTTGAGCAAGGGATAGATGGTGTCATTAAAACTGCTGGCGCCATTTGACAGCGCGGTGTCCGGGTAGGTTTTGGTAGCACCCGGGTCTTTTATGGTTGGCGCAGTGAGCGTGATGGCGGTTGAGCTGGTACTATTGTCGGTTCCTGCCCAGTTGCTGATCATGCTCTCGATGGCGTCTGCACAGACACTGGCCTCAGCTTCCCAGCAGTTATGCCCCCCTGCGACCTGGGTAACCAGTATTGAAGTCGAGGGTGAACTCAGGTTCACCAAAGGTCCACCGGCGTAGCCAAAAACCTCGGCGTAAGCCAGATTGACATCATTGGCATTGGCAAAGGTTGGGGCCGTCTGCCCCTCTCCATGGCACTGTCCACAACGGGTAGCGGATTTGATGTTATTCCACAGATTGGTTTCAAAGGCGCGCACATCTTCGGTAGCGGGCGGTGGCCCTTCCCTCTGAGTTGAACCACTATTGCCCGTGAAAGGGTTCTGCACGGTTTCTGCACCACCACCACAGGCATTCAGCATGATCATGAGCGCAGCTGGCACAGTGATTTTAACTGTGTATAAGGCGAACTGAGACAAAAGTTTGGCAGGTTTTGAGTAAGTCACGACTAATTCCCCTTACAGTAGGCAGCTACATCACGGAAAACCTGTTTCATCTTGAAACCACTGGCCCTGAAGTCAGTTACGATACTGGATACTTCGGTTCGATCTGCTGCGTAGTTATCCGGGTCGCGCAGGCATACCGCTTTAAATGCCTTCTTGACCTGGCATTGTGCAAAGGCATCGCTGTGGGCCAGTTCCATACCCATGGTTTTGGCGCCATTGCCATAGCTATGCCCCTTGCTATCAATCTGTATACCTGGATAGTCATTGTTCCATCCCAGCAGGGCATTGGGGCCATTGCGCCAGTAATTGACCCAGCTATCGTCTGTGGTGATATAGCCCTGCTTGAAGTTGTTGGCATTGATCAGATATTTGGGTTGTACGGGTTCTGCTTGGTCTCCGGAGTAGTCGATCTGCGCAGAATTTTCTATCACTTCGCCGTTAGCATCTTTATTAAATGCCAGGTCGTAGTAGGCGTAAGCACCCAGCAACCCATCCATGCCCGCGTGGCAGCCCACACAGGAGTTCAGGTAGATCTGGCTGTCGCCACCGGGGCTACGAGCCACATCCTGATGTACTCGATCCGGGGTACGTGAATTGTCTTTGATTTGTTCCAGATCGCTACACAGGTGATTGAGCATGGTGAAGCGAAACAGTGCACGATTGGTGCCCTCGATAAGGAATGCCCGCGCAGATGCTCTAGTGGTGATTACGCCGGCAGTAGCATTGGAATCCAGTCCGGTGAACGCGCTTTGGGGTGTGGCGCCATCATCAGGATCACCACCGATCAGAATTGTTGGGTCAGAAAGGTCTCCATTAACTGGTCCCAGTCCTTCAAGCTCTTCGTAGTGATTATTATTGGTATTAGAATAAGGATTAGTTAGTAAAGAGCTGTTACCGGTATAGATTATGTCTCCGTATAGCAGTTTGCGAAAATCGATGTCATCGCGAACCATGCCGATTACGGTTGCAGTGTAGTCGTTTAGTGGTGTGAATATGGTCTGTTCTTCATTGGTCCAGGGCGCGGCCCAGTTTTTTAACGTGACGTTATAAAAAGCCGGGTCCGCGAGCGCGATTTCAGCGGCGGTTTTGCCCGTGTCATCCAGTAACAAAGCAGCTTCCATACTGTCCAGTACCGTGGATGAAGGGGGAACGCCGGTCAGGCGGTCATGTATGCGTTTGGCCTGGCGTCTTTCCAGATCACCTGCGATCAGGGACTGGCTGATCAGTAGCGTTAGTAATAGAGCGCTGCTGGTGAGTGAGCGAATTAACATGATTATCGAAGTCCCTGCTAGTGTGTAGTATCGGTGGTTATTGTCTGGTGCCTGGCTAAACTAGCATAGCGCCCTAACATGAAAAAGATTATCCAACCGTAAATAGGTCACACAATATAAAATTGATAAGGGATGCAAAGCGTATTTTGTTATCCTTTGCACATTAGTAGAGTAATTTTAGCTGCCAACGTGGAGCCGCGATGACCGCTGGTAATGTAAATACGCGGTTTTGTCGGTTAGTTGTACTACTGCGAGGTAGCCATTGGGATTTTATCTACAATGCAAAAGGAGCGGGCCTCTAGTCAATCTTTCAGGCAAGACCCATAAGGCGCGAATAATCAAATTAACCAAAGTCGTTCAATTACAGTGATAAAAAAATACCAGATTTTATTGTTTGCAATACTTCAGTATCTGTTGCTGAGCGGTTGTTCAGAGAGTACTACCGGTACCAAGGTGACGGGTGCCGACCCGGGTGTGCTGGAGGCACCTATTGCGTTTGTTAAACGCCCCATCGCGCTGGATGATAACGACAATGAGATCCAGTCAGACGTTAGAGAACCCCTGTTTTTTGTAGCAGGAGGGGATATCTATCTGCGCAGTAATTCAACCGTCACAGCGACTGAAACCAATATTACTGCCGCTGTGACAGGTGGTCAGGGCGATGTCATGGATCTCAGACCCTCTTTTGATGGTAGTAAACTTTTATTTTCCCTGCGCCTGTTTGATGAAGACCCGAATGATGATGTGGTGCCCAGCTGGAATATTTACGAATACGACTTAAGCACCAGCACTTTGCGCAGGATTATCAGTGATGACCTGACCGCCGAGGGTGGTGATGATATTGCGCCCGCTTATCTCCCTGATGGGCGCATTATTTTTAGTTCTAATCGACAGCGTCAGTCGGCCGAGATGCTAACCAACGAAGGCAAGCCACGATTTAAGGCGCTGGATGAGAGTGAAAATAGCCTGGCTATGATGCTGCATGTGATGACTGATACGGGTGCTGATTTACACCAGGTGTCCTTCAATATGAGCCATGATCTTGATCCCACGGTGTTAACGCATAGTTATTCAGGCGAGGTTATGTTTACGCGCTGGGATAATGCGGCAGGCAATAGCTCGATGAATCTATATCGCATAACGCCTGATGGTACGCGACAGGAAGTGCTGTACGGTGTACATAGCCATGATACCGGGGTCAACAATGCTGGCACAGACGATGCGACGATACAGTTTACCCAGGCCCAGGAAATGCAGGACGGTCGTATCATTACCATAGCGCGCCCGTTTACCAATACCTTTGATGGTGGCGATATCGTCATCATCGATACTCAGAATTTCGCCAATAATACGCAACCTGTGCCCTCCGTAGTGGGTATGCCCGGTCCGGCACAAACCGCTGCCACGATTAATCCCGTATCGACAGAAAGCAGCGATACAGAGTTTTCAACAGGGGGGCGTTACCGCTCGGTTTTTCCTCTGTGGGATGGCTCGAACCGGATCTTGTTTAGCAAGAGTACCTGCGAACTGGACGTAAATGGAACGCGACGTCCCTGCCTGGAGCCCTATCTATCTGATGCGGCAGCTGTTGAGGTGTCACCTGCTTACAGCATCTGGTTGTATGATATGTCGCAGCATGCGCAAAAGGTTATTGTGCGTGCAGAGCCGGGCATGGTGATCAGTAATATCGTAGCTTTTCAGGCGCGGGAGTTGCCCGATATCATCCAGGACAAGGGTGCTGCTGATCTAAATATACAGTGGCGGGATGCAGGTATTGCCGCCTTGCACATTCAAAGTGTCTATGATTTTGGGAATAGCAGTTTTGATGGTTGTTTTCTGGGGCAATGTACCTCTGCCACAGGCATTAATACAGTCAATGATCTGGGTGACCCCGCCCAAGCGCTGGCGGATGAGCGACCAGCCCGGTTTGTCAGGTTTGTTAAACCGGTATCTATACCAGACCCAGATGATCCAACCCTGATGAATCCGCCTGATCTGGATAGAGCCGCCTACGGCCCTCAACGGAATCAGGGCATGCGTGAGATTATTGGCTATGCACCGGTAGAGCCAGATGGTTCTGTTAAGGTGAAACTGCCAGCCAATATCCCACTGGCGGTTGAAGTACTGGATAAATCCGGGCGAAGAATTGGCGCTCGCCACCAGAACTGGTTCCATCTGCGCCCTGGGGATACCATGGAATGTACGGGTTGCCATACCGAAAACACCACTGCAGGCGCGATACCCAATATCCATCATCGACGTGATGCTGAAGCCGCCTCCATTAATGCTGGTATTCCTGCCAGCGGGGTTTTTGAAAATACCCAGATACCCGGTAGCGTCGATAAATACTGGGGTGATCTCGGTGAAAGCATGGCTGAAGTCCGGTTTAAGCGTGCGCCTTCCGAACCACAGGTGACGACTGACATTGTTTACAGCGATTACTGGACTGATCCTGCAGTGCGCAGCATTGACACCGCTTTTAGTTATGAATACGCCATGCTGGACAGCAGTATTCCCTCACCCATGAATGCGACAGGATCCTGCACACCCTGGAGCTTCAAATGTCGCATCGTGATCAATTACGAACAGCATATCCACCCATTGTGGAGTCTTCCGCGTGACGGCAATGTAGTCGGTGATGCTGCGAATACCTGTACAAACTGTCACACCAATACAGACCCGATACTGATGGTGGATAAGGTGCCCGCAGCGCAACTGGATTTAACCGATGGGCCATCAGACCTGGAACCAGTGAATTATAAGGCTTATCAGGAGTTAGTTGTTGCAGATGCTGGTCAGGAGCTGGATGCAACGGGATCATTACAAAATATCATGATCGAAGTACCGGTACTTGAGAACGGTGTTCAGGTAGTGATCAATGGTGTACCGCAAACTGAGTTTATTCCAGATCCGGCCGCTCGTGTTAGTGCCTCGGTGTCGGCAAATGGCGCCAGGTCGAGTTATTTCATGGAAAAAATGACCGAAACGGAGCTTGATGCGGCAAGGGCCTTAACCCAGACAAATAATCCAAATTTTGTCGATCATTCAGGTTTTATGACTCTCCACGAATTGAGATTAATCTCAGAGTGGATAGATTTAGGTGCACAATATTTTAATGACCCATTTGACCCAGCAGTGCCAATGAATTAACTTCGTCGGCTTCACAGGAATTAGATTTAATAACAGCAGTCCATTGAAAAACTATAATAATAACTTCGTGTTTTTATTCTTACTGGTCATCTGGTGTCTTCCTGCTACAGGGTGGGCAGAAACTCAGATTGAGCAGCAGCTTACTATTGCTGACCCGTATATCGAGATGCATACCGGACCGGCTGCGGCTTACCCGGTTTTTCATGTGATCGATCGGGGTGAAAATATCACGGTAGTAAAACGCGTAACCAACTGGTTTCTGATACGTTCGAAAGTGGGCAGGGAAGGCTGGGTAAGCCGGGAGCAGTTACAGCAAACCCTGCTACCGGGTGGACAGCAGCTAAAGCTGCGCGATTTAACCAGTGAAGACTTTAAGGCGCGCCAGTGGGAAATGGGCGTGTTAGCGGGAGAGCTGGAAGGTGCACCCATTATTTCATTTTACGGGGCATATGCATTTACCGAAAATATATCCACTGAGTTTAATCTGGGGCAATCGGTGGGTACCGTTTCCAGCAGCTTGCTATACAAGCTTAACTTATTGCTGCAGCCATTCCCTGAGTGGGAGTACTCACCATTCTTTACCCTGGGGTTGGGGCATATAAAGGTGAAACCCAAAGCGACCCTGATCGATCCGCTGGACAAGGATAACGAGGTTAGTCAGATTGGTATTGGGTTCAGAAAGTTTTTAAGTCGGCGTTTTGTGGTACGCGCAGAGTATAACGAGTATGTTGTTTTCTCTGCCAGCAACGCTAAAGATGAAAATGAGGATATAGGTGAATGGAAATTAGGTTTCGCAGTGTTCTTTTAAGCCTGTTGTTATTAGTAGTGGTGTCTAAGGTTTCAGCTGCAGAACCCGGTTCCGCTTCTGCTGATCAGTCGCCTTTGATTCAGCCAGAAATTGCGCGACAGCAGTTTGATGAGGCACAAATAAATGCCGATGATTTTGAACTGCTGTTAGCCGTTGGTTATTTGAGCATTGAAGATTTTGGTGTGAATTCGCTGGTGGCTTTAAAGCTAAGTTATCATGTGAATGAAGATATTTTTCTACAGCTGGGGTATGCCCAGTCCGATGCCGGGCAGACCAGTTATGAAGTGCTTTCTGGCGGGGCTCCATTGCTGACAGGCACAGAGCGAGAGCTTACAGCATATAATATCAATGTGGGTTATAACCTGCTCCCGGGAGAAGCTTTTTTAACTGAAAGTCGCACCCATAATGTCGCCCTGTATTTAACCGCAGGCATGGGGGTTACCGATTTTGCCGGGGATAGTCATTTCACTATTAATTATGGCGCTGGGTATCGTTTCCTGTTTAATAATTCCAGTGCGATGTATATCGATTTTCGCAACAACCAGTTTGATATGGATTTGTTTGGTGAAAGCAAGGCGACCAACAACCTTGAGTTTACCTTCGGTATGAGCTGGATATTTTAATAGAGAACAAAACAATGAGTACAAAACCTTACGGATTTAAGTTTTTAGTCGCATTAGTCTGTGTCCTGCTGACAGGCCCTCTACAGGCAGTTACCCTGGATAAGGCGGCTCCCGATTTTACCCTGCGCAGCCTGAAGCAGAACAATCTAAAACTGAGCGAGCAGGCGGGAAATGTTGTGTTGTTGAATTTCTGGGCCTCCTGGTGCGCGCCCTGTCGCCAGGAAATGCCACTGCTAAATGATTTGCATAATAAATATAAAGCACTTGGGTTTAGTGTAATAGGGGTCAATGTCGAGCAGGAAACCAATCTGGCCAAATCCTTTATTTCAGGCACACCAGTTGATTTTCCAATACTGTTTGACGACAGCAATACAGCCAGCAAGCTTTATGATGTGTCTGCAATGCCAACAACAGTGATCATCGACCGCAATGGTGTGGTGCGTCACCTGCATAAGGGGTACCAGTCAGGCGATGAAAAACTGTACCAGAAAATCGTGAAACAGCTGATCCGCGAATAGACAATGAGACTGCCTGCTAGATTTGTTATGACTTGCCTGGTGTTAACTGGATTAATGGCCTGTAGCAGTCCTGAACCCTGGGTGAAACCCTACGAGCGCGCGCATTTGGCGGACCCTATCATGGACCCTGATCGGGACCCTGTTGCGAGTAGTTATCTTCAGCATGTTTACGATTCACGAGAAGCGGCCAGGGGTGCAGGCATTGCAAGTGGCGGCGGCTGTGGTTGTAATTAGTGTGTTGATAGAGACGATGAAATCTTATTTCTCAAAACTGTCCCTGTTTATTCTGTTAGCGCTTGCTGCTGTTACCCATACCCATGCGCTGGTGTTACCTGAAGACAGGGCGGATGTACTGTTTCATAGCTATGATGGTGGTGGCGCGGAGATTTCTGGTCCTTCTATACTGATACGCAAGAAATTTAGTGAAAATGTATCTGCCTCATTTCATAACTATGTTGATAACGTATCCAGTGCCTCAATAGATGTTATGACTACCGCCAGTAAATACACTGAGGAGCGAAAGGAAAACGCGCTAAACCTTGACTATCTGCACAATAAAACGTTGATGACTGTCGGCTATACGCAAAGTGAAGAGAGTGATTACCTGGCCGATACCATCAATGTGAATTTCTCGCAGGATTTTTTTGGTGATTTGACTACCCTGAGCATGGGTTATGCGTTGGGTGACAATACTGTTAAACGTAATGGCGATTTAACCTTTGAAGAGGATGTTCAAACACGCAGCTACCGTCTGGCGTTATCGCAGGTCGTGACTAAAAATATGATCATGTCACTGGCGCTGGATACCACAACCGATGAAGGTTACCTGAATAATCCCTATCGTTCTGTGCGTTATTTAGATAGCTCTGTTGCACGTGGGTATAGCTATCAATCTGAAGTTTATCCGAATACGAGGACCAGTAATGCAATCGCTTTGAGAGCGCGTTACTACCTGCCCTGGCGCGCGGCCTTACATGGCGGGTATCGCTATTTTACCGATAGCTGGGGAATAGAGGCCGATACCTATGAACTTGGATATACCTTACCCTACAACGATGACTGGTTACTGGAATTCACTTACCGCTATTACGACCAGACACATGCTGATTTTTATAGCGACCTGTTTCCCTATGTCAGTGCCCAGAACTTTCTGGCTCGCGATAAAGAATTAAGCACCTTTAGTGATCAATCTATAGGGGTGGGTGCGACCTACCAGTTTCAGAAAAATGGTAGCGGCTTCATCAAAAAAGGGACGGCCAACCTTTTTGTTGACTACATCTCTTTCAAGTACGATGATTTTAGAGACTTGACTAAAACTGCTGTGCCTGGAGAAGAAGCGCTTTACGAAATGGATTCTACTGTGCTGCGACTGTTTGTTTCGATCTGGTTTTAGCCTCCCCCTGCGCAGCCGTTTGACAGCCCTCGGGTTCTGAAGCAAACTTCAAAGATCTTCACGCAATAAAAACAAAGGCAGGTCCTGAATTATGAATCCAGAAAAAGTGGTCTTTGGGTTTTTTATCGTACTCGCACTTACCCTGAATTTTGGATTTTTTATCGGCGAAATCGATAACCCGGATCACCACCATGTATACGAGCTGTTCGCGGTTGTCGTGGTTAACCTGATTGCAACCATCCTCAAATTTGGCGATAGAAGCCAGATGGGTGCCGTATTGCTGGCAACCAGCCTGGTGGCGATTTTACAGCTGATTGCAGCAACCCTGGTGTGGATGGTAGCGGAGCATATTACCGGTACGGGTCTGACACCAGCGGTAACTTCCAGTATTGTTTCGTTGTCCGGTGGTGCCATGCTGGCCAACGTGGTGTCGGTGATTCTGCTGATCATAGAAACAGTCATGCTACGCCGCTAGCGCGGGAAACCTGCGATGGATAACATCGTTTTCCTGATCTTTAGACGCATGCGCCGTCCCCTGATGACGCTGCTGATCATCTATTCCGTTTCGATTCTGGGCCTGGTGCTAATCCCTGGAGTGGATGATCAGGGCAATGTCTGGCATATGGACTTTTTCCACGCCATTTATTTCATTAGCTATACCTCAACCACCATAGGCTTTGGCGAAATCCCCTATACCTTCAGCGATGCGCAACGATTGTGGGTGACGCTGACTATGTACGCCGGGGTGATCGGCTGGCTATACGCCATCAGTAATATTCTTACCCTGGTGCAGGATAAAACCTTCCAGCGCGCACTGTCAGAACGCAAGCTCGCACGTAATATTCGTGGCATGCGAGAACCGTTTTACCTGATCTGCGGTTACGGTGAAACAGGCAGTGCATTAGTCCGCGGGTTGACGGATGTTGGGCAGCATGTGGTGGTGATCGAAATTAATGAATTTCGTAGTAACCTGACCAGGCTGGATAACCTGCGCGATTTCGTCCCCGTATTGCATGGTGATGCACAAAAGCCGCTGCATCTGCAGGAAGCAGGTTTAGAGAACCCTTTATGTAAGGCGGTGGTAGCGGTTACCAATGACAACGAAGCGAATCTTAAAATCGCCATCACCAGTAAGTTACTGCATCCTCACATCAGGGTGATTTGCCGTGCCGATTCAAGCGATATCGAAAAGAATATGGCATCCTTCGGTACTGACTATATTATTGATCCCTACGAAACCTTCGCGCTGTATCTGATCACCGCTTTTCAGGCACCTTGCCTGTACCTGATGCAACGCTGGCTGTATTCAGGGCAGCCCGATGATGTGCTGGATGAGCCAATCTACCCGCCCCAGAACAGCCACTGGATTATCTGTGGCTTCGGTCGTTTTGGTAAAGCCTTATATAAACGCATGATTAAGGAAGGGCTGGAAGTGGTTGTCGTCGAAGCTAATCCAGAGATAGCTGATCTCCCGCTCCAGGGTGTGATAGAAGGCCGAGGCACAGAAGCAGACACCTTGCAGCAGGCAGGCGTGGAAAAAGCCTGTGGCCTGATCGCGGGAACTGATAATGATGCCAATAATTTATCGATTGTCGTTACCGCGCGTGACCTGAACCCTGATCTGTTTTTTGTCGTGCGCCAGAATCACTCGGACAATACAGCCATCATCGACGCGGTGAATGCAGATATTGTGATGCACCCCAGTAAGATCATCGCCGACAAAATTCGGGTACTGCTCGGCACGCCCATGTTGTACGAATTTATTTCCCTGGCAGCTTATCAGGAAAACGAATGGGCCTGCGAACTGGTGAGTCGGATATCTGCGCTGGTGGGAAGTCATGCCCCGCGCCTGGAAGAAATCGAGATCAACGAGCGCATGGCGGAAGCCGTGTATCGACATTTGCAACAGGGCGGGGCGCTCACCCTGGGCGAGCTATTACGTGATTCCTGGCATAAAGATACTCAACTCAGCTGCATTGTGTTAATGCTACAACGGCATAACGATCACCGCCTGTTACCGGGTGATGATGTGGGGCTTAAAATCAATGACCGCCTGCTGGTATGTGCGGGTAGAGGCGGATTCACCCGCCTGTTCTGGAATTTGCAGCAGGAAAGCATTCTCAGTTATATACGTACAGGAAAGGTATTAAAGCATGGCTGGCTGTGGCGCAAATTAACAGGAAAAGAGCACTGGCGAGATAAATCCTGAAGCGATATCCTTTAATTTAGCTGTCATAACACAGAAGGAAAATTATGAATAATTTTAAAGGTTTCCCTGTCGACTGTGTCCCTTTTCTGCAAGATCTGGCCAGGAATAATAATCGGGACTGGTTTAATGATAACAAACAGCGCTATGAATCCCTGGTGCGTGAACCGGCACTGAGTTTTATCGAAGGCATGGCAAGTGGATTGGAAAAAATCTCACCGCATTTTACCGCGGTCGCGAAGAAGAGTGGCGGCTCGTTAATGCGAGTTTATCGTGACACTCGATTTGCTAAAGATAAAACACCTTACAAGACTAACATTGGTATCCAGTTTCGACATGAGTTGGGTAAGAATGTACATGCGCCCGGATTTTATGTACATATTGCGCCAGATGAATGTTTTATCGGGGTTGGACTCTGGCATCCAGAGCCAGATGCCTTAAAAGCAATACGCGAATTCATTCTGGATAACCCCAGCTCGTGGAAGGATGCCAGGTCCTATCCGCCATTTAAAAAGCACTTCCAGATGGTTGGCGAGTCTCTGCAACGTCCCCCACGAGGAATCCAGCCAGACCATGAATTGATTGAAGATCTTAAACGCAAGGATTTTATCGCCCTTAAAAGCTTTCCGGTCGAAAAAATCAATGATAAAAAATTTATCAGATTTGTTCTCAGTAGCTTTGATCAGGCTGACCCCTTTATGCATTATCTATGTGATGCCGTGCAGGTGCAGTATTGAGAGATTTAACAGATAGACTGGCTGGTAAAACAGCTGTTTTTAATCAAATTCATTTGTGGTCAGGCTATAACACTTCATTCTCAGCATATGGTGAATTTTGCTGAGGCAGAAGTTGTTGAAATCATTAATGAAAATGCAGAATAACAACGCCTGCATATCAGCAATGAAGTGGATTTAAGGCTAGCGAGTAGATAAAAATAAAACTCATATATCGGCCATTCGTCACTATAATCTAACTAAGATGTGTTGATTGACTAATAGAAAATCACTGTGGAGTAGATAAACGTGAAAAATATAATCGCAATATGCCTGCTTTTGTTATCCACTCAAACCCTTGCCGATCAGGCGACTGCCATCAAATCCGGTTGTGCCGGCTGTCACCAGATGGCAGTCAAAACGGTAGGACCAGCGATTAAGGACATCGCCAAAAAATACAAAGGCGGCAATGTCGACCAGCTTGTAGCGACAGTCAAGGCAGGCCGTGCGGGTGATCAACTGACCTGGGGCGCGATCGCTATGCCGCCCAGCCCCGCACCAGAGGCGGATGTACGCAAGGTTATCGAGTGGATGATAAGCCAGTAGACTGGTACTAATCGTTGCCCTGATTGTGGTTAGTTGGTGCGCTCAATCAGGCTGACTCAACCTCCACTTCTTTCCACTCATTACCCGCATCCACCTCATGACAGGGATGGTTGCGTAGCGGTGTTTTCATGGTAACCAGCTCTTCGGCGCTGCCGGGGTGGATGGCGACGGTGTTGTCGAAATCAGCCTTGGTTGCCCCCATTTTTACTGCTACTGCAAAGCCCTGCATCATTTCATCGGCACCATCACCGATGACGTGGATACCAACGACTTTTTCATCTTCGCCAGTACATACCAGTTTCATCGCAGTGGTGCTGCCGTGATCGGATAAGGCGTAACGCATGGGGGTAAAATCGCTCTGGTAAATACTCACCTGCTGTCTGGTTTCGATGGCCTGTTGCTCGGTCATACCGACGGTGGCGATCGGGGGATGGCTGAATACCACGCTGGGTACATTGCTGTAATCCATCTTTCGTTCAGGCCTGCTGTGGTAAAGACGTTCGGCCAGGCGGCGACCGGCGGCAATGGCGACCGGGGTAAGCTGCTGCTTGCCGATGATGTCACCCAGGGCAAAGATCCCCGTCACATTGGTCTGCTCGTATTCATCCACCGGGATGACCCCATTCTCCAGCATCTCGACACCGGCTGCGGGTAGATTAATCGAGTCGGTATTGGGCACACGCCCTGTGGCCCAGATGACCTGGTCAAAACCTGTTAATACCTGATCGGCACTTTTTACCTGTAGTCCGTCCTCATTCTGGGAGAGTTCAGTGACACGGAATTCAGTATGCAACTGAATACCCTGCTTACGCATTTCTTCAGCCAGGGTATCGCTGATCAGGGTGTCGAAGGTTTTCAGGATACGTGCAGAGGGGGCGAGTACGGTGACGTTGGAACCCAGCGCGCGTAATACGCCTGCCAGCTCTATACCGATATAGCCACCGCCGATAACGGCGACGTTTTGGGGTAGTTGTTGCAGCTGAAAAAAACCGTCCGAGGTGATTCCCAGTTCAGCACCTGGTACCGCGGGAACAAAAGGTCTGCCTCCGGTGGCGATGACGATATGTTCAGCTGAGTATAGTTTGGCATCGATGATCAGGGTATTGCGGTCTACAAATTCAGCATGGCCAGGGATATGGGTAATGTTCAGGTCAGCGATATAGCCATTCCAGAATTTATTGATATTGGCGATATACTGCTCACGTCCGCTGACCAGCTTCTTCCAGTCGGTAGTGCCGCGCTGGGCCGGGATACCAAAGCTACTAGCATCATCTACGGCATGGGCCAGATTGGCGGCATACCACATGATTTTTTTGGGAACACAACCGACGTTTACACAGGTGCCGCCCATGCGTGAGTATTCTGCGATGGCGACCTTCTTGCCGAACTGCGCAGCCTTTTCCGCGACTGCCAGACCACCACTACCACCACCGATCACTAATAGATCGAAATCATATTCGCTCATTACCGCCATCCAGTAAAAAAGATACCGGTCATTGAGACCGGTATCCGGGTTAACAATTCAATGTAAAAGATCAGGCTGCAATACTAGCATCTTCTGCCAGGTATTTTTCAAGCTGATCCGATCCACCGATTAAATCGCCATCGATGAATATCTGTGGCACCGATGAAGTGCCCGAGATTGCACGGATGGTAGATTCGCGGAAATCACGATTCAGTACCAGCTCGTCAAACTCGATACCCGCTTCGCGTAACATACCTTTGGCACGTACACAGAATGGGCAGCCTTCGCGAGTGAATACGGTAACGCTTTTGGGTGCTCTGCTGCCGGGTGCGATATAGCTCAACATCGTGTCAGCGTCTGAAACTTCAAATGGGTCGCCCGGTACGTCTGGCTCAATGAACATCTTTTCGACAACACCGTCTTTTACCAGCATGGAATACCGCCATGAGCGGTCACCAAATCCGATATCGTTCTTGGATACCAGCATGCCCATGCCCTGGGTGAAGTCACCGTTGCCATCAGGCAGGAAGGTAATATTGTCGGCTTCCTGGCTGGCTTTCCATTCATTCATAACGAATGCATCGTTAACGGATACACAGACAATGTCGTCTACACCGTTCTGTTTCAACGCGGCAGCAAGCTGGTTGTAGCGCGGCACATGGGTTGATGAACAGGTTGGAGTAAAAGCACCGGGCAGTGAAAAAACGACCACGGTTTTGCCTTTAAAAACCTCATCGGTAGTTACATCGATCCACTCGTGATCCTGGCGGGTACGGAAAGTGACCTGGGGTACTGACTGGCCTTCTTTATTTTCTAACATGATATTTCTCCTGATAATTTAAGGGTTTGGGTTAGTTGTTTATTAACTTGGGGGAATTATCAGGGAGTTTGTTTAATCAGTAAAATTGGATGATTTGATCGAATCAATAGGTAATACCTATTATTTTGCGCTTAGCGGCTTAACCGTATTGGGTAGGTGACTCAGAATAGTGGTGATTATCGCCTGTAGTGCCTGAAAACGTGGAAAGCTACTGCGATAGAATAGCGAGATCTTGCGCCAGCTGTTCTCCAGGTGTAACTCATGGGTGGCAATACCCCGGCCTGTGGTCCAGGAGCCTGACATGGCCAGAGCGGGCACCAGTGTGCAGCCATAACCGGCGCTGACCAGTTGTAGCAGGGTTTCCAGGCTGGAGGCGCGCAGATTCGCCATCTCGCCATGTTGCTGGCGCTCGCTTAGGTGGCACACTTCCATAGCCTGTTGCGCCAGGCAGTAGTTGTCGGGTAACAGTAAGATGTCCAGCCCTTCCAGATCCTGCTGGGTGATTTCATCCTTGGTATATAAGGGGTGATTCAGCGGGTGAGCTAGCCAGAAGGGTTCCCGGAATAAGGGGATGGCCTGGAAGTCGGTTTCTGGATGATCGGTCGCCAGAATGGCAGCGTCTATCTCATGATTGGCCAGACGTTCCAGGAGTACATCGGTCGCCTCTTCGAAAAGAATCAGTTTTAGATTCGGATAGTCCTGCTGTAAGGGTTTTAAAATTAACGGCAACAGGTAAGGGCTGATAGTGGGAATTGCACCGATACGTAAAGGCCCCGCAACTGGATCCTGGTAGGATTGAGCCAGTTGCTGGATGACGTCAACCTGCTCAAGAATGAGGTGCGCATGCTGCAATATATCCTGCCCGGCCGGGGTGATCTTAACGCTGCGATTGGTACGCTCAAAGATGGTGACACCCAGTTCATCTTCGAGCTTTTTGATCTGTCCGCTCAGGGTGGGCTGGCTGACGAAACAACGCTGAGCGGCCTTACCGAAATGCTGAGTTTCGGCGACCGCAATCAGGTATTTCAGGTCGCGTATATTCATGCCGCCATTAAGCTTTTGATATGTCCGCCACGGCCTTTCATCATGCCATCGTATAGCTGTTCAAGTTCGGGCACAGCTGATTTTGGCATAATCGGTAATTGCATTAAGTTGTCAGCCCATTTTGTGAGTTTGGGGTGACGACTGGCATCTTTCAATTGTGGAATATAGGGTTCCAGAAAACTCAGGCGCTGAAATAAAGGGGCAAAACTCAGGTCGACCAGAGAGATGGAATCGCCATTAAAAAAAGCGTTGTTTCCCAGTACGCTTTCAATTCGATCCAGTTTCCCTAGCATGGCTTCTACCTGTTCGTTAAAGCCATCCTCGTCGGGCGTCATAATCAGGTTAAAGGCATTCATCAGGCATTCATTACCGAACTCCATCCAGCTGCGGTTTTGCGCCTTTAACACCAGATCAGAAGGATGCAGTGGCTCCCCATAGGCTTCATCGAGATACTCAATGATAACCGAGGATTCAAAGATAATCTGGTCACCGACCTGTACCACCGGAACCTTACCAAGCGGTGAAATTTCCTTAAACCACTCAGGTGGATTCATCAGGTCAATGTATTCGATATCGAAATCTATCCCTTTGTGTAAAAGCGTGAGTACGGCTTTCTGGACATAAGGGCAAAGTTTGAAGCTGATTAGTCTCGGTTTCATCGAGCAAGTCTCCTGGTTTTATTAGTTATCTGCAAAAGATGGTGGGTAAATTCCATTTATCAATAGCCTGCACTTAGGGTTCCCGCCTGGCGGGTATCCGATGCCGCAGTCCAGCCGTCTTCAACTTTCAAAATGGACTGGGTACTACCCATAGCCCAGCGACTGGGATCTATCGTATGCCCTTTCTGCTGCAGCAGTCGGATGGTATCCAGGCTGAAACCTTTCTCCAGGGTGAGCTTGTCCGGTAACCATTGATGATGGAAACGCGAAGCCTGTGTAGCTTCGGCGATATTCATTTTATGATCGATCACATTGCTGATGATCTGTAGCGTGGTGGTAATGATGCGCGAGCCGCCGGGGCTACCGGTGATCAGCAAGACTTCGGACTTATCCTTATCAAACACGATGGTTGGGCTCATCGAACTTAGCGGGCGTTTGCGTGCGGCAACCGCATTGGCTTCACCGCCGATCAGGCCATAGGCATTGGGTACGCCGGGTTTGGCGCTGAAGTCATCCATTTCATTGTTCAGTAGCACACCGGTACCTTTTGCCATAATGCCTGAGCCATAACTGAAATTGAGCGTATAGGTGTTGGATACTGCATTCCCCCAGCGATCGACGACGGAAAAATGAGTTGTTTGTGGGGATTCATGCAGCGGGCCAAGCCCCGGTTTGATTTGCTGACTGATGCTGGCTTTGGCCGGGTCGATCTGCCCCACCAGCTGGGCGGCGTATTGCTTGTCGGTTAGTTCGGCGACCGGTACCTTGTTGAAGTCGGGGTCTCCCAGATATTCGCTGCGGTCGGCATAGGCACGTTTCATCGCTTCTGCCATCAAATGTATGGTTTGTGCGCTGTTGTGTCCGTTGCTGGCAAGGTCAAAGTGTTCCATCATGTTGAGGATCTGCACGATGTGGGTACCGCCCGAAGAAGGGGGTGGCATAGAAGCAATCTTGTATCCGCGATAATTTCCCCATACCGGGCTGCGTTTTTTTACCTGGTACTGCGCCAGATCCTGCAGTGTCATATTGCCCTCACCCTGTGCCACGGCCTGGATGATGCTTTGCGCGACCTCACCCTGATAAAACCCATCGCTGCCCCGGTTAGAAATTAACCTCAGCGTACGCGCGAGATCATTCTGGTAAAGGGTTTCACCGACCTGATAGGGAGTACCATCCTGATGGTAAAAAATCGCGCTGGCGGCAGGGTCTTTGTGTAACCGATCAGCTACTCGGGCCAGTGAGGTGGAAAGGTCGTGGTTGACTGTGAAACCTCGACTGGCAAGTTCGATGGCAGGCTTTAGAACCTGTTTTAGTGAAAACGTGCCGTAGTCCGCCAGGGCCTGTGTGAGCCCTTTTACAGTGCCTGGTACGCCCACGGCAAGACCGTGAAAACGAGACAGGCTGTTATCGGCTTCGCCATCCTTGTTTAGAAAGATATCTCGATGCGCCGCTGCAGGGGCCATTTCTCGGTAATCGATTGCGATGGTTTCATTGCTTTCCGCCAGGTGTACCATCATGAAACCGCCACCGCCCAGATTACCTGCGCGTGGCAGGGTTACAGCCAGGGTGAAGCCCACGGCAACCGCAGCATCGATGGCATTGCCACCCTGCTTGAGTATATCTACCCCGACCTGTGTCGCGAGTTGCTCCTGTGAAGCCACCATGCCATGCTCTGCCCATACCGGTTGAGCCAGGCTGGCATAGCTGACTATAGGCTGGCTGCTACTGGCCTGTAGGGAAAAAGGTGACAGGGCGAGGGCCAGAATAAAAGGATTTAAAAAACGCAGTAAATGTGAAATTAGAATCTGCACCAGTCTTCCCTCGAGCTTGAAAATAAGCTTAGGGTAGCATGCCAAAGCAGCAATAGGGAGTCAGGATTTTTATCGCTTATTGCGTTGTTTTGGCCACTGCGATATCGAGCGCAATAAAATAAAGCCTGGAATCAATAGACTTGCCTATGTAATATCCACTCGCTCAGGGTTCAGCAGCCCTGGCGACATCAATATCAGGGTGTTCTGTTTTTCCTGCCTTTGAGCGTGCTGGTCATGCGGCACCGTGGTAGCTACAGACATCAAAAAAACTACCAGAGGATGAATTGAAATGAAAATGTCTAAAACCATTATATGTGCAATTGCTGGCCTGGTCATGACCAGCTCCGCTCTGGCGGAGACGCGAGTCACCTACAAGTCAGCCAAAACCAGTTCCTCCTATTACCAGATGGGTGTGCAGATTGCAGAGGCTATGAAAAAAGGCTCAGCAGGAAATATCGTGGTCACGGTTGAAGAGAGTCAGGGCTCTGTGCAGAACGTGATGGAGTCAGCGGTACGCCCCGGCAACTATGTCTTTACCACGCCGCCTGCACTGGTAGGACTGGCACAGTCCGGTAAAGCGATGTTCAAGGGCAAGGACAATCCGAAGTTTGGCGAGATTCGTGCCTTATTCCCGATACCATCGCTGACCATGCATTTTGTGATGAGTGACAAAAGTGGGGTAAGCGATTTTGCCGGCATGGCCGGTAAAACCATTCTGCTGGGAAAAGGTTCATTTGGTGCCAAGGAAGGTGATAAGTACCTTAAGATGTTTGGCCTGGAAGGTAAGGTCAAACTGGCGCAGGTTGAGTTGTCGAACGCGGTACCTGCACTCAAAAATGGTCAGATTGACGGCTTTGTAACGGCCGGTTCCTATCCCGCTCCTAATGTGATTGAGGCGGCTGCTGGTACCGGTATCCGCTTGCTTTCGTTGAGTGACGAGCAGATTGCAGCCACTAAGCGCACCCGCCTGGTCATACCCGCAGGTACTTATACTGGACAGGATCAGCCGGTTACGACTACCTCATTGCCCGTGGTGGCCTATACCACGACGCAGATGGACGATGATACCGCCTATGCTTTAACCAAAACATTCTGGCAACAAAAGGCAGCGATGAGCTCGGATGCGGGCTGGTGGAAAGCGGTCAACAGTGATTTACTGGCCAATATCAAGGGTAAAATACACCCCGGTGCAGTGAAGTATTACAAAGAGGCGGGAATGCCCCTGAGCGACAACCAGATGTAACTCTAATCAGGTCGGGATTGCTGCCTGCAATCCCGATCACCAGGTTTTCAATATGCCTCAAATTTCATCGCTATTCTGGCCCCTGCTCGGGGCTGTTTCGATCTTTTTTCATCTCTGGCTGATCTTCTCGGGGCTGATTCCGAATCTGGTCAGTCGTCCGCTGCATATGGCACTGGCGTTGCCCTGGGTGTTTCTCTATCTGGCAAAGAATCGTGTACAGCTTTGGTCAGGTATAGCGCTATGCATACTGGGTGTTGCCAGCTGTTTATGGATTGCCTTTAATCAATCCATGCTGGGTGATCAGTACGGCTATCTGGCTGATAACTTTCAACATGTTATTGCGATCTGCCTGTTATTGATCACGCTGGAGATGGCGCGCCGCGCCATCAGCTGGCCGCTACCGCTGGTGGCCTTGATTGCACTGCTGTATGGACTGTGGGGTCAGTATATCCCGGGAGAGTTTGGTCATCCGGGCACGCCGGTTGCGAGTTTTCTGGGCACGTTAACAATTGCTGAAGGCGGGATCTGGGGCAAGCTGACCGGCATATCCGTGAACATCGTGGCGATATTTGTCATCTTTGGCGCGGTGCTGAATGCCGGGGAGGCGGGGCAGGGCTTTATGAATATCGCGGCAGCGGCAGCGGGTCGATTACGTGGGGGCGCGGCCAAGGTATCGGTAATTTCATCGGCATTGTTTGGTTCAATTTCGGGATCAGCCTCGGCCAATGTGGCCTCTACCGGTGCAATCACGCTGCCCGCGATGACCCGGCTGGGTTACCCGAAGTCTTTCGCTGCCGCTGTGGAGGCGGTGGCATCGTCTGGTGGGCAGATTATGCCGCCTTTGATGGGGGCGGGCGCGTTTGTCATGGTAGAGCTGACCGGCATTCCGTATACCAGCATTATGGCGGCTGCCTTCATACCCGCATTGCTGTATTTCTTTACGGTCTGGGTGGGCATTGATGCGTTTTCAAATCGATATAATTTACAGGCAGTACCGCGAGATCAGCAGCCTGCATTGAGACAGGTGGCGATTACGTCAGCGTTTTTTCTGGTGCCCTTTTGCGTTTTGCTGTGGGGGATGTTTGTGAGCCAGGTGACCCCTCAGTATGCCGCCTGCATGGCGATTCTGGCGGCCGCTTTGCTGCTTTGGGTGGATGCCGATCTGAGCTTTAATCTCAAGCGCAGTTTCCAGCGCATGCAGGATGCGAGTATCAACAGTGGCGTGCAGATTGCGACCATTGCCTCGATCATCCTGTGTGCGTCTATAATTATCGGGGTGCTGGGTATTACCGGACTGGGCGTCAAAATCACTTCATTAATCCTGTCGGCGTCTGACGGCGCACTCTGGCCAGCGTTGTTGTTAACAGCGATTGCCTGTCTGGTACTGGGTATGGAAGTGCCGACTACAGCGGCTTACCTTATCTGTGTATCCGTAGCAGGCCCGGCATTGATCAAACTGGGCCTGCCACCCCTGATGGCGCATTTGTTTGTATTCTGGTTTGCCCTGCTCAGCACCATTACGCCACCTGTCTGTGGTGCGGTGTTTATCGCCGCAGGCATGGTGCAGGAAAACTGGCTAAAAGTAGCTGTTTCCGCAATGGCCCTGGGTATCGGTCTCTATCTGATTCCGCTGGGTATGATTGCCAACCCGGATCTGATTACCTTTGAAACCACTGCACTCGCTGCATTGATAGCGGGATTAAAAATGGCGCTGGCACTGGCGCTGGTATCTTTTGGTGTGATCGCGCCCAAAGCCATTTATCTGAGAATGCTGTTAATTCTCTCTGGGCTAGGCATTCTGTTTATCTGACCTTATTGGCAGGATTAAGGCATTGCACAATCGTTAATCAATTAATCAAAATCGTTTAACGCCGCATGTATCTCTTCAACCCTGTTGATCCTGCTGCGAGCTTCACGACCGACCTGATTCAGCATGGCGATACTTAATAGATGAATTAACGAGCTGGCAGCAGGATAACTATCAAACGGCCCGCTCCCTGAGACTTCTGCGTGCAGCACCCAGGTCGCGTAGTTGATAGATGCTCCCACGTTAGGCTCAGTGAGATAGAGTATTGGAATGCCCAATTTATGAATGGCTTTGAGCGCCTGACGAAAGCGTAAGGTTCTGCGTCTGAAACCTACCGCAACCACAATGTCGCCGGGCTTAAAGTCCACCATCTGTTCCGCCAGCGTAGATGCCTCTGAAACCAGTAGCTGAACATCGTCGCGAACTTGCAGAAATTGCCAGCGCGCATAATCAGCGAGGAAGTGGCTATGACGAAATCCCAAAAGCCAGATTCGATTTGCATCGACCAGGCTTTTACCAATACGTTCGAGTTTGCGCGGATCCAGTGCTTCAAAAGTACGAGTCATGATGGAAAGCTCCTGCTCCATCTGTCGACGCAGGTAGGAATCCTGAACATCAATCTCGGGCTCCTGCCTTAGCATGTACAGTGGTGATCCCCAGTTCTGTTGTTCCCTGGTGAGACGACGAGCCTGCTCAAAATTTTCAAAGCCAAGACGACGGAAAAGTCGAGTGGCTGCAGCCTTGGATACCCCGGCTAACTGTGCCAGCTCGGTAGCGGAGTAACTGGCCATGTCGCCAGGGAAGTCGAGGATTAAATCTGCCAGCTTACGCTCGCTGGGAGGCAGACTCTGATAATGATTTCTAATTCTTGCGAGCGCAGATTCATCATCTTTTTTTGGTGGCATGCAGGTAACTCCGTATATCAGATTAATTGTTTTATAGGATAGCATTAATCACTGCTTGAAATTATAATTTCAAAAGTCTGGACTTATTGAAATTATTGTTGCAAGATTCAGCTCATCGTATTTCAGTATCAGGCGACAATGCAAGCTTCTGAATCCAGTTTCCAGCGTATTGCGAATATAGCCGCGACCATAAGCTATCGGCTCAGTCAGGTGACTGAAGTGGTTGTCATTATTCTGATGGCGATTCTGGTACTGGATGTCTGGCTAGGTATCTTCGTGCGATATTTTTCCGAATTCCCGATCACGTTTACCGAAGAACTGGCACGTTACCTGATGATCTGGATGGCACTGCTGGCGGTTTCGGTAGGAATATCGCGACGTGCTCATATCGGTGTGCTGGTGTTGTTTGATCGGACCCAGGGCATACCGCGACATCTTTTAATGGGCGTGATTGATTTACTGGGATTCCTGTTTTTTGCCTTCCTTTTCTATTATGGGCTTGGCTTCACTATCGATGGTGCCAGGCGCTTAACCATGATTTATAGCATGCCGAAATCTATTCCTTTTGCAGCAGTACCGGTTTCCTGTCTGCTGGCAGCGATTCAGGTTGTCCTGGTGGCGGTAAGAGACCAGGCCGAGTTGATGCCTGAACCCGACCAGGAGAGCGTTTCAATATGATTTCTGTTGCCATCGTTTTTTTTCTGCTCCTCATTGTCGGTGTACCCGTAGGTTATGTACTGGGTATTGCGGGCATTGTTGGTATTGCGCAGATTGGCGGTGAGCAATTCCTGTCTATGGCCCCTAAACGGTTTTTTGCCGGGCTGGACCTGTTTCCATTTCTGGCAATGCCGTTCTTTATCCTGGCGGGTGAGATTATGAACCGGTCAGGTATTACACATAAGCTGGTTGGTTTCGCCGATGCGCTGGTGGGTTATCTGCGCGGTGGTATGGCGCATTCTAATATGCTGGCTTCGGTGATGTTTGCCGGGCTTAGTGGTGCAGCAACTGCAGATGCCGCAGCTTTTGGCAATACGCTGGTGCCTGCGATGGTGAAACAGGGCTATACCCGACCCTTTGCCTGTGCGGTTACGGCTGCGGGTTCAATTATCGGGCCGACTATTCCGCCTTCATCCTTAATGGTGGTTTATGGCTCGTTGATGGGGGTTTCTATCGCCGGGTTATTTGCTGCGGGGATTCTACCGGGGTTATTAATCTGTCTGGTTTGTATGGCGGTGATTGCGGCCTTTGGCAAGCGCTGGAATCTTCCTAAATCTGATCAGCGTCCAAGCCTGCGTAAGATATTTTCATCTTTTCGAGAAAGTATTTTTGCCCTGGTCATGCCAGTGCTCATTCTGGGTTTTATTCTGGGCGGGATTACTACGCCAACTGAGGCTGCATCGATTGCGGTGGCTTATGCACTGATTCTTGGTGGTGTGATTTATCGCACGCTGAGCTGGCGCGATATCTACGAAATGCTGGGCCGAACAGCACTGATTACCGGCGTGGTTTTTCTGATTATCGCGGCGGCTTCGATACTGGGCTGGTGGATGACCTTTGAACAGATTCCTCAGGCCATTGCTGCGGCCTTCCTGTCGGTGTCTGAAGACCCTACTGCAATCATCTGCATGATTCTACTGCTGTTGCTGGGTATCGGCCTGTTTATGGATATCAATGCTGCGTTGATTATTCTGGCTCCGGTACTGGGACCTTTAACCTTAACCATTGGTATGGATCCGGTGCATGCCGGCATCATGATCGTGCTGGCATTAAATATTTCGCTGATGACGCCACCTGTGGGTGCCTGTCTGTTTGTGCTCGCCTCGGTTACCGGTGAGCGCGTAGAGGCAATATCCAAAGCGCTCTGGCCCTTTTTGGTGGTAGAGATTTTAGTACTGTTCGCGGTCTCCATGTGGGAAGACCTGACACTTTTTATACCGCGATTGCTGGGGCTATAAATGACTAAATCTGGCAATCTCTTTTTAATCTGACACGAAACATCGTTTAACCATACGAGGATAATACCTATGCAAAAACCAGGCTATTTAAAACTAACCCTGATGGCAGCAACGCTGGCCATGGGTCTTATAGCGCTGCCTGCTCAGGCAGAAAAAGTCATTAAAATCTCTCACCTGAATCCAGGCGATCCGTTTAACAATAACTCAGGCGCGATGACCTCTGTGTTCAAATCACTGGTTGAATCTGGCACCAATGGTTCGGTTAAGGTGCAGATTTTTTCTGATGGTCAACTGGGTAAGGATAACGAGGTTATAGAACAGACACGTACAGGTGTCATACAGTCGAATATCTCTTCTTCGGGTGGTGTGGCGCAGCATTATCCGCTGATTGGTGTTTTTGATCTGCCTTTTGCTTTCCCGAATATTTCGGTAGTACATGATGTGATGGATAAGGACAGCGGCTTTGGTAAGAAGCTGACCGCTGATATTGAAAACAAAACCGGCCTTAAGGTGCTGGGCTTGCTTGACAGTGGCGGTTATTTTGCGATCTCTAACTCAAAGCGTGCAGTTAATACGCTGGATGACATGAAAGGTCTGCGCATCCGCACTATGACTCTACCGACTCACGAAGCGATTATCTCTTCTCTGGGTGCGAAACCAACTCCTCTGCCATGGGCTGAAGTGTATACCGCTCTACAAACCGGTGTAGCTGATGGTCAGATGAACCCTGTTCCGATTATCGCTTTTGCCAAGTTTGATGAAGTACAGAAATACCTGACCCTGACCCAGCATGTGATTACCCCTTATGTGTGGTTCATGAATATGGATTTCTACAATAGCCTGACTGATGAAGAGAAAAGTGTGGTGGATTATGCGGCAAAAGCAGCAGTAGTTGCCGGTCGTGGTATTTCTAGAATTATTGAAGCTTCAAGTCGCGGATTGCCTCATCTGGCGAAGAAGATGAAGGTAAATAGTATTTCAGAAGCTGAGCGTAAAAAGTTTGCTGCAGTCTCTCAGCCAGCAGTTGAGAAATTAATTGAAGAAAAATTTGGTGCTGAAGGCGTTGATATGCTGAAAGCGATGAGTGCTTCAATCGAAGAAGCCTCTAACTAAGTTAGATGGTTATAGCTGGCCGGTCCTGTCGGGACCGGCCAGTTTGTTTACAAAACACAACAACGATTAAATACCAATTTAAATAAATATAAAAAGATGAACAACAAACTTCCTGATTACTGGTTCAGCCTGACGATGAATCCATCGGTGCAACAGAAGGCTGATTATCCTGACGATTTGATGCCCTTATTTAATGTGCCAGCGCATGATAAGGCGCGGCAGATTATCTCTTCCTGGCCAGGCTATGCGCCAACGCCTTTGCGCGATCTGTCAGGCCTTGCGAGTACACTGGGCGTTGCATCAGTACATTATAAAGATGAAAGTCAGCGCTTCGGATTAGGGAGTTTTAAACCCCTGGGTGGTGCCTATGCAGTAGCTTGCCTGTTAATGCGCAAGATAGAGCAGGCAACCGGAGAAACAAATATACAGACGCAGGATATCTTTGATGGCAAATATGCTGACATTGTATCGGCTATTACGGTTACTTCTGCTACCGATGGTAATCATGGCCGTTCGGTTGCCTGGGGTGCTCAGATGGCAGGCTGTCGTAGTGTTATCTATATTCATCAAACTGTATCTACACAACGCGAACAGGCTATTGCTCAATATGGGGCCGAAGTCAGACGTGTCAATGGAACCTACGATGATGCGGTGCGTGAAGCGCAGCAAACTGCCAAAAAACAGGGCTGGCATGTGATTCAGGATACCACCGATGGTGAAGAAATAGAAAACACACTGAATATCATGCGTGGCTATACCATGCTGGCTGCGGAATCTATCGAGCAATTACCCTATCAGTCAGCGCCAACCCATATTTTTTTACAGGCAGGAGTGGGTGGCATGGCAGCAGCCGTACTCGCGCATTTCTGGCAGAGTTTTGGCGCGCAACGACCGATCTCAATTCTTGTAGAACCGGATACTGCTGCCTGTTGTTTTCTGAGTATAGAAGCAGGGCAACCCGAAGTAGCCCCTGGTTCACTGGATAGTATTATGGCAGGCCTTGCCTGCGGTGAAATATCCACGCTGGCCTGGCAGGTATTACAACCCGGCGCACTGGCCGCGATACAGGTGCACGATGACGCTGCAGCCGACTGCATGCGTTTACTGGCGGATAATCGTTATGGTGATGGTGCCATAGTGGCTGGTGAATCTGCAGTAGCAGGTCTGGCTGCATTGATTGCAACCATGCAGGATGCTAAAGCAAGCCAACAACTCGGGCTCAATGAACACAGTCGTATCTTGTTATTAGGAACAGAAGGGGCAACAGACCCTGATGCCTATCTGCAAATAGTGGGTCGCACAGCTGAGGAAGTGTATGAGTGAAAATCTAAAAATAAATTCTGAGCGTCTTTCATCGCGCATTGCTGAGCTTGCGCAGATTGGAGCGATTGAAGGCAATGGCGTTTGCCGACTGGCGCTGAGTGATGAGGACCGACAGGGCCGTGATCTGGTGTGTGAGTGGATGCAGCAACTCGGCTTACAGATCAGTATCGACCGCGTGGGTAATGTCATCGGAATACGAGCCGGGCAGGAAGATGTAGAACCCGTGTTAACCGGCTCGCATATCGACACCGTGGCTACGGGTGGTCGTTATGATGGCAATCTGGGCGTACTCGCCGGGCTTGAAGTGATAGCTACGTTGAATGATGCAGGTATCACTACGCGTCGTCCGGTAGGTGTTGGATTTTTTACCAATGAAGAAGGTGCGCGTTACGCTCCGGATATGATGGGTAGTGCGGTGCATCAGGGTTTTCTGGATCTTGACGAGGTACTCACCACGCGTGGCATTGATGGCAGTATTGTCGGTGAAGAGCTGGCGCGTATTGGCTATGCCGGTGATACCGATGTCGGTCAGTTTCGAGCCAGCTGTTTTGTAGAATTGCATGTTGAACAGGGTCCGGTTTTAGAACAGGAGGGCTTTCAGATTGGTGCAGTCACCGGTGTGCAGGGAATTTCATGGACCGAGTATCGATTGCAGGGAGTATCCAATCATGCCGGTACCACACCCATGCATTTACGACATGATGCGGGCTATGTGGCTGCAGCCATTGCGGTGGAAGCACGTCGTATTGCCAGTGAAATGGGCGGCTCGCAGGTAGCTACTGTTGGTGTGACTGAGCTGGTGCCAAATCTGGTGAACGTGATCGCCAAACAGGCATTGCTAACGGTTGATCTGCGCAATATGGACGAAGGGCTGTTGCAACAGGCAGAACAGCGACTGTCAGATTTTATTAAACAGACCTGTGAACAGGAAGGGGTGACTTATACCTCTCACACTCTGGCACGTTTTGAACCGGTGATTTTCGATGACGGTATGATCGATCTGGTTGAGCAGACCGCATTATCACAGGGATTAAGCTGCAAGCGTATGCCATCGGGTGCGGGCCATGATTCACAGATGTTTGCACCCAACTGCCCAACCGCGATGGTGTTCGTACCGAGTAAGGGCGGCATCAGTCACAATGTTGCTGAATATACCGCGCCGCATGAACTTGAAGCAGGCGCTAATGTGCTGCTTCAGGTTGTATTAAATAAAGCCAACCAATAAGGGACGTATCATGGCAAGAATACTAAAAACCGCTGCCGCACAACTTGGGCCAATTGCACGTGAAGAATCGCGTAGCTCCTGTGTAAGGCGAATGATTGAATTGATGCGTGAAGCCAGAGCGATGGGCTCTCAGGTCGTGGTGTTTCCAGAGCTGGCATTAACTACATTTTTCCCGCGCTGGTATATGCAGGATCAGTCTGAAATAGATCAGTTTTTTGAAACTCAGATGCCAGGGCCGGATACTCTGCCCCTTTTTGAAGAGGCAGCAAAGCTGCGAATCGGGTTCTATCTCGGCTATGCTGAACTGGCTGAAGAAGGCGGGGTAACACATCACTACAATACTTCTATCCTGGTGAATGCTCAGGGTAAGATTGTAGGCAAATATCGCAAGATCCATTTGCCGGGCCATAAAGAGCATGAACCCTGGCGAGCATTTCAGCATCTGGAAAAAAGATACTTCGAGCATGGCAACCTGGGCTTTTCGGTGTTTGATGCCTTTAACGGCAGGATGGGTATGTGTCTGTGCAACGACAGACGCTGGCCAGAAACCTTTCGAGTATTAGGTTTACAGGGCGCTGAAATGGTCATGCTGGGTTATAACACTCCGGTACATTATCCACCCGCGCCGCAGCACGATCATCTGCAGTGTTTTCACAATCATCTGGTGATGCAGGCAGGTGCCTACCAGAATGGTACCTGGGTGGTCGGTGTTGCCAAAGCAGGTAAGGAAGAAGGCTGTGACCTGATTGGTCAAAGTTGCATTATCGCGCCGACTGGAGAGATTGTTGCGCAGTGTTCAACACTGGAAGATGAGCTGATTATTGCAGATTGCGATCTGGATCGCTGTAAGGAAATTCAGCAGAACATCTTTAATTTTAAGGTGCATCGTCAGCCGGCTGATTATGCGCTTATCACTCAAAGCTAACACTGAAATTTAGAATATTCTGTTTTAGCTTAATGCTTTATTGAGAATTTCAATGAGTTGGCTATGGATTACTAATTATACGCTTAAACGTTGATTTAACCTTTTGGCTGGAGATAACAAGCGGGAGCGATTTGTAGCGTTTAATTCGTCCTGGCTTTGAAATATTACATGGAAGGTGATAAACATGATGTGGAAACAGGTAGGTTCGAGTGCGATGTTTGCATACCGGTTGTTCCTCAGTGGAAGCCCAGCACGATTTGCTCCAAAAGATGTCGGTGCTATCACGCCGACACTTTTGAGCCAGGTGTTATATGAAAAAAGGATATAAAAATGAAACCAACTACACTTACAGGAAGCTGTCTTTGCGGAACGGTGAAATATTCAGTAACAACAGAAATAAAGAAATTCTACTTTTGCCATTGTGAGCAATGTAGAAAAATCACTGGTTCATCATTTGCATCAAATATTTTAGCGAAACCATCAACAGTAAGCTGGGTATCAGGTTCAGAAAAAATTAAACGTTTCGATTACCCTGGTCCAAAGTCATATACCAAGGTTTTCTGTTCTGAGTGCGGCTCAGGTCTACCATTTCTCAATGAGCGCGGGAATACGTTGTTTATACCAGCGGGGTCACTTGATAGTGATTTAAAAATAAAACCTGATTGTAATATTTTCTGGAGTGACAAAGCCTCATGGTATGAGGAAGGTATCGAAGTACAAAAATGTGCTGAATTTCCTGAATAACCATGCAAGATCCACATAACGATCCAAACTCACGGCATAAGAATAATGCCGTGTTCGTAACCTGCTCAGCATTATTTTCCTGATGATTTGGGCCTTAAATTACAGATGAAAAAAGTGGCCAAACTGATAACTCTTTGGAGTTATATAGTGCCTGAAGTTTCTGCTGAAAACCTCTACTTTACAGCAACAGGTGACGAAATTGATGAGGACAGTTTTTATATCAGCTTTTAAATGCCTTGTTACCAAAGATGCGTTGCTTGGCCTTTTCATAGGTTTCTTCTGTGATTACCATCTCGTCTTTCAGGCGGCGTAATTCCTTAAGTTCCTGGACCAGTTGCTCGGTTCTATCCAGCCGTGCACTGGTCTGTGCGCTGATAATATGTTGGGACAGAGTGTTCAGAAAACTTTCTAGCGATTGTTTATCAGGATTCCTGTTGAGTAACTCGAGTATCGACGCGCGACCGTACTGGCTGTAAAAATAGATTCGGTCCTCAGATTTGAGTATGCCCAGCAGCAGGCTGATCAGGCAGAGCGTCAACGCGCTAATGGTTAGTGTCATGCCCAGCGAGGTACTGAAAGGAGGCTCCCTGAACCAGTTTAGATAAATCATCAACAGGCTGATGATGGCGAAAATTGCAGCACTGATTATCCAGCTTTCTGCCAGCTGAAAACGATGCACGGGCCTGGGGTCGAGGTAGCTCAGGTTGACGCGAAATTTAAGCTTTCCGCCATGTTTGCGTTCTATATATTGATAACACTGGATGTCGTTGAACAACGTGAAGCGGAACAGCAGGCCCTTTAAGCTGCTTTGTTGCGTGAATTCTTCATTGACCTTTTTGACTGTTACATGTTCTTCGTCGGTGAACAGGGTAATGTCTTCAGTTGTTGAGTAATGTATCTCTTCCATAGTGTTATGCTAAGTCAAGCTGGCTCAATGGTGTATTGTCGGAAAAGGCTGCATACCATACCATGCAAAAATAAATTTCGGTATTACTGCCGCCTTTCACATGTTAAAAAAATCACTTTAATGCAGGCTAAATTCCATTTAATTCTGGTTTTGATCAGTATAACGCTACTTAGCGCCTGTGTGGATGCGGGTTATTACCTGCAATCTGTGCAGGGGCACTACGCCATCATGCAACAGAAAAAGGATATCAATAGCCTGCTCGAGGATGAGCAGGTGCCTGAGAAACTGAAGCAGCGTTTACGCCTGGTACAGGATATTCGAAGCTTTGCATTCACTGAGCTGGGCTTGCCCAGGTCGGACAGTTATACCGAATACGCTGATTTAAATCGCAGTTATGCACTAAAGAACCTTTTTGCTGCTGAGGAGTTTTCCATCAGCGCGAAACAGTGGTGTTATCCCATTGTTGGCTGTGCAGGTTACCGTGGTTTTTTTGACCAGCAACGTTTGCAGGATTTTGTTGATGACCTGCAGCGGCAGCATTATGACGTGTATGTTGCGAATGTTTCTGCCTATTCCACATTGGGCTGGTTTGATGATCCTGTGCTGAATACCTTTATCAACTGGCCGGATGAGTTGCTGGCCGGGTTGATCTTTCACGAGCTGGCACACCAGCAACTTTATGTAGATGGTGACAGTCGCTTCAATGAATCTTTTGCGTCCGCTGTGCAGCAGCTTGGGGTGGAGAAGTGGTTGCAGCAGCAGGGTGAGACCATGCGCCTGCAGCGGTATCGACAGCGCCAGTATGATCGACAGCAGGTATTCGACCTGATCAAGCAGGCGCGTCAGGATTTGAATGATCTGTATCAGGAATCAATTGATATTGCACAGAAAAGGCGTCGCAAGGCCGAGTATTTGCAGCAGTTAAGGCAGCGATACCAGGCGTTTTCTGAATCCATCCAGCATAACGATGGATTTCAGCGATGGTTCGAGGGCGAGCTGAACAATGCCAGGCTGGTATCGGTCTCTACCTATTATGACTGGGTGCCCCTGTTCACTCGCCTGTTAAGCAGTCGGCAGGATGATTTTGAGGCTTTCTATAGACAGGTGGAGCAGCTTGCTGAGTTGCCGCGAGCACAGCGCGAACAGTGCTTTAATGCCTGGCTAAAGGGTGATCAGCAGAGCCCGATGGACGTCTCCCTGTGTACTCGGTGAGTCCAGATCCTGGGTCAGGGAAAATTATCAGCCTGTATTATGAGGTTTCGGTCTCGTTATATTTTTGCTGACGATACTGGCCGGGAGAAATGCCTTCACGTTTTTTGAAAAAGCGCGAGAAATAAGAGGGGTCTTTATACCCCAGCGCGTAGGCGATGCTATCCAGCGGCAGGCGAGTGTAGATCAGGCGTCTTTTAATCTCTATCAGCAAACGATTCTGGATGATTTCCTTGGCGGTAATCCCGCTGATTTCACTACACAAACGGTTGAGGCTGGAGGTAGAGGTGTTGAGGGCCTGGGCGTACTGCTGTACGGTCCAGTGTTTCATGTAGTTGTCTTCAAGCATCTGTTTGAAGTGATTCACCAGCTGTTTGCGCGCATTTTTGCTGTCCTGTCCCTGCTGCGGGTTGTACTCCAGCTGGCGGGTAATGGTAATCAAAAGCATCTTGACCAGACAGTTAAGCATCTGGTTCTGGCTGTACTGGGCTACCCTGATTTCCTGGCTGATATTAGACAGAGTTTGTACCAGTTGCTTGAAAAGTACATCTGACGGGTTGAACTGGATTCGCAGCGGTTGTTGCAGAAGCTGGTTAAAATGGCCCTGAATCTGGGGTTCGTGACCTTCAAGTAAAGAGTCCACCATGGTCAGAACCTTACCTTCGGTGTCCGCAGGAAAGCTGAAGCCATGTACCGAACCGGGCGGGATGGTAATAACCCAGTGTCCTTTTAGTTTATGGGTCTCTTCGTCCAGGCACAGCTCAGCCGCTCCATTATCCAGGAACAGCAACTGAAATAGCTTACCGTGGCGATGTGGTTTAATGGCCCAGTCATGCTTTTTACTACGGTCCGCTATGTCCTCAATATGCACGAATTCAGGCTGTAATTGACTGCCCTCATCGCCGTAGAGGGTGAATCTTGGAATCGAATATGGGTCATTAGTACTCATCAAACAGGCTCCTGATTTGCTCAAAAAGTACCAGTAAGTGAGAAATAAGTGAATTCTTTTTCATATAACGAATAGCTAAGATTAAAAAAAATACAACAATATTAACCATCAGTTCGGAGTCATCATTAAACAATGATACCCATTTGGACCGCCAATCTGTGGTGTAGTCCAGAAGGTGGAATCACCTTTCGATTTTTTTAGTTAACCAAGTAAACAGATATTCAGGAGTAGATATGACCAGTTTTAATTTGTATTCCCCGGAGTTTGATGCGAATCCCTTTGATAGCTATAAGGATCTGCGCGATAACCATCCCTGCTTCTGGAGTGAAGAGGCTCAAAAATGGGTTCTGACCCGCTATGATGATGTCATGAATGCATTGAATGACTGGCAAACCTACTCTTCAGCCAAGGGTAATCTGGTTGATGAATTTCCTGGTCGTGCCGGTAATACCCTGGGTTCTATGGATCCGCCAAAACATGACCAGCTACGTTCGGTGGTGCAGTCAGTTTTTGTTAAACGCAACCTGAATCATCTGGTTGAGCCGATCCAGCAGATTGCAGCGGATGCCATAAAAAACAATATCGGCGATAAAAAAGTATTTGATTTTGCAGCCGATTTTGCAGCTGATGTGACCTTTAATGTACTGGTTGCCCTGCTTGGTCTGCCCAATCTGGAGTCGGAAGACGTGCGTAATGAAGTGCGCCGCAATGTTGAGCTTATGGTGCAAACCGATGGAAAAACACGTCAGAAAGCACCTGAGCATATTGCAGCATTTGAATGGGTTAACGCCTACTCCAGGCAGGTTATCGAAGAGCGCGCAGCCAATCCAGGCGATGACCTGATCAGTCAATTGATTAGTGCCGAGGTTGATGGCGTGAAGCTGGACCTGATTCAGGTTCAGATTACCGTAACCACGTTGATTATGGCTGGAATCGAATCCCTGGCGGGCTTTCTCAAGATGTTTGGCCTGAACCTGGCTCAATTCCCCGAAGAGCGTCAGAAGATTGTTGACGACATGAGTCTGCTGCCCAATGCGATCGAAGAAACCATGCGTTTAAATAGCTCGGCGCAGCGTTTCCGTCGTTGCCTGACGCGCGACGTTGAACTCCATGGCCAGACCATGAAAGCGGGTGACTTTGTGATCCTCGCCTATGGTTCAGCAAATCGCGATGAGCGTAAATTCCCCAATCCTGATGCCTACGATGTGAACCGTAAAACCAAAGGCCATCTGGGTCTGGGTGGTGGTGTACACACCTGTCTGGGTAATTCCATTGCGCGCCTGGCCGCGAAAACCGCGATGGAAGTCTTTTTACAGGAGATTCCACAGTTCTCGCTGGCAGAGCCGGAAGACCAGCTGGTATGGCTATCGTCTTCGAACTTCCGCAGTCCAACAAAACTGCTGTTAGAAAGACCATAATCGCTAGAAAATCGATATACTAAGCGGCTAAGTGGCCGGTCTCCTGAGGGTGGCCGGCTTTTTCACAATAACCCTGAATTTATGAAATATATGGTGGTACCTATGGTAAGCGTTACGTTTATTGAACACGATGGCGAACAAACTGAAATCGATATTGAAGAGGGCTGGACCCTGATGCAGGCGGCAGTCGCCAATGGTGTAGATGGCATGGAGGCTGAGTGCGGCGGTGCCTGCTGCTGTGCAACCTGTCACTGTTATATCGATGAAGCCTTTGTGGATAAGCTGGCAGAGCCTGCTGAAAACGAAGACGGTATGCTGGAAGAAGTGGTCGCCGAGCGTAAGCCAAACAGCCGCCTGGCCTGTCAGATCAAGGTAACGTCTGATTTAGAAGGTATGACCGTTCGACTGCCTGAGGCACAAAGCTAATGAGCGCGCCGGTCATCATAGTCGGTGCCGGGCAGGGAGGCCTGCAGGCCGCAGAAAGCCTGCGCAGTGGCAAGTATGATGGACCTATCGTGATGTACGGCGATGAAGCGTATGCGCCTTACTCACGCCCGCCACTTAGCAAGGCTTTTTTGCTGGGTGAATATAAGCAGGAGCAGTTGACTATACGTCAGCCCGCGGTGTTCGAGAAAAAGGACATTCAGCTGCAGACTGGCGTGCGGGTGACTGCGATTGATACAGCGGGCAAAACCGTCACGCTGGATAATGGCGAACAGGTGGTTTACCACAAGCTGGTGCTTGCTGCCGGTTCGCGTGCACGTATACCGCCTATTGTTCAGGTGGACGCCAAAGGTGTGCATGCGCTACGTACCCTGGACGACACCCTGGGAATTGCCAGACATATCCCCTCTGTTGAACACATGGTGATTGTTGGCGGTGGTTTTATCGGGCTTGAGATGGCCGCGGTTGCCAGTAAGCTGGGTAAAAAAGTAACAGTCGTCGAGTTTGCCGAGCGTTTAATGGCGCGCGTCGTTTCGCCGATGATTTCCGAGTATTTCAGGGAGCTGCATGAACAACACGGTTGCGACATCCTGCTCAATGCCGCGGTCAGTGAGATCATTACCAAAGACGGGAATGCGGTTGCTGTGCGGCTAAGCAATGGCCGCGAGGTCAGGGCAGATATGGTGGTGCTTGGCGTGGGTATTTTACCAAACCAGGAGCTGGCACAGGATGCAGGTATCGAATGCGATGGCGGTATCATCATTGATCATAACGGCCAGACCAGCCAGGCTGATGTGTATGCATTGGGTGATTGCACCGCGCAGCGCCAGGCCGATGGTAGTCTGCTCAGGCTGGAATCGGTACAAAATGCGGTTGAAATGGGTAAGGCGGTTGCCGCCAGTATCCTCGGCGACGCAAAGCCTTTCGATGCCGCCCCCTGGTTCTGGTCCGATCAATATGATCTCAAATTACAGATGGTAGGCCTGTCTGCTGGCTATGATGAGGCAGTCATGCGAGGCAAGCAGGAAAGTCGCAGTTTCTCCTGGATGTACTTCCGCAAAGGCAGCCTGATTGCAATCGACAGTATCAATGCAGCATCGGATCACATGGTGGGCAGGAAGTTGTTGAACGGTAGCAATAACCTGACTTTAGCGCAGGCAGCAGACGAAGCATTTGAACTTAAACAGGCTTTACTGTAGCAACTCAGTTAACTGGCTGTTTATACGCCGGGTAAGCAGGACAAAAAGCACCTGAGCTTTATTCAGGTGCTTTTTTTTGCCTGAAATTTAATACATTGGCTTTCGTTGTGTTATGCAATAAAAAGCCAAAAATGAACGAAATGTACAATTAACTGCCAGATTTTTGCATATTATATTCCCTTCACCTCAATATAATTCAATCATCAATTTTTATCTTTCTGTTAAATTTCTAAGGAGTGCAAATGAATTGCATAAAAAAATTAGCTGCCAGCCCTGTTCTGGCAGTCGCTTTGGCTGTTTCGGCTTCTAACGCGTTTGCAGCAGATGTTTCATTGCGGTTTGGACATTTCTGGTCACCAGTCTCGGGTCCGCATAAGGATGTATTTCAGGTTTGGGCTGACTCGGTTGAAAAGGATTCGAATGGAAAAATTGCGATACAGGTGTATCCGTCCTCAACCCTGGCGAAACCCCCGGCTCAATACGAAGCGGTGAAGAATCGCATTATCGATGTGACTGCAACGGTACTGGGATATAGCGCTAATCGATTTCCTTTAACCCAGGTTGTCGAGCTGCCTGGTGTGGTTGAGAATGCGGAGCATGGCTCCTGCATCATCCAGTCATTGTATGACGAAGGTTTAATCGCTTCGGAGTATGAAGATACCAAACCGCTATTTCTGTTTGCGCATGGACCGGGTCATATTCATACCAAAAACAAAGAAATCAAAGTGCCTGGAGATCTGGCTGCGCTGAAAATACGTCGTCCGACTACCGTGGTAAGCAAACTGCTGGAAGGTCTGGGCGCTAAGCCTGTGGGTATGCCTGCGCCGCAGTCCTACCAATCTCTTCAGCGCGGGGTGATCGATGGGGTTACGCTGCCGTGGGAAGGTGTGAACGCTTTCAGAATCAATGAGCTGGCTAAGTATCATACCGAGGTGGGTGGTCTGTATACCCTGTCGTTCATTGTTACCATGAATAAATCTGCCTATGAAAAATTGCCTGCAGAGCTGAAGCAGGTGCTGGATAAAAACTCTGGCATGAGCTGGTCGAAAAAAGCAGGCAGGGCTTTTGATGCGCTGGACGAAAAAGGTAGAGCGCAGGCAGTGAAAGAAGGGCACCAAATTGTGACTATTGAAGGTGGTAAAAATAATCCACAATGGAAGCCCATAATGGATAACGCGACAGAATCTTATCTGTCTGAGTTGGAAGCCAAAGGCTTACCTGCACGAGCTGTGTATAAGCGTGCACTTGAGTTGGCTGAAGTTTGTAAGTAGGTTGTTGTAGTCCGTTTTCTAAAACAGGAGGAATGAAATGAAAAAAGTAAAAAAATTAGGCCTTGGTGTTGTATTGGGATTGACCGTTGCTGTATCGGCTTCCAGTGCGCTAGCGGCTGACGTTACCCTGAGATTTGCCCACCTGTGGCCACCGGTTGCCGGTGCGCACAAGGACCTGATGCAGGTCTGGGCTGATACAGTGGAAAAGGAATCCAATGGCAGAATCAAGGTAGAAGTCTATCCATCAGGCACGCTGGCGAAGCCGCCGGCTCAATACGAAGCAGTGAAAAGTCGTATTGCTGATATGACCGCTACCGTGCAGGGCTATACTGCAAATCGCTTCCCGCTAACGCAGGTGGTAGAGCTGCCAGGTATTGTGAAGAATGCCGAACATGGCTCCTGCATTATCCAGACCCTGTATGACGAAGGCCTGATTTCATCTGAGTATGAAGATACAAGACCGGTGTTTATGTTCACCCACGGTCCGGGTCATATTCATACGCGTGACACTGAAATCAAAAAGCCGTCAGATTTCGCTGGTCTCAAGATCCGTCGTCCAACCACTGTAGTCAGCAAGATCCTGGAAGGCTTAGGTGCTAAACCTGTTGGAATGCCTGCACCGCAGTCTTACCAGTCTATGCAGCGCGGTGTAATTGATGGTGTGGCTTTACCCTGGGAAGGCGCGCTGTCCTTCAGATTGAATGAGCTGTCCAAGCAGCATACAGAAATTGGTCTCTATACCCTGTCTTTTATCGTCACCATGAACAATTCAGTTTATGACAGTTTACCTGCCGACCTGAAAAAGGTTATCGATAAAAATTCGGGTCTGGCGTGGGCCAAGAAAGCAGGTCAGGTGTTTGATGCTCAGGATGTCAAGGGTCGTGCCCAGGCAGTCAAGGCAGGTCACAATATCGTGACGATAGAAGGTGGTGCGAACAATCCGGACTGGAAACCAGTGCTGGATGAAGCGACAGAATCCTACCTGTCAGAACTGGAAGACAAGGGGCTGCCTGCACGTAAGGTATACAAGCGTGCGAATGAGCTGGCGGCAACCTGCGCCAGCTAGGCACAGCTGATCAGAGCAGTTAAAGCAGGGTTAAAAGTCTATGAAATTTATCTACCAGTTAGTAAAAAAACTGTCATACCTGATGCACGACCTTTCCGGGGTGTTGCTGGTCTCGATGATGCTGGTCACCATGGCCGACATTTTTTCTCGAATGATCTTCAACGCTTCGGACGGGAAGATTGATGTCACCTTTCTGGGTGGTATCGAAATGATCAGTTATGGCTTGCTTTTCATGGTGCTTTTTTCCCTGCCTTATTCAGTCAGTCGTGGACAGGTTATTGTCGACCTGTTCACCGAAGGTATGACTGAGCGTATGAAAGAGTTTTTAACCGGTTTCTATACTTTTGGTTTTGGCCTGCTTGGCGTGGGTATCAGCTATGGTCTGTATACCTCCATGCTGCGGGTTATGGAAGACGGTGAAACGACTCAGGATTTGTTGATACCGATGTCATATGTCTATGGTCTGGCGCTAATTCCTGCCGCTACGCTTGCTGTGCGAGGGTTTCTGGTTTCTTTTGAACGCATGGCAAACAGCAGGAGTTTATAGTGAGTGCTGCATTAATAGGTTTTATATGTGTCGGTGGCATGCTGGTGCTGATAGCCCTGCGCTGCCCCATTGCGCTGGCTATGGCTTTGGCAGGTTTCGTGGGTTTTGGTTCTATCGTAGCTTTCGAACCGGCTATTTCGATACTGGAAAGTGGTCCTTTTGAAACCCTCTCCAACTACAGTTTCAGTCCTATCCCGATGTTTATCCTGATGGGGGTGTTTGCTTCCAAGGCGAAGATGTCCAGTGAGCTGTTTAATGGTGCCAAGTCCCTCTTCGGAGGATGGCGAGGTGGAATGGCGCTGGCAGCGGTCACTTCATGTGGCATATTCGCTGCGATTTCCGGTTCTTCGTTAGCGACTGCAGCCAGTATGTCCAAGGTGGCATTGCCCGAGATGCGCAAGAATGGTTATGCGCCTTCACTGGCCGCTGGCACCCTGGCGGCGGGTGGTACTTTGGGCATCATGATCCCACCGTCCATTGCGCTGCTGCTGTATGCACTGATTACCGAGCAGTCGGTTGGTGACATGTTTGTTGCCGGTATTATTCCTGGCCTGATGGGGCTTTTGCTGTATTGCATCGCCATCGCGGTGTCGGTGTGGCTATTCCCTACACTAGCGCAACCTAGCGAGCCGACCACTGTTAAAGAAAAACTGTTGGGTCTCAAGGGCGTGCTGCCATTTGCGGCAATCTTTGCGCTGATTATTGGTGGTATCTACACAGGCCTGTTTACACCGACCGAGGCGGCCGCTGTAGGTGCATTTGGTGCGTTAATAATCGCGCTATTCCGAGGCATGGACTTCCATAGCTTCAAGGATGCGGTTCATGAAACCCTGTTTCTCAGTGCGATGATCTTTTTCATGATTATCGGTGCTGAAATCTTTGGTTATTTCCTGTCCGTGTCACGTATTTCGTTTGCACTGGTTGAATTTGTCGACAGCCTGGGCCTGGCACCGCTGGCGGTACTGTTCTGCGTATTGATTCTGTATATCCTGCTCGGTTGCGTGATGGACAGTATTGCAATGCTGCTGTTGACGGTCCCGGTCGTGTATCCGCTGATACAGTCCGCAGGCATCGACCCAATCTGGTTTGGCATTCTGACCGTAATTACCGTGGAACTGGGATTGATAACCCCGCCCATCGGTATGAATGTTTTTGTTATCAAGTCGGTGGCGCCGGAAATTTCTATCAAGGATATCTTTAAGGGTGTATTCCCGTTTGTGATGTCTGATCTGGTGCGCCTGGCGTTGTTAATCGCGTTTCCTGTGCTGTCTCTAGGGCTGATATCAAGCGGAGGCTAGTGCTCAAGGGGGAGAGGCCATAGCAGTAAATTTATGGCTGAATTTCTCATTAAGCAATCAAAAAGTGCAATAAATTGCGCTGATTTTGCATATTTAGCTGTTTTCTTGAGCTGTAGAATAAAAATTTAACTGGTACGGTTTTATCTTATGCAAGTTTCCATACCTTTCATGCAATTGCGTGGTGGTAGCTCCAAAGGGGTCTATTTTCGGGCAGACGATTTGCCACAGGATATTGAGCTGCGTGATCAGGTGTTGCTCAGTGCCCTGGGTAGAGATGCACGTCAGATCGATGGCCTCGGGGGCGCAAACCCGCTCACCAGTAAGGTGGGTATTGTCAGTGTTTCTGAGCGTGAAGATGCTGACGTTGATTACCTGTTTGTGCAGGTCGTAGTGGGTGAAGACCGCGTAGACAGCACGCCTAACTGCGGAAATATTCTCGCGGGTGTGGGCGCTTTCGCAGTTGAGAGCGGCTTGATCCAGCCTCAGGGTGATACCACCACCATTCGAATTTATATGGTCAATAGCAGTAACCTGTGTGAGCAAATCATCGAAACGCCAGACGGACGCGTAGAGTACCAGGGCGATGTGCGCATCGATGGTGTACCCGGAACTGCTGCACCGGTTATCTGTAATTACCTGGATGTGGCGGGATCGGCCTGCGGTTCACTGTTGCCTACCGGTAATCATCGCGATGTCATTAATGGTGTCGGAGTGACCTGTATCGACAATGGCATGCCGGTGGTGGTGATCAATGCGGCCGAGCTTGGTAAAACTGGCTACGAAAGCTGCGAAGAATTATCTGCGGATGAAGAATTCCGCGCTCGCCTGGAAGCGATTCGCCTGCAGGCTGGAACCATGATGAATCTGGGGGATGTGACTAAAAAGGTCGTTCCCAAGATGACTTTAATCAGTCCTCCCCGAGCGGGAGGTCATGTATGTACAAGAACCTTTATTCCTCATGCCTGTCATGCTGCGATTGGCGTGCTGGGTGCGGTATCTGTGGCAACCGCCTGTATCCTTGAGGATTCGGTGGCGCAGGGAATCGCTAAAATCCCGCACGGTAAAAATAAGCAGATGTCAGTTGAGCATCCTTCTGGAGAGTTTTCGGTTGAGCTGACGCTTGACGATCACGATAAGGTGATCAAGGCAGGGCTGTTGAGAACAGCCAGACTGTTGAGTAAAGGTGAGCTTTTTATACCGGAGATAACAAAATGAATACACCAGGGGAAACTAAACCCAGTTGCATGCCGCCTGATAATAACACGCGTACCCCACGTTATAAGGCGCCAGCTAAAGCCTGTGATGCACATTGCCACGTTTTTGGGCCACACAATATTTTTCCTTATTCAGAAAAGGCAACATACTGGCCACCTGATGCTGACAAACATGCACTTAAGCGCCTGCATGACAAACTGGGTATCGAACGCGCTGTGCTGGTGCAGGCCAGTTGCCACGGTATCGATAACCGCGGCATGATGGATGCGATCAAGAGCAGCAACGGCGCTTATCGCGGTGTATGTATCGCTAACGATACTTTTTCAGAGAATGATTTTCAGGATTTGCACGATGGTGGTGTACGCGGCGTGCGTTTTAATTTCGTTACCCATCTGGGTGGGGCGCCTAATCTGCAAATGATGAAAACCGTACTGGATCGCGTCAAGCCGCTAGGCTGGCATCTGGTCATCCATGTGAATGCTGAAGACATTATCCAGTATCAGGAATTCTTCGACCAGATCGATATGCAAATTGTGGTTGATCACATGGGGCGTGTACCCACCTCTGAAGGCGTGGGACAGAAGGCTTACCAGGTTCTGTGCGATTTCATGCAGCGTGAAAACTGGTGGGTGAAGGTATGTGGGTCAGAGCGAATTTCAATCGCTCCTCCTTTCTATGATGCAATTCCCTACGCCCAGGGGCTGGTTGAAATTGCTCCAGACAGAATCCTGTGGGGTACCGACTATCCGCATCCGAATATTAAAAAGCATATGCCAAACGATGCGGACCTGCTGGATCTGGTGCCGTTGATTGCAAGAGATGAAGCGCTACAGAAAAAAATCCTGGTGGATAATCCTGCGCGCTTATACGGTTTTGATGATTAAGAGGTAAAGTATGATTTCACATACAGTTCAGGGCGTTGCGGTTAAGAATATCCAGCGTGCCGAGTCAAAGGTAATCGATGAGCTTGGCAGACTGGGCGCTGCTACCGTACACGAGGCACAGGGTCGTATCGGTAACCTTGACCCCTATATGACGCCTATCTATTCCGGGGCGAGAATCGCGGGTAGTGCAATCACCATACTGGCTCAGCCCGGTGATAACTGGATGATCCATGTCGCGATAGAACTCTGCCAGCCGGGTGATGTGCTGGTCGTTGGCACCACATCACCTTGCAGCGATGGATATTTCGGTGACCTGCTGGCTACCTCAGCCCAGGCGCGCGGTGTTAGAGGGCTAATTATTGATGCGGGCGTACGCGATGTTCGAGACCTGACTGAAATGAATTTTCCAGTATGGTCTAAAGCTGTTTCTATCAAAGGTACCGTAAAAAATACCCTGGGTTCGGTGAATGTACCGATACAGTGTGCTGGTCAGCACATCGTCCCCGGTGACATTATTGTGGCAGATGACGATGGTGTCTGTGTGGTGCCGCGTGCAAACGCTGAAGTGACGCTGGAAGCAGCACTGGCGCGCGAAGCCAATGAAGAAGCCAAGCGCCAGAAGCTGGCTGAAGGCATTCTGGGGCTGGATATGTATAACATGCGTCCTGGACTGGAAGCTGCTGGTTTTAAATATCTGGATTCACTGGAGGATCTGAAATGAGCAAGGGTTTGATTATCGATTGTCACGGCCACTATACCACTGCGCCGGATGAACTGGGTGAGTACCGTGAACAGCAGAAAAAAGATCTGGCTACTGATCCCCTGTTTCAGCACGAGAAGGGCGTCATCAATATTTCGGATGACCAGATTCGCGATAGTCTGGAAGGTGCGCAGCTGAAATTACAGAATGAACGCGGCAGCGATGTCACGATCTTTTCGCCACGTGCCAGCTGGATGGGACATCATATTGGCAACCAGTCTACCAGCACGACCTGGACTGAACACTGCAACGACCTGATCTATCGAATTACTCAGCTATACCCTAAAAACTTTATCGGTGCTGCGCAGTTACCGCAGTCACCAGAATCGGGTCTGGAAGCCTGTGCAGCCGAGCTGGAACGCTGTGTTACCGAACTGGGGTTTGTCGGTTGTAATCTGAGTCCTGATCCTTCCGGTGGTTACTGGAAGTCGCCACCGCTGGATGATCGTTACTGGTACCCCATTTATGAAAAAATGGCGGAGCTGGACGTGCCTGCGATGATTCATGTCAGTGGCAGCTGTCATCGCTGTTTCCATACTACCGGTTCACATTACCTGGGGGCGGATACCACGGCATTCCAGCAGCTGATGATGGCGGAAACCCTGTTTAAGGATTTCCCTGATCTGAAATTTATTATCCCGCATGGCGGTGGTGCTGTGCCCTACCACTGGGGGCGTTTCCGCGGTTTGTCAGACATGATGAAGTTGCAGCCACTGAATGACTTTATTGAAAATAATATTTACTTCGACACCTGCGTTTATCACCAGGAAGGTATCGACCTGCTGGTAGACGTGGTGCCTACCGAAAATATTCTATTCGCGTCAGAGATGGTGGGTGCGGTACGTGGAATTGATCCGCAAACCGGTTTTTACTTTGACGATACCAAGCGCTATATCGATGGCTGTGCGCTAAGCGATGAAAAGAAGCAGCAAATCTTTTCTGGTAACACGCGCAAGGTATTCAGCCGCCTGGATAAGCGTCTACAGGAAGTCGGGTTAATCTGAGGTCATTATGAGAAAGCCGCAACCCTACGACGACATACCGGGCACTATCATCTTTGATGCTGATATGGCACGCAAGGGTTATCACCTGAATCAGTTTGCCATGTCATTAATGAAGCCTTATAACCGCAAGCGCTTTCTGGCCAATGAACGGGAATATCTGAACGAGTGGGATATGACTGAAGAGCAGCGACTGGCGGTGCTGGATCGGGATTACAATCGTATGATGGAACTAGGTGGCAACATCTATTTTCTGGCGAAAATTTTTTCTACCGACGGCATTAGCTTCCAGGATGCCGCATCCAGCATGACCGGTATGAGCGTAGACGAGTACAGGCAAATGATGCTGGATGGTGGCCGCTCTCCACAAGGTAATTTATATAAAGAGGCAGAGTCGTAATGGCTAAAATAACCGCAGGTGTTACCACTTCACATGTGCCTGCCATAGGTGCGGCTATCGATCTGGGCAAGACCGGGGAAGACTACTGGAAACCACTATTCAAGGGCTACGAGTATGTCAAGGAATGGGTCAGGGAACAGAAACCTGACGTGATTTTTCTGGTGTATAACGATCATGCCACTGCCTTCGATATGGATTTTATTCCTACCTTTGCTATCGGTTGCGGAGAAGAGTTCAAGCCCGCTGACGAAGGCTGGGGGCCTCGACCTGTACCCGCCATAAAGGGTCACCCTGAACTGGCTGCACATATTGCACAGTCGCTGATCCAGGATAATTTTGATCTCACTCTGGTGAACAAAATCGATGTGGATCACGGCCTGACGGTTCCCATGTCTCTGGTATTTGGTCAGGTTGAAGAGTGGCCCTGTCTGGTGATCCCCTTTGCGGTGAATGTGGTGCTGTATCCACCTCCTTCTGGACAGCGTTGCTACGAGCTGGGTAAATCGCTGCGTAAGGCGATTGAAAGTTTTGATGAAGACCTGAATGTGCAGGTCTGGGGTACCGGTGGCATGAGCCACCAATTGCAGGGGCCACGTGCTGGGCTGATCAATAAGGAGTTTGATAATGAATTCCTGGATCGGCTGGTGGATGATGCCGAAAACCTGGCAAAAAAACCCCATATCGATTATGTGCGTGAGGCCGGTTCAGAAGGCGTGGAGCTGGTTATGTGGTTGATCATGCGTGGCGCGCTGAACGAGCAGGTTGAGTTAAAACACCGTTTTTATCATGTCCCGGCATCAAACACTGCGGTGGGGCATCTGGTACTTGAAAACAAGTCGGAATAAATTAGTAATTATTGGAGCGTATTGATGAAAATATTAATGATTGGTCAAGGTGCATTTGGATGTAAACATCTGGATGCGCTGCAGAATATTGATGGCGTAGAGGTAGTCAGTATCGTTGGTGGTAGCGAAGCCAGTACACAGCAGGTGGCAGAGAAATATGGTATTGCGCACTGGACAACAGATCTATCAGAAGGTCTTGCACAGCCAGGCGTAGAAGCCGCAATCATTACTTCGCCAACACCGATACATGCAAAACAGGCGATTGAAGTCATGCGTGCCGGTAAGCATGTGATGATCGAGATTCCTATGTCAGACAGCTTGCAGGATGCACAGGCAATCTGTGATGTACAGAAAGAAACTGGCCTGGTGGCGATGGCCGGGCACACGCGTCGATTCAATCCCAGTCATCAGTATGTGCATAACAAGATTGTCGCGGGAGAGATCAAGATCCAGCAAATGGATGTGCAAACCTATTTCTTCAGACGCAAAAATTTAAACGCCTTAGGCCAGGCGCGTTCCTGGACCGATCATTTACTCTGGCACCATGCCTGCCATACTGTAGACCTGTTTGCTTATCAGACGGGTGAGAAAATTGTTCAGGTGCAGGCTATGCAGGGCCCTATCCACCCTGAGCTGGGTATTGCGATGGATATGAGTATCGGATTAAAAAGTGAATCAGGTGCGATCTGCACCCTGTCGCTGTCTTTCAATAACGATGGCCCGCTGGGTTCGTTCTTCCGCTATATCTGTGACAATGGCACCTTTATTGCGCGTTATGATGACCTGTTCAATGGTAAGGAAGAGCAGATAGATGTGAGCAAGGTTGATGTTTCTATGAATGGTATTGAATTACAGGATAGAGAGTTTATCGCTGCGATTAAGGAAGGGCGTGAGCCCAACGCCAGTGTGCATCAGGCGCTGGCCGCAATGCAGGTACTGGATCAGCTTGAGCAGTGTCTGGATAAAGCATAAAGCGGAGTAATTGAGCAATGCAGCAACGTCAGTTAGGCCCCTTTTCAGTTTCGGCGATCAGTCTGGGTTGTATGAATCTGTCGCATGCTTATGCCAGTCCGCCTGCAGCGGAATACTCTATTCAGCTGTTAAACGAGGCGCTGGATGCGGGTTATAACATGCTGGATACTGCGGCATTGTACGGCTTCGGTGCCAATGAAAGCCTGCTGGGTAAAGCGGTGATGCATAGGCGAGATGAGTTTGTACTGGCCAGCAAATGTGGCATGTTTAAAAATGACGAAGGCAAGCGCGAGATTAATAATCGTCCCGAAGTTATTCGTAAACATTGCGAAGATAGCTTGCAAAGACTTGGCGCTGAAGTTATCGATCTTTATTACCTGCATCGCTGGGATAAGCAAACGCCGATTGAAGAGCCGGTGGGTGAAATGTCCAGACTGGTTGAAGAAGGCAAGGTGCGTACGCTGGGACTATCTGAGGTTTCTGCTGATACCCTGCGCAAGGCGCATCAGGAGCATCCTATTGCGGCATTGCAGACCGAATATTCGCTGTGGACGCGTAATCCGGAAATCAGTGTGCTTGATGCCTGTCGTGAATTAAATACCGCCTTTGTTGCTTTTAGTCCGGTGGCTCGTGGATTTTTAACGGGTGTGCTAACCGATGTGTCGACACTGGAGCCTTCAGATTTACGCCGCAATATGCCGCGCTTTGAAGAAGAAAACTACCGCGCTAATCTGGCGTTACTGGATCGCTTGAGGCCGCTTACAGAGAAATACGACTGTACCCTGGGTCAGTTAGCGCTGGCCTGGTTGCTCGCGAAAGCTGAGCATATCATCCCCATTCCAGGGACTACGCGCATAGAGCATATGCTGGAAAATGCGGCTGCTTCGGCACTGTCACTGGACGCTGAAAGTATGCAGTTGATGGATGAAGCGATTAATCAGAACAATGTCAAAGGTACACGCTACAACGCGGTGACACAGCTTGAGATTGATACCGAAGAGTTTGCGTAACATTAAACCCGTTAACGAATAATAACTAATGAGTCCTAACCAGGAGTAAAACAATGCTTCCACAAATTAAGAAAATACTTTATGCCACAGATTTGAAAGAGAATGGTAGTAAAGAGGCGTTTCGCATGGCGGTATCTATGGCAATGAGTCATGACGCAAAACTGGTGGTCATTCATGTGATGGAGTCTCTCAGTTCAGCTATGGTTGGCATATTAAGTAACTCGATGTCAGATGAGGAAATTCAGGAGTTTAAAACCAAGGGCTATGATCATCTGAAAAGTGAGCTGCAGAAGAGGCTGGACGAGTTCTGTGAGGAAGAGTGTCCCGATGGTGAGCACAATTTTCCCGGTGGAGAGCCTGTGACCCTGGTGGTAGAAGGCGAGCCGAGCACGGTGATTCTGAAGGAAGCGAAAAAGCATGAAGTCGATCTGATTATCATGGGTACGCGTATACATAGCGATATTGGACAGTTTTTCCTTGGCTCGGTCGCTAATAAAATTATTCACCATAGCAAGGTCCCCGTCATGGTTTATCCACTTTAGTAGCACCATATCAAAGATTGGATTGAACAGTGATCGATATCCCTCATTATTTTTTATATGGTGAGACTGCGCCTTCGGACGCGCTGGATTATATCTACATTGCTTCACTGGAAGAGTCGTTGCCTAAGCACAACTGGGAGATTCATCCACATCGGCACGATAACCTGCACCAGCTGCTGGTGGTTGAGCAGGGCTCAGTGCTGGTCCAGATGCGCGATTATAGTAACGAGGAAGTCGGTCCATGTATTTTATCTATCCCGCCGAAAGAGGTTCATGGCTTTGTGCACCAGCCAGGTGTCAGAGGGTATATCGTAACGATTGTTGAATCGTATCTGCATGGCGTATTTGCGGAGACCGAGCGCCAGAAATTTCCTAATCTGTTTAATGAAGCACTGGTGATCAGGCTCGACCCGGATAAAAAAGTCTCCTGGGATTTTGAGATGCTGATGTTGCGCGTGATTGAAGAGTATCGCAACCAGAAGCCGGGACAGACCTGCGTCATTGGTGCCTACCTGAAAATTATTTTTGTATTACTGGGACGCCTTTCTCATCAAACACCGCAAATTGGCAGCCAGACTGACGCGCGTATTAAAATCTATGAAGCGTTTGTCAAATTGATGGAGCAGAACTTTATGAAGCATTGGCCGGTCAGTGCCTATGCTAAGGAGCTGGGCCTGACTACCGGGCGCCTGAATCGGCTGTGTCAGCGCTATACGGGTCAAAATGCTATGCAGATTATCCACGGACACCTGATCTCAGAAGCCAAGCGTAAACTGATCTATGCCGATGTCTCGATGAATGAAGTTGCCTATGATCTGGGGTTTAAGGATCCGGCTTACTTCTCAAGGTTTTTTACCAAGCACTGTAATGAGCCACCAGGGAAATTTAAGCTCAGAATGCGCGATTCGAGGGGTAAATAGCCATTCACCCCAGGGATATCTCGGCGCAATGAATAACCAGCAAACAGCGCTGTATTACCAGCAAAATCCAACTGCGCGGCTACTCGTCTTAATCAATATCTGTATTGGTGGATTTCTGGCGCCTTTATCGTTATCTGCCACGCTGGTTGCGGTACCTGCGATTGCACTCGACCTGCACGCGAATGCAGTCTATGCAAGCTGGATTCCTACCTCTTTCCTGCTAAGTAATCTAATCACTTTATTACCCGCCGGGCGCTTATCTGATAGCTATGGAAGAAAGCGTTTCTACATACTGGGTACATCCGTATTCCTGCTGAGCAGCATACTTGCGGGTATCGCCGATAGTATTGAGATGTTGCTCGTTTTCCGTGTAATACAGGGCATGGGTGCAGCCATGTTCTTCAGTACCAGCATGGCCATTGTCGGTAACGTTTACAATGGTAATGGTCGTGGTGCCGCGCTGGGCTGGATGGTTGCCTCGGTGTATACCGGATTAACCTGTGGACCCCTGTTAGGTGGCTGGTTAACCGAGCATTTTGGCTGGCATAGTGTGTTCCTGTTCCAGGTGCCTTTATCGCTCATAACCATCCTGCTCTCGGTATTTAAAATGCGCGGCGAGTGGCGCAGCCAGGACCCGGTAAAACTGGACTGGTGGGGTTCGCTGTTACTGGCTATATGGGTGCTCAGTATATTTGTCGGTATGACGAATTTGCCGCAACCCGCCGCATTGGTTTGTCTGGCTGCAGGAATCCTGTTCCTGTTGTTGTTTATCCGCCGTTCCAACGTGGCGGCTAATCCTGTCATCAGGCTCAAGCTGGTGTGGCAAAACCATAACCTGAGCCGGTCTTTGATATCTGCAGTTTGTATGTACAGCGCAAATTATGGATTGATGTTTCTGCTGGGCTTATATCTGCAATACAATCGCGGCCTGTCGCCTTCGGACGCTGGAAAGATGCTGATGTTGCAGGCGGTGGTCATGGCGGTGGTTGCACCCGTGGCAGGGAGGCTATCAGACCGCTATTCAGCCAGAAATCTGGCCACGGGAGGCTGCATAATGGCGGCTCTAGGTACTCTGATGCTGGTGTTTGTCGATCAGCAGCGATCACTAACCTATATCGGCAGTGCATTGATGATACTGGGGCTGGGCTTTGGGCTTTTTTCCACGCCTAACAGCAACTCAATTTTTGGCTCCGTAGCAGAAACCAAACTGGGCATTGTGTCGGCATTGCTGAACCTGGCAAGAATGATGGGTCAGATGTTGGGGATGATAATCATAACCCTGCTTATTTCGTTACTCATCGGCAAAACGAAAATTACCCCTGAGCAGTATCAGTCACTATATATGGTGCTACGCTGGACGCTTGTGCTATCACTCTCACTCGCGCTGGCTGCTGCTTACTTTTCTAATAGTAAAGAAACTGCTAAACCTGCCGATAGATAAACTTTAGCTGTCAAGGCTTAATCGAGAGGTTATTGGTATATTGTAATATAGCCACTGACTTCTATACTCAGACTGTAAAGATTTAGCACGAATCTATTTGTTCTTCATGGACTGAATTTACTGATTTGGAGAATATTGATGACTTTTCTTAATAACCTTCCGATAAAAATTCGTTTATCGGTTTTAGTATTCCTTTTGACCCTGGTGGGTGTTGTTGTTGGAGTAATGGGGCTATCAGGTATGTCTCATGCCGATAAAGGCATGGACGGGATGTACAAGGTTAATCTGCATCATACCGAGGTGCTGAGTGCAATCGCTGACCATAATCAGGAGTTAAGGGCTGAGCTGCTGTTATCCCTGCAACATGATCCTGGTTCTGCGCTTTCGGCGATGCATGATCATTCAGTCTCTGTGCATCTGGATCTTATACGTGAGAATATCGCAGTCATTGAAGAGCACTGGAAGGAATATCTTGAGGCACCGGTTCCCTCAGATTTGCAGAGCAGTGTAGATGCATTTACTCAGCAGTTAACTGTGTTGAAAAATCAGGGATACCTTCCAGCGTTGGAGAAAGTCGAAGCTGGCAACTATCAGGTGGCGAATATCGATTTATTGAAAGTCATTAATCCCGCTTTTACCAAAGCCCAGGCCGCGTTAGATGTTTTGATGAAGTCGGAAGATGATGAAGCGCGGGAATTATTCCTCAGTATCGAAGCAGAATATGACCGTAATGTCATGCTGGTTACTACCTTATTAGTCGTTGGCGTTTTGATTAGTGTGTTGCTGGCTTACTTTATCATTGCAGGTATCTCCAAAGGAGTGAGCCTTGTAGAAATGGCGACCAACAGTCTGGCTGATGGAGACTTAACTGCGCGCGTGGACTTTAACAGTAAAGATGAAATAGGCCATATCGCAAACGCATTTAATCGCATGGCAGAAAAATTCAATGCTGCGATTAACGATGTGAAGGATTCAATTTCACAGCTGGCTTCGGCTGCGGAAGAAACCTCTGTGGTTAATGCGCAAACGACTTCCAATATAAACCAGCAGCAAATGGAAACCAGTCAGGTTGCGACCGCGATTACCGAAATGAATGCCACGGTACATGAGGTAGCGCGCAGCGCAGTGGCTGCCGCTGAAGCAGCCAAAAAGGCAGACACCACCTTTGATGAAGGTAAGCTGGTTGTAGACCGGATTATTGATGCGATCACCGAACTGGCGAATGAGGTTGAAGAATCATCGCGGGTGATTCGAGAGCTGGAGCAGGAAAGTGAAAACATTGGTTCAGTGCTGGATGTCATCAAGGGGATTGCCGAGCAGACCAATCTGTTAGCATTGAATGCAGCGATTGAGGCGGCCAGGGCCGGTGAACAGGGGCGCGGATTTGCGGTAGTGGCCGATGAAGTACGAACCCTTGCCGGGCGCACCCAGCAATCAACGCGCGAGATTGAGGAAATGATCAATCGCCTGCAGGCAGGTGCCAACAAGGCGGTACAGGTCATGGAAATCGGCAAGCAGAAAAGTGAGCATGGCGTCGAACAGGCAGCCGCTGCGGGTGAAGCCCTGAAGACCATCAATCAGGCGGTTGAGCACATCAATACCATGAACACTCAGATTGCCAGTGCTGCAGAGGAACAAAGTACTGTTACCGAAGAAATTAATCGCAATATTGTGAATATTAACGAAGTAGCAGAACAAACTGCAGAAGGTGCCAGACAGGCTAATCAGGCTAGCGATGACCTGGCGAGACTGGCTGAGCAACTGAAGCAGCTGGTGGGTCAGTTCAAGGTATAATCTACAGCACCGCACCTGGCATGACCGGGTGCGGTGCCTCTCATCTTATTTTTGTTCACCGCTGGGATGATAAACACCGCGTTGTCCTGGTGTCTGTTTGAAAGCCTGGGTTACGCCGAGGATGGTTTCTGTGCCACCCAGATAAAGAAAACCATCCTGAGGAATCAATCGGGCAATATTATTTAACACCATGCCCTTGGTTTCCTGATCAAAATAAATCAGTACGTTGCGACAGAAAACGACGTCGAACTTTCCGAGTCCGATCATGCTGTTGAGTAGATTGAACTCCTGGTAAGTGACCATGGCTCGGATATCAGGGCTGATCTGCCAGTTATCCCCGACCGGTTTGAAATACTTGTTGAGCATGCTGGGGGGTAAGCCCCTTTTGACTTCAAACTGGTTGTAGATACCCTCGCGCGCACGATCAAGCACCTCGCGTGAAAGGTCTGTGGCCAGGATATCGACGCGCCATCCGGCCAGTTTATGCGCCTCTTCCTTAAGAATCATGGCCAGGGAATAAGGTTCCTGACCCGTAGAGCAGGCTGCACACCAGATCCTGAAACGTTTTTGTGTAGCGCGCGATTTTAATAATGCGGGCAGGGTCGCCTGGCGAAATTGTTCAAACGGGTGTGTGTCGCGGAAAAAGAAAGATTCGTTAATGGTCATCGCTTCTGTGATATCACGCAGCAGGATTTCGTCTGGGCGCCGGCGAATCGTGGATACCAGTTCTTCCATGCTTTTTATGCCGCGGTTTCTTGCAACCGGCAGTATCCGGCTCTCTAGCAGGTAGAGTTTATCGCGGGTGACGATCAGTCCTGAGCGCTTTTTCAACAGTTGGGCAATAAAATCAAAATCTTCAGGGCTCATAAATGCTGGCCTCTTAAAAGTTTGGCAATAGCGTTTGCCAGTTTATCCAGCGCTAACACTGCAGAGCACAGGCCGTTGGTGGCAACTGCCCCTGGCATGCCCCAGACTACCGAGCTTGCTTCATCCTGAGCTAGTACAGTACTGCCGGCATCAACCAGCTCACGACAGCCTTTGAGTCCATCCTGTCCCATGCCTGTTAAAATGACCGCCAGTACCCGGTCATGATAGACGGATTTTAGTGATCGCATCATCGGGTCTACAGCAGGGCGACAAAAGTTTTCAGGAGGGTCCTGGGTGATTCTAAGCTGCACTCTCGATCCGCGTTTCTCCAGCAGCATGTGATGGTTGCCCGGTGCCAGGTAGATATTACCGGCAATCACCTCCTCGCCATTTTCGCCCTCTTTGCAAATACCGTCAGACACGCGCGACAGGTGTTCGGTGAGTATTGATGTAAAGTCAGCGGGCATGTGCTGAGTAATCACTACCGGTACGTTATTCAGGTGTCCCTGCAGGGCTGTGAACAGGGTGAACAGGGCCTGAGGTCCCCCGGTTGAGCTGCCTATGGCCAGAATCTCCGGGCGCGCTTTGCCTGCTGGCCTGAGCTTCACGGGTTGATTGGAATAAAGTCTTTCAGGGATCGCGCTATTGGCAGAGGGCGCTGCGGATGTCGAGCGACTGCGGCTTGTCTGTGTCGCACTCGATAAAGCCGGGGAGGCAGACTTGCTGGCGTAAACCCCATTCGACGCACTGGAGCCCAGTCCCTGCTGGCGACGTCTTGCACCGGCCAGTGCCTTAATTTTTTCAATAAGCTCGCGTCTGAAGGACAGGTCAGACTGCAACTCCTTTGAGTTCTGCGGTTTGACAACGTAATCTGCAGCGCCTGCCTTAAGCGCTCTGATGCTGATTTCAGCTTCGTTGTGGGAAAGTGTGCAGGCCATGATGACCCTGACATCCGGTTTCATGCGCAGGATCTGGGGTAGCGCCTGCAGGCCATCCATTTCCGGCATATCCGCATCCAGAATGATAACGTCGATATCATGCCGCTCCAGTTCCTTGACTGCCTGGGTCCCGTTGGCCGCATAGGCTGCGACCTGAATGGAGCCATCCTGCTCCAGCCAGCGACTTATCAATCCACGGATGACTGCCGAGTCATCTGCTAACATCACCTGGTATTGCCTGCTATTCATTGAGTCAGTTGGATGTTCCTGTCAATTTGTTAGTTAGTTTTTAAGGGTCATTATTATTGCTTACGGGAGGCAATAGATGGTGCTATCAATGTCGGCATGAGTATAGGCTGATACGCTGCTGGCCGCACGAAAATTAGTTGAAATTTTGACATTCGAAAAGCGCAGCATGAAGTTAAAGTTGAGCCTGCTTGTGCCTGAAATAAATTTTATATGTTCGTTGTAATGAGGTGAAGTGGCTGGTTTTATTTTGCACCTATTACCCTTAGTCCCTGTTTCTCCCTGTTATCCGAGGTGAATAATTCGGCGTAGTTCAAGGTTGCGTTGGCATGCTCGCGCATAATAGCCTCAGCGCGCGCGCCCTGACCACGCGAAATCGCATCGAATGCGGCATGATGCTGCATATGTGCAAAATTAAAGCGTCTAAATTCGCGGTCCAGATGGTGGCGATCAATCGCCAGTGCCGAGACCGAGGCGAAAGGCAGGTGCTCATCACGTGACAGTGCAGTACTGATGGCGGTATTGGCACTGGCATCAATTATGATACTGTGAAAACGCTTGTTCATATCATGATAGATCTCCAGGTCCTCTTCGGTGACATAACCTTTATTGAAAAGAGAATCACCTTGCGACAGGCACTCCAGCAAGCCCTGGCGCTGGCTGTCGGTTAAGCCATTCTGGGCCGCCTGTAATGCGGCCAGCCCTTCCAGAACCCCGCGTACCTCTATCGATCCATTGATTTCATCATCGGTAACCTCTCTTACTCTATAGCCCCGGCGTGCCTGCTTGGTGAGTAGCCCTTCCTGCTCCAGTGTGCGAAACGCCATACGTACCGGCATGCGTGAAACACCCAACCGTTCAGCGGTCGGGATTTCAACCAGTCGTTCGCCTGCAGCTAATTCACCAGTGAGTATCATCTGGCGTAATGTGCTCAGTACGCGTTGCCCTTGTTTTGCCATTGCGCTATGTCCCCTGCAGTTGTGTCAGCTGTATTGTAGATGATACAGCTGCCAAGCGGATTAATTGAATAACCAAATATCGTAAATCCTACTTCTTTTGGATCCAATAAGTCAAAAACACTGAGGCCTGGCTATTTTTGTGGATTTCTCCATTCGAACCCTTATTAATTCCATTTATATAGCTGTGAAGCGCTATATTGTTATAAATAATGATGCTAATAAAGTACTGCCACTGGTCCGGAATAGTTGGATATTTGCTTGATCTTAGTGAAAGCATATGATTATATTGGATCCAATTAGAATATATAACCTGGAGGAAGATTAATATGTATCCCAAAAACACCTGGTATGTAGCCTGCACCCCGGACGAAATTCAGGAAAAACCCCTGGGGCGTCAGATTTGTGGCAAGCCGATTGTGTTCTACCGCGATGGTGATGCTCAGGTTGTTGCGCTGGAAGATTTCTGCCCGCATCGCGGCGCGCCGTTATCGCTGGGTCAAATCCGGGATGGAAAGCTGGTGTGTGGCTATCACGGACTTAAGATGGGTAGCAACGGTAAAACGGAGTCAATGCCCAAGCAGCGCGTTGAAAAATTCCCCTGTGTACATGCCTATCCAGTTGTTGAACGTTATGGTTTTATCTGGGTATGGCCGGGTGATGCTGATCAGGCTGATGCGGACCTGATCCCGGTACTTGAATGGGCAGACGACCCTGACTGGGGTTATGGTGGTGGTTTGTATCACATTCAGTGCGATTATCGCCTGATGATCGATAACCTGATGGATCTTACCCATGAAACCTATGTGCATTCTACCAGTATCGGGCAAAAGGAAATCGACGAAGCTCCGGTGAATACCACTATGGATGGTGACAAAGTAACCACCAGTCGCTTTATGGATAACATCATTGCGCCTCCATTCTGGCAGGCTGCGCTTAAGGCCAACAATCTGGCACACGACGTCCCTGTTGATCGCTGGCAGATATGCCGTTTTACGCCGCCCAGCCATGTGATGATTGATGTTGGCGTGGCACACGCCGGGCATGGTGGGTTCGATGCCCCGCATGAGCACAAGGTAAGCAGCGTAGTCGTTGATTTTATTACCCCTGAAAGTGAAACCTCCATGTGGTATTTCTGGGGTATGGCGCGTAATTTCAAACCTCAGGATCAGCAACTGACTGACTCTATTCGTGAAGGACAGGGCGGCATCTTTGCCGAAGACCTGGAAATGCTGGAACAGCAGCAGAAAAATCTGCAAACCTATTTCTCTGATCGCAGGCTGTTAAGGCTGGATATTGATGCAGGTGGTGCGCACTCAAGACGTATCATTGATCGCATGATTAAAGCGGAACAGCAAGACTATCTGGCGAGCTGATACTGAAGCGGCAATCTGGAGGAAGTAGGTTATGTGCCTGGCGTTTTCTACCAGATCTGCTTCTGTTGAATTTCATCCTGTGATTAAAAGTGCCTGAGTCATAATTAATGCGCGCGATACGTCATTTATCAACACGCCACGCACGATCTCTGCAGCAGGTGTATCGTGTGTTTTCCAGGGTTGCACCGGTGTTTGCGCCCGTACTAAGGGGGATAGGTGCGCGACGTGCAGAGCCCGTGTTGCGGGTGGTCGAGCGTGCCAGCAAGGGCCTGCTATTCGACTGCCAGATGTGTGGGCAGTGCGTGCTATCCAGTACCGGCATGACCTGTCCGGTGAATTGCGCCAAGCAAATGCGAAATGGACCCTGTGGAGGTGTCAGGGCAGATGCTCGATGCGAAGTTAAGCCTGATATGCGCTGTGTCTGGGTGGAAGCCATTAAAGGCAGTAAGCGTATTGATCATCGCCAGACGATACCTGTAGCACCATTATTACCTGCTATTGATGTGCGCAGGCGAGGTCGCTCTAGCTGGATTGATGTTATTGAAGGGCGACCGGAAACAGAAATTCAGTCCCCCGTTACTGAGCGTACGGTAGATGAGTCTACCCCCAGTAACCTGGAGCGAGCCTGTCGCTCTGGAAGAATGGTGGTCACTGTAGAGGTGGCACCACCTGATTCTGCAAATCCGCAGCATCTGCTGGATAAGGCCAATACCTTCAAAGGCCTGGTAGATGCTATCAATATTACCGATGGTGCAGGGGGTAACTGCCATATGTCCAGTGTTGCTGCCTCGGCTGTACTCGCTGCCAATGGCTTTGACCCGGTTTACCAGGTTGCCTGCCGTGATCGTAATCGCATCGCGATTCAGGGCGATATCATCGGTGCGGCAACCCTGGGTGTTAAGAATATTCTGTGCCTCACCGGTGATGATGTGTCGCAGGGCGATCATCCGCAGGCAAAGCCGGTTTTTGATCTGGATGCGGTATCGCTATTGCATATCGTGCGCGGTATGTGTGACCGAGGCGAATATGCCTCCGGACGCAAGCTGCAAGCCGCACCCGACCTGTTTATTGGTGCCACAGCCAATCCCTTTGTGCCGCCATTCAATGACCGTATTGCGAATCTTGAAAAAAAGGTCAACGCAGGTGCGCGTTTCATCCAGACCCAGTTCTGTTTTGACCTGCCGATGTTTGAATCCTTCATGGCGGAAATTCGCCAGCGCGAGCTGCATCGGCGTGCTCACATCATAGTCGGTGTCGGCACTCTGGCTTCGGCTCGAGCCCTGGCCTGGATGGGTGCTAACGTGCCTGGTGTGCATGTCCCGCCAGCGATGATCAGGCGCATTGAAAAGTCCACAGATCAGAAGCAGGCAGCCAAACAAATCTGTATCGAACATATCCGCGCGCTTGCGCAAATCGAGGGTCTGGCGGGTGTGCATGTGATGGGGCACCGCAACGAAGATGTGCTGGCCGAAATTATTATTGAATCCGGGTTGCGTCAGCAGCCTCGCCTAAAAACTGTTTAACCAACGAGGAATAAGCAATGAGTGAAATGACAGAACAGGAAAAGCAACTGGTCGATTTACTGGCCGATATGGAAGAAGATGAGGCGCTGCCGCTGGCGTTTGAAATGCTCAATAGCGGGCATGACCCGATCCGAGTTTTAGAGTTGTGTCGTATCGCGATGGACCGTGTCGGCAAACTGTTTGAGGAAGGTGAATACTTTCTGCCCGAGTTAGTACTAGCGGGTGAAATGCTTGACCAGATTGGTGAAGTTGCCAAGCCGTTGATCAAGCAGGCTGAAGGCGAAGAAAGCAAAAAGCACGGCAAGGTGCTGATTGGCACAGTGCATGGCGACCTGCACGACATTGGTAAGAATATCGTCAGCTTTATGCTCGATATCAATGGCTTTGAAGTGAAAGATATCGGTGTCGATGTACCGGTGCAAACCTTCATCGACGAAATCAATGCCTACCAGCCCGACGTTGTGGGACTATCCGGATTTTTGACGTTAGCTTTTGATTCCATGAAAGAAACTATTGAAGCCTTCGAGTCACAGGGTATGCGCGACAAGTTCAAAATCATGATCGGTGGCGGACAGATTGACACTACAGTGCAAAATTACACCGGTGCCGATGCATTTGGGGTCAATGCGGTCGAAGCGGTTAACCTGTGCCGTGGCTGGATGGGAGTGGCAGCATGAACCTGCTTAACGGAAATGCGGCGCATGACCAGCGCTGGCAGCGCATCCTCGATACCATTGCATTAAAACAGCCCGACCGTATGCCGGTGGCGCTGTATGCCACATTCTGGCTCGCCAAATACGGTGATATCACCTGCAAGCAATTGATGCACGATTACGATAAGGTGAAAGAAATCGCTGAACGCGCGGTGCTTGAGTTTGATCCCGATGTATACAGCCCGATGGTTCTGGGTGTGGCTTCTGGACGTTCACTGGAAGCGATCGGGTTTAAACAGGTGCAGTGGCCGGGTCATGGTGTTGGCGACAACCAGCCGTTCCAGTATCTGGATCGCGAATATATGACAGCGGATGAATATGATGATTTCATCTTTGATCCAACCGGGTTTTATCTGCAGAAATACCTGCCTCGCGTTGCCGAAGCCTTCGAAGGTATTGATCAGTTACCGGTATTTCCAGGTCTGCATTACTTCCGTCTGGTCGCAGGTATACGTCCGTTTGCCAAACCGGCGGTACGCGAATCACTGGAAAAAATCATCAAGGCCGCTGAAGAAGTAGAACGCTTTGGCAACCATCACGTGCAGTTTACCCAGACTATGACCAATCACGGTTATCCCTGCACTAATGGGGTCACAGCAGTTTCTCCCTATGATTTTATTGCCGATTACTTCCGTGGTGCGCGCGGTATGATGACCGACCTGTTCCGTAACAAGGACAAGTTGCTCGAATTGCTCGACAAGGCTTCCACCTTCCTGCTGCGTCAAACCATTAGCACGGCACAGATGTCCGGTAATCCGATTGTTTTTATTCCCATCCACTGGGCGCCGGATGCGTTCATGTCGCAGAAGCAGTTCGAAAAATTCTACTGGCCGCCGTTTCGTAAGATGCTAATCGGTATGATCGATGCCGGACTGGTACCGATGCCGCTGTGGGAAGCCGATTGCACCAAGCGTCTGGAAACCATCGCCGACGTGCCAGCGGGCAAATGTATCTACTGGTTTGAGCGCACCGACATGGTCAAGGCGCATGAAGTACTGGGTGACACTGTGGCGCTGCGCGGCAACCTGTCGCCATCAATGATGACGACTGGTACTCCAGACGAAGTCGATGCTGCGGTCAAGCATCTGGTCGACAATGTCTGGAACAAGGGCGGCAATATGATCCTGGACTGTGCGTTTGGATTACCGGATGAAACCCCGATTCCTAACGTACGTGCCATGTTCGACGCCGCACGTAAATACGCAGGCTAAAGCCATGAACGGCCGTCTACTGCGACACGCGAAGCGTATTTCTACCCAGGGCCTGTCGCCGATATATGCGCGTCAACGCGCGAAAGCGATAGCCCTGCTGGAAGAGGAATCGTTGTTGCAGGCGGCATTCACGTTCAAACAGCTATCATTGGACAGTGTTGATGGTAGTCAGTTGAAAATTGCGGGCAGTCAACTGGATGCACCTCTATTGATTCCGCAAAGCGGACAACTTACTGGTCTGTGTTTTGGTGCCTGTACCCTGGGTGCGGGACTCGAGCAGCGTGTGACCGAGCTGTTTCGGCAACGTCGCGCGTCGCTGGCGCTAGCGCTGGATTCGCTGGGTACCGAATTACTGTTTGACCTGGGTCGACGCCTGCATGATCGCATCGTGATCGACAGTCGACGCCAGGGTTTGAGCGTGGGGCAGGATTTACACGCCGGTGACCCCGGTCTGGACCTGTGCGCGCAGGCGACGGTGTTACGCCTGGCAGACGCGCAGAAGATTGGTATCAATCTACACAACAGTAATCTGTTGCAACCGCTCAAATCCAGCAGTGTGGTGATGTCCGTCGGCTATGATTTGCCCAAACCTAACTGGTCACGTTGTGAGCATTGCCCATCGCGTGCGCGCTGTCGTCTGACCCAGAACAATCGTGACGCGGCCTGAATCATGACCGCAAAAAATACGCCGCCAGAAAGCCTTATCCATACCCTGTATTTCCCGCAGCTGGGACGAGAAATCGAATGCCGATCTGATGAAACCCTGTTCCAGAGCGCACGCCGTCAGGGCGTTCGTATTGTGGGCGCCTGTGGTAGTCGGGGCACCTGTGGCAGTTGTGTGGTACGCATTACCGAAGGCACCGTGGAAAACATCGATAAACCGGGAGAGCTAATTTCAAACCGGCGCAAATGGCTGCAGGCCTGTCACCTGCAACCACGTTCTGACTGCAGGCTGGAGGTGGCGCCACGTTCGCTGGCTCCCGTGGTGCGTGCAGAAAAAGATAGCGATGAACAGGAAATCCTGGCGCTGGATACACTCATCGATGCGCAGGATGTAACCCTGGCGGCAGCCACGCTGGATGATCCGCGCTCAGATCTGGATAGACTCGCCGAAACACTGGGTGTGGAAGCGCATCTGGCCGATCTTGTCGCGCTGCGCAGTCTACCCGGCCTGTTGCGCGAGCAGGCGGGATCACAGCACTGGCCGCTACGCGTGTGGCGGCGTGCGAATGAATGGATTGGTTTCGGACATGCCGGTGATGTCACACTGGGCCTCGCGGTAGATCTCGGCACCACCAATGTCGCTGCCTTTCTGATTGACCTGGAAAGTGGTGAGCGTCTCGCCAGTCTGGGCCTGGAAAATCCTCAGACCGGCTGGGGCGCGGATGTCATCAGCCGCGTTAACCAGGCTATGAATGACAGCCAGAACGCTGATGACATACGTAACGCGGCGCTGGTCGCCATTAACTCACTGGCACATGACCTGTGTTTTAGCATCGGTCAGCCTACCGAACATATCTTCGACGTTACCATCTGTGGCAATACCGCCATGCATCACCTGTTGCTCGGCCTGCCAGTCAGGCAGCTGGGGCGCGCACCCTTTGTATCGGTGTTAAACGATGGCCTGGATATGAAAGCGCGAGAGCTGGGCCTGAATGTGGCGCATGGCGCCTGGGTGCATATCGCCCCCAATGTTGGTGGATTTATCGGCGGTGACCATGTGACCTCTTTGCTGGCTACCGAGCATCTGTGGAGCACGGCTGAAAATACGCTGGTAATGGACATTGGCACCAATACCGAGATCAGCCTGATTCATCAGGGCAGGATTTTTTCCGCTTCGGCACCCTCTGGCCCGGCGCTGGAAGGGGGGCATATCGCCTGTGGTATGCGTGCAGCGGATGGTGCTATCGAGCGTGTGCGCTTTGAACAGGATGGCCTGCAACTGGAAACCATCGGTCAGGGTAAGGCGGTAGGTTTATGCGGCTCAGGGGTAATCGATGCGATGGCTGCTTTTTACCAGACCGGGTTAATTAATCGCAATGGACGCATCGGCTCCGCTCATGCTGAGGTCATAGATATTAATGGTGGCAGAGCCATTAAGCTTGCAGAAGAAGTGTATTTTACCCAGCAGGACGTACGTGCGGTCCAGCTCGCCAAGGCGGCGATTCGCACAGCTACCGACCTGTTGCTGGAACAGGCTGGCATAGCAGCGGAACAGTTAGATGCCTTTGTTATCGCGGGTGCATTTGGCAGCTATATCGACATCGCCAGTGGCGTAGGCATCGGTCTGTTTCCCGATTTAGCTAGAGACAAATTTCATCAGGTAGGCAACGCCGCGGGTCTGGGTATACGTCAGATGCTTGCCTCGAATAAGGCGCGTGCTAGAGCGCATGCATTAGCAAGACAATGCCGTTATCTGGAATTAAATACCAGAAGTGATTTCCAGAAACGGTTTCTCAACAACATCGGTTTTCCGCCAGCTAGCGCTAAGGGAAGCCAACAACAATCTGTACCATTATGAGGAAATTCCATGAATTCTAACAACGCTTTCAATCTGGGTATTATCGGTGAGCGCATCAATCCGGGCTTCAAATCAACCAAAGAAATGTTCGATAATTCTGACATTGAGGCGATACAGGCACTGGCAGTTAAGCAGGCCGAAGCGGGCGCCAGTTACCTGAATGTTAACATCGGTGCGCGTGCCCTGACCGACAAGGAGTGGATGGCTACACTGATCGAAGCAATCCAGCAGGTGGTTGATCTGCCGATTTCTTTCGACTTCCCGAGTAAGGAAGTGCAGCAGGTTTGCCTGTCAGTATACGATGTGGAAAAGGCGAAGGGCGAACTGCCGATCGTTAACTCCATTACCGAACACCGCTGGGACCTGATGGAGCTGTATGGTGAATATAAATTCAAGGTCATTGCGATGGCCTCCGAGCGCGTGGAAGATGGCATCGCCAAAGGCAATAAAACCGCCGAAGAAATCTACAGTACTGCGCGTCGTGTCGCCTTACGCCTGAAGAATGATTACGGCATGCCACTGGATCATATCTTTATCGATATGTCGGTGTCGGCCATTATTGCGGATACCGAAGGATTAAATCGTAGCACAGTGGATGCGATTCGCCTGATCGGTGCTGACCCTGATCTAAAAGGCGTACATATGATGGGTGGATTATCCAACATCGGCCAGCAAATGCCGCCCAGGGCCGTGGATGGCTCTGACCTCAAACATAGCCTGGAGAATGCCTTCCTGACCTTGACCGTACCGCATGGTTTTGACTATGTGCTGGGCACCCCCTGGCGCGGATACGAACCCCTGCCGGAGGATAACTATGTGCTGACCACCTATCGTAACTTTCTCGAGCAAAGCGGTTCCAATGCATTGCGTGCGGTACGCCTGTTCTACAAGGCTAAGAAATGAATAATGAATCCTTCGCGCTGGTGGTCGATGGCTGGTTTGATGGAGAAACTCATTTTCCTGAACTGACCACCATAGTCGTTAAAGATGGGCACATCAGTGCTATTGAAAAAGGTGACATCAGCCAGCAAGCGGCGCTGTTAGAGCTGGCGCGGGTGCGCGATGGGTTCCTGCTACCGGGCCTGGTGGATGCACATGTGCACCTTTTTCTGGATGGTGCGCCTACCGATGGTGCTGAGCGTTCTGCGCATATGAAGAAGTCGGTTGATGAATTAACCGAGGCTGCGCGCCAAAGTGCGCGCCAGAGCCTGACCTGTGGTGTGACCCTGGTACGTGACGCTGGGGACCGGCATGGCATCAATCATGTGGTGCGTGATGAAGCTATGCACTCATGGAGCATGGCAAGGGTACGCTCGGGTGGACTGGGTGTCAGGCGTCCCAAACGCTATGGGGCCTTTATGGCGCATGAAGTTGAGGACGATAACGCCATCAAACAGTCGGTGACCCGGCTTGCACCGCACTGCGATGAAATCAAGCTCATCCTTACCGGGATTATTGACTTTGATGCGGGCGCAGTGACCGACGAACCCCAGTTCGATCTCGACAGTACCCGCCTGGTGGTCGAAACCGCGCGTGCTCAGGGTCGTAACACCTTTGTCCATTGCAGTGGTGAAAAAGGGCTGGCGATAGCGGCAGCAGCGGGTGTCGGTTCGATAGAACACGGCTTTTTTATGAATCACGATACCCTGGCGATGATGCGTGATCAAGACGTCGCCTGGACGCCAACTTTTTGCCCGGTACATTTCCAGTGGCAGCATCCCGAGGCCGTGGGCTGGTCGGCGCAAACCGTCGATAACCTGCGTCGTATCCTCGACCAACATGCAGAGCATCTGCAGATGGCCGACGCAATGGGTGTGCGTTTATTACTCGGTACCGATGCCGGCAGTATGGGCGTGCAACACGGCTACGCAGTATTCGAGGAAATCCAGCGCTATCTGGAAGCAGGGCTGTCACTGCAAAAAACCCTGCAAAGCGCAACCTCGGCGAATCGAAAACATTTTGGCTTAAGCGATACCAGACTTGCACCTGGTGCCGCGTTTGAAGCTGTGCTGCTGGAGCGCTCACCCTTCGAAACGCTGGATACGCTGCGTAATCCGACCCAGGTCTGGTTGTCGCAGGAGGCTCAGGTATGAGTGCTAAGATCATTGATGGTAATCGCCTGGCCAGCCAGATTCGTGCTGAACTCAAGCAGCGTAGCGACGCTTTGGCAGACAGCGACCGACAGCCAACTCTAGTGGTGATCCTGGTGGGGGATGATCCCGCATCGCAGGTTTATGTGCGTAATAAAATCAGAGCCTGTTCCGAAGTGGGTATCGAATCGCGTGAAATTATCCTGCCGGCCAATACCGGCACCGAGCACCTGCTGCAACGTATTCACCAACTGGCAGAGGATGATGATGTCGATGGCATCCTGCTGCAGCTACCCGTCCCTGAGGGTATTGATGAAGCGCGCCTGCTAGCGGCGATTCCATCGCATAAAGACGTGGATGGCTTCCATGCACTGAATGTCGGTGCACTGGCGCAGGGTAATCCACAGTTTATTCCCTGTACCCCTTACGGGGTGATGAAGATGTTGCTGCATACCGGAGTCAATCTGCAGGGGATGGAAGCGGTAGTGATTGGGCGATCCAATATCGTGGGTAAACCGATGGCGCAACTGCTCACTGCAGCGGGTGCAACCGTTACCGTATGCCACTCAAAAACGCGAGATCTTGCGTTTCATACACGACGCGCTGATTTACTGGTTGCTGCTATCGGTAGACCCCGCATGATTAGTGGCGACATGGTCAAGCCAGGCGCGATACTGATTGATGTGGGTATAAATCGAGATGACTCAGGTAAGCTATGTGGAGATCTGGATTATGAATCCTGTGAAAAGGTAGCGGGGTGGATTACACCGGTACCCGGCGGTGTAGGTCCGATGACGATTACCATGTTGTTAACCAATACTCTGGAGGCGGTAGAGCGTAGCCGCGCTAATGCGATAATTGCATAAGTTGCATTGCGAATGTCAATAATATACAAATTAATATTCAGTTTATGCATTTATAGGCTATTTTTAAGCAACGTATAATGCATGACACTTTCAGGATTCAACTGATTTTTGCAGGTTCATGCTTCCTTCAACTCAATGGAGCCATTATGACTATCAAACAAATGCGCGACATCCCGGGCACCACCTTTTTTGACGGCCCCATGTCTACCAAAGGCTACCCGGTTAACAAAATGTTTTACTCTTTTAATTCTCAACAGGGGCGTGATGCTTTTGTAAAGGATGAAGAGGCCTATATGGAAAAATTCAAGCTCAGCGAAGCGCAAAAAGAGTGTGTGCGCAATCGCGACGTACTCGGGCTGATTCGCGAAGGCGGCAGCATTTATTATCTGGCCAAGATAGGCCCCATCCTGAACATGAATGTGCAGGACTTTGGCGGTTTACAAACCGGTCGTACTAAAGAAGAATTTCAAGCATACCTGGATAGCCAGGGGGTGGGGAAAAACAATGGCTAAGATCGTAGGCGGTATCGGTTCATCACATATTCCAGCTATTGGCGTGGCGATGGATAAGGGCCTGGAAGATACGCCTTACTGGCGTGATTTCTTTCAGGGTTATATCCCCATGCGCAAATGGTTTGATGAAGTGAATCCAGACATTGTGATTATTTTTTACAATGATCACGGACTGGAAATGTTCCTCGATAAAAAACCAACCTTTGCTGTGGGTACCGCAGCAGAGTATGAAAATGCCGACGAAGGTTGGGGCATTCAGCCAATTCCACCGGTACAGGGTGAAACCGAATTATCCTGGCACATCGTCAATGAGCTTGTGGAAAACGACTTCGACCCGACAGTCTGTCAGGAAATCAAGGTCGACCACGGCTTAACCGTGCCCTTAAGCCTGATGTATCCTGATAAGTCCTATTCAAAGGTAAAGGTCATTCCGATCTGCATTAACTGTGAACGTCACCCAATGCCCAAGCTATCAAGATGTTATGCATTTGGTCAGACTATCGGCCGCGCGGTTGAATCTTTTGGCGGTGACCAGAAGGTTGTCGTAATGGGTACCGGTGGTTTATCGCATCAACTGGATGGCGAACGCGCTGGCTTTATCAACACAAAATTCGATGAAGAATGTCTGGAAAAACTCGTCTCTGACCCCGAAGCACTGACTAAATACAGCATCGAAGATATTGTCGAACTAGCAGGCGCGCAGGGAGTGGAACTGAATATGTGGATGGCCATGCGAGGTTGCCTGACTGGAAAGGTTACTGAAGCCTATCGAAATTTGATTGCGCCAATCTCGAATACGGCGGCGGGTTTGCAGTTGCTGATTAACGAATAGAGCAATTAGTCAAATTTAAAAAAATAGAAGCCTCGGCAGTGATGTCGAGGCTTTTTTTTGCTATTTATCAGGCAGATCGCTGAAAGGGCTGCGTACTCCGTATGCACCCCGTTTTAACACATGGGTGTAAATTTCTGTTATGGAAACATCGCTATGACCGAGTTGCTCTTGAACGGTTCTAATATGAGCTACATGGACGTAGTGAATGTCGATTTTGCAGGAGCATAAAATCGCCCCGCGCCTGATTCAAATAAATGTGTTGAACTACGTATTATGTAGATCCCCTGGATGATGCTTTTTGTGGAAAATAATAAAGAACTTGATCCAATAAAGATAAGAGCTTATGGTTCTTTTACTATAACGCCGCACTGACATGAAGTCGGCAATGGACTGAAGAAATGGAGAAGAATAAGACATGTTTTTGATTCCTTTCAAAGTTGTAGACACACAATAATGTAATCATTTTGTTCTCACTAGTAAGTCCAAAAATTAAAATGTTGTCCTCTTTAATTGAAAAGGTTTAAATGGATTCTTGATTGTTTCTTATTTTTCAATAACTTATAAAATCCGTGATGTCCTTTTAATAATTAAACAGGACGTCCCGATAATATGTATTAAAAGGACAACCTTTTAATACGGCTGTTATGTTTAGAAATTAGGATGATTGATAAATTATTAACATTAGAAACAAGTGTGACTAGAGATGTAATGGAATTGTTTGTTTTTCCAATACTGAAAGTTTTATATTTCGAAGATGGTACAGAGGTTCACAAGCTTATAGGTACTGGTTTTTTCATAGACAACAACGGCCTTTTTCTAACTGCGAGACATGTTTTTGAAGGACGAGGGTCAGCGCTAGACAAGGAGGGCGCAAAGGGTTTTGCAGTCTATTGTGTACATGCTGTAAACATGGAACGAAAGATGGTCATTCGTCACATTGATGTTAGTTCACTCAAGTTACGCAATGATACTGATATTGCTGCAGGACGTGTGGAAAATAATCAAATGTTTAGTTCTACAGCATGGATTACAAAAAAATACCTTAAACAAACTGCCTGCTTGAACTTAATTTCTACTGAAGATTTATCAAATGGTACAAAGATATGGACAGTGGCGTATCCAGAAACTACGATTAGTCCAGTTATTGATGGCAAGTTAAATATAAATTTATTTTCTCAAACATATGAAGGAGAAATAACAAAACACTATCCAGAATTTCGAGATAGAGGTTTATTGTCATGGCCTTGCTATGAAACAAATATGGAAATTAAAGGAGGAGCAAGTGGAGGCCCAGTGTTCATATCTGGCAGCAAAGGTACAGTTTTTGCGGTTAACTGCTCTGGAACAGAGCCCCATTCTTTCTCTCATGTTACATCAGTCAAACCTCTGGTGCTAAAGAAAAACTTAAAACATAACAAGTCAAATTCACATGGACAAATTTAAGCCGCTCCACTTCGTTACGCAACTTAAATTTCCCAGTGATTTGCGACGTTAGTGCTTCAAGGTAATAATATGTCAAGGATCATTTATTCGTCAGAAGAAGAAAGAATAGCTATAGAGTATTTTTCTACTGTAAATAACTTAGTCGGATCAGTCGCATTGGCTACGGGATTTACAATCCTACAGTTCAAAAATGCTGAACCATTAGCTTGGTTTGCTCTGGTTGTCTTTTTTCTGTGGGCCTTTGGTCAAGGTGCTGAGTATAAGCGAATGCTCAATAGGGCTCATCCTGCTTCAAAGCCAAGTATATTTTTCTTTCTTCGCTACAGCTGGCTATTTGTCATTGCAGTTTTTTTTATAGCTTCTATTGCAGTGGGACTTATTAATAATGAAATGTTTATGTAATCAACGCACTAACAAGTGGCTGTTGTCGCCAGCAAAAAGCGCTGGCTCGGACTCGCGTTCCGCTCCGCTACACGCGAGCCGCAAAGCCTAGCGTTATGCGCTGAAAGGGTATGGAAGCTGAATCGCGACAAATTGATCATAAAGAAATGCTGTCAAGCCAGGGCCAGGGAACAATTGTTTCTATTCTTAGCGAAAACTTTTCTCTGACCCGGATTTATTCATTTGCCTAAATTACTACCGTTATGGAATTCAAAAAAGTAGATACCTTACCAGAAGGTCAGCCCAGTGGCTTTGGCGAGCCTCTTTCAATAGAGAAGGCAGAGGTTGAGCCGAAAAAAATCCCAGGCCTTTTGAAGGCTATGGAGATTTGTCGAAAATTAAACTGGGAGTTCCCTGAAAATGATCTTGTGGATATTTATCGACTGACATTTACTCGAGGGAGTGAATCATGGGTTATCCTGAATTTATCTTATGATCCGGTTGTTAATCACGAAAATTTACAAATAGTTTTTACTGTCAGAACCAAATACAACACGGATGATTTTGACAAAGCATTGGACATCGCAACGGTTGCGATTAAAAGTATCAAAATTTGTGATCCCGGTGTAAAAAACAAAGATGAAAGTCATGAACTGGTATTGCGGGTCTTTCAAGATATAGATAAGCACTTTGATATTTTGGAACATGCTAGTGTTTCGGTGGTGAAAAACCTGCTAAAACCGGCAAAGGGGCATCAATGGATGGCCGTAGATTTAAAATGGCCTGAATTTTCGTTTGAACCTCACGGCAGGAATCGGAAGAATGATGATGGTTCAGTCTACAAGACACTGATATGTTCAATAGATCCATCCTTGATAGCCGACTACCAGGCATTGGAGAGCAAACGACTTGAAATTGGACTTGAGTATGACGAATCACCAGACGATTTGGGCGTCTCAATGATCCGGCATGACTTTTGTAAGCCAGATGTGAGTGACAGCTTTTCAGTGTTTTCTATAGCTTGTCGACCTAAATTATATGACGACCAAAGAGTGTATATTTTTGAGGCTATAGAGGATAGCAAAGTCCTTTCTGGAAATGTCTACAGTCCGAACGATGCGATCAAGGCAACCAAATTTGGGTTAAGGCATGTTGAGCTAAAAGAAGTAGTTCAGGCGAAAATTGTTGATCAAAAACGCTTGAGCCGCAAGATTGCACGAGCGCAACTGGAGTGGTTAGAAAAACATTTTGAAACCAGGTACCTGTTTATTTCAGTATTTTTTAGGAGTACCAGTTCAAGCGGGAAGGTAACAAAGAGGGAATGGCATGCTTCCGAGGTAGGCATGCCAGAAATGAAGCTTGCTGTACAACGACCTAGGTCGATTGGTGTTATCAATCTGGAGTGGCAAAAACCAAAAAATGAAGTTGTTGCGTTAACCAATGAGGCTGCATTTAGAATAGGTGAGCAACTCTATCATGACCCCGTTGAAGATGGTGATTTTCTGATTGGCCACATTGAGGATTATCATTTGGATCAGTCATTTCCAGCCGTACGTATTTTAAAAACTGACTACGACAAGCTTCTGTCCAAACAATAAATTAAAACCCATAACAAAATGCATCATCGGAACAACTTTACGCTCCTGGCGTCGCTTCAAGTTGCCCGCTGTGCCCGGCGTTATGTTCAAGATGAATGAGAAATATAAAAACGATCAGGAAATGTCAGACGGAGTTGTAAAAGCAATATTCCATTTTCTTAATTGGTTACCTCCGTCAATATTAGCAATTCTTATTTGGTTACTGTTTTTTGGTGGTATTCATAAGTTTTCAATTTCTCATAGTGCTATCGGTCATTTTATTTTGATAGCGGCTAAAATCATTCCAGCAGCTTGGATAGTGATTTACTTGTACCTAATGACTCAACCGCTCATTAAGGAATTAGAAGTGATAGCCAGTGCTTTATTTTTTTATGTGGCTCTTGGTGTGTTTTGGGTAGTTGCTTTTTTTATATCAGGAATGGTCTCATAATTCGTATTACTACAGATCATGGCTCAGGAACATAACAAGTGGCTGTTGTCGCCAGCAAAAAGCGCTGGCTCGGACTCGCGTTCCGCTTCGCTACACGCGAGCCACAAAGCCGGTCGTTATGCTGGACAAGGTGAAGTTTATTAGTTTTTTATAAGTAATATTTTTGGAGATAGATAATGAGAAGAATTGTAATTGGATTTGTTTTTTTTAGCACAAGCGTTTGTTTTGCCGATGGTGTTGCCTCAATGGTTACACCCAAAAATGGCGAGTGTGAAGAATTTTACCACTTAATCGAAGGTGTCTGCGTGCATGCTACCGCTATGAGTGGAGATGCGAACGATATGTTAGCCAGAATTAATAAGTTTAAAAGCACTGAGAAACCGACATCTCAAACAAGACAGATAGCAAGTAACGAAGCTAAAGAAGATCCCTTGTGTACAAAATACAAAAATCGACTGAAAAAATATCTTAGTGAGGGTGTTATGGGTATTAATCCCGCAACTGGAAAGCTAGAGAAGATTGAAGGTAAGCAAGCAGAGGATGTAATTAATGACACAAAGGAAAATGTTGAAATATTGTGCGGTTAAGAGCGCATAACAATTGTATTCACAGGAAAAAATAGAGCTACGCCGCTTCGCTATGTAGCTCTATTTTCCCAGTGATACGAGGCGTTATATGTTATGAAAACCGTTAAAAATTTTTTTTTATTTATAATTTCTGCATTATTAATCATACCTGGTTTTGGTTATGCCAAAAAAGATAATGAGTTAAGTAGCAAGTTTAATAAACCTGAACATCACGAACTATTTATAAAGCGACTCGGCGAGAAAGGAATCGACTTTCGTGTTGGAAAAGATGGTAGAGTATTCTACCCCGCTTCGGAGGGCGAAGAAGTAAATAAAATCTTTAAATCAGTTTTAGGATTAACAAATACTCTTACAAATAAAGGCGCTACTGTTCCGATCAGTAAAGCCCCTGAAATAGCTGCCGCGTTGGTTAGTATCAAGATACCCTTCGAGGTAACATATAAAAACGAGACGTCGATATTTACTTGGTCAAGGCATCTAGATAGTCAGGCAATGGATGTAGTAAAGGTAATCTTATATGAAAAGGACATATAACAAGGACAATTCACATGGAAAAATTTAACCTACGCTCCTTCGTCGCTACGGCTAAATTTCCCAGTGATTGGCGACGTTAGATTCAAAATGTTGACACAGCTAGACATAGACAAAGCGATCAATGCATTCGAGAAAGAAATGCAAACTGCGATTCAGGTCGCAAGAAATTCTGTACTACCCGATCCAATTTCATTCTCGTTCAACACATCGCAACTTACTACGTCCAAAATTGAAGAGCTCGCTGGCAAGTTGCCTACAGGGCATAAAAAAGAAGATAAAGATGCAGAATTTGTTTATGTGTTTTCATTAGCTAAAAACAATAACGCCGAGTTGTCTGAAATACTGACGGCTTTTCAGTCTGCAAGAGAGTGGCAAACGTCTGAAGATTATGAAGGCAAGAAGAACTTGTGTCGGCCCAATCCTGAACACAATTCCACAACCATTTTGTACGTCGGGCGCTCATATAAACCGAGAGAACGCTTGAAGCAGCATTTATCTGCTAGCCTTGCTGGGACTTATGCTATTCATTTTGCTACTTGGGCGTCTGAACTAGAGGTTCAGGTGGATTTTAATATCTACCGTTACTCCGGGCTCGGCAATCGTGCGGTTCAAGTAATCGAAGACGGCCTTTGGGATCATTTTCTTCCATTGCTGGGAAGGAGAGGCGAGAAATGAATCTAACAAGTCAAATTCACACGGACGCTTCGCTGTCGCTCGGCGCCGGTGATTTGCGACGTTGAGGCTGTAGAAAAACCTTCAATTTAGCCATCAGGATGATAAAATACGTAAAAAGGAAGCGGAGTCATCAAG
>JBNKDE010000014.1:0-106131 GCA_050288105.1 Gammaproteobacteria bacterium
CGTCCATCTGTGCCGCTCCAGTGATCATGTTCTTAACATAATCCGCGTGCCCAGGGCAGTCTACGTGTGCGTAGTGACGGTTGGCTGATTCGTATTCTACGTGTGAGGTTGCAATCGTGATGCCGCGCTCTCTTTCTTCTGGTGCATTATCGATTTCATCGAATGCCTTCGCGGTTCCACCCATTGCTTCGGCCATGACTTTGGTCAGCGCCGCTGTTAACGTCGTCTTACCATGATCCACGTGACCAATCGTTCCCACGTTTACGTGAGGTTTGTTTCTCTCGAATTTTTCCTTTGACATAGGATTAAATCTCCGACTAGTTGTTATGGCCGAATCACAGCCGATATTTACATTTAAACTACAAGTATGGAGCTCATATCCGGATTTGAACCGGAGACCTCTTCCTTACCAAGGAAGTGCTCTACCGACTGAGCTATATGAGCAATTGTTCAATAGCCTTCCAGCGTGAACTCTCAAGTTTGGAGCGGGTGGCGGGAATCGAACCCGCATCATCAGCTTGGAAGGCTGAGGTAATAGCCATTATACGACACCCGCACTGCTATTACTTAAGAAGCCATTTAATACAAAATGCCCGAACACCTTATACTAAATGGCTTCAAAATATGGTGGAGGGGGGTGGATTCGAACCACCGAAGGCTGAGCCAGCAGATTTACAGTCTGCCCCCTTTGGCCGCTCGGGAACCCCTCCAAAAGTAAGGTGCGTATTCTCTACACAGCTGGAATGCCTGTCAATAGCAAGTGATGAAATAAGAGCTTATTTTTATGGCTTTTCTACAACTATCTGGTGATAGCCTGAATTCTCCTGCTGTAACCGCACATTCTCGAGACTTTATTCGCAACTAGCCCTAGAATTAAACTGTATTTATGAACGATAAAACCGCATTCATCAGGGCGCTCCGCCCCTTTTCATTAATCGTAGCCATCGCAACCTGTGGGCTAGGGGTCAGCCTCGCTGTGATCGAAGGGCACCATAACTACCAGCTCTCCGCCCTGGTAATGCTAACTGGGCTTTTGCTACAGATTGCGGTTAATCTGGTGAACGATTACCGCGACCTGAAAAACCATAACTTCTCAGCGCTGCAGAAAAAAGCCATCAAACGTAATACTATGCTGGGCTGGATAGTTATGGCTAGCGCCATATTGCTCGGCCTGTATATGGTTTCGATACGCGGATGGCCGTTATTCCTACTGGGCCTGGTTGGCGTGTTTGGAGCCTGGGGTTATACCGGCGGGGAGATTAACTTCAAGTCACGCGGACTGGGGGTTTTACTGGTATTTTTTCTGATGGGGGTTTTGCTGATAGGAGGTTCCTACTATACCGTTAGCGGGCGCTACCATATCGATATTTTCTGGCTATCTCTCCCATTCAGCCTGCTCTCTTCCTTATTATTGCTCAGTAATGAATTACGCGATTATGAAGAGGATCTCGCCTCGGGAATTAAAACTCTCAGCGTACGGCTAGGCTACGAGGTCGGCGTAAAGCTCTATTACTGGATAGTGGCTATGATCTACTTTATTAGTGCGCTGCTTTTCCAGGCGCACATACTGTCCAACATCATCCTGATACCGATCACACTGTTGGTACTCTGGCAGCCTGTGAAGCTATTGCATGCGCCCAGGGCACAGAGAATGTCGCTGACACCCTTAACTGGCCGCTTTTACTTCTTCTTTAGTATCGCTTTTCTGGCCTCTATCTGGCTTCCGTCATTATGAATGAAGATCTTGTGCTTAGCCTGGCGCTACCGATTACGCTTTTTTGCATTATGTTTAGCATGGGTGTCAACCTGGCTCTCAGGGACTTTAGTCTGTTACTTAGATCACCCACAACTGTACTTACGGGTATCACCGCCCAGATGTTACTGCTGCCGGCACTGGCTTTTATCCTGCTTTACCCGTTTAAATTACCTGCTGAAATCTTCGCCGGCTTTATCATTCTCGCACTGAGCCCCGGCGGCACAACGTCAAATATGTTCAGTTTTCTCGCTGGGGGTAACCTGGCTCTGTCGATTACCCTGACAGCACTGGTCAGCATCATCACCCCATTTACCATACCTTTGATCGCCCCCTGGTTACTGGCTGACCAGCTTCAGGCCAGTGCAATCCAGCTTCCTCTCCTGCCTACCATGATGAAGCTCATACTGGTGACCCTGATCCCGGTAGCTCTGGGCATGACATTGCGACATTTCAAACCTGCCTGGTGCAGGCAAAACACCGGCTGGCTAACCCGTACACCAATCATCATGTTGCTACTGGTTATTCTGGGGATCATTCGCCAGAACTGGGATAACATGCCTCAGTTCATACAATACACCGGCGGGCCATCACTATTACTTGCGAGTGCCGCACTGCTTGCCGGTTATCTCTTTGCTCGTTCTTTAAAGCAGAGCAGTCATGATGCACGAACCATCGCCATTGAAGCCTCCATTCAGAATGGAGGAACAGCCATCCTGATCACAGGAAGCATATTACACAATCCAACGATGACCATTGCTCCTGTCATGTATGGCATATTAATGCTGATTCCGGTATCGGTATTTGCCTACCTGTTCCAAAACATCAGCCCTGCGATAGAGTCATGAAACATCGCTTGTCAAAGACCTTCGGACATAAATCCGTCGCCCCCAGTCAACGCGAGAAACTGATTCGTAGCGTATTTCAACGAGTCGCTAAGCGCTATGATTTGATGAACGACCTGATGAGCATGGGCATACACCGCATCTGGAAATGGCGTTTTACGCGCGAAGCCCGGCAACACACTGGCGGGATTTACATCGACCTCGCGGGTGGCACGGGCGATATTGCTGCAGCGCTATACGATAGACACCAGAACAGCATTATCGTTGATCCTTCACTGGCCATGATGCAGGTAGCTCAGCAAAGACTGGGGCAGCAATGCGCTTATCTGGCAGCCAGCGCTGAAAGTCTGCCCTTCCCAGGCAATTTTATAGACCTTGTCACCATCTCTTTTGGAATAAGGAATACCACAGATATCCAGAAGTCGCTTGAAGAGATCCACAGAGTATTAAAACCTGGCGGGCATTTTTACTGTCTCGAATTCAGCACGCCAGCACGCTGGTTAAAGCCGCTGTATGACGCCTGGTCGAGTAGCGTCATCCCTCGCCTTGGACAGCTAGTCGCCGGGCATCCCGACGCCTACCATTACCTGATTGAATCGATTCGTGAGTTTCCGGCACAGCAGGAAATGGTACAACTGATTGAGCATAGCGGCTTTGAAAACGTCAGCTACAGCAACCTGTCATTTGGTATCGCCTGTATACATCGCGCATCAAAAGCTCTATAAATTCAACTCGGATTAATCATCAAGCCAAATAACTGACAACAAAACTAAGGGATTGAAACTCTGTGCTTTGCCCCCTTTAAAATCTGAAGCCTGGGGACGAAATTAGCGGACTAGATCGCTCAGAAGATGAGGCGAACTGGATAAACGATTGAAAAAAAGGGGAAAATGGTGGGCCGTGGGCGATTCGAACGCCCGACCAATTGATTAAAAGTCAACTGCTCTACCGGCTGAGCTAACGGCCCATCGCGAAGGGGGGAATCATACTGATTCCGGTTTATATTTCAAGTCATTTAAAAAAGAAAATTTCGCTATACCTTATTTATTTGTATAGCGCCCGGCAGACACCTGTTCAGGCCAACCAGGCCACCATATAGAGAGAATATTCTACATTGCTTCCAGCTTGCGCATAGATGCAGGCAGAAAACGCAATTCAACCAGAGCCGTGATCAGCGCATCGAACAGGCTGGCATCTTCATACAGCATTTTGTAGTACTGGATTTTCATGGTCAGAGCACTACCAAACAAGATCGCCAGCATGGTCAGGAATGACCCTACAGCGAGTGTCGAGATCCCGGTTATGGCCTGCCCTATGGTGCATCCCAGGGCCAGTGTGCCGCCTATCCCCATCAGAATTGCGCCGATCAGGTGGTTAACAAAGTCCCGCATGCTGGCGAACCACTCCAGACGAAAACCGCGGCTGATCAGGGACCAGAACAGGGACCCCACTATCACACCCGCAACGGCGAACAGACCAAAGGTCAGGTGTACGGATTTAAAACCAGAAACTATGTAGCCATAGGACTGGGCGATTGGATTAATGAAGGTAAATGACTGGGTTGATAACGGGCGCCCGGTGGAAGGCTTGCCCGCATTGGAGTCTGACAGCATTTCCCATTCAGCGTAATATCCTGACAGGCTATACATTTCACCATCCGCATCGATATTCAGGTTTGCACTGATATACCAGGCGCCTAGCACAGCCAGACCCACAACCAGCCCGCTTAAAACATTATCGAAAGCATGACGAAATTCGGCGCTGCGAAAGATGTAAACCAGCAGCATGAGGCACAGTAGCAGACCCGCGATAAGCCTGATCTGAAGCGCATTCTCCGTATCGATTAAAGAGCCCAGGTCTGAACTCGATTGCAGCTGGATCGCCGTTGGACTCACCCAGCCATAAAACAGTTCGCTGTACAGCGTTTTATCCGAACCGGGAAAAGGGTTATTCATATAAAACGCCACCACCCCGATCACCAGAAAAACCACAATTGATTTTAGATTACCACCGCCAATCCTGATCAGGGTCTTGTTGCCACAACCACTGCCAAAGGTCATGCCGATACCGAATAACACACCGCCCAGAATGTTTTCCAGCCAGATAATCTGAGTGTCGCGATAAGGAGGAAAGGTACCGTCAACCGACATAACGCCTGCTGACTCCAGAATAACCACGCCTGCGACGGCTACCGCAATCGCCAGCAGCCAGGCGCGAAAACGTCCATAATCACCCATGTTGACCATATCGGATACAGCCCCCATAGTGCAAAAATTGGTTTTATTAACCACCGCACCCATAATAAAGGCCAGTACGAAAGCCGACCAAAGAAGAAACCACTGCGCTTCGCTAAACGTTTCAAATGACATATTCACCCCGTAATATTGCCGATGATCAGCGTCATCGATCAGATAATTACCTTCCTGACGAGGTGACTGCTTTTATTATTCCTTTTTCAGCAAGCTGACAATCTGCTCAAAACCCTTTTCGCGCGCATGATCAAGAGCGGTTTTGTTTTCATCGTCAACCAGAGATGGATCAGCGTGATGTTTTAAAAGCACCCGGACCGTTTCCAGATGGCCCTGCCGGGTAGCCCACAATAAAGCGGTCCAGTGATGGGAATGCTCAACCAGATTTACATCAGCCCCATGTTGAATCAGTAGTTCGACAATGTCAGAGAAATTATTCGATGCCGCGAGCATCATGGCTGAATAGCCACCCTTATCGACCAGGTCAACTTCAGCCCCCTTTTCAAGGAGTTTCACTACCGCTTCATACTGACCATTTAGAGCTGCTTTCATCAGCGGTGTCCACTGGCAGGCATTGCGCATATTCACCAGCTGTGTACCTTTGAGAAACTCATCCATTGAAGACAGATCACCCTGCTCTGCGGCATCCAGCAATGTAGTCGCAGGCGTTTTGGCTGCCTCAGGCTTGCAAGCACTTAAAAAGAATAAACACAGCGCGGGGATTAAGACCCGTTTGACCATCCCTTGCATAACATACATCCGGCTTGCTACTGCTACCTATGTTTAACGTCCTTCACGAGACATACGCTCCAACCTTTTACCTGCAAGGCGAGCCGCTGTGCTGGATGAGAATCGCGTTCTCAGTTGATCAAGTATTTGCCTGGCTTCTGCAAAGCGGCCTAGCTCATAATAGGTGTAACCTAATTTCAGCATCGCATCGGGCACCTTATTACTGGTGGGGTAGTTTTTTAACACCGCGCTAAATTCTGTCACAGCCTGATCAAACTGACGCGTTACGTAGTTCGACTCGCCCAGCCAGTACTGGGAATTACCTGCATAATTACTTTGCGGATATTGTTTGATAAATTCCCTGAATGCCGTATCGGCCATTTTATAGCGCCCTTCTTTCAACATATCGAAAGCTTTTTGATAAGCCGCGCGTTCATCAGAAACCGGCGGGCGGTTAGCCGCTGTTGAAATGGTGGCAGGCTTTGCGACACCTGTTGCCGGCTGCGACGCAGAATCCGAAGGGGCTTGCGGCGCTGTCGCGGGTTGAACGGGTAAAGCAGGGGCGACTGAAGGTGCATCTGTGGTTTGCGCGGCAGTGGCAGGCGCAATTGCTGGTGCTGCTGTCGGCGACCTTGTTGAGGTCATTTCCAGCTCGCGTAAACGCCGATCTATATCCAGGTACAACTCACGCTGACGTTTTTTGATCCCAGCTAGGTCATGATCCTGCTGCTCAAGCATCCCTCTGAGCTGACTGGCTTCCTGCGACAGTTCATCTACGCGCTGAAACAGCTCCAGCATTGCACGATTATCCAGCAACCGGCGCAAGCCCTGCATATCAGACTGAATCTGCTCTACACCCTGTTGTAACTTTGCCAGATCATCGGTTAATTGCTGGTTGCTTTTTGACTGAGCAAAGGCAGGCGTACTGCCAAGCATTACAACCGCAAGCGACAGTGCGGGAATGACTTTTAAGCTTTTCATAAAATATGCCCCTGTTATTCGTTGCCCTAAAATCAATATGCTATTTGACTTCATACACCAGCTCTACGCGACGGTTTCTGGACCATGCGGATTCTTCATGCCCGAGCACTGCAGGCTGTTCTTCGCCATAACTGATGGTATCAAGTTGATCGCTGGAAGCCCCCTGAAACAGTAGAATTCTACGCACCGACTGCGCACGACGATCACCCAGGGCAATATTGTATTCACGCGAGCCGCGCTCGTCTGTATGCCCTTCCAGTCGTACCGAGACATTACCGTTACTGGCGATAAAATTTCCATGAGCCTCGAGTATGCCCAACGATTCATCGCTTACCTTGGCGCTATCGTAATCGAAATAAATGACGCGAGTTGCAAGCGGCGAATCAGGCTCGTCCAGCATTTGCTGTACGGTCAGCGATTCATCCGCGATGACACTGGCTTCGACATCCGAACCCGAAATAGCCGAACCGTCAGCTGCACCATTCTGCTGACCGCTAATCACACCGGGTTCGGTCTGGTTTTCTATACCCTCACCCTGATTTGTACAGCCCATGATCAACAGGCTGCTGAGCAAACAGGTCATCAATATTCTGTTCATATTTGAATCCTCTTGTTAGTTTAACTGGTTTATTGGTTCGTGCGGTTGCGCTTCTTAAACGGTCCCCAGACCGGTTCACGAATATCGCCCGCCTGATCTGATAGCTTGTGCTTACTCTGCCCATCCAGTGACACCATATACAGCACACCGGAATTTCCCTGTGTTGATGCATACAGCACCATGCGTCCATTCGGCGAAAATGAGGGCGACTCATCTAAATTATTATCGGTCAGTACATTCAGGTACCCCTTTTCCCTCTCCAGCTGGGCGATCTGGTAACGACCACCGTCACCGTATACCATCACCAGGTTTTTGCCGTCGCTGGAAATATCAGAAGCCGAGTTATAACGACCTTCGAAGGTAATGCGTTTTGGCTGCCCCCCAGTCACTGGGATTTCGTACAACTGCGGTGATCCGCTGCGATCCGAGGTGAAAATAATACTCTGCCCATCCGGGCTCCATACCGGCTCGGTATCAATCGCTCGATGGGTTGTCAGCCGCTTCAGTTTTTTACTTTCAACATTGATGGTATAGATATCAGGACTGCTATCGCGTGAAAGTACGATGGCGAGTTCTTTGCCATCAGGGGACCACGACGGCGCGCCATTGATACCTTTAAATCCAGTAATCTTGCTACGTTTGGCGGTTGCCAGATGTTGAACAAAGATTTCCGGACGATTATTTTCAAATGATACATAGGCCAGAGACTGTCCATCAGGAGACCAGGCTGGCGACATTAAAGGCTCATCCGATTCCAGTACAGTTTGCGGATTAAAACCATCGGTATCGGCCACCTGTAACACATACTTGCGCGCCTTTCCTGAACGCGCACTGATGTAGGCAATACGCGTATTAAAAGCACCGGGGATACCGGTAATGGTTTCATAGATTAAATCGCTAATCTCGTGCGCAGTTGTGCGCAACTCGCGCATGCTAACCGGAAAACTGTACCCCACCAGTTGCTTCTGTTTAAGCACATCCAGCAACTGGAATTGCACATTCAGTTTGCCGGGCTGACTGGAGAGTATTCTACCAACCACCAGGTACTCCTGATTCAACTTACGCCAGTTAGCGTAGTTCACATCCTTACTATAATGCGGTCGGGTGACATACTGTGTGCTGTTCAGTACCTTGAACACGCCACTACGATTGAGATCCTCTGACACAATCTGAGCAATGTCGGTTTTAATCGAGACCGGCAATCCAGTGGTATCAAACTCAACCACCGACATCGGGATAGCGCCTTCGACGCCCTCAGTAATTTCAATGGTGATATCTGCAAATGCCGCTTGATGAACCCAGAGCATTAATCCTGCCAGGCTCAGCTTAAGTAGTTTCTTCATGCTTTAATCAATTTTCCGGTTTAAATCGTAATTGGATGTCAGTTTGAAACAGCTCAGGATCTTCTGGCGTCGGCAGAGGATCAGATTTTAACACCGCAGCCTCCACTGAAAGTCTATATTCGCGAGTGCCTGGACAATTTCCAAAAGTCACATCCAGAATAATTCCGCCTGGCCCCTGTTTTACCAGGACTTCACAGGCCGGTTTATCGCCCGCATTTACAGGTTGACGCCAGTTACGCTGAATTTGATTTTTTATCCTCGCATAATATTGATTGCGTTGAACATCCAGCCTTCTTTGCCTTTCTTCGGCAGCCAGCTGTGCTTTAAGTTCCGCTTCTTTCTGACGCTGCTCCGCTTCCGCTTTTAATCGAGCCTGGCGTTCCGCTTCTTTACGTTCTTCTTCCTGTTTTCTTTTTAACTCTTCAGCCTTGCGAATTTTTTCCGCTTCGGCCTGCTTACGCTCTTCTTCAGCCTTACGCTTTTTTTCCTCTTCGGCTTTACGTTGCTGTTCAGCTTTCAGTTTCTTTTCAGCTTCTGCTTTGGCCTTCTTTGCCTGTTCTGCCTTTAGCTTCTTTTCGGCCTGCGCTTTTTTCTCCTGCTCCAGCGCACGTTTTTTTTCTTCGGCTTTTTTTACGGCCAGCTCCTTCGCGCGCTTTTCAGCTGCCTGCTGCAAACGCTTTTGCTCGAGAGCGCGCTGTTTTTCCTGCTGATCCTGCTGCCTGATTTTTTCTGCACGCTGATCCAGTTGCTTTTGATCAATAACCTCAGCCTGGATGGTCGTATCCCTGCTAGAGGGTTGATTGATCACAGCCGCTTCGGGTTTAGCACTAAATTCCAGTAAGGTGAGCACGATAATGAAACCATGCAGCAATACAGAGAACAGGAAAGCTCTCGGATATTGCTTAATCAGCCCCATCACTTTTTAACTTCTCCTGGCTCAGTAACCAGACCCACTGAATCAATCCCTGCCTGTTGCAAATCTACCAGTACATCTATCACGCTTTGATAAATAACATTGCGGTCCCCACGTACCATAACCGGCCGTTTACTCTGTTTGGCTAAGGCACTTTTTACCTGCTCAACCAGTTGCCGGGTATCCAGCGCCGTATCAGGCGTGGGTGAAGTATTCAGGTATACCAGACCTTTCTCATCGACACTGATAATTACCGGCTCCGGGCTATTGACATCAAGCGCCTGGGCCGGTGCCTGGGGTAAGTCAACATCAACACCCTGTTTTAGCAAAGGCGCAGTAACCATAAAAATGATTAGCAAAACCAGCATTACGTCGATATAGGGTACGACGTTTATCTCAGCCATGACGCGGCGTTTATTGGGAGAGGCAGGCATATCGATTAATGATTGCTGGACTGGACCTGGCGCTGCAGGATACCGGTAAATTCTTCGACAAAATTTTCATAGCGACCTACCATCTGGTCAACCTGAGTGGCGAAGTTGTTATAGGCGATAACCGCAGGGATAGCTGCCAGCAAGCCCATGGCGGTTGCGATTAATGCTTCTGAGATTCCAGGCGCGACCATTGCCAGGGTTGCCTGTTGCACGCCGGCCAGAGAGCGGAAAGAATCCATGATGCCCCACACAGTGCCAAATAAACCAATATAGGGGCTGACAGACCCAACCGTAGCAAGGTAGGAAAGATTATTTTCCATCAGCTCCACTTCGCGCGACATAGAGACCTTCATCAAACGATGCGAAGCAGTAATGACTTCAGCCGTTTGCATCTCGGTTTTGCGTGCTCGAGCAAACTCTCGAAAACCATTCTCGAATATTGCCTCCATGCCTGAGCGTTTTTCCTGACGCGTTGAAAGCTGACCGAATAAGTCACTAAGGTTAATGCCCGACCAGAAACGGCCTTCAAAGGTTTTTGCCTCATGCCGACTTTGTTTCAGGTAGCCCCATTTGATATAAATCATCGCCCAGGAAAAAATGGATGCCATCAACAGGATTAGCATCACAATCTGAACTGGCAGGCTGGCATTCGATATCAGGTGAAGGAATGAAGTTTCAGTCATAGTTACTCAGTTTCCTCATTATCTTTTCAGGTATGGCTACTGGTGCAAATCTATCCGCTGAAACACAACCGACCTTTACTTCGGCCTGGTTCACCAGTATTTTTTGATCGCCCCTTTGTATATAAATGGCCTGATCGAAAATCAGGCTGACTTTTTTTAATCTCTTTATCTGACTTTGCACCAGCAGTAATTCATTGAATCTAGCTGCCTGTTTAAAATCAACGCTTATATTACGTACTACAAACACGATGTTCTGGCGCAGCAACTCATCCTGCTCAAAACCCAGAGTGCGTAAAAATTCGGTACGCCCGCGTTCATAAAAATTCAGGTAATTGGAATGATAGACAACACCACCCGCATCAGTGTCTTCAAAATAAACCCGACATTCCAGAGTCTGACCAGCTGACACTAAAATAATTCTCCATTGTTATGTGACTTTTTCACATCTAAACCGAAATGTGTATAGGCATGCGAGGTGACCAGCCTTCCTCTGGGTGTGCGCATCATAAAACCCTGCTGAATAAGAAAGGGTTCGATGACATCCTCTATCGTTCCTCGTTCTTCACCGATGGCAGCAGCCAAACTTTCTACGCCTACCGGGCCACCATCAAATTTCTCGATCATGGCAAGGATCAGGCGCCTGTCCATGTGATCAAGCCCGCACTGGTCAACCTTCAGCATATTCAATGCATCGGCTGCAACCTTTTTATCTATCACACCATCGGCTTTCACTTCGGCATAATCGCGTGCACGACGTAACAAACGATTAGCGATACGCGGCGTACCTCGTGATCGACTCGCAATTTCTTTTGCACCTGCTACTTCCAGCTGGATCTGTAGCAGACTGGATGAACGAGACACTATACTCGCCAGGTCATCCACATTATAAAACTCCAGGCGCTGTACAATTCCGAAGCGGTCACGCAGGGGCGAGGTTAACAGACCCGCTCGTGTAGTCGCTCCAACCAACGTAAAAGGGGGCAGATCAAGTTTGATAGAGCGTGCCGCAGGGCCTTCACCAATCATGATATCCAGCTGATAATCTTCCATTGCTGGATACAGAATTTCTTCCACCACCGGGCTCAGGCGATGAATCTCATCAATGAATAAAACATCATTCGGTTCCAGGTTGGTCAGCAGTGCGGCAAGATCACCGGCTTTCTCCAGTACCGGACCGGAAGTCTGGCGCAGGTTTACCTGCATTTCATTCGCAATAATATGCGAGAGCGTCGTCTTACCCAGGCCCGGCGGGCCAAATATCAAAACATGATCCAGTGCTTCCCGGCGTTTACGTGCTGCCGAAATAAAAATTTCCATCTGCTCACTGACCTGGGGCTGGCCGACGTAATCAGCGAGCATACGAGGTCTCAGCGCACGTTCCTGAACGGTCTCATCCAGTTCCAGCGAGGCATCAATTAATCGTTTGTCATTCATCAGGATTTAACCGCATTCTGTAAAGCCTGCTTGATCAAAGCACCAGCGCTATTTTCATCAGCACTTTGCGCCGCGGTTTTAACCATTTTGAGGGCGTCTGCAGGTTTATACCCCAGCGCCTGTAAAGCCTCTACCGCTTCATTCATGGGCGCTGACGAGGATCCAGCCAGGCTGGGCACAGTAGCGCTACCCGCTGACAGTGAGGAAATACCATCAACTTTATCCCGCATTTCAATAATCAGTCTTTCCGCAGTTTTTTTACCCACCCCCGGTAATCGGGTCAAAGTCGCCACATCTCCCGACTGCACACAAAGTGCAAAATCCATATCGGAGATTCCTGACAGTATCGTTAATGCCATTTTTGGCCCTACCCCGTTAACCTTGATAAGCTGTCTAAATAACTGTCGTTCCTGCTCTGAATAAAAACCAACCAGGGAATGCTGGTCATCCTTAATGATTAAATGAGTCCACAGAGAAACCGCATCGCCCTGTCCGGGTAACTGGTAAAAAGTCGTCATTGAGACATCAACCTCGTAGCCCACGCCCTGACAGTCTATCAAGACCTGCGGCGCTCGCTTGATGGCAAGCATGCCATTTAACCGACCAATCATCTACGCGTTCTCCGATTTCTTGAAAAGGCTTTTGCCGGGATACCCGTTTTATCCTGCATCGATTGATGCTGTGCATGACAGATGGCAATCGCGAGAGCATCAGCTTCATCTGATTGCAATTCCTGGCGTAAACCGAGTAAGCGTAAAACCATATGCTGCACCTGTTGTTTGAGGGCACCACCCTTACCAACGATAGTGAGTTTAATTTCGCGTGGGGCATATTCAAATACCTCAACCCCTGCCTGGTAGCCTGCACAGATAGCTGCACCACGAGCCTGACCAAGTTTCAACGCTGAGTCTGCATTTTTATGCATGAAAACGCTTTCAACACCCATTTGCTGGGGCTGATACTGTTCGATAATCACACTGAGTTGCTGGAAGATATTACCCAGCTTCTGGGGTAAGGTATCCCCTGCGACCTTGATATACCCGCTATCCAGGTATTCCATCTTATTTGAAAGGTTGCGAATCAGCCCATAGCCGGTAACTCGCGAACCCGGATCGATTCCCAGGATGATCATGATTGGTTGTCGTATTTACTACTCATTATCACAGCAATAGTCGTTTGCTAAAAATGCGCATATGTTAGCACTTTTAACGAGTTGCTGTAGACCGATTAGAAATAGTTTAATGCGACCGGATTAAGGGCCGGATTTACCAGCCAGGGGGAAGCTTTTTCTCAATGGTAATTTGCTTACCTTCGATGGAGATATAACCGCCGGTTTTTAACTCCTTAAGGATACGATGCACCATCTCTCGTGTTGCACCCACACGCAATGCAATATCCTGTTGGGTCAGCTTTTCCGTTACCAGCTTATCGCCCACTTTTTCAGCGTGCTTATACAGAATCCTGACCACGCGGTTATATACATCTTCCAGCGCCAGGCTACTGACTTCCTCGGTAAGATCCTGAATCAGGCTGATCAGACGATCAATAATGCGCATACTAATCGTTGGCTTGGTTAGCAGGGTATCCATAAAAACCTGGCGGGAGATTACTGCCATTATCGACTTTTCGGTAGTGATAATACTCGCCTGTCGGGGAATACCACCAAGAGGAGCCAGCTCACCAAAAGAATCACACTCGCCCAGCGAATTTATAATGATTTCCTTACCCTTCTCGTTTTGCAGAAAAACATCAACCTTACCGCTGATGATCACATATAAAGAGTCCGTTTCATCACCCTGGGTTACGACAACGGTATTTTTGGGATATTCTCGTGTAACAACCTGAGTTGCAATATGTTCAAGATCTTTCTGATCCAATCCCTCAAATAATGAGTTATTTTTAAATGTTTCAATTACTTCATTCATTGTCAAGGATACCTGTAATAGTGAATCGAGAAACCATCGACCACTTTTTTAATTTTTAGTATGTAACTATCAGGTCAGCCAGAATACTTTTCCAGTAACAGAGAGGTACCTTTCATCTCTTCCGGCTGAGCTATACCCATTAATTGTAGTAGAGTTGGCGCAATAGCAGACAAATTTTCTCCTGTTGTCAGGCGCCATGGTACTTCATCAATGACCAGACAGGGAACAGGATAGATCGTATGCTGAGTATGCGGCTCTCCGGTTACAGGGTCGACCATTTCATCACAGTTACCATGATCAGCGGTCAATATAACGGAATAACCCTCTTCTACCGCTACGTCCAGAACCCGTCCAACCTCTTTATCCAGAGTTTCTACTGCTTTTATCACCGCGTCGCGTACGGCAGTATGTCCGACCATATCACCATTCGCAAAGTTCACTACCAGAAAGCTGTAATCGTGCGATTTTAATGCCACGATCATTTCATCTGCTACCTTCTCAGCACTCATTTCCGGCATTAAATCGTAGGTAGAGACGTCAGGGGACTGGATCATATTCCGATCCTCACCTGGAAAGCGATGCTCGCGTCCACCGTTAAAGAAAAATGTCACATGTGCATATTTCTCTGTTTCTGCGCAATGAAACTGCTTAAAACCGGACTGACTGATAATACTACCCAGTGTTACTTTGGGCCGCTCAGGAGGATAGGCAATAGGTGTCAGGAACTCGGGATCATATTGCGTCATACAGGTAACCGTAATCGGCTCATAATCGCCACGATCAAAACAGCTGAACTCACCATGACTCAACGCGGCTGTTAACTGGCGCGAGCGGTCATTACGAAAGTTAAAAAAGATCAGCTCATCACCTTTTTTAACAGGGATAAAATCTGGCATCACGGTGGGCTTGATAAACTCATCGGTTTCACCTGCTTCGTAGGCATCGTGCAAGGCCAGGGTGATATTTTTAGCCTGATTGCCTTCTCCGTGCACCATTGCTCGCCAGGACAGTTCGGTGCGATTCCAGCGGCGATCTCTATCCATTGCATAATAGCGACCATGTAAAGTGCCGATGACCCCGCCATATTCGGAAAGCGCCAGCTCCAGATCGTGTAAAAAACTCATCGCAGACTTTGGCGGTGTATCACGCCCATCGGTAATCAGGTGTACCTGAGGCAATACCCCATGCATAGAGCACAGCTTAATCAGCGCCAGCAGATGATTCAGATGGCTGTGCACCCCGCCATCAGAAACCAGCCCTATCAGGTGTAACGGCCGCTCCGATTTCCTGGCATGATCAATCGCCGACAAAAAGGCAGGGTTGGAAAAAAAGCTTCCTTCTTTGATCGCATCATCAATACGAACCAGATCCTGCTTTACAATCGACCCACAACCAATCGTCATATGGCCTACTTCTGAATTTCCCATTTGTCCTACTGGCAACCCCACCCCACGGCCTGAGGCCTCAAGTGCGGTATGTGGATAGGAGGAAAAATAACGGTCCAGGTTGGGTGTATTAGCTTCGATTACCGCATTATTCACCTTGCTTGGATTCAAGCCGAATCCATCCATGATAATTAAAACGGCTGGTCTACGCGGGACGGATCTCGCTTCTGGCATTGATAAAACTCTTATTTATAGTCGACTTAAATGAGCAGCCATTATACACCAATCGTCAGACTCTGTGAGCACACATATATCGGGAAATTTTTGCCTGATAATGGTGAATTTATTTAACACCGTAATTTGAACAGCAGTTCTCGCGATACAAACATTCAACCCTAAATGCGTGTTACCAGTTCAGGCAAAGGTATCCAGTTGATTACCCAGTCTGGCATCTTCAGCAGCAGATTGCTGAACTGTCGCCGACCTGGCTTGCTGAATCATGGAAGTTGCAACTGCAGCTACCTGCCGATCCTGTACTGAAGGGTTGACGGGTGCCAGAGCCGCCCTGAGAATGACCTGTGCCTTCACCAGAGTAGACTGCGGATCTCCTGGGATCTCACTGGTATCAATACTTACCTCACCCGAGGTTGCATAATTACGCCCGTCGGAGCCTCTTTCATATTGAAATCTCGCTCCTGAGGTAACGTAACGCCCACCCACGCTCTGGTGTGCAAGTTCATGCGCCCGTACAGCTCGATCAATCGCCCTTAATTGCTGTAACTGGCGCTGTTCATTAAATTTATTTTCAGCCTCGGCTGCTCGGGAAGATTCGCTGGGCTGAGTGGAAGTTTTATTATCGCTGGAGGGGTCAGATTTTGACCGAAAAGAGCTATTGGGCTGGTATGAAGTTAGATGACTGGAAGCATTGATTTGCATCACCCGTCTCTCTAGTCATATTCAGGCCTGCACATCTAATAAGGTACCGATGCGTTCACCTGCCGCCTGTAAAGAACGTGCATTAGATTGCAGACTATTAACAATTTCGGTTTGTTCAGTGGTTGCTCTATCCTGAGTCTGGATATCACGCGCGCGGGTAGATTCAGTACTTGCAACAGCACTAACATTCTGCTCAGGGTTCTGGCGTAGCGCCCTTACCCCTTGATAGGCGGCTGATACGGAACTTGAAATCTCCATTCCCATTCTCAAAACAATTGTTGTTATTTGAATTCTAGCAAAAACGGTTAGTTAACCGCAAAAAACCATAGAGAATGGGGCCTAAATTACCGATTTAACCGATAAACGGTATAAAGAATCTGAAAAACAGCCGGTATTGACATCCTGATCACGAATGTTAACCGATATTAATAAGCAAGCTCGGAGTTTGCCGCCTGAAGTGCAGCCTGGGAGATTTTAAATTGCTGGTAATCATGCCTTAGCGCGGAAAGCTTTGCTGGCAACCCATACATCAAACGGACTTTATAGCGCGACCAGTCCTGATATAGCCAGATCTGCACACCATCAGCTTGCCATTTATACTGAGCATCTGAGTGATACTTTGCACGGGTTTTCTGTGGTTTTCCGTATTTTGCAGTAAGCATCTTCAACAGCCCAGACTGGTCTAGACCGTCAAATGTGTACTCTGCAAACGCTATCTGATTGTCTTTCTTTTCATAGCCCAAATAGAGCCTCGAAGAGCCCGGCAATAACTTTTGACTATCATACTCATCAAAAAAGCCATCTTTTCCGGCTTCTTTTACCAGAATTGCTCCATTTTGCTTTACCGCGTTACGCATCGTATCCCGTGTTGCCTGCTGCAGATCTACACCAAACAGGGAGACCGCAAAAACTGGGGAAGAAAAAATAATAAGCGCGAACAGAGAGATCCTAAACATTTCAGCCTGCCGTTAATCCGATATCTCTTGTATCGGCACCCAGACTGAATCTTGAATCAACCAGTCGCTTCCTGTTTACGCTCAGGGCCCGAGATCTTCGGGGTCAGGAGGTGCAGATTTAGTCTTTTTTGAGGTATCTTCCATTGTTTCCTCTGCAGGGGAACTCTCGTCAGAAGCACCGGATTCATCCTGCTCCGCGTCTGCAGCCGTAGAGCTCTCACCAGTGCTATCATCGAACTCATCTTCAGCATCCAGGCGATCCAGTTCGGCATCCATTTCTTCCTCGGTCAGAGGCTGATACTCCTGGTCACTGCTATCCAGGCCTGCTTCAGCGGGATCATCAATCACTTCGTAATCATCACCATAAGCTGAGCTTGCCGCATAGGCCTTTTCCTGCTCGGCTTCCTCGGCAGCCATTTCTGCTTCTTCCTGTTCCTGCTGCTTTAGACGCTCTGCAAACAGGTGGGCAGAAGCAATCACCCCGGCTTCGAACAATAGCCACATAGGGAAAGCCAGCAATACCTGCGAAATCACGTCAGGAGGCGTTAACAACATACCAATAACGAACGCCGCCACAATCACATAAGGACGTTTTTCTGCCAGCTTCTGCGGTGTGGTCATACCCATAGCGACCAGCAGTATTGTTGCAATCGGCACCTCAAAGGCAATACCAAAACCCAGAAACAGCGATAACACAAAATCAAGGTAGCGACCAATATCGGTAGAGATACTGACAATCTCCGGCCCAACCGAGGTAAAGAACCCGAATACCAGCGGGAAAACCACGTAATAAGCGAACAGCATGCCGCAGTAAAACAGCACGATACTTGAAGCCAGTAACGGACCGGCCAGCCTTTTTTCGTGCTTGTACAGGCCCGGTGCGATAAAGCCCCAGATTTGATACAGGATAAATGGCATCGCAAGAAAAACCGATAACATGAGCACCAGTTTGAATGGCGTCAGAAACGGTGATGCCACATCAATGGCGATCATCTTGGAGCCTTCAGGCATGTGCTGAGTTAGCGGCTCAGCCAGATAGGTGTAGATATCATTTGCCCAGTAAAACAGGCACAGGAATATGAACAATACCGATAACACAACACGCAGCAGCCGGTCACGTAACTCGACCAGATGAGACATAAAGCTCATCGAACTGGATTCTTCGACGTTATCTGGATTTGTTTCTGACATTACGACTGGTTTATTTTATCTGCGGGCGCAGCTTCGGTTGAGTCCGTTTTCACCTCAGATTTGACATCGTCAACGACCTGCTCTACTTCCTTTTTGATCGCAGCCACGTCCGCATCATGACGTGTTTCATTGACAACTTCTTTCAGTGATTGCAGTTCATCCTGCTGTTGTTTGAGCATGCGCTGCAATTCGTCAGTGCGAAATTCACGTTCCACATCGGATCGAACATTCGATACAAAGCGACGCATACGAGCAACATAGGTTCCCGCTTTGCGCGCGACCGAAGGCAGACGCTCTGGCCCAATCACTAACAGTGCCACGATGCCGACGATCAGCATCTCGGCAAAACTGAAATCAAACATACAGGCTTAAACTTTATCTTTATCTTCGGTAGCTTTACCTTCGATCACGTTACCTTCATCCGCTGGCGATTTTTCTTCTTCTTTTACCGCCTTTTTAAAGCTGCGAATGGCGCCCCCCAGATCGTTACCGACATTACGTAATTTTTTTGTTCCAAACAGTAAAACCACGATTGCAAGAATTAACAATAAAGACCAAATACTTATTCCACCAAATCCCATATATCACCTCGTTGAATGTTTTCTGGACGCTTTTTCTTCCAGTCCGGAGAGACCAAAACGTCGCTCTAGTTCTTGTAATACCTGATCCGCTGATAAGCCACTATGCGCCAGCAGAACAAGGCAATGAAACCATAAATCGGCCATCTCATAGATGATCTGTTCATCATTACCGCCTTTTGCAGCGATGATGGTTTCAGCAGATTCTTCGCCGATCTTTTTTAAAATGTTATCCAGGCCCTTGGCATACAGACTGGCCACATAGGATGAACCAGGCTCAGCCTGCTTACGCTCTTCAAGCACCTGCATCAATTGTGCGAGTATATCATCACTCATTTATAAATCTCTGCTGGATCTTTAATAACCGCTTCATCGGTAACCCAGCTTCCGTTTTCAAGTACACGAAAGAAACAACGCTTTCTACCCGTATGGCAGGCGATACCGCCAATTTGTTCAACCTGCAATAAAACTACATCAGCATCGCAATCAATGCGTATTTCTTTCAGTTTCTGCACATGCCCTGATTCTTCACCTTTAAACCAGAGCTTCTGGCGTGAGCGCGACCAGTAAACGGCCTGTTGTTTTTCGATTGTTAACGCCAGCGAATCCCGGTTCATCCACGCCATCATCAGAATCTCTCCTGACTGCGCATCCTGAGCTATTGCAGGCACCAGTCCATCGTTATCCCATTTAATCTGATCCAGCGCATCGGTCATTAATCTCTGACCTCGATACCACAGTCCTTCATGTATTGCTTGACTTCGCTGATACGGTATTCTCCGAAATGAAAGATACTGGCTGCCAGTACCGCATCGGCTTTACCTTCCAGCACACCATCAGCCATGTGCTGTAATGTGCCGACACCACCGGATGCAATGACAGGAATTTTCACTGTTTCAGAAACCTGGCGATTGAGTTCATTATCAAATCCCTGCTTGGTTCCATCGCGATCCATACTGGTCAACAGGATTTCTCCCGCACCATACTCATCCATACGCGCGACCCACTCCAGCGCATCAATACCTGTCGGCTTGCGCCCACCATGGGTAAATATCTCCCATCGATTATCTTCACCGGGCTGGCTAACCTTTTTCGCATCCACCGCAACCACAATACACTGTGAACCGAAGCGATCAGCTGCCTGCTTAACAAAATCCGGGTTAAAAACTGCGGCAGTGTTGATACCAACCTTATCCGCGCCGGCATTGAGCATGCGACGCACATCATTGATTTCACGTATTCCACCACCCACTGTCAGGGGAATGAACACTTCACTGGCGACATCTTCCACCACATGTACGATGGTTTCACGATTATCAGAGCTGGCAGTAATATCGAGGAAGGTAATTTCATCGGCACCTTCCAGATTATAGCGACGTGCATTTTCTACCGGATCCCCTGCGTCTCGTATTTCGACGAATTTAACGCCCTTGACCACGCGACCATTGTCAACATCAAGGCAGGGAATAATACGTTTTGCCAGTGACATGCTTAATGTCCGTCGATATAACTTTGTGCTTCGCTTAGATTAATGGTGCGTTCGTACAACGCTCGCCCAATAATCACGCCTTCAATGCCCGAGCTTTTAACTTCATTCAGACGCTTGATATCGTCCAGGTCAGTGACCCCTCCAGAGGCAATCACCGGAATTGAAATTGCTTCAGCCAACTGGCGAGTCGCGTCAACGTTTACGCCCTGCATCATGCCGTCACGACTGATGTCGGTATATACAATACTGGCTACACCCTGGTCCTCAAACCGGATTGCAAGATCCAGCGCTGAGTGGCCGGATGATTCAGCCCAGCCCTGCACGGCCACCATACCATTCTTGGCGTCTATGCCAACGATCACATGGCCAGGAAACTCTGCACATAACTCGGTGACAAACTCAGGATTTTTAACCGCCTGGGTGCCAATGATGACGTATTCCACGCCTGCAGCCAGATAGGCTTCAACGGTTTCCACGGTTCGGATCCCCCCTCCAATCTGGATCGGAAGCTCCGGAAAAGCAGAAGATATACTTTCGATAACATCCGCATTCACCGGCTTACCTTCAAACGCACCATCCAGATCAACCAGATGCAGCCGTTTGGCACCTTGCATAACCCACTTTTCCGCCATCGCGACTGGATCATCAGAGAAAACCGTACTGTCTTCCATATTGCCCTGGCGCAAGCGTACGCATTGCCCCTGTTTTAAATCAATCGCTGGTATCAAGATCATGCCTGACCATCCCATTCAACAAAATTGGTTAATAACTGTAGACCTGCATCAGCACTTTTTTCCGGATGGCACTGCAGGGCAAAAACATTGTCTTTCGCCACAGCACAGGTAAATGTTCTGCCGTAACGACAGTTTCCCACTTCCAGGTCGGGAGATTCGGTCTCTAGATAGTAACTGTGCACAAAATAAAAGCGACTATGGTCGTCAATCTTATGCCACAGCGGGTGCTCACGGGTCTGATTAACCTCATTCCAGCCCATATGCGGCACTTTCAGGCGCTCACCATTTTCGGTTAAATGGTCACCAAAATAACGCACTTCACCGGGGTAAAAACCCATCAACTGGGTTCCCTGATTTTCCTCACTGGCATGCACCAGAACCTGCATCCCCATGCAGATCCCCAAAAAAGGTTTGTCACGCGCTGCCTGTAAAATCGTTTCGCGCAAAGAATATTCATCAATGGCATGCATACAGTCACGCGCAGCACCCTGACCCGGGAAAACGACTTTATCCGCGTTAGCCAGCTCGGTTTCAGAAGAGGTTAGAATGACCTTATCATTTTTTCCTGCAACATGTTCCAGTGCCTTGGTGACTGAGCGAAGATTGCCCATCCCATAATCAATAACTGCGATAACCTGCATGGGCTTATAAACTACCCTTGGTGGAAGGAATCATTCCCGCCATGCGCTCATCCACGCTCATTGCAATACGGATTGCACGACCAAACGCCTTAAAAATCGTTTCAGCAATATGGTGGGCGTTTTTCCCCTGCAGATTATCAATATGCAGGGTGGCGAGTGCATGATTGACAAAGCCCTGAAAAAACTCATGGATCAGGTCTACATCAAATGCACCAATAGTGCCGCGTGGATAGTCGACTCGATATTCAATGCCGGGACGACCCGAAAAATCTATCACCACACGAGACAGCGCTTCGTCTAGCGGCACATAGGCGTGCCCGTATCTTTGCAGCCCTTTTTTATCACCTAAAGCGCTGGCAAATGCCTGACCCAGTGTAATACCGATATCTTCGACGGTGTGATGATCATCAATGTGAGTGTCACCCTTCGCGCTGATTTCTATATCCACCAGACCATGACGTGCGATCTGATCCAGCATATGCTCCAGAAAAGGAATACCGGTATCCAGTTTCGATTGGCCACTGCCATCCAGATTCACACTAACGGTGATCTGGGTTTCCAGTGTATTTCGGGTAATGGTTGCTGTGCGTTGCGGCATAGATAAGTACATCAATCAAATTGGTTGCAGATAATAATCTGAGCGCTGCCAAAAATACAGCCTTTAACGGTATTTATAATTGGCCCAGCCATTCTACAACCTGATCCAGCAGCGGTTCGCCCATATCAGTAAAATAATGATTTGCCTGAGGAATCTTGACCTGCTTCGATTTGGGGTTAGCGTCGCCCAGTACTTGCTGAGCTCTAATCGCCGCCAGTCTATGCACGGCCGGGTAATCATCAGCGCCAAATATATCCAGCAGCGGCTTGCTCATGCGCTCAAATGGAAAGGGCTCCCGCATCGGCTGTTTGTAATCGGTTGCCCCCATACCAATTCCGATAAAGGCATCATAATCCTGCTCGCCATTTTTACGGACATATTGCATCGCCATATGCGCACCGCAGCTATGTGCCAGCAGAATGACTTTGTCATTGCCCTGCTGCTTCAGAAAATCGATAGCAGCCTCAATGCGCGGCACTGCTTCATCAAAAACAGGTACATAATCGTAATACTTTGCGGTTTTATCCAGCACCGGCAACTGTATTGAGAGCGTATTCCAGCCCTGTTCAGCCAGACCTACCCGCAACGGGTTTACCACATCCGCCCAGTCAGGATGAAACCCTCGCCCATGCAGTATAAGCACAGCGCCTCTGGCATCTTCGGCCTGGGTATAGATAGAAAGAAACTCATGACCATCAGCGGTCAGCATTTCTACATCACCATCCAGTATGGCGTCCACAATCTGGTTATACATGCGCTTCTCACGCACCAGGTCAGAAGCCATTGACACCGACAGGTTACTTAGCATTAACAGTATTATTGTTATTTTTTTCAACTCACCGATCTCCCTAAATCGCTTGCTATTTATTGTTTTAATATAAACGTCACTGGACCGTCATTCTGCAGGAAAACCTGCATATCTGCACCAAATTCACCATACGCAACGGGTATCTCCAGTGTTTGAGACAACTGCATAAATTCAGCAAACAGGCGACTGCCCATGCCAGGATCAGCGGCTGAAGTAAAACTGGGCCTGCGCCCCTTTTCGGTATCCGCAGCCAGCGTAAACTGGGGAACCAGAAGTAAGCCACCCCGAATATCAGACAGACTCAGGTTCATTTTATCCTGCGCATCAGCAAACACGCGATAATTGACAATACGCTCCAGCATCCTTTTAAGCTTTTGACTATCATCTGCCGGCTCGAATCCGACAAATGCCAGTAAGCCCTGCTGTATGCTTCCAATTACATTTTGATTAACTTCGACCCTTGCAGACCTGACTCGCTGTATCAGGACAATCATGAAACAATCCCGATCATGGCATTAGTACTTTCAACCAGCGCCTGCGCGATACCCGGTTCAGATGCAGCATGGCCAGCATCCGGTATGATTTTTAGCTGGCTTTCCGGCCATTGTGCATTTAATGCGTAAGCCTGATCGATCGGGCAGATCGCATCATAGCGGCCATGCACGATGAATCCAGGGATATGGCTAATGCGATCCATATTGTCGAGCAACTGGTTCTCCTGCAAAAAACCCCGGTTGATGAAGTAATGGCACTCTATGCGCGCAATACTCAACGCCATATGCGGATCAGCAAAATAATCCAGCACCTGACCATTTGGACGCAGCGTTGCAGTGCTACCCTCCCATATCGACCAGGCTTTGGCCGAAGCCATACGCTCCAGCTCATTATCACTGGTCAAACGACGGTGATAAGCAGCAATCATATCTTGCCTCTCCTGCTCAGGAATCGGTTGTAAAAATGCATCCCAGGCGTCAGGAAATAACCTGGAAGTTCCATATTCATAAAGCCAGCTGAGATCCTGTTGCCGACATAAAAATATACCGCGTAAAACCATGCCCAGCACCCTGTCCGGGTGAGATTGTGCATACGCCAGCGCCAGTGTAGAACCCCAGGATCCACCGAATAAAACCCATTTTTCAATCCCCAGTTTCTGGCGGATTTTTTCCATATCATCGATTAGGTGCTGGGTTGTATTCTGATGCAGGCTGGCATGCGGACGGGATTTCCCACATCCACGTTGATCAAACAGGATAATCCGGTATTTCTCAGGATCAAAAAAACGCCTGTGCACAGCCTCGCAGCATGCACCTGGACCACCATGCAGAAAAATGACAGGTATACCAGCGGCATTACCGCACAGCTCTATATAGAGCTCGTGCTGGCTGGAAACCTGCAAATAAAAATGGCTATCAGGCTGGATCGCAGGGAAAAGCATTCTTTATATTCCTTGTAGGATTAATCCTACATAATCTATCTATACCCACCGACAAAAACAGAGGTAATCGACACTATATCCAGGGGATATTGCATGCGATCATAGCGTCACGTTCTAGGGATAGAGCCCAAAAGGAGTTTCACCGCCGTAGCAGGATTGCTCGATAAGGATGGCACTATCTCAAGGATGTTAAATTAAGTCAATCACAGGCCAGGATGGCCATAAAGCCTCGATCAGGGATTTGATTGAGGCTTTTTTTTGCCTGCAATAACCCCTATTATCCCGGGCATCCCGAAAAGTGAAAATAACATGCCCACTCAACCTCCAAAAAAACTGTTACACCCGGTAGGAAAAGCCATCGCCGATTTCAGCATGATTAGAGACCATGATCGAATCCTGCTTGGTTTATCTGGTGGTAAAGATTCGTTATCCCTGTTACACATCCTGATGCATTTCCAGCGGCACGCGCCCATCAGTTTTGAAGTAGGTGCTGTAACCATAGACCCGCAAAGTGATGACTTTGACCCCTCTCCGTTAATCGGCTACCTGAAATCACTGGAAGTGGACTATCACTTCGTCAGTGAGCCCGTGGTGAGGCTTGCTGAAGAGCATATGAAAAAAGATTCATTCTGCGCTTTCTGTTCCCGTATGCGCAGAGGGCTGATGTATAAAACAGCGCGCGCGAATGGATATAACGTCATCGCCCTGGGCCAGCATCTGGATGACTTATGCGAAAGCTTTTTAATGTCAGCGCTGCACGGTGGACGACTGAAAACAATGAAAGCACATTATATTAACGATGATGAAGATCTGAGGATAATTCGACCACTGGTCTACGCGCGTGAGCGCCAGCTCAGGGATTTTGCAACCCGCGCTGAATTACCCGTTATCGAAGATAACTGCCCAGCCTGTTTCGCCAAACCTACCCAGCGCCAGCATATGAAGGAATTGCTGGCTGCGCAGGAAGCGGACTATCCAAACACCTTTAAAACCCTGCTTTCAACCATCCGCCCGTTAATGAGGGAAGGGTTACCAGCCCAGCTCAGTGAACAATAATTCGATTCTCGCTGATGCAAGTCATTTCTTCCAGAAGCCCGGAGTAAAGAGTACCAGCAGGGTGAAAATTTCCAGTCGACCGAGCAACATGGCCAGACACAAAACCCATTTGGCAAAATCATTAATAGACTGGAAGTTCTGTCCCACTTCATCCAGGCCTGGCCCAAGGTTGTTCAGGCAAGCAGCGACTGCGGAAAACGCCGTATCCTGATTCAGACCACTCGCCATCAGTAACAGGATCATTATGGCAGAGATCGCAAAATAAGCCGCAAAGAACCCCCACACCGCTTCAATAACATTATCAGGAACCGGTTTGCGTCCGATTTTTACCGCAAATTGAGCGGAGGGATGGACCAGTCGCTGTAACTCGCGTACTCCCTGCTTTACCAGCAGTAATATGCGGATGACCTTGATACCGCCTCCGGTAGATCCTGCACAGCCTCCCATGAAACTGATATACAACAGCAACACTGGGAGAAACCCTGGCCAGCTATAGTATTCCTGAGTGGTAAACCCGGTGGTCGTACCAATAGAGACAACCTGAAACAGACCTTCAATAATGCTATCCAGCGGAGACTCAAAGGTCTTGTTGAACAGCAGATACAGAATCGTGATCAGACTGACAACCAGCAGCACCATGAAATAGGTCTTGAATTCGGCATCCTTGATATAAACCGTCAATCGATGCTGTCGCACGGCAGAAAAGTGCAGCGCAAAATTGACCCCGGACAGCAGCATAAACACGATAGCAATCAACTCAATGCTTCGACTATTGAAATAGCCCATGCTCGCATCATGCGTTGAGAAACCACCAATCGCCACAGTAGAAAACGCATGAGCGATGGCGTCAAACGCATCCATTCCAGCCAGCCAGTAGGCGATCCCGCAGGTGACCGTCAACGTTAGATAGATATACCAGAGCGCCTTGGCTGTCTCCGTGATACGCGGCGTCAACTTGGTATCCTTTACCGGCCCCGGTGTTTCAGCACGATATAGCTGCATCCCGCCTATGCCCAGCATGGGTAGTACTGCGACAGCCAGTACGATGATTCCCATACCACCCATCCACTGCAGCTGCTGTCGATAAAAAAGGATTGAATGCGGTAACTCATCGATACCAACGATCACCGTAGCACCCGTAGTAGTCAGTCCGGAGATCGATTCGAACACTGAATCGGTTATGGAGATATCATCGACTCCTGACAGGTACAGGGGTAACCCACCAGCACTACCCAGCACAAACCAGAACATCACCACCACCATAAAACCATCACGCAGGCGCAATTCTTTTTTATGCCGTATGAGCGGAAGGAATAAGCAAAGCCCCCCCACCAGGAGCATTAGGAAAGCTTTAATAAACGGGATGCCGGTATTTTCCTGATAGATCAGGTCAACTAGAACCGGGGGCAACATGGTAGCACTGAACACCATCAGCAATAGCCCCAGAACTCTTATGATGACTAAAATTTGCATAGTGAATACAGTGAATTAGAAATAAGTGATAGCGACCTGGAACAATTTCTCAACATCGGCAATATCACGTTTGTCAGTCAGAAACAGAATAACATGGTCTTCAGATTCGACCAGGGTATCATGATGCGCTATCAGAACCTCATCCCCTCTCACTATGGCACCAATAATAGTTCCCTTGGGAAGTTTCAAATCCATAATACGTCTGCCCACGACCTTGGAAGAGGTTTCATCGCCATGCGCAATAGCCTCTATGGCTTCTGCTGATCCACGACGTAAGGCATGCACTGCAACCACATCACCGCGGCGTATATGCGCAAGCATCGCACCAATAGTTACCTGATGCGGCGATAAAGCGATATCGATCATACCGCTTTCTACCAGATCCACATAGGCCGGACGATTAATCAGCGACATGACCTTTCTTGCACCCAGGCGTTTCGCGAGCATAGCGGAAAGTATATTTGCTTCGTCATCATTGGTTAGCGCGCAGAAAACATCCATAGATTCGATATTCTCTTCCAGTAGCAAATCCGGGTTTGCTGCGTCACCATACAGTACGATGCTGGAATCGAGATCACCCGCCAGTTGCGTCGCCTTCTGTTTGTCGCGTTCGATGATCTTGACCTGAAAGTTCTTTTCCAGGCTTTGCGCCAGCTGGCTACCAATATTGCCGCCACCGGCTAACATCACACGTTTGATCGGCTTATCCAGCTTACGCATCTCTGCAATGACCAGCGGGATATGTTTCCTTGCGGCGAGGAAAAAGACTTCGTCATCCGCTTCAATCACTCGGTCTGCGGTGGGCGCAATGGACTCCCCATTCCTGAAGATCGCCGCAACGCGCACATCAACTCCCGGGATATGCTTACGAATAGTTTTCAGCGCATGCCCAACCAGAGGACCACCGTAATAGGCCTTTACTGCAACCAGTTGCACTTTGCCTTCAGCAAAATCCAGCACCTGCAGCGCACTGGGGTGCTCTATCAGATGGTGAATATATTCGGTAACCAGATTCTCGGGACTGATACTGACGTCAACAGGGATCGCATCGGGGTGAAAAAGTGACTGATGCTGCATGTACTCCTGAGAGCGTATACGTGCAATTTTTGTGGGCGTACGGAATAAGGTGGAAGCGATCTGGCAGGCAACCATATTGATTTCATCGCTATTGGTTAAAGCGATCAGCATATCGGCATCATCAGCTCCTGCGCGCTTTAACACGCTGGGATAGGAGCCGTTGCCACAAATAGTTCGCAAATCCAGTCTATCCTGTAACTCGGACAAAATGCCCTGGTCAACATCAATAACTGTAATTTCGTTGCTGTCTTCTTTAGCCAGCTCGGTGGCAACCGAAGAGCCAACCTGACCAGCGCCGAGAATAATAATATTCATCGTTATTTAACTACTTATGATTCATGGTTTCGAATGTATGCAGAGGCGATACAGACGCAGCGTTTAAATTCAACCGAGAGTGTAACTGATTATTTACGGTTATGTAGACCTAATGCCTTCAACTTACGATACAGATTGGTACGTTCCAGGCCGATTTTTCGAGCCAGATCCGATACATTGTTCTGGCATATTGCCAGTTGTCGACGCAAATATTCACGTTCAAAAACTTCTCGCGCATCGCGCATATCCAGATTTAAGTCTATCGACAGGTTTAACTGCGTCTCAGTCAGGGATGAAGTCGGCTGTTGCACATCGGTAAATACAGCGCGGATTTCTTCCAGCTCGACATTGTCCGCATCGCTATTGGTCAATAACTGCCGGATTACTGATTTAAGTTCGACCAGACCACCTGCCCACTGGTGGTTACGTATCATATTCTGAGCAGCTACACCAAAATGCCGATACGGCAACCCCTCCAGCTCTGCATACCAGTTGACATAGTACTCGAGCAATTCCGGGATATCCTCAATACGTTCATCCAGCGAAGGGATATAAACTGCGCGGCGCCAGTACTCCGCAAGCTCAGGCATCAACTCATTGTTTTCGCGTAACTCCTCATAACGAAACTGGCTGGCGACAATCAGGCGTCCACTTGAAGGCATATCAGACAGACGTTGCAACAACGCGAGTAACACCTGCTGTCCGTGGCGGTTGAGGTCAGTTACCTCGTGAATATAAACATTGCCATTCAATCCCTGACGATAAAAGTTTTCGTCGGCCTGGAACGATTGCACTGGATACCCGGGTTTTCGCAGGTTAAACAGGTAATCTACCCAGATGCTCACCCCTGAGCCAGCCTGTCCTGTCAGGAATACCGTTTGATTATGCTGCGCCAGCTCCTGCATGGTGATCCTGAGCTGATGCATCTGCGCACTATTACCTATCGGTTCTTCAACCCGCTCGGCCTTAATACTCGAGCGGCCCTGCCGACTTTGCAACGCGGATTTAACCGTTCGTAACAGCTTAGCCATGGAAAGCGGCTTTTCGACAAAGTCAAAAGCTCCATACTTTGTGGCCTCTACCGCCGTTTCAACCGTACCATGTCCTGACATCATGACCACGGGAGCTGTCAGCTCCTTGTTTTCATTCCAGTACTTCAGCAGGCTCACGCCATCCATTTCGGGCATCCAGATATCCAGTAGTACCAGGTCAGGGTTGAAGCGCGGTTTTTGTTCAATTGCGTTGCGCGCATGCTCAGCGACTTCCACCTCATAGCCTTCATCTTCCAGAATGTCTTTCAATAATTCTCGGATATCAGGCTCATCATCTACCACCAGGATTTTACTTTTAACAGAAAGGGTATTTGTCATATTTTTATTTCACCAACCACTTCAGCGGGTAAACGTAAAATGATCTCCGCACCCGCCTTTTTGCTATTTTGTGCGAGTACCATTCCGCCATGCTCTTCGACGATTTTCTTAACAATAGCCAGCCCCAGCCCACTGCCACTGCTTTTGGTCGTTACATAAGGTTCGAACAGCGTATCAACAATTTCCTCATCGATGCCTGCGCCGCTATCCAGTACCGACAACTCAACATATTCACAGCCGTATTCCTGCATGCAGCGCGTATTTAACTGGATCCAGCCTTTTTTGCCTACCGCTTCCAGTGCATTTTTGACCAGGTTATGGATCAACTGCCTGACGCGCACGGTATCCGCATAAATTCGCGGGATGCGGGCATCCAGCTCGGTCTTAATCTCAACCTTTCGCTTATTGTCCCGATACAGGTCCAGCACTTCCCTGATAATCTGGTTCAGGTCAACCTGCTCCGGGTTTCTATCAGCCGTACTCGCATAATCGGTAAAGGTATTCACCATCGACTTCATGGCCTCCACCTGCTGCACAATGGTGTGGGTGTATCGATCCAGTAAACTCTGGCGCTCCTCATCCACCTGTCCCGCCAGTTTGCGCTGCAAGCGTTCAGCTGATAACTGAATAGGGGTCAGCGGGTTTTTGATTTCATGAGCCAGGCGCCGCGCCATTTCGCTCCAGGCTGAATTTTTCTGCGCCTGGATCAGCTCGGTTAAATCATCGATAACAACAACCTGTTCGCTTAGCTCGTCCACGCGCTGATCCAGCTGGGTCCCCTGCAGGCGAAGAACTTTACGCCCACTTTTGCCATACACAATCACCTCTTCCTTCCAGTCTATCTGCGCTTTCATATTACGCCTGACCACTTCAAAAAAAGGTTTTAACTGGGGATACTTAATCAATACCTCAGTAATCGACTGATCGGTAAAACAGTTTGGCTCCAGGTCAAAAATCGATTCCGCACCACGGTTCCCCCGTTTGATCAAGCCAGCTTCATTGATCGTCAGCACACCTGAATTGATATGCTCGAGTACTGATTGCAGGTAATTTTTCTGCAAAGCTTCCATCAGCTGACTCTGATTCGCAACAGCGCGCGCACGTGACAGCTTACGTGTCATGGTATTGAATGATCGCGTTAAAAAGCTCAACTCATCTTCACCTGATACCTTAAGCTGCGTTTCATAATCACCCGCAGCAACTGCCTGGGTTCCCTCTACCAGATTATTGATCGGTGACACCAGCCGACGTGCAGACAGAAATGCAACATAGATTGCCGACAACACACTCAATAACCAGACCAGCGATAGCGCCAGCGTAAAACTGGTTTTCAGCGGGTCACGTAATACAGCCAGTTCACGATATCGCTCATACGCCTGCTGTACGCCCTGGGTCAATTCGTTGACCTGGTCAGTTACTGGAAACAGCGCCTGTAGCGTTTTATCCTGTTCTGTTGCTAGCAGGCCCCGCACCGGAACCACCACGCGTATACGAATTCCGCGATCCGAAGTATCTTCCATTTTCAGGTAATGGTTGTCCTGCCCCAGACTTCCAAAGGCCGTCTTTGCCAGTGTTTCCGGCAATTCGGATGAGTTTTCACTGCTGGAGGCCAAAATTTCACCATTCTTACCGACCAGGGTCAGTTCATTGGCGTTTTGCTGATTCCGAGCATCGTTCAGGTAAATAACCCTCAACTCTTCAGGGATGGTAGGAATTTCACTGGCAATTTGCAGCGTTTTTTTAAGCGCTTCGCGTTTACGTAAATCGATCGCACTGCGCCCCAGTTGCAGGGAATCCTCCAGCGCCTGTTCCACACCCACATCAAACCAGCTATCGATACTACGATGCAGAAAGGTCAATGAAAAATAATAAACAATACTGACCGGAATGATGGTCAATATGACGAAAGCGCCGATCATACGCGTAGTCAACCTGGAACCAACGGCCTTCAGGCGATACTGCAAAATCAGCTTGTAAAAATTATAAACAATTAGACCAATGAGCGTAATCAATCCCAGCGCATTGAAAAACACCAGCAGGTTGTAATACTTTCCAAATGAAGCCGAGTTAGAGGTCGCATCACTGATGGAATACAGCGAAACAAACAGCAGAATCAACAATGCCATGATCGGTGCATAATTCTTCAGCATACGATTCATGGTGTCACCTCCCACTCGTACCACTCACTTTTTAAGTCCCAGTTATTTTGCCAAAGAGAGGAAGACTTCAGGGGAATAGGTAACTGGGACTGATCCACCCCTAGACGAATCTGCGCATGGTAGGGTCCATCATCGGGCAGGTTATTTTTATCCAGCAACGGGAAATCCAGTATTACGGATAAATGCTGGATGGCTTCCGTCAGCGTTGCGAAATATTGTCGCCTGCCCGAGTTCACGTTGTAGACCGATGTTGCATCCAGTAAAGGGTGGTAATTTAGCTGGTACTGCTGCTTGATGTAGACCACCTGCTCATCAAACCAGAAGGTTTTACTTTTGAAAATTTCAACTTCCATCAATAGCGGTAGATTAAACCCCTGATCGATCGCATCGGTAATATAGTAAGGAAGCTGTATCTCAAAAACAGCATTCAGGAAATAGACATTCTCTTTTAAATGCGTATTGACAGATTTGATGACAAACGCATCCCCCACCTGGGCTCTGACCACACCAGACTGCAGTGCCAGCATAAGACTAACTACCCAGATCAGTATTAGTCTTTTTTGCCACATTTTATTGATCAGCCTCTTTTCTCAAGTAGTGCATAATAGAATCCGTCCATACTATATGACCCTGGCAGTATCTGCCGGCCATGCGGTCGTCCGGAACCCCATTGTAGCGCGTTTAGCGGGCGCTCCACACAATCCGGCTGACGCTCGCAGAACCCTTCAATTTGCCGCTCATTCTCTGCTTTAAAAATCGAACAGGTACTGTACAGCATCAGCCCACCCGTTTTTAGCACCGGCCAAAGCGCATCCAGTAATTGCTTTTGTTGCTTTACCAGCGACGCAATATCGCCTGGCTGGCGCAGAATTCGAATATCTGGATGCCGCCTGATAATACCACTGGCGGAACAGGGTGCATCGAGCAGAATGCGATCAAACAGGGTTCCATCAAACCAGCTCTGTATCTGAGCCGCATCCGCATGAATGAGTTCAGCGTTTAAGTTTGCTCTTCGGCAGTTTTGACCCACACGAGCCAGCCGCTGTTCATCCTTGTCCAGCGCATAAACCACTAAATCAGCGGCTGATTGCAGAATATGCAAGGTTTTCCCCCCAGGTGCAGCACAGGCATCCAGTATCCGCATACCTGATCGACAATCAAGAAGTTGAGCAGCAATCTGCGCAGACGCATCCTGTACACTCACCAGTCCCTGATCAAAGCCAGGGATCTCAGCCACTGCCAACGCCTGCTGCAGAACAACCGCTGTTGGAATAATTTCATGAGCCTGGGCAGTAATATCATGTTGCTGCAGGGTTTGCAGGTAGTGTTCACGAGACAGCTGCTGCGTATCAACCCTGAGCACCAGGGGCGGGGGTTGATTGCCAGCCTGCATGATGGCGAACGCATTACTCCCCCAGTCCAGTTCAAACTGCTGTTGCATCCACTGCGGATAGGCAAGAGCATGCTCATCATCATTCAGGCTGGCGGTATTTGCGTCATCCCCTGCCGCAAGCGCGCGCAGATAATTGCGCAACACAGCATTAACCAGTCCTCGTGCCCATTTTTTCCTGATTCGATTGACCAGATTAACCGTTTCATTAACTGCCGCATGATCATCCGTGCGCATAAAGCGAATCTGGTAAAGCCCGAGTAACAGGATGACCTGTACATCAAAATCCTTGGTTTTTAAGGGCTTGTTCAGCAGCGGCTTGAGTTCTTCATTCAGCACGAAGTAATAGCGGCAAAACCCATAACACAGCTCACTACACAGGCCCTGGTCACGACTATTGTTGAGATGAATTAACTGTTTTTCTAACTGAGAACTAAGCGATTTGCCCTGGCTAACTACCGATTGACAGATCCTCAGGGCAAGCTCCCGAGCATTATATTTTTTATCCGTCAAAACATTCGCCACTCAGGTTGCGCGCATTTAACAACTGACCTGCCGCCTGACGCTTTTTGCCCGCAAACTGTAACTCAGTAATGCACAGCACCCCTTCTCCACAACTAACCCTGACACCTTCGCGGTCATGAACAATCACCCTGCCAGGATTTTCAGTAGCGCTCTCATCAGTACAAAAAGCTGACCAGACCTTTACAGGCAGCCCGTCCAGACTCGTAAAACTTACCGGCCAGGGATTGAATGCACGTACCTGGCGCGACAGCAGACCCGCAGACAGAGACCAGTTTATAGCCGCCTCCTGTTTGCTCAGTTTATCGGCATAGGTAGCCAGGCTGTTATCCTGAGGAATACCTTGAATGCTCTGGTTTTCCAGTGCCTGCAGGTTATTTTTTAATAGTTCGGCACCCAACACACTGAGTTGATCGTGCAATTGCGCCGCCGTGCTGTGGTCAGAAATTGATATTGCAGACTTTGCCAGCATCATTCCTGTATCCAGGCCTGCGTCCATCTGCATCAGCGTAATCCCTGTTTCGCTGTCACCTGCGAGTATCGCTCGCTGGATTGGTGCTGCCCCACGCCACCTCGGCAGCAACGAGGCATGAATATTAATACAGCCCAGTGCAGGCGCATCCAGTACTGCCTGCGGCAGGATCAGGCCGTATGCGGCGACCACCATCAAGTCAGCCTGATAATCCAGCAAACACTGGCTGGCCTCTTCATTGCGCAATGACTGAGGTTGTTGCACAGGTAATTCAAATTGTTCGGCGCAGAGTTTTACGGGGCTGGCCTGTAACTTACGTCCGCGCCCGGCAGGACGGTCTGGTTGGGTATATACCGCTACCACTTGATGATTTGACTGAGCGAGCATTTGCAGCGCAGGAACAGCGAATTCCGGCGTACCCGCATAGATGATTTTCATTAATCAGACACTCCTGACAGGGAAAAATGATTCAGGAGGCATCCTGTTTTTTTTGTTTTTCCAGTTTCTTTCGGATTCGGTCACGCTTCAGGCCAGAGATATAATCGACAAAAAGTTTACCTTCCAGGTGATCCATTTCATGCTGGATACAGACAGCTTCCAGCCCATCGGCAGTGATTTCAAAAAACTTCCCATCGGCATCCTGGGCGCGCACAGCTATTTTTTCTGCGCGTCTTACCGTCTCATAATATCCCGGTACGGAAAGACAGCCCTCATCCATTTCCTCTTCTCCTTCTCTGGACAGGAATTCAGGGTTTATCAACACCTTAGGCTCGTTCTTTTCTTCCGAAACATCCATCACTAACAAGCGCTTATGAACATTGACCTGAGTCGCTGCAAGACCAATTCCAGGCGCTTCATACATGGTTTCGAACATGTCACTAATCAGTGTCTTTAAACGATTGTCAAACTCAGTCACCGGGTCGGCTTTGGTACGCAAACGCGGGTCTGGATAATGTAAAATATTTAATAATGCCATAATTTAAACTTCGAGAACATTTACAAGTTTTAGCTCCAAGCTTATGATTATAATAGAATCTTAACCATAAAAAAGGTTGTAGTTAGATAGAATTCAACTACAATCGCCGAATATAAATACACCAATCCAGGGGTTTCTATGTATAACCTTAACAAGCGACTGTTACTACATGGACTGTTCATTTTCGCCGGTTTATCACTGCTAAATGGCTGTTCAACTACTCAAGAGCCATACGCTGTAGTAGAGGAAACGTCTGTTGAACCAACTGAAATTACAGTCAAAGCTGACCTGACCCCGCCACCGCCACGCGAAACGATCGTCTACGAGCCGGAGCATCCGCAGACCTATATTGTACAAAAAGGTGACACGTTATGGGATATTTCATCTCACTTTTTACGTGACCCCTGGTACTGGCCAGAGATCTGGTACAAAAACCCACAAATTGAAAACCCCCACCTGATCTACCCCGGCGACGAACTTGCCATCATTTATGTGGGTGGAGAAAAGCGCATCCAACTGCTAAGACGAGGTGAAACCGGCCAGGCACTGGCCACAGGTGGACTCAAAATCGTCAAGCTCTCTCCCAGAATCAGGGCGCAGTCAATCGATGCCAGTATCCCCTCTATCCCTATAGAGTCGATTCGTCAATTGCTGGAAAAACCAATAATTATCGCTGAAGAAGATCTCGCCAAAGCGGCTTACGTACTTGACAGTCGCGACAACCATCTGGCGAATGCAATCGATGACACCCTGTATGTACGCAAACTGGATACCTCAACCGGAAATGGCAGATATCAGATATTTCGTCCTAATAAACCTCTGATCGATACCACCACTGGGGAAGTGCTGGGCTACGAAGCGCTGTACGTAGCTGAAGGCAAGCTTGAAAGAGGTGGCGATCCAGCTTCAGTTCGAGTGACCTCATCTACCCTGGAAATTCTACGTGATGACCGCCTGCTACCCATAGACAACACCACTATGGAGAGAGACTTCTTTCCTCGCTCTCCCAAAGAAGAGGTTAATGGCCGCATCATTTCATTGCTGGATGGTATTTCCCAGCTGGGCCAGTACCAGACCGTAGTCGTTAACCTGGGGTTACGCGACAATATCGCTGTCGGCAATATCCTGGAAATTGAGAAAGAAGGTAAAGTGGTCATTGATCGTTACGAAGAAGAGAACAACTTTGCCGTGAAACTCCCCAACGAGCGTAGCGGCCTATTAATGATCATCCGTACTTACGAGAAAATGAGCTTCGGACTGATCATGCAGGCTGAAACCCCCATCCGACTAAACGATGCAGTAAAAACGCCATAGGATATTATTCTAGGGATGGCCAGGGATGACCTAGCCTGTTGCCTGGCACTCAACCAGTGCCCAGGCATCGGGCCAGCAAAATTTCGCCAGCTGACGACTGAAACCGGTTTCTCTGTCAGTGAACTATTCCAGCTCTCCAGTCACCAGCTCAGTCAGTTAAATTTAAAGCAGGAGCAGATCGGATATATTAAAAATCCAGACTGGAGTGCGGTCGACCAGGCACTTGACTGGCTTGTAGAAGATAGCTCTCACCATATCCTGACGATACTAGACCCTGATTACCCGGAACTGCTGAAAGACACGGTAGATGCCCCGCCCTTGCTGTACGCTATTGGTGACCAGGCTCTCCTCCTGACACCCCAGATTGCGATAGTGGGTAGCCGCAACTGTACGCCGGGAGGCGCTGATACGGCGAGTGAGTTTGCCCGCTACCTGAGTCGCTCAGGACTCACCATCACCAGTGGAATGGCATTAGGTATAGATCAACACGCACATCAGGCAGCATTGAACTGCGCTGGCAAGACCATTGCGGTGATCGGTACCGGTATCGATAGAATCTACCCTTCCAGAAATAAACAGTTAGCATATGAGATTGCCGAGAAAGGCCTGATTATTTCCGAGTTTCCTCTTGGTACCCCACCGTTAAATACCAACTTCCCCAAAAGAAATCGTATTATCAGCGGCCTGAGCCTGGCGGTTCTGGTGGTGGAGGCGACTCGAAAAAGTGGCTCATTAATAACCGCAAGAATGGGCATGGAACAGGGTCGGGAAGTGTTTGCCATCCCGGGATCCATTCACAACCCACAGAGCAAAGGCTGTCATCACCTGATACGTCAGGGAGCGAAACTGGTTGACCAGGCCTCCGATATTATTGATGATATAGGGAGCCTGCTAGGCTTCATCGCAGAGCAGGTGGACACCCATGACGATTCGCAGCAGAGTTCTGTTTTAGATAGCGAATATCAGGCATTACTGGATGCTATGGGCTATGATCCAGTATCAATAGATACTCTGGTAAACCGCAGTGGCTTGACCATTGACCAGCTTTCCTCCATGCTGTTAATACTCGAGTTAAACGATCAAATTAAAACCGCACCTGGCGGGCTTTTCATCAGGTGTTGAGATAGAGGTATACATGAAAGAAGGTGTTATAGACGTACTGATGTACATTTTTTCAAGCTATGCAGATAGTGATGACACCCTTCCAGAAGACCGTGAAAGCATTGATGCAGATTTACGTGAAGCAGGATTTGACCCCAATGAAATTGATAAAGCCTTTGACTGGTTAGACGGTCTGGCGCTGGCTGGGGATATTCCATCAATAAAGCAGTCAACAAAAGCCACACGCATCTATTCCAGCTCAGAAACTCTTCGAATGGACACTAAAATCCAGGGTTTTCTGTACTTCCTTGAACAGTCTGGCGTCCTGACCCCTGAACTCAGAGAGCTCGTCATTAATCGAATTATGGCGCTCGACGGCAGCGGCCCTGTAGATATGGAAGAGTTTAAATGGGTTGTGATGATGGTATTATTCAACAACGCAATCGATCAGGACGAAAATACCCTGATGCATTACGAGGATATCGTGTTTGCAGATCAGCCCGCAATATTTCACTAAAATAATTAAACGATCCAGCCTATGAGTAGCAACCTCGTTATAGTTGAGTCACCTGCTAAAGCCAAAACTATAGAAAAATACCTCGGTAAAGATTTTAAAGTCCTTGCCTCCTACGGCCATGTGCGCGACCTGATTCCCAAGGAGGGTGCAGTAGAAACCGACAACAACTTCAAAATGAACTATGAAGTTGTCGAGCGCAATGAAAAACACATTAAAAATATCGCCAAAGAATTAAAAAAAGCCGACACCCTGTATCTGGCAACGGATCCGGATCGCGAAGGGGAAGCGATATCCTGGCATTTATATCAATTGCTGCAGGATCGCAAATTGATGAAAAACAAGGAAGCCTACCGTGTTGTCTTCTATGAAATTACCAAACAGGCAGTGACCGAAGCTGTAGCAAACCCACGCGAAATCACCATGGACCTGGTGAACGCGCAACAGGCCAGACGTGCGCTGGACTACCTGGTTGGTTTCAACCTGTCACCTCTACTTTGGCGAAAAATCAGGCGAGGACTGTCTGCTGGGCGCGTACAAAGTCCGGCTCTTCGATTGATCGTAGAACGAGAGCTGGAAATTGAAGCCTTTAATCCTGAAGAATACTGGACCATAGAGTCAGACAATGAATTCGAAAAACAGAGTTTTGTTGCCAGGCTTACCCAGTATCAGGGTGAAAAAGTAAAGCAATTTAGTATTACCAATGCGCAACAGGCTGAGCAGGCACACACCCTGTTAAACAAGGCAGCGGGCGGCAAGCTGACCGTAGCAGAGGTTGAGAAGAAACAACGCAAGCGTAATCCGGCTGCGCCGTTTACCACATCGACCCTGCAACAGGAAGCTTCGCGAAAACTTGGCTTTGGTGCACAACGCACCATGCGTATAGCTCAACGGTTATATGAAGGTATAGATATTGGCTCCGGTCAAACCGGCTTAATCTCCTACATGCGTACTGACTCTGTCTCCTTATCGGCTGAAGCTGTAGAAGATATTCGCACCCTGATCGTGAAGAAATACGGGGCAGACCTTATTCCTGAATCACCGCGAATATTCAAGACCAAATCAAAAAATGCTCAGGAAGCGCATGAAGCCATACGCCCCACCAGTGCTATGAATACTCCTGAGCAGATCAAATCCTTCCTTAGTCAGGATGAATACAAACTATATGATTTAATCTGGAAGCGCAGCATTGCCTGCCAGATGATCCATGCCACCATGGACACAGTAGCGGTAGACCTGAACGCTGATAGTAACAATACATTCCGAGCCAATGGTTCAACCATTAGAAATCCCGGCTTTATGCTGGTGTATACCGAAAGCCAGGATGATGCCAAAAACGATGACGCCAAGGAAAATATCCTGCCTCCATTACATAAAGGCGATGTCGTCTCGCTCAAGGAAATACGTCTCGAGCAGCACTTTACCGAACCCCCACCACGCTTCAGCGAAGCAAGCCTGGTAAAAACCCTGGAAGAATACGGTATTGGCCGTCCGTCAACCTATGCATCCATCATTACCACCCTGCTAGACAGGGACTACGTCGAACTGGAAAGTAAAAGGTTCCACCCTACCGATGTCGGTCGAGTAGTGAACAAATTTCTGACTCAGCATTTCACGCGCTATGTGGATTATGACTTTACCGCTAAGCTTGAAGACACACTGGATGAAATATCGCGCGGTGAAAGTGAATGGCTACCCCTGATGCAGGACTTTTGGGCATCCTTCAAAGATCTGGTGGACGACAAGATGGAGTCTGTCAGCCGGGATGAAGCGCTGCAATCTCGTGAGCTGGGTACAGACCCCGACTCTGGCAAACCTGTTTCCGTCCGCATGGGACGCTATGGCCCGTTTGTTCAGATCGGTACGCGTGAAGATGAAGAGAAGCCTCGGTTTGCCGGACTACGCCCAGGACAGAAAATGGATCGAATTACCATGGAAGAAGCGATGCAGCTATTCAAACTGCCTCGTGAACTGGGAGAAACCGAAGAAGGTGAACCTGTTTCTACCAACATTGGTCGCTTTGGACCCTACGTCAAGTTTGGCAGCAAATATGTATCTCTTAAAACCAAAGAAGGAGACGACCCCTATACCCTTACACTAGAAAGGGCGCTGGAGCTGGTACGCGAAAAGAAAGAGTTTGAAGCAAACCGAGAAATCAAGGCTTTTGAAGGAACCGAAATTAAAATCCTTCGTGGTCGCTACGGTCCCTATATTACAGACGGCAATAAGAATGCGCGCATACCAAAAGATATTGAAGACCCTACCTCATTAGATCTTGCAATCTGCCAGGAGTTAATCGACAAAGCGCCTCTGCCCAAGTCCAAACGTAAAAAAGCGGCTACCAAAAAGAAAGCAGCAGTCAAGAAAAAAGCAGCCAGCAAGAAAAAGGCGGCGCCAAAGAAGAAAGCCGCTAGCAAAAAGAAGGCAAGCAGTAAAAAAGCCAGCGTCAAAAAAGCAGCCAAAGCGACCGCTTAATGTGTCGCCCTGGCTACTTAATAAATATGCCCTGGAGATAGCCAAAGGCGCAGTCTTTGCCTACCCCACCGACACCATCTGGGGACTGGGTTGCCACCCTGACTATCAACCTGCTGTAGAGCGAATTTTAGCCATCAAGAAGCGTCCCTTCGATAAAGGGATGATCTTGCTATCAAGCTCTATTGACTATTGCCTGCCGTATATCGATGCAGACTATTTTCATACCCAGTATCATCAGATATCCAACCCTGAATCCCGCCCATCTACCTGGTTGCTCCCGGCAAGTGCAGATTGCCCGGCCTGGTTGACTGGAAAAAACAGTACCATAGCGATTCGCTTAACGCGGCTTGCCCATATAGGCACCCTGTGCGACAGGATTTCCTGCCCCCTGATCAGCACCAGTGCAAATTTCAGTGGACACAGACCCGCATCAAATGCCTATATAATTCATAAATACTTTCGAGATAAACTGGATTTCATCATAAGTGGTATCAACTCTGGGTCGAAACAGGCAAGTCGCATCATTGATAAACGAACCGGGGAAATAATTCGCGCCTAATGCAGTATCCTGAACTGCACTGGTTCAGGACACTCAACTGACGTGTTAAACTCGCCCACTACTATTAACCATAACTCCGGATTTACTCCATGGCAGTCAATATTGATGCAGTAAGAAGTTACCTGAAAGATTTACAGACCCGCATTTGCACTGGACTGGAGCAGGTTGATGGAAAAGCCCGCTTTGAAATCGATAACTGGAAACGAGAATCGGGTGGTGGTGGAAGTACCCGCGTATTAACCCATGGCGCGGTACTGGAACAGGCTGGAGTTAATTTCTCAGAAGTGTATGGAGCGAACCTGCCAGCGTCAGCTACCGCACATAGACCAGAGCTGTCTGGACGAGATTTTCGCGCCATGGGGGTCTCCCTGGTGATTCACCCACATAACCCTTACGTACCCACGTCACACGCCAATGTGCGCTTTTTTATAGCTGAAAAACCAGACAGTGACCCGGTATGGTGGTTTGGCGGCGGTTTCGATCTCACCCCCTATTATGGTAATAAAGATGACTGTAAACACTGGCACCAGACAGCGCAGCAAGCTTGCGCAGGATTTGGAGAGCACAGCTATGAACGTTACAAGAAGTGGTGCGATGAATACTTTTTCCTGAAGCATAGAAATGAGCCGCGCGGAATCGGCGGTTTATTTTTTGATGACCTGAATACCCCTGACTTTGATACGGCATTCGCCTTTATGCAAAGCGTTGGTAATCATTACCTACCTGCCTATATACCTATCGTTGAAAAACGTAAAGACACCGCATTTACCCAGGCACAAAGAGATTTTCAACTTTATCGGCGTGGTCGCTATGTGGAATTCAACCTGGTCTATGACAGAGGCACCTTATTTGGCCTGCAATCCGGTGGACGTACCGAATCGATTCTGATGTCACTACCCCCCGTTGTCCACTGGAAATACAATTACCAGCCAGAGCCCGGCTCAGCAGAAGCTGAACTTTACGAAACCTATCTGACCCCCAAAGACTGGATCAATGAATAAACCACCAAGCCCTAACTTTCCTGAGATTGAAATCACCTCAGAAAACAAATGTGATCTATGCACCAACTCAAAATGTTGTACCTACATCACCCAGCATATCGATACGCCCAAATCCAAATATGATTTCGAAATCCTGTTATGGCAAATTTCTCATAAAAAGGTAGCTGTATACAAAGATGAAGATGGATGGTTCATCATCTTTGAAACCGAATGCCTGCACCTGGAAATGGATGGTCGATGTGGGATCTACCAGGATCGCCCCACCATTTGTCGTAGTCATTCCAATGATTATTGTGAATTCGATGCCCCCGCCGAAGAAGGCTTTGAACTGTGGTTTCCAGACTATGATTCGTTGCTTGCTTACTGTAAAAAACGCTTCAGGAAGTGGAGCACGGGAAATCCACCACCAGAATAAAGTAACAGAGTCAACCTGCCGCCAGTAATTTTCGCAAATCGACGGCGATTATCTGTGGATCTTCTTCGTGAGGTTCGTAAAACTGGATTACCCCACGCTGGTCGATGAGATAGATAACAGAACTGTGATCAATCACATAGCCCATCGCAGAATCTTTCAGAGGTACTTTCTCATAGATCACATTGTACTGACGCGCTATCTTATCGATATGTTCGCGGTTATCTCCAGTCAGGCCCACATAACCAGGGTTAAACCCCTTAACAAAGATATCCAGTGCTCTTGGTGTATCCCTTTCAAAATCTACCGAGACAAATATACCCTGTACCTTTGCTGCCTGTTCAGGAGAGAGTAATTTAATCGCTTCAGTCAGGTTATACAGAGAGGTCGGACAGATATCTGGACATGACATATAACCGAAATAAAGCGCGACAACCTTACCCTTGTAGTCACTTAGGGATACGGGGCCATTCACAGACTGCAGTGTAAAATCCCCACCTGCGCCTGGGATAAGGTCGCTACCCTGTCTGACCAGGTATTGTTGTGCGAGTAAAATACCGCCAAAAAAACAGACGGCAATGACCCAGAAATAAACCGTTTTTGAGTTTTTCGCTTGCATGATTTTGATGCTAGTGTTTTTTGTTTTCGTGACCTTTCATAGCGGGCTTCATCATCACCCTGTGTATGGGCACCGAAATCAGCTGATGACTGCCATCAGAAAATCCGAGATCAACATCTACCGATTCACCAACATTCAGATCGCGCAGCAGGCCAATAAACATAATATGCAGACCGCCGGGTTCAAGTACCACGGTTTGATTCGAAGGCAGGTCAATCTTATCGATCTTGCGCATGCGCATAACGCCACTGTCATTTACATGTGTATGCAGCTCGACTACCTTAGCTGCGTCGCTACTCGCGCTAACCAGTTCTGCATGCTCACCCTGATTAGTAATCTGCATAAAAACGGCAGAGTTTCTCTGGTCCTTAATCGCAGAACGCGCGAACGCGTTGTCTATGACCAGATTATTGGATACTTCTGCCAGGGCTGGAAAACTAAACAGCAATACTGCAAGAAAATACAAACGTTTCATCAAAGCATCCAATTGTAAAAAGGACTGGATATTACCCTAAACAGCCCTGCAGGTGTAGGGACAATTTGTCACAGCAAAGCGCACACAAAACATTCATTCTGTATCGAGCCCAGGCGGGAAGTCTCAGGCTAGCGAAACCCTGACGTTTTTAGGATTCGACTTAAGCTGCTGCAACTGGCTCTCGAGTCGATCCAGCACCTGTTTTGATGTCTCTTCAGGCTTCACCTCGGTCACTGACGCCACAAGGTCAAAATGCACACGGTGACCCAGATCATTGGACTGAATATCTTGCTGAATCGCGCTTAACATAGCTAGCGCCTGGTCACCATTCGAGCCTGGCAATACCAGCATGAAACAACTTTCATCCCAACGCGCCAGGATATCGGTGCCTTTTAAATGAGAATGGATAATATGCGAAATCGACAGAATGACATCGTCGTATAGCTGATTTTCTAACTGATCCTTAATCGTTTTGATATCTATATCCATTAAAATCAAAGAGAGCGGTTCACATTGATAGTGACTGCGTTTTAGCTCCTGCTGCATAAATTCACACAAATACGAACGCGTCAGCGCCCCGGTTAATTCGTCACGGGGTTTATCGGTATGCCCTGTTAGATCGACGATACGACGACTCATCACTTCAGATAGATTGCGATACAGCCGCATCGAGATCCTTGGATGAAATAAACCCAGCTGGCGGATACCGCTCCATTTCATCTCCAGCGCGCGAACCTTTTCCTGCGCAGTTACTCGAGACATACGCTCACGCTGTGATAACTCCGCAACTTCCCCAAACAGATCCCCGGCCTTCAGGTAGCCCAGGGTGTGAACAGATCCATCGGAATCGCGATGTGTCGCTTTTGCAGAGCCTTCCAGCAATACAAAAAAGGTATCGCCCTGCACACCCTGGTCAACGATCACATCCCCTCTTTTGAACTCTCGAATAGCCCCGGAAAGAATCGCGCGCTTAATTTGAAAGCTTTTCAGCCCTTTGAATACAGGGCTATTTTTTAATACATCATCTTTCAGGTTGAGTGAAAGCATATCCCATACTGAAATGAGCCGAATAAAGGACAACAAAACCGGTGTCAGTACAAAGGTTGAGAACATTGCCAGCACCATTACCAGAGCGCTCAATGCCCCAAAGTAAATCACTGGCTGAAAACTCGACAGCATCAATGTTGCGAATCCCAGCGCCAGCGCAATAGAGGTCGTGGTAATCGGGGTTGCTTCATGCAGAATGGTTTTTCTAAGCGCCAGCTCAACATCGTCGGTACCACGGGTAAAGAAATGATAGCGTGTCAGAAAATGTATCGTGTCATCCACACAGATACCCAGAGCGATTACAGCCACCATGGTAGTACCTGAATCCAGTGGGATCTGGTAATACCCCATCACCCCAAACAGGACCACGACGGAAAAAACGTTAGGGACCAGCGCGATTATGCCAGCACGAAAATCCAGAAATAGAATAGACACCAGCAGCAATATCACCACCACCATTAAAAACAGTGACTGAATCTGCCCCCAGGCCAGCGCATCAGCGGCCTTGTTACTCAATACCGAGTCTCCGGTCAGGGTGATCTGCATACGCGACTTTAAATCGTGCCGGATATAGTCCTCAATTTCCTGGAAAGCCTGCTTCAACTTTTCCGAATTACCCTGGTTATGACGAACCAGAATGCGCGTACTGCTATAATCAGGGTTCACATAAGCGCTCACCGCACCAAACTGTACGAACTGCATGTACACCTCAATCACTTCATCCTCAAACGGCAGGCGGGGCTCACTAATGCCTTCCATGGCCTTATGCGTGAGCTTGATAAAATCTGCAAAAGAAAAGCTTTTATCGAACACACCCTGCTGCGCAATAAACTGTTGGATCTTTTCAATATCCTCCAGGTATCTTACTTTTTTAAAGGTACCCTCGATCGCAGAATCCAGGATGATGGAAAAGGTCTGCATGCCTGATAAATCCTGATGAATCTGATCAGCACGTTGACGCACCTCCGAATCGTCACTGAAATAGGCCATCGTATCGTTATTGACCTCTAAAAACTGCGCTCCCCAGGCAAAATACCCGGCAATAACCATTAACAGTAATAAGGTGGTTTTCTTGATGCGCATCACCACAGAAAAAATACCGACGGCGACACTCTGAAACTTGTTCTGCCTAAGTGTTAAATGCGTGTTTTTCCCGCCAAATAAACGCAGATAGGCAGGAACAAATAGTGTCGTGACCAGGAAGTTAATCCCCAACCCACCGGATACCAGCCAGCCGAACTCCTGCAATAGTTCGAGATCGCTCACCGTAATAGAGACAAAGCCAGCAGCCGTGGTTAAAAAAGCCAGCATCACTGCCAGATGCTGATTCACCGGAAGGCGCTTAACGGCTTCATCCCGCGACAGTCCTTCGCGCAGACCGCTGTGGTACTCAGCCATCAGATGTACATCTTCGGTTGAGCCGATAATAATCAGTAAAGCGGGAATAATAGAGGTTAGTACATTAACTGGAATTTCCATCCAGGCCATGTAGGACAGGGTCAGGACGATACTGATAATCGCTGAAGAAAGCGGCACGATAGAACAGTTTAGTCTGCCCATACTCAGCCCCAGCACGACCAGCAGCATGGCCAGGGCAGCAGGCATAATCGACTTCATATCGATCTGTATCTGTCGCGAAATCTGGTCTCGCACATAGGGGGAGCTCATCTGAAATGCGTTATCCAGAACAGCCTTAAGGGGTTCCAGCTCACGCTCAATAGCCCCAGTGATTTCAGCATCCCTGCCCAGACGCTTGGAAGTCTGCTCAATGAACAGATTAATCGCCATGGTCTGATGATCCGACGAGAGCAGGTTTTTATCCACCAGGGTATTGGCTGCGGCATCCTCCAGCAGCACTTTTATGTCTTCCACTTGCTGAGGAATTTCCAGCAGGAACGGCCTGGTTTCAATAAAACCATTCACCTCCTTTACATTCGGCACGTCAAATAACGAACTGGTCGAATGCACAAAATCCAGTCGTTTCAGGCGCTTTACTGTTGCTCTGATCGCTTCCAGTTTAGCGGGTTGAAACAGGTCCTTATCCGACAGGATCAGCATAACAACGTTATCTGATCCAAATTGCCTGACTGAATCCTGGTAAAACTTCCAGCTTGGGTCGGATTTTGCCAGCAGGCTTTGTGCCGAGATATCAAATTTAAGGTTCGAGATTTGTGGCGCAACCGAAGCTGTCAGCACCACCAGCGCCAGCAATACCAGACGCGGGTATAGAAAAGAAAAATTAAGTAACCACCTAACCATGCAATATTTGGTCTCACGCCTCGCGCAACAGGAAAATAGGCAGAACTGCCCATAAAGGTATATTAGATTTTGTTAATATACCGCTGAAGTTTTAAATAGCAACCTTTTCTTATGGATAACAGCACCAGTTAACAAACTAGCCGATGAAAAGACCGCGTCAGACGGGGACTGAGGTTAAAAATCGATATGCTCTGACAACAATTGCATCACCTCGCGCCAGCTCTTTTCTGCTTCAGGGCCAACCTGCTGAAAAATCTCGCCAAAGCGTTTGCGCTGTTCGCCAGTTAATTGCGCCTCCAGTTCGGTTCCACTGCGAGTTAACGACAGGCGCTTTATGCGGCGGTCACTATCATCGGTTTGATACCGAATAAATTCATGATCAAGCAACTGCTTTAATGGTCGATTCAGGTATTGCTTGCTGACCTGCAGAATCTGCAATAGCTGGGAAATACTGCATTGCGGATTACGCCCGATAAAGTACAGCAGACGGTGATGTATACGACTCATTCCCAGCTTTGCCAGTCGTTGATCCTGTTTATAGACCATAGCCCTGAAACCAAAAAACATCGCTTCAAGCGCAAGATTTAATTCCTGTTCTCTATTCATCATCGTAATAAATAAGTCAATACTATTGACATTATAAAATGAGCTTCTGCATAATAATAGGTCATTATTATTGACCTTTAAGGACGCACCTATGAATCAACAAGCTGTTTGCTGGATGAACGGTCAAATCCAGCCTGCGCATCAGGCCCATATCTCAGTCTTTGACCACGGTTTACTGTACGGGGATGGTATATTTGAAGGATTAAGGTTTTATTATGGCAAGACCTTTATGCTGCATGCTCATCTGCAAAGACTGCAACAATCGGCTGATGCCATTGCCTTAACCCTGCCGTATTCAATGCCACAAATCGAACAGGCTATTGAGCAATTGATTGCCCAGTATCACAGCGACTCCGGCTACCTGCGACTGGTGGTTACGCGCGGCAAGGGATCATTAGGTATAGATCCATTGAAGTGTGAGAAAGCGTCCCTGTTCATCATCGCCGATGAACTGTCCGTGGTGAATAACAAACACCTCGAACAGGGCATTAAGCTGCACGTAGCCAGTACCAGACGGACACCCGCGCAATGCCTGGACCCGAAGATTAAAAGCCTGAATTACCTGAACAATATCCTTGCACGCATCGAAGCCAATCATGCAGGTATGGATGAAGCCCTTATGCTCAATCTGCAGGGCTATGTCAGCGAAGGCAGCGTAGATAATATATTTATTATCACCCAGGGTGGTTTAAAAACCCCGGCCCTGAGTGATGGCCTGTTGCAAGGCATCACCCGCGAAGTGATTATCAACATCGCCAGCGAGCTGGGCATAAGCTGTACGCAAACCAGTCTTACACCCGATGACCTAATGCAGGCAGATGAGTGTTTCCTGACAGGGACAGGCGCTGAATTGATTGCGGTAAGCCAGATTGATCAACATGTTTTTACCGCACCGGCTAAACCCTTACTACCCGATATTTCGCGCGCATTCCGGCACAGGATCCAGCAGCTATGTGCGACCTGAGCCAGGCAGCCGCTATTCATGTAGAGGGTTGCAAGCTGCGATATTGCGAATCGGGAATAAATCAGGCGTGACGGAAAAATAAATCGTACAGCGTGAGTACAATTTCGATCACGATCAGAATGACAATATACCACTCCACGCGCAAGGTACGCCGGTCCTGCAACAGGCTGAGCAGGGTTTCGGCGGTGCTGCTGATCAACTCCAGTTTGCGTTCCAGTGCCAGTTGCCGCTCACCGATTTCGTATTCACTTTCCAGGTGATGCCACAGGCGATCGAGCTCAGGGTGCTCCCAGAGTACATCGGGTTTCTCGCCTACCAGGGCCCGACCGGTCATACGATGCTGCAGTTGCAGGACCTCGCCGATATGATGCAGCAGGTCCTGTGCCCGGCCCTGCAGGCGGCCGGTCGAATGCATCCGTTCAGCCAGGGGTTCTATTCGATCAAATGCGCGCGCAATCTTTTGTTCACAGTCATCCAGAAATACTGTTTTAGCCAGGATATCGGCAACCACCTGTAGCCGAGGCACCGAGATGTCGTGAATAATGAAGCGCTCATTATCAATACGCTCTTCCATAGTCGGATCGACCACAATACTTAGCGTTTCCGACTGGGGCGGCTGCAGGGGTATGCGGACGTAGGGCTGTAACTCATTCAGAAAAGTCGCTTCGGCATCGGCAGGCGCATTAAAAAACACGGCCACGCCAAACCTGAAAAGCACCACAAACGACTGCTCTGCTAGCGCGATGGTAGTCGGGTCACGTGAGAGTACTTTCATCTGCGAAATGCGACGTGGCTCGATGCTGTTGCCAAACAGCACGGCTCTTGCCTGGATAGTTGTTTCTGGCATGGATCTAGATCCCTGTAAAATTAGAAGCAGGCCCCGAACAGGACGTCTCCTGTGTGCCTGCTATAAGCCCGAGGAGTCGAATTTACGGCGCTATCATGCGCCAGTATGAATCCAGTTTGCAATAGATATTTACTGCGCTAAAAAGGTAGTCTCCACAGCTAAAAAAGTACTGTACGCTTAGCCCTCAGCCAATTAACATATGCGCCTCGGCGCCATCCCGGCTCCTGTTTTTCGGGGATCAAAATGAACCGTTCTCAAATATATTTTTCTTCTCTGCTGTTAGTGGTTTCAACGTTTGCCCGGGCCGAACAGGCCACGGTTAATATCTATAACTGGAATGATTACTTTGCTGAGGACACCCTGCAGCAGTTCGAATCTGCTACCGGGATCAAACCGGTTCTGGACCTGTACGATTCGAACGAGACTCTGGAAGCAAAATTACTCGCTGGCCATAGTGGTTATGATCTGGTATTTCCTACCGCCAGACCTTTTGCGGCGCGCCAGATTAAAGCAAAAATTTACCAGGCACCTGCGCGCAATAAGCTGAGCGGCTGGAATAACCTTGACCCACAATTATTACAGACTCTGGTGGATATAGATCCCGGAAACCAGTACCTGGTGCCCTATATGTGGGGAACCACTGGCATTGGGATCAACGCCACTAAGGTCAGACAGCTACTCGGCAAAGACATGCCTGTGGATAGCTGGGGATTAATTTTCGACCCTGCGATCAGTGCAAAACTAAAAGACTGCGGTATCAGTCTGATGGATGATTCTACCGAAGTATTCGCAGCCGCCCTGGCCTACCTCGGGCTGGACCCCAGTTCGACCCGCAAACAGGATATCCAGGCCGCGCAGGAATTAATCACTCAGGCCAGAGCCAATATCCGCTATTTTCACTCATCGCAATACATCTCGGACCTGGCTAATGGCGACCTCTGTGTTGCACACGCCTACTCAGGTGATGCACTGCAGGCCGGCGATAGAGCTGAAGAAGCCAAAAATGGGGTCGAAGTGTCCTACATCATCCCCAAAGAAGGTGCTGTGCTGTGGGTTGACGTGATGGCAATACCGGCAGATGCACCGCATCCCGAGCAGGCAATGGCCTTTATCGATTTCATGCTGCAACCTGCAAATATCGCTGCCGCATCCAACTATGTGTATTACGCCAACCCCAACCTGGCCGCCACTGAGTTACTGGATGAGGAACTGCGTAATCATCCCGGCATCTACCCCACAGCAGAAGTCAAACAGAAACTTTTTGTACTGAAGGAACGCTCCGATAAGGAGATACGTAACATCAATCGTTTATGGACCCGCATTAAAGCAAACCGCTAAAGGGCGAAGGTATGGTTAAGGTACCTGGTCGCCTGATGGAGTCGTGGCAGGATCCTTCATCCCAGCCTTATGTTCAGTTAAAACGGGTCACCCGTCAGTATGGTGACCTGTATGCGGTAGACGATGTCAGCCTGGATATCTACCAGGGTGAATTTTTTTCCTTACTGGGCAGCTCGGGTTGCGGCAAGTCGACGCTATTACGCATGCTTGCCGGACTTGAGATGCCGACCAGTGGACGTATTCTGATCGATGGGGTGGACGTCACCGATGTGCCCCCCTATCGTCGCCCGGTAAATATGATGTTCCAGTCCTATGCGCTGTTTCCACACATGTCGGTGGAAAACAATATTGCGTTTGGCCTGAAGCAGGAAAAACTCTCTGCCGATGAGCGTAAAGAGCGCATTGAACAGATGCTCAAGCTGCTGCACATTGAGCCTTTGCGTCAACGCCGACCGGATCAGTTATCGGGAGGACAAAAACAACGCGTGGCCCTCGCCAGAAGCCTGGCCAAGCATCCCAAGCTGCTGTTGCTGGATGAGCCGCTGGGTGCACTGGATAAACGCCTGCGTGAAAACACCCAGTTTGAGCTGGTCAACCTGCAGGAAAAACTGGGCATTACCTTTATCACGGTCACGCATGATCAGGAAGAGGCGATGACCATGTCCTCGCGTATCGCCGTTATGCACGATGGGCATATCGTACAGGTGGATACACCATCTGGAATTTATGAATATCCCAACTCGCGATTCGTGGCCGGCTTTGTCGGCTCGATCAATCTGTTTGAAGGCAAGGTCATCGAGCGTAACGATGCAGAAGCGATCATCGAAGGTGCGGACGGTGAACAGTATCATATGCACTGCCTGCAACCACTGGCGCTGGGTTCACCAGTTGTGGTTGCGGTACGGCCAGAAAAAATTCGGCTCGCGCGCGAGGCTAACGACAGCGCAGTAAACCAGATCAGGGGTCGCGTAGAAGACATCGCCTACCTGGGTGATGTTTCCATCTTCCACCTCAAAACTGCCTCCGGGCGCAAGCTACAGATGACTCTTACCAATACCCGTCCAATCATCGAACAAACCCTGACCTGGGGTGAGCAAGTAGTGGTTGAATGGGACCCTGATGGTGGCGTGGTGCTAACCGAATGAAGCTGAATCTGCACACTCTGCAGGACAGACTTTCCAGCGGCTGGGGACGCCGAATCAGCATAGGGTTACCTTATCTGTGGCTGGGTATTTTATTCCTGTTGCCTTTCCTGATTGTGCTGAAGATCAGTCTGGCTGAACCCATGCTCAACCAGCCGCCCTATACGCCGCTAACCACCCTGAGCGATGATTCCGTATTACAGATCAATATCAACCTGGGCAATTATGTACTGCTGAGCGAAGACCCACTCTACCTGGATGCCTTTATTAATTCGCTACGCGTGGCCGCCATCAGCACCCTGCTCTGCCTGCTTATCGGATATCCGATGGCGTACACCATTGCCACCGTCAAACAGAGCTGGCGTAATATCCTGCTAATGATGATTATCCTGCCTTTCTGGACCTCATTCCTGATCCGTGTCTACGCCTGGATTGGTATCCTTAAGCCGCAGGGCATACTCAATGATTTACTGCTGGCGCTAGGTGTCATTAACCATCCGCTGGCGATACTGCACACCCAGCTCGCAGTTTACATCGGCATAGTATATTCCTATCTTCCGTTTATGATCCTTCCGCTGTACGCCAACCTGGCGAAGCTCGATCACAGCCTGCTGGAGGCTTCTGCAGATCTTGGTGCGCGCCCACTCACATCGTTTTTGCGTATCACTTTTCCGCTCTCTCTACCCGGAGTCATCGCGGGAAGCATGCTGGTTTTTATCCCTGCGGTTGGCGAGTTTGTTATCCCGGACCTGCTGGGCGGGCCGGATAGCCTGATGGTAGGAAAGTTGATGTGGACTGAGTTTTTCTCCAATAAGGACTGGCCGCTGGCATCCGCGCTGGCGATCTGCATATTGTTCCTGCTGGTAATCCCGTTTATCGCAATGCAGCGTCTGCACCAGCGATTCGAGGACAAATCCATATGAAGCTACGTCACCTGATGTTGGCAATAGTGGCATTTGGTTATGCCTTTCTCTACATTCCGGTGATGCTGCTGGTGCTGTACTCCTTTAATGAATCCCGCCTGGTCACGGTATGGGGCGGGTTTTCCATGAAATGGTATTCAGAATTAATCCATAATGAATCGCTGCTTAGCGCTGCCTGGCTGAGTTTGCGTATAGCCACCGTAAATGCCAGTTTTGCTGTGGTGCTGGGCACACTGGCTGCTTTCTCTCTTAATCGATACCGCAGGTTTCGCGGTCGCACCGGATTCGAGTTATTACTATCGGCACCACTGGTGATGCCAGATGTCATTATCGGGCTTTCATTGTTGCTGTTATTTGTCTCGCTGGAGCAACTGATCGGGTGGCCCGCTGGTCGTGGTTTCACCACCATCAGCCTGGCCCATATTACATTTAGCCTGGCTTACGCAGCAGTCGTCATCCGCGGCAGAATCGGCCAGCTTGACCCGTTGCTGGAGCAGGCTGCAATGGATCTGGGTGCGCGTCCATTGACGGTATTTTTACAAATCACCCTCCCCCTGCTTACTCCAGCCCTGATTTCTGCCTGGTTGCTGGCGTTCACGCTGTCGCTGGATGATCTGGTGATCGCCAGCTTTGTCTCAGGCCCCGGCTCTACTACCCTGCCCATGTGGATTTATTCCAGTGTGCGTCTGGGCATCACCCCTGAAATCAATGCACTGGCATCGCTGATGCTGCTTTTTGTTGGCATTGCGGTGGTTTCTTCCAACCGGCTGCTGAATAAAAAACAATAACGCATGACAACTGACCGGGCCTAGTACAGAGCCGCCATTTCAGCGATCAGATTTTTCAGCTTTAGCCTCAGGCTGGCGGGCCCCAGAACCTCAACCTCGGCACCATGGCGCAAGATATCCATCAATAACTCGGGTTCCTGACTAAACGGCAATGACAGATAGTAGCGCCCCTCGTCATCGAAATGCGCCTGCTGCTGCGAATGCCATTGCTCCTGGGCAACCCAACGCGCCCGCTCAGGACTAAAGCGCAACTCTGCCCACTGAATACTGGCACCGGAAAAAATACCATAGCCACTGGCCAGCTCCTGATTTAACACCACTTCATCAAGCTCAACCGCCTTATCGCTTAGCACCTCGACCTTGCTGATCGCATCTACCGCGAAACTTCGTATCGCCTCACGCTGGTGACACCAGCTATCGAGATACCAGTTATCACGATAAAAGGTTAGTCGTTGCGGTGAGACCACACGTTGGCTGGACTTCCCGGCACTGCGATTAAAATGCGTGATAGCTAACTGTCGCCGATTCAATAGTGCCTGACTGATCACCTGAAAGTGATTATCCCCCTGAATCAGGCGCGCCTGACTCAGAATCCGTATACGCCGGGTAATCTCTTCCACGCTGTGATCACCCTGATCCAGCAGCGCGCGGATACGTGCCTGCAAAGGCTGTATATGCTCAGACAATAGGCCCGGCTGCAGATTGTCCAGCCAGGCATTCATCGTTAATAGCGCATGTATTTCACCGGTATTGAACCACAGACCGGGTAATTGATAACTGCCCTGTTCTCCAGGCTGATGCTGATAGCAATAGGCGCGCTGCTCGCGATCCCACACAATGGGCGCACCCAGCCGATCGCGCAGGTATTCCAGATCGCGTTTGAAGGTTGCTGCTGACACCTCCAGGGTATCGAGAAATTTTTGCCGTGTCACATAACGCGAATTATTCAGCATTTGATCAATCAGGTGGAATCGCTCAGTTCTATCCATTGGCTACTCGCTTTTAAAAAAATAAACACAGGCTCACCTGGTGAGCTACTGGCTCAGGATAATAGCATTCATTCGAACAATGATGAGAACCCAAATTATGTCTTTTATGGAAACAGTTTTATTCAAGTGTTCTTCCTACCTACGCTGTCGAGTCATCCGTGGGGAGAACCAGCAACCGTACCTGGAACGCTACCACCTGTTACGTCTACCATTTGGTATTCATATCTACCTGCATCGCTTTGTCGCCAGTGACCCCGGACGCGCACTGCACAATCATCCCTGGCGATCCGCGTTATCACTGGTTTTAAGCGGCAGCTACCAGGAAACCCGACTCGGCGACAGCCGAAATGATTATGCGCTGGTGACCCGTAACATCAGCGCCGGACACCTTAATTTCATTAGCGGTAAAATCTATCATCGCATTAACCTGGCACCCGGCCAGCAGGCCTGGACCCTGTTTATACACACTGCCAGCCATACCAGTTGGGGGTTTCTCAATACCGATGAGCGAAAGTTCAGTTATACCGACCATAACCAGGCTCTTAACAGTGTTAGCAACCCGTTATGGTGGAAAACAGCGCTGCGGCCATTACAAAATCCGCAGATGCGTGCGAGCCAACAACCCAGGTTTTAACTTTATTGAAGATCACGCCGGGTGTTATCATGCCGCCTGTAAAAATAAACCAGAATTAACGCAGACCGGCATCATGCCCCCATTCAGTAATACCCGAGTTCTTGGTTTCGCCGCCTATAGCGGAACCGGTAAAACAACGTTGCTCAAACAGCTCATTCCCCAGCTGCGCGCGCGTGGCCTACGTATTGCGGTGATTAAGCATTCACACCATGATTTTGAAATCGATCATCCCGGCAAAGACAGCTATGAATTACATCATGCCGGATCGCTGCAAACCCTGATTACCTCGAAATACCGCAGTGCGCTTATCACCGAAAAACCAGAATTACCGGAGCCTGACTTTGCCACCACACTGGCCATGATTGACAGCGAGCGTGTTGATCTGGTGCTGGTAGAAGGTTTCAGGGATGAAACGCAATTAGCACGCATTGAACTGCATCGACCCGCGCTCAACAAACCGCTCATTCATCCTGATGCGGATAATATAATTGCGATTGCGAGTGACCAGCCTGTACAGACGCATCTACCCGTATTAGACCTGAACCAGGTTTCTCAAATTGCCGATTTCATTGTCAACTGGTGTCAGCTGGAAAACGCGCCAGCGCTTTAATTAGCATCCTGTTTTTGTTTATTTTATTAGTGCAAAGCGATTCATTTCTGCTTTACTTATAGTGCCGGATAACTCGAAGTAAGCATATGATTACCAACGTCGTCATCAATCGACTGTTGGGTATAAGGCAGCGAAGCGTTTTCTACTTTTCATTTTATTACCACGGAAGAACTGTTTACGAATAATAGGACCAGCCATTATTCCGTATGCAACATTTATCATAGAGCAATGCGTCGTCAGCTCCGGGTTTAACTGGTGATATAAATTTTTGGAAACGCGATGATTCAAAAACTGGTTCTTCTCAAAGCACTGCTAACTGCGGCCCTGGCATTAAGTGGCCTGCTGCTTTACGTTCCTGTCAGCCTCGCTCAGCAGGCTGAAAATACTGCTTTAAGAGAGGTCACTTTACAGCTGCTGTGGAAACACCAGTTTGAGTTTGCCGGATTCTATGCGGCAAAAGAGAAAGGTTTTTACCAGGCTGCCGGCCTCAAGGTCAACATTCAACCCTTTATTCCCGGCGCAGACGCACCGATAAAAAAGGTTATTGATGGACAGGCGGACTTCGCTGTGGGTGATTCAACCCTTATCGTCAATCGCGCCAAAGGAGCTCCAGTAAAACTGCTGGCCAATATCTTCCAGCATAGCCCTTACGTGTTACTTACCCTGGCCGATTCAGGCATTCATTCACCAGCTCAAATGGTCGGCAAAAAAATTATGCTCGCCAAGCATGAAGAGTCTAATGCCGAGATTAAAGCCATGCTGGCCTCCGAGTCAGTTAGCCTGGACCAGATGCAGGTCATTGAACACAGCTTCCAGGTAGATTCATTAATCAATGGTGATGTGGATATCATGTCTGCATACGCATCCAATGAACCGGCTGTTTTAAAGCAAAAGGGCATCAGATTTAACGTCATTAATCCACTCAACTATGGTATCGATTTTTACGGCAATAATATCTACACCAGTGAGCAACTTGAGCAAAAAGACCCTGCATTAGCCGAAGCCTTTACGCTGGCGAGCCTCAGGGGCTGGCAGTACGCACTACAACATAAGGAAGAAATGATAGAGCTTATCCTGCAGAAATATTCGCAGGAAAAATCCATTGAAGCACTTAAGTTTGAAGCCGATGCGATTGAACAATTCATTCTGCCTGATTACATTCCCATCGGCGAGGTAAACCTGGATCGCCTGCAGAGAATTGCCGACGTCTACAAACATCTGGGGGCTATTCCAAAAGATTTTTCACCTAAAGAAATTCTGAGTGAAAATATCCAGCAAGAGCAAAAGTTAAATTTAAGCTTGACTGAAAAACAGTGGATCAGCGAACATCGCAGCGTTGTCATTGGCGTAGACCCTGACTGGGCACCCTTTGAATTTATCGACGAGGATGGCAATTATTCCGGTATGGCCTCTGAATATATCAAGCTGGTTTCTCAAAGAACCGGCCTGATATTTAAGGTACAGGATAATGAAACCTGGCTAGATGTCATTAATAGTGCCAAAGCGGGCAAACTCGACCTGCTCCCCGCCATTAGCTGGTCTGCACAACGAAGTAACTACCTGAATTTTACCAGCCCGCATATGAGCTATCCCATGGTGATTTTAACCAATAAGGAAAGCGAGTTTATCAGCCAGATTGAGTCACTGGATGGTAAAAAAGTGGTTGTAGTCGATGGCTATGTAACCGAGGAATTGTTACGCAGCAAACATCCGAATATTGAGTTAATAGAAGCAAAGAATATCAACCAGGCGCTGGACATACTTTCTTCGAATGATGCCGATGCCTACATTGATAACCTGGCCAGCATTACCTACAGCGTGAATAAACGTGGCATAAACAATCTGCGTATATCAGGCACCACACCTTATGAATTCTCACTGGGGTTTGCGGTTATTAAAAAGAATGATCAATTATTTAGTATATTGCAGAAAGCCATTAACTCAATAACTGACCAGGAACATCAGGCCATCCGCAACAAATGGATTAACCTGCGTGCTGAATCAGCCTTTCCTGTAGGAACCATACTGGAAATCACAGCAATTGCTGCATCGTTCCTGCTTATCATGCTGTTCTGGAACCGAAAACTCTCCGCAGAGGTTAAGCGCAGGAAAATTTTTGAAAAAGAGCTTGCTTCCAAGGAAAAAAGATTTCGCGAATTATTTGAAAATAACAAGGCAATAGAGTTAATTATTGACCCGCAAAGCGGGGTCATAGTCGATGCAAACAATGCTGCACTAGCTTACTATGGCTACTCTAAAGAAGAGATAAAACAGCAGAATATTACCGACATTAATACGCTGTCAAAGCAGCAGACACTGGCTCAGAGCAAACTGGCAGAGCTGCAGAAACAATCACATTTTTTCTTTAAACATCGATTAAAAAATGGCGAGATAAGAGACGTTGAAATTCATTCTGGACCCATTAACTGGGATGGAAAACAGTTACTCTACTCGATTATTCATGACATTACTGACCGGGTTATCGCTGAAAACGCCTTGATCAAGGCAAAGGCCGAAGCAGAGAAAGCCACACGTGTTAAGAGTGAATTCCTGGCTAATATGAGCCATGAATTACGCACCCCCATGAATAGCGTCATTGGTATGACTGAACTGCTTATCGAAACCGATCTAGACCAGGAGCAGAAAAAGATGCTGGAGATTATTCAAAGCTCCGGCAAGGTTTTAATTTCAACGATTAACGACATCCTGGACTTTTCCAAACTGGAAGCGCAGCGTATGGAAATCGACCCACAGCTGTTTGAACTTAAGCCTTTTATCCAGGATATGTTCGAAACCATGCGTAGCCTGGCGAGGCAAAAGCCGCTCGAGCTGTTACTTGAATGCGACAATCAATGTGATGTGCTGATGTACTGCGACGAAACCAAACTGCGCCAGATTCTCACCAATCTGGTTAGCAATGCAATCAAGTTTACTCCGCAGGGGTCAGTTACCCTGAAAGTCAGCCGCAAAAGCATTGATAACACACAGGCAAGCTTTCAGTTTCAGGTGATCGATACAGGTATCGGCATTTTCAGGGAACAGGTCGATCACCTGTTTGATTCCTTTACCCAGGCTGAGCAATCAACAACCCGGCAGTTTGGCGGAACCGGACTAGGGCTGGCGATCAGTAAAAAACTCAGCACTCTGCTTGGTGGCGATATCCAGGTCCAGTCCAGCCCTGGAAAAGGTTCCTGCTTCACGCTCACCATAGATACCGTTTACAGGCTGTCAACACCCGCGCAGCCAACACAGCAACAGCTGACGTCTCAGGCAGAACCTGCGAAAAGACAAAGCTTTAATGCCCAGATACTGGTGGCAGAGGATGTATTACCCAACCGCATCCTGGTTCAGAAAATGCTGGAGAAATTCGCGCTGAGCTGTGAGTTTGCGGAAAATGGGCAGGAAGCGGTTGAGTTGTTCAAAGCCCGCCACTACGACCTGATCCTGATGGATTGCCAGATGCCTATTCTGGATGGTTATAGCGCCACAGAATTGATCAGAAAAATCGACCCCAAAATCCCGATTCTTGCACTAACAGCCAATGTCATGCGGGAAGACCGTGAAAAGGCTCTGGCCTGCGGAATGAATGATGTCATCACCAAACCGATACAGATAGACACACTGGGACAGTACCTGAATCAGTGGCTGGAGAATTACAAGATACCGCAAACCGATGCCGAGCAAGCACAGGAGCAGGCTGCACAGCAGGCCCTGGACAATTTAATCGATTATCAGCAGCTGGATAAATTCAAACAGGATCTGGAAGAAGATTTTGCCGAAATTTTCCACGCAATCCTGTCCAGTATTCCCTCAATGATTGATGAACTTGCCGAGCAAACACAGGATACAGAAGCATTAACCCGTCTGTTTCATAGCCTGAAATCACCCGCCGCCTCTATCGGCGCGATGGAATTATCCAGACTCGCAGAGAAATACGAATTGCAGTTGAAAAACAATCAGTTGCAGGATCTGTCGATTCCCATTCAATTGCTACGTGACCAGTTCAATGCGGTGAAAAAAGAACTGAAAGATTACCCTGTCAATGCCTGATGCGTTGATCACCAGGCACCGACAGGGCGTTTGATGGGTTAACCCTTAACCCAAAGCTTTTACCAGCTCATCCATATTGGACTTGGCATCGCCAAACAGCATGCGCGTGTTTTCCTTATGGAACAGCGGATTCTCCACACCAGCATAACCGGTAGCCATACTACGCTTGAGCACCACGCACAGCTTACTCTTCCATACCTCCAGCACCGGCATTCCAGAGATTGGGCTACCCGGATCTTCCAGTGCAGCTGGATTCACCGTATCGTTTGCCCCGATGACCAGGGTTACGTCGACATTCGGGAAGTCGTCGTTAACCTCTTCCATCTCGAATACCACATCGTAAGGCACCTTGGCTTCCGCCAGCAGTACATTCATATGCCCCGGCATACGACCCGCAACCGGATGAATACCAAAGATTACATGTACCCCTTTTCTCATCAGGATACTGGTCACTTCAGATACCGCACGCTGCGCCTGCGCCATCGCCATACCGTATCCGGGTACGATCATCACCTTCTTGGCAGCACTTAATTGCATGGCAACCTCTTCCACCGAAGTCGCGATAACTTCACCAGCCTCTTCACCAGCTGCTGAGCTTTTCTTGCTTGGCGTTCCAAAACCACCTGCAATAACACTGAAGAAATTACGATTCATTGCGCGACACATGATGTAACTCAGAATCGCACCACTACTGCCCACCAGCGCACCGGTGACGATGAGTAAATCGTTCGCCAACATAAATCCAGTTGCTGCTGCAGCCCAGCCGGAGTAACTGTTCAGCATCGAGATCACCACTGGCATATCGGCACCACCAATCGCGATAACCATATGCACCCCAAATACCAGCGCAATAATGGTCATGACAATCAACGGGGTATAGGCATCCGCCATAGTTTCCGCACCGAGGAAATAATACCCGTAAACAATCACGATCAGGAACATGATGAGGTTCAGCGTATGACGCGCCGGTAACAGCACCGGTCGTGAACCGATGATTGCACTCAGCTTGCCAAACGCGATGACCGATCCGGAAAACGTCATAGCGCCGATAAAAACACCCAGATACACCTCGATATCATGGATGACCTTTTCCGCTCCCTGGAAATGCATCTCGGGATCCAGATAAGTGGCATAGCCGACACTAACCGCCGCCAGACCCACCAGGCTGTGCAACAGTGCAACCAGCTGTGGCATCTGCGTCATCTTGACCTTTTTCGCAAGGATATAGCCCAGTACCGCACCGGGAATCATACAGATGATGATGACCCAGTAACTGGTCACGACATTGCTAAATACCGTGGCGATAATCGCCAGTGCCATACCCAGCATGCCGAACAAATTCCCGCGGCGTGCGTTTTCGTTGCTGCTTAAACCACCCAGAGCGAGGATAAACAGGACGGCTGCGCCCAAATAAATCGCATTGATTAAACCTGTAGACATATCCTTACTCCCCAAACATCTTCAGCATGCGCTGAGTGACCGCAAAACCGCCAACGATATTGATGGTTGCTATTAATATCGCCAGCGCAGACAACAGCATAATCAGGCTGCTTTGCGATGAAACCTGGATCAGTGCACCAATAATAATGATGCTACTAATCGCATTGGTCACGCTCATCAACGGCGTATGCAGCGAAGGTGTTACGTTCCAGATCACCATGTAGCCGATAAAACAGGACAGCACAAACACAGTAAAATGGCCCATAAATGACGGTGGAGCGAATGCACCCATGGCAAACAGGATCAGGCAGGCCAGTCCTATCGGCATAAGCTTTTTGAACACCTGAGCTATCACCGATGGTTCTTCATCTGCGGCCGGCTCGACATTCGCTTCGGGTACTGCCTGCTCGCTATAACCGGGCTGGCGTGCAGCGACTTCGATAACTGGAGGCGGCCAGGTAATTTCACCGTTTTTAACCACGGTGGCGCCACGAATCACTTCATCCTCGAAATCCAGTTCAACCTCAGCGTTAACGTCTTTAACCAGCTCGTCGAGCATGTTAAGCAGGTTGGAGGCATACAGCTGACTTGCCTGTGCAGGCAAACGGCTTGGCAGGTCGGTGTAACCAACCAGTTTGACGCCATGCTTTTCAACCACTTTATGCGGTACGGTCAGCTCACAGTTACCACCCTGCTCCGCAGCCAGGTCGACGATGACGCTGCCCTGCTTCATGGATTGCACCATTTCTGCAGTAATCAGCTTGGGCGCGGGTTTGCCGGGGATCAGCGCGGTGGTGATAATGATATCGACATCCTTTGCCTGCTCAGCAAACAAAGCCATTTCCGCTTCGATGAATTCCTTACTCATGACCTTGGCGTAACCGCCTGCTCCGGAACCGTCTTCTTCAAAATCCAGTTCCAGGAATTCCGCGTCCATACTCAGGATCTGGTCCTTAACCTCGGGACGCGTATCAAACGCACGCACAATAGCGCCGAGAGATTTCGCGGTACCTATCGCCGCCAGACCCGCAACACCCGCACCAATAACCATAACCTTGGCTGGCGGCACCTTACCTGCTGCAGTAATCTGGCCGGTGAAGAATCGCCCAAACTGGTTCGACGCCTCAATTACCGCACGATAACCGGCGATGTTTGCCATCGAACTCAACGCATCCAGCTTCTGCGCGCGTGAGATACGCGGCACTGCATCTACCGACATCGCATTGATTCCTTTATCTGCCAGTGCCTGTAGCATCTCGGCGCTCTGCGCTGGCCATAGGAAACAGATCAGCAATGCGCGTTTTGGAATCAGATCCAGTTCATGCACGCCCGTTTCAGGATGCTTCTGCGGTGCACGTACTTTCAGGATGATATCTGCACTGGCGTACAGATCCCTGGCCTCGGCAATAATTTCTACGCCAACCTCACGATAGGCTTCGTCGGCAAAGCTGGCCGCCATACCTGCCTGACTTTCGATGGCGACGGTAAAACCTTTTTTTATCAGTTTTTCTGCAATGTCCGGTGTCGTGGCTACGCGTTTTTCGCCCGCCTGAATCTCTTTTGGAACGACTATTCTCATTTTCATACCCCTGTTATAAATTTAATCCTGTACCTGCCATAACCATTCCCCCCGGATGGGATGATAGATCTTTTCAACTCCAATGATTCAACTGCTGGAAAGTCTTTAACTATAGCCCGTCAACACGTTTTGGGCTAAATTTCCCATAAATCAGCGGAGTATATTAATATTCTCTTATGAAGATTGCCAGCGCTATCGAGTGACAAATTTATCAAATCGGCAAAATCGGTCGGTACTCCCTGTCCAGGAAAGCATCCAGAATCGAAAAATGGTGTGCTTTGTTGAGTAACTGAAAAGACACCTTGAAATGACGCTGCCAATGCTTCATTAATTCCTGGCTTTGCCTTTTATATTCGTCACTTTCCAGCTCACCAACAAATAACCTGAGCTTTATATCCTCTGCTGAGTGCGGTATCTCTGCATGCAGGGGACTATTATCCAGTGCACTTTGCTGAGTCAGTTTTAAGCCCTCATTGACCGAGGTGGGTATTAGCGGTTGCAGGTCATACAGGCCACTTAAGGCATTCAGCTGGCGTATCGGAGGCTGGGATCGCCCGAACTGGGTCCAGTCGCGCGTTAACAGGCTGGCCAATAAGTGTCCGCCCGCTGAATGTCCGGTGATCTGCATAGCTTCAGGGTCCCCGCCGTACTGCTCGATATGCCTGCTGATCCACACAACCGCCTGCAAAACCTGTTGCGCAATTTGTCCCAGGGTTACCTGAGGACACAGGTCATAATTCAGTATCACTGCACACTCGCCCTGTGCATTAAACTTTTCAGCCAGAAAACTGAAACTCTCTTTATTTAGCGCCTGCCAGTACCCCCCATGAATAAAAATATGCACCGGCGATTTTTGCGTCGCAACGGGGAAGATATCCAGCAACGCGCGTTCTGTATCCCCATAAGCAATATTCAAATGCGCGTTATCGGCAAGTTTTCGAAAACTAGCGCTACGATCTATCCAGCTTTGTATAAATTCTCCGTGCTCAGGCACCGCCGCACGATTGTTATATTGCTTTTCTAAATAAGGGTCAAAGTCCGTCATCATTTTACCGTATTATTTTCTTATTGATTTCAGTTTTCCTTTCTATTGTTCCACGCTAGCCAGATTCTGTTAACACAAATTTAACTGGCCGTTTGATAGCATTATTTAAATCACCCGATGTCAAAAACTTATATCCAACAAAATCTCCAACCCAGACACCTAAAGAATAATTAATAATATATTAATGCACTTATTAATACGACTAAGTACGTAGTTATAGGTAGACTAAATCTTATAATCAAGGAAAAGATAATCATTTAATAACCCCGCGCTAATCCTAATTCACCCCGCTTACACCTCGATAAATAACTGAATTGACAACAGTTTTTCCCTGAGATTACTATCAGTAGTAATAACAATAAAAAACGTAATGATAATTATCACAAACTGAGGAAATACTATGGGGATCTCACTTAAGAATGGTGTCATGCTCTCGCTGATATCGATAACTAGTCTGTTTACTTTTTTCCAATCCGCACATGCCGTTCCGGCTTTTGCCCGACAAATGGGGACAACGTGCGCCGCCTGTCATTTTCAAAACTTTCCTGCGTTAAATTCATTTGGTCGGGTATTTCGCTCGAATGGATATACCATGCAGGGCGCGCAGACAATGATACAGGGTGAGGGTTTATCTCTACCTTCAACAATCAATGCGAGCGTAATCACCAAGATTCGTTACCAGGACAAGAAATCCAGTGATCGCGGAGAAATTCAATGGCCCGATGAAGCGGCCTTTCTGGTTGGCGGGCGTGCATCTGAAAACGTAGGCTTCCTGATGGAGTTGGGTCTGGGGCCTGTGGGTGCTGATGTAGAAACAGGAACGGGAGAAATCACAGGCGATACCAATGGAGATGGCATTAAGGATCCTGGTGAAAACTGGGTTATAAGTGGTGAAACCCACGGTACCTTTCTGTCTACCAAAGTGCACTTTAATGTGACCGATAGCTTTGCCATTATCCCATTCTCTACCGATGGACTGGGTGTAGGTTATGGTTACGAAATGCTGAATACTGGCGTGCAGAGATCACAACGACCGATAGAAAACCGTAAAGGATTCAGTGCCGGACAGGCACTGGGCACAGCCTCAGGTGAGGCCACAGGTATTGCCTTTATCTACAATACACCGGAATTTTTCGTCAACTACTCTCACTGGGCGCCGACCTGGGGCAATGTTAATGCCGATATTTTTGGCGGACTAGCTCATTACCTGAGGGTCGCTTATATGCCCAATATCGGTGGCTGGGATACAGGGTTTGGTATAAATGCGATGTCCGGCAGCGTAGAGTCCGGCGAGAATGACCCGGCAGATGAAACCTTTGTCGATAGCTGGGGAATTGATGCCCAGGCCCAGGGATTTGTGGGAGATATGACGCTCGGCATCTATGCAAGCTATGGCGAAGCTCCAAAAGGTACCTCAGCCGAGCCCAATAAATACAACAAGAGCACAACTGATGACGCCAGTTCGTTGGGGGTAGCTACAAAACTGGGAATTAACTCTAAAACGGCTGTCTATCTCGCCTATGCTTCACTGGATAAAAACGGAACCAAAGAATCCTCAAACACCGTGGGCATACAATATCATTCAGCACAAAATATCAAGCTGGAAGCATTCACAGTGAGTGAATTTGACAGCGCAGATGACTACACCATGCTGATGTTGTTTGCTGGTTTCTAACACAATATTAAGGATAGACAATTATAAAATTTGAGCTGGTGATGCGAAGAGTTTCAGCAGCTCACAAACGAGGTTAAAACTATGAAAAAATTAAGAATAGGCAAACTGGGCTTGATGTTAATTTCAGGCATAACTCTCTGCTTTAATGCCGCCGCAGATTTTTCCAAAAGCTTTGAGGGTTACACGTTATTTAAAGCCAATTGTGTAATCTGTCATGGTGCAGACGGTACCGGTAACGGCATCCTTGCAGACAGACTGAAGCAAAAACCCGCAAATCTAACCAACCCGGGGCTGGCAACAAAAACTGACCATGAAATATTTCAGATCATAGAAGGTACGGCACCTCATAGCAAAGTCACAAACTTCATGCCGCAATGGGGTTTAGCCATGCCGCAAAACCATATTGAGTCGCTGGTTAAATATGTACGCTACCTGAATCAATCCAAGCACAGAAGTACAGGCAACCCAATTGCAGGTAAAAAAGTATATGAAGAATTCTGCAGCATCTGTCACGGTGCGGATGGCAAAGGAAAAGGCGTTCTGGCCAGAGTCTATGATATGACTCCAGCTGATCACACCAACGCCGAGCAAATGGATAGACTGGATAACGACACGCTTAAGGCTTATATCAAATCGGGTGGCGATGATACGCTGATGCCTGGGTGGGAGGACGTATTAAGCGGTCAACAGCTCAATGACGTCATCAGCTATATTCGTCTGCTTTCTGCCAATGGCAAATAAATAACGGCTTAAAGTTCCTGCAGAATTCGCTGGCGAATTTCTTCGAATTCCTTTTCGCTGATTAAGTCATCATCCCTGAGCGCCTGCAACTGTTGCAGGCGCTTTTTTATGGACGAAGTCGAGGCTTCAAGTGCTGCTACCGACTGCTCGGATGTGCAATCCAGTTTGATATTCGCACCCTGGCTGATCATGGTGGCATTCACCATCAAGGTTCGGGGCTCACAGCCCGCCTTTTTTAAGGTAATCCGTCCATAGTCATCAACTTCATCGTCTGCAAACGTTACCGGAAAAATCTGGCGCAAGCCCACTCTGACCGGTGTCAATCCCAGCTCCTGGCGCATGACAATCACCGACGCGCCTGCTGGTATTGAAGACACCATGACATCTTCACTAGTTTTATGGAATAGCGTATTTCCACTACAGGCTGCTATCAGCAGGCAAAAGCTCACTGCAACGATAAATCGGATACTCATATCTTATTTTTCCCTCAAACCTCTGTATGCACGTTACAAAGGCCCGCTCAACATAACGATGGCAAATAACACAGTCGAACAGGCCCTGCGTAGTTTTTGTGCAGCAACAATATAGTGAATGTTAGCCATTATGGAAAGAGCTGAGATCAGGTAAAATTATTCTTATTTAAAATTGCCTGCCTGTGTAGCCTGACTTAGGATTCTGTTTAATTTATGTTGAATAAAGCACAAGCCAGTTCTGAAACCCTGGACTGGCAAAAAATAATCCATCTCGCCAGTCACCACAAAAATACGCTAATCCGGGCGCATATCATCGCCATATTTGCCGCCATGATCCTGGTACCAGTGCCGATGCTGATGCCATTGCTGGTAGATGAAGTACTGCTCAACAAGCCGGATATTATTGTAGCTACCCAGCAGGCTATGTTTCCTGAATCCTGGCATGGCCCGGCACTCTATATCATCAGCATTATGCTGCTCACCATCTGCTTACGATTGATCGGTACATCGCTATCCGTGTGGCAGACGCGTGAATTTACGCTGGTTGCGAAAGACATCACCTACCAGTTACGCAAAGACCTGTTGCAGCGCCTGCAGACCATTTCTATGGCTGAATATGAAGTTTTGGGCAGTGGTGCAGTCGCCTCCCACCTGGTTACCGACATCGATACCATTGATCAGTTTATTGGCAATGCGCTGAGCAAACTGCTGGTCGCGATTCTGCTGATTGCAGGCATTGCTATTACGCTGTTATGGATGCACTGGCAGCTGGCACTGTTCATTCTCATCATGAACCCCATCGTCATTTACTTCACCACCGTGATGGGAAAAAAGGTCAAGGAATTAAAGAAGCGCGAGAATTCAGCGGTGGAGCTCTTTCAGCAATCACTCACTGAAACCCTGGACGCCATTCAGCAAATACGCGCCAGTAATCGTGAACGACATTACCTGATGCGTGTGATCGATAAAGCGCGTGGCGTAAAAACCAGCTCAGCCAGTTTCAACTGGAAAAGCGATGCCGCCAACCGTCTGTCATTCTTTGTTTTTCTGATGGGGTTTGAGGTTTTTCGAGCAGTCAGCATGCTGATGGTGGTATTTTCCAGTCTGAGCATAGGCGAGATGTTTGCAGTATATGCCTACCTGTGGTTTATGATGACCCCGGTGCAGGAAATTCTCGGTATCCAGTATAGCTATTTTTCAGCTAATGCCGCGTTACAGCGATTGAACCGAATCCTGCTGTTGAAGCAGGAACCTGTATACACACACCAGATCAACCCCTTTGATCAACACCAAACGGCCAGCCTCAGGATTGAGAATATTCATTTTGCCTATGCGGATGGCGACAGGGTACTGGATGGCGTAACGCTGGATATACGTGCCGGAGAGAAAATTGCACTGGTCGGCGCCAGCGGAGGCGGCAAGTCAACACTGGTACAGGTCATCCTGGGGCTTTATCCAGCCACTCAGGGACATATTTATTTTAACGATGTGGCAGTGGAACAGATCGGGCTGGATATCGTCAGGCAAAATATCGCGACGGTACTCCAGCACCCGGCCCTATTTAATGACAGCATCCGCAACAACCTGACGATGGGGCTGGATGTTAGCGATGAAAAGCTGTGGCAGGCACTGGAGATTGCCCAGCTCAAAGACACTGTTAAAACCCTGCCGGATCAGCTGAATACCATTGTTGGCCGCAATGGCATCAGATTATCAGGGGGACAGCGACAACGCCTGGCGGTGGCGCGCATGATACTCAGTAATCCTAAGGTTGTGATACTGGATGAAGCCACATCTGCACTGGATACACAAACCGAAGAGCGACTACACAACGCCCTGCAGGAATTTTTAAAAAATCGTACCACATTGATTATTGCTCACCGATTGAGTGCTGTAAAACAGGCTGACCGGGCCTATGTGTTTGATGGCGGACAGGTAATTGATGAAGGGCATCATACCGAACTGGTGCAACGCGATGGGTTATATCAGCAACTTTACGGGGAAAGACAGCAATAAACCCTGATTTGATCTAGAATCATTAAATAATCGAATATCAGGGGTGGAGTTTTATTGTGCAGTTCGCGCGCAATTTTATTGTATCGAGCATATTCCTGCTGTTTGGCTTATTCAGCCAGCACTTATGGGCAGATAATGCCAACAACCAGGACAAGGTACAGCTTAAATTACTCTGGCACCATCAGTTCCAGTTTGCCGGATATTATATTGCCATGGAAAAAGGATACTATTCGGCATCAGGCCTGGATGTCGAAATCTCAGAATATGAGGGTAGTGAAGACAACATAGCGCTGGTGTTGTCCGGGCAGGCAGACTTCGCGGTTGCCCGCTCTAATTTAATCATAGATCGAGCCATGGGTAAGGATGTTGTCGCTCTGTATGCAACCTTTCAAACCTCACCATTGATGTTACTGACCAAAGGATTCACCGGTCTTAATTCACCTGCCGATTTAAAAGGGCACAGAATCATGATCACTACAGCTGCCCAGAGATCTGGCGAATTACTCGCAATGCTCGCTCAGGCAGGATTAAGTCCCAGCGATTACGTCAGGCAGGAGCACAGCTTTAACATTGCAGACCTGATCAATGATAAAACCGATGCCATTGCGTCGTATATTTCCAATGAGCCTTACCGACTGATTCAGCATGGTATTCCCTATAACATCCTGCACCCCGCTGATTACGGGTTCAAAATGTACTCTGACCTGCTATTCACCTCGGGCAAGCGGGTTCGGGAAAATCCAGCCATGGTTGAAAAATTTTATCAGGCGAGTATTGCCGGATGGAAATACGCATTTGCCAATATCCAGGAAACTGCTGAGATTATCTATAAAAAATACAACAACCATCAACGCAGTAGAGAAGCTTTACTATTCGAAGGACAGGAGTTAAAGAAACTGGCTTTCGACGGCGCCGGTAACTTTGGCACCTTATCCCCACAAAGACTGCAATCAATGGCCCAGGTCTATCTATTGACCGGTTTTCTGGAAGAGGAGCCCGAGCTGGATGGATTTATCTATCATCCCCCTTTAAAACCGTTAAACCTGTCTTACGAAGAACTGGAATATATTAAACACAAAAAGTCTGTAAACATTTGCGTGCAAAGCCATTGGGAGCCCTTTGAACAACTGCGTAACGGTCAGTTTGAAGGCATAGTCGCAGACCTGCTGGATCTGGTGCGAGATAAAACAGGATTGTCACTGCAGTTCAAGCCAACCGATTCAAGACAGCAGGCAGTCACCCTGACCTCTCAGCAAATATGCGACGCAACGACCCTGTATAATGTAGCAAAAAACAATACTAACCTGCTGTTTACCGATCCCATTATTAACATCACACATGCCTACCTGATCAACAATCGTGACAAGCAACGACAGGAGATTACGCGCCATGTGGCTATTCTAAACCAGCAATTCTGTAATTACTGTACCGATCAATTATTACCCTCCAGTAAACTTACCCGAGTGAATAGCCTGACTACGGGTATTCGTTACCTTAGAGAACAACGCGTAGATAGCGTGTTTGCCTCGGAAGCACAACTTCAACTGGCATTATCTAAACAGCAGATAGACGATCTTTATATTAACAAAGAGCTACTTCCCAACTCAGGGCTGAGTCTGGCGGTATTCAATCAGCCGGCACTGTTAAACATATTGAATAAGGGCATACAGGCGATTAGCCAGCAGGAACGTGACCGCATCTTCAGCCAGCGCATGATCGCACTACCAGACTCGGGCCTCAGGACAACCACTTACTGGGTTATTATCGGCCTGATCGCGGTTATATCATTATTTTTTATCTATCGATTCTATCGTGAATCTATGCGCAACCGCTTGCTCAAGGAATTATCCGAGACTGACCAGCTGACCGGTATTGCAAACCGTCGAAAAATCATTGAAGAGGTCAATAAGTTTATTAATCTCGCACTACGCTATAACAAAAAACTGTCGCTGGTTTATTTCGATATAGATGACTTTAAACTGGTGAATGATCAATTCGGTCATGAAGCCGGCGATATGGTGCTGGTTGAACTGACCGAACTGATCCTGAAAAATATTCGAAAAACCGATCTGTTTGGTCGTCTGGGTGGCGAGGAGTTCGTGATACTTAGTCCCGAATCCGATATTACCGACTGTAAAAACCTGCTTTCCGGTTTACGTAGAAAAATTGTAAGCCATCAATTTTCCATTAAACATCAGATTAGCTGCAGTTTCGGTATTGCACAGTTCAGACCTCAGGATACCAGTGACTCTCTAATCAATCGTGCTGATTCTGCCATGTACAAGGCCAAGCATTCGGGAAAAAACACAGTAGTAGCTGTAAACCAGGAAAACCAGTATCTGTATGATTAGCTGCCAAACCCATGACTACCTCGAAATAGCCTGCCTGTATGGCTTTGCAGTCAGGATAAGGTTACACAGTGACGAACTGATTGAAGGAAAAGCAATAACGACTGAAACCTCAGCAGATAAACGTGAATGGCTAATCGTCGAACAGCACAGTGAGCGCATTAGTATTGAACTGCAACAGATTAAAAGTATGCAGGCTTTAAGTCCCAATCCGCACTTTGATCTAATAACATTTGAAGGTTGATTAAGACCTGATTGCTGCAATCAGTTCTACAACTTCATCAAGCTGCTGCACTGGCGTATAAAAATGCGGCGACAAACGTACGCCACCGCCACGCGCTGCACATAGTACTGAATGCTCACCCAGATGCCGATACAGATCGCTATCAGTAATCTTCTTATGCCTGAAGGTAACAATACCGGACAGGCGGCTGCTGCTATCAACTGAGATAACTTCAACATCGTTGATCGCCCGCAGTGCCTGCATCAGATGCAGACTGTTTTGCACTACTCTGTCACCAATTTTGGACAGCCCGGTTTCCAGCAACAGCTGCAAACTGCTGTTGAGCGCATGTATGCCCATCATATTCGGACTACCGCACTCGAAGCGTCTGGCACTGTTCTCGATTTCAAATTCCTGCTGCGAATAGTCAGTCAGCTTCTGCGTCATACGCCAGCCATACTGCCTGATCGATAATCTATCCATAATAGCCTGTCGTATGTAAAAAAGCCCCAGACCTTCCGGTGCCAGCATCCACTTATGACCGTCAGCTATCACAAAATCAGCCGCAATAGCCTGGACGTCAAACGGCAGTGCACCCAGCTGCTGGATGGCATCCACGCAAAACAGGATATTATGTTCACGACAGAATTCGCCTACTCGCGCGAGGTCCATGCGCAGTCCATTATGGTATTGCACTGCGCTGATGGAAATGAGTCGAGTTTTCGCATCGCAGAGCTCAAACAGCGCCTGCTCAGGATCATTCGTTCCCCGTAAATCAAGCTTACGGAATTCGACTCCCTGACTGGACAGGGACTCCCACACAAAGCGGTTGGAGGGGAACTCCTGCTGGATACCCACCACGTTCTCACCTGCCTTCCAGTCCAGTCCATAAGCCACAAAGGACAGACCTTCCGAAGTATTCTTCACCAACGCGATTTCATCAGCAGAGTGTGCATTAATCAAAGTTTTGCAGGCTTCGCGTAGTTCGCTTTCTACCTCCATCCACTGCAGGTAGTTAAGCGAGCCCTGCTGCACATTCTCATCGGCAAATTGTTTTACTACATCAGCTGTGCACTGAGGCCAGGGGCCTACGGCTGCATGATTCAGGTGGATCAGGCGCTCGATTACTGGAAATTGTCGTTGCATAAAACGTTTTACTATTAATACGGTAAGAGCGGACTATATCATTTTTCGTCGTCTGCTTTTAGCTACTTCAACATTCACTATCGGGCAAAAAAAAACCGCGATAATAATCGCGGTTTTTCTACTCGAAGTAGCAACCTTAGAAGCGAGCCGAATTAATCAGCATATGTGCATAGATACTACCGGCGTAACCTAAGGCGATCACCGGGGTCCACTTTAAATGTCCGAAAAAAGTGTAATAGCCTCGTGCCTGGCCCATCAATGCCACACCTGCTGCAGAACCCACCGAGAGCAGGCTTCCACCTACACCCGCAGTCAGGGTCACCAGCAACCACTGGCCCTGAGACATATCTGGATTCATGGTCAGCACCGCAAACATAACCGGAATATTATCGACAATCGCCGATAGCAGCCCTACCAGCACATTCGCATTGGTTGCACCCAGATCGCTGTACATAAATTGCGAAGCCATCGCCAGATATCCGATCAGCCCCAGTCCACCCACACACAGGATTACGCCGTAAAAGAAAAACAGGGTATCCCACTCAGCCAGTTTGACCTTATTAAAGATATCAAAGTAGTCATCACCCGAGGAGTCATCCAGTGCCTGGATACCGGTATCATGATCGACAATGTCTACGTTCGCCGGATTCTGCCCATGTTTCTTCTTTTTCAGGTAATAGCCCATGAACATCAAATAGCTCAGGCCGGTCATCATGCCGGCAACTGGTGGCAAATGCACAAAGTTATGGAAGCTAACCGCAGTAATAATGGTCAAAATAAACAATACGACAATTGCCGCGGCGCCATCTTTCATGACCACTTTTTCATCCAGAGCATCCGGTTGATCATTAGAAACAAAAAACGACATGATTAATGCAGGGATAACAAAGTTAACCACAGAAGGGATGAATAACACAAAAAAGGTACCAAAGTCTATGATACCCTTCTGCCACACCATCAGGGTGGTAATATCACCAAATGGACTGAAAGCACCACCCGCATTGGCGGCCACCACGATATTGATACAGGCAAGCAGAATGAAGTTTTTATTGTCTCCACCTACCGACAGCACAACTGCACACATTAACAGCGCGGTGGTCAGGTTATCGGCTATAGGTGAAATAAAGAATGCCAGAATACCGGTAATCCAGAACAGCTGGCGCAGCGTAAATCCCTTGGTTACCAGCCATGCCTTAAGCCGATCAAACACCAGGCGCTCTTCCATCGCGTTGATATAGGTCATTGCCACCAGCAGGAACAGAAATAGCTCGCCATACTCCAGAATATTATGGCGTATCGCCATCTCAGCTGTGTGATTATCACCATGCTGACTGTACACGATAGCAACCAGTAACCAGATCAGGCCTGCTGCCAGGATGACCGGCTTGGACTTACGCAAATGAATAAATTCTTCCATCATTACCAGCGAGTAAGCCGCTACGAAAATGATGATTGCGGTGATACCCACCCAATGACCGGTCAGGTCCAGTGTTTCACCCGTCGCAGTGGAAGCAAAACTGACTGCAGGCATCAATAATCCCGCAAATATCGCAGACAGGAACCAAATTGGATTGACTCTGGATTTCATAGGTTCTCCTTATTTTTATAACCAGTTACAAACTGATAAACAGAATACAAAATAACGGCGCCCTGTTTATCACAAACCGGCAAAAGTCATTAGACAAAAAATCTATAATAGCTATAGCTTATTCTCGTTGTTAATCCAGTACGCGACTGGCCTGCAGATCCGCATGGTACGAAGAACGAACCATTGGGCCGCTGGCTACCTGGTCAAAACCCAGCTCATAAGCCAGAGATTCCAGCTGTTGAAACTCGTCAGGGGTTACATACCTGGTGACCGGCAGATGGTCTCGACTGGGTTGCAAATACTGCCCGAGGGTCAGCATATTAACATCATGCGCACGTAAATCACGCAACAGCTGCTCCACTTCCTGCAGTTCTTCACCCAGTCCCAGCATAATGCCCGACTTGGTGGGTACTGCAGGGTGTTCCTGTTTAAACTGTTTCAGTAAATCCAGCGACCACTGGTAATCCGCACCTGGCCTGATTTTTTTGTACAGCCTGGGTACAGATTCCAGGTTGTGGTTAAAGACATCAGGCGGAGATTGCCTCAGTGTATCCAGTGCTATCTGCATGCGACCGCGGAAATCCGGTGTCAGGATTTCTATCTGAATCGCCGGATTATGCTTACGTGTTTGAACAATGCAATCCACAAAGTGCTGTGCACCACCATCGCGCAGATCATCCCGATCTACCGAGGTCAGCACCACGTAGCGCAGTTTCATGTTCTGTATGGTTTTGGCGACATTATAGGGTTCATCCTGATCCAGTGGATTCGGACGCCCATGCCCGACATCGCAGAATGGGCAACGTCGGGTACAGATATCACCCATGATCATAAACGTCGCGGTACCCTTGGAAAAACACTCTCCCAGATTGGGACAGGCTGCCTCTTCGCATACGGTATACAGGTTATTTTCGCGCAGGGTGTTCTTCAGCCGCCTGACGGTTTCGCTGGTGGGTGCCTTAGCCCTGATCCAGGCGGGTTTACGCGCGATGGTTTCAGCAGGGACGACCTTGATCGGTATACCGGCAACCTTATCGGCACCCTTCATTTTGACGCCCTGAACGACTTTGTTATTTTTGCTCATAGCCTATAGTCTCGATTAAGTGATTACACAGCTGCTGCTCCAGCTGTGCACGAGAAAACTCTGCCAGGTCAGCCAGCTGGACCACAGGCAAACCCTTATAGCCGCAAGGATCGATTCCTGAAAAAGGCGTTAGATCCATATCCAGATTCAGGCTCAGCCCATGGTAACAGCAACCCTTGCGTACGCGTAAACCGAGCGCTGCTATCTTCGCTTCGCCCACATAGACGCCAGGGGCATCACGTCTTGCATGTGCATCAATCGCATAATCCTGTAGCAGGTTAATCACGGCCTGCTCCAGACTCATCACCAGGCTACGAATACCGATACCCAGTCGATTCAGATCGAGCATAAAATAGACAATCAGCTGCCCCGGTCCGTGATAGGTCACCTGACCTCCCCTGTCCACCTTGACCACTGGTATGCTGCCAGTATTTAGCACATGTTCACTGCGTCCATTCAGTCCCTGCGTGTAAACCGGGTTGTGTTCGGTGAGCCAGATTTCATCCAGCGTCTCTTGCTGGCGTTGCTCGGTAAACTGTTTCATGGCCTGCCATACCGGCTCGTAATCGGTACGTCCCAGGTGCTGGAATTCAGGCAGTGGTATACTCACGACGAACGATTACAGGGACATCACGACATGCTCACTGGCGGTCAGTGAACGATAGATATCATCCAGTTGCTGGCGACTATGCGCGGTAAAGGTAATGGTTAAGGACTGGTACTTGCCCTTGCTGCTTTCATTCTTATGTACCTTGAAATCAGTAGATTGCGGACAGTGCGCAGCGACCAGCTCCAGCACAATGGGCTCGAAACTGTCATTATTCAGCCCAAACACCTTTAGCGGAAACTCACAGGGAAACTTCAATAGCTCTGCACTTTCCTGTTCGGAAGATAAATCCTGTGCCATCACCCACCTCGCATGACAGATTGCTTAAACGCCTGGTACAGATCAATAAGCTGTAACCACATTGGACCGGGGATACCCTTGCCCACCTTATGTTGATTGAGCGTGGTTACCGGCATGATCTCGCGCGTTGATGAAGTCATCCAGATTTCATCCGCATCGTGTAATTCGTCTTCAGTGACCTGCATCTCACGAACCAGAATACGGTTCTCAGTACACAGCTCAAGTATCACCTCGCGCGTAATACCACCCAGCATAAAACGCGTTTTGGGAGGAGTAAAGATGACATCCCCCTTAACCAGAAACAGGTTACTGGAGGTTCCTTCAATCGCCAGATTGTCACGTATCAGAATAGCTTCCTGCGCGCCCGCATCGATCGCCTGCTGTTTGAGTAAAACATTCGGCAGCAGGTTAATCGATTTGATATGGCAATCCATCCATCTATTATCTTCCACAGTAATTGCCCTTATACCTGCGGTATCCCGGCTTTGTGGAAAATAATTAAATGGCTGGCACATTACCAGCACAGTGGGCTGCATATTGCGATCATAAGCCTGATCACGTACCTGCATCACGCCGCGGGTAATTTGCAGGTAAATAAAACCATCGCCATTCTGTATGTTATTTTCTATCAGAGAAGCAAAGATATCAGGCATCTGAGTGTCACACTGGGCACAGTGGATATCCACGGCTTCCAGACTGCGTTGCAAACGCTGCATATGCTCTTCTACACGAAATACCTTGCCGTTGTAAACCGGCATCACTTCATACACGCCATCGCCAAACATAAAACCGCGATCCAGCACCGGGATACAGGCAGTTTCCGCTGGCACATAATTTCCATTTAAATACACCAGATCCACAGCGATCTCTCCTATTCAAACAAAAGCTTGATACTATCGATGACTTTCTGCACGATGCCGCCATCGTTGATAGATTGCATCGCTACCAGCGGTTGCGACACAATTACTTCATCGCCTAACTTCACCTTTAACAATCCCAGTTCCTGGCCTGCCGCAATCGGTGCCGCAATGCGCTGATCGATCTCAATAGAAGCATCCAGATTTTTATACTGCCCACGCGCGATGGTGACATATACATCGTGCTGCACCCCCAGAGAAACCTGCTCCTGATCGCCGTACCAGACACGCGCCTGTTTCAGCACCTCGTTCGCACTATATAGTTTCTGAGTTTCAAAAAAGCGGAAGCCATAGTTCAACAGGGTCTGGCTGTTCTGCGTACGCGCTTTATCAGAATCAGTACCCAGTACCACCGAAATCAGGCGCATATCATCGCGTTTAGCTGAACTGGCCAGGCAAAATCCTGCGGCTTCAGTATGACCCGTTTTCAATCCGTCAACCGAATCATCACGCCATAGTAATCGATTACGGTTGAACTGACGGATATCGTTAAAGGTATATTCTTTTTCCTTGTAGTAGCGATAGGTTTGCGGGTAGTCGCGAATAATGGCCTGACTCAGCAAGGCAATGTCGCGCGCCGTACTATAATGATCCTGGTGCGGCCAGCCAGTGGAGTTTACAAAATGGCTGTTTTTCATACCCAGCAAACTGGCCTGGTGATTCATGTACTCAGCAAATGCCTGCTCAGATCCGGCAATATGCTCGGCTAGCGCCACAGTCGCATCATTACCTGACTGGATGATCATACCCTTGATCAATTCCTCAACTGATACCTGTTTGCCCACCTCAATGAACATCTTGGAACCCTTCATACGCCAGGCCTTTTCACTGATGGTAACCATATCGGTCAAACCGATATCACCGGACTCCAGTGCCTTATCAACCAGGTAGGCAGTCATCAGCTTGGTGATGCTGGCTGGTTCTACACGCTTATCCGGATCTTTCTCGGCAAGTACCTTGCCGCTGGCAAAATCCAGCAGAATATAGCTATCTGCTGCAAGCTCGGGGGCCTGAGGAATGGGTTTGACGGTGGCAAAAAGCGGCTGACTAAAGAGCCAGAACAGAGACAAAAACAGAAGTTGAAATATTTTCATAGAGAAAGATGTATAAACCGGATTGATGACAAAAACAGGAAAGGGATTGTACCTTAGCTGGGAAGGAAATTAACCCCCTGTCTGATAAGTGCTGTTTGGCGACACTCCCGGTTTAAGACTAAATCGCAGCAGGTCAGTTCAGTCTAACCTGGCAAAAAACCGCATACGCGGTTTAGGAGCCTCTGATTAATTCAGAGCTTGCTTAAGAATTTGCACGTACAGGCTGTAATTCGTCAGACACTTCGATTAATCGTCCCACCAGAAAATTTAGCAACACACCATATGCAGGCAGAAATAGCAGCAGGCTGATACCCAGTTTAAAGGCATAATCCAGCAAACCAATCTCTACCCAGTGCTGCGCCATAAATGCATCCGGGCTCTGATAGAAGGCGATAGAGAAGAACAGCAGGGTATCCAGTGCATTTCCCAGCACCGTTGATGCAGCGGGCGCAATCCACCAGCGCCTGTGCTGACGCAAACGATTAAACACCTGAACATCCAGAATCTGCCCAAACACATAGGCGATAAAACTCGCCAGCGCGATACGCGCCACAAACAGATTGAGTTCAGCCAACTGTGAAAAGCTCTGGAATACCCCTTCATAAAACAGCACCGACAGCGCATAGGAAAGAAAAAGGGCCGGAACCATCGCGCGCAGGATAATTTGCCTGGCCGCAGCGGCGCCGAATATTCTGACGGTCAAATCCGTCGCCAGAAAAATAAATGGAAAGCTGAAAGCACCCCAGGTGGTATGCAAACCAAACAGGGTAAAGGGTATCTGAACCAGATAATTACTGGCAGCGATAATTAGCAGATGACAGGCGACCAGATAGGCCAGGGCTTTTTGTGCTTGCGCAGGACTTAACGTATTCATGATTGACCTTTTTGTTAATGGGGGTGAGGGAACCCAAGTTTTAATCAGTGCTGCGGCTCGGTCTGAACCATAGCGACGTAGCGGGCTGCGATTATAAACGTGTGTACAGATTTGTACAGTTGAGAATCCGCTTATTTCACTTGCACTGTGCCCGGCATTATCAGACCAGCGACCAGAAAGGCGTTATCTGATGCAAGGTATGGGTAGCAGATTTTGTCACTCAAGAAACAATCACGCCCCGGCAATTGCAGCTGCTGGAAAAAGACTCACTCTGAGCCGACCACAATCCTCACATTACCGTATCCCTTGCGCAGCAGGCGTTTCTGCACCGACTCAGCTTCTGCAACATCCAGCAAAGGCCCCAGTCTTACTCGATAAAAGGTTCCACCGTCAGTATCCACTGGCGAAATCACGACTGCTGTCTCATTCTTGTTTCGCAGGTCGTTACGCATATTTATCGCATTGACTTCGCTACCAAAAGAGCCCAGCTGCAGAAATATCTCATCCTCAGACTGATCAGCAGCCGCAGTTTGCAGCGGGATGGCTCGAATCGTGGGGCGAGGCTCATTGGCCGCTGACTGGTGATCGGTTGCCGACAGTGCGGTGATTTCTACCTGTGCGGTACCTGGACCTATGACACCCAGTTCTTTCGCTGCCGCATAAGACAGGTCGATAATTCGATCATGCGCAAACGGCCCGCGGTCATTCACCTTGACGATTGCGGTTTTTCCATTCTCCAGGTTCTTCACCCTGACCATAGTTGGCAACGGCAGGGTCTTATGTGCCGCAGTCATGGCGTGCATGTTGTAGGTTTCACCACTGGAGGTACGCTTACCGTGAAAATCCGGGCCATACCAGGAAGCGGTACCTCTTTGCACAAAGCCTTTGGCAGAATTCATCACAAAATAGCGCTTACCAAACACCACATAAGAACTGGGATTTCCGTATTTCGCCTTACCGGATGCATCCAGCTGTATGTCATTGCTTCCCGGGGTATCGGACGAGTTGCCACCCATCGGCACCCCAAAAGTACAGCCGGATAAAAGTAACACAGTCGCTAAAATTGCCGCTAAGCGCATTATTCCTTAACACCGTCCTTAAGTTTCTGGCTCAACTGATACACCGCCATCGCATACAGTGGTGAGTGATTATAACGGGTGATCACATAAAAATTCTGTAGCCCGGCCCAGTATTCATCGTGATCTTCCTGTTCAAACTTTAGTAGTGCCAGTTGCAGCTCGTCGTCTAACGCTGTCGCACTGCTAAAGCCTGCGCGTCGGAACTCTTTCCAGCGCTGAGCGGGTTTCATGGATGGTTTGATTTCAGGTGCGCGCTGTTTACCCTGCAGGCTGATGGGATAGGCAATCGCTTCACCAGCTACCCAGCCATGCTTATTGAAGTAATTCGCTACACTGGCCAGGATGTCGGGCAAGCTATCAAACAAGTTGGCCTTTCCATCACCATCTCCATCGATGGCATAGTTGCGGTAACTGGAAGAAATAAATTGCGGCATACCCATTGCACCCGCATAGGAGCCCATGATCGCACGAGTGTCCAACTGGTTTTCCTTACTCAGAATCAAAAACTGCTCCAGCTCACGGGTAAAAAATTCCGCACGTTTGGGATAATCAAAAGCAAACGTCACCAGGGTATCAAATACGGGCGATTTTCCCTTGTAGATGCCGTAAAAGGTTTCTACACCGACAATTGCCACAAAGATTTCAGCCGGTACCTGGAATTTTTTCTCAACCTGAGCGATGAGGTCACGATTTTCCTGCCAGAACCTGATTCCTGCGCTGATGCGCTTGTCGGTCAGGAATATCTTGCGATACTGATGCCAGGCCAGCTTTTCAGCGGGTTTGTCCATGCGCTCGAACAAATCACGCTGGTGTTTCACCTGCGAGAATAAATCAATTAACTCCTTTTCAGTGTAATCACTGCTGGCTGCTACCCTGCTAATAAAATCTTCAACGTCGCTGCGATATCGGTAATCACCTTTATTGAGTTTTGCTGCCTGTAAAGAAAACGGCAACAACAATAATGACAATACTAACACTCTATACATTCTGGCTCCCGTGGCCCGCTTTATCGTAAAAATCGCTTGGCTGACCCTACAGCCATAATCATTCCAAACCCTGCCATCAGGGTAACCATGGAGGTTCCTCCGTAACTCACCAATGGCAAGGGTACACCAACCACAGGTAACAATCCTGTGACCATCCCCGTATTTACAAATAGGTAGACAAAAAAGGTCAGACTAAGTGCACCTGCCAGCAAACGCCCAAAGTTATCCTGCGATACCGCAGCGATAAACAGCCCACGATAAATAATCAGCAGATACAACGAGATCAGGAACAGGCTACCAAATAGACCGAACTCTTCCCCGAATACAGAAAAGATAAAGTCGGTCTGGCGCTCGGGTAAAAACTCCAGCTGTGACTGAGTACCATTTAACCAGCCTTTGCCATACACCCCGCCCGAACCAATGGCAATCTTCGACTGGATAATATGGTAACCCGATCCCAGCGGGTCGGACTCTGGATTGAGCAAGGTCAGTATGCGCCCGCGCTGGTAATCATGCAGCGCAAACTTCCATAGCAAAGGTGCCATGGCAGAGCCAAACAATGCAAGGATAAAAAATATTTTCCAGCGCACTCCCGCCAGGAACAGCACAAAAAATCCCGCGCTGGCAACCAGTAACGCGGTCCCCAGATCCGGTTGACGTGCAATCAGGATGACCGGTATGAGCACCAGCAACGCGGACACGGTCAAATCCTTCCAGCCCACAGGGAGCACCTTTTCCGACAGGTAGGAAGCGACCATCATGGGCATCGCCAGTTTCATAAATTCAGAGGGCTGAAAACGCACAAAGCCGAGATCCAGCCAGCGTTGCGCACCCTTACCCACTTCACCGAAAACCATCACAGCAATCAGCATCAGCACCCCACCCAGGTAAAACCACAGCGACAGTTTTCTCAGCACGCGCATAGAAATATTCGCAATCGCGATCATCAGAACCACTGCCAGGGCCAGTCGCGTAACCTGCCGGATCATTAAATCGATATCACTGCCACTCGCACTGAATAGCACTACCAGCCCGAAATTAGACAGGATAAACAGCAATAGCATGAGCACGGGATCGAGACGGAATGCATCCAGTACGCGGCGCGAAATCGACGGTTGATCCTGTTCAGTATAACGATCCATTACTGACCTGCCTGGGCCGCAGCCTGTTCGGGTTTCTTTAACAAATAAGCATCCATAATCTTGCGTGCAATGGGTGCTGCCACTGAACTACCATGACCACCATTTTCTACTACTACTGCCACCGCGATCTGAGGGTCATCTGCCGGGGCAAAAGCCATAAAAAGCGCATGATCACGCAGTTTTTTCGACACTTTCTCCTCTTCATATTCTTCATCCTGAGCTATCCCAAATACCTGCGCAGTCCCTGTTTTACCGGCAATCTGGTATTGCAGGCCCTGGTCAATACGATGTGCGGTACCCCGAATGTCATGCACAACATTGACCATGCCTTTCACGACATGCTTCCAGTTGCTTATTTTCCTGAGCTTATAGTCCCCCGTGAGCTGAGGCGCTATCGCCTGGTCTACATGGGTAATCGGGTCTTCGATGGATTTGACCAGATGCGGTTTATAACGTTTACCCTGCATCGCCAGCGCGCCGGTAGAACTGCTCAGCTGTAGAGGGGTAACCAGCAGCGCTCCCTGACCAATCCCGGTGATCAGAGTTTCTCCAGGAAACCAGGGCATGCCGCGTGCATTACGTTTCCACTCGCGCGAAGGCATCAAACCCGGACGTTCGCTGGTGCTGTCTATACCCGTGCGACTGCCGAAACCAAACTGCTTCATAAATTCGGACATTCGATCTATACCCAGGTTGTAGGCGAGTTCATAAAAGTAAACGTCACAGGACTGGGTAATGGCCTTGTCCAGATCGGTATTGCCGTGGCCTTCTTTTTTCCAGTCACGATATTTACGATCATCGTTTGGGAGCAGATAGTGCCCTCCGCAAAATATCGTCTGACGCGGACCAATGACATTGGCTTCCAGCCCAGCTAGCCCGAAAAATGGTTTAGTGGTAGAGCCCGGTGGATATTGCCCGGTCAGTGCACGGTTAAACAGCGGACGTCTTGAAGAATCTCGCAGCGCGCTGTAATCCGCATTACTGATACCATTTACAAACAGATTGGGATCAAAACTGGGCATACTCACCAATGCCAGAATCTCACCACTACGCGGATCTATTGCAACCGCTGAGCCTTTCTGCCCGGTAAACAGGTATTCAACCAGCTGCTGTAACGAAGAATCAATGGTCAGATGCAGGTTCTTGCCCGCTTTCGGTGGCTGCTCATCCAGTACACGCAGCGTTCGACCCGAGGCGTTCACCTCAACGCGTTGATAGCCCACTTGACCATGTAGCTCATCTTCGTAGTATTTTTCCAGACCCAGCTTACCGATATGACTGGTGCCAGCATAGTTTGCTTCATCCAGCCTGGCGAGATCCTTAATATCGATACGCCCCACGTAACCCAGCGCATGTACCGCATGTTTCCCCAGCGGGTAATTGCGTGTCAGGCGAGCATTGATTTCCACCCCGCTGAAGCGATGGATATTCACCGCCAGCAGTGCGACCTCCTCGTCACTCAGGTTCAGCAACAGCGGCACCGATTCAAATGATCTACGACGTTTGCTGGTTTCACGAAATCGCCTGATTTCCTGATCGGATATATTAACCAGCTGCTGCAGCTGGAGCAGGGTTTGATCCAGATCCTCTACCTGCTCACGGATGATTTCCAGCCGGTAGGCAGGTATATTATCTGCCATCACCACGCCGTTGCGGTCATAGATCAGACCCCGCGTTGGCGGCAATGCCTTCAGGCTCACGCGGTTGGAATTTGACAGTGTCGTAAAGTACTCATGCTCAACCACCTGCAATATATACAGGCGCACAAGTACCACTATCATCAAAACAAGTACAATCAGCGCCGCCGCGATCAGGCGGTTTCTGACCAGTCTGGTTTCCAGATAATTATCTTTGAGTTGTTCGCGATACGAGGCCATCAGCAGATGATGTCCGGTGGATACGGCATAAAAAGATACGAAGCTTTAAAATGTGCCGCCATTAAACCACCGATTGAACGAATTTCAAGCTGAAAAAATAAAGCCTGCAAGTTGCAGGCTTTAAGCGTGGAACATTTATCGTTATTTTTATAATAAAGGCACCATCAATAATGCAACAATATTGATGATTTTGATCAGCGGGTTAATCGCTGGACCGGCTGTATCCTTATAGGGATCACCGACTGTGTCGCCAGTCACTGCCGCCTTGTGAGCATCCGAACCCTTGCCGCCGTGATTACCATCTTCAATATATTTTTTGGCGTTATCCCAGGCGCCACCACCCGTGGTCATGGAGATCGCAACAAACAGCCCGGTTACGATAGTACCAATCAGTACGCCACCCAGCGCTTCAGCACCCAGCGTGAGACCGACAACGATCGGTACAGCAACGGGCAACAGCGAAGGAATAATCATTTCCTTGATCGCAGCGCGAGTCAGCATATCGACAGCACGTGAATAATCCGGCTTTTCAGTTCTATCCATGATACCCGGCATTTCGCGAAACTGGCGACGCACCTCATTCACGATTCCTCCCGCTGCACGGCCTACGGCTTCCATCGCCATCGCACCAAACAGATAAGGGATCAGGCCGCCTATAAACAGACCAATAATCACCATGTGATTGGATAACAGGAATTCGGTTGCCTTGCCGGCGCTGCTAAGAGAACTGGTAAAATCAGCGAACAGGACCAGTGTTGCCAGCCCGGCTGAACCGATCGCATAGCCCTTGGTGACTGCCTTGGTCGTATTACCAACCGCATCCAGCGCATCAGTCGTATTACGGATTTCTTCCGGCAGATCGGCCATCTCAGCAATACCACCCGCATTATCAGTAATCGGACCGTAAGCATCCAGCGCGACCACGATACCGGTCATGGATAACATGGCAGTTGCGGCTATCGCGATACCATATAACCCTGCCAGATTGTGCGCGCCCCAGATAGACAGGCATACAGCAAGCACCGGCATTGCGGTAGAACGCATGGAAACACCCAGACCGGCGATCACATTGGTTCCATCCCCGGTTGTTGATGCTTCAGCAATATGCCTGACCGGAGAATACTCAGTAGCTGTGTAATATTCGGTAATAACGATCATGGCAACGGTTAGCACCAGACCAATTAAAGCAGAGCCAAATAAGGCATTGGTAGAATACAGACCATTGTCAGCCATCATCGAGTTGGTAATCACATAGAATCCAACGGCTGACAGCACCGCTGACACTGCGGTAGCTTTATATAGTGCAGTCATGATCTTGCCACCCTCTTTATATTTAACGAAGAAGGTACCGATAACCGAACAGATAATCGAGATTCCACCCAGCATTAATGGATAAGTAATGGCCAGCGAGAGCACTGATGCACTGGAGGAAGCAAACACCAGGCTACCCAGCAACATGGTGGCGATAATGGTTACCGCATAAGTTTCAAACAGGTCTGCCGCCATGCCAGCACAGTCGCCTACATTGTCACCCACATTATCCGCGATTACCGCCGGGTTACGTGGATCATCCTCCGGAATTCCCGCTTCTACCTTACCCACGATATCCGCACCGACATCCGCACCCTTGGTAAAGATACCGCCGCCCAATCGTGCAAAAATTGAAATCAGCGATCCGCCGAACGCCAGCCCTATCATAGGATGCAGAGCATCCTCTACCCCCATCAGGGTCAGTATTGAATAATAACCAGCTACACCCAACAGGCCCAGACCGACAACCAGCATGCCCGTAATGGCACCGCCCTTGAAAGCAACTTCCAGCGCAGGGTTAATTCCCCCTTTGGCTGCCTCTGCAGTACGCGAGTTGGAACGCACCGAGACATGCATACCGATATAGCCCGCAGCACCGGAGAGCAAGGCACCCAGCGCAAAACCTATCGCGGTAAACCAGTCAAGAAAGAGCCCTATAACAACAAAAAGAATCAATCCGACTATGCCTATCGCGGTATATTGTCGAGCCAGATAAGCAACGGCTCCTTCCTGTATTGCACTGGCGATTCTTTGCATTTCATCGTTGCCCTGCGGCTTGGATAAAACGCTATAGATAGAAATTACACCATACCCGATCCCTACAAAGGCGCAGATCAACGCCATACTTAATGCTGAGCTCATTTTCTATGTCCTGTTGTTACAAGTTAAAAGATTATTTTTATTAAGTTAAAAAAAACCGCCAGTTCAGTATGAACTAGCGGCTTAAATATTTATTGATCAAGCTGCTGGAATATCTGGTCACGAATTTCTTCGACTTTTCCAATTCCGTTGACCCTGATATATCTGGGGGCCCCTTCTCCTCCGGAGCTCGCCCATTTTGAGTAATACTCAATCAGCGGTTCTGTCTGATCATGGTAGACATCCAGGCGTTTCTTAACTGTTTCTTCCTGGTCATCGTCGCGTTGAATCAGGTCTTCGCCGGTTTCATCGTCCTTACCCTCCACCTTCGGCGGGTTGAACACAACGTGATAGGTTCTGCCAGAAGCCAGGTGCACACGGCGTCCACTCATGCGCTTGATAATCTCGGCGTCATCGACATCGATTTCGACGACAGCATCGATATCGACCTTGGCTTTAAGCGCCTCTGCCTGTTCCAGGGTACGAGGAAAACCGTCGAACAAAAATCCGTTGGCGCAATCATCCTGCTGAATGCGCTCATCAATCAGCCCGAGGATAATGTCATCTGACACCAGGCCACCGGCATCCATAACCTTCTTGGCTTCGATCCCCATGGGGGACTGTGCCTTAACCGCAGCACGTAACATGTCGCCGGTTGAAATCTGTGGGATAGCGTATCTTTCTTTAATGTAATTTGCCTGGGTACCTTTGCCTGCACCCGGACCGCCTAATAAAATAATTTTCATTGTCACCTCTTTGGTTGTTAGCGTCATTTGGCATGACGAAAGGTACTCTCCCCCATATTGCACTGCCACAAGAATTAAGATTTGTAATACTTGATATTGTGCTTGACTATACTGCTGCGCGCATTGTGCCACAGCAATACACCCACGACGAGCATGCTTTTTATATCGACCAATTGAATTCTCTTATGCCTACATAGCGCCATTCGCATGCAAAATAACGCTATTTATTGTATATTCGCCGGCCTGATTATCGACACGACGGCATAGCATGGGCTCGATTCCTGATATAAACGATACCGAACAGCGCATAGTTCGCAGCAGTCTGGACGAACGCTGGGGCAAGGATAAGGTGGAATTTCATCTGGTCGATGTGGAGGCCAGACTCGACCCCTCCGATCGCGAACTGACCGAATGTCCCGCGCTTTACTGGGAACAGGGTGACTGTCATTTCGTAGTCATCAAAACTGCAGATAATCGTTACCGAACCCAGTTTTATTACGGCAACCGTGAACAATACGGTACCGGCATACACGAATACGACGAGCTGGGAGATTGTGTGATCTCCCTGCTACGCCTGCAGGCAGACCATGAACGCGATCGCCAGCAGGAAAACGACCCAGAATAAAACCATAAATCTTAAATCAACTACAGGCTTTGGAAAAAAGCCGAATTCATTGCGGAGAAAATAATGAGCAAAAAGAATGCATTCTATGCACAATCGGGCGGTGTAACCGCTGTTATCAATGCTTCGGGCTGTGGCGTCATCGAAGCCTGCCGTAAAAACAGCGACAAGATTGGTAATGTGTATGCGGGACAGAACGGTATCATCGGTGCGCTTACCGAAAACCTGATCGATACCTCCAAAGAGTCTGCAGAAGATATCGCAGCGCTGAAAACCACGCCCTCCGGCGGTTTTGGCTCCTGCCGTTTCAAACTCAAAAGCCTGGAAGACAACAAGCGCGAGTACGAGCGCCTGATCGAAGTCTTCAAGGCGCACGATATCGGCTACTTCTTCTACAACGGTGGTGGTGACTCGGCCGATACCTGTTATAAGGTCTCTCAGTTATCCGAAAAAATGGGCTTCCCGGTTCAGGCTATCCATGTCCCTAAAACCGTCGACAACGACCTGCCGATCACCGATAACTGCCCTGGATTTGGCTCAGTAGCCAAGTATATTGCGGTTTCTACACTGGAAGCTTCGTTTGACGTACGCTCCATGGCAGCGACTTCGACCAAGATCTTCGTTATCGAAGTCATGGGACGTCACGCTGGCTGGATCGCAGCCGCTGGCGCACTGGTAGAAGACTATGGCATTCCCGTGGTGACGCTGTTCCCTGAAGTCGAATTCGACAAGGAAAAATTCCTCGCCGTCGTTGATGCCAAGGTCAAGGAACACGGCTATTGCACTATCGTCGTTTCTGAAGGCGCACATTACCCCGACGGCAGCTTCCTCGCCGAACAGGGCACACGCGATTCCTTCGGACATGCCCAGCTGGGTGGTGCAGCACCGGTTGTTGCCAATATGATCAAGGATGCGCTGGGATATAAATTCCACTGGGCAGTAGCCGATTACCTGCAGCGCGCGGCGCGTCACCTGGCTTCTCAGTCGGATGTCGAACAGGCTTATGCGCTCGGTCAGGCAGCGGTAGAAAAAGCGCTGGAAGGCAAGAACTCCATCATGCCTACCGTGGTTCGTGAATCATCCAACCCCTATAAATGGAGCATTGGCGAAGCGCCGTTGAGTGAAGTTGCCAACGTGGAAAAAATGATGCCACTGGATTTCATCACCGAAGACGGCTATGGCATTACCGACAAGTGTAAGGAATATCTTTACCCGCTGATCAAGGGTGAGGCTTATCCTGACTACGATGACAACGGTATGCCCAAATACGTGACGCTGAAAAACCAGCTAATCGACAAGAAACTGCCTTCTTTTGAAATTTAATTGATACAATCAGGGCTGCACTCGCAGCCCTTTTTTATCATGATGACTTACCAACGCGCCAGAGAGTTACTGCAAACCCAAGTTTATATCGGTCACGGTTATAATCGCAATGCGGCGCGGCTGATTCTGGCAGAGGTGCAAAAAGACCTGGGACAGGACAGCGTCGACCGTCTGATTCAGGAACTGAACATGGGCGAAGTATTTGGATTTGTCCCTGGTGAGCATTTTAAATCTCAGTGATTGATAGATTTCATACTAAAGCTATCGCTTAAACGCTCTACAAGTTTGGACGACACTGCTATAATCGCGCGCTCTTTAAGCTATTAGCAGTGGCCAGACTATGAATCTTGATCGCGTAAACTCGGGCGAAAATTGCCCTAATGATGTCAACGTCATTATCGAAATCCCTTCGCACAGTGACCCCGTCAAATATGAAGTAGACAAAACAACAGGCGCCATGTTTGTTGATCGCTTTATGGGTACCGCGATGCATTACCCCTGCAATTACGGTTATATCCCGCACACGCTGTCCGATGATGGCGATCCAGCTGATGTACTGGTCGTCACCCCGGTACCTTTGATTAGCGGTTCAGTTATTCGTGTACGGCCGGTAGGTATGCTGAAAATGACCGATGAATCCGGTGAAGATGCCAAGATTCTGGGTGTGCCTATCGACAAACTGTCACGTATGTACCGTGAAATCGACTCGGTACGCGATATGCCCAGACCGTTACTGGATTCCATCTCCCATTTCTTTGAGCATTACAAGGATCTTGAAGATGGCAAATGGGTTCATATCGAAGGCTGGCTGGGCGCTGAAGAAGCCAAAAAGGAAATCATGGATAGTATAGAGAGATACAATACGGCGAAGGAAAAACCCGCTTTTTAGTCATCCTCCTCTGGCCGCGCCCGCGCAAACAGCGCTGCCCTTTCTTCCTGAGAAACTGATGTAACAGGCTTAACCGTGGCGAAATCAGCGTGACATACCTGATTTCGCCCCTGCTGTTTGGCCTGGTACAGGTACTGATCAGCACTATCAACGAAGGTCTCAAAGCTCTGCTGATCATGCGCCTGGTAAAGTGCTACACCCAGGCTGGCAGTGATATTAAAGCTGGTATCTGCGAATTCAACCGCGCTACGTTGCAGGGTGGCTCGCACGCGCTGCGCTACCTTTACAGCCATAGGCAGACTGGTCTGGGGTAGTATCAGCACAAACTCTTCGCCGCCATAGCGGCATACAATATCCACCACTCGCAACTCCTGGCGGAACACATTTGCTGCTAACTGCAGGGCTTTATTTCCGCCCTCGTGTCCCCAGCGATCGTTCACCTGTTTGAACAGGTCGAGATCAACCATCACCAGCGCGGTAGGCAAACCGGTACGATCACTACGCTGCATTTCATTCTGTAACGCCTGTTCGAAATAGCGATAATTAAACAGTCCGGTCAGGGGATCAGTACTAACCTGTGTCTGCAGCTGACAAACGTCCTGCTGTAACTGCTGAACCTGAATAACCCAGTCGCAGTCACTAATACCGACCGGACATATTGTATTTTTCTTCTCTAACTGACTCATCAAGCGGAGTATAACAACAGAACGTTACATTGCACTGCGCTTTATACAGTAAAATCTGGGGTTTTGAATTACCTGCGATTTAGGCAAACGATGACTCACTCCCCACTATCCTCCAGCGAGCATTATCGACAGTATTTTATTCGACAACTGGGACAGCTACTTGAGTACGATGAACTGGGCGTATTTATACTGGTTGTCGCTAATGCCAGCATGGATGACAGCATTCTGGCTGAATTAAGAGCGCAGATTGATAACCGGTTTGACTATTTCAAACAACAGATAGCGCAATCAATCGAATTTCCTGACGACGATCTGAGCGTATTTCTCAAGCTCGACGAGCTGGGGCTGGAGAATATCCAGCATAGCCGCAGCCGCACAGCAGGCGACTGGTCGTTACTGTTTAATCCATTACGCAGCTTGCGCCCCGCACGTAATAGCCAGCAGCAGATTAGCAGTCTATTACAGCCTTTTGACGCCAAAGCGTTTCATTTCAACAAACCGTTCCTGGCTAGAGAAATAATCTGGAAAGGACAGCTCGAGATGCTTGAGGTTTGCTTGTTCTACAACAAGTTCCCCTTTGCTGATTACCATACCTTGCTGCTCATCAATGCGTCGGAGCAAAAACCGCAATGGCTCAATCAGCAGGACATTAACGATATCGAGACATTCATGGATGCGCTTTCAGACTGGGAGCAGCTCGGGCTTGCCTATAATTCACTGGGTGCGTACGCGTCGGTGAATCACCAGCACTGGCAAATGGTGCTATCACAACAATCCTATCCAGTAGAACAGCTTCACTGGAAGCACAATGGTGGCGTCAGGGATTACCCGATTGGCGTGCAATGTTTTGCATCTGTGATGGATGCCTGGCAGGAGATCGATAGTCTGCAGCAAAACAACCAGCCCTTTAACCTGTTCATCCGCCATCACAGGGCCTATCTGATAAAACGGAAAAAGCAGGGCGAGCTAGCTCAGCCAGCCTGGAGTGGCGGTCTGGCCTGGTCTGAGCTAGCGGGTCATTTTACTTTGACCCGGTTATCCGATTATGACAGCCTGACGCCCCAGATGATCGAACAGCAACTGGCATTACTGAAAATTGACTAAAGCTCGCGAACCAGGCGAATACCCACATTGTACTGCCCCTTGTTGCTGGGGAAGGTTTCTCGATTCTCTACCCGCATCGAAGTTGCAGGGCTTCTGAATGCGCCGCCTCTGACAATCCGCACGCTGCAGTCACCACCTTCCCATACCGAGCCGTCTTCCGGTGCATCGTTGTAGTTTCGATGGTAGCAATCATGCACCCATTCATACAGGTTGCCTGCAGTATCGTATAAACCAAAGGCATTGGGTTTGTAGGAACCCACCTTGGCCGTCTTGCTGGTATTCAGGTCTGAAGCGCAGTCAAAACAATGCGCATTGCCCTTGCCCTTGTCACTGCCCCACCAGAACGTTGTTCTCTGACCGCCTCGGGCCGCGTATTCCCATTCAGCCTCGGAAGGTAAGCGATACTTTTTGCCGGTCTGTTTGCTTAACCAGGCGGCATAAGCAACGGCATCATCCCAGGATACGTTATTTACCGGATGGGTTTTACGATCCCAACCTGTACTGTCGGGTCTGGTGCGTCCTGTAGCACGCGCGAATACATCATATTCCACGTAGGTAACTTCAAACACAGACATCGCAAATGCGGGCACATTCACCTTGTGGCGAGGTGTTTCATCCGGAGAAATCAGGCCTGAGGTATTACCCATCAGGAAGCTGCCGGCGGGTATCGCTATCATTCTTGGGCCGCTTCCCCCACTATGCAGACGATCAGTAAACGGGTCAGGTCGATCAACATACTCTTCCTGTACCAGTGGCTCTGGTTGCTGAATCTCAGGCTGTTTAACCAGCTCCCTTGGCGGCGTTTTTACCTCGGGTGTCGCAGCAGGCGGTGCAGGTTCAACCGGCTCAGGCTGGGGCATCAGCTGTTTATCAATCTCACCCTCTACTTTTCCAATGACACTATCCAGCATGCCCTGTTGCCAGGCATAGAACACACCACCAGCAATGATCACGAGCAGCAAAAAGACGATCAGGCCACCATATGAGCGGGGCTCTTTTTGAGACGCGTAGTAATCGGAAGTATCTATCGATGGACTCGAGCGAGAAAGCGACTCTTTGGTTGATGGCGCAACAGGGACTTCCTGTTGCCTCTGCTTTTCCTTGATATCCACCACAATAATGGTGGTATTGTCCTGATTTATTTTATTAGCTTCTTCTACCGCCTTGAGTAATGCATACACACATTCTCGAGCAGTCGCCGACCAGGAGGAGTACTGAATAATAGCGCCGGCCCCCAGTGTATCCAGGCCATCACTACTAATGATTAGACGATCACCTACGCGCAGTTTGATGGGGTGCTCAGGGCAATCGATACTACTGATCTCATCGCCGGTCATCGCACTCATGAGCATGTTACGCGACATTCCGGGTTGCTCTTCGATATCCATACCCTGTTCACGCATCATATCGATGTAAGCACCGTAACTATGATCCGCGTTCTGCTTAATCAATTCGCGATCTCGAATCAGGTATAGATGGCTGTCACCGACGCTGACCCAGTAAAGATTATGATCTTCCAGGTAGGCGGTTACCATAGTGCAGCCCATACCACGTAGTGCAGGGGTTTCCTTTATAGAATCCTTGATCTGCTGATTGGCACGATTGAGTGCACTGGATAAAGATTCAGGTACATTTTTGCTGGGGAAGTCGCCCTGAAACGCCTTATTGAATGTTGCCACCACCATGTTACTGGCGACATTACCTGCTGCATGCCCCCCCATACCATCGGCCATAATGACCAGAGAGCAGGACTTACCATTATCATCCTCTCCCAGCTGTGAAACCATGAAAGCATCTTCCTGGTAATCACGCGCACCATCGATCTGGTCACTGGCTATATCAAATTCAACGTTCATCGATTCATCATTCTCGAGCTACAAGCTGTACTATAGTTTTAAGTTAAAGTAATTTCTAGGATAAATGCCTAAACCCCTAACATACTAATACTAAGTTCAGTATTTGAGACCCCAGTTGAGTTTTAATTACTCAACGGCCATTATTTCCTAATTAACGGTGTAAAATCGGATTGCTTTAACAGGTTCAATGGTAGAAATAACGGTTCCGGCAAATCATACCAGTCCGCCCACATCCAGTCACTGCAATCCTGATTCGACGCGAGATCTTCCTGCGCTACATTCAGGCATTGCATCTGGAAATACAGACTGATTGAGTGTAAACCATTGTCAAACAGGTTACTGGTATAACTGACCAGCCTGGCAGGTTCACACTCGAGCCCGGGGAACGCGTGCTGCAGACGCCTCACCGCCTGTTCAGGTGATTCCGCGTAATGCAGCCATCCACCTGGTAACTGCCAGCTTCCGGGCATGGGTTGATTGCGCCTGCGTCCGATAAGTATGCGTTCCTGGTTGGTCAAAATCAGGGCAATGCCAATTGCAGGGACAGGATCAGGTTTATTCATCACTAAACGACTTGAATGCTTTACACCAAGTTTATTGTAATTGGGCGGTCAGATCAGATTATTTTCTCTGCCTGTTTTTTCATTGGCGGAGTTATGGGGAATGCAGGGACCGATGTGTATGCTGCAGATTGATATCGCCGTATCCATTGGCGGTTTATTTTGTGGATTTTGCCATTTGCTGGCAGCCTCCTAAGATTGCGGGACAGAACGCAGGCGCTCTGTCCCGAATCCAGATGATCCTTTGCTAACTAGGGGCGTATATAAGCATAGCCCTGTTGCTGTAGTTCCATGATACGAATTACACCACCGGGAACCACGCCCACACCCTCAATTAGCTGAGGCTTTTTACCGGTCTTCTTTTCAATCTTGCTCATGGTATTGGCACAGGCACTGAACGTAATATCCTGCATCGCCAGGCTGGAAACACGTTTCGCCTGGGTACTTTTATTAGTTAACAAGCTTAAACCTGGACCATAAGCAACCACTTCAACGGTCACATTATCCATACCCAGTGCAGTCTGCATATTAACTGCATTATTTAACGCCAGAGCCTGGGTCGCCGGATCACTACTACTTACCTGTATAACCACTTTATTGTCTGCGGCTGATGCCATGCCGCTAAACGCTAAGGCCAGAGTCATAAGAATTGCGGTTACAAACTTCTTCATTGTTATTCCCCCCCGGGATTTATTGTTGAAATAATAAGATACAGGTTCGTGTAAACACCCATGCACAGTTAGACGTTTGAACTGTATGCTATATTCCCTGTCTGTTTATGAAACTCATTAATAAATACTATGCTCGATACCTGGCCCCTGCTCAAAGACTCGAAATTTCCTGATATTCAACGAAGCAGGCTTGAAGTACTGCAGGTAAATCTCGGTTATTTATGTAACCAGACCTGTCAGCACTGCCATGTCAATGCCGGTCCCACGCGCAAGGAATTAATGAGCCAGAGCAGCATTACCGATTTATTGAATATCCTCAGGAATCCATCCATACACACACTGGACCTGACCGGCGGGGCGCCCGAAATGAATCCTCTGTTTAAAGAGCTGGTCGTTAAGGCAAAAGCGCTGGGGAAAAAAGTGATAGACCGCTGTAACCTGACTATTTTGACTGAACCCGGCTACCAGGATCTAACCGACTTTCTGGCCAAGAATAAAGTCGAAATCGTCGCCTCCCTACCCTGCTATCTGGAGCAGAATGTCGACGGACAGCGTGGTAAGGGCGCTTACCAGAAAAGCATTACAGGACTGCGCAAGCTGAACCAGGCTGGCTATGCGCAAGCAGATAGCGACTTACTACTCAACCTCGTGTACAACCCGACTGGTCCCTACCTGCCACCGGGTCAGCAGCAACTGGAACAGGATTACAAAAAATTCCTCAGTGAAAACTTCGATATTCAGTTCAATCAACTGTTCACTATCACCAATATGCCGATTGCGCGCTTCGGTAGTAGCCTGATATCGCAGGGTAAATTTGAAGAATATATGAACCTGCTGAAAGACTCGATAAACCTTAATAACCTGAATGCGGTAATGTGCCGAAACCAGCTGAGTGTCGACTGGCAGGGATATGTTTACGATTGTGATTTCAACCAGATGCTGAATTTAAACCTGACCCATCCAGCGCGCCAGAAAAAACTACACCTGCGGGATTTGGCAGATATCGAGCTCGAACAACTGGATATTATTGTCGCCGACCACTGCTTTGGCTGTGTCGCTGGCGCCGGTAGTAGCTGCGGCGGCGCCCTGGACTGAGCTGGAACGCGTTAACAATGCGTTACAGCGTGATTATCCCTACCCTGAATGAGTCAGCTACTATCAGCTATGCGCTGGAGCAGCTACTCAGAAGCATTGAGTACCTGTCTGAAGTCGAAATCATAATCTGCGATGGCGGCAGCGCCGATGATACCTTGAAGCGCGCTGCGCAATACCCGGTGACCATTGTTAACAGCAACAAAGGAAGAGCCACCCAGATGAATACAGCTGCCCAGCACAGTATCGGCGACTGGCTGGTGTTTCTACATGCCGACACCCGCCTCCCTGATGACTGGATGTCGCTGATTGATCGCAGTAGCGCATTGTGGGGGCATTTTGAAATCCGCCTGTCCGGACGCCACTGGCTGCTCAGGGTAGTCGAAAAGCTGATGAACCTGCGTTCACGTAACACAGCAATTGCGACGGGCGATCAGGCGTTATTTTTCAGGCGTGATTTTTTTAATCAGCTGGGGGGATTTCCCGCAATTCCGCTCATGGAAGACATTGCCATTTGCAAGCTGGCGCGCAAACTGCAGAGCCCGGCCTGTATCAATCAGCCTGCCATCACTTCCAGTCGGCGCTGGGAACAAAAGGGTATTTTGCGCACTATCTTTCTCATGTGGACGCTGCGACTGGGCTACTGGCTGGGCGTCAAACCTGCCACCTTACATCGGTTTTACTACCCTCAGGACCGGCATGAGCAGTGATACGGTACTGCAATTATTTGCCAAACTGCCGATAGCGGGCGAGGTGAAAACCCGGTTAATTCCACAGCTTGGCGAACAGCCTGCAACCGCCATTTACCGCTATTGCCTGCGATACAGTCTCGCGCTGATGCAGCAAACTCAATTCCAGCAGCAATTGTGGCTAAATCGCAAGGGCATCGATGAACTGTTTAGCGACTACACCCCATACCTGCAACAGGGACAAGATCTGGGAGAGAAAATGTTTTACGCGTTAAGTGAGGGATTAAAGCACCACCAAAAATGCATCCTGATCGGTTCGGACTGCCTGGATCTGGATTTACAGATACTTGAACAGGTCGAACAACAGTTATCCAGCCATGATCTGGTGCTGGTCCCCGCACTAGATGGTGGATACGTGCTGATAGGCGCACGCGAAAGCATCCACCCGGCGGTATTTCAGGGAATCAGTTGGAGTACAGAGCGCGTATTGCAACAAACCCTTAGAAAGTGCATGCAACATAATATTAAAACCTTCATACTTCCTGTTTTACGGGATATCGACCTCGTAGAGGATCTGCAACACTATCCCGAACTGCAAAGCTACCTTAAATAAACCTACACACATGCCACAGCTCTACTCCCTGATCAGGCCTCTGGTTTTTAACCTGGACGCCGAAACTGCACACGAAGCCAGCCTTGAGTTACTCAACAGCCTGCGCTACCTGATACCGAAAAGACGTGTTTCCAGGCCCGTCACGGTGATGGGGCTGGATTTCCCGAATCCCCTGGGGCTTGCGGCTGGACTGGATAAAAATGCTGACTTCCTGCCTGGGCTTTCGCGCCTGGGATTCGGTTTTATTGAAGTGGGTACCGTCACCCCCAGGGCACAGGCAGGCAACCCCAAACCGCGACTGTTTCGCTTGCCCGAGTACGCCAGCATCATTAACCGGATGGGGTTTAATAATCGTGGTGTTGACTACCTGCTGCGCAACATCCAGCAACAGCCGCAACGCGATTATGTACTTGGCATCAATATTGGTAAAAACCTCACCACGTCGGTCGCGAATGCACTGGATGATTACACGCTGGCGCTATCGCGGGTTTATCTGGATGCTGACTACATCACCATCAATATCTCTTCTCCCAACACGCCTGGCTTGCGCGATTTGCAGGGTGAAGACGCGTTGAAAGAGTTATTACATGGTATCGATGAGTGTCGAAAACAATTACAGGATAAATATCAGGTTAACCGTCCTGTGGCATTAAAAATCGCCCCCGATCTGGACGTACGCGCCATCCAGCCAATCTCGGAATTGCTCATCAGGTACCACATTGATGCACTAATCGCGACCAATACCACACTGGATCGATCAAACGTCCACGATCATGCATTAGCGCAGCAGGCTGGTGGTTTAAGCGGCAGCGCACTGACAGAAAAATCGCGACATATCCTGTACCAGTTTCACCAGCAACTACAGGATGAAATCCCGATTATTTCCGCAGGTGGTATCGACAGCCCCGAAGAGGCGCAACTGCGCCTGGATCTGGGTGCAAAACTGATTCAGATCTACAGCGCTTTAATCTTTCAGGGACCCGGACTGGTGCACAGAATCGCAAATCACCTGTCCCCGTAGTGGTTAGATCTTCCCGCTTTATGCTAAGGTAGATTCATTCAAACAAACGATATCAGTAATACATGAAACAGGAACAAATCGCCCAGCAGTGGATGGACCAATGCTGTGCCACAATCAAAAAATACGATCACGCAGCGCATATGAACCTGATCTCGAAACAGGTTCAGGTCTTTGGGGTGCCCGGGTTCGACGTGATTGGCTACGCGGACTGGTTCGCTCAATGCGAATACGAGTTCAACGAAAAACTGATTCAGCAGGCCAGCTATCAGGGTCTTAAGATTCGACAGATTAATGATGAACAGATTATGTTTCTGGCTAACGAAACCATTGAGGCAACCGATGGTACGGTCGATACGCACTCCATCGAAGTGGTATTAAGCAAGGAACAGGATGGACAATGGCGAGTCACCCAGGAGCGCCTGCTGAGCAAGGAAGAAGCTGCCCACCTGGGGATCATCTAGTGGCCCAGCTCGCATCACTGGAGCAGGCCAGGGACTATTTTGAGGCACTGCCTAAGCAATTACAGGAATACTTTGACGCTGCCTATCAACTTGCATTTGACCAGATCATGCAGGCTCTAGAACAGTTTTTTGATGTCACTGCAACCATCAACCAGCAGGCACTGGAGAATCACCCTATCACGCATACCGAAGCCACCGAGATTGGAGAACATGGCTTTATCCTGCTCCTCAAGCTGATCGATCTGATGGAAAAACTGGACCTGCCGCATAAGCGCCAGGAAATCGAGCAGATTTCTCTGATCTTCGCACGCTGGGTCATACTGCATAAAGGCAAGCTAAATCACATTGAACCCATCGTTAACGCCTTTGCACAAAATGCCAACAACCTGCAGGATAAAAAGTCGCTTACCACCCTGGTTGAACTGATGAGTCAGGTGATTGATGCAAGCGCCGATGACATCAAGCATGATCTAAATAGCAACAGCCTGTATCGCCCCTGGCGTCTGCTGCATATCAATCGTGGTATCGTAGCGACCCGCACCAATGACGTCAGCATCATGAAAAAGGTGTTCGATGAAATGATCCTGTATCTCCCGCAGGATGCCGCCAGCTTCTTCAGCGAAGGCATGCAGGAAATGGAAGCACTGGATTACCCGCCTAATGTTCGCAAGGTTATCGAGCAGTACTATCTGCACCAGCCACGCATCAAGTTGCATTAACACCGATATGTCTGGCCTGGACTTTGACGTCAATGATTTTATCTTTGATGCCAGCGCTGAAAATTTCCAGCAACTGGTTCTCGACAACTCAGTTAAGGGGCCGGTGCTGGTCCATTTCTGGTCACCCAAAGCAGGCCCCAGTTTTCGGCTTTACCCGGTACTGGAAAAGTTGGTCGCGCACTATCGAGGTCGATTCCTGCTCATCAACCTGAATGTAGACGAGAACCGGAAAATCGCGCACGAATACGCGATCACCAGCATCCCAACCTTAAAAATATTTATTAATCGATCAGTGCAGCAAAGCCTGTTCGGTTACCAGAACGAAACTGACCTGAAGTTTTTACTCGATCAGTACGTAGCCTCCGAGACTGATAGCCTCATCCAGCAGTCGCTGATCGATTATCAACAGGGTAATCAGGAAACAGCCTACCGGACTCTGGGAAAAGCAGCCCTGGCGAATCCAGCCAATCACCGCATACCGCTGACCATCGCCAGCCTGATGGCCGAGGAAGGTCGATACGCCGAGGCATTGAACCTGCTCAAATCCATGCCTCAGGCGATTCAGTCAAAACACAGCGCCAAACGCCTCATTGTGCATTGTGAATTTGCACAAATTGCAGCACCGGTCAGCGACGTAGAACAGTTAAAACCATTCGTTGCAGACAATATGCAGGAATTGCCTGCCGTACTACTGCTGGCAGCCTGGTACGCAGCCCAGCAGCAGTACCATGCGGCACTGGAACTGTTTCATCATATCCTGCTTCAGGATTGCGAATTTAACGATAGCATCGCCCGGCTCAGTATTCTAAAAATCCTGCCCCTGCTCGCTGATGACGATCCGGCGCTACGTTTCTATCGCAACACCCTGCGTAAGGATTAAACCGGGACTCGGTCACCTTAATAATACATTAAGCTTCCTGATTACCCACCAAGCTCAACCTGTTATGGCGCGTTTCGAAGTTTGTTTTTCCTGATCGTGTAGCATTTCACACGCCAAAGTAGTCTGGTCTTTGTAGTTCAGATCGTGCAGGCGTGCGAGTCCCTTTCTTTTGCTCGCCCAAAAGAAAGAGACGAAAGAAAAGGGCGCCCCACTGGAGCGGCCTGCGGCTTCCCGAAAATCGAACCATTTAGCAAGGCACGGACAGACTCGCATCCCTGCTCGACTGTCCTCAGCGCACGTCCGTGTGCGCTGACCTTACTAAATGGCCCGATTTTCAGCACTCCAGAAGGGTGGATAAAACCACCAGTCTAATTCACGTTTAGCCTTCATTATCAAAACCAGCAAAGGTTTAGACGCAGCAGGTGATTCGTAATTTGAGCTACCAAACTTCACAGCATGGTTGCAATAGATGGGTAATCAAGACAAGAATTAACTACAGTATTCAGACAGCAGGTCATTCACTTCAACCAGATCGAAGTGTTCAGCATCAAAAAAACCACCAACCCACTCCGTTTGTTCGTCATGATCTGGATGCGATGGGTCTTCAATCGCCTCTAGAAAATACGCATAACCCGGAGCCCCGCCAACATCTTCTGGCGGACAGGCCTGTTTACCTGCCACACAGTAAGGCAACGTCTGTTCGGTTGTAAACGGCAATACCTTTTCAAGCAGCACATTGTGTTCCCAGGTATCACCGTAGTCATACAGATAAAGCAGCTCATCCTTTTCTTTTTTAAGAATTGAATCAATCCGAAAACTGCCCGCATCGTAGACCTTAAGCATACCGTTATCATCGGGCACGCCGTAACGATCGTATCCTGAAATAAATTCATATAGATGCGAATTAGTCCAGCCCATCGCGATTTGAATAGCGATATGCAGCTCGTCCAGTTTCATTACACTAGACACTAACAGCCTGCGCCATATCATCGGTTTTATTCCTAACAGCTTAATCTTAAGCTGATAGATAGATCTTAAGTTCCGTGTATTCATTGATGAATCCTTCGCTTTATCTTTATCGTTATCTATAAAAAATCAAACCCGATCAATTCAACTGTTAAGCATGGTAGATTTCAACCTGCTTCACCACCTGATCCCTGACAACATCTGCTAATATGCTGTGGCTTGAAAACATTACGCCACAATGATTTAAAAAGCTAGATTCGGGGCGATTCAACTGCAGCGGCGCGCCATGGAAATCCGTAGCAACTGCCTTAAGCTCATGAAACATTGCCACAGTCGCCGCAAAATCCCACAGGCTGCCACCACCGGCCTGAGGCTTGGGCAACTTGAAGTAACAGGCAGGCTGCTGTTCCAGTACCCAGCAGGCATTCATAATGGCTCCGGCACGTTTATCGATAATTTTTACTTCAGTCATATCCAGACTGCTGCACACATGCTCCAGTGCTCGGTAAATCTGCGGATAATAACTTCTCTGCAAAAAATCCCGGTCGCACACCAGGGTTAGCGGCTTTCCCTGCACGGATTCATTCATCACAGGCTGCCACAACTGATCATTGCGGCGCACACCCTGCCCCTGCATAGCGGTATACAGATGATTGCTGACTGGATCATACACCACACCCAGAATCGGCAATCCCTCAACTGTAACCAGTGCAATCGCCACCGCAAAACCGGGCGTTGCTTCAATGAATGAAAGCGTTCCATCCATAGGATCCACACACCAGAAATAATCCTTTTCAAGCCGCGACCTGTCATCCGCGGTTTCCTCGGTTAACAGCGCTAGATCGTATTGCTCGCAGCTGGGCAGCAACCATTTCAGAATAATTGCCTCAGCGGCAAGATCGACTTCAGTCAGTACCTGCGAGGCCAGGCTATCTCCCCCCGTTTTATGTAATACCTCCACCGATCGCCTGGCGCTTTGTGCAATCAGGCTGCCGGCTTCAGTCGCTGCAGAAAGCGCAATTTGCTGTAAAGCCAACAGGTCGTCGTGTGAGAGTTTCATAAAGCGAGCCTATCCAGAACTTCGCGCGCCAGGCGTTCGCTATAGCCATGGATCTTCCAGTGTCCGGGGCTCCAGCCTTTAACAAAGCGATGAAAATCAGTCCAGGCGACTGGATACAGTTCGCGCCATTCCTGTTCTACTGCTTCCGGGTCGGCGCTATTGCGGCGTTGCACCAGAGCTTCCTTAAGCATGGCAAAATAATAATCGAGCAGCATGCTCTCATGGCGTTCACAATCCTCCTCGTACAGGCAACTGCCAATAAAATACGCCACATCTTTCATGCCGCAGCCACCACCCACATACTGGAAATCGACTGCAGCCACCTGCTCAGCCGAGGTAGAAAAACAGAAATTCGCCAGCTTGGCATCGCCATGCACCAGACTCTGGAAATGCGCAGCACTCAAGGCCCGATCAATCGCTGGAGCAGCGGCCCTGAGTCTCTCATCGTCTAACGCGAGCAACTCATCAGGTCGCGTAGCCAGATGCCAGTAAGTCCCCACCGGCCACAGCCCCTCCGGCGCTTCACCCATAAAGGTTGCATGGAACTGAGCCAGCCAGCGCAGACAGGCGAGCATTTCCTCCAGTGTTACGGATGCCTTACGCAGGGGGAAACCACTGCCATCCAGATCCTCCAGTACCATCAGGAATTCATCATCACTGGATTCCAGCAACCGACTATGCGGAACACGACAGCAATCATCACAGCGCTGACTCCAGTCCCGATACCAGACGGTTTCCACCTGATAGGATCGAATCTTGCGTTGATGGGAAAGATCGGTATTCCAGCCGCGTGGGTGACTCGTCTGCTCCGGCAGCTTTACGTGTTTAATCACCACCGAATCTGCATCGGCAGCACGCAAACCATAGCGCATGATTTTGCCGTAACCACTCCACAGGTTCTGGATATCTTCCTTATGAAAGATCTCTGATGCGCCGCAGGCTGCGGCTACCTTCTGTTGTTGATTTTGATTCATGGCTATCCAGTCGTTGTTGGTGGTGACGCTCGACTCGACAACAATATAATCGGATTGAAACAGGATTGCAGGAAAAACTCGGCGATTGCCCACAACGCCGCCTATGACGGTCGATTGTGGGCATTGATTATTTTTTGGCGCAGCTGGCCAGAGCCAGTTAGCTATAGCAGATCGGCGATAATCTCACGCTCTCCCAGCAGTTCTTTTTCCGAGGCTTTGATGCGTTCTATGCTCAGCGGATCCAGTTCCAGCCCCTGCACTACCTGGTAATCTCCATCCTTACAGGTCACCGGGACCGAATACATAATGCCTTCGCTAATCCCATAGCTGCCATCCGACATTACACTCATACTCACCCAGTCGTTTTCAGGGGTGCCGAGCGCCCAGTTACGCACATGATCCACCACCGCATCGGCGGCTGAAGCGGCAGATGACAGGCCGCGTGCTTCGATAATCTCCGCGCCGCGGCGCTGTATACGTGGAATCATATGATCGATCACCCAGTCACGCGTCACAAAATCATACGCTGGCTTTCCATTGATCAGGCAGTGATTGATATCCGGGTACTGCGTCATGGAGTGATTTCCCCACACAGTCATGCGTGTGATATCGGCCACCAGCGAATTGGTTTTATTCGCCAGCAAACCCATCGTCCGGTTGTGATCGAGACGCATCATGGAGGAAAACTGTTTTGGACTCAGGTCCGGGGCATTAGAACAGGCAATCAGGGCATTGGTATTGGCCGGGTTACCGACTACCACAACACGCACATTCCCATTCGCATGATCATTGATGCTACGCCCCTGGGCAGCGAATATGCGGGCATTCTCGGTCAGCAAATCCTTGCGTTCCATACCCTGACCCCGTGGTTTGGCACCAATCAGGATGGCATAATCGGTCTCGCGAAAACCAATCGCCGGGTCCGCTGTCAGCACAATGTCGTGTAATAGCGGTAGCGCACAATCCTCCAGCTCCATACCCACGCCTTTTAACGAAGACAGGGCTTCGGGAATCTCCAGCAACCTGAGCACAACCGGCTGATTGCGACCAAACATCTGGCCGGACGCGATCCGAAACGCAAGCGCATAACCAATATGTCCTGCGGCACCTGTAATCGTAACCTTGACTGGCTTCTTCATATCCAACCTCCTCAGTGTTTATTATTTATTTGTATGCACATATAAATATATCTTAGCCTGAAGATGGGACAAAGTTACAGCACAAAAATTCAGGAGATGTGGCCGGCAAAACAGGGGTAACACCTAATCCCGCTGCCGAATAAACTCGGGAGCAAACGCATACACCCACCCTTCAGCCCGATCAAGCAATGGGTCAAACGCAGTCAACTCCGGTAACCCCAGCTGGGTACCCGCACCCGCATGCACAGCTGCCATCAGCGCACAAATCGCCGCATCGTACTGATCACTGCCCACTTCGACATCATCTGGAATCAGTTGATGGACAGCATCAATCGCCATAGCCGCACGTTTTGGTTCGCATTTTGTAAGCGCCGGGTACACCTCAATGATTGCACGCTCTGCCTGATCGGCATCCTGAGGAATGAGCGCGAAGCCTTGTTTCCTCAGGCCATGGCACATGGCCATTGCCAGAGTGGAGCCATTACCCAGTTTATCGAAGGTAGCCGACAGGGGTTTCTTGCCATACGTTTGATAAATCCAGCGCTCGCAGTCACGATAGGCCAGCGGGTTTTCAATCTCTGTCGCCACCGGCATATATTCTGAGGACGGATTATTGAGCAACTCGCCAAACCCGCGCGGAAAAGCCAGCGAGGCATCAATACCGAGAACCACCTTATCGGCGTGTTCGATCATAGCCATGCCTTCATCACCTAAGGCAGGCCTGATTAAAGATGAGAGACAAAGCCGCTCGCCCGCTTCAAACTGAAAATCATCGGACAGCCACCACTGCGTCCCCGTTTTTCCACTAGCGAGATCCAGTTTGATCACAGCAACCGCCTGTTGCTTGCCACGCCAGCCGCGCACATCCCAGCCGATGGCGATGATGCTAGAATTCATACATTCAGGGAACTGCAAAATAATTCGTTAGAAGAAGTCATACTCAATAGCGTAAGTGACACGGTAACCTAAAATCAGCTAAAGGCAATAACCGCATTAAAACTAATAATTAGAGCAGTCTGTAGGACACTGCCGATTAAAAATCGGCTGGCGTATTCTTCAGTTCCTCTTTGCGCCGCGTCATAAAATCCTGCAGTGCTTCGTCTATTCCCGAGTCCAGCGCAGGTGCTTCATAGTCGGCCAGTAATTGTTTCCAGCGTTTGTTGGCGCGTACCCTGCTATCCTCCGCACCGTTCTCGCGCCAGGTTTCGTAGGGTTCGTTATCGTCGATATGGGTTTCCCAGTAAGCAGTCTCGTAATGACGCATGGTATGCGCGCTACCAAACAGATGCTCACCCGGACCTTTTTCCGCCAGCGCATCGAATCCCAGCGTGTCTTCGTTGACTTCAAGACCTTTCAGGTAGGCGTGCATCGCGCCGCATAAATCGGTATCCATGACGAATTTCTCGTAAGACATCGACAATAAGCCGTCGAGGAAACCCGCTGAATGAAGAATGAAGTTAGCCCCGCATTGCACCGCAGACATCATCGACATCACGCCTTGCTGCATCGCCTGTGCATCTGCCATCTTTGAGGTGCTGAAGT
>JBNKDE010000015.1:0-105095 GCA_050288105.1 Gammaproteobacteria bacterium
CTTGATGACTCCGCTTCCTTTTTACGTATTTTATCATCCTGATGGCTAAATTGAAGGTTTTTCTACAGCCTCAACGCTCAGGGTATGGGGCGCGCGCGCTTTTCGCGCGTCCCAGCGACCGCAGGGAGCAACATGACCAACTTGTTATGAATCGCATTTAAATTCACCTTTTTCCATTAAATAAATTTGCATGTCTATATTGTAGCTGCTTGCAAATACCCAAGCGATAGCGTTTAACTTTTCATGCTCATACCCCAAATGCGCATCTGCTGTACCTTTAATCGGAATGACATCTTTTTTTACATCAAGACACTTTAAGTCAACGTGAGGGACTTTAAGAGAAATACCATATACGCCATAGAACCTATGGTCACCTTTGTTTATTGCCTTTAGAAACATTTCACGGGGTTTTGCTGTGTAAAGCCACTCCATTTTTTCTATTATTGGTTCCTGAGCTTTTTCGAATTCGGATTTTTCACACCCTAAAGCAAATAGAGGTGCAATAATTGCGACTAGAGCTAATTTATTCATAACGCCTACAGCAGAGGAAAACCGCAGCGCAGCGTAGGTTTTTCCTGCTGGCTGTACTTGTTATAACGCTCTATAGATTTCATAACCAAGTGCCAAACAAACCAGGAATCCAAATATATAGACCAACCATTTATCTCTATTCTTTTTTTCAGAGGTTGTTGCCACAAGAACACCTTTTTTAACAATAAGATACTCTTCAATGACAATTCCTATAATTAATAAAAAAACTAAACTTGGCAATGTGTATTTATAAGTTTTCGTTCCACTATAAATATCAAGTAAAACGGCAGCTGGAATCAATACTACAAAAACCAAAATATTTATCCAGGGCCATTTTCTTATTGCTCCACTATGAAACTCTTTATCGCAATTTGGACACTTTATAGGGCGTAGTGCGCGTGAAGTTCTGGCTTTATTCCACGGAATTTCAATGTCGCAGCATGGTGTTTTATACATTTGCGTTATAACGCTCAGCGAACCGGCGGAGGCGCGTCAGCGCCGGAGTCCGAGTTGCGCTGCTGGTTAGCTGCAAAAGACTTCATTAAGAATATTAAATTGAACATCAAGCTCCCCATATGTTTCCTTCATATATTGTATGAACTCTAATATTGCCGCCCTCTCTTCAGTTGAAAATTGCGATAATCTGTTTCTAAATTTCACCTCATCCACAATAGAATTATCAGATAGCTGATTTAATACATACTCACCCAAAATATCTGCATCTTCAGGTTTGTTAATTTCTGCAAGCATATAAGCTGGTAAATAGTATCTAAACGCTTCTGGAGTGAAATAATGCATTGCAGCATCTTGCGTTCGGAGCCCTTTTGCAACGTGGATCTGCCAGTCAGTTCCTTCAAAATACATTTGTGCACCTTCATCGTACCCAACATCTGTAAGCTTTCCACAAGGCTTTGGTGTATTTGAAAATGCCTTTCTGATGTTTGTGTCTAAATGCACTAGATCCATCGTTTCGTCTTACTCCATATTTTTACAGCTATCGCCATTCTTAACCGGGCACATAAAACTGAGCGCAGCGAAGTTTTATGTGATCCGTGTTTATGTATTTGTTAGTGTTCTGTTGATTGATTGAACTCATTTATGAAGTCTTCTTTTGAACCGGCATATTTTTGGCCGTAGATTTCTTTACATTTGGGCTGCGCATCATTATCAAACTCTACAACTACTATATCAAACGTAATAAACTGTTTCTTGATTTCTCCTTTACTGGTTTGCGCAACCATAGTTTCCTCGCTTCCTTTTCTGTAAGACTGCTCATGATAGAAAGACACAAAAAGTCTTTTTTTTCCTTCTCTATAACCTGCGCTGATTTCTAGAAGTTTGATCTTTACGTCTTTAAGCTCAGGCGCCTCTTTTGCGAGAAATGATCTTGCTCTTTGTGCCATCTCTTTAATATTAACTTTTGCTATTTCCGGTGACCCCCAGGTTAACTCGTCAAATGCGCTGGCATTGAACGTTAATATGAAAGCAACAAATAGAACTAAAAATTTACCTTTCAATTCATTACCCCTTGTGATCACTAACCTTGATAGCAGTTGCGCGGGCTTTTGAGCGTCAACTGCCTACGCTTGTTAGGCGATTTACTGCTCAACCTTAACCCCCATGCTCATAGGCGGAAATACATGCCTTACAATTAAGGTTTGATTATTGTGAAGCATTAATTTGTATTGATTGATGACATTCTCACCTAGAAAATCAGATTGCTCAACATTTACCACTTTTGACGGTAGATTTAGGTCGTTCAGTGAAAGCTCCATATTCGTTGCTTTAGCGTCTGATATAGAGAGCCCTAAACTAGGGTAGCGTTCCGGAAGGTCCACTTCAATAGGCTTAATAATAAAAGAACTCTTGTCTTGAAATAAAAGTAGTAACTCATAGCAAACTAAAAACCCTTCATTAGTGTCATCTCTCCATGCAGGGTGAACATCATTATGGGCTCGTCCTAGCTCGACACGCTCTAAAATCTTACCTGTAAACTCGATGAGTTTATCCATACGCCTAACTCACCGGAAAAATGCGAGCGCAGCGAGTATTTTGTCCGGTGGAGCTACTCGTTATGCGATGCACGTATTCTCTCCAACAGCGACAGGTTTTTGGAAACCACAATATCTCGATCACCCATGGACACATATGTTTCTGGTTCTAGGCGCATGATTTGTTCCCAGAACTGATCTTGCAGAGCCCGGAGCCAGTCAAGTGAATCACGCTCCCATGTTGGATCAAAGCCCTTAAGCTGCTCTTCAACCGGCACCAGGGAAAAGCGGCCATAGTTAACGAACACTTCCTGTTCTTCGGGAAAGTTGACGAGAATTGGAAAGAAGTACCATTCATCGAAGTTGTCGTAAGGCACCTCAGTGTTTTTCCCTAACCTCGGACTAATCATTACCTTCCCTTGAGAGCCCCATCCTTTCTTCTTTTCTTCTTCAGAAGGGGCTAATGACCCACTATCGAAAGCAGTGATATAAAGGTAGTTTCCACTGTTCGCGTTTAATACCTCTTCAACGAAACCCAATACCGGTTCGTCAATTTCCAACCAGTGATAATGTTTGTGAATGCCGCCTCTCATCTTTTACGCATAACGCCCAAATATGCGGCTTGCGTGGAGCGCAGCGGAACGCAAGTCCGAGCCTGCGTTTTTTGCAGGCGACATAATTCACTTGTTAGAGCTTGATAATTAAGTTGGCAATTCATTTACTCACTTTTCTCCTTTGGAGCTCTTTTCGCGAATTTTAGGTATATGAACTGCAATTAACCAATAAAGACCAACCAATGCTCCACAAAAAATAAGAATTACAAATTCAATCATTCCTCCCCTAGGGCCTATAAATTTTTCAATTGGGAATATTTTACCTGCCCCGACTGAAATAACCCCAATGAAGATTATCGAGAAAGCTATGAATATTGTTAATAAAAGTTTCCTTTTCACTTATATCCTTGTGTAGCTCTAACAGCCGTATTAAAAGGTTGCCCTTTTAATACATATTATCGGGACGTCCTTTTTAATTATTAAAAAGGCGTCATCGATTTTGTAAGTTAATGAATAATTGAATTTATTCATGCTTTCGTCCTGGGGTTTTCTATTAAAAAGGACAGCTTTTTAATTCTAGGACTGTTTGGTGAGCGAGTGTTCGGTACATCTGAATGAGGTAGCAGATATGATATGGAGCTTTGCATGATTTTTATTCTTCTCCCTTACTTCAGTCCATTGCCGACTTCATGTCTGAGCGGCGCTTTAGTCAAAGAACAATAAACGCATAGCTTTTGTGGATCAAGTTCTTTATTTTGATCAGGAGTAGCCTGTTTCCTGCTCCAAGGCTAAGCGTGGGAATAGATAACTTCCCGGATCCCTGTTTCACACGCCCTGGCTTCCTTGCTTCGTAGTATCTTTTTAGCAGGCGTGCGAGTAACTTTCTTTTACGCGAAAAGAAAGTCACCAAAGAAAGCGCGCCCCACAATCCCTTAATCGTCAAAATGGTGCTCATATCGCGGTCGGCAGTGACGCGTTCCAGACGCGACCCTGCCTAAAACGCCGTCCATGGCGTTTTCCCCCGATCTGAACACCATTTTGCCGCGGGCTTGAAAGGGGGTAATAAAAGTGAAAAAACAAAAATGCCTGGAGCAATTTTGAACAGCTCTGCTGGCCCGAAGGGTGGAGGGCAGGACGCCCGAAATAACGACATCCCAATTGAGCGGCCTGCGGCACTCAATAAGGGCGGTAAAAACAAACTAGAGATTTCAAGCTTTGCTTGAAATCTCTTTTATTCCCCCCTTTCAAGCCCACGGCAAAAGTGCGGCCAAATCGGGGTCAAATGGCAGGGATGCCATTTGAGGGACAGCCGCGTCGGGAACGCGTCTGGCCCGACCGCGATTTGGCCGTACTTTTGACGAGATAAGGGCTTGTGCGGGGCGGCATTTTTTGGTTACTTTTTGCTGCTGTTGGCAAAAAGTGACTCGCACGCGTACTCGTCAGGTGCTACGAAGCAAAAAAAGCAAGAGCGTGTGAAACCTAACCCCAGCACCAGCGTGTGAAAAATAACTCCCATATCAGCAAGAACGTGTGAAATCTACCCCAAATAACAAAAAAACATTTCCCCCCAACAAAGGTATAATGACACTACTTAAACCTCTACTGGACATGGGTATGACCGAAGAAATCAACTACAAAAACAACCCCCTCAATGGCGTTGGTTTAAACGCCCTGTTGACTGAAATAGTTGATTATTATGGGTTTGAGATTCTCTACGCCTATTTGAATATCAATTGCTTTAAGATCAATCCAAGTATTGCATCCAGTATCAAGTTTCTTAAAAAAACGCAGTGGGCGCGTGAAAAGGTTGAAGCTTTTTACCTGTATGAATTTAAAAACCTGCCTGCCCCTGATTTTGAACAGGCACTATTACCACCCAGAGCAAGGATTATTCCCGATGACCAAAAGCCCGCTGCGCCTGCTGAGTTAACGCTGGCCGATGCGGAGCTGCTACGCGCAGAACGCGAACAGAAGGCTGCTGAATGGGGGCAAAGTGAGCGGCGTAGCACGGGCAGTCGTAATATTTATCAACGAACTGGTTCGGCCAGTGATCGAAAAGCTGCTCGCTCTACAGATAACAGGGGTGGCTTTGATGAGAGTAAGGCTGATCCCTGGGCGAAATGGAAAAAGTAAATCGTGACTACCGGGCAGAAAAATAATCCACTGCATGGCGTTAAGCTGGAAAAGATTGTGACAGGTTTAGTCGACCACTACGGCTGGGATGGTCTGGCGCAGCGAATCAGGATTAACTGTTTTATCAGCGATCCATCGGTAAAGTCATCATTGAAGTTTTTGCGCAAAACGCCCTGGGCCAGGGAAAAGGTTGAGAGTTTGTATCTGGTTACATTTGAAAGGCCATCCGCTTCGCCCTGGGGTAAATGGGAATAGCTATATAGCAAAACACTAACCACAGAGAGCACAGAGGTTAAATGTTTATCTTTGTGTTAGATGTATTATTTAAGCATATAAACTGATTGTTGAATAAAAAACAGGGTAATAGTCGAGTTGAATTTTTCTCTCTGTGCCCTCTGTGTTCTCGGCAACTGCTCCCTGCGTTGCTCTACTTACGGGCGTCCTGCCCTAATCTGTGGTAAGCCCTTTTAAAAACAAAAACCCCGACCAGATGTCGGGGTTGTGTTAAGAGCTCTGGATGAAATCAGGCTTTTTCCAGCGCCTGATCGATATCGGCAATGATATCGTCTATGTGCTCGATACCCACCGAAATACGTACCAGATCTTCCGATACGCCAGCAGTGGCCAGTTCTTCAGGGCTCAGCTGTCTGTGCGTGGTGGTGGCTGGATGACAGGCCAGTGATTTGGCGTCACCAATATTAACCAGGCGTAAAATCATTTGCAGGGCATCGATGAAACGCGCGCCTGCTTCTTTACCACCAGTGATTCCAAAACTGAGTATGCCGGAGGCCAGTCCTTTGCTGATTTTCTGGCAGGTGCTATGGAATTTGCTGTCAGGTAAGGCGGCGTAGCTAACCCAGGCAACTTTGGGATGTTTCTGTAGATACTCTGCTACCTTTAATGCGTTCTCGCAGTGGCGCTCCATGCGTAAGCCCAGTGTTTCCAGCCCCTGTAAAATCAGGAATGCGCTGTGCGGGGATAACGCGGAGCCGGTATTACGTAGCGGCACTACGCGGCAGCGTCCGATGTAAGCGGCAGGCCCCAGCGCTTCGGTGTATACCACGCCGTGGTAGGAGGGGTCGGGTTCATTCAGCATCGGGAAGCGATCCTTGTTGGCAACCCAGTCGAATTTGCCGGAGTCGATAACGATCCCGCCGATTGTGGTGCCGTGACCGCCAATATATTTGGTCAGCGCGTGAATGACGATATCCGCACCATGATCGATAGCTCGGCATAAAAAAGGTGTCGCAACGGTATTGTCTACAATTAAAGGTACACCGTGTCGGTGAGCGATGTCGGCCAGCTTTTCAATGTCTACGACATTGCCGGCCGGATTGCCTATGGATTCGCAGAACACGGCTTTGGTTTTATCATCGATAAAGCCTTCCAGCTTTTCGTATTCATCGTAGGAGGCCATACGGACTTCTATACCCTGGCGCGGCAGGGTGTGGGCAAACAGGTTATAGGTGCCACCATATAGCTGCGAGGTGCTGACGATATTGTCACCGGCCTGGCAGATGGTCTGTATGGAATAGGTGATTGCTGCCATACCGGATGCCACCGCGAGAGCCCCGACACCACCTTCCATCTCGGCCAGGCGTTGTTCCAGTACTGCAGTGGTGGGATTCATTATGCGGGTATAGATGTTACCGGCAACTTTCAGGTCAAACAGGTCGGCTCCGTGCTGGGTGTCGTCAAAGGTATAGGATGTGGTCTGATAGATGGGAACCGCAGCCGCCTTGGTGGTTGCTTCAGATTCATAGCCGTGGTGTAAAGCTAATGACTCCAGTTTCATTTTTTTCTCCTCTGGTTAGATTGAGTGCCTGAGAACAGCTCTGGCACTATTATTATATTTCTAAATTGTCGATCAAGCGGGTATTGCCCATGCGCGCCGCGGCCAGTATCACCTTGGGGTCATCCTGTTGTGCTGGCTGCAGGGTCATTTGATGGCATACGTCGATGTAGTCCACCACAAAGCCATTTTGCTGTAGCGTGGTGATGACGTTCTGGCAAAGCTCACTGTAGTTGTGCTGACCAGCGCGGATCAATTCGACCGTGTGCGACAATTGCTGGTGGATCAGGTTTGCCTGTTTGCGTTCGCTTGCGCTCAGGTACTGGTTGCGTGAACTCATTGCCAGGCCATCGCTGGCACGCACGGTTTCTGCACCGATGATTTCAATGTTCAGGTTCAGGTCTCTGACCATTTTCTCAACTACGCGCCATTGCTGGTAATCTTTTTTACCGAATACGGCGATGTCGGGTTTAGTCAGGTTGAACAGCTTGAGTACTACGGTACTGACCCCGGTTAAATGGCCGGGGCGACAGACGCCTTCGTAGGGTTCTGACACGCCGGTTACCTGTACCTGGGTGATGTAATCCTGGCCATCAGGGTAGAGATCCTGATTGGTTGGCAGGTAAACCAGATCGCAGTTGTATTCCGTCAGGAACTTGCAGTCTTCTTCCAGTGTGCGTGGATATTTGTCCAGGTCTTCGTGCGGGCCAAATTGCAGTGGATTCACAAAGATGCTGCTGATGAGTTTGTCTGCCTGGTCTTTGGCGGCGCTGAGCAAAGACAGATGCCCTTCATGCAGGTTACCCATGGTTGGTACGAATGCAATTTTATTACCCTGCATTTTCCAATCATGGATTTGCGCGCTCAGTTCTTTATTGTTGTGGACTCTTTGCACTGAATGGCCTGTGTAATTAGCTGAAACAATGAGTTTGGTCGGGGAAGATACCATTTTTCACTTCGCTGACATAGTCCTTGATGGCGTCTTCAATACTGTTGTTTTGCTGCATATAGTTTTTCGAAAAACTGGGTGCCTTACCTTCGGTGATGCCCAGTACATCCTGTAATACCAGGATCTGCCCGTCGCATTCTGCGCCGGCACCAATACCAATCACAGGGATATGCAGCAAGCGGGTGATTTCTCCGGCCAGCGATGCCGGGACACATTCGAGTAATAGCAGATCGGCACCTGCTTCCTGCAGCTGCACGGCGGCATCTTTCATTTCAATGGCGCTGTCGCGGTCTCGTCCCTGTATTCGATAACCGCCCATCTTGTGTACCGATTGCGGTTGCAGGCCAATATGGGCGCACACGGGGATATTGAATTTTCGCAGTGTTTCGACGGTTTTTATCTGTGTAATACCGCCTTCCAGCTTGACCATCTGGGCACCTGTGGTCTGGATCAGGCGGCTGGCATTGTCCAATGCCTGCTGCTGTGAATTCAGTGATCCAAATGGCATATCGAGGATGAGCAATGCATGATTCAGGCCCCTGGCTACGGTTTTGCCGTGGTATTCAATGTCATCGATGGTTACCGGCAGCGTTGTGTCATGCCCCTGTATGACCATCCCCAGTGAGTCACCTACCAGAATCACTTCTACACCGGCTCTTTCCAGCAGGCGTGCAAAGCTGTAGTCGTAAGCAGTCATGCAGGCAAATTTTTCACCTTGTTGCTTCAGCTTGTGCAACAGGGGAATAGTGACTTTTGATTCCAGAGGTCGGGCTGTATACATAGGGTTTAGTATTGTGGGTGGTTAATTATATTGCGCTGCACAAAATCTCATGTGGCGTTGTGTTTGTCAAATGCTTTCTCCCAGGCGGGTGACGCGCATGGGCGGAGCATGCTGGATCAGGTAGTCCAGGCTACCCAGGCCAACAATATAGATATCACCGGTAATCTCGCGCAGCGGTTGCAGTACAAACAGGCGGTTTTGCATCTCGGCATGCGGTACCACGAGGTGCGTATCATTCAGTCGCTGCTGGCCGTAGAGCAGGATATCCAGGTCCATGGTGCGCGGCGCCCACTTTACCTCGTAAGAACGCTGGCGGTAAAACGCATACTCAATCGCCTGTAGTTCGAGTAACAGTTCCATTGGGGTGAGGCTGGTTTCCAGACAGGCGACGGCGTTGATGTAATCTTCCTGCGGGATGTCGCTGACGGCTTCGGTTTGATACAGCGAAGAATGGGCAACCAGACTCGTGCGACGAATCAGACCAAGCTGGGGCAGAACATCAATCACCTGTTGCCGCGGATCGGCCAGATTACTGCCTATACCAATATAGGTTTTAACTGCTGCCATTACTGGAAGGTTTACGTGTTCTTCTGCGGCGTCTGGGGCGGTGACCGGGCTTGCGTTGCGGCGGCGCCTGATTATCCGCGGCGGGTTGCTGTTGCTGAAACTCAGTCCACCACTGGCACAACTGGTGTGTGGTCAGCCCCACCATCGACTGGATGCAGAAAAAATCGTAGGCGGCTCGAAAGTTGGGGTGTTTGAGCAGGCGTTCCGGTTGTTTGCCTCGCGTATTGCTAAAACGCGGTTGCATGGTCCAGATATTCTTCGAGATCTGGCTGAATCTTTTAGGTACCGCAATGGTTTGTATCTGTGCTGAAAACACCTCACTGGAGGCGGATTGTAGTGCGGGCAGGGTGCTGACTTTTTCAGACTGGATCTGGATCGCGCGCTGATGCACCAGCGGCCACAGCAGGCTGGCAAAGATAAAGGCCGGGGATACGGGTTTGTCCTGCATGACCCTGGCATCGGTATTGACCAGTGCCTGCTCGATAAAATCCAGCATCGCTTCGGACGGTTCTGACTTGAGGTATTTATCCAGTGCCGGGAACAGGTACTGGAATAACTCAAAATCGCGCAACATCTGGTAGGCACGTAAAGCATGGCCTGAATGAAAGATTTTCAATACTTCATCGTACAGGCGTGCTGAGGGAATATCCTTTAACAGGTAACCCTGTTCATAGATCGCCTGTGCTGCGCTGGTTTCTATGTTGAATTCCAGCTTGGCTGCAAAGCGTATTGCCCGCAACATCCGTACCGGGTCTTCCGCATAGCGGGTGGCGGGGTCGCCGATCAGTTTGAGGGTTTTCTGTTGTATGTCGCGCAGGCCATTGGCGTAGTCGAGTACAGAAAAGTCTCGAATATCGTAATACAGCGCGTTGACGGTAAAATCGCGCCTCAGTGCATCATCTTCAATGCTGCCAAAGGTATTGTCGCGCAGGATGCGACCGTCATCATTGAGTTCGGTTTTATCTGAGTCTGGGGCGTGCGAGCGGAAGGTGGCGACTTCGATTACTTCGCGACCGAAATGGATATGCGCAAGCCTGAACCGGCGCCCGATCAGGCGACAGTTTCTAAACAGCCCGCGCACCTGATCCGGTGTCGCATCGGTGGCGATATCGAAATCCTTGGGCTGTTTGCCGAGTAAAACATCTCTTACCCCACCACCCACCAGACAGGCTCGATAGCCTGCTTCATCAAGTCGGTATAAAACCTTTAACGCCGCATTAGAAATCTGGCGGCGGGAAATGCTGTGTTCGGGTCTGGGTATGATGTTTAACTGTGTGTTAGGGTCTTTACCTTCAGTCACAAAAGTTAATTAAAATCAGAATTGGGTGCATCATAGCATTTAAGTGATATGAAATAACTACTTTGATTCAGTGATTGAACCACGAAGGACACGAAGGGCGCGAAGATTTTTTGGGTTGGTGCGGGGCAAATGATAGTGGCTTGCTGGCGCTGCGGTGGGGGCGGGGTGGATTTCAGGTTTTTATAATAACCACGGAGGACACAGAGCGCACAGAGGGTTATAAGTGAGGTGCCGTTTTTCATCCTTCGTGTACTTCGTGGTTAATTTTATGGCGTAAAAGTAAGGAACCACGAAGGACACGAAGATACATAAAATATTCATTCTCTTTTAACCCTCTGTGTACTCTGTGTCCTCGGCAATTGCTCCTGCATTGCTCTACTTACGGGCGTCCTGCCCTAATCTGTGGTTCATTCTTTTTAAACAGGCTTTACTTTATTATTCCTGGCTTTCCAGCTCTTCCCAGCGTTGGTAGACCTGTTCCAGTTCTGTTTCCAGATTGTTCAGCTGCTGGGTGGTTTCGGCAATCTTATCGGCGCCCTGCTGGTAAAATCCGGGGTCTGCCATCTGTTGCTGCAAATCTGAGATCTGCTGTTCCAGTTTTTCAATCTTGCGTGGGAGTGCCTTGAGTTCTTTCTGCTCGTTAAATCCCAGCTTTTTACGGGGTTTGACTGGTTTTTCTGCACTTGCTGGCTTGCTGGCGACAGCTGCTGTCTCTGGCTTGGCGGGTTTACGCTGGCGTAACCAGTCGGCATAGCCACCAACATATTGATTAACCTCGGCATTGCCTTCAAATACGAAACAATAATCCACCACGTGATCAATAAAACTCCGGTCGTGGCTGACCAGCAGCAGGGTGCCTTTGTAATCGGTTAATAGCTCTTCCAGTAGTTCCAGCGTGTCGATATCGAGATCATTGGTGGGTTCGTCCATGATCAGGAAATTGAATGGACGCGTGAACAGCTTGGCCAGCATCAGGCGGTTGCGTTCGCCACCCGACAGGATACTGGCTGGCGCGTTCGCGGTTTTGGCGCTGAACAGGAAATCCTTCAGGTAGCCAATCACATGCTTGCTATTGCCATTGATCTCAACCTTGTCGGAACCATCGGCGATGTTATCGCGTACCGATTTTTGCAGATCCAGTGTTTCGCGGTGCTGGTCGAAATAGGCGACTTCCAGCTTGGTGCCGGTTTTGATATGCCCGCTTTGTGGCTGGATATTGCCCAGTAATAACTGGATCAGGGTGGACTTGCCACAGCCGTTGGGGCCAATAATCCCGATCTTGTCACCGCGCATGATGGTGCAGGCAAAGTTTTTGACAATGGGTTGCTGCTGCCAGCCGAAATCCACGCCTTCGGCTTCGATTACAATCTTGCCCGAGAGGTCGGCCTGGTGTGCCGACAGCCTGGCACTGCTTACCTGCTCGCGTCGCTGACTGCGTTCAACGCGCATCTTTTCCAGCGCGCGTACGCGGCCTTCGTTACGGGTTCTGCGCGCCTTGATACCCTGGCGAATCCAGGCTTCTTCCTGTGCCAGTTTCTTATCAAACAGGGCGTTGGCGGTCTGTTCTGCATCCAGTAGCTGCTGCTTCGCGTCCAGGTATTTCTGGTAACTACCGGGCCAGCTGGTGAGCTGCCCCCGGTCCAGGTCGATAATGCGCGTGGCCAGGTTCTGCAAAAAGGATCGGTCATGCGTGATGAACAGGATCGCGCCATTAAAGGTCTTCAGGAACTCTTCCAGCCACAGGATGGCCTCAATATCGAGATGGTTGGTCGGTTCGTCCAGCAGTAGAAGGTCAGGTTTGGAAACCAGCGCCTGCGCCAGCAGGGTGCGTCGTTTAAGCCCGCCAGATAATGAGTCAAACGTCTCTTCCGCAGGCAGGTTGAGCAGCGAGATGGTGGCGCTGATGGTCTGCTCCAGATTCCAGCCATTACCTGCTTCGATCTGCTGTTGCAGTAAATCCATCTGTTTCAGCGCGTCCGGGTTTTCAGCCGCCTGCATGGCTGCATGGTGCCAGTCCTTGATGATCTTACCCATGTCGCCGACACCTTCTGCCACTACGTCGTAAACGCTACCTTCAATCGAGGCGGGCACGTCCTGGCGCAATTCGGTAACGCGCACATCGCGGCTGTAAATGACTTCGCCATCATCGGGTTTAATCTTTTTACCCAGTAGCTTTAACAGGGTAGATTTGCCTTCTCCGTTACGGCCTACCAGGCAGATACGTTCGCCCTTGTCGATACTCAGGTTGGCATGTTCAAGCACAGGCCAGTCGCCGAAACTATGCGACAGGTCTTTGATGGTGATTATTGGCATTTGGGTGGGTCGATAAATTTGAAGCGCGCATTATAGATGACTTGCCCACAGCTTGGCTAACTCGCATTTCTAAGCGGATGGATACGCCCTCGCATCGGTGTATCCCTGCTAACTGCGGTTTACCAGTCTTCCGGCTCACCCACGTTGATGTCGATACCCTGCGACAGTAAGCGCTGCTGTCGCTCACGTCCCAGCTCCAGGTAGCTGGGGTAGCGGGCATGATTTTTATCCAGTGCCATGAGGGCGACGTTACTGAAATGGAATGGGAACAGCATCGATTCAACCCGTGATACGGGTTTGCCTTCATCAAAAAATACCATGCCGGGGCGATAGTTCATATCCAGTTCGCTGACCAGTTTAACCGCCGTGGTCGTTTTACCATCGAAGCCGACAATGGGCGCTGTTGATTTGGCATCCAGCCTGATGAGTGTCAGGCGCTTGAGTAAATCTCTGATCTCCGGTCTGGACAGCATTTTCTGGTGAAAGTGCGTGCATTCATTGCAATCATCGTCTTCAAATAATAAAGCAGCCGGGCCCTGAACTTTGCTCAGGTCGGTTGTGGTCTGGATCAATGGATCCTGAATAAAGGTATATTTTCCGTATTGCATATGCTCGCGCTTGTAATCGCCAAAGCTGCTGCTGAGGTAGGCCTTGCTTTGTACGAAGTCCAGTGCCTGTTTGAGTGCTGCAGGTGAACGATAGCCATTCAGGCGTAATACTGTTTTATTCTCGGCGTTCAGGAAAATAATAGTGGGTGTGTACTGGATCTTCAGATACTCAGCCAACACCCTTTCTGTGGTATGCAGGTCTTCCGACATGGTGATCTCGCGGTCACCACGGATATTGATTGCAATGCTGTCGAAGTTTTGCTGGATCTGGCTTTTTAGAGGCTCCTGTGAAAAATTCTCGCTGATCATGCGATTGCAGTAGGGGCAATCGTTTAGATGAAAGAATAACAGCACATGTTTCTCAGCATCTGAGGCCTCTTCAACATCATCGGCGATTTCCAGAAATGACTGTTTGAACCAGTCGGGTATTTCGTAGGAGACCCCGCCGGTGACCTTGCCGGGCTGTGCTGCATAAGCCGGTTGCGCGCTAACTAGCAGGGCGACTAAACAAATCTGGAGAATATTTTTTAACATATCTGCCTTGAGTTTTTTGTATCTGCCAATGATGATAGTGTGACTCAAAGAAAGCGGACTTTATTCCATGTGTGGACGATTTGCGTTGCAGGCGAGTTCTGAAGAGCTGGGCGCGTACCTGGCGACTGAACTGCCCGAGCTTTATATGCCCAGATTCAATATTGCGCCAACTACACCGGTACTGGCGTTAACTAACAAGGAACTGACTTTTTTCAGCTGGGGCCTGGTACCGAGCTGGTCGAAAGATGTGAACATCGGTAGCCGTATGTTTAATGCCCGTTCTGAAACAGTAACCGAGAAACCTTCCTTCAAAAATGCCTATAAACGCCGCCGTTGCCTGATACCGGCCAGCGGGTTTTATGAGTGGAAGCCGCAACAGGGAGGTAAGCAGCCTTATTTCTGCCATCTCGACAGGCCGATCTTTTCATTTGGTGGAATCTGGGAGCACTGGTCAGACAGCATGGGAAACGAGCTACAAACCTGTGCTATCCTGACCATGCAATCGAACGGCGCAATGCGTGACCTGCATGCCCGTATGCCGCTGGTGATACCCGAAAAACTGCGCGATTTATGGCTTGATCATAGCGATGAAAGTACTGAACGGGCGCAATATTGCCTGCAGCATCCGGATACTGACTTTAAGGTTTATGCGGTCAGTAAACAGGTGAATTCGGCGCGCAATGACAGTGCTGACCTGGTAGCGCCGGTTAGCAGCGATTAGTGTCATACCTGACAGATCTTCAGATAATGGAATAAGTCTTCGCTTTCTTACGCCTTATATTGAGAACCACCTGTTTGCCGCTAATCTTTCAATCTGGGGGTTCTTTTAACAAGCGAAAATAAACGTTACGTTTTGTAAGGATTTGGCACTTCCTTTTCGTCTACAATCGGATCAACAACTATAAGCAGCCCGTCCCCTTAACCGGCGACAGAAGTATCGCTGCATCAACTTAAGCGGGACATATGGGGATTCTTAAATTCTTTCTGAAAATGATACTGCTGTTTTGTATCACGCTTGCAGCCGTCGGCCTGTACTTTTACGACAAGCATTCCGCCCCTCAGCCAGAAGCTGAATCCTTCACGGTCAACGACGTGACCGGCCTTAACTCGATCCAGGTAGCCAAAATTGTACAACCGCTTTCCGAGCAGGAAATCGTTGATGCCATTACCTCTACTACCGGCCCGATTTCTATCGGTGGTGCACGTTTTAGTATGGGTGGACAGACTGCTTACCCGGACAGCCTGCATCTGGATATGCGCAAATTTAATCAGGTTGTTGAGTTTGAGCCGGAAAAACGGCTGGTAACGGTGCAGTCGGGTATCACCTGGCATCAACTGCAGCAGTATATCGATCCGCACAATCTCTCCATTAAGGTGATGCAGGATTTCAACAATTTCAGCGTGGGTGGGTCACTAAGTGTCAACGCGCATGGACGCTTTGTACATAATGGCGCCATCATCAATACAGTCAGGTCATTTAGAATCGTACTTGCGGATGGCAAGGTCTATGAAGCCAGCAAGGAGCACAATAGTGCTCTATTCAATGGTGCGATTGGGGGCTATGGTGGCCTCGGTGTGATTACTCATGTGACACTGGAGCTGACTGATAATATCCCTCTCGAGCGTCAAGTTGCACGACTGGAGTTTCATGAATTCATCAATCATTTTCGTGACAATATACTCTACGACGATGATGTGATTTTGCATAATGCCATTCTGTATCCACCCAGCTATGAGTCGTTACTGGATATCAGCTGGCGCAAAACCGATAAGGAACTTACCGAACAGCGTCGCCTGCATGATAAAAACTCAATATCAATCTGGAAGAATATCGCAGTAGACATGATGTCAGATTCCAACCTGTTAAAACGCCTGCGTAAAAACCTGATTGATCCGATGATCTATAAAGAAGATGCGGTCGTGTGGCGTAACTGGGAAACCAGCTATGACCTGAACGCTTTTGGTTTTATCTCTACCGATGACCAGACTCTGGCACTGCGCGTGTATTTCATACCCATGGAAGAGTTTGAGATTTTTACCCTCAAAATGCGCGATATCTTTATTCGTACTGATGCCAGCATTTTGAATATCTCCATCCGCTATATACCGCAGGATACCAGCAGTCTGCTGGCCTGGGCGCGCAGGGATGTGTTTTCATTTACCATTATCTACCATCTGGATAAAACCCAGAAATCGATGCAGAAAACACGAGACTGGTCCAGTCAGTTAATACAGGCTGCGGTGGACTCCGGTGGTAGTTATTACATGCCTTTCCAGATTCATGAGTCTACCGAGCAGTTTGCACGTGCCTATCCCGATGCAGGTTACTTTTTCCGCCTGAAGGAACAGGCTGATCCGCAGAATCGATTCATTAATATGCTGTGGCTGGAGCATTACGCGAAAAACGCAGAAGCTAAAAAAGCTTACTATGCGGCTCTTGATTCCGCTCCGGTGTTGAGTAGTATCGACCACCAGCTATTAGAAAAAACTGAAAAGGAGTAATCATGCGAATCTTACACACCATGTTACGCGTGGGTGACCAGGATAGATCGATTAAATTCTATACCGAGGTACTGGGCATGAAAGTCCTGCGCCAGACGGAATACCCGGACGGCAGGTTTACCAATACCTTTATCGGCTACGCTGATGAATCTGAGCAGGCAGTCATCGAGCTGACCTATAACTGGGATACCGATGCCTATGATCTGGGTAATGGCTATGGCCATATCGCGCTCCAGGTGGATGATGTGTATGCGGCGACAGAGGATATTCGTCAGCGTGGGGGCAAGATTATACGCGATGCCGGTCCGATGAATGCAGGAACCACCATTATCGCTTTTGTGGAAGATCCTGATGGATATCAGATTGAGTTGATTGGGAAAAAGGATAAATAGTGAAAGCCCGCATTGTTTCGTTTTTGCCGTTTTTACTACTCGCCGCTTCCTGTAGTGAGCGACAGCTTTACGAGGAGATCCAGCATACGCGCAAATCTCACTGTTACGAATTAGCGACCGATCAACGTCATCGATGTCTGGAAGAGTTACAGACGGTGGATTACGACGAGTATCAGCGCGAGCTTAAAAAAGTTCAAAACGAGAATTAACACTGTTTTACAGTGCCCGTTTCAAGGCAAAAAGGTACTTTGTTCTCTATAATATCTACTGGTTTCTTCTGTAGTTTTAAATTTTCCCATTCGGGAGGTGTAAATGAGTCTGGTTTGGCGTGAGCAAATGAGTGTGCATAACAACCTCATCGACAAAGAGCATAAATACCTGATTGATCAGATCAATGCAGTAGAGCTGGCGATGAATACACCAGATAACCGGGATATTCTGGTTGCAACGCTGAATCACCTGATGGATTACACAAAGACCCATTTTCAGCACGAAGAGATCATACAGCAGAAAATTGGTAATCCAGGACTGGCTGCGCATAAGGAAGAACACCTGAAACTGCTTGAAGAGTTTTCAGGTATAAAAGCCCGCCTGGACAGCATTCTGCTCGCTGAAGAGGATGCGAAAGAGGAGCTACACGAAGGTGATATTACCGATGATGAGCTGGAGGATCTGCTGTCGGATGACAGTCCTGAACCTGCGCTAACGCGGCAGGACCTGGAGCCTTTGGTTGGACTGATGCGGCACTGGCTGGTGGACCATATCATTGGTACCGACCTCAAGCTCAAGCCGCTGTTGTTAAAACACCCGCTCGAATTAAGCTACGATTAGTCTGCATAGGCTGGCCCGGCAAGCTATCCTGTTGCCTGTGCTGGTTTCAATCGACAATGAACTTTTTATCTCGACCTGGCTCAATTACTTAATATCCCGACAGGTTTCTCCCGATGCCCTATAAAATCCTAATAGCCGAAGATGATGCCGATATCGCTAGACTCGTCCAGCTACAGCTCAGGGATATTGGCTGTGAGAGTGACATTATTGAGAATGGACAGCAGGCGTTGGAAAGGCTGTCAGGCACACATGATTACTCGCTGGTTATTCTCGATATTATGCTGCCCGATTGCGACGGGTTGACGATTTGTGAAAAGCTGCGTGCACATAATCAGCATATCCCTGTGCTAATGCTTACGGCGCGTTCTGGTGAGTATGACCGGGTTCTGGGGCTGGAAACAGGCGCCGATGACTACCTGACCAAGCCGTTCAGTTTTATGGAATTGAGCGCGCGAGTAAAAGCGTTATTGCGTCGCAGTGATTTACAGGCGCATGTCACAGAGGGTAAAGCCGAAGTCATCGATCTGGAGCAGATGGTGATTGATCTTAAAACGCGTCGTGTGACGGTGTCGGGTAAACCGATTGAACTAACCGCTCGAGAATATGACCTGTTAACACATTTTGCGAATAATCCGGGCCGCGTATTTACACGCGCACAGCTGCTTGAAGATGTCTGGGGCTATCACCATCAGGGCTATGAGCATACGGTGAATACCCACATTAATCGTCTGCGTAACAAAATCGAACGCGATCCGCAAAAGCCTGATTTTATTATCACCGTATGGGGTGTTGGTTATCAGATGGTAGAGCCTCCCTACCCACAGCTTTCCCATGTTTAAGACGCTCTATAGTAAATTAGTCGGTATCCTGATTGGCCTGTTGCTGGTGGTGGGGCTGTTGTACGCGCTGCTTTCGCAGTCGCTGTTGCAACGCAGTTACCAGACCACAAATCAACAGCTTAACGTCAACCTGGCGGCTGACCTGGTACGTGAAATGGGTTTGGTTAAGGATGGCAAAATCGATCAGCAATCCATGCAGGAAGCCTTTCATGTGGTGATGCTGATCAATCCCAGTATTGAAGTGTATTTTGTCGGGACCGATGGCAAGGTACTTAATTATTCAGCAGACCCCAGCGATATAAAGCGAGACTATGTGGATCTGGCCCCTGTTCATCGTTTTATGCAGGGCGATACCAACTATCCATTGCTGGGTGATGATCCTCGAAGTGCAGAGGTTCAGAAATCATTCTCGGTTACAGCGCTGCCCAATAAAGATGATATTCAGGGCTATCTGTACGTCGTACTGCAGGGTATGCAATACGATGAAATACAGATGCATGAACAGGTCAAGGCCCTGCAAACGCTAGGTGTGTCGGCGCTGGGCGGCAGTTTACTGATCGGGCTGGTGATCGGCCTGTTTGTGTTCTACCGCTTGACGCGCCGTATCCGCAAACTTAACCAGGCGGTAGATAACTTTCGCGAGCAGGAAGATGTTGCCGTGGGCAGGGCCGATGCAACGGGTGGGCTACAACAGGCAGGTGGTGATGAGATCAGTCAGCTCAGTGCCAGTTTTGAGGTGATGGCAAAGCGTATCGACGAACAACTGAGTCAGTTGCAGGAGCAGGATAGATTACGGCGCGAGATGGTGGCGAATATCTCGCATGACCTGCGCACACCGCTGGCGGCTATCCACGGGTACATTGAGCGCCTGAAAACCCGCTTTGATGAACTCAGTGTGGAAGAGCGCCGTGAATTTCTGGAGATCAGCTTTCATCACAGCAAACGCCTGAATCATATGATTGAGGCCTTGTTTGAGTTATCCAAACTGGAGGCAAAGGAATCCGAGCCGGTTCTGGAACCTTTTTCACTGCCAGAACTGGTGCAGGATGTACTGCAAAAATTCAAACTACAGGCTGAGAGTAAAAACCTGGCCATGAAGTTTACCGGCAAGGATACGCTGCCGCTGGTGAATGGTGATATTGCGTTGATGGATCGTGCATTAAGTAATCTGGTGGATAATGCGATCTCCTGTACCGACGCAGGGGGCGAGATAGAACTCATTTTGAACCAGGAGAAGGATGCCATCTCAGTACAGGTGAAAGATACCGGGATTGGTATCGATGAAAAATATTTACCCACCCTGTTTCAACGCTTTTACCAGGTCGACAGTAAAAATCGAAACAATAGCCAGCATGCCGGGCTGGGCCTGACGATTACGCACCGGATTCTTGAACTGCATGGTCAAAGCATAAAGGTTTCCAGCAAGTTAGGACAGGGAACGACTTTTCTGTTTCGCATGCCGCTGGCGGCGGTTTGAAGTTTAATTTAAGTCGTTTTAGCCTTTGCGTTAAAGGCAAAAGCGATCCTGATTACCCACCAGGCTCAGCCGGTTGTGGAGCGTTTCGAAGTTTGTTGTTTCTGTTCGTGTAGAGTTTCACACGCCAAAGTAGTCTGGTCTCTGTAGCTTAGATAGTGCAGGCGTGCGAGTCCCTTTCTTTTGCTCGCCCCAAAGAAAGAGACGAAAGAAAAGGGCGCCCCACTGGAGCGGCCTGCGGCTACCCGAAAATCGAACCATTTAGCAAGGCACGGACAGACTCGCATCCCAGCTCGACTGTCCTCAGCGCACGTCCGTATGCGCTGACCTTACTAAACGGCCCGATTTTCGGCACTCCAGAAGGGTAGATAAAACCAGCAGTTATATTCACGTTTAGCCTTCATTACCAAAGCTAGTAAAGGTTTAGACGCAGCAGGTGATTCGGAATTTTAACTGTCAAACATCACAGCATGGCTGTAACGGATCGGTAATCAGGAAAATGATTGTGACCAATTATTGTCCCTGCCCTGAGCCAGCAGATGAGCCTGCAGAGCTTACGACGCTATGCTCGACTATCTGTAGCGGCAGGACAATGTTAAGATGGATCACAGGTTAAAAAGGTAGGCAGAATCATGCTCAGACAGGGCGCAAGAAAGTTGTTTTTTCCCATTCTTAATTATTTTGAATCGGGCGAGGGGGAATTCCGCTACCGCAAGTCACATCGCACAATCCTGATTGTGGTTGGCCTGTTATTTTTAATCCTGTCCACTATCTCTATCGTTGCCGCCTGGGTTGCTGCACAGTTTGCTGCGTTTATTCCTATTATTGTGTTCCTGATTGCTGCATTAGTATGCCTGGTAGTTGGCGTGCTGGGCAATGATCGAGCTGTGGCAACTATCTGGGGCAGTAAATAAGGTTCCATAGTTATCAAGGGCTAATCCTGCAACAACATAATCTGGCTCATGGTTTCAGTTTTCATCTGCGCTGAATGATACAACGAGGGGCATCTGCAGGGCTTATCGGGGGCGCCAGACCCGCCTGACAATGCCCTGCGCTTAAGTCAGATTCACTAGAACCTGACTCAGCCCTGAGAGCTGACTTCCTGTATAGCTGGAGGCATACCAAAATCCTCATGCTCTTTATAAGCATGCAGGCAGTGTAGCACCGGCATATCCGCCAGCCTGTCGAGTTTCAATGTGGTTACCGTGTCTTCACGAATTGAAAGGAAAAGGTCCTCATGCGACACAATCGAGATGCCGTAGGAGGGAATGATCTCGCGTACCTTTTCCTGCCAGGCTTCAGTGGCCAGTTGTTTAGCAAAGCACTTTTCTATAATTTCGAGAATGATGGGTACCAGAATGGATGCACCGGGCGAAGCACCAAGCAATGCGGCCAAAGTGCCATCTGAGCTGTGTATGACCTCGGTGCCAAACTCAAGTTTGCCGCCTTTGTCTGGACATTTCTTGATGATCTGTACCCTTTGCCCTGCGGTGGCAAAAGCCCAGTCCGTATCATGGGCGTCGGGGTAATACTCGCGCAGGGCTTCCATACGTGAGCTATGCGTCTGGGAGATTTCCTTAATCAGGTATTTGATCAGGTCGAAGTTTCTGAAACCCACGTTGATCATGGGCCACAGGTTGTCGAGCTTGATGGATTTAAAAAGATCCCAGGTGGATCCCTGTTTCAGGAATTTAGTGGTGTAACCGGCAAACGGTCCGAACAACAGCGCTTCGTCACCGTCGATTAAACGTGTATCCAGATGCGGAACCGACATCGGAGGAGAACCGACCGAGGCCTTTCCGTAGACTTTTGCCATGTGCTGTTCGACGATCCGGGGGTTTTTACACACCAGCCACTGTCCGCTCACAGGGAAGCCGCCATAGCCTTTGGCTTCGGGAATACCAGACTTCTGCAATAGCGGTAATGTCGCGCCCCCGGCTCCGATAAACAGGAAACTAGCATTAATGGTGCTGATTTCTGAATTGGTTTTGTGCTTTAAGGTGACTGTCCAGCTCTTATCAGCTTCCTGCGTCAGGTCTATAGCTGAGGTATTTAGCATCAGCTCAAAGCCTTGCTGGGTGTTCAGGTGCCTGATCATACCGCGACTGACGGCGGCAAAATTGACATCGGTACCGTGAGCAACCCGGGTTGCAGCAACCTTCTGCTTGGGGTCTCGTCCTTTCATGATCAACGGCATCCACTGCATGAGTACCTCGGGGTCTTCACTAAACTCCATGGGTGCAAACATAGGGTGCTGAATCAGTGCGTGATAGCGTTTTCGCAGGAACTCGACGTTATCTTCGCCCCATACAAAACTGACGTGAGGTACCGGGTTGATGAAGTTCTCTGGTTCGGGTAATGCGCCTAGTTTGACCAGGTATGACCAGTATTGAAGACTCACTTCGTAACGCGCGTTGATACCGAAGGCCTTGTGGATATCGATACTGCCGTCTTCGAGTTCAGGGGTGTAGTTCAGTTCACAATAAGCCGCATGTCCGGTACCGGCATTGTGCCAGCCAGCGCTACTTTCCTGTAATGGGGTGCCCAGTCGTTCAACCATGGTGACTGTTAAGGAAGGGTCTAGCTGTTTCAGCATCGACGCCAGTGTGGAGCTCATCGCGCCTGCACCAATCAGGAGGACATCAACTTTCTTTAATTTCATAAAAACACCAGTATGACTTAAGTTTTGCCGGATTCGTTTGTGACCGCCCCGGATATCGCTTCGTATTTGCCTGCACCAAAACACTGCCTGGACAAGTATAAAGGACATCACAACGCGGCTAACTTTAATTATCAAATACTAAGATTAGCTTTTTTGTGATGATTAAGACGCATAAATACCTTAAATAATCTGTGGGTAAAGTCGGAATATTTATCGATCTTTTGCATCCACAACGCTTATAAAAACTTTAAAATTGCCAATTTTTCCCGCTTTTGGTACATCTATATGGTGTAACAGGTTTTCGTGATTATGTCATTTTTATGGGTGACCAGGAACGGCAGCATGTCTACAACGCATAAACCCACTTATGTTGAAACCAGGAAAAAGGCGAAGTGCTATAGTCCACCCGCTTCGCTGGCAACGCTGGCCGCAACAGCTGGAGTCTATTTCAATGGTTCCCAGCCCTGGGACATACAGGTGGAAGATCCTGCATTTTATCGGCGTTTACTCGCACAGGGGTCTCTTGGTTTTGGAGAGGCCTATATGGATGGGCTATGGAATTGTTATGCTATGGACGAGCTGTTTTGCCGATTATTAAGCCAGGACATTGATGAAAAAATCAAGGGCTGGACCCGCATTCGCCTGTTCGGGGAAGTATTACGCAACAGGCTGTTTAATCTACAGTCAGAAATACGCGCCTACCAGGTCGGAAAACAGCATTACGATATCGGGAATGACGTTTTTGAATCTATGCTGGACCCGACCATGAGTTACTCCTGCGCCTACTGGCAGCAGGCAGACAGCCTGGATCGGGCGCAGCTGGATAAGCTGGATTTAATTTGCCGCAAACTTGATCTTAGGCCCGGCGAGCATATGCTGGAAATCGGATGCGGCTGGGGCGGGCTTGCCCGATATGCTGCCAGCAATTATGGGGTCAAAGTTACTGGAATCACTATTTCAGTTGAGCAGCAGAAGCTGGCACAACAACGCTGCCAGGGCTTACCCGTTGAAATTCGGTTGATGGATTACCGTCAGCTTCAGGGGCAGTTTGACAAGATTGTGTCGGTAGGTATGTTCGAACATGTTGGTTCTAAAAACTATGTTGAGTATTTTGATACCGCGCAAAGGTTGCTGAAACGGGAAGGGTTGTTTCTATTACACACGATTGGCAATTATATCACGCTGCCTTACGTGGACCGCTGGATTGATAAATACATCTTTCCCAATGGGAAACTGCCTTCCGCTACGGAACTGGCTAAATCACTGGAACAACGATTTTTGATTGAAGACTGGCACAACTTTGGCCTCGATTATGACAAAACCCTGATGGCCTGGTGGGAAAACTTCGATGCCAGCTGGCCGCTGCTAAAGCAAAAATACGACAAAAGATTTTACCGTATGTGGCGTTATTATTTGATGAGCTGTGCCGGTTTTTTCAGATCCCGCAAGGGCCAGCTATGGCAGTTGGTGTTGACTAAAAAATCACGCCAGTCAATTTATCGATCAGTACGTTAGATACGAGCTGTAGCAGCATGCACACTGCAGTCAGAATATGTGAACGGACAGGTATTGTGCAATCAGTGAATCACTCTTTTAAACGATAACCTGTTTTAAACATCCACCAGACAATTGCGGAGCACAGGCCAAGGAATAGCAGGATCACAGCCAGGCTGATACCGACATTGACGTCAGAAACCCCAAAGAAGCTCCAGCGAAAGCCACTCACCAGATACAGTACCGGGTTAAACAGGGTAATGGTTTGCCATAGCGGTGGCAGCATGCTGACTGAGTAAAAGGTGCCACCTAGAAACACCAGCGGTGTAATGATTAGTAGCGGGACAACCTGGAGTTTTTCGAAGTTGTTGGCCCACAGTCCGATGATAAATCCGAGCAGGCTAAAAGATATACAGGTAAGCACCAGGAACATGATCATCCACAAAGGGTGATCGATACGCAGATCGACAAAAAAAGCGGCAGTAATCAGGATGATGATGCCGAGAATCATCGACTTGGAGGCGGCAGCACCCACATAGCCCAGGATGATTTCGAAGAACGAAATCGGGGCCGACATGACTTCATAAACGGTGCCGGTGAATTTGGGAAAGAAGATACCAAAAGACGCATTGGAAACGCTTTGCGTGAGTATCGACAACATCACCAGCCCGGGCACAATAAACAGGCCATAGCTAACACCTTCAACCGCCTGTATGCGTGAGCCAATCGCCGATCCGAATACGATAAAATACAATGCGGTCGATAACACCGGGGAAGCAATACTCTGAAACAGCGTGTGCCATGTACGCAGCATTTCGTATTTGTAGATAACTTTGACAGCCTGTATGTTCATTGCTCTGCCTTTACCAGGTTAACGAAGATATCCTGCAATGAACTTTGAGTAGTATTGAGGTCTTTCATGGATAGTCCAGCTGAGTGCATATCCTGTAATAGTGAGGTTATGCCTGTGCTCTTGCCCTGGGTGTCATAGGTATAAATTAACTCGTTGCCATCGTTAGATAACTCCAGGTTGTAGCTGTGCAACAACTCAGGAACCTTATCTATTTTTTCCTTCAGTTCTATCATCAATTGCTTGCGCCCGAGTTCCTGCATCAGATTGACCTTGTCATCCACCAGCAATAGTTGCCCATCATTGATAACCCCCACTCGATCTGCAATCTGTTCAGCTTCTTCTATATAGTGCGTGGTGAGGATGATGGTGACACCGGATTCACGAAGTTTATTCACAATCTCCCACATATCCTTACGCAGCTCAACATCGACACCAGCGGTCGGTTCGTCCAGAAACAGGACCTTCGGCTGATGAGACAGTGCCTTGGCAATCAGTACCCGGCGCTTCATGCCACCGGACAGGGTGCGTAGTTCATTATCCTTCTTATCCCATAACGACAGGTCTTTCAGCAATTGCTCGAGATAAGCCGTATCCGGGGATTTACCAAATAGCCCGCGACTGAAACACAGCGTATCCCACACCCGTTCGAATGCGGACAGCGTCAGTTCCTGGGGCACCAGCCCGATCTGTTCGCGCGTCCTGCGGTAATCTTCAATGATATCAAAGTTACTCACAGTCACCGTGCCGGATGTGGGCGAAACCAGTCCACAGATCACCGAGATGAGGGTGGTTTTACCGGCACCATTGGGGCCCAGCAGGGCGAGGATTTCTCCTTCCTGGATATCGAGATTAACCTTTTTCAACGCCTGATGGCCGCCTTCGTAGGTTTTGCTGAGATTTGAAATTGAAATGATGGTCGTCATGCCTGAATGATACGGTATTTCCGCATTGAATTGTCAATTCAAATAAGATGGTGACGCAGTTTTTTATATCAATCTGGCACTTTTTATGGCTGATCCGATGAGCTGTGTTTCAGGCGAGTGACTAGTCTAGGCAGGAAAATAGCCATTGCCAATAATGCAATGGCGACTAAGGCTTTTTGTATCAAGCCCTCGTTGCCCGCCAGCGCTTCGCGACCCGCATAACCGAGATAGGTATAGGCCAGGGCTCCGGGTAGCATGCCAATATAGCTCGCGATCATATAGTGAGATAAACGGATTCGCGTCAGGCCAAGGGCATAGTTGAGCAGGTTAAAAGGAAACAGTGGAATAAGTCGAACCATTATAACAAAACGCCAGCCTTCGTTTTCCACCCCGCTTTTAAGTTGCTGGAGACGTCCTCTGGTTTTCTGTTCAACCCAGTCTGCCGCCAGATAGCGCGCTAGCTGAAACGCCAGTGTAGCACCCAGTGTCGCAGCACTGAGATTAAGAAGGGTTCCCCAGAGTGGGCCGAATAGTGCACCACCCGCCAGGGTTAGCAATGAACCCGGAAAAAATAAAACAGTGCCCAGCGCGTAAAGCAGGATAAAAAGTAACCAGCCCCATGCGCCCAGCTCATTAAACAGCTGCAGAATCCTGTCCAGCGCAAGCGACTGGCTGAGCCATAGCGTGAGTCCTATAGCCGCCAGCAGCAGGCATGCAGAAACTATACGCATCCTGTTCACGGCAGGTTTCATTGCTGCCAGCGCCTGTTGATTGCGTAATCACCAGAGTGTTGTACAAATGGCATCATCAACATGCCGGGTAACTGGTTGACCTGATTGGGGTTGTCAAAGCCCGTTACGCCTAGCTGCATATGAATATGCCCCTCATCCGGCTGTGCCTGGTAAGTCCCGAACAGGCGATCCCACCACGGCAGGCAAAAACCGAAATTCGAATTCGCCTCGGCCGCATTCGATGAATGATGCACCCTGTGCATATCCGGTGTGACAACAAAAATCCGCAGTATCTGGTCAAGCTTTTGCGGGAGATAGATATTACCGTGGTTAAACATGGCGGTAGCGTTGAGCAGGATCTCGAACAGGATAACTGCAATAACAGGAGGGCCCAGCAGAACGATAGTGGCAAATTTAATCAGCATGGAAAGTATGATTTCCAGCGTGTGGAAGCGCGCACCCGTGGTTACGTCGTAATCCAGATCAGCATGATGGACGCGATGTAACCGCCACAGCACAGGTATCGCGTGTACCATGACATGTTGCAGATAAATGACAAAATCCATTGCGATGACTGCTAATACAACAGCAGGCCAGAATCCCACATCATAGGAATTGAATAGCCCCCAAGCGCGTTGCTGTGCAACGACCGCCACACCCACCGCTGCGGCGGGGAAAAGCAGGCGCAGGACCATGCTGTTGATCAGGATTAAGCCCAGGTTATTCAACCATCGCTGAGATTTTGAAATACTCAGGGTACGCCGCGGTTGAAAAATCTCCCACAACGCGATAACGGCGAATACGCCAAAAAAGAAACTCAATCGAATAGCTATTTCGTGCTCAAGAACCCATACATCTATGCTCATTAACGGTTTCCTCTGAGTGTTGGTCTGCTATACTGGCAGATATAGTATCTTTAATTCAATAGATCTCTTGAATAATTGAAATACAGGATTTGTTATATGTCAACGGATAATTTCAAACACGAGCTTTTTAACCACTTCTCTCGCGTGTCCAAGGCGATGAGCAACGGTTATCGGCTGGAATTACTAGAGTTTCTGGCGCAGGGTGAACGCAGTGTAGATGCGCTTGCTCAGGTTTCTGGATTGACTGTGGCCAATACTTCTCAGCATTTGCAGCAGTTGCGTCAGGCAGGGTTGGTTACCAGCCGCAAGGAAGGGCACAAGGTTTTTTACAGTTTAAGCGGTATGGATGTAGTTGAATTGCTGCAGTCATTACGCAATGTTGCAGAACGCTACCTGGCTGATGTCGGTAAACTGGTAAATGATTACTTAACCGTCAAGGACGATCTGGAACCGGTTTCTGCCAGTGAGTTACTGGAGCGAAGTAAGCAGGGGCTGGTCATGGTGCTCGACGTGCGTCCAGCAGAAGAGTTCGCTGCCGGGCATTTACCGGGAGCGGTCAATATCCCGCTCAGGAACCTGGAACAGCAACTGGATGAGCTGAAAAACTTCCAGGAAGTAATCGCTTACTGCCGTGGTCCACATTGTGTGCTAGCTTTTGACGCTGTCGAAAAACTCAGACAGAAGGGAATCGCAGCGCGCCGCCTGGATGGTGGATTACCTGAATGGAAACTCAGGGGGCTCCCGGTAGAAATTGCATGACCGCAGGGCAAAACAAACAGGAGTTCGCATACCCATTGAAAATTTTCAATGATGATAGTTCTGGTTTTGTTTAAGTTATTAACTGATTCAGCCTGGATGGATTTTTATTTATGAATAACAATGTCACGTTAAGCCCTGACCATCAAGCGCAAACGGAGTTTCGGATGAAAGTAGTTCGCGACATTATGACGACCTCGGTGAGGACCATGCATAGAGATATCTCGGTATGCGATTTAGAGGAAATCTTTGTTACGCATAAAATCAGTGGTGGTCCGGTTATCGATAATTCAGGAAGTATCGTGGGCTTTGTATCCAAGTCAGATGTTACTCGATTTGATTCATCCGGTCAGGATCCAAACTATACCCAGGTGTTTGAAATCGCCAGCCCCAGGGTGATATTTATTTCGCCTGATACCAGCATTGAAGACGCTGCACAAAGGATGATCGAAAAACAGGTGCATCATCTGGTGGTTACTCAGGATGAGGAACTGGTTGGTATCCTGTCGTCTCTGGACTTTGTTCGATATGTGGGTGCACAGGCTGAGATCAGTTGAATAAACGGCCGTACCTTTTAAGTGTATTCACGTCGCCAGTTGATTAAACCGATCCTGCTCACAGAGCGAGTTTTAAGTCCCTGCCTTACTCATATTTTCAACACTACTAACAGCCCTTTTCCACTCACTCAGTAATTTTGATCTCAACTCTGGCTCCATTTCTGATTTAAAGGTGCTGGCTTTTAACCAGAGTTTGCTAATGGTGTCGGTAGAGTCAAACAGTTTTGCCTGTAATCCGGCGAGATAAGCCGCGCCCAGTGCGGTAGTTTCGGTGACTACAGGTACCTCAATATCGATATTCAGAATATCCGATAGCATCTGGCACATCCACTGGTTCGCTACCATGCCGCCGTCAACTCTCAGGGTGTCAATCGCATAATGCGTATCCTTGCTGATTGCCTGTATCAGGTCATGGGTCTGGTAGGCGATGGATTCCAGTGCTGCGCGCGAGAAATGTTCCGGTCCGGTATCCCTTGTCAGGCCAAAAATGGCGCCGCGCGCATTCGGGTTCCAGTAGGGGGCACCTAGTCCAACGAAAGCTGGTACCAGGTAAACCCCATCGTTACTGGTGAGCTCGTTTGCATGAGTTTCGGTCTGTCGACTGTCCTGGATGATTTTCATTCGATCTCGCAACCATTGTACCGCAGCGCCAGCGATGAATATGGAGCCTTCCAGAGCGTAGGTGGTATGACCATTAATCCGATAAGCGACCGTGCTGAGCAGGCCAGCGCTGGAAGTGACGACGGCATCGCCCGTATTGATCAGCGCAAAGCCTCCTGTGCCATAGGTACTTTTGATGTTGCCTGGCAGGAAGCAGCTTTGCCCGATAGCAGCGGCCTGCTGGTCGCCGGCAACTCCGCCTATGGGTATCTGCTGCCCCAGTGCATTACTGCTGCTGATGCCAAAGTCGGCAGCCGAGTCGCGTACCTCAGGTAGCATGCTGGCAGGTATGCCGAAAAGCTCAAGTAGCTCCTCGTCCCATTGCTGGGTGCGGATATTAAACAACAGGGTACGCGAAGCATTGGTCGCGTCGGTGACATGAACCTGGCCGTCCGTAAGGCGCCAGATGAGGAAGCTGTCAATCGTTCCGAAAGCCAGTTTTCCCTGTTCTGCTAGTTCTCTGGCACCTTTTGTATGGTCGAGTATCCAGCCGATCTTGGTAGCCGAAAAATAGGGGTCGATCACCAGGCCGGTTTTATGGCGGATCATATCTTCCAGATTGCGTTGCTTTAGCTCTGCGCATAGATCAGCGGTGCGAGTATCCTGCCATACAATTGCCTTGTGTATCGCTTTTCCGGATTCTCTATCCCATACCACGACGGTTTCACGCTGATTGGTTATGCCGATAACCTTAACTTCGCCAACTTCGGATAACACCTGCTTGCACACGGCCTGTGTGCTAGACCAGATTTCTTCCGGGTCATGCTCTACCCAGCCTGAAGCAGGGTAATACTGTTTGAATTCCTGCTGTGCGGTGACGATCGCATGTCCGCTAGTATCGAATATGATGGCTCTTGAGCTAGTTGTGCCCTGATCAATGCTAAGAATTAAGTCACTCATGATGCTATCTCTTGGTTTTTGTGTTTATTATCAATTTGAGATTTTTCTATCCATTGCGTTAAATGGCTGACTTCCTGTTGGTTAAGTCGTAAACCTTTTTTACTGCGGCGCCACAGGATGTCGTCTGCATAACAGGCCCATTCATGGCGTATCAGATATTCGACTTCGCGTTGATAGAGTCCTGCGCCAAAGTATTCTCCCAGTTCAGACATTGACTGGCAACCGTCGAGCAGCCGGTCTATCTCGCTACCATAGTTGCGACAGTAATCAATTCGAACTTTATCATCCAGCCAGAGGTATTTGTGTTTCATCTGACTGGCGAAGGTGCCGAAATCTCCGCCTATTTCTCCTCCAGGCAAGATGCTGTTTCTGGTCCATGCAGGTGAGTTGAAGTGCAGGGCATTTTTCAGTTGATCGACCACCTGTTCAGAGAGTTTGCGGTAAGTGGTGACTTTGCCACCATATACAGAGATGATGGCAGCGCCGTTGTTATCCAGGTCCAGCACATAATCGCGTGTCACTTTACTGGCATTATCACTGGCATCGTCAAACAATGGCCGCACTCCGGAATAACTCCAGACTACCTGCTCAGGGGTTACAGGAGTGGCGGTGTATTCGCTCACCGCCTGGCAAATGTATTCGATTTCCTGAGCATTAATTTTGACCTGATTCGGGTCTCCCCTGAAATCTAGGTCCGTGGTGCCAAGCAGGGTAAAGTCCTGTTCGAAGGGAATCGCAAACAGGATACGTCCATCGGTGTTCTGGAAGATATAGGGGTAAGGATGATTAAACAGTTTCTTTACAATCACATGACTACCTTTGACCAGTCTCACCGAGCGACTTTTTCTGGATTCCTGATAAAGTCCGAGTGTCCGCTCTACCCAGGGTCCAGAAGCATTGGCAATAGCTCGGGTGTTGATGGTCTTCTCTATCCCACTACGTTTATCCAGCAGGGTAACGGTCCAGTGATCAGTGTGCCTTTGCAGTTCGATACATTCGGTATGGGTCAGGATGTCGGCCCCCCGTGCCATCGCATCGCGTGCGTTTAGCACCACCAGGCGGGCATCCTGCACCCAGCAGTCTGAGTATTCGAAGGCTCGCGTAAATGTGCTTTTGAGGAACTCACCCGCGACATGTTTGTTAAGATTCACGCTAGTTGATGCAGGAAGTTTCTTGCGCCCACCGATATGGTCGTAAAGAAACAGACCCAGGCGTAACATCCAGCGCGGCCTCAGACCTTTATGGTGCGGCAGGATAAAACGCAGCGGCCAGATGATGTGCGGCGCGCTGTGCAATAACACCTCGCGCTCCTGTAGCGAGTGACGTACCAGTAGAAAGTCATAATGCTCCAGATAACGTAAGCCACCATGAATCAGCTTGGTGCTGGATGAAGAGGTATGTGATGCCAGATCATCTTTCTCGCACAGTGTAACCTTTAGTCCACGGCCAGCAGCATCGCGTGCAATGCCGCTGCCATTGATACCACCGCCAATCACGAGGAGGTCGATCAAAGTGTTATCCTGGCTCTGGTTACGCATCAACATTGAGGTCGCTTGCCCTGAGTAGTGATTAGACCCATTTAAAAACAATAAAGAAGTACACGACAGAGATCACAAGCGCGCCCCATAGTGGCGTACTGAATGCCGCCAGCCAGCCGAGAAAGATAAAAATACTGCCCAGTATGGCGATAAATAAACGATCACCGCGGGTGGTATCCAGACCCAGAATTCCGTTACGGGGATTGCCGCCGGGAGAGAAGTGTTCCCAAACAGCCATCACGATAAGGCAGAACAGGATGAAGCCGAAAAAAGCTGCAGTCGGCCATGTCCATGCCATCCAGGATAAATCTAGCATGTGATTATCTCCATTTTCATACCTTAAACCCTGCCCAGGGCAAAACCCTTGGCAATATGATTACGTACAAAGTAGATTACAAAAGCCCCCGGTATAATAGTCAGTGCACCTGCGGCAGCCAGTAAACCCAGTTCATAACCCGAAGTACTGGCGGTCCTGGTCATGGTGGCAGCTATCGGTTTGGCATATACCGAGGTCAGGGTTTTGGCCAGCAGCAATTCAACCCAGGAATACATAAAACAGAAAAACGCTGTGACCCCAATACCTGATCTCACGGTAGGGATAAAAATTTTGACAAAGAAATGTGGGAATGAATAACCATCCAGGAAGGCGGTTTCATCCAGTTCCTTGGGCACACCTGACATAAATCCTTCCAGTATCCACACCGCCAGAGGAATATTGAACAGGCAGTGGGCGAGTGCCACAGCGATATGGGTATCGAATAGTCCCACCGCCGAATAAAGCTGGAAGAAGGGCAGCGCAAAAACCGCTGCAGGCGCCATACGATTGGTTAACAGCCAGAAGAATAAATGCTTGTCGCCCAGAAAGTGATAACGCGAGAATGCATAGGCAGCAGGCAGCGCAACCAGCACTGAAATAATGGTATTCATTACCACGTAGGTAATCGAATTAAAGTAACCGTTATACCAGGTTGGGTCGGTAAAAATAGTCCGGTAATTCTCCAGCGTGAATTCAATGGGCCAGAGTGAAAATGTACCCAGTATTTCATTGGTGGTTTTAAACGACATATTGACCAGCCAGTAAATCGGCAGCATCAGGAATATGATATACAGTGTTGGTAACAGGTATTTATATCTCAACATGATTAATCCTCATTGCGCATCATCAGGGTGTAGAACACCCAGCTAACCAGCAACACGACAAAAAAGTAAATCAACGACATGGCGGCTGCTGGGCCGAGGTCGAACTGGCCGAGTGCTACCTTAACCAGGTCTATAGACAGAAAGGTGGTAGTGTTACCCGGTCCTCCGCCTGTGAGTACAAAAGGCTCGGTATAAATGTTAAAGCTGTCCATAAAGCGCAGCAGAATGGCGATCGTGAGTACCCGTTTCATCTTGGGTAACTGGATACGCCAGAACACTGCCCAGTGGCTGGCGCCATCGATTTTTGCCGCCTGGTAATAGGCGTCCGGTATAGAACACAGGCCAGCATAAGCCAGTAGTACCACCAGTGAGGTCCAGTGCCAGACGTCCATCATGATGGTCGTCATCCAGGCCGAGGCAGGTTGCTGGGTGTAGTCATAATCGATGCCCATGGCATTGATGCTGCGACCGAGTAAACCGATATCGGGCAGTGCATAGATGTTCCACATGGCACCCACAACATTCCAGGGAATAAGTAGCGGCAGGGCCATCAACACCAGGCATACCGATACCCAGGGCCCCTTGCGCGGCATGGCCAGAGCAACCGCGATACCCAGCGGAATCTCAATGGCGAGTATGGTGCCGGTAAAAGCCAGCTGGCGCAGGAAGGATTCATGGAAGCGTTCAGAATGTAGCACCTGCTCGAACCATTTCACCCCTTCCCAGAAAAACAGGTTATCGCCAAAGGTTTCCTGTACCGAGTAATTCACCACCGTCATGAGTGGAATCAGTGCATTAAAAGCCACCAGTGCAACCACGGGGATGACGAAGTACCAGGCTTTTTGATTGACAGTTTTATTGATCATTTCAGTACTTCCTCAATTGACTACCCAGCTGTCGGCATACAGACGTGTTTTATCTGGATCAAAGATGATACGGGGGCTTTCTGAAGGTATGACTTTATCCTCTGGAGACACGACTCGAATCACATGCTCATTATGGCGAGTTTCAACGATACGGAATCTTCCAAGATCATTGACACGAGTGATTTCTACCGGGATTGAGGGTGTTGAACTGGATTCACCCGGCTGTTCGAACTGGATGAATTCCGGTCTGACCCCTATTTCAAGTTTGCCATCGATTTTTGCCGGGTCAGTCTGTGAAGCTGTTTGCACCTTGATGCCTGCGAAACCGATACCACCATCGATATTTTCTGCAGGCAGAATATTCATGCCGGGAGAGCCGATAAAATGTCCGACAAAGGTATGTCTGGGATGTTCGAATAGTTCTTCCGGGGTGCCGATCTGGACCACCAGCCCATCGTGCATTACCACAACATGATCGGCAAAGGTCAGTGCTTCGGTCTGGTCGTGGGTGACATAAATCATGGTAATACCCAGACGTTGGTGCAGTTCCTTCAGCTTCGAACGCAGCTTCCATTTCAGATGTGGATCTATAACAGTCAGGGGCTCGTCAAACATGATGGCGCTGACATCATTACGCACCAGGCCGCGTCCCAGGGATATCTTTTGTTTGCCATCGGCAGTCAAGCGTGAGGCGCGCTTTGATAGCGAGTCTTCCAGCTCCAGCATGGCAGCAATTTCGTGCACGCGCTTCTCGATATCCGATTCGGCAAACTTTCGATTACGCAGTGGAAAAGCGAGGTTATCGTATACTGACATGGTGTCGTAAACCACAGGAAACTGGAAAACCTGGGCGATATTACGATCGCTGGTGGATACATGGGTAACATCTCGATCATCGAACAGGATCTTGCCTTCTGACGGGCTAAGCAGACCAGAGATGATATTGAGTAAGGTGGTTTTACCGCAGCCTGAAGGGCCGAGCAGGGCATAGGATCCACCATCCTCCCATACGGTATCGATCTCTTTCAGGGCGTAGTCCTGCTTACCGTCTGGATCAGGTCTATAACTATGTCTTAAGTTTTGCAGTTTAATCTGAGCCATAGTGGTTAATCCCAGTTTTGAGCAGTAAAGCGTTGAGTATTCATAATGGAATAAGGTCTCCCTTGTCATCAAACAGCAGGCATTGATTCAGGTTGAGATATAGCTCTATGGATTCGCCCATTTTATGCGGGTGTACACCATGCGATTCCGATACCCAGCTGCCATCGCCAAACTGGATATGAATCACAGAGTCAGAACCGCTTATTTCTGTGACCTTAACAATGCCTTTGACGGCTATCGAATCAGCCTGTGTTTTGTAGGGTGTCAGATGATGCGGGCGCACACCGAGAATGTAATTCCCGTCCGACAGGTGGCTAAATCGGTCGCCAGTTTCACAACAGGTCACGCCATCGATATCAAACTCTGACCCTTTTTTAACAATCCTGGTTGTATTAATCGGTGGGTGTGAAAATACACTGGCACTGGTGAGATTATTGGGATGGTGGTAAATCTCTGCGGTTTCGCCATATTGAATGACACGGCCTTCGTGCAAGGTGGCTGTATGGCCTCCCAGTAACAGGGCTTCCATCGGTTCACTGGTGGCATACACCACCGTGGCGCCTGAGCCTTCAAACAGTTTGGGTAATTCATCGCGTAGTTCTTCGCGCAGCTTGTAATCCAGGTTGGCCAGAGGCTCATCCAGTAATACCAGTTCGGCATTTTTTACCAAAGCGCGTGCTAATGCGGTTCGCTGCTGCTGTCCACCCGAAATCTCTGAGGGCATGCGGTTCAGCATGGGGGTCAGTTTTAGCAGATCGGCTATGGATTCCACGCGCTGGCGAATTTCATCCTGCGGCACTTTGGCAACTTTAAGTGGTGAAGCGATATTTTCAAATACGGTGTAGCTGGGATAATTGACAAATGCCTGGTACACCATGGCTACGCTACGTTTTTGTACTGGCACCCCGGTTACGTTTTTATTGTTAAACCAGATTTCACCCCGAGTGGGTTTTTCCAGCCCGGCCATCAGGCGCATGAGTGTGGTTTTACCGGATAAGGTGGTGCCCAGTAAAACATTGAATCCACCTTTGGATAGTTTTAAATCGGTCGTATAGATATGCGTGTCAGCATCAACTCTTTTAACCACACCTTTTAATTCAATTGCCATACTTTTATCTCATAAAGGTGTCGCGATTTTCACCGTGACATCATGGGCCTTGCAGACGTTTAAAAATTTTGCCGGTGGGTCCTGATCGGTGACGAAATAATCAATGTCAGCAATGTTGCATACTCTTACGGGCGCCTTACGACTAAATTTGAGTTCGTCGGCCACCAGAATGACGGAACGTGCATTTCGAATAATGGCCTGGGTTACGCAGACCTCTCGCATGTCGAAATCAAGAATCGCACCATCTTCTTCAATTGCGGAAACACCTATCACGGCGTAGTCGAGCTTGAACTGGTCGATAAATCGAGTGGCTGATTCGCCCACGATGCCGCCATCCTCGCGTCGTACAATACCACCCGCAGTCATCACCTCGATGGTTTCGCTACTGCGCATCATGTTGACTACATTCATATTGTTGGTAATCACGAGTAGTCCAAGGTGGCTCAGTAACTGTTCTGCGACCTGCTCGGTGGTGGTGCCAATATTGATAAACAGTGAAGAATCATTCGGGATCAATTCGGCTGCCATCTGTCCAATTGCGCGTTTGCTTTCTGTAGCCATTTGTCTGCGCGCTTCGTATCCCAGGTTCTCAATACCATCGCTGGCTATTGCGCCGCCATGCACACGATGCAAAAGTCGTAGACGGCATAGCTCACTCAGATCACGGCGAATGGTCTGGGGTGTAACATTCAGTGTTTCGGCAAGGGATTCAACCAGAACCCGTCCCTGTAGTCGGGCGAATTCCATAATCTCCTGCTGTCGTTCACTTAAATTAGAAGTTCTGGAAATTTCCTGCATTATTATCGTTAGGTTAGTCAGTATTAATGGAACAGGGTTGTTGCAGATTGTGGAGGCACCAGGCGGTGCCTCCACAGGATTTACGAAAAAACCGGGTTAGCCTTTGTTCCAGCGTTTAACCAGTTCGTCGTAGTCGATAGTCTCGCCTTTGGGTTTTTCATTGGCGAGTTTAGCCTTGGGCGACCCCGGCTTATTGAGCCAGTATGAAGGATCTTTAGGCTCATTCAGGCGAGGACCACAACCACCGTACACGTTGGCTTTTTCATCAGCAGCCTGCATACGCGACATAACGGTATCCATTTCTCCGGCCAGACGATCCATAGCCTGTTGTGGGGTGAATACACCGGAGTTAACGTCACCAATTTGCTGCCACCAGATCTGTGCCAGTTTTGGATAGTCGGGCACGTTGATGCCAGTGGGAGACCATAATACGCGGTCAGGAGAGCGGTAGAATTCAACCAGACCACCCAGCTTGGGCGCACGTTCGGTGAATGATTTATCGTTAACCGTTGAGTTACGAATAAAGGTCAGGCCAACATGGCTTTTCTTTACGTCAAGGGTTTTAGAAACCACGAACTGTGCGTATAACCAGGCTGCTTTACGGCGATCAACCGGTGTGGACTTGAACAGTGTCCAGGATCCAGCATCCTGATAACCCAGTTTCTGGCCTTCTTCCCAGTAAGGTCCGTGTGGAGATGGGGCCATACGCCACAGTGGTTTACCCGCATCATCAACGGTATTGTTACCTTCAGACTTGGGTGCAACCATGGATGCGGTAAATGCGGTATACCAGAAGATCTGCTGTGCAACATTACCCTGAGACAATGCAGGCAGTGACTGGTAGAAGTCATAGCTGGCGGCACCTGGAGGTGCGTACTTGCGTAACCATTGATCCCATTTATCGATTGCATAAACTGCTGCAGGGCCGTTTGCTGCACCACCGCGGGATACGGATGCACCTACCGGATTACAGCTGCCTGCTTCCATACGAATGCCCCATTCATCGACTGGGATACCGTTAGGTAGGCCCTTGGAGCCTGCACCCGCCATAGATAACCAGGCATCGGTCATACGCCAGCCCAGGTCGGGGGCGCGCTTACCGTAGTCCATATGGCCATACACGCGAGTACCGTCGATTTCCTTCACATCGTTGGTGAAAAATTCAGCGATATCCTCGTAGGCAGACCAGTTCACTGGAACGCCCAGATCATAACCATATTTGGCCTTGAATTTTTTCTTCAGGTCGGGGCGGTCGAACCAGTCCTTACGGAACCAGTACAGGTTAGCGAATTGCTGGTCGGGTAGCTGGTACAGCTTGCCATCGGGGCCAGTGGTGAAAGACTTGCCGATGAAGTCATCAATATCCAGATTGGGGTTGGTGACATCCTTACCTTCGCCAGCCATCCAGTCGCTCAGGTTGACTGCCAGTTGCAGGCGCGAATGGGTACCAATCAAATCAGAGTCATTGATATAGGCATCGTACAGATTACGTTTGGTTTGCATCTGGGTTTGTACGGCCTGCACCACTTCACCTTCACCGAGTAACTGGTGGTTGACCTTGATGCCGGTAATTTCTTCGAAGGCCCTGGTGAGTGTTTTAGATTCGTACTCATGGGTGGGTATGGTTTCGGACAGCACATTGATTTCCATACCTTTGAAAGGTTTGGCGGCGTTGATAAACCACTCCATCTCTTTCATTTGCTCTGCTTTGGACAAAGAAGACGGTTGAAACTCGGAATCAATCCACTGTTTTGCTTTAGCCATATCGGCAGAAACAGCCGATTGAAAAGCCAGTAATGCGATGCCCACTGTAATGGGTAATCGTTGCATCATCACGTTATTCCTCCTACGTTTAATATTGTTTTGGTGGGAGTCAGATATTACTCAATATTTGTTCGTTAGCAAGAAAATAATTATTCAAACGAAAATGAAAACTGGAAATAAAGAAAATTAATAGCAAATAACGGGTGTAAAATACAGGAAATAGCGTAATATTTTAGAGTATATGTTCGTTTTCCTTTCTATTGGTTGGGTTTTATGTTCGTTTCGCAGGGTTTATTCTCAGCTTTTACTGGATGTGAGGTTGTCAGCTATGGCTGAGTCAGGAAAAATCAAATGATTGATTTCAAAACCAGAGCCAGGGAGTTACTACCCAAAGGGGCAAATTATGACGCCTGCCTGGCCTGTGGTCTGTGCTCGTCAGGCTGCCCGGCTTCGGGTTTTGACGGTATGGATCCACGCCGCTTTATCCGTATGGCGATGCTGGATATGAATGAAGAACTCGCAAGCACGCCGTGGGTGTGGACCTGTACCCAGTGCCAGCGCTGTGCTCATGTGTGTCCGATGAATATCGATGTTTCGGTACTGGTGGGACTGGCGCGCTCAGCCTGGCCGGATGATAAAAAACCCAAGGGGATTATGCGTTCCTGCGAAGCACAGATGCGCTTTGAGGGTACCAGTGCAATGGGGCTGCAAACCGAGGATTTCATCGAGATCGTTGAAGAAACCGTCGAAGAGATACAGCAGCAGTCGCCGAGATTTAAGCAGCTAAAAGCACCCATCGACAAAAAAGGTGCCTACTTCTTCGTTAACCAGAACTCACGCGAGCCCGCCGCTGAACCGGAAGAGCTGGGGCCATTGTGGAAGATCTTTGATTATGTCGGCGCCGACTGGACCTATGCTTCAAAGGGTTGGGCGGCGGAAAACTTCTGCATGTTTACCGGCGATGATGAAAAGTGGAAATCTATGGTCAAGCAACGTGTGGATGCGATCAATGAACTGGGCTGCAAGGTATGGATCAATACCGAGTGCGGGCATTCTTTCTATACCTTGTGGAAAGGAGTGGAGCGCTTCCATTTAGAGGCTGATTTTGAACCGGAAAGCCTGGTCACGTTTTATGCGCAGTGGATACGCGAGGGTAAATTGCCGGTCAATTCGGACTGGAATACCAAAGGTATCAAGTTCACTCTGCAGGACCCCTGTCAGCTGATTCGCAAATCGATAGGTGACCCTGCTGCGGATGACCTGCGTTATGTGGCCAAAAAACTGGTGGGGGAAGAAAACTTTATCGACATGCAGCCCTGCCGCAGTGCGAATTACTGTTGTGGCGGCGGCGGTGGTTTTCTTCAGGCAGGCATGAATGAGCAGCGTCGCGCCTATGGCAAGCGAAAATTCGATCAGATTAAAACCACTGCGGCACAGTATGTATTGACCCCTTGCCACAACTGTCATTCACAGATTGAAGATCTGGGGCAGCACTATGGTGGCGCGTATCATGTGATTCACCTATGGACACTGATCTGCCTGTCGCTGGGTATACTCGGGGAGAATGAACGCAAATACCTGGGGCCTGAACTGGCGGATATCAATTTGCCCGAAAAAACAACGGAGCTGGATTAATAATGCGACAACTGCAAACCGAAGTACTGATTATCGGTGGGGGCGTGAGCGGTGCCGGGGTTATGCGTGATCTCGCTTTACGCGGGATCAGCTGTTTACTGATCGATCAAAAAGACCTGAATGCGGGTGCATCGGGAGGCAATCATGGCCTGTTGCACAGTGGCGGACGCTATGCCTCCAGCGATACCGAAACCGCGGCGGAATGTCGTGTCGAGGGCGAGATACTGAAAAAAATCGCCGCCAGCGCGATTGATCCCTGTGGTGGGTTATTTGTCGCGGTGGAAGGTGATGATCCTGATTTTGCGCAGGCCTTTCCCGAGCACTGTGCCAAAGCTGGCATTGCATGCGAACAGATCAGTGCACAACAGGCAAAGCAGCTGGAGCCTGAGCTGTCCGATAAAATTATTGCTGCCTATCGGGTGCCTGATGCTAGCGTTGATCCCTTCAGGATTACACTGGCGAATGTACAGCACGCACGGCAGCTGGGTGATAATGATTTCCTGCCACATATGCAGTTAATTCGTTTTCAGAAACAGGCGGATCTGATCAGTGCCGCTATCTGTAGGGATCAAAGAACAGGGGAAGAGGTTTGCATTAGTGCACAGCAATATATCAATGCCTGTGGCGCCTGGTCAAAAATGGTGGCAGAGCTGGCAGGTTGCCATGATGTCTCGCTGTTGTATTCGAAGGGTTCACTGATTATCAGTAATGTGCGCCTGAGTCATGGTGTAATCAATCACCTGAGGCCGCCGGCAGATGGCGATATCCTGGTGCCGGGTGGTACGGTTTCGCTACTTGGCACCACATCGGTAAATCTACAATCCCTGGATGAGATCAGGCCTACGGTAGACGAGGTAGACCGCATCCTGCAACAGGGTATGACACTGGTGCCTGCGCTGGAACGGACTCGATTTATCCGTGCCTTTTCAGGCGTCAGGCCACTGATGATGTCTTCCCGTGCCGAGCAGGATGGACGCAAAGCCAGCCGCGGCTTTACTCTGTTTGATCATCAACAGCAAGGGGTATCCAACTTCGCCACAATTGCCGGTGGTAAGCTTACCACCTTCCGCCTGATGGCAGAAAAAACAGCGGATCTGGTTGCCAGCCGTCTGGGTAATACGGTTCCCTGTAGCACGGCGACCGAGGTGTTACCCGAGGATGAAAGAGTGCGCTGGACCGAGCCCGGTTATGCTGCTCGCCACTGGTACCAGCAGCATGATAATAGTGATTTAATCCTCTGTGAATGTGAAATGGTGTCAAAGTCAGTGGTTGATGATGTGATTGAGCAGTCGCCGGGCAGGGAGTCAGCGATGACGCTGAAGGCTATCGGTTTACGTAGCAGAATAGGTAAGGGGACCTGTCAGGGTGCATTCTGCAGTATGCGGGTGAGCTCCTATCTGTACGACAGAGGCGTGTATCAGAACCAGGATGGTCTCAACTCGATGCGGGATTTCGTCAGTGAACGCTTCAAGGGCATACGGCCGGTGCTCTGGGGTGAGCAGATGCCGCAGATCGAGCTGGCTGAGACCATGCACTGTGGCCTGATGGGGCTGGATATGCTGCCGGCCCCCGGCAAGGTAAACAGTATGGATGAGACATGATAAAAAAAACGCGTCATTACCAAACCCGGCTGGCTGTAATTGGTGCCGGAGTTGCAGGTTGCGCAGCGACGATATTTGCGCTCAATCGGGGTATTAACAGCATACAGATCGGGAATACGGGCGCGCTGGCTTATACCTCGGGGTATCTTGATTTGCTCGGCGTCAATGCTGCGGAATATATCAGCGACCCCTGGCAGGCGCTTAATCAGTTGCGCAGTGAGCAGCCGGATCATCCTTATTGCAGGGTAGACAATGCTGAAATTAGCGCGGCTTTCGATGAGTTTATCGACGCGCTACGGCAAATGGGCCTGAACTATACCGCAGCGCAAAACAGCAATTTAATGGCTTTGCTACCTGCGGGCAGTTGTAAGCCGACGTTCAGTATCCCTGAAACCATGCAGCAGTCGTTAAACGCAATAAATGACCGCGCCAGAGTGTTAATTATCGACTTCGCAGGACTGCAGGGCTTTAGTGGGCCAGAAATTGTTGCCAACCTGAGTACACAGTGGCCTGGTTTGCGTTCACAACATGTCAGCTTTCCCGATATGGAGTCCGGGGCGCAGGTCTATGCTGAGGTGATGGCGCGTGCGCTGGAGGTACCCGAGACCCGGGTGGCACTGGCTGAGCGCATTAAACCCCTGCTTGGAGATGCAGAGTACCTTGCGCTACCTGCAATACTGGGTATTCATCATCCTGACCTGGTGCATCAGGATATGCAGCGCCTGATCGGGTTACCGGTATTCGAGATTCCCTGCATACCGCCTGCGGTACCGGGTATCAGGCTGCGCGAACTGACGGAACAGCAACTGTCTGCTAAAGGTGCCACTGTGATTAGCCAGAAAAAAGTAGAGTCGGTAGTTTTTAAAGAGCAATGCATACAGCTTGCTTATGAAGATCATTTTGGACCAGTAGTCATAGAAGCGGAAAATGTGCTGCTGGCCAGTGGTCGCTTTTTATCCGGCGGGCTGGAGGCTGATCAGTTTCAGGTGTATGAGCCACTAATGCAACTGCCGGTTCAGCAACCCGATTCGCGTGAAGACTGGTTTAGAGAAGACTATTTTGACCTTCGGGGGCATGCAGTGAATCGGGCAGGGTTGTTAGTGAATGATCGCATGCAGGTGGTTGACGCGCAGCAACAGCTGGTTGACCGACGCCTGTTTGCTGCAGGTATCGTGTTAGCGAATCAGGACTGGGTGCGCCAGCGTTGTGGCGCCGGAGTGGCGATTGCTACCGCTTATAAGGCCGTCAACTCCATCCACCAGGCAGTGTAAGGTTTTTTACAGCTGCACTTATTAACCCGGCACCAATATAGGTAATGTTCAGCCACAGCACACTGGTACACGGCAAGGCAACAGCAGGCCGCTGTAGTCATTCTCCAGCAACTGCTGTTAACGTAGTCCGTGGGCCAGTGTGCTGCGGCCTATCTTTTATATTTCCAGTAAGTTAGGAGTCTCAAGAAAACTCCAGCTCCGCGTTACAGCTCTTGCCAAGGGAATAACCATTACCTGCGAGCTGTGCCTAGATCTGAAGCTTTCTTGAGACTCTGAACAATACCTATATTGGTGCCGGGTTAATATTATTCAATCGTATAGCCTTCTTCCCGGAACAGGTGGATACAGGCATCAACAACCTTGCTATCGAACAGGTTGCCGCGTCCGTTTTCTATCTCCTGTAGCGCGATATCTATACCCAGCGCCGGGCGGTAGGGCCTGAAGCTGGCTATTGCCTCGACCACGTCCGCCACTGCCAGGATGCGCGATTCCAGCAGGATTTCATCGCCAAAGATTCCAAGCGGGTAACCCGAGCCGTTCAAGCGCTCATGATGTTGCATGACGATCTTGGCAATGGGCCAGGGGAAGTCTATCGACTTCAGTATGTCGTAGCTGGCTTCGACATGGGTTTTTACCATTTCCATTTCGATACTGGACAGCTTGCCCGGACGCGTGAGTACCTCTGAAGGTACCCGTATCTTACCGATGTCATGGACTACCGAAGCCAGATAAAGTCCTTTGATTCGGTTGTCGTCCATCCCCAGTTGTTTACCGATGGCCGTGGATAGCTGTGCTACTCGTTGTTGGTGACCAGCAGTATAGGGGTCTCGAAATTCGACCGTGTTGGCCAGAGCCTGCACTGTTGCTTCCATGGTGGCCTGGATTTGACGCATCCCTTCTTCACGATGTTGTCGGTTACGCAGTGAGCGTATTCCGTAGGCCAGATCGTTTGCCATATCCGTTAACAGGGTTACTTCGTCATCATCGAACGCAGTCTGATCGGCAGAGTAGATGGAGAGTGCACCAAAATTTTCCCCTTCATTCCATAGCGGCTGGATAAGCGCTGAACGAATTCGGCAGGATTGCAGGCGCTTTTCACAGGGACTGCATAGCGGATCATTGAGTACATCGTGAATGACTATCGGTCTACGTTGGGTGATGGCTGTGCTCACCGCGTGGCAGTCTGTGGTGCAACTGCAGTCATTCAGATCAGTCGCATCAGGATGAATCGCTAATGCACAATTTTTAATCGTTTTACCGTCATCTTTCAGTTCGCTGATACTGGTAATCACATGCCCACCCACCTGTACTATGACCTGACACATTTGCTGTAATAATTCCTGCTCGCTACCGGCCCGTACCAGAGTTTCGATTCCGGCGCTTAAGGTTTTCAGTGCACGGTTTACCCTGAGCAGGTGTGTCCTGGTGCTGAGCAAATCCTGTTCGGTCTGTTTGACTTCAGTGACATCTCGACCCACCGCCAGCAGGCTGATTACCTTACCTTCTTCATCGTGCTCGGGAACAATCAGGTACTGCAAGTTCAGTGTTTTGCCATAGGCATTCTCCCACTGAAAATTTATCGATTCGGGGGAGCCTGTGTCCAGCACCTTTTGTAAAGTGTTCAGGTAATCAGTATTGACCGACTGTTTTACTCGGGACAGCTTAGTCGAGTCTTTTCCAACAACTTCGGCTGCAGACAGGCCGCTGGACTGTTCCCAGGCGGGGTTGACATAGGTTCGACGTAACTGGGTGTCATAGCGTACGATCAGGTCAGGGCTATGTTCCACCACGGTGCGATAGAGCTTTTCCTGTTGCCTTAAATTGGTTTCGACGCGCTTACGATCAGTGATATCAACCATAATGCCGGAAAGACCACGCAATTCTCCCGCCTCCCCGATCAGTGATGCTTTATGGAATATCACATCGCGCAGGCTGTCGTCACTCCAGCGTACCTGCGCTTCGTAAACCTGAGTTCCGGGATGATCAATGAGCTGCTGGTCAGCTGCATGATACTTGCTGGCCAGTTCGTGTGGCGCAATATCAAATACGGTTTTGCCCATCAGCTGCGCGCGCTGAATACCCAGGAATTGTTCGAAAGCATGGTTGCAGGCGATGTAGCGACCCGCCAGATCTTTTGCAAAGAATGGACTGGGGAAGGCTTCCAGCAGAGGTTGTAGCTGCCTTAAATCATGACTTACTGCAGACTCGCTGACCTGCTCTTTGCTGATTTCCCTAAAAGTCGTTATGACGCTTTGACGAGCAGATGTGCCAGCATTTACCACGGGTTTCAGGTTGGCGCTGACCCAGATTAATGATCCATCGGCACGCTTGACGCCCATGATCTGGTTGCTTATCGACTGACCCCGACTTAAAGCGACGAACCAGGGTTGTTTTTCTCTGCTAAAAGCTGCACCCGTTGAATTAACAAATGTCCAGGGAAAATTTTTGTCACCCCAGTTTGTATCTGGGTCAGAGTCTCCAAGAAGTGCTTGCGCAGCAGGGTTAATCGCCAGAATATTGCCGTCAGCACCTTGAATGATGGCGCCTTCGGACATGGTTTCAAGTAAGGCTTGAAAATGAATTTCGGTCTCGGAACGCTCGGACAGGCCGGTAAAGCTCCGCATTGGCTGGGCCTTGCTGGTACGAAATACTGGTGGTTTGGCAATGGCTTTTGACATTCGAAAGTTTACTACACAAAGGCTAACAACCGATCAGCAAACGATTAAACAGCACGGTTAGCCGTGCTTTTAGCCTGCTATCAATAATCGCGAATTTGAAGCCCTTAACCTGAGGGTGTCAGAAAGACTAACAAACCATATCAAAACAGGTTGATATGAATGCGTCGCATCCAGCAAAAGAATGCATTAATCATATGATAATTAGGCTTAACGCAACAGCTTTGCTACCAAAAATGACTAGTGATTCTCAATTTACCTGCGAAATCTCAATTTCTATGAACAATATTTTGACTTATTAGACCGCATAGCGCCTGTTAAAAGGCGTCATGGAGTCTAATCAAATTTAAATTCACCCACCGCCGCTTCGCAGCCCTGCCAGTTGATTTCAATGTTATGCGGGTCGAATAGCTCATCTTCAGGCGTTAGGCGTTCCGGAAAGCCGGACCAGAGTTGAGGGCCGTAAAAATCGCCTGATTGGGCATCTTTATCCATACAGCCGCGGATAATGCCCAAAGCCCCGTCTTCAGCGGTTTGTGCATTTTCCATAATGGGGCTGTTCACATCCATGCCGCCAGTGTTTGCAGTGGTAAAGCGTAAATTCGTTAAAGCAAGGCCGGGGTGAGCTAACAGTACTTTAATATGCCCAATATGCTGTTGTTCCAGTTTTTGCTTCAGGCCATAGGTAAACGCGCAATTAGCAAGTTTTGTCTGGTGGTAACGCGCCCAGCGTGGACCAGAAAAGCTGCTGTTCTCTTCTTCTGTACCATCCCCACCTAGATCACCCCCTCGTTTTTCAAAGTATTTCATCTCCAGTGGATCACCGATGCGCGCCATAGAGGAATGGTTGACCACTCGACCCTCATGGCTGTTCTTTAATAGAGGAAACAGGCCTTTTGTTAATAAAAAGTGAGAAAGGCAGTTGGTTTGCATCTGGATATCGTAACCATCTTTAGTGGCGCGGTCTTCCAAAGCCATCACGCCCGCGTTATTGCATAAAACATCGATCACATCGAAGTTTGAGCTTATTTCATCGATAGCACTGCGCACGCTTGCAAAGTCCTGCAGATCACAGTTGATGCTGTGAAATTTTCCTGTTGGGACTGCTTCCTTTAACTGTTTGGTTGCGGCTGTAGAACGATCACTTGCCCGATTTAACAGCAGTACTGTTGCGCCCAGGCGGGCAACCTCTCTGGCACAGACGAACCCTGTTCCGCTGGTCGTTCCTGTAATCGCCACAACCTTGTTGGTCATGTCCTGCGTATGGTTTTTAATAACCGTATCCAGATGGCGTGTTTTGATGGCGCTGGTCATATTTAGAGTCCCCCGGTGAATGTTTATGATTCCATGAGCGGGATCATTCCATAACAAGTCCGGTGGATGAACACATAAAACTGTATATTACTTGCACAAAACTCTACAGCTGTAGATAAATAGATATGCACAATGCTAATATTTTTGCATCTAACGAGAGATTAAAACGGGATAAAGGTATGGCGGTTTCACTCCGTGGTATGCAGGAGTTCAAAAGCTTACTGGAGAAGTATTCACCACAAGAGGGGGGTAATTCGACTCTGGTACCAAATTTGATGACCTGGAAAATGTCTGAGCCCTACAGACTGCTGCCACAGGTTTATGACCCCTGTATTTTTATCGGGGCTCAGGGTAAAAAGAATATCTATCTTGACGGTCAGTGCTACAACTACAACCCCGGTAATATCATGGCGCTGTTTGCACCTATGCCTGTGGAGTGTGAACTGATTGAAGCGAGTGAGGAAAATCCGCTGCTGGTCGCAATGATTCGTATAGATCTCAAACGAATCTCGCAGATTATTTTAAAAATGAAGCAGGTGGCAGCAAAAACCAATGGTCAGGATGGCCCACAAAACGTTTCAGGTATTTTTTCAGCACCTCTCAGGCAACGTTTACTGGATGTCATCATCCGATTACTGAAAACACTGGATGACCCCAATGAAGCAGCGATTCTAGGCGAGTCGATGATTGATGAAATCTATTTTCGCCTGCTAAATGACGAACAGGGCGGCATGCTAAAATATCATCTTCAACAACGCGGGCAAATCAGTGAGATTTTAAGGTCGGTGGAGTATCTTCATCAGAATCTGGATAAAAGTGTTTCCATCGATGATCTGGCAGAATATGTCAATATGAGTAGCTCAGGGTTTCACAAAAAATTCAAGCAGGTCATGCACCTGTCACCGCTACAGTTTGCAAAGTCGATAAAGCTGAATAAAGCACAAAGCTATATCATGCAGGGGAAAAACGTCAGTGAAGCGGGGTTTATGGTGGGTTACAATAGCGCTGCGCAGTTCAGTCGGGAATATAAGCGTTTTTTTGGAGTACCACCTTCTTCAACTGCCAGGCAGCCTTTTTAATTGATTGCGGCGGCAGAAAACGAATATCGTACTGCTCGTTTGTTGCTGCGCATTTCCAGGGTATCACTAAACAGGGCGGACGGGCCGGGTCTGAACCTGAAACGGGATTATTCAGTAGTGTCTTGATTTAATAAAAATGGGTACTCAAAAATCTTATTCGCCATTTCTTTTTTTGTTGTGCTGCAGCTTCTTTATACTTTTGGGTATCTCGAAGCTGGCCTCGGCTTCAGTCGCGCCAAAGGTGTCAGATTTTACACAGAGAGTTGCGCTACAGCATGATTTAAGCTGGTACCACGATGCTTCCGGCGATAGGACGATTGAGCAGGTAGTGCAGGTTAAAGAGCAATTTCGTGGAGCCGATGGACGCATCAGTTTTCCGCGTACCCATGGGGCTTACTGGTTTTACTTTAAGATTGATGTAAGCGCGGCTTCTAACTCAGGCTACAGCTATCTTCTGGAGCTTGCATTTAGTCAGCTTGATCGGGTCGATCTATTTTGTCGCTGTGGCAATCTTTCCTGGCAACATCAGGTGGCGGGCGATACGCTGGCGGGCCCGGGTGCAAACATTGATTATCGTTTTCCACTCTTTGAGTTACCCCTGTCAGCTGTTGTTGATAATGAAATCCTGATTCGTGTACAAAGCAACACGGCGATTGTTGTACCCGTGTATCTTTGGGAGCGTGGCGCTTTCGAACAGCATACCCAGTTACAGCAACTCCTAAGTGGACTGTATTACGGCATTTTGCTGGCATTGGTGCTGTATAATCTTTTTCTTTTCCCAACCGTGCGCGATACAGCCTATCTCTGGTTTGCCTTTTATCTCGGCATGTTCGCATTATTCCATTTTGCTTTTGAAGGCTATGCGCGCCTTTATCTTTGGCCTGATTCTCCGCTATTTGCGGATCGCGCGGTGACCCTGTTTATCTGGTTGACGATGGCTGCGGGTTTGCGCTTCACCCAGTTGATTGCACTCAGTGTACAATACGCACCACGCCTGCATCGTCTGTTTTCACTGCTGTTTTATCTGGCGTTGGTAGCGGCTTTGATAAGCGCTGTTTTTGGTCCGTCTATGCTGTTCTTTCTACTTGGTCCTTTTGGTGCGTTGGTGGCGGTGGCGATCCCATTGCCGCTCCTCATTGCCTGGCGTGCTGGCTACCGGGCGGTACGCTTTGCACTGATCGCATTTATTCCGATACTGCCGGGTGCGATACTGATCGCTGCGCGCAGCGCCAACCTGATTGAAGCGTCCTATCTGACCGAAAATCTGTTCAGCCTGGGCACCGCTTTGGGTTCTCTGTTGTTGTCTTTCGCACTGGCTGACCGGATAAATCTGTTACGTGAAGATAAACTCAAGGTGCAGCAGCAGTTGTTACTGGCAACTACAAAAGCAGACCAGGCACGACGCCAGTTTTCACGCCGCCTGATTGAAACCCAGGATGAGCAGCGCCGTTTAATTGCTGCTGATTTACACGATGGGGTAAATCAGAACCTGTCGCTGCTGGCCAATACCATGCATGCGCTCGAAAAGCATGCTGATGCTGAGACCTTACACACAGCTCAACAACTGGTGCATGAATCTCTGGATGAGATCAGGGCGATATCCCACCAATTGCATCCGCATATACTTGACCAGATCGGCCTGGGTTCGGCGCTTGAAGCAATTGTCGAGCGCATTAATCAGCAGGGCAGAATGCATTGCGAATTAAACATCGACTCATGTATTGATCAGCTACCTGCAGCCACCCGACTGCATCTATATCGAATTATCCAGGAGGCATTGAATAATGCGCTAAAGCATAGCCAGGCTGATCAGGTCTGGATCGATATGATCTGTAGTGCTGGTAAGTTGAAGCTGAGCATCCGTGATAACGGTATCGGCCTGATGCCTGGAAAGCATAGCAGCGGTCTGGGGCTGGAAAGTATCCGTGAGCGCGTGGAAGTATTGCAAGGTGTGGTGCAGTTTGCAGAAAATTCACCCTCAGGTGCTAGTATTCAGGTCGAGATTGCGCTGTAAGATAGAACGGAAGTATGAAACAGACTGTGTTGATCGCGGATGATCATCCGATATTTCGTGTGGGGCTGCGACATATCCTGCAACAGGAAAATAATTACGAGTGTTATGAGGTCGGTGATGGTGCCCAGGCCATTGATTTTATTCTGCAGCACCAGCCCGATATAGTCATCGTTGATATCAATATGCCGGTGGCCGGAGGCCTGGAAGTGATCGAGAAAACCATCGGCTCGTCAACCCAAACCCTGTTTAGTGTACTTACCGTGTATGATGATTATCATCTGATGGAACGCGCATTTGACCTGGGTGCTGCCGCCTATCTTTTGAAAGAAGACGCTGAAACTGAGCTGCTCAACTGTTTGCAAAGTATCACTCGTAAGCAGCGTTACCTGAGTGGATCAATGGCGCGTATTTCAAAGCGTGCTGTTTCACTCAACAGTATCGATAAACTCACCCCGTCTGAACAACGCATTTTCGATCTGGTTGGGCAGTTTAAAACCAGTCGGGAGATCGCCAGGGATTTGAATATCAGCATTCGTACCGTGCAAAATCATCGTAACAATATTACCCAGAAGCTCGGTCTGCAGGGTAACAATGCCCTGCTGCATTATGCAGCACGCTTGCGCTGATAATCCTGCCTGAGTCTGATTACCTCTCCTGATCTGACCTAAGTCAAATAGCGTTGTTAACTGAGTAGTTCTACTCATGCCGTGAACCCGCTTTCACGCTAGTTTTAGCCGGTGCAGTCTTCTGGAGTTAGTCATGTTTAAGATTTTCGGGCAATGGGCTTTACAGGTAGTTATCGCGGTTGTACTGGTTGCCTGCGGTGGGGGTGGAGGCAGTACAGGTAGTGAAGTGCCTGGCCCAACGAGCCAAAGCCTGGCTGATTTTTCAATTATTCATTTTTCTAGTCTAATTGGTGAAAGTCGCCTTGATTATTCACTGGTTCCTGCTGAAGAGACTGTCATCAATACGGCTGATTTAAAATCAGCAGAAATTCAGATTCAATTGGAGTACTCTGATAAAACTATCAGGGTTTCTCCTTCAGCAGTATCAATAGAAAATCAGACTGTCACTTTCAGAGCTCCCGGAAATGTCCAGCAGGGTCAGTTATCTCTGGTTACGGGGAATGCTGGCACCTCAAAAATTCAGTACCGTGTAATAGAAGAGAACACGCCGAGGTTAATTGATAGTCAACCTGTCTCAGTAACGCCTGGTAACCTGGTCACAGTAACAGGTGCTAATCTTCCAGAGATACCATTAAATCTTGTGTTTGATTCACGGGTTCCAGCGGTTTCAATTAATGTTACTCCGGTAAATAACTCATTTACTTTTACCGTACCTCCTGATCTCGCGACTGGGGAATTTTATTTAGAGTTAGCGCAGTATCAAACTAATAAACTGTACCTTTCAGTAAAAAGAAACGTCAATGCTAATATTGCGTTGCCTGACAACTTGTTAACAGAAGTTGGTGATATAAGCGTTGTGGTAGACGGCGAGGAATATACTGTCGATGCAAATTTATCTGTTTCTTTCCCGGTTGAAAATAACTCTCCAGAAATTGTTCATGTGTTTGCAGATAAAGACGATGTATCTTCAGTGCTTTTCAGTAGTGTTGTTTTACCTGGTGGGTCAGCAGCTGTCATTTTTGATCCAAAATCGACCGCAATAGCCTGGACCATGATGGGACTTTTAACTACAGGGAACCTTAGTGATGCAGAGTATAGCGATCTGTATACACAGCTACAGAGTAATGCAAAAGTCCAGCTTCTGGCAGATCATATCACTTATCTGCAGGAACAAAATTCAGGGCAATGGCTAAACCTGAATGATACGGTTCTTATACAGAAATTTCGTGATATTGCCGAAGATCTGATGCAAACCAGCGCGGCGAAGATAGCTGGTAAAATTAGCCAAAAGACGACAGTTTCTAATTCATTTATCACGATTTCTCAGGATCCTGTAAATGCCCAAATTTACGTTGATGATTACGACTATTCATTACTTTCTTTTAACAAGCATTTAATTAATGGCAGCGTTTCTATTGTAAACGATACACAGATGTATTTGAGTGTAGAGGCGAGGTCTGCAGCTGATAACTCGATAGTCAATGGTTATCGACACAATTTTGATGTTTTGCATTCTGACTCCAAGACTTTGGTTGGGCCGAAAGGTTGGGGGCTGTTATCCATAGCAAGTTCTAAAGAAATTGAACTGGAAGGTGAAGATGCGCACATCGAGATTGTAACCGGAGCCAGCATGGGTGAAACGGATCAGTATCAATTGCATCGTAAACTGAGAGCCAAGCTATTGTTAGACGGTGTGTTTGTTCCTTTAACTAATTCATTTCTCAATATACTGATTGACTTGAACGTGCCGAAGACTACCTTACGACATTCGGTTTACGATCTTATGAACAGTATTTACGGCTCTGGCTTTATCACGGATTTGGCAGGATATTATGAGAGTGACCAATATTCCCTATCTGGTATGGTCAATGTTTTTTTTATTAACCCCTTGTCCAGTTCTCTAAGCGGCTGCTGGAGTGTTCCTGTACGAGAAGGTTGTACCAAGTTGATTACCGGATTCGCCTTTGTATTGGAACGTTATGGCCCGTTAAAAAACGCCAGGATTTCAGATTTGGTGAGTCTGCTGCTTACAGAACTCAAGATAAAATTGATAAGCAAAGCTGTTGCCGTATCTACTGGTCTTGGTGTCATTATTGAGGCTTTTGATAAAAGTGAAACTTTGCTTTATGCCGCTGCCGATGGAGTAACGATAACTGAGTCTCTTATTGATTTAGCTACTAATCCAAAAGAGATGAATGTAAACGTCGAATTTGCACTGGATATCGAAGATGTTAGTCCTACATGTATAGGTGTAAATCCTCAGGATAATTATAACTTCGTACTGGATATTGAAGGAGAAGGTTTTTCTGCTGTTGATGGTTTGACTCCTTCTGTCTACCTGGGTACTGGGTATGCTGAAACACCATTAGCTTCAGTCTCTTCTTCTAACAATGGTACTTTGTTATCAGCTGTAGACGATCCGAATAAATTTATCACCACGGGAAGTGATTCTTATAATTTATATGTTGAATATAACCCAAATCTTTTCGCTCAATATAACGAATTAATACAGTTTATCGACATTACTGATGATGTGGTTTACCTGGATAGCATAGAACCATCAAAAGGTAATATAGGTAACGAGGTTTCATTAAAAGGCTGCGGCTGGATTCCGCTAGAAGATATCAATGTTCATTTCAAGTCAGCTAATGGAGAAGTGTTAGCCAGTGATATTGTTAGTCGATCAATTGATGAAATTAAGGTCAAGGTGCCAGATGAAGCTGTAAGTGGAATGGTTTATGTCACGGCGGGAAATAAAACTACCACTAAAGCATTTTTTGAGGTTGAAAATTTCAGTTTGAAAACTCCAGATTCGCTACGTATTTTATCAGGCGAGGATATCGTGCTTGGGGGAAGAGGGCTTGACGAGACCAGTGCCGTGTATTTTACGGATCACTCTGGCAACTCGATTAAAGCGATACTCGGAGGAGTCACGGCTAATTCTATTAATGTGACCGTCCCCGAAGGATTGATACCAGGGGTGATTACTGTGTATGCCGTACGGCCTGATGGGAAGATGACTAATGAGATTGAGCTGGTGATTTCGCCATCTCTGGTCACAGCTGCTCCAGAGGAAACAGCGTTTGAAAACAGTATTCAGGTAACGTTAAATCAATCTGAGGGTTACGATATTTATTATCGAATCGAAGAGGCTCCTTATGAAAGTTATACTGGCCCCATTACGCTAAATGCAGGTGAGGCAGTGTATGCTTATTTTTCAATCTATGCCTTTGCTCGGATTGAAGTTGGTGGCATTAACTATGATTCTGCCGAAAGTGAGTTCAGATATACACCTTGCCAGCAGGGTGAACATGTTAATAATGGTGCCTGTGTAAGCGATACCCCACCTCCTGCTGGCCCACAAAGTTGCCCGCTCTTTTATGATTTGAATATAGACCCTGATGGAGACTATGCATTCAAAATTTTGACTGCCGATAAAGACCATGATGGATTTTTTGAAGACTATACGTATTGCACCTATTTTTATTCAACAGGCCACCTAACACTGGAAAGCTTTTATATTGATTCAGTTAGACAGGGGCTACAGACAATATATTTTGATACGGGTGTTATCCATAATGAAGATCCCTATGACAATGGGCTTCTCAATGGAGTGAAAAAGACCTACTACGAATCTGGGCTAATTGAGTTTGAAACCGAATACATGGATGGGCTAAAACATGGCCAGGAAAAACAGTATTACAATATTAGCGGAACGGTTGTTTATTGCGATTTATATGAATATGGTGTTTATGTTGGAAGCTGTGGGTAGGCTACATGGTGATCTAGCACAATATATAATTCGCGGTATTCAATAAATTTAGGGGCAGGTTAAATTTCCCCCGTTTTAGTGGGTACGTACAATCAGGGTAAAAGCTCGGGGGTATCCCATTCATACAAGACGCAGACGCAATAAAATATTGGTTCAATGCATGGGTATCTTAGTTAATCCCTTAGTTCCGATTAATAGATAAAAAACCCCTGCCTCGACAGCAGGGGTTTTATTAGTATCAAATGGTGATAACGCCTGTTATCAGGATTCTTAGCTTTGCGGGAGAATCACTGTGTCAATAACATGGATAACGCCATTATCAGTTTCGATATTCGCTTTAATCACTTTGGCCCCATCTACCGATACACCGGACATGCCGTTAATATACACTTCGGTACCCTGTACTGTGGCGACGTTTAACTGCTTAAGGTTTACATCAGACGACATCACCTTACCTGGCAGCACATGGTAGGTTAAGATAGAAACCAGTTGATCGCGGTTTTCCGGCTTGAGCAGGTTCTCTACTGTACCTGCAGGCAGAGCAGCGAACGCTTCGTCAGTTGGTGCAAATACCGTGAAAGGGCCATCTCCTTTCAGTGTGTCTACCAGACCAGCAGCCTTGACTGCGGTTACCAGCGTATTGAAACTTCCGGCGGATACTGCCGTGTCAACGATGTCTGCAGCGGAAACGGTTGAAACGCTTCCGAATGTCAGTAATGAGCCGAGGATAGTCGCCTTGATGCTTTTAGAAATATTCATAACAAACTCCGATTGATGATTTAATGGTTAAAAAACAGGGGGCAGATATAGTGCCCTTCTCGAACTTTTATTCCGCTTCCATTCGAGACAGTTGCATCCTATCGCTGGTGTTGTGAAGACTCTGTGTTTTCGAAATCAAGAAATTGTGAAAATTGGAAATTAAATCATGTGAAGTATCGTCGTTCGGATGGGAAAGCCCGAAATTGATGAGGGCTTTCGTCTAATAATTTCTGGATATCATTAAGCAGAAGAACAAACAGGATGCGAAGCAAGACAGTAAGGGGTGTTGGACAGGTCTTTCTTGAATTTACCGCCTTTCAGGAAAGGTCAGTCCAACTTCTTAGACGACAACTTGAAATCGTTAGTTAAGAAAATGTAACGCATGCCGGGTCCGTAGCGGTAATGCTGCCTTTACTTCAAGTTGTGAAGAACAGACATCTATTTTTTTGCTGTCGATAGATCTGCTATTACTGAGCCTCCCGTAACTGAACAACAAGGCGGCTTTGATCGATTTAAACCTTGATGGCATTGCCAGGTTTTCTGGACAATAGCCATATACAAAACGACAATTCTGCAGCTAGCGGTATGATATAAACTGGCTCGATGGTTTCGGACCATTCCGGAAAAATAAATCGAACCGTGCTGCCAGTGAGATAAACCACTGCAGCAGCAATTAATCCGTAACCTATCCATCCAGGTATGAACACAGATTTTATAATGAGGTAGCCAATCAGAAGATTGGATACCCCAAAGAATATCAGTCCCAGATCATATCCATAACTGTGTAAATTCAGAAATAATGTCATCATTGAATCCAGCTCATGGTGATTTGCGTTGGCTGCATAACTTGAACCCGTCAATAACAGGATAGCTGCAACATAGGTAAGCAAGTTAACACTCAGGATTGAGGCTTGAATCAACCTGAATACGCTTGCAGCTAACGATAGAAGATTATTCACCGGTTTGAATAAAGCATATAAAACAATTGCCAACGCAACATCACACAAGACCATGATCATATCTGCTGCAAACCCGGATCGATAGAGCGACTGTGATGCCAGTATATTTTCTGCGGTAGCAATAGGATCATCCATTTCGATCAATGAGGCGCGAACAAAAAACTCCCCGTAAAGTCCCGATAAAATAATACACAGATAGAGTGCTCCGGCAATCCTTGCATACCGGGTTGAAGCATGGTCTTGAGCTGGAATGTTCATAAGTATCCTCCTATAAAGCGTTGGTTACAGGGTGATTACCATATCAGCATGGCTATAACGTACTTTAGGCTGGCTGGCACTAAGGTCTTCCGGATGTCTGACACCTAGAGTGCAGATTACACAGGACTCCAGCCCCATTTTATTTAGTCCAAGCACTTCATCGAAACCATCTCGCTCAAACCCGGTCATCGGGCAGGCATCGATTTGCATCATTGCGGCTGCAGTTAAAAAGGTACCGAGTGCAATATAGGTTTGTTCATGCGCCCATGTTTCCTGCTGTTGTGGTGATAAACCAGCCAGAAAACGTTTTATATGATCACCCATACCTGCAAACTCATCAATGGAGGTACTACGAACTTGCGCTAGCGATTCAATATATCGATCCACCATTTCATCTCCTACATTCTTTTGTGCTGCAAACACAATCAGGTGTGAGCAATTCACTACCTTTTCCTGCCCCATTGAATATTCGAGCAGTTGCTTTCTCACATTCAGGTCGTTGACTACAACCAGACGGTAGGGCTGTAAGCCAAAGGCGCTTGCGCTCATACGTGCAGCAGTTAATAAATCATGAATCCTTTGATCATTCAGGCGTTCATCTGAAAACTGTTTTACGGCATATCGCCAGTTTAATGCTTGTATTACATTCATTATGATATCCTCATGCTTGCTTGGTTAATATGCTTTGCTGGCGACCGGCGTCAGCAGGTATAACGGTTGATATACGTGGTATACGATTGGTCAGCGTGGTTAGTAGAACTCCGCTAAAAATAAGTCCCATGCTAAACAGGTCCTGGTAGTCATACTGTTCATCCCAGATAACAATACCTGCCAGCAGGGTCACTGCGGTAATGACATACCCCATCTGACTGAGATAAACCGGTCCGCCCACCTTCAAAAGTTTAAAGGTACTTAGATACGAGCCACCTGCTATAAAACCTAGCGCTGTTAACACCCCGCCAGTACTCAGGTTTGCTGGAATGGCATCAGAGAAATCGCTCCACAACAGATTGATCACTAGCAGGCACAGGCTCTGTACGGTTAGCATCCCGGTTACCAGTGACAGGGCATCGCTACCCGCAGGCCAGTAGTGGCTTCTATAAATATTACTGGCTGCAAGTGATACCGGAATACCTAGTGCAAGCAGCAGGTAACCCCAATTGTCCTGAAGATCGCCACCTTGCTGTGGAGTTGCCAGTAGCACTACGCCCCCTAAACCGATACAAAGACCCAGTAAGCGTAACGGATGCCCCTGTTCCATACGCAGCAGTCTTGCAATGACATAGGTAATCATGGGTGAGAGAGCAGTCAAAAGGCCTACCGTACCGACCTGCAATTGTTTCAATACGTTGAAGGCTAGTATGTAGGGAATACTGATACCCAGTAAACCACCGACCAGGTAGTAGCGAAGATGCTGAGTTTTCCAGGCAGGATAACTTCGGGTTGCCAGGGAAAAGATCCAGATCACCAGAGCGCCACCAGTCAATTGCCAGAACAGAATCAATAGAGGAGGAATGTCATCATGACCAGCCTGTTTTCCTGCAATGAAAACACCTGCAGCGAGTGAACCGGATACCAGGAGAAGGAGAAGTGCTTTCATTTTGATCCCTCCACCTGCAGGGTATACGCAGTATCTCTAGTTTTTTTGACGATCTTAAAAGGCTGAGACAGTTCGATCACGTTACGATCCGGATCACGCAAAAAAATCGACGTGCTGCCATCACCGAAAGTTACTGGGCCTTCGGTTATCGCGATTTGCAGATTGCGGATCTCAGACTCAGCCAGAGTAATATCACCGACCGCAAGCGCAAGATGTGTATACCCCGGGAATTTCTCACACACATCCATCAGGATATTACGCCCGCCGTTATCATCATCAGATGAATCGAGTAGATTTATTACTGCACCACTGGGATGTTTTAATGCGCATACCCGCTCCTGCATATCCTCTCGGATTAACTCGAACCCCAGGTTGCGATAAAAGTAGATTGAACGCTTAAATTCCGCGACTCTTACACCCACATGAGCAACACCCTTAATGTTATTCATGATGCATCTCCTTTTCCGCTGGCAGCAATGGGAATCGCAATAGGGCGAATCGGTGCAGCATCAGAACCGCGCAGTTTCAACGAACCCCCAATAAAAGCGAATTCGTAAATCTGGTCACGTGACAGTTCTTCGAGATACACCAGTTCCAGAATGGGTGCTCCCTGCTCAGCGAGAAGGTAGCTATGTACAGGTACATAGTTGTCTTCGACCTCTGAAGGAAAAGCTTCAAAGCTGAGGTTGTCCGCACCCACGATCATGGCACCACTTTCTTCAATGAGAAAACGTGCCGCAGCGAGCCCCATACCGGGTGGGTTTTGCATATAGGCCGATGCATCTTCATACGCCTTCATACGACCAGTACGGATCAATACCACATCGCCGCTTTGCAGCGTGACCTGCTGCTGATTTAGCGTATCCACCAGGTCCTTACGTGTTACACGGTACCCATCGGGTAGCATATTCACACCTTTAGCTGCAGCCACATCGATAAGTACACCACGTGCAATAATCGGTGGAATATTCTCTGCTCCCGCTACCTGCCATCCACGGTCGCCCAGATATTCAGAAGCCTTGTAGCCGTTCCAGATTTCACCGTTGAGGCCGAAGTGGTTTAGTGCATCGATGTGTGTCCCCATATGTGTGTAAAGTGAAACAGCGGCCCCGGTATAACTGACATGCTCATTCATCTTTTCGCCGAGTGCCAGAGGGTCATCGACAGCCGTACCATGTGGCGTATGGGTCATCCAGATGCGGTAGTGAGGGTCTCCAGCTGCCTGCCAACTAGGCATGCCAATGAAGTATTCCACTGACAGATCATAATTGGTTCCAGCTCGGATCTGAGATAGCACTTTTTGTTGAGATTCCACTGTCATCAGGTTAAGTCGACCGATTTCGTCGTTTGCGCCCCAGGGGCTCTTACCCACCTCGGTACCCGATGCCATAGCTATGGAACCCTGCAACAGCGATAATGCCAGAGCTAGTTGACTGATTTTATGTTTGAACAATTTATTCATCATATTTCTCCTGTTTTCATCATGAGTTGTTAACTAATAGGCTGGTCTAACAGCCTTGAAGAAAAGCTTAATGGAGTTAGAATTGTTAATAATCGTGCTTTTATGAATAACACTGTTCACAAATATTTAATAATAGGTGTCAACTTATGGATAATCTTTCGGACATTTTTGTTTTTGTGCAGGTAGTCGATAGTGGCAGCTTCACTGCCGCAGCTGAGCGTTTGAAGTTGTCGAAGTCCGTGATCAGCAAATATGTCACACGCCTAGAAGGTCAGCTTGGTGCTCGCCTGCTAAACCGAACTACACGGCGCCTAAGCCTGACGGAAGCCGGACGCATCCTCTACCAACGCAGCCAGAAAGGTTTGAGACTTATAGAAGATGTCCAGTCAGAGATCTCGCAATTGCAACAGGCACCTAGAGGAGAGCTTCGTTTGAATACTCCTATGTCTTTCGGGATTAAACACATCGCTCCGTCATTGGGCGAGTTCATCGCTCGGTATCCGGAAATGACGGTGGACATGAGCCTTGATGATCGGCAACTTGACCTTGTTGAGGAAGGTTTTGACCTTGCGATCCGGATAGCCGAACTTCCTGATTCGAGCCTGGTTGCGCGACGTCTTTCAAGTTGTCGACACGTTGTTTGCGCCTCTCAGGAATATCTTGACCGTTATGGAGAGCCCGCGACATTAGAGGACCTGAGCAAACACCAGATTCTGGCCTATCGTTATCAGGACTCACCAAATGAATGGCGCTTCATGACCCCAGATAAACGCTATGTATCAACGGTGGTGAAAGGAGCAATACAGATGAACAATAGTCTGGCGTTACGCGAGGCCGTTTTACAGGGCGCAGGAATCATGTTAACGCCGACTTTTGTGGTGGGTGACGATATCAAGACCGGCAGATTGAAACAATTACTGGTCGGATATAAGCCTCCAGAGATATCTATTTACGCCGTCTATCCCGAGCGTCGTTTCCTGTCGCCCAAGATCAGAGCATTCATTGATTTCTTTAAACAGAGGCTATCTGATCCACCTTACTGGGACTAAGCAATGGCAGCTTATGGCAGCAACTTTCCTTTTTGCACCGCATAACGCGAATGACCACCATACCAACCTATTGGACAATGCCTTCAACATGTGAGGAATGACGACAGAGGGGCTATAGGGTGAGTTCATCATGACCTGGAATTGTGTACCTGAACCACGCATTTGTAATGGGGGCGGTTAAGTCAACCCAGAAACTGGAATTCTGGGTTGGAAAAGAAAGATCAATGCTTTTCAGCATGGGTTTGAGGATTACCAAAAAAAGCCCCTCAAAAGAGGGGCTTTGTAGTTATATGTCCTTTTCAAATTCCACATCAGGCTCATGCATGTACTCTGGCCCGTATTCAGAAAATTTGATCAGGCGCATGGCACGTTGACCGTCAAAGTCGATAACCCTGAGGTCGTCAGTTTCGTGTAGATCCTGCGAAGCAATCAGGTAATGATTACCGTAACGCTCCTTTACCACATCCAGAGGGATCTCATGTGCGATGAATTTAAAGATCCCTTTGGCAGCCAGTTTCTCCAGAAAAATACGGTCTTCCACCGAGGAGTGCGAGCTCAGCACCAGGATGGGTCCCGTACCGGTAAAAAGTAGAAATGTTTTCATGTCCTTTCTCCTATAGTAAAGGTGCAATAACCAGGCTGACGATGGCCATGACATTGATCAGAATGTTCATCGCTGGACCTGAGGTGTCCTTGAAGGGGTCACCTACTGTATCTCCGACTACCGCTGCTTTATGACTGTCTGAGCCCTTGCCGCCGTGATTGCCTTTCTCAATGTATTTCTTGGCGTTATCCCAGGCACCGCCGGCATTCGCCATAGTCAGGGCGAGTAATACACAGGCTAGCAATGCACCGCCTAGCATACCACCTAAGCTGGCTGGACCCAGTCCAAAACCCACCAGGAAGGGCATGCCGACTGCAATGACACCAGGTACTATCATACGCTTAAGAGCAGCAGTGGTGGCAATATCGACACAGCTGGCTGTATCAGGGTCGGCCTTGCCTTCCAGCAGGCCGGGAATCTCGCGAAACTGACGGCGGATTTCCTTGATCATATCAAATGCAGCATCGCCAACCGCATTCATCGTGATGGAGGCTATCAGGAAAGGAATTAGACCCCCGATAAACATCCCGATCAGCACAGCGGGGGAGGATAACTCGAGTGAAAAACCAGGGTTATGGGCCAGAACCGTTTGACCAAAGGCAGATATGATGGCCAGCGCAGCCAGTGCTGCCGCACCTATGGCGAAGCCTTTGCCGATTGCAGCAGTGGTGTTACCCAGCTCATCCAGAGAATCGGTGATCTTACGGGTGTCTTCACCCAGTCCACCCATTTCGGCGATACCACCCGCGTTGTCCGCGACCGGGCCGTAGGCGTCAATAGCCATGGTAATACCTACGGTAGACAGCATGCCAACCGCAGCGATACCCACACCATACAGTCCAGCCAGTTCGGTAGACACCCAGATGATGCCGCAGATTGACAGCATGGGAATGACTACCGATTCCATTCCGATTGCCAGACCGCTAATCATGACCGTTGCCGGGCCGGTATCACCGGCAGCTGCGATGGTCTCTACAGGTTTTCCAGCGGTGTAATATTCGGTAATCAGGCCGATAATCATGCCACCAATCGCACCACTCAATACGGATGCCCAGACCTTCCAGGTGATATCCATAGAAGTCACCAGCAAGAGAGCGGTGATGATAAAGATGATGGTGGCTCCAATGGTGCCAGAGCGCAGTGCAACTTCTGGTGCTTTACTGGAGAACTTTTTAACGATGAATATTCCCACCATGGAACATAGAATACCGAGCGACGCCAGTGCCAGAGGTAAAAACATCAGGTTGTCCTGATTGCCGCCTAGAGCATCCAGTGCAGCAGCTGACATGGTTGCTGCCATGGCAATGGTAGCGATCATCGCGCCACAGTAGGATTCAAAGATATCTGAACCCATACCGGCGACATCGCCTACATTATCACCTACGTTATCAGCGATAACACCCGGGTTTCTGGGGTCATCTTCTGGGATTCCGGCTTCGATTTTACCTACCAGATCAGCGCCCACATCTGCTGATTTGGTAAAGATACCACCACCTACGCGTGAAAAAAGAGCCACAGTTGAAGCGCCCATACCAAAACCTTCGATAGCGTGTATACCATGCAGATCACCGGCAAGGAAGTAGTACAGAGTACCTAGACCAATCAATCCCAGTGAGGCAACGGCCAGCCCCATGATAGAACCACCAAAGAAGGCTATGGTTAATGCCTGTGCTGCGCCATCCTCGTGTGCTGCCGTGGTGGTACGGACATTGGCCTTGGTGGCGGTGTACATACCAATGAAACCGGCAACCCCCGAGGAAACTGCACCAACAATAAAGGAGATCGCGGTGAGGTGCCCCAGTAGTGCCCAGAGAATGATGATCAGGGCTAAAGAAAACATGGCTAGCATTTTGTATTCGCGAGCCATGAAGACCATCGCGCCAATATGGATTTCATGCCCAATTTTGGCAATTTTTTCTTCGCCTTCGCTGTAGCGCATAATAATTTTAAAAATAAAAAATGCGGCTACCAGACCCAGTATTCCAAGTGCAGGTGGTATCAAATGTGTCATGCAACTGTTCCCCTTAGTGAACGCATAAAGTGATTAAAAACTTCACTGAAAACCGTGTGAAGTTTGGTTCTGAAAAGTAAAAGTACCTGTTGATTAAACGGTTTTTATTGGCTCAGGTGATGTTCGCCTGTTATTAGGTTAGTCAATAGGCGCATCGATTATAGTTATTAACACTATAGGGGCAAGGATGATGCCCTGGCTGAAATGTCGCGAAAATTAGCTGTGGTAAAAGGGGGCAAATTGAATTCGATCGATTAGATAAACTGGCATGGGTCGAGGCTTTTTAAATCAGCAGCGGTTTTTTATAAGTAATTGATATAAAAGGATTAATTTGATTTTGTTTTATATTTTTGTTCTATCCATATTAGCGCCAGGTATAACAATATCGGCTATTGAAATACTCAGTATTAACATTCATCAGGATTAGATTTGCTGGGAATGGTTTGTGCTCCGGATAAGCCAGACCCAGGTCAGCGTTATTGGCCTAATGAAATCGTCGAAGTGATGTTGAACAGTATCAGGTCAATCTGTGTATTGCTGTTGATCTGGCTGAAATCTACCGTATCAAACCATTCATGATAGGGTAGTTGCAGGGTGACGCTGTCGTTGAGCTGGCTACTGTTCAATTGCATCGGTAGTGCAAACAGGCGTTTTGCCGGCAGCAGGCTTTTACCGCTATCAATCTCGAACGCAATCCAGTCGATGCCATTCGCGGCCAGGTATTCTCCCTGTATATAGAAAGACAGGCCAACCATGTCTGGAGACAGGGGCAGATTCTGTGTATCAGCATCGGCCTTTATTAGCTCGGTGGTGAGCCCACAATAGCTGTTGGCCGGTGGCGCTATCGACCCCAGCGCGATGGTCTGTGAATCTGCCCCGTTTAAATTGATCACATGCGGCACCCCCAGTGTAAGAGGATTGGCTACAGCATGTGCATGAGCACTACCGATAAACCAGTCCAGCCAGGGTGCTGCAGAGGTAAAGCTGGGATCAGAGCAGTCACTCTCCAGTGTCAGGCTCCATAACACCAGATAGCCGGCATTGATACGAATAGAGGTGCCTTCGCTATTATCAAACTGTTTGATACCTGCGGACTGAGGCTGGGGCTGTCCCGCACCATCCTGTGGTGGCTTTAATTCAACGCTGAAGGTTACACTGGTACCTTCGCTGCTGGTGCTGCCTCCGCCGCCACAGCCGGATGTCAGTGATATCAGTGCTAATATAACCAGGGTGCTAATTAGACGACGATCAAAAATCATAGGTCAGTCCTATCCTGTAAAGGTTTTTTTCTTCCTGCTCGCCATTCAGGTTATCGATGGCAGGATACTGGATACCCGTGTTGAGAATTAAATCTGGTGCCAGAGTGAGTACAATGCCGGGTGATACAAAGGCGATAAATCCACCCGAGTTGTCTTCACGAATACCGGCATAACTGTTGCGTCCGCTCCAGCGCAGGTCGGCACCCAGTTTGAGTGCAACGCTGTAGTTGATTGCGTATTGCAAAGTTGAGGAAAGCTTTAACGATGAACCATAGTCAAATTCACCATAGCCTTCATCCAGGCCAATATTTAACTGTGCGCTGCTATACACCATCCAGGGAAAATTAAAAAATCCATGCCAGATACCGGCACTGGCGAGCCATAGTCCTCCGCCGGGCTGAACATCTGGATCGAGCGCAACAGCTGCCTGGGTTTCTTCATCCGCCAGCGGTATGCGTAGCCCGCCCTGTAAACCGATCAGATGTCGTGGGCGGTGAGGCTGATCCTGCCACAGGTAGTAGCGTACATCGACATCGACATCTCCAATGGCATCAGTGCTCTGTTGCGACAGGTTGCTCTGCGTCAGCTGTTTACTGGTGAAGGGTATTCTTACCCCTACAGCCCAGCGTTCGGCTGGCCAGTAACTGATACCCAGTGTGGTGCGTTGCTCATCCAGTTGTGTGCGGTCGATACCACTGATACCGCTGACTTCACTGCGATCAAGATAATCGACTGAAAATCGCAGGCGACCGGTATAGGGTTTTTCTGCGCCCATCGTGGTCAGGGTAGGATCACCACACAGACAGGTAGAACAGGAAATTGCAGGCGTGCTCACTAAGGTCAGTACCAGCGCCAACAATGGAGCCAGAGTAAATCTGATGTTCATCATCGCGCTTCTCAGGGACACTGTGCATGCATAGGGACATTACCGAAGGGGTCACTTAAGTCTGGGTTACAGATAAAATCCCAATCCGTCAGGGCGTCAAAAAATGCCAGCATGTCGAGCTTTTCCTGTTCGGTTAGCAAGAACCCCTGTAACAGGCTGGACTGATATGGATTCTGTGCACCATCGCCAGCATAGGGGCCGCTGGTAATCAACCGACCCCCTCTCGCATAATTATCGACCAGTACACTTTCCAGAGTATCAAAGCTGCCATCATGCATATAGGGCGCTGTTAAGGCGACATTACGCAGGGTAGGTGCACGGAATTTCCCCATGTCCTCGGCCTTCTGGGTGAATTCCCACAGGCCGGTATTATTTAGCGGATAAGCCCCGGTGCCACCGATATTGTAAATGCCATTATTCTGGAACTCGATCTGGGTGAATTGCGAGCCTTCATGGTCTACAGTCTGGCTGAAGTTAAATCCACCGTGGCAGTGAAAACATTCCAGTCGTTCACTAAAGAATAATTCCATACCATTTTTAGCCGAGGCCGTTAACGCGCTTGTGTCCCCACGACTAAAACGATCGAATGGTGCATTGCCTGAAATGAGCGTGCGCTCAAAGCTGGCGATCGCTTTTTCGATATTGGGGATATTTATCGGGTCAGGGTCATCCGGAAATGCTGCAGTAAACAGTTGCTGGTAACTGCTATCGTTGATAAAGCGTTGCAACAGGGTGTCTTCATTGTCCGCCCAGCCCAGTTCGATTGGGGTTTCGTTAAACAGAACACCGGATGCCTGCCCCTCCAGAGTTACAAAGTTGGGATTAGCCCAGTTGAACACTGAGTTATAGGCAACATTGGTCAGGGTCAGTGAATTGCGTGGGTGTATCTGGTCTACCGTGACCCCGACCGCGGTTTCGAGATTATCGGTAAAGCCACGACGCTGTTCATGACAGTCACCACAGGATTTGGTCTGGGTGATTGACATGCGACGGTCATAAAATAAAAAACGTCCGAGTTCGACGCGCGCATCAGACATGGGGTTGTCTGCAGGCACTCTGGGTACTGGGAAATCAGATGGTAATTTCCACTGATAGCTGGTTTCGGTGCTGTCACTGCCACCACCGCAACCCTGAATTAACACACTGCATGTTAACAATAGTGGTAAGGTTATTTTCTGGAACATAAGGTTTCACCCGGTTAATTCAGGCTTCCCTGCCTGATGTGATCTCCCTGTTTTTGATGTGACGAGGATTGGTTTACATGGTTTCCAGACTGAACATGGCCTGCTGCTGTTTAGGGTAGCTGGTTTCGCTGGTTCCATCGTTATACACAAAGTCCAGACCCATACGAGGGAACAGGCCCTGGCACTCTGGATCATTGTTGCCCGACATACAACCAGCCGCAGTATTAGCAGTCACCTGTGTGATATCGGTACTCTGGAACAGGGATGCCAGATCTATAGATACCTGTTTGCTGTCGACGTCGAAAGCATCCAGACAGATTTGTGGCAGGTTTGCATAAGTACAGGCTGTGGTGGGGGCTTCTACTGCAGAGTTACTGACGCAGCCGGTGCTACCGAGGTGCAGGTTGAACTTGACTGCAGCACCACCAGGATCACCAACGCCGTCTATACGTACAAACTTGTGGCCCGATTGCCACTTCCACATCATGCCGGAAGCATTCAGCGGTGATGGAGAGTCTGCACTATTTAAGTGATTCAGCTCGAAGGGTACTCCTACATCAAAACAGACTTCTGAAATAGTGCCGGAGTCTGGTGTCGTGAAATTACCGGTAATGCTGGTATTGGTTTCAGGGGTTGCGTAGGTTTCAAAATCCAGCAGTGCTACATTCTGGTACTGCCAGACACCATCCTGTTCCAGGGTTACTGGTACCTCTACCGCTGTGTCGGTTTTCAGAATCACATTGCTGATAAACATGCGAAAATCATCAATTCTGAATTCACGGGTTGCTACACTTGAGCCTGCTCCAATATCGGAATAGGTGGTTTCACTTACAAAATCGTTGCTGCCTACTTTAGCCGAAAAGTTGATAGCAGCATTTTCGGTTTGTGGATCAGTACTGCTATTGCTGCATGCGCCGAGTACTGAAGATAGTGTAATGACCGCTAATGATAATCTTATATTTTTCATTGGTTACTCCATGGTTATAGATGAACCCATGTTAAAAATGCGGGCTTTATTTACAATGCGACAAATTGCCGCACACAGCTTTTTGTAGATGGAAAACTAGCCTTTTTGGCGCTCAGGGTTTATCAAACATACGAGCTTTAAAAAAATCATCTATTGAGATTAAGCTTATGATTATTAATGAGTTATAGTTTTTTATTGGGATTTATGCAGGTCTTAAATGCGTGCAATTCGTATCGATTTTTTACTGAAAACAGGCTTTACTAAACAGCCTGTTTTTTGTTTGAGATGAGGTGTCGTTCACAGATATAAGGCAGTAATTCTTATGTGGTAAAAAGGTGGCGGGGTGCAGTTTTTTGGTTAGAAATTCTGTCTACACATTTAGACTATTTAGTATGCGAAAAAATCTACCATAGGTTGCAAAGTAGGCTTATTGAAATGACGGATGAATTAAGGGTGCTTTCTGGCTTTCGTCTGAAAATGCCGATCATTTTTTGCTAATGCATCGACAGCTCACATAGCCCTGATGGCAGCTTTGCTGCAGGGTGCTGTATATGACACCGCATTGATAGCTGTTATTTTGAATAGGTATAATTTATAGACTTATTCATCAATTGAATGACGGTTTTCTATATATTGGGTTCCATTCATTCAGGGCTAAAGCTATGCTTCGATGATTTTTCACTGGGGTGAATAGTTCGCCCGAACAGGTCTATGAATATACAGGTCAGCGAACTCATCGTCAGGTTTCTCGAAAACCTGGGCATAGACACCATCTTTGGTATGCCAGGTGCGCATATATTGCCGGTATACGATCATCTTTATCGTTCTAAAATCAGGAGTGTGCTGGTTAAGCATGAGCAGGGCGCCGCTTTTATGGCAGGTGGTTATGCGCGTGCTACTGGTGGTATTGGAGCCTGTATCACAACCGCCGGGCCGGGTGCGAGCAATTTGGTGACCGGTATCGCTAATGCTTATGCCGATAAACAACCGGTGATTGCGATTACCGGTGAAGCGCCGACCCATATCTTCGGCAAAGGTGGATTACAGGAAAGTTCAGGCGAGGGGGGAAGTGTCGACCAGACCGCGCTGTTTTCCGGTGTCACGCGTTACCATAAGTTGATCGAGCGTACTGATTATCTGGCCAATGTATTAAACCAGGCTGCCAGGCAGTTAATGGCGGAAACACCGGGCCCGGTGGTACTAAGTATCCCGTTTAATGTGCAGAAAGAGCTGGTAGATGCCAGTTTGCTGGAGCAGCTACCCAGCCTGTCCCGTCCGCCCAAGAGGCATATTTCTCAATGTGATGTAGAGAAAAGCGTTGACCTGATCAAACAGGCTCAATTTCCTGTGATGGTTGTTGGCTATGGTTGTCTACAGTCGGAGGATGCCCGGCATGCATTAAAAAGCCTGAGCGAGAATTTAAATATTCCGGTGACCACCAGCCTTAAAGGAAAAGGTGCCATAGATGAACGCTCACCGCTATCGCTGGGAAGCCTGGGTGTGACCTCCGGTGGTTACGCTCTGCAGTATATCAAGCAAAAAGCGGATCTAATCATCCTGCTGGGTGCAGGATTTAATGAACGTACCAGCTATGTCTGGAATACTGATCTTACGGTTGATCGAAAAATTATACAGGTCGACCAGAGTGCGCAGCAGCTTGAAAAAGTGATCAGGGCAGATCTCGCAGTACAGTCTGATTTAAATGCCTATCTACATGCGCTGGATAAAAGCTGCCGGGCCAATACTGTACAGGCAAAGGCATTGCCAGATCTAAAGCTTTTTAGAAAACAGATCGATGAACAGGCAAAAGTAGACGCTAGTGAAATTTTTGATGACAAGTTTGACCTGGTTAAGACCTTTTACGCGCTGCTGGATAATAGCTTTCCAGAAGGTCTGGTTATGTTTGATGACAATATTATTTTTGCGCAAAATTTTTATCGGGTGACTGATAAAGACCAGTTTTTTCCGAATACAGGCGTATCCTCTCTGGGGCACTCTATACCTGCAGCTATAGGTGCAGGTTTTAAGGTAGACAGGCCTCTGTTTGCGATCATCGGAGATGGTGGGTTCCAGATGTGTGGTATGGAGATAATGACCGCAGTCAATTATGGTATCTCCCTTAATATCATTCTGTTCAACAATCAAACGTTGGGCCTCATTCGCAAGAATCAGCATCAACAGTATGATCATCGTTTTCTCAATTGTGATTTTGAAAATCCGGATTTTGGATTACTGGCACAATCTTTTGGTATTAATTACTTTAGAATTGAAACGGTGCAGGATTGTGAGGACAGCTTTCAGCAGGTAAATTTTAATCAGGGCATTAACCTGATTGAACTGATCATAGAACGCGATGCCTATCCAAACTATTCATCGCGTCGATAAATCCGTGTCAGCGATAGAAATTCGCCGTCTCACCGAGTATCTTAGCGAGTTTGCTACTGGCAATTCAAGGCTTGAATTAATCCGTGACCAGGTTCAGAAAATCAGGCTCGATGCAATAGACTCTATACCGACACTGATTGCGCTGTATGACGAAGTTTACCCTGAACTGGAATATCAGCTTTGGTCCGCACAAGGTTTTGATCAGTTGCTGGATACTTACCAGTCGCTGTTTCGCGAACAGGAAACGCTGATCCAGATGACAGCTGAAGATAATCGCTACGATTTTATCATTGGCATCCCGATTGCTGACCGCCCCGAGCATCTGCGTTGCTGTCTGGAAAGTATTTACCAGCTCTGCCTCCTTTATTCCTATGGCGGCAGGCGTGGGGCACATTTCGCTAAAGTTCAGGTAGTGGTGGCAGAAGATAGCCGAGAAGCGCGATATATTCAGCAGGATATAGTGCTGTGTGAACACTATAGCAGCAAGGGATTGCGAGTCGTTCATTTTGCACAGGATGAACAATATCAAATGCTACAGGCGATCCCTGAACAACAGCGCCAGCATCTAGCCTCTATACTGACGGCTCAGGGTAAAAAAGATTTTTCGCGCAAGGGGCAGGCAGCTATGCGTAACCTGAGTTATCTGAAAATGCTACAGCTGGCAAGGGATCCGCAGCGCACGCTGTTTTTTCCGGTGGATAGTGACCAGACGTTTCAGGTGAATGTCGTCACGGATCAGGGTGAACGAGTGCTTCCTGCACTGAATTACTTTTACGCAATCAATCGAATCTTTCAGCAAACTGATACCACGATGCTCACGGGTAAACTGGTGGGTGATCCTCCAGTATCTCCAGCCGTGATGACAGCAAATTTTATACTGGATGTTACGCGTTTTATCGACCGCTTAAGTGAACTTGATCCGCAGCATGAGTGTGCGTTTCACCAGCTTGATTTTTCGCTGGGACATGATGCGGCATATCATGATATGTCAGCATTATTTGGATTTAATAATCGAGAGGAGGGCTATGACTACCCCTGTCCATTGACTACCGAACATACGAACCTTCAATGCATGAATGAGTTTAGCGCACAGCTCAGTTACTTCTTTTCAGGTCAACACCCGACTCGAAAAACACACTTCAAATTTGAAGCCCCGCTATTGCAGCTTGCGCCAGCGCGCACGATCTATCCAGGTAACTATATCGTTAATTTTGATGGGCTTAAGTATGTGATCCCGTTTGGTCACCTGCGATTAAGAATGTCAGGGCCCACCGCCGGTCGCCTGGTACAGGCAGAACTCGGTGACAGGTTTGCGACGGTTAATCTGCCCATGCTACACACCCGCACCCAGCCAGGAGATGAAGAGAATTTTCGTCCAGGCGTGGAATCAGTTGCGGATCAGATTGATTTGTCCGATGAGTTTGAACGCCAGTTTTTTGGCGACCTGATGCTATTTAGTGTTGCTGAGCTGGTCTCTGAAACTGACCTGAGAAGCAATCCAGATCGCTCGATAGTCGAACACACCCTGCAGCGGGTTCAGCGGGATTTGCTCGAGCAGTATCAGCAAAAACATGCGGAAGTCCTGCGACGTGTCGATGCCCTGGAGGGTAAGCTGACTGATAACAGTCAATGGTGGCATCAAGATCCGAGTGCTTCTGAGGCTATACAATCACTAGAGCAGTTCTGTCGCAACGTCAGGTTTAACTTTGGCACCGAATCGAAAGCCTATCGCCTGATTCATTCGCAACAGCATCGGGAGCAGCGCAGCCGACAAATAGCGGAGGCTCTGATGCAATATCCGCAGGCGCGTGATGCCTGGGATAGTCTGTTCTGATTATTCAGTGCCAGTTAGCACTGGTGTTTTGCCAGAAAGTCTTCGATGCTGAGACTACGAAAATCTTCCAGATGCTGTTTCAGGTCAGCATGACTCCAGTGCCACCACTGCAACTCTAATAGACGCGCTATGGTGGAGTCATTAAAGCGCTTGCGCATCGGTCTGGCGGGTACACCGCTGACGATGGTAAAAGGTTCAACCGAGCGGGTGACTACAGCGCCAGACCCTACCACTGCACCATTCCCTATTTTCACCCCGCCCTGGATAATTGCACCATGGCCAATCCAGACATCATGGCCTATATTGACTCTCAACTCTCGACGTTGCTGGAAAAAATTCTCATCCTGATTACCTAGCTCGAAATCATCGCTGCGATAAGTGAAATGATGTAATGCCGGTTTCTGTAATGGGTGCTGGCCTGGGTTAATACGGGTATGTGCGGCTATGGAACAAAACTTACCAATATCACTGTAGATAATTTCAGAATCATTCACTACATAACTGTAGTCATCAAAGGTTGTTTCGACAACGTGGCTGCGCGCACCCACCTCGGTCCAGGCTCCAAAACTGCAGTCCTGTACAAATGCATCTGGATGAATAAATGCACCATCTGCAGAAAGGTTTTTTTTGCTCATTTAGGAAATTCACTGAATAGGGACAGGCTATATTGACAACGGAATATTTCGAGATTTTTACAAAGTGCAGAATATTTACGGTACCCCGTTCGAAAAAATGGTGATTTGAGCGTTGAAGCCGAAAAAATGACGAATTTCGTTACGCTGGTATTGATTGGTATCAATAGTTTAATCATTTTCGCCTTGTAAAAATTTTGCTGTGTAGAATAATCATCTAGCCAGACAATAATGTATGGATCTAAAAATTCTTACCATGGAGTATAGTTATGAAGAAGTTGCTATTTGGTCTTATCGTTTTAATCTTCCCACTCAGCGTATTTGCCAGTAATACCGGAGGCTATTATGCGCTGGGCGGTGGCATGTTAAGCTTTGATGACAGTGTAGACACCATTGAACCAAAACAGATTGTGGCCAGGGTCGGTTATGATTTTAATGAGTTTATTGGTTTAGGTTTTGAAGGGTCATTCTCGCTGATTACCGATGAGCTGCAAGGTGTTGATTTTGATGTGTTTACCTCTTTCATCTACCTGAAGCTCGGTGTGCCTCTCGGTGATTCAGCTCGCATTTATGCGATGTTTGGGTCAACAAACGTGGAGTTAACAGGTACCTATAATGATTATTCTGTCAGCACGGATGACGATGACACTGGAACCGGCTTTGGGATGGAGTTCAATCTGGATCAGGGTGCATTCTTTATAGACTATATTAAATACTATGAAGATAACGGCGTTGACGTTGGATCGGTGAATATAGGGTATACCGCGCATTTTTAGCCAAAGTCGCTCAGCCTGGGACTGGCGTTTTGTGGTGCAGGGACGCACCAGCGTTATTAATCACTTTTAACTGATTGAAAATGGGGAAACAGAAAATCCCACATTTCAGTTACTTACACTGAACAACCGTGAATGAATTTTTAAAGGCTTTCCTGAAAATCGTGCTTGTTCAGTAACTCCCCTAAATGTCACCTGTACAGCAGGAGCCTCATAACCTAAAGCCGTGTGCTTGTCGTAACTAGCATGCTTTTATAATAGATGTTAAATCCCTGATCCTATCCTATGGTGGGTGTTTCCAGCGTCCGTGTTTTTTTGGAATAGATAGTAAAAACAAATCTCTTATCTAACAGCTTAAGAATACGCAGGCATGAATTCAGCGCGTTTAAACCTTTGTAATGACAAACTTTTGACTGATTACATCCCGGATCGTTTGGTCTAAACTCTATAAAATCAGCTGTGTAAGCCACACCGCGCCAGGCGAGGGAAGAAAATTGTTGGATCTACAGCAAGAACATAATTTCCATATGTCTTCAGGAAAATTTAGCCTGAATTTCGGACAGATGCTGATTGTTCTACTCGCAGTGTTTTTTATTGGCCTGTCCACTTATGGCATCACAAAGTCTATTGAAAAAAACTATCGAACTGCACTCACGATTGAATTACAGACTGTATTAAAGGGTGTTATTCAGTCTATCCATATATGGGGCCAGGGGCAACGACTATGGCTGGAAACACTCGCCAATCATGGGCATGTGGCAGAATCAGCCCGTGAGTTGCTTACATTACCTCGTGAACAAAAGGAATTATTGGCGTCGCCAGCGCAGGAAGAACTCCGCAAAGAACTGGGGTCCTTTGTGGAGCCAGGAATTTACGAAGGCTATTTCATCATTGCTGAGGATGGTATCAGTCTCGCCTCATCGCGAGATGTCAATATTGGTACGCCGAATCTACTGAATCGATATCCAGAACTACTAGCTTCGGTCTGGGAAGGTCAGACACGTCTGGCCCCGATTCAGAGCTCGGATGTGCCTTTGCAGCAACTGCGTAGTGCGCCGGATGTGGGCAACGAGACCATGCTGATGGCAACTCCGCTCAAAGATAAAGCCGGGAAGATTATTGCGATACTGGCGGTACGTATCAATCCTTATAACACGCTGTTCCCGATTATGGAGAATGCTCGACTCGGCGAAACAGGAGATAGTTATGTGTTCGATCGGCAGGGAACCTTACTCAGCCTGAGCCGACACAATGAAGAACTGATCCGAATAGGTTTGTTAAAGCCCTGGCAAACTAGCGCTGCCAATATACGCCTGCTCGATCCGGGTATCGATTTAACAGAAACCAGGCAAGAGAAGTTGTTACCGGATGAGTGGCCGTTAACGCGCATGGCCGCCAGCGCCACCCAGGGGGAAAGTGGCATAGACCTGGATGGCTATCGGGATTTTCGGGGCGCACCGGTGGTCGGGGCCTGGAGTTGGGATAAGGAGCTGGATTTCGGTTTTGCCGTAGAACAACAGGTATCTGAATCTTATGGCCTTTTTTATTTTGTACGCCTGGCGACAGTGATAGGGGCGACAATGTCTTCCATTATCCTGATAGTTCTGATTATGGTTTTTGCTTATGGCAGGCGCAAGATCGACAGTGTACAGAATCGATTGCAGTCCATCGTAGAGACAGCTAATGACGGCATCGTGGTGATAGACCAGATGGGTAATATGGGTAGTGTTAATCCTGCGATGCAAAGGATATTTGGTTACCAGGCCGAGTTGTTAATCGGTAACAATATCAATATGTTGATGCCAAAACCGCTTCATAGACATCACAGTCATCTGCTACAGGCGCTTGAATCGAATGATGATAAGGTGTTTGGAAAAACTATCGAGATTGCTGGATTAAGAGCTAGTGGTGAAACCTTCCCGCTTGAACTGACGATTAATCGAATTCTATTGGACAGCAGACTGTACTATTCTGGCGTACTCAGGGATATCAGCGAACGCAAGCTGGCGGCAAAGGAGCTTGAACAGGAACGAGATTTTACACGCGAAGTGCTGGATTCGCTGCAGGCGCATATCGCGGTGCTGGATCACAACGGGGAGATAGTACTTACCAACCAGGCCTGGCGCTCATATTCTGAGCGTAATCACCCTGAGGCCCACCTGGATGATGATTCCTTTGACCCCCAGATTAACCAGCAATTACCGCTGCTGTGTTCAGATGAATCCATCGAAGCGATCCAGGGTCTGCTAGAGATGTTACATGGCGGAATCAACAGTTATGAATTGAAATATCCCTGCGAAACCTCCACAGAACGGCACTGGTTTGATATGCATGCCTATCGCTTCCAGCATCGAGGCAAATCGGCAATTGTGGTTTCTCATACCGATATAACGCGTCAGATGCAATATGAACTGGAATTGAAGTCGGTCAACGAGCAGTTGCGCATCTCTTCATTGGTGGCAGAAAATACCGATAACGCAGCCATTATCACGGATGTGGATGGAATCATCCAATGGGTTAATCGAGGTTTTACCCACATCACAGGTTACGAGTTTGATGAGGTCCTGGGGCGTAAACCAGGAGACGTGCTACAGGGGCCGGAAACAGATATGGAAATGGTAAATCGTATCAGTGAAGCGCTACTTGCTGGAAATAGGATTGAAGGAGAAATTCTGAATTACCGTAAGAACAGGTCAAAATTCTGGCTGCATTTTGAAATCACCCCGGTTTATGATGATCAGCAAAATCTGGTGCAGTTTGTGGCGCTGGAACAGGATATCTCAGAAGAGAAGCGTTTGATTGCCGATATCAAGCGTGAAAAGGAAGCCGCAGAGCAGGCCAATATGGTGCTCAGTATGACACAGCAGGCGTTGGATAGAACTGGAATAGGGGAGTTCTGGATCGCTGCTACTGATGGACGTGTACTGAGCGCCAATGACCATGCCTGTCGTTATCTGGGATACAACAAGGATGAGATATTACATTTACGGGTTCCTGATTTTGATCCGAATTTTTCCGATACTGAATTCCAGAAACTGACAGCCCCTATTCTTGAAAAAGGCTGGGGGCGCATAGAGACAACCCACCTTACCCGGGAAGGAAAGCATATACCTGTTGAGATCACCATTGTCTATTTGCTAGACCCACCTTTTGGTGAGCCTATGTCAATATGCTTTTCAGTTGATATCAGTGAACGCAAAAAGGCAGAGCGGGCAATTATTCAGGCCAGGGAGGCGGCAATAGAGGCGAATCGGGCCAAGTCAACCTTCCTCGCTACCATGAGTCATGAGATTCGTACACCGCTGTATGGTGTGGTAGGTACCGTTGATATGCTGGCGCATACCAGACTGGATAGCGCGCAAAAAGATTTGGTGAATACTGCAAGGGATTCTTCGGTGCTGCTGCAGGGCATTATTGATGACATACTCGACTTTTCAAAAATTGAGGCCGGTCGTCTGGAACTCGAGCAAATACCGGTATCCATAGAGAAACTGGTCGAAACGCTGGGTGAAAATCTGCAGCATCTGGCGGCCAAAAATGATGTTGAATTACTGGTCTACAGCGATCCGAATATACCCAAAGTGAAGGGTGATCCGATTCGCCTGCGCCAGATCCTCTACAACCTGGCAGGAAACGCTATTAAGTTCAGTAGTGATCTTACGCAAAGAAAAGGTCGGGTGATCATTAGCGTGACACTACAGGAGAAAAAGCAGGGTAAGGTCGATATATGCCTGCAGGTGAAGGACAATGGTATCGGTATGAATAGCGAGGTACAGCAACGGCTGTTCCAGGCATTTGTTCAAGGTGAGGAAGAAACCACACGTCGTTTTGGAGGTACCGGGCTGGGGTTGGTCATCACCGAACGCCTGGTGTCCATGATGGAGGGGGATATCAATGTGGAAAGCGTGCAGGGTGAGGGCTCCACCTTTACGGTTTATATCACGCTAGATCAGATTTCTGACGCTGCGGAAAATGCGGGGTCGGATTTGCATGGGCTCAAGGTTGTACTGGCGCATGGGCACGAAGAAATCGCCAGTATGCTGACCAGCTACCTGCAACATGCTGGTGCCAGTGTTATATCGGCAGCGCATGATAGGGTGATTGAAGCCTGTCGAAGCGCCTGTCAAGGAAGCCAGGACCCGATTATAGTGATTGATACCCTGGGAGAACAAGGTTTGGACAGAGTCATTCGCGATGAAATGCTGAGGGAATTCAAGGATATTGATCTGAGATTTGTTGTGGTGGAACGGGGAGCACGCCGTTTTGCACGTTCCCATGATGGGAACAGCCTGGTTGTGGATTTGAATGCGATGCGCCGGGTCACGTTCCTGAATGCTGTGGCTGCTGCGGCAGGCCGTGAATCGCCGATACAGGAAATCGAAGCCTTACCCGAAATGGTTACCGACAAGATTCTGACGATCGAACAGGCACGTGAACAGGGGCGCCTGATACTGTTAGCCGATGATAATAAAACCAACAGAAAACTGATTGGTCAGCAGTTGCAGATGATTGGATATTGCGCCGATATGGCGGAGGATGGTAGTGAAGCGCTGGAAATGTGGAGGCAGGGAAGTTATGACATGTTGATGACTGATTGTCATATGCCGGTGATGGATGGCTATCAGCTGACAGAAACTATACGCCATGAAGAAGGCGAAGGCGTACACATACCTATCGTCGCGATTACTGCCGATGCCCTGAAAGGTACAGCGCAAAAATGTAGAACAGCAGGTATGGACGACTACGTGACCAAACCCATACAGCTGCATCAGTTGCAGGAATTAATGGAAAAATGGTTACACCTGGCTAAACAGAAACAGGAGAAAACGCAGCGGCAACCCTTAAACGTGACAAAACAGGCCGTTAAAGACGTGGTGGATCCGCTGGTATTGGGCGGATTACTGGGTGCTCAGGAAAAAACCATGCTGGCCGAATATTTTATTGACTTTATTGAGACCAGTGAACCGACTGTGGGTGAGATTCGCCTGGCGGTAGATCAGAATGATCTGCCAGAACTGGCTAGACTGGCGCATAAATTGAAGTCATCAGCACGTGCGGTGGGTGCCAATACCCTGGCGGATCTGTGCCTGGTACTGGAAAAAGCGGGCAAAGAAGAAGATACTGGTATAGTTATTGAGCAGATAGATGTGTTTTTCCAGGCCTTTGAGCAGGTGAAAGCATGGATTTTTCAATATACACAAACCTGAAAATTCGGGAAGTGGTTGGCGATGACTCCTGAACAGTTCCCCGATGCGGTTCTTATTGTCGATGATGAGCCATTTGTGCTGCGCATTACCGAGCAGGTGTTTCGCCGCGTTGGTTTTACCCACGTACTGACAGCTGAGAGCGTCGCTGCAGCGATTGAAGCCATGACTGACGCAAACCCTGCAGTTCGTCTGGTACTCACCGACCTTAATATGCCGGATACCGATGGTCTTGCACTGTTACGTCGGTTGCACGATATGCAATACAACGGCTATATCCTGTTGTTCAGTGGCGAAGACGAGCAAACCCTGAAGATGGCAGAATCGCTCGCACGAGCACGAAATCTGAAGGTGCTTGGGTCGATTTCGAAGCCCATTCACCCCGATAAACTAGTAGACCTGTTATCTGAATATGCTGAGCTGACGCATACTGGCAGCAAATCACAAGCCAGAGTGGATATATCTCCGCTGATGCTGGAACAGGCGATTGACAACAAGCAGATTAAGCCCTGGTTTCAGCCCAAGATCAGTATCCAGGATCGACTGCCGGTTGGTGTAGAAGCACTGGCACGCTGGCCAAGCAGCAACCAGGGCCCCATTTTTCCAGGGGATTTTATTCCTCTGGCCGAACAGCTTGGATTAATCGACCGCCTGACCTTTTCGATTATTGAACAGGCTATGGCGATGGAAAGCCAGTGGCTTGCACAGGGCAAGGCGTTGAAGGTGGCTGTCAATCTGGCCATGCACAGTCTGTACGACGAGAGGTTTCCCGATCGGCTGGAAAAAACCGTTAAAAATGCAAACGGAAATATCGAATCGTTACAACTGGAGGTGACCGAAAGCCAGTTGATGGAAGATCTGGTCAGACCGCTGGAAACCCTGTTACGCCTGCGCATGAAAAAGATCAAGCTCTCTATCGACGATTTTGGTACCGGTCATTCCAATCTCAATCAGTTACGCGATCTACCGTTTGATGAACTCAAACTGGACCGCAGCTATATACATTCCAATCAGAATGCCGGACGTACCGCAGTCATTCTGGAGTCTAGCGTAGAGATGGCTCGAAAACTGAATATGAGTACCGTCGCGGAGGGCGTGGAAACCCTGGATGAATGGACGCTGGTAGAAAATCTTGGTTGCGATATGGTGCAGGGATATTTCTGTGCCAGGCCGATGCCGGGTGACGAAATTCCTGCCTGGGTTGACCGCTGGCCAGAAATCCGTGCCTCGCTATTTACCTGATCGAGGGGGGTTATTCTAGCGAATTCAGGCTGGCCAGAATCCTGTTGCTGGCGATTATCTTTTCCAGATCCAGGATGCGGTTGATCATACTTTCGTTCAGGACACTGCCTGCTGCCAGCATCAGCATGCCGCTATTTGTCGTGAGGTCTTCCAGTAGTTTCATACCCGGTTGCAAGGCCCTCAATTGAATCGACTTGCCCGCATTTATTTCCTGTTCACTGATTGATCTGGTCGTCGCAAGTGGAGCTTTTTGAGTGCGTTCAGCCAGAGTCTCAAGCTCTGTTTTTACCTGTAAATAGTTAAATTCGGGCTGTAGATTTGCCTTTTCACTCAACGCAAGACGCATTTTTTCCTGCACCAGTTCCGGTGTGAAGGGTTTGACCAGAAAGCCGTTGATATCAAGCGATAGACAGGAAGCGAGTACCTCTGGATTGGAGAATGAGGTTTCGACCAGAATGCGTAACCCCCTGCGTTTTTCGATATTACCCAGGCGGATCTGTTTGATTAACTCGATGCCATTCATTTCGGGCATCTGGATATCAGTAACTAGCAGGTCGACTTCATACGCATTCAAAATTGATATTGCCTGTAGGCCGTTTTCTGCTTCCAGCACCTCAGCAACCCCCAGGTTGAGCAGGATTTTTGCGGTGATTTTGCGCACAAAAGCAGCGTCATCCACTAATAATAGTTTTAGCTGGCTAAACTCAGCGTTGGTGGGCTCGGTATGCGGCATAGTATTGATTATAACGAAAACAATGGAAAATCCGATGGAAAAGTTTTAGGCAAATCCTGGAGCAGTTTTGACCTGTGGGTAGGGATTTAGACAATGTTTTGTTGTGCTAAACGTATCAGGTTTTTGCGCACCGAATGATAGATAAATTCGGCGGCTTGTATTCTCGGTTGCGGTACATCGATAGACTCATAATTATTGTGGTTATGCTGAATGCTACCTTTTTGAATCTGTGCGGATGAATCTCCAGCGCCAGCCTGTCCGGTACGGCTGAATATTTCGTAGTGCTCACTAAGCGGGGTTTCGAGCTGTAACCAGTTTCCCAGTTTCGTTAACAGTTGCTGTGACTGATGGCGAATGATGTCGGCGTCGAAATAGAAAAAGGGGGGCGAGTCATCGCGGCAAAACTGATCCAGCCATTGTAGACGCTGTATATAATACTGCGCAGCCTGATCTACTTCGGCATAGGGATGAGGCTCGGTCTTATTACGAAACAGGCTGACGATACTTTTGATTGTTTGCAGGGGCGGGCGTAGTGTCACAATAATGCGCGGCAAGTTGTCGCCAAACAGGCAGGTATCGAGTGTGTAATTGTTATGCAGCAGTTTATCGAACAGGTAGTGGCTGTTTGGTTTAATCTGCTCTGATTCCAGGTATTGGGCAAGCTGCTGGTCGAGACTGGCTGGTTGGTCATAACTTAAATGCATTTCAAAATAGCCGTTAATCTGTGCATGTGAACCCAGGATATGGCCGATCAGGCTGCTATAAGCCCGCATGTGGCTGAGCAGAAAGATTCTGGAAAACGAGTTGCTCAACGTAGCAGACTAAAAACGTTGTCGCGGACAATTACAGTGGCGTGAATTCAGGAATATGCCCAACCTTGACAACCAGATTGAAATGCTTCTTATGCTCGAAAAGCCCGCCCACATCGATGCCTTCCGGATGCTCTATAATCTGTACGATACTGGTATAGGAAAAATGATGCAGGTAACCTTTATTTTCATCTACCACTGAAAAGTAAGTATCAGTGACCATTTTTAAGGTGGCAGAGTCGATGCGAAGCGGGCGCTCGATATTAATGCCGATTTCCTGTTCCAGGTAATTATCCAGGATTCTTTTCATGTCTCCACCTTAACGAATGTTACAGTTACCTTAGAGTATAGATCATACGACCTGTTTTGTTATTTAACCCGCATGCCTGGTGTGGCGCCTTCATCAGGGTTTAACACAAATATCTCCTTGCCACCAGGTCCTGCTGCCAGCACCATGCCTTCTGAAACGCCAAATCGCATCTTACGTGGTGCCAGGTTGGCTACCATTACCGTAAGCTTGCCTTCCAGATCTTCCGGTTTGTAGGCCGACTTTATTCCTGCAAATACGTTGCGCTGTTCAATGCCTATATCCAGCGTCAATTGTATCAGTTTGTCTGCCTTTTCAACGTGCTCAGCCTTAACAATGCGCGCGACGCGTAAGTCCAGTTTTGCGAAGTCATCAAAACTGATTTCAGCAGCAATCGGATCGATAGTGCTGATATCAGCCTGCTGGTGACCGACTTTGGGTTCTTCTTTAAGCGCTTCTTTACTGGCTTCAATCATGGCGTCTATGCTGTCTTTTTCTACACGTGTCATCAGGGGCTTGAACTTATTAATACTGTGGTCGGTTAAGTCGTTGGGCAAGTCTTTCCATTGCAGGCTGTCAACATTTAGGAAAGCCTCGGCCTGTGTAGCGAGCAGAGGCAGTACCGGCTTTAACATAATGATCAGTTGACGGAAACAGTTAATTCCGATGCTACAGGTATCCTGTACATTTTGTTGCAGGCTCTCTTCCTTGATACGTACCCAGGGTTCCTGCTCATCGATGAACTGGTTGGCCAGATCCGCCAGCGCCATGATCTCGCGCATAGCCTTGCCAAATTCACGGTTTTCGTAAGCATTCGCAATGGATTGAGAAGCATCGGCGAATTTTACGCTTAAGCTGTTATCGCTGACTGACGCGCTTAATTTGCCATCAAACTTCTTCACGATAAATCCAGCACAACGACTGGCTATGTTGACTACTTTACCGACCAGATCGCTATTTACGCGAGCGCTGAAATCCTCCAGGTTGAGGTCAATATCATCGACTCCTGGACCCAGTTTAGCGGCGAAATAGTAGCGCAGGTATTCAGGGTTCAGGTGTTGCAGAAAGGTGCGCGCCTTGATAAAGGTGCCACGTGATTTGGACATCTTCTGTCCGTCTACAGTCAGGAAACCATGACAGTAAACGGCTGTTGGCTTGCGAAAGCCTGCGCCGTGCAGCATGGCAGGGAAAAACAGGGTGTGAAAGCGAGCGATATCCTTACCGATAAAATGATACAACTCGGCGCTGCTGTCGGCTTTAAAGTATTCATCAAAGTCGTGACCCGTTTTGTCACACCAGTTTTTAAAGCTGGCCAGGTATCCGATAGGTGCATCCATCCAGACATAAAAATACTTGCCAGGGGCGTCGGGAATCTCGAACCCCCAGTAGGGTGCGTTACGCGAGATATCCCAGTCACGCAGACCTTCTTCCAGCCATTCATCCATCTTGTTGGCGATTTCTTTCTGGATATGTCCGGCGCGGGTCCAGGTCTTGAGCATGTCGGAGTAATCGCCCAGCTTAAAGAAATACTGCTCTGAATCTTTCTCAATCGGGGTTTCGCCGGTGACCACCGAACGCGGGTTCTTTAATTCCGTTGGATCGTAGGTGGCGCCGCATTTTTCGCAATTATCGCCATACTGGTCAGCTGCGCCGCAATTAGGGCATTCACCCTTGATAAAACGATCGGGCAGGAACATCTCCGCCTTGGGATCGTAGGATTGCGAGATGGTGCGTGTCGCAATATGCCCTGCCGCCTTAACCTGCTGGTAGATATAGGTCGCGAAGTATTTGTTCTCTTCTGAATGAGTGCTGTGATAATTGTCAAAGCCGACATGGAAGTCAGCGAAGTCTGCTTCATGCTCGACCTTCATGCGATCAATCAGTTGCTGAGGGGTAATACCTTCAGCCTGTGCGCGCAACATGATCGGAGTGCCATGAGCATCGTCTGCGCAGACATAAATACATTCGTTACCTTGTAATTTCTGGAAACGAACCCATATGTCGGTCTGAATGTATTCCACCATGTGGCCGATATGGATTGGGCCGTTAGCATAGGGCAACGCACTGGTTACGACCATCTTACGTGCTGGACTTGTTGAGACTTGGGGGTTGGTGGAACTCATGGGATAGATGCTTTTAACTAAAAGCCGACTATTTTATGTGCTGCTTTTGCAACTGTATAGCGGAATTAATAATACTTGACCAAAGACCTCGGAAATAAAGGTTAAATATTAGTTTCAGCTAATGTAGAATGCGGCGTTTACGAATCCGACCTGCATCAGGATAACTTTTATGGCAATTACGAAACAACAAATTGAAACTGCAGTTGGCGATATTATCGACGTCAACACTGAAAAGAGTCTGTCAGCGACCAAATCCGTCAAGGGCGTAGAGATTGATGGTGGTAAAGTCAGTATTACCATTTCCCTCGGTTATCCGGGCGTTGGCTATTTTGATACGTTAAAAAAGCTGGTGTCTGACACGGTTTCAGCGCTGGATGGTGTCGATACGGTAGAGGTAAAGGTATCCAGCAAGATTGTCTCGCATGCAGTGCAGCAAAACCTCAAGCCTCAGGAAGGGATTAAGAATATTATCGCTGTTGCTTCCGGCAAAGGTGGTGTGGGTAAATCAACCACTGCGGTTAACCTGGCGCTGGCTCTGCAGGCAGAAGGTGCGACGGTTGCCATTCTGGATGCTGATATCTATGGACCGAGTATGCCACGCATGCTGGGTTGTACCGGGCAGCCTGAATCGATAGATGGCAAGAGCCTGGAACCTATGGTAGGTCATGGTATCCAGTCCATGTCTATCGGCTATCTGGTCGAGGAAGATACCCCAATGATCTGGCGTGGCCCCATGGTGACGCAGGCGCTTGAACAGTTACTTAATGATACCAACTGGAAAGATGTCGATTATCTGGTTATCGATTTACCACCAGGTACAGGTGATATCCAGTTAACGCTGGCGCAAAAGATTCCAGTGAGCGGTGCAGTGATTGTGACCACTCCACAGGATATTGCATTGCTGGATGCCAGGAAGGGACTGAAGATGTTTGAAAAAGTCGAAGTTCCGGTACTTGGCGTAGTTGAGAATATGTCTATTCATATCTGTAGTGAGTGCGGACACGCTGAACATATCTTTGGCGAAGGTGGTGGCGCACGCATGGCGGAACAGCATGATGTCGATTTTCTGGGCTCATTACCACTGGATATCAAGATCCGTGAACAGGCAGATAGCGGTAACCCAACTGTTGCAGCGATGCCGGAAAGTAAGGTTAGCGAAATCTATCGCGAAATTGCGCGTAAGACCGCTGCGCGTCTGGCAACCAAAGCGAAGGATCATTCAGCGGCGTTCCCCAGCATAGTAATCCAGAATAATTAATCTGCTCGACCCTGAGCGCTGAGTTCAGGTTCTGGGTAATTTTTAAAGCCTCTCATCGAGAGGCTTTTTTGTGGGTTATAGCAATAGCAACTTTAGATAGTACTAAGAATGTTTAGACCTGCTGCCCGATATTTTCCAGAATAGAAATAGACTTTAAATAAAATAACGATGGATGTGGACCTATGACTGGAGCGAATATCGGAATATATATTTATGATCAGGCCGAGGTGCTGGACTTTTCTGGCCCATTCGAGGTGTTCTCTACAGCTTCCCGTATCACACAGGGAAGCACCCCGTTTAACGTGTTTTTAATCAGTGAAGAGGCTAGTGAAGTAGTTGCCAGAGCCGGTTACCGCGTTATACCAGATTTTGCGCTTGACCAGCATCCGCCACTGGATGTGCTGATAGTTTCTGGTGGCGTGCATAGGTCGCAAATGCATAAACCTGAGGTCGTAGACTGGATAGCGCGACAGGCTGAATCAGTCAGTATCGTGGCTTCGGTATGCACGGGTGCATTCCTGCTGGCAGCTGCCGAGGTTATTGTTGACCATGATGTGACGACGCATTGGGAAGATGTCGTAGATTTGCAGCAAAAATTTCCCCGTCTGAACGTGCTTAGAGAGGTGCGCTGGGTAGACGATGGGAAAATAGTTACCTCGGGTGGGATTTCAGCCGGCATTGATATGAGCCTGCATCTGGTGAGTAAGTTGCACAGTTTCGAGCTGGCAGAAGCGACTGCAAAGCAGATGGAGTTTAGCTGGACCCGAAATTACTAAGGCGCTGTTTGCTATAGCCCATCGCCAAAATTAAAGGGTTATCGATCATTTATCGGTAATTTAAAAGCGCCAGCATACACAGGTTTTTTCCGGTACGGGTCCTGCTTATTTATAAGTTGCGACTTGAAACGGGACAAGGTTACGCGTTATGGTAAGTAGCAAGTCGAGCTAATAAAAACTAAATGGCCAACTTCGAGCTTGCTCTTGAAAGCTAAAATTTAAGCTCACAATTAGAAAACTTTGCAGTAGTTTAGGTTGTTGGTGGTAAATAAACCTAAAATACAGCCCAATTATAGTGCACAAACCTAAATATACTGTTTATTTAGTGATTTGCTCTACAAATGGGGTGTTAGGATGTTTTAATATAATAACAATCGCCATGCGGAATTTTTCGCTGGTGTCATTCACTTAACGCATTACTGAGGGGTGGAAAAAGTGCCCGAACTTGAAAAAGGCGAGGCTTCGTCCGAAGAAGCATTCGTTCGGTTCGTCAACGTACAGAAAAGTTACGATGGCGAAACTCTGGTCGTAAAAGACTTTAACCTTGATATATCCAGTGGCGAGTTCATCACGCTGCTAGGTCCTTCCGGATCAGGTAAAACTACCTGTCTGATGATGATGGCGGGTTTCGAAGTGCCCACCCATGGTCAGATTCTGTTAAGCGGAACCCCCATCAATACGGTACCTCCACATAAACGTGGAATTGGTATGGTGTTTCAGAATTATGCGCTGTTTCCACATATGAGTGTGGCTGAAAATCTCGCTTTTCCACTAGAGGTTAGAGGCCTCAGCAAAGACGATGTCGATAAAAAGGTACAGCATGCGTTATCCATGGTGCGTCTGGACAGCTTTGGAGATAGGCGACCCGCGCAGTTATCCGGTGGTCAGCAGCAACGTGTAGCGCTGGCTCGGGCGCTGGTTTACGAACCGGATATCGTATTGATGGACGAACCACTAGGTGCGCTGGATAAGAACCTGCGTGAAGAAATGCAGTATGAGATCAAGCATATCCACGAAGAGCTTGGCGTGACCATGATTTATGTGACTCATGATCAGTCAGAAGCCCTGACCATGTCAGACCGGATTGCGGTATTCGAGGATGGCATTGTACAGCAGCTGGCCTCTCCTGATGCCCTGTATGAAAAGCCTGAGAATGCGTTTGTCGCCTCCTTTATCGGTGAGAATAATCGCCTGATTGGTGAAGTGCTGGAGCTGTCAGACAGCAGCTGTAAGGTTAAGATGGAAACTGGAGAAGTGGTTGAAGCGCTTCCAGTCAATGTCTCAGCAGTAGGTGATAATTCAACACTTTCTCTCAGACCCGAGCGTGTCGTAATAGAACCCGAAACGGGCAGTCTGCCCAATATTTTTGAAGCCGAAGTGCGCGAGGTGATTTATCTCGGTGATCACCTTCGAACGCGTGTCTGCGTTTGCGGCGATAAAGAATTTATCATCAAGACCCCGAATATCACAGGGCATCCAGCCCTGAAACGAGGAACGACCATTAATGTTGGCTGGTCACGTGACGATTGTCGCGCACTTGATGCCTAGTTGATAAACCAAGAGGAGTAAATAAAACATGAAGAGAACCAATATGAAACAGAAAATTACAGTAGCAGCCATTGCTGGTTTGCTATCGACGACGGTAATGGCGGAAACACTCAATGTTGTTTCCTGGGGTGGTGCTTATACTGATAGTCAGCAACGTGCCTATAGTCAGCCCTGGACGAAAAAGACCGGCGATAAGATTATTGACGTGAATAAGTCTCAGGTAGCGCTGGCAGGTCTGCGTGCACAGGTTCAGGCTGGCAATGTCACCTGGGATCTGGTAGATATGTTGCCATCTGAAGCGAAAATCGCCTGTGCTGAAGGTTTGATCGAAGAGATTGATATAGACAAAATGCTGTCTCCTGCGCCAGACGGCACGCCAGCGTCAAAAGATTTCATCCCGGGTTCAACCGATGAATGCTATGTATCATCGATTGTGTATTCCAATATTGTTGCTTTCAATACCGAAATGTTTCCCGGTAAGAAGCCATCCACTATCGCTGATGTGTTCGACCTGAAGAAATTTCCAGGCAAGCGTTCATTACAGAAGAAACCAGTAAATAATCTTGAATGGGCCCTGATGGCCGACGGTGTGCCAGCCGACAAGGTTTATGAAACACTGGCTACGCCTGCAGGTGTAGACCGAGCTTTAGCCAAGCTGGATACCATCAAATCTCAGGTGATCTGGTGGGAAGAGGGTGCACAACCCCCTCAGCTTCTGGCGGATAAGGAAGTTGCATTTGCCTCGGCTTATAATGGCCGTATGTTCAATGCCCAGGTCAATGAAAAACAGCCGTTTCAGATCATCTGGGATGCTCAGGTGTTTGAGCTAGATGGCTGGGTAGTACCGAAAGGCAAGATGGATAAGGTTAAGGATTTTCTGCGATTTGCAACAGACACCCAGCGACTTGCAGATCAGGCCAAATACATCTCCTATGGCCCGGCACGTAGCTCTTCAGCAGCGCTGGTGAGTACCCATGCCGATACCGGTATAGATATGAAGCCTCATATGCCTACCTACGGACCTAACTTTAAAACAGCTCTACAGAAAGATGATGAATTCTGGGCAGATCATCTGGATGAATTAACCGAGCGCTTTAACGCCTGGTTAGCCAGTTAATCTAAACTGATGGGAAGGGGCGCAGGCCCCTTCCTTTTCTCTGTTTTATTCCGGGGGATTACATGAACAATGCATCTGCAGCTCAAACGAGCACTTCAGCGGGTCTGACTACGGCTGATGGAATACCGTTAAAGGTAAGCATCCGCCGAGCCCAGCGGCGTAACCGGTTTACGGCCTTGATGCTGGTAGCCCCTCTGTTTGTATTCTTGATGCTTGCGTTTGTGATGCCGATTTTTGATATGCTCTCACGCAGTGTCGATAACCCTGAGGTTATCACCTATATGCCCAATACCGTTGAAGCTTTGCAGGGATGGAATGGGCAGGATCTTCCCGACGAAGCTGTATTTGCCGCCACAGTCAAAGATCTCATTGAGGGGAGTAAAGAGCGTAATATAGGGCTGGTCGCGAGTCGTTTGAATTATGAAAAGGGCGGTATGCGCTCATTGATCATGAAGTCAGCACGCAACTCCAGAAAAATGACTGAAGCGCCCTATAAAGAAGCGTTGCTTAAAGTGGATAAGCGTTGGGGTGATATTGATGTCTGGCGTCTGATTCAGCGTGAAGGTGCACCCTATACCCTGTCTTACTATTTAGCAGCTCTGGATATGCACTATGACAGCGATGGCTCTATCGTATCCAAGCCGGAAAACACCCAGATTTACGTTAATCTGTTCATACGTACCTTATGGATGAGTGTTCTGATTACCTTTTTGACATTGCTACTGGGTTACCCGGTTGCTTTTTTACTCGCCAATCTGCCTATGGCGAAGGCCAATCTGTTAATGATACTGGTACTGCTGCCTTTCTGGACATCGTTACTAGTACGTACTACCGTATGGATTGCTATCCTGCAAAGTCAGGGGGTGCTAAACGACATACTGGTCTCTATAGGAATCATCGCTGACGACAATCGATTACAGATGATCTACAACAAGGCCGGTACCATTATAGCCATGACGCATATATTGCTACCGTTTATGATTTTACCGCTTTACTCCGTCATGAAGACCATCCCGCCCAGTTATATGCGTGCAGCGCGTTCGATGGGTGCCACGGGGTTCACTGCTTTTCGTCGCGTTTACTTTCCGCAAACACTATCCGGTATTGGCGCGGGTTCAATTCTGGTTTTCATCCTGTCTATCGGTTATTACATCACGCCTGCTCTGGTGGGTGGACAAACGGGTACGTTCATCACTAATTTTATTGCCTATCATATGCAGCAATCGCTTAACTGGGGGCTGGCAGCCTCAATCGGTTCTATCTTGCTGGCTGCGGTGGTGGCGTTATACCTGCTGTATAACCGCCTGGTGGGTATAGATAACATGAAGTTGGGCTAAGGAGAATTTCACTATGGCACTTCAACCCTATGCAACGACTTCCGAGAAAATCTGGCACTATGTTTTTATTATAATCTGTGCATTTATTTTCCTGTATCTGATTGGACCAATTCTGGTCATCATTCCGTTGAGTTTTAACGCTGAACCCTATTTCTCTTTTTCTGATGCGATGCTGTCGTTTGATCCAGCCGGTTATTCATTGCGCTGGTATGAAGACTTCTTTACCTCTACGGCCTGGTTATCGTCGATTAAAAATAGCTTTATCGCCGCTATCTTCTCAACAATTCTGGCGACCTTTTTAGGCACCCTGGCGGCACTGGGCCTTTCCAGTCGCTATATGCCTTATCGCGCAACCGCCATGGCTGTTCTGATCTCGCCCATGATCGTGCCATTGATTATTTCTGCAGCAGGTATGTTCTTTTTCTTTTCCAAGTATCACCTCACTCAAACCTATACCGGGGTGATTCTGGCTCATGCAGTACTGGGTACACCTTTCGTGGTTATCACGGTGACTGCAACACTAACGGGGTTTGATCATTCCCTGACTCGTGCAGCAGCCAGCCTGGGTGCTTCTCCGGTACGCACCTTTTTTAAGGTGGTACTTCCGTTGGTAACTCCCGGCGTGATTTCCGGTATGTTGTTCGCTTTTATCACTTCCTTCGATGAAGTAGTTGTTGTGTTATTCATCGCGGGACCCAAACAGGCTACCATTCCCATCCAGATGTGGTCAGGCATCCGCGAGCAAATCAGCCCAACTATTCTGGCGGTTGCAACCTTGCTGGTCATATTGTCGATAGGGTTGTTGACCGTGCTAGAACTGTTAAGGCGTCGTAACGAACGTCTGAGAGGCCTGCAGGGTATATAGTCGATAGTGCAACACTATCAGCCTGATTCTACGTTACCGATAGTCATCGTCGGTGCGGGCATTGTTGGTTTAACCACGGCCTACGCATTAACAAAAAAAGGTTGCCGAGTCACTGTCATCGATAAGCTTGCCGGGCCTGCTGAAATGTGCAGCCGTGCTAATGCAGGCATAATTGCGGTAGGGCATGCGCATGCCTGGGCAGAACCTAAGGCGATTGTTTCCATATTTCGTGCACTGATGGGCAGGGAACCTGCCGTCAGGATTACGAAATTGCTGGATCCAAAACTGTGGCAATGGGGGTTGAGTTTTCTACGACACTGTACGCCATCTGCTCACCTGGCAAACTCTGCAAAACTGCTCAGGCTTAGTCTGCTCAGCAGTGAATTACTGGCCTCTATTGAAACCGAGATGCAGCTGCCTCAGGAAATTCGACATCAGGGTGGTCTGTACCTGTATAAGAATGCGAGACAGTTCGAACAGCAGCTTGCTGCTCTGGAGGGTGATGCATCGCTGCAGACTCTTGATACACAACAGCTGATCGCCTACGAGCCCTGGTTAGCCGGTATGCAAGATCAACTGGTCGGTGGGTTGCTAAGTTCAGCAGACGGGGTTGGCGACTGTTATCAGTTTAGCAAGCGTTGCTACCAGCATCTCGCGCAATCGTCCAAGGTGGAGTTTTTATTCAATACTACCGTGACCGGATTCGAACAACGTGCCAGCCAACTGACTGCGGTTCGCAGCAGCGCGGGTGATATCCCCTGTCAACAGGTGGTACTTGCCAGCGGTATAGAAACTGCCGATATAACCTCTACACTTGGTTTCAAGCCACTAATTTATCCGGTTAAGGGGTACTCAGGTAGCTGGGAAATCCTGCATGATACGCACATCCCTAAAATCCCATTTGTTGATGAATCCGAATTTCTCGCGGTAGGGAGTTATGGCGGCATTTTACGTGTTACCGCAACAGCGGAATTCGCAGGGCGGGATGCCAGCTTGGCTGAAGAAAGATTAGCGGTGGTTAAAAATTATGTACAGCGCTACATGGGGGATGCAGTAGACCTGAAGTCCCCGCAGTTCTGGACAGGAATGCGTCCAACCACTCCTGCGGGTGCTCCCTATCTGGGTAGGGTAAAGCATCTCGATAATCTGTGGTTGAACGCTGGACATGGTCAGCTGGGCTGGACCATGTCTATGGGATGCGCCCAAACCATCGCGCAGTTAATTAGTGGAGAGCAAACCGGGCTTTCCGATGTGTCTATACGGGCGCCCTGGTTGGTTGCCGCCTGAAGGAGTCCATATGAAAATTCTAAACCTGCAACAAACCCGTGAAGCACTGCCTTTTCAGCCCCTGATTCAGGCGATCAATGATGGTTTTGCTAGTGGCTGCACCGCACCGCTGAGACATCATCATTTTATGCAAACTGAGGGACAGGCGGATGATGTGCTGCTATTAATGCCAGCCTGGCAGGATCAGGGCTATGGCGGCATTAAACTGGTTAACGTGCACCCGGGTAATTCGGCAAAAGGTTTACCCGCGATCTCATCGACCTATGTACTGTTTGATCGCGAAACCGGCCAACATCTGATGATTCTGGATGGCGGGGAGTTGACTGCGCGTCGCACTGCGGCTGCCTCGGCACTGGCAGCTAAAAGGCTGGCGCGCCCGGATAGTCGTCGTCTACTCGTAGTAGGCGCGGGGCGGGTGGGTTCAAATATTCCGCATGCCTATCGCGCAGTTTTACCTATTGAACAGGTGGTTGTGTGGAATCCAACCGAGAGTAAAGCGCAAAAGCTGGTGCAGCAACTGGGTCAGCAGGGTATCGCTGCTGAGTGTGCAGGTGATCTGCGCGAAGCGGTAGAAAGCGCGGACATTATCTCCTGCGCCACATTGGCGCGTGAGCCTGTCATCAAAGGTGAATGGTTAAAACCCGGCCAGCATATCGATTTGATTGGCAGTTTTACCCCTGATATGCGTGAAGCCGATGACGAGGTAATGCGCAGGGTGAAGATTTATATTGATACCGAACATGCCAAAGTGGAAAGTGGCGATATCAAAACGCCTCTGGCAAATGGTGTGATTGACGAGTCTGATATCCAGAATTCACTCGATCAACTGTGTCGAGATGATTTATACCCGCGCGCATCAGCCGAAGAGATTACCCTGTTTAAAGGGGTGGGTAGCGCTATCGAAGACCTCAGCTCGGCTGTGCTGGCGCTGCAATCCTGTACTTAATTTGCTATGACCCTTTTATTGATCTAAGGGTGTGCTGGCCCGCCTTCTGCTGGATCGACTATGCTGCATCATGAGCAGGCCGGCGATGACAATCAGGCAACCCCCGGCAATCGTGCTCAATGAAGGCGCTTCTCCCAGCCAGACAAATGCCAGCATACTGGCAAACAGCAGCAGGGTGTAGTTATAAGGCTGTAACAGCGAGGCGCTGGCATGCTTAAGCGCCTGAATAAAAAATAACTGGGCAGCGATGTTCAGCGTGCTAATCGCGATAAGCATCATCCATTGCGCAGGCGTGGGTGTTTGCCATAGCCATACACCAAAGGGCAGGCTCAGCACCAGGCCGACTATGCCCATGTACAGTGTATGCGTATAAAGGCTGTCACGCCAGCTCAGGTAACGGCTCAGGATAGAGTAAGTTGCCAGGGCTATCGCGCCACCTAAAGGTACCAGTCCGGATAAAGAAACATCCATCTCAGGACCGATAATAATCAGCGATCCTGCAAATCCAAGGGCTATGGTCAATACCTGAATTCGGTTGATCTGTTCGCGTAGTACCAGCCAGGCAAGAATCAGCGTGATGATCGGGAAAAGCGCCACAATCGCATGCGCTTTAGCAATGGGCATCAGTATAAAAGAGGTATTGATGAGCGCGATCTCCACGAGTGAGGACGAGGAACGCAAGACCTGCAGCATGGGTTGCCTGGATTTAAGCGCTGCGACAGCCCGCGATAATCCGCCCGCCAACGCAACGGCGAACAGGGTAAACAGGGTATACCTGACCAGCAGAACCTGTCCCAGCGCGATACCAGAGAGCAATACGCTTTTGGTAATAATGTCCTGTATCGCAAAAGTGAGCATAGAGGCCAGACAGAGCAGGATGCCGGTACCCGGTCGCTCCATCATTGCAGCTGAGGTTTCATGTGTGGTTGCAGCCTGGATTCATTAAAGTAGCCAGTCATGGTCAGCCGTTAATCAAATACATTTCCGCTTTCCTTGACCGCTTCCATCGAAACAAAGGTTGAGGTGCTGGCGACATGAGGCAACTCGCTGATGGTTTCTCCCAGCACCTCGCGGTAACTGATGATATCTTTCGAGCGCACCTTTAGCAGGTAGTCGAAGCTGGAAGCGATCATATGGCATTCCTCTATTTCATTCACTTCGGCAACGGCTTTATTGAAGGCATTTAACGCGGCGGCGCGGGTGTCCTTAAGCTTGACCTGCACAAAGGCAATATGGCTGGTGTCGAGTAGTTTGTGGTTTAGAATCGCGGTATAGCCCCGGATATATCCCTGTGACTCGAGTCGTTTCATACGAATCTGGCAAGGTGTTTTGGACAGGCCCACCATGTCGGCAAGCTCGGTAATCGTTATACGGCCGCGTGTTGAAAGAATTCTGAGAATAGAATTGTCCAGCGCGTCAAGCTGCTCCTTAGTCATAAGTTTCAACCCAATAGGTAATAGTGGTTTATTGTTCTGTTTTTAATGTGTGAATATAGGTTAATTTTCTTCTGAATGGAATAATTTAGGGAATTTGCTGATTTACTCGCTTCTATAATGGCTGAAATAGTGAGGTGATAGCCATGAATACTGAAGTGAGACAGACGCTGATTCAGGAGCCTGTATTTTCCGAAGCAGAGATTATTGCGCAACTCATCAAGCGTGAGCAACTGGACATCGTTCTAGACGCTGAACAAACAGCTACTGCGGTTGCACTGGTGGAGCAGATTCGCTCCGACTATCGCCCTTCTCTGATGGAGCAGTTTTTACGCGCTTATCCGTTGAATAGCGAGGCCGGGGTCTCGCTGATGATGCTGGCCGAGGCCTACCTGCGTGTTCCAGATAAGATCACTCGGGACGCGCTAATCAGAGATAAGTTGGCACATAATGACTGGAGGCTGTCTGCAGCTCAAAGCAGTCTGCTCATGAAGCTGGTATCCACAGGGCTGCAACTGACCGCCCGCATGCTTAAATCACCCGCCTTATCGTCCCTGGTTGCCTTCCCGCTGCGTCAGGCTGTTCACCTGGCCATGCGTGTGATGGGCAAGCAGTTTGTGCTGGGTGAGTCGATACAGTCAGCGCTGCTGCGCGCCAGCAAACTGGAAGTCGAAGGCTATACCTACTCCTACGATATGCTAGGAGAAGGTGCGCGCACCGAGGCTGATGCCATCCGATACTACAATGCCTATGAACAGGCAATTAGAGCGCTTGGCGCGGAGGCGAAGAGTAGTGATCTGCGAGCAAACCCGGGTATATCGGTCAAGCTGTCAGCACTCTGCGCGCGCTATGAATTGTTACAGACCGAGTATGCGCGTGAAAAGCTGGAGCAGAGAATGCTCAAGCTGTGCGAGCTGGCCGCCCAGTTACGCGTAGGTTTGAATATAGATGCGGAAGAGTGCGCAAGACTGGAGTTGTCGCTGGATATCATTCACAGTCTGATTGAAGCCCCCAGTCTGGCAGGCTGGGATGGCCTGGGTATTGTGGTACAGGCTTACCATAAACGCGCCTATGAAGTGATCGAATCGCTGCATCTGTGGGCACAGCAATCTGACCAGCGTATCATGGTCAGACTGGTTAAAGGTGCCTACTGGGATGCTGAAATCAAGCTTGCCCAGGTGCAGGGGCTGGCTGATTTCCCGGTATATACGTCCAAATCGCATACCGATATCTCCTACCTGGCCTGCGCACGTTTACTGATTCGCAAGGCAGACAGAATTTACCCGCAGTTTGCTACGCATAATGCCTACTCAGCCGATTGTATTGCGCGCTGGGCCACCGAGGCGGGGATACGGTTTGAGTTTCAACGCCTGCATGGCATGGGCGAATCACTGCATAGCCAGATTAAAGCGCGCTACGCTACACCCTGTCGTGTCTATGCCCCGGTGGGTACACATAAGGACTTGCTCGCCTACCTGGTCAGGCGCCTGCTGGAAAACGGTGCCAACAGCTCCTTTGTCAGCCAGTTAGCTGATCCACGAATTAGTGCTCAACAGGTGGTACCCAACCCCTTAAGCCTGCAAAAACCGGTAAATATTCCGACTGCCAGAGCGCTTTACCCACAGCGTGTCAATTCGCGTGGTTACGATCTGGGTGAACGCAGTGACCTGCATTATCTGGATAAGCTGCGCCGCCCCTATTTGACGACGCAATGGGGAGAGCATGGAGATATTGAGGTTAAGAATCCCTGCACACTGGAAACCGTAGGTCACTATCAATCCACTAGCACTGCTGAAATCGATCTCATGGTTGAGCAGGCAGACGCGGCTTTCGGCGCCTGGAGTGATCGCGGTGATCGAGCACAGTTGCTGAATACGGTGGCGGATTATTATGAGCAGCACAGCGGCGAGTTCCTGGCGCTGTTGGCGCGCGAAGCCGGTAAGACCCTGGCCGATGCGGTTAATGAAATTCGTGAGGCGGTGGATTTTTTAAGGTTTTACGCACAACAATCTGAGGCACTGGATAGTACGACCGAGGCACGCGGTATTATGGCCTGTATCTCACCATGGAATTTTCCACTGGCCATCTTTACCGGGCAGGTTGCGGCGGCGCTGGCCGCTGGAAATTGCGTGCTGGCAAAGCCAGCTGAACAAACCAGTCTGATTGCCCAGCTTGCGATTCAATTGTTTCATCGAGCAGGTATTCCGCAGCAGGTACTACAACTGGTTCTGGGCTATGGTCGTACTCAGGGTAGTTATCTGGTATCACGCAGTGAAATTAAGGGCGTGCTGTTTACCGGCTCGACACAGACCGCGAAGCTGATTGATCAAACACTGGCGCAGCATGCTGCCCCTGATGCGATCCTGATTGCCGAAACGGGTGGTTTAAATGCCATGATCGCTGATTCTTCGGCACTACCTGAGCAGGTGGTGACCGACGTGCTCGCATCGGCTTTCCAGAGCGCAGGACAACGTTGTTCCGCTCTGCGTATGCTGTATGTACAACGTGAGATTTACCAGGATGTGTGCAGTATGTTGCAGGGCGCTATGGATCTACTGAAGGTGGGTGATCCTGTCAGGTTGAGTACCGATGTGGGTCCGCTGATTGATGCAATGGCTTATCAGCAACTGTCTGAATATGTCACCAGCAGGGGAAATAAGGTGCTAAAGCAAACCCCAATGTCGCCTGATAACGGATACTTTCTGCCACCGACGCTGATTCAGGTGAATGGTATCGAGGATCTGGACGAAGAGCGATTCGGCCCGATCCTGCATATTGCGCCATACGATGCTGAGCATTTGCAAACTGTTGTTGCCGCGATCAATGCGCGCGGATATGGGCTGACCTTCGGTTGCCATACACGCATCAGGGAGCGCGCAGAGTTTCTGGCACAGGCTTTGAACGTGGGAAATATCTATATCAATCGGAACCAGATCGGGGCGGTGGTGGAGTCGCAACCATTTGGTGGTGAAGGCCTGTCCGGGACAGGGCCAAAAGCGGGCGGCCCACATTATCTGCAGGCACTGCGCCTGGCCACCCAGGACAGTGCGCATAGCAGCAATGTTGAAACCGTTGATGTGATTGATATGCTGTCCCTGGCAGCCGCCTGGCAGAGTTTGCAACAACAGGCCAGACCTGCTCAATTTCTACGGCAGCAGCAGTGTCCGGGGGTGACGGGTGAATCGAATACGCTCATCATCAAGGCGCGCGGCTACTGGTTGTGTGCGGGTGATGAAGAGGCCTGGCAGATGGCGATGGATGCGGCGAATTCCGGCAATCCTGTACTGCTACTTACGCATACTCAGCAACCAGCTGATTTTGACCAGAGTCTGCCGATCAGAACCATCCGCGCCGGTCTGGATGTTACGCAGCTTGCTGGTCTGGAGAATCTGGCGGGTGTCAGCTTAAGTGGTCCTGAGCCATGGTTGCGCCAGGCGCGTATCGTGCTCAGCCAGCGCAAAGGTGCGATCATCCCCTTGTTGACACAAGCGGGATACTCGGCGCGTCATGTTTGCGAAAAGCATCTGTGTGAAGACACCACTGCTGCCGGTGGCAATCCGCAGTTGTTTATGCAATAGCTGAAATAATCAATGCCTGCGACAGGCGTCAAAACCTGCCGTCATCCATTGTTTCAGAGAGCAATTCGGTATCCTTAACACCCAGCATCAGCAGAATCTGTTTCTGGGTGGATTCCAGGATCCGGCTACGTTCTTCTTCGCGTGAAATATTCTTGGCGATGGCAACTGCACCTACCAGTGAAACCAGTATGGTGCGGGCTTTCTCTGCAATCAGTTCTCGATCCGGTTCCAGCGGCAGTTGCTTGAGTTTGATCAGAGCCACGATGCGTGTTTCGATCATCTTTTTCAGGTTATCGTAAGACTCTTCGAACAGGCGTTTGATGTTGGAGTTCTGGTTACCAATCTCATTAAACAGAATGGTTTCTGGCCCGGGCTTACTTTTCTGTTCCAGCTCACTCAGGTTCCAGTAATTGGTGACCAGACTGGTCAGGTGTTTAAGCGATAACGGGCCCTTCACCAGTCGCGCAGCACGGCTGTTTTTCAGGGTTTCAAAAAAAGAAGCACGATACAGCGCTTCCTTAGATTCGAAATGTGCGTAAAATGCGCCATGAGTCATTTTGGCAGCATGCATGATCTGGCCTATAGAAACCTTCTCAAAACCATAGCGTGAAAATAACTCAACAGCAGAATTGAGGATGAGATCCTTGGATTTCGCTTTACGTTCTTTTGGGTAGGGCATCAGTTACCTCATCTATCATCAATGCAAGATATTATCTTGATCATATCATGCCAGATGCTACTTTTAATCTTTTTACTTGAAGTTACTGGAGAAGCAATGAATTCACCAATCGTTATTACTGGAATGGGTATGATTAGCCCTCTGGGGACTGGTGTAGAACCGGTCTGGAAACGTTTAACGGCGGGGCAGTCGGGTATTCGACTGATAGATCGTTTTGATACCAGTGAAGAGCCCATCAAGATCGCCGGACTGGTACCGAGCATTGAAGAAGATGCTGAAGCCGGGTTTGATATTGATCAGGTGGTAGAAAGTAAAGAACGTAAAAAATTAGACCTGTTTACCGTATATGCGCTGGCTGCCGCCAAAGAGGCGCTGACGCAGGCGAACTGGTTTCCTGAAAGCTATGAAGATCAGCTGGCTACCGCGACTATCATTGCCACCGGCATCGGTGGTTTCAGTACCATAACTGCCGCTCAGCAAACGTTGGAAACGCGCGGCTACAAGCGAATCTCACCCTTTACTGCGCCGGCATTCCTGGCCAATATGGCTGCGGGTAATCTGTCGATTAAATATGGCTTCAAGGGGCCTTTATCCTGCCCTGTCACGGCCTGTGCCGCCAGCCTGCAAGCGATAGGCGACGGTATGCGCATCATCAGGAATGGTGAGGCAGAGATCGCTCTGGTCGGTGGTACCGAAGCCTGTGTCACACCGCTGTCTCTGGCCAGTTTTAACGCATTGAAAGCCCTGTCTCCAGAAAGTGAACACCCCACCAAAGCATCGCGTCCCTTCGACAGGGATCGCAATGGATTTGTCATGGGTGAAGGCTCGGGTCTGATGGTTATCGAAACCCTTGAGCATGCGCAAAAACGTGGCGCTACCCCACTGGCGGTGATCAGCGGATATGGTACCAGTGCCGATGCCTACCACATCACTTCTGGCCTGGAAGACGGATCAGGTGCTGCGGCTGCAGTCAGGGCAGCGCTGCGCATGGCCGGCCTGGAAGCAAGTGCAATTGATTATGTGAATGCACACGCAACCTCAACTCCGGTAGGAGATGCGGCCGAGATCGCATCACTGCGTAGCATATTTGGTGAAAATCTGCCGAATGTGCCGGTGTCATCTACCAAGTCAGCAACCGGACATCTTCTGGGTGCAGCTGGCGGCATTGAAGGTATCTTCTCTGCACTGGCAGTAATGAACGACCTGCTGCCACCAACCATCAATCTGGATAACGTGGATGAGTCTATGCAGAATCTGGACTTTGTCCCTAATACAGCGCGCGCTAAAACGGTCAGGCATGCACTATGTAACGGGTTTGGGTTTGGTGGCGTTAATGCCGCTTTGATATTCAGTAAAGCCTGATCTTTACCGTATTTTAATGACGCGCCTCAGTGATGAGATTAACGTCACTTAGGCGCTTTTTTTTCTAGCCTGTAGATGCTTCATGCTGGCTGGATAGTTTAACAACCCGGTGGGTGATATACATAATCAACAGCACCGCAATCCCAAATACATACAGACCATAATGCACCTCGATACTGGCTACTGCACCGAGTTTTACGGTCACGATCAGTATTGCCACCACCATCACATCCAGCATGGCCCAGCGCCCGTATTCGTGCATCAGATGTAACGTACGTTTTAAGCTTTTTGTACCAGAATCCAGATGAGTCAGTAATTGAAACAGTAACGCTATTTTAAGTATCGGAAGCAGGATGCTGAAGCCCGTCACAATAAGGAATAGCAGGAGCTGGCCATTCTGTAAGAGCTCTAATACCCCTGAAATTACTGAAAAGGAATTTTTGACAATAATAAATTTGGACAGGGTGATCATGGGCAGGAAGATCCCGCTCGCAAACAGCACGGTCGCCAGTACCAGCAATCCGAGCAGGCGCTTTATTTCCCACCGACGATATTTTTGTACTGGAGGTTTTCCTGGCGCGTTCTCATGCATAGGATTGCGGATATTACAGATCCTGCCATTCCTTTAACATGACACCGGATATAAAGCCGGAGATACCGCCACCCAACATGCCGCCTACAGCTGCCTGCAGAAAGGTGTGGCGAATATTTTCTGTAAGTTGTTGTAAATCTCCAGCAACCTCAGGTGTGACGCCGGTAATCATGACAAAAAACAGCAGCGAGATGAACACACTGGTACCAGTGCCGACCATGGCGCCATCGGTAACCGGGGGGAATATCTGGTCAAAGCGCTGTATAAAGGAAGGCACCAGAATGACGTATAGCGCGCCTGTGAGCAGGCAACTGAAACCCACGACGAAGGTCAACGAAATTGATGGGATCAGGAAGCTAAGTAGTACAAAGAAGGTGGCGACCAGACCTCCCGAGCAGAATCCAGCCAGGGTCTTGGCATCAGCTTTACCTATTCTCGATTGTGTCGCTCTGGAGCCATATATGCCGCCGGTAATCGCACCAATAACTGCGGTTGCCAGTATCAGGTAGGGTAAATGGATCTGGTTACCACTGGAGACGACGAAAATCAGACAGGTAATCGAAGAAACAGAGGCAATAATGACGGCCAGATTCATACTGCTATAAATCAGTGCGGCGAGCGTACCCGCCAGAGTCCCTGCCAGCAGAAGCGGGTTGATATCACTGACCCAGTGCTCAGAAAGGTTATAAAAAAAAATAAAAATCATCCCGTACAGACTGCCAATAAATGCCCATACTGTGGCTCTGATCAGGGCTTCCTGGGTTCGTTTGTTCAATTTATCCATTACACACTAACTACTTAACTGCTCTACCTGTTTTGGAGGGGGCAGTATATCGATAGATGACCCGGTAAGGCCAGCAAATGTCCTGATATGTTTGTTTAGATAATATAGGGCGCAACGTTAAAGTTTCTTTCTGATGCAGCACTGGGTTGATGGTCTTGAGGTAAGCAGATCACTGTTGCGCCCAATGCGCTATCGTAAACCGCGTGCACTATTCTTCCAGGCTTTGCAGAAACTTTTTTAACAGCGTGTTAAGGCGCTTTTGTTCATCCTTCGACAAGCCCGAGGTGAGTTGTTCCTGCGTGGCCACATGGTCTGTCACCGCAGCATCGATGAGATCAAAACCTGCTTTGGTCAGGGAGACGACGACACTGCGACCATCGTTCGGATTTTTGATTCGCTCCACCAGACCGGCCCTGGTGAGTTGATCAATGCGGTTGGTCATGGTGCCGGAGGTGACCATCGTCGAACTGATCAGGTCATTCGGTGACAGTGCGTAAGGCGGGCCAGAGCGGCGCAGTGTCGCCAGCACATCAAAGTTGGCGGCATTCAGGCCGTGCTTTGCAAATGTGCTGGTCATGCCCAGGCCAGCGAATTTATAAATCCGGGCTAAACGGCCAATGAGCTCCATCGAGCTCACGTCTAGATCCGGTCGTTCCTGGCTCCACTGATTGATTGCTTTGTCGACTCTATCCATGCGGCGAATTATTTCAGGTTTATATCTTGACTTCAAGATAAATGCGATGATATCTTGAGGTCAAGATAAATGATCGGATTAAATCCATGTCGCGCTATAGCATTTTTTTGTTGACCGCAGTTGCCCCGATAATCTGGGGTAGTACTTATTACGTAACCACCGAATTCCTGCCCACAGGCTACCCATTAACGATTTCAATGCTGCGTGCCCTGCCTGTTGGGCTGCTGTTTTTGCTTGTGGTTCGCCAGCTACCATCAGGCATCTGGTGGTTCCGGGTGCTGCTCCTGGGTGGGCTTAATTTCTCCCTCTTCTGGTGGATGCTGTTTGAATCAGCTTATCGTTTGCCGGGCGGAGTTGCCGCAACTGTGATCTCGATACAGCCATTAATCGTCGTTTTCCTGGCGCGATTTCTGCTGGGCTCACCGATACGTATGCTGGCAATCGCTGCGGCTATTCTGGGGCTTGTCGGAGTGGCTGTTCTGGTCATTACGCCGCAGGCAAGTCTCGATAAACTGGGGATTGCCGCAGGAATAACAGGCGCCATGTCGATGGCGCTAGGGATGGTACTCACACGCAAATGGCAGCCCCCGGTCTCGCAGTTGACCTTTACCAGTTGGCAACTGATCGCGGGCGGTTTGATACTGCTTCCAGCTGCAATCTGGTTCGAACCGCCGCTACCGGTGCTGACAACCTCAAATCTGATGGGTCTGGTCTACCTTGGTGCGATTGGTGCCGGATTGACCTATGTACTCTGGTTCAAGGGGCTGGCGAGAATCGAGCCATCAGCGATCTCCACGCTGGGATTTTTGAGTCCTCTATCAGCGGTAATTATCGGATGGTTATTGCTTGATCAAACGCTGAACGCGATGCAGATCGGCGCGGTTTTTGTCGTCTTCATCAGCGTCTGGTTGAGTCAACGCGCCAACCGTACACCGGGCAATGTCGAGAACAGTCAACTGGTCCGCAAGCTCAAACCCGCAGCGGAAAGCTGCAATTAGATCTGGAAATTTATATCAAAGCTGTTGCGTTTGCTCCAGCGACCATAGGGAGCGAATTTAATGTACTTAGCCGTCTTTTATTTTAGTTTTATCTTTTTTAAAAAAACTCGTTACACCTGCCACCGTTAATATTAGGAAGAATAGCGTAGTCAATACACTTTTCGTTATTGTCGCAAAGCTCGCAACTCCTACTTGAGCAGGGGATATATCTGGATAACCAGTAATCAGACTTATAATCATGATATTTTCGATGTAGTCGAACACGCCTGCGGCCAGCGGAACAAGACAGAGGTAGAACAGCCTTGAGCTAGAATTTTTAGTTTTGAGAAATAGCCATGAAAGAAGAAGGCTACAGGAAATAGCGAATAGCGCCGGATACAGAAAATCTAAAGGTAATTGATTGTAGAGATATAACGCTCTTCCGCTGTCACCCAGGTTTACTAACAAATCCTTAGCGTATTCGTACGAATACCCTGAAGGCGACAAATCAAACAACTTCATACCATCAGTGTATTTTTCTACGCCAGGTATCGTATAAGACAGCATTAATACATAGATGAACATCGCTGGTATAAAAAACAGTAGCACGTTCTTACCAGATGACTTTCTTTGGATTAAAGCTATTAAATTTTTCATCTGAAACTTCTAATTTACCCAAGATTTCTTTGAGGGCTAACGCTCAAGCTGCGGAGTGCGGAGCGCCCCACACGAGCGACTTGTTATAGGTAATTTACGTTGCACCTAAATTGATACCAATCATTTGGGAATGATTTTACTTCAGTGTTTTCCAGCTTTAGCATTTTGTTGATTTTACCAAAAAGTGGAAGGCCTTCTCCTAAAAGCACAGGCGCTTTGGTTATTATCATTTCGTTAATCAGGCCATGATTTAGAAACGATGTAATAGTGGTGCCGCCATCTATGTATGCGTGTGTATATCCGCCCTTCTCGAGCCTTGAAATCAATTCACTAATACCACCAGAATACATTTCAACTTTCCCTTGAAGATTTTCAGGAGCCTCCTTAACGGTATTGCTGAGCACAAAAATAGGCATGTCGCCATAAATCCATTGTTCCGGGGTTAAGTTCATATTGGAAATCATTTCCATGCACTTACGTCCCATAACCATGCAGTTTACGGAGTCCATAAAATCATGGAATCCCATATCTTCATCTCCCATATCAGCATCCAAATTACCTGCTGTATGGAGCCATTCCACGCCTCCATCAGGAGTGGCAATATACCCATCTGCACTTGTTGCTATGTATACGGAACACTTCATATCTCTAACCCTTTGAGTGATAGCCGAGATTACTTATAATGCCTCAATAACCGGTGCGTTTTAGCGCGTCCGACGCCAAAGGCGCGCAGTTGATTGATTTTGTTAGGAGCGACACCCTAAACCTCCTACCATTTTTTGTGATTTTTCAACTGCCTCTTTCATCGCACCTTTAACTTGCTTATTTTCATCTAGCTCGACCAGAACTTCACTCGCTTTTTTTAATCGATTATAGTCGGGCATTTTATTTTCTTTTTTATAACTCTCAATATCCAGGTAAAGTAGATTAAATTCTGAGTTACCTCTCAGCTCACGATATATTTCTTGGGCATAATGCTTATATCTGGGAACCATATTGTAAAGGCTACCATCCATCTTCAACTCGTCACGATGAAGGGCAATCAAGTGATCAATCGTTATTTCTTGCATTCTATTGTGCTTTATCTGCTCAAAATTCAAATATGAAAACTCTTTATGTAGATCGGGATATAATCTTTTGAATACTGAATCTTTAGTTAGCCAGTATTCATTTACAGATTTCGTATAATCCAAATACTTTTCACGAAGGCAATCGTAATCTAGATCATCTGCTATTGTGTTATTTAAAAAAATTAGAAATATCAAAGGGAATAATGATTTCATTGATCTCCTCCTAACGAGCCTGTAGAAAAAGCCCTTTAGAGGACGTGATTCCATTCAGCTGATTTTTATTTTTCATGCCTGCCACTT
>JBNKDE010000016.1:0-85299 GCA_050288105.1 Gammaproteobacteria bacterium
ATTTTAAAGACCGGGGCTTTTTCGGTAAGGACTACGGTACATTGATGATGTCGTTATACATCAAGAAAGCGCCAGATTCGTTGGGTTTAACGACTCTGGAGCCATTGGATTTCATTGACATTATTGTCGATGATATACAAAAAAATATGCCAGAGAACCCTGATCCTTCGGATTATTATCCTGACTATTTTGCCGGTTATCGTGAGATTTGGAGAAACGATCAGCGGTGGGTGAAATATATTCAGGACGTTGGGGAACCTCATCAGCTTGTGATATTGAACGCCATCCCGGTTACCAGAGGTCACTATATTGTCGCCGAGTTCATCTCAGCTCCCAATGACGGTATCAATACCAGAGGTTTTGTCGAACAATTCACCAAGCCCTTCATTGAAAAGATCATGCAAAGTTTTGAGGTCGAATACTTACCTGAAAATCCAGTAAAGCAAGCCGTTATGAGCAGGGATGGGCCACCGCTTTTGCAGTTGATTGAAGATAAAAAAGAACGTCTGGAAGCACAACAGTAATTTTTTTTACTACTATTAACAGGGCATATCTGGTCGCCGGATTATTAGCTACATCTAGTAAATTCAAGGTTCTCAAGTATGTTGCGTAACATCATTACTACCTCCTGTTCTTCCATATTTACATGATTTAACACAGGCCCCTTAAATCGAATCCACTCAAAACTGGGCTGGTCAGTACGGTATAGATCTAGCGCCAGCCCGGCCAGTTTTAGGGTGACGAAGAGGCGGGTTTTTTCATCTTGCGGCTCAGCCAGGTTGGCTAACAGGTGATCAACCTTGTGGTGATTTGTGATGACCTCGCTGACCTCCTCAGGCAAACCCCATTCCTGACAGATCAATCCACCGACGATGGCATGGTTGATATTATAATGCTCATCCTCAATATCGGTTAACAGCTCGCTCTCTGACTGTTCTGCCAGGCTAAAAGTGTTTTTATAGTCCGAATACTGGCTTGATATCAGGGGGATGCCGGCATCATGAAATAAACCGGTCAGGTATGATTTATCCGGGTTGATACCGAGCAGAGTTTCAGCGAGCACTTTACTGACCTGAGAAGTAACTTCAGCGGATTCCCAAAATCTGGGAAAGATAATCCCGTTTTTTTCATACACGCGGTTTAATAAAAAGCCCCTGACCAGATTTATGGTCATGTTCAGGCCGATTAAATTTATCGCCTGTTGAATAGAGTCGACCCGGTTCGCCAGACCAAAATAGGCTGAATTGACTAACTTTAAAACAGCGGCAGAAATGGCAACGTCGCGACTGATCAATTCAGCGACCAATGAAAAGTCACAGTTTGGTTTTTCAACTTCATTTGAAATTAAATGTAGTAGTTCGGGTTTGGCGGGAATAGGGAAGTTGATCGCCAAACGCGAAATCTCTTTTTGATCACTGACTTTATTCAAGTCATTATGGGTCATAAACTTAGGCTAAATTTAGATGTTAGCTCTACTTCTAGCACAAAAAGATAAATATGCGCGTAAGGGTTTTAATGCCCAGTAAGTCAGCAGGCTGATATGGCGCTTACAGTATCTTTATGGAGGAGGTGCCGGAAATTGTGCCAATGTTGCTACGCCGCCACACTCCGGTAACGGATAAATCAACCGCCTAATCATTTTGGGGGGTATAAAAAAAGGCGCTACCCTTACTGGATAGCGCCTCAATTTCACCAGGCCTAAATAGCCTGTCTGTTTCGCGTTATTGAGTCTTAACGCTTATGAGAACTGATTCATGGTGTTGTCTTTACCCGCTGCTTTGAGTGCAGCTTCACCCGAGAAGTATTCCTTGTGATCATCACCGATGTCAGAACCTGACATGTTCTGGTGTTTGACACAGGCGATACCTTCGCGAATTTCCTTACGCTGAACACCCAGCACGTAGCCCAGCATACCCTGCTCGCCGAAGTATTCTTTGGCCAGGTTATCGGTAGACAGTGCGGCTGTGTGGTAGGTCGGCAGTGTAATCAGGTGATGGAAGATACCGGCATCACGTGATGCGTCAGCCTGGAAGGTACGGATGCGCTCGTCGGCTTCGTTGGCCAGGTCTGTACCATCGTATTCAACACTCATCAGGTTGTCACGGTTATAGGCGGATACATCTTTGCCCGCTTCAACCCATGCATCGAAAACCTGTTGACGGAAGTTTAGCGTCCAGTTGAATGATGGTGAGTTGTTGTAAACCAGTTTCGCATTCGGGATCACTTCGCGTACCCGGTTAACCATGCCACCAATCTGGCCGATATGTGGTTTTTCGGTTTCGATCCAGATCATGTCGGCACCGTTTTGCAGCGAGGTAATGCAATCCAGTACGCAACGGTCTTCACCTGTACCCGCACGGAACTGGAACAGGTTGCTGGGTAGACGCTTGGGACGCAGCAGCTTGCCGTTACGGTTAAGTACGACGTCACCATTTTTCATGTCTTCTGGGGTAACTTCTTCACAGTCGAGGAAGCTGTTGTACTGGTCGCCGATATCGCCGGGTTCGTTGGTGACCGCGATTTGTTTGGTCAGGCCAGCGCCCAGTGAGTCGGTACGCGCCACGATAACGCCATCGTCCACACCCAGCTCAAGGAATGCATAACGTACCGCGCGCACCTTGGCGAGGAAGTCTTCATGCGGCACAGTAACCTTGCCGTCCTGGTGACCACATTGCTTTTCATCAGAAACCTGGTTTTCAATCTGAATACAGCAGGCGCCTGCTTCGATCATCTGCTTGGCCATCAGGTAAGTCGCTTCAGCGTTACCAAATCCAGCATCGATGTCGGCAATGATCGGCACCACGTGGGTTTCATAGTTATCGATCTGGTTCTGGAGATCTTTTTCCTTCACCTGATCACCGGCTTCACGAGCCGCATCCAGTTGACGGAATAGACCGCCCAGTTCGCGTGCATCGGCCTGGCGCAGGAAGGTGTACAGTTCTTCGATGAGTGCCGCAACTGAGGTCTTTTCATGCATTGACTGGTCGGGCAGGGGGCCGAACTCAGAACGCAGCGCTGCAACCATCCAGCCGGACAGGTACAGGTAACGTTTTTTGGTAGTCCCAAAATGCTTTTTGATAGAAATCAGTTTTTGCTGGCCGATAAAACCGTGCCAGCAACCTAATGACTGCGTGTACTCAGATGAATCCGCATCGTAGGCTGCCATATCTTCGCGCATGATCGCGGCAGTATATTTGGCAATGTCGAGACCGGTCTTAAAGCGATTCTGCGCACGCATGCGTGCAACATATTCCGGGTTAATGGCATTCCAGCTATCGCCGTTTTTAGCGCACAGGTTGGCTGCTGCCTGGATATCATTTTTGTATTGAGTCATGGGTAATCCTTGGTATTGGAATTGATAACGTGGTCCATAGTATGTTTATCCTGAATATAATTGAAATAAATGGTGGTTATATTTACTATTCACCAAACAAATAGTGGTGTGAGGCCGTTATGCAAACTGATCGTTTCGATCTGAATCTGCTGGAATACCTGGATGTATTGTTACGCGAACGCAATGTAACGCGTGCCGCAAGCCACCTGGGGCTGAGTCAACCGGCGATGAGTAACGGCTTAAGGCGGTTGCGCGTGATGTTCAATGATCCATTGCTGGTCAGGACCAGCGAGGGCATGACGCCGACCGAACGTGCGCTGGAATTACAGCCGCAGATCCGCGAAGTGCTCTCCAGGGTGGATCAGGCGGTACAGCCACAAACGGCTTTTGATCCTGCCACAGCCGGGCGGGTATTCCGCATAATGGCCAGTGACTACGCCGAATCCACCATCTTCCCCAATATCCTGCATCGCCTGCGTGAAGAAGCTCCAGGCATCGTGCTAGATATCATGACGCCGAGTGATGTGAGCTTTCTGGATGTCGAGCAGGGCAAGGTAGACCTGGTCATCAATCGCTTCGACAGTATCCCGTTATCGTTCCACAAAAAGACCATCTGGCTCGACAGCTTTGACTGCCTGTTCAGTGCGCAGAACCCGATCCGCGATAACTTTAACCTCGAAACCTACCTGCAGGCGCAGCATGTATGGGTGAGTAAGACCGGTATGGGCGTGGGTGTAGGCATAAACCCGGACGACGTGCAACGCCTCGGCTGGGTGGATGAAGCGCTTGCGCGCATTGGCAAGAAACGCCATATCTCGATCTTTACCCGTCACTATCAGGCCGCCATGTCACTGGCTGAGCAAAAGGATTTGATTGTGACGATTCCCTCACGTGCCGCACAGCTCAAGCAACAAAACCCGCGCGTCATCATTCGCCGACCGCCGTTTGAGATACCACCGTTAGAGTTAACCATGGCGTGGAGTCCATTGCTGCAGAATAATCCAGCGCATCAGTGGATGCGCAGATTGATTGTTGAAGTAACGCAGGACCAGTAGAGTTAGAATTTGGAGAGCCGGTTATGACCCGATGGGTAATTTATCCAGTCACTTAGCACCGAGACGACGCATTACAAAAATAGTCGCTGCGCTGGCAGCGATCATTGCCATTAATAATACAGGCCATATAAGCGGAATGATTTCCCAGCCAATGGCTACCATGGTCCACTGCTCACCTGTAGTCGAAATCGACAGGGCATATTGTTCCAGCATATAGTCACTATACATCCAGAGAAGCGCTATGAGCGCAGCTGATATTGCAAAACACATAAATGTAACGGTCCTTTTTATTTAAGCCTCTGACAGGCCTGTTGCCGGTTTAATATGCTGGGATGTTGCGTTTATTCTTGATAAATCGGGTGCCCAAAAATTATGCCCGATGATTTAGACTCAGTGTAGGACTCAGGGTCCTACACCGAAAGTACGCTGCCTAAAAAGAGGTTTCCAGCGTATAGCTACCCGGCCCGGGATCATATGAATTAGCGACGATTATATAACTACCCGCATCCAGCGATATCGTGATCTGAGCATCGAAACCGCTTGTACCACCCCCGCTATCATCATCTAAAGCAAGGACATTTGCTTCCGCTGCGGTACATCCTGCGGAACAAGACGTGGATCGATCGAGTAGTACTAGTAGCGAGTCCACATCATTTGACCTCATAGTGATCGTCATTGTTGCCGGAGAACTTAGGGTAAGACGGTATTCATCGGCATAAGAAGTATCGGTTGAAGTTGGATCAAGATCAGACATTCGGCAATCGCCGGCGTCAAATTCACCATTAAGCAGGCTACTGGGACCTATATCGGTTACCGTACCACAGCCACTACCACTACCACTGGATGAACTGTCACCGCCGCCGCATGATGCCAGGAATAGAGACATCAGGGCCAATAAGAGAAGATTCGAAATAACGTTCCTATTTCGTTTTTGCATAATTATACTTTCCTGTAAATATTCAAAGTGCCTCAAACTATCATTCATTGATATTGAGTAAATTGATCTGCATCATTCGGTTTCTATTTGACGGGCAGCCCAACTCAACGGTGAACAATAATACTCCGATGGTAATCACTGTATTGCTAAGATTCTCAGCTCGTTATGGCCGATGTGAAACGGGCTGAGGTTACGGCGTCAGGAAGCTATACCAACCAAAGGCTGTGTTTCGATGTGGCCGTGTTGCGCCTCAGAGGCAAGCCTTACAGAGATCACAGCATCGAAAGTCGAGTGCGATGAACCTCCACCTGGGCAGCAACGTAGGCCTTCAATAGGATAGCCTGGCGATCAACAATAAATGGGCCAGAGTTGATAAGGCTTTAATTTGCATCTATTTGATCCCGCTTATGTGTTGCTATTGGATAAATAATTCAGGGTGCAAGAAGGATAGCACAGGCTATTCAGGCTGAGGTTTGTCAGAGTAGAAAACTCGTCCCTTGTCGTCTTTCCATCTGTAAATTGGCGTTGGTTCCTTCGCTTGCTCCTGTTGCTCTGCGCTGGCTATTGGTGTGGTTTCAGCAGGCGTGGCCTGTTCGGAAAAAATGATATCGGTCAGCTCCATCACGCGCCCGTCGCCAAGTAATTCCAGTGGATTATTAGACGACAGGCGTTGTTTAAAATCGGCATCGTTGATAATTGCTTGCAGGCGTTCGTTGTTCCTGACCTTTTGCACGCGGCGCCAGATGTCACTGAATTTGGCGGCCAGGGCGGCGTCATTTAATGGCTCCGAATCGTTTGCATCTGTCAATCCGGCACTATTTACCAGCGAACGTATGTCTTCATTTTGCAGTAGTTGGCGAAAGGCGGGTATCTGTTGAACGGCTTGTACATCGCCGCTATTCAATATGGCCTGATTATCCGGATTTTGTAGTAGCTCATGCAGGTCAGAGTTTGCACTCAGGCGTTTGATACGCAGCCCGATATCGGCGGGCGCCTCGACCAGTGCTGTCCCCAGGTTGACGATTTCAGGTTGATCCGTGGTCAGGCGCAAAGCGCTGCCAACGACCTTGCCTGCTGCCTGCCCTGCCAGCTTTTCGATCATTGAGTCGGGAGCGGCAGTATTTGTGTCAGAGCCAATGTTATTCATATCTCGGATATAACCAAGACCCCATACAGCGATGGTACCGACAATGACACCTGTCAGTAAACCGATTGCAGCACCCCCCACGGCGGAGGCTTTCGACGAGTCAGCATTGCGATGCATGAGCAAACGAATGAACGCAAACAGGATGCTCACCAAAACATTGGCCGCGATAAACAATGTCAGTGCAGCCAGAATGACCGGCCACAACCCATCAAGACCGGTTTGTGCATGCAAGTAATCAGTCGTGGGTTTGATCAGGAAGATAACAGCAACATAGCCTGCGACCAGCCCCAGAATACGCGATAACGATTTCATGAGCCCATTGCGATAGCCGCGGTAGACAAAAAACAGGGTCACAACCACGAAGATGACTAAAGATAAATCCATGCGTTTGCTCCGCAAAAATCAGCTGGTTTGTTACAGGCACATCCGTGCTGGAGTACCCAGGAGTGGAGTATACGAAGCTTCTCAAATCCTGACAAACCGCTGTCACTGCATGCGTTAAATTCCATTTGAATCATGAGGCAAATTCTGTCAGCTTCCAAGGCTGGATGTAGCGAGTTCGAGTCTCGTGCCCGTTTCAGTTTTATAGGCATAAGCGTTGCGTACTAAAAGCAGGTACCTATACATTTACTCTCATTGCTTTTTTGCCTCAGTCCAAATGCGAGAAACGTCAGTGGACGCCAGCCACTCCTCAAACTGAGATCGATAAGTTTCCCACGGTTGCGTAAGCGGTCTCCTGGGATCCTCGCTTAATGAGTAAGCCATCCCCTCGATCAGCCATGACGGGAGGAGGAAACAGCGAATTACACCCAACTCCTGTACCTGTAGCTGATGAATCAACTCGTGGCGAACATAATATGGCTTCCATGCGCGCGGACTAAATGCCGTACCGAATGAAGCAAACGAGACAGCGGATCGTTCCCCCAACCCAAAGTCTCTGGCGCAGGCCCAGCTGGAACAAAATACGACCTTTGGTTCTCTGCTAAAAGTTCCGAGGTTGGATGCCAGGAACGCTATCGCCTGTGAACGTAATTTTTGGGCTTTGTCGTAATCTTGCTGACTCTCGACGCATACCCCGACATCATCACAGTGCACACCTGACCACTCTGGCGCTATTAACCGAACGGGTTTAATTACAAACCAGGCCAGTACTGGGGTGGCGATGAATATTAAAATAATGAGTCTTATGATTCGGTTTTTAAGTATGATCATAGTGAGTGATTTATCGCTTCAGTGCGCTTTTTGCTTCCCCTTTGATTTCTCATTTCATGTTGCAGGCTAGATTATCGAAACTCATGTCTGTACCTGATCTCAGGAAGTGTTCTGGTTAGCAGGAGGCTATAGTCCCTGTCGTATTTTAAGCTCATTTTGATAGCCCACACCAGATCTACATTGTGGCTTTCAATCTTCTGAGGAATACGCTTTTCTCAATTGATACTAACCAGATGAAGTTTTACGACTTATTGCGTACGGCGATGGGGTTGCTGCCAAAGTGGCGCTGGAAGGCTCGTGTCAGAGCCTCGCTTGAACCATAGCCATAGCGTGCAGCGATCGACTGAATACGATCTCCACGTTGAATATCCTGATGTGCCAGTGTCATACGCCAACGACGCAGATAGCTTTGCGGGGTTTCGCCGACACGTAACAGAAATAATTCTGCAAAGCGGCTAATGGATAGTCCTGCAATCTCAGCAAGGTCGGCATTGGTCCAGTTTTTCCCCGGCATTTCGTGCATTGAAACAATCGCGCGACTGAGCCTGTTGTCGGCCAGTCCGCCCAGCAGGCCTGGGACGGTACTGCCTTGTTCTAGCTGCCGGCGCAGTATCTTGATCAATAGCACTTCTCCCAGGCGGTTGATTACCCCGCCGGACCCGCAGCGTTGTGCTTCGGCTTCATTCTCGAGTAGCTGTACCAGCCTGCAAAGATCGGGATCTTGCTGGATATTTATTTCAATGAGCTCGGGCAAGTTGCCGAACAATGGATTGTCACGACCTCCCCAGTCGGTACAGGCGCTAAACATGATGCGCTCTTCGTCCAGCGTCAGGGCAGGTAATGGGGAAAGCGCTGATAACAGGATACGGGTAGGCTGAGCGGTTTCATTGTGCTGCAGCACGACCAGGTTAAGCGCTGTATGGTGCTCGGGGGTAACGTTTAAGCTGAAGCGGTCTATCAGCGATGAAAGTCGGTCATATCGAGACATATCGGTGTTTTGATCAATTAATTCGGATTTATTTGATATTAAACGCTGATAAAATCAATAGCAAGTCATCACCAGGAAAATCATTATGTTGTTACCACGTCAGAAAACTCCCGATCTTGAAGTTGATACGCTGGATCATGGACGCTTTAGTCTTTCCAGCGATGGTTCCGAAAGAGGAACCATTATTTGTTTTTACAGAGGGCTGCATTGTCCTATCTGCGCAAATTATCTAAAGGACTTTGAAAAACATGTACAGGATTTTGCTGAGCGCGGCGTGAAATGCATAGCGATCAGCTCCGATGGAGAGGAGCGCGCGCGCCAGATGGCGCAGAAAACCGCTGCCAGTGATCTGCGCTTTGGGTATGGTCTGAGTCTCGCCAAAGCACGAGAGTGGGGGCTTTATATCTCAACATCACGTGGTAAAACCTCAATTGGTATTGAGGAGCCGGCATTATTTTCTGAACCGGGGCTGTTTATGGTGAGCCCTGATCAGTCATTATATTACGCCTCGGTGCAAACCATGCCTTTTGTCAGGCCGCATTTTTCTGAGCTGGTCGCGGCGCTGGATTTTGCCATCGCCAATAATTATCCGGCGCGGGGTGAATATACAGGTGAAGTCTAGTGGCTATTGCCCGGGCTGATGACTGTATTGGGGCTGAGTGAGTTGAGAAGAAATTCAGCTGAGTGAAAAAGACAGTGGGATTTTAAATTTCCACTGTTGTCGGTTGATTTCTGCAGGTAAAGGGAGCTTGCCTGAAACGGATTGTATCGCCTCGAGCACCGCGTTATCCAGAACCTTGTAACCGGTAGATTGCACAAGGCGGATTTCCTTAACGCTGCCATCACGCATAATGATAAAACTTACAGTAGCCTTGCCCTCCATATTGCGACGCTGCGCGCGGCGTGGATATTGTTTGCTGGCGTCGATTAACTTGCTGAGAGTTAATTTATACTGGTCTTCCAGGCGCGCGATGAGACCGGGGTCATGCAGCATTTGCTCTGGTTCCTGTTGCCTGATGGGCGAGGGTGGCTGCGGTGGAGGTGTGGGCTGTGCAACAGTTTCGGGTTGTTCAACTTCCGGCTCGGGTGGTTCAACCTTTTTCTCAACAACGGGTTTAATAACGGGCTTTTTCTTTAGCGCCGGTTTCGGCTTCTTTTTTAAAACAGGTTTGGTGACAACGGGTTTGGGCGCGGGCGTTGGTGGTTTAACTGGTGGTGGAATTTCAGCCTGAACAACTTCAGGGGCTGCTTTAAACATGGCAAGCTTGAGCGGCGTGGTCGTGGGTCTAGTAGCAGGAGCGCTGAGCTTTCCAGACAGGTAGGGGATTGCAATAGCCGCATGGATCAGTGCTGAAAATAAAATAGCAATCAACTCGAAATGATAATGCCTGGTCATCGCTTATTGCTGTTTGGTAATAATCGATAGACGTTCGAGCTGGCTGCTTTTAAGTAAGTCTATCACCTGTATGAAATGCTCAAATGTCACTTTTTTATCTACCCGCAAAATAATGGGGGTTTCTTTTGTTAAAACCTTTAACTTATTGCCTAGTTCCTGATGGTCAACAATAACTTCGTCGTAGTAGAAGCGGTTCTGTTCATCAATCGCTATTTCGCGTGACTCTTCTGCTTTTAGTGGCTCACTGCTGGCGGCTTCGGGTACATCAATTTCTATCTTACCCTGAGCAATAAAAGTGGCGGTCATGAGCACAATAGCGAGCAATACCAGCATGATATCGATAAATGGAATGACGTTGATCTGGTCAAATCGTTTCATCACTCGTTTGCCTGTTTCCATTCTGCGGTTAATACATCGACCCTGCGTAACAGCGAGTTGTAAAACAGGATCGACGGAATGGCGACAATCAACCCAGCTGCAGTAGCTTTGAGTGCCAGAGCAAGTCCCAGCATAATGGCCGCAGGATCGATGTTGCCTCCCTGACCGATATCCCAGAAGGTGATCAATATGCCACAGACGGTACCTAACAGCCCGATATAAGGGGCATTGGAGCCTATGGTTGATATGGTGGTCAGCCTGTGGGTTAGCGAAACCTGCAGCTGTTCCGGGTGGGTATACAGTTCTACCTTAAAACGCGCGTAAAAAATGAAGCGTTCGACCACAAACCAGATCATCACAAAACTCATCAGGCCAAGAATGCCAAAAACCATAAAATCGAGATATTGTTTTAGAAATTCCATTACGTACCTTTTATTAAAATGCTAAAGCAAAGCGATAGCTGCCTATCGCAATAAGCACACTGCTACCAAACCAGATCAAACCTTTTTTTAGCCATGGGTTTCTGCTACGTAGTTCCTGCCCCAGTTTGCCCAGTAAAGGAAGAATAATGAACAGCGGGGTAATGGCTGCGCCCAGGCCAAATACAAATCCATACGACATGCCTAGCGTGAAACTGCCCGCAGCGGCGCAGGCGGCTAACAGCGCGGCCAGTGGTGCACAGGGAATAAAGCTTAACGAGAACCCCATCAGGAAGGGGTGCATATTGTGACGCCTGCTGATTCCACAGTTACGGTGTTGTTTACCCATGTTGTAAATCAACCAGATGCCTGCTGCGATACTGCTGGCTCCGATGAGCAGGTTGCCGACACCGCTGCGCAGGTAGTGCAGCAGGAACTCTCCGGTGATCCCGGCAAAAGCGCCCAGGCATGCATAGGCCGCAATTTTGCCGCCAGCAAATAGTCCAGCATCCACCAGGCTGCCTTTCATACCCAGGTTGCGGCTCATGATCCAGCTACCCATAAAGGGTAGACAGGAAGCGGTACAGGCCGTGAAACCAACGGTAATACCCAGTATCCATACCGAGAACAGACCGACCTGTTGCAATACGATGGTATCCATCAGGCGTTCTCTACGGCAGCAGGTTTCGGACTGGGTTTCTTCGGGCAACGAATGCCTTCGGGTTTTTCCTGCCGGATGCGTTTCTTGTAGTACTCTCGACTAGATGAGAATAGCGCCATGGGGCCAAACTTGATCTGGATAACATCGTCGTCAGGACAGAACTCCGCGCAGCGGCCGCACAGCGTGCAGTCATCATGAAAAGCTCTGGAGCCGGATTCTTTCCAGATTTCCTGGATATCCATCGGACAGGCGCGTGTGCACACGCCGCATTTTTCGCATTTTTCGTGCGGCTTCTTAACCAGTCGCATAGGTGACAGTTTCTGGAACAGGGCATTGAACGCGAGCAGCGGACAGATTCTGCAGAACGGCTGGCGCATAGCCAGCGCGAGAATCACTATGGTGCCAAATAGCAGTGCGCGTATACCAGTAAATACCATATCCGCAACACCCGCGGTATTGATGGTTAATTGCTCAAGATTGCCAGTGGCCAGGGTAGTGAGTACGCGAGAAGGACACACCTGGCAAAAGGCATCACCCATCGCATGTGGCGCAACACCCAGTCCGGCGACCAATGGCAGGATAAAAACCAGTACTGCCAGTATCAGCCATTTTACCGGACGCACATAACGTAACTGGTTTGCTGAAAGACTCTGGCTCTTTTGCAGGCCAAAAAAATGCGAAACCTTGTACATCATTTCCTGGAAGGTACCTAAGGGGCATATCCAGCCGCAGAACATCTTGTTCAGGAAAACAAAGAACAGGTAAAAGGATAAAAAGGTAAACAGTAGCGGCAGAATAACCTTGTAGCTGAACTGTTGCATCTGTACCAGTGCTTCGCCTACGCGATGATGCAGTTGATGCTGGGTGGGTATCAGGACACAGTAGCCGCCATTTAACTGGTCATAAGCACAGGACAATGCGGGTAAAGATCCAGAAATCTTTTCTGCCGAATAGTGGCCTACCAGTAATCCGCCATAAACCAGAAAGATAAATGACAGGATTTGCACCGTAAATCTGATACGTCCTAATGTGGGTGCGCTAAATGAAGAACTCATGCTGATCTCCTTCTAAATAAAAACAGGCCGGTGATCAGGCTGCCGCTAAATGCCAGGCCTACTGCCGGTAAAACCAGTTTGTTAGTAAATGCATCCTCCGCATAACTGTAATTAAAGGCTGACACTTTGTTATCGTGAGTTAAGCTGAGCACAAACTGGGCCGATTTTCTTCCATGGGCGGCGTGGCCCATGTTGTGATGCGCATGCTTTTCGGCAAAGGAGGCAAAGTCATCAGGAAACTTGACCGAGACAATACCGTCAGCATCGCTAGTTAGCGTGACTGAAGTCTGGTTGCTGGTTTGCAGTAGCACATCAGCATCAGCCAGCGGTTTACCCTCTGCCAGTACCATAAAGTCCCAGCTTTCGTTTGCACGATAACGATTATGTTCGCGTGGTAAATCGAGCGGCCTGATTTCCAGTGGCGATTTAGTTTGCTTTAACATCTGTCTGGGTGCTGGCCCGGGGCTGGAAAAATAATGTACCGTACTGGCGAACTTTAAGCCCTGTGCATCGCTTGCCGTAATCCAGTGATAATTGCCCTGGTTTTTTCCGCCGGTTTGCAGTGCAAAGCTACCGTCCTCTAGCGCATCCAGTGGTTTGGGTGTTGATATCCCCTTAGACGAAGGAAAGTCCTGCATTGAAATACTCGAGATATTGTGCGGGCGGAACGCGGATTTAGTTCGTCTGTCTGCACCCTTGACTCTTTCAGGTATCAATACGGGGGCGGATGTCCAGGGCAGGTTTGCCTGTGCCGGAACAACCAGTGTTGCCAGAACCCCAAGCAGGGGGGCTAAGTATATTTTTGATTTCATGATCTGGCACCAAAGCTATAGCTGTAATTGAGCAGTATTGCGCGAGGTGCACCTGCCTGATAACTCTTATCACCGCCTGTATCCTTGCTTACCTCAACCGCATAGCGTTCATCAGTCAGGTTGCTGATGGTCAGGTCAAACTTATGCTGCTTGAATGCATAGCGTAGATAGAGATCAGATATCGTTTTATTCTCTGTCCATTGTTCGCTGTTGGCATTATCCAGGTAGTAGTCGCCGTCCCGGCGCAGTTTAATCTGTGCGGAGAAAGCTTCGGTAAACTGATATTCAACAAACAGGTTAGCCTGCTGGCGTGGAATTAACGGCAGATAGTTTCCGCTGCGATCAACATTGGTGACGGTTGGGCCAACCCGGACTTCTTCCTGAAAGTCATCGTATTTGTAACTGGTGAAGCTTAGATTGGCACCCAGCGTGAGTTTATCTGAAGCTTCGTATTGTCCAGCAAATTCCAGTCCCTGCTTGCTGGTCTGGCCGGCATTTACATACTGGCTTTCTCCGTCAGCTAGGCGTATCTGTATGACTTCATCTTTACCTGTAATGTCGTAGATGGAACTATCGAATGACCATTTTCCACTGCGGCCCTTTAATCCGATTTCAATATTGGTATTGCTGGATTTTTCCAGCTCAGGATTGCTGTTGAGTTCACTGTCTGCCGGGATCTGGTCTGCCTTTGCCAGAGAGATAAACGTATTGATGGTGCTGGTTAACTCGTAGCTGACGCCTATACTGGCTGATCCCAGAGTCAGGTCATGGGTGTTGTGAGTAACGCCTGAACCTGCTGCGTAGTTACCGGTGCTGTAGTTGTAGGCGATAATTTCATTTTCATCAATGGTCAATTTAACGTCATCTACCCTTGCGGTTAAATCCATACTCACCTTATCGCTCAGGTTCAGGTGTTCTGACCCAAACAGACCCAGCAATGTACCCTTGGTACTGCTGATTTGAGCGAGATCACCCTTTTCGTCCGATAGCGTAGAGATAATGCGTCCTGAAGGAATAGTTCGCACATCTGCGTAAGTGTATTTTTCGGCATCTTTGGTGGTGTTAACTCGGTAGGCAATACCAAAAACCGTGTTGGCATCCCGGCCACCGACCTGGTGTTTATTCTGTACCGCGATTTCACTGCCAATCATGTTGGGTGGGTTATCGGAGTTATCATTTATAAAGCCGGTAACTGGATGGTAGTGATGATACTGGCTGTAATAAAATTTGGGCTCCAGGGTATAGTCACCCATGGCTATTTCTGCTTTGGTGTTAAAGAAAAGATTTTCTGAAAAGCGTCCGGTATGTTTGAAAATGCTGTCCACATCAGTTTGTTCGCCGGTGCGTTTGAACTCTTCCCACATCGCGTCGTCCATGCCGCCTGCTAATTCCATATCAATCTTGGCAAATCCGATTTCTGTTTCGAGCACATTGTCTTCACCAAACTCAAGCCCATGTTTGATACTGATGTGATTGCTGGACTGCTCGTTGCGATAGCGCCAGCTGTTGTCCAGCTCACGATGACTGAAAGTGAGTGACATGGCCTGATCGTCGCTAATATCACCGCCTGTCCGCAGATGCAGGTCGCGACCATGATCATCGTTCAGACCGATTTTTACACGTCCTTTATCCTGATCAAAAACTGATTTGGTGATGATGTGAATGGTGCCACCAGCTGAGCCTGATGCGTATAGATTGCCGGGACCACGCGTCACTTCAAGGCGTTCGATATCCTGTCCATCGATGGTATCCAGGCGGGTAAAGCTATCGGGTTCTGTAAGCGGTATGCCATCACGTAACACCATGATTTCCCGAATGCCGTAGCGTGCTTTTAATCCGGCACCACGTATGATCAGCTTTGCACTATTCAGGCCGTTTTTGGAGTAGGTGACAACCCCAGGGATATCCTGCAATGCGTCACTAATTGAGTTCATTTTGAGTTTATCCAGTTTTTCCTCACCCATGCTGGAAATTGCAGAGGGCACTGTTTTGCTTTCTCGTTCCGAGCGTGTTGCGGTAATCGTGACTTCGTCCAGAACATCCCCACCTGGCCCCTCGGCTAAACCTGGTAACGGCGTTAGCGCGGTGATCAAAAGAAGGTAGCCAGGAACGAGAAGCGGGTTGGTATTGCGTGTAGGTTTGAGTGTTGGAATCATTAATTACAGCCCTATAGTTTTATGATTTTTTTAACAAATTGAGTCGCGAATGTTAGGTAGGGCGAGCTAAAGTGAAAGTGACATTTTGACGCGCGACAGTTTGTCGCAGAGTAATCTGCGCAGCGCGTTTACTCGATAATCGTATGCGCGATCAGATTAATTGCAGTACGTATTCCGTTCTGGCGTAGAAAAACAGTGCTTAACGGCTGTTAAAGCTGGAAAAAACAAAAATAGAAGGGGGAGAAAACCCGGTGACGTTTGTTTTAAAATTTGATTGGGGTCAAGTTTCTGCGCAAAAGTTAGCGCTACGTGATGAGCTTATTACGCCATCGGGGCGGGCTGGGATGTTGACTATTGCCGTTTACCTGACACCCGCACCATAGATCAGCGGTTTGCGCATCAGGTGCCATGCATCGGCATAGGGCACAGTACCATTGTCGCGGATAATTTGTTTGCCCTTGCGCGAGGTGGCAAATTTTACAAAGTCTCTAACCACCTTGTTAGATTTTGCACCAGTTACCAGGTACAGCGGCCGGTAAAAAATATAGTTGCCGGATTTTACATTTTCGAAGGTGGGCACATAGTTATCGATACTAATGATCTTGACCTTGCGTTTGCGCGCGCTGCTGACACCGGTGATTGCGATGGCATTGGGGTCTTTTTCCACCGCTTTTTCAATCGGACCGGAGGATTTTTTAATGTACTTCTTAGACGTAACAAACTCAAAACCATCGTCCTGGAAAATGTATTGACGTATTGCATAGCCGACACCGGATATCTTTCCTTCTCTGACATACAGATGGATAGGAATGTCGTTACCACCCAGTTGTTTCCAGTTAGTGATTTTTCCGCTAAGTACCTTTTTGATGTCTTCAGAGGTGATGTTTTCGACTGGATTACCCGGGTTTAAAATGACGGCCAGCGCATCCCAGGCAACCGGGTGCAGCGTTACATAGCTTTCAATACTGTCCGTCATGGGCAAGGTCATTCTGCAGGTGCCGCCCATCATAATATTGCCCTTGGCGGTATCTCTTATTCCCCGTGTCGCGCCACCACCTTCGATTTGTATCTTGATACCGGTTTCTTTTTCAAATCCGGCGGCCAGTTCTTTCATGAACGATTTTTGTGTGATACCGCAACCAGCCCAGGTGATAACGGTTCCGTCCAGCTCTGCAATAGCGCCGAGTGCTGCTCGTTGAGACAGCAGGATCAGCAGGAGCATTGAAACAGATTTTAAGATTAATGAGATGAGTGATTTATAATGCATTTTGCCTGGTCCGTTAGCTTAAATTCGGGAACATTTTCCCATTTATAATACAGAATCTGAACTATGTTGGACTTAATACCTGAAAAGGCATGTTTTTCAGACAAGTGGTTGACAACTCCGATGCTGGGCTTCAGGCGTTGTTTGTGTGTTTTTGTACGCCCGCAAGAGAGCGTACTGAGGCGTACTGCTCAGGTTGAAGTTTGCGCAGAGCGGATTTCCTGCAGTAATTCGGTGAGCTGGAATTGACTGAAAACCTTGATGCCATGCTGTTGCAGTAGCGCAGCGGTAACCCCCGCTCCAGCAGTCTTGACTCCCCTGAATTCCCCGTTATGAATGAGGTGACTGCCGCAGGATGGGCTCGATTCGGTCATCAACGCAATCTTGATGCCCTGTTGTTGGCAGATCTCCAGGGCCAGGTAGGCACCTTTCAGGAAGGCATCGGTCACATCCGAGTTATCGGCGCAGCGTACGCGGGATTGCTGTTGCAATACTTCTGCACCCGAGCCGGCAATGATTTCGGCAGGCGCACGGGGAGTCGGTAGCCCACCCGCGACTTCAGGGCAGAATTCAAATATCTCTACTTGTGCTTTTATGGCGTTGAAAAGCTCACTGCTGATTGCGAGATCGCTTGCGTTATATCTTACCTTCTGTCCCATCAGGCAGGCACTGATCAGGATTTTTGCCATGATTAATCACTCATCTTTAGGCACAGCCAGTCTATTTAAAATTAACTGGCTGTGCTGGATGCTGTGGATGACTGCTGCTTAGCTCAGGCTCTGTAAAACGCCGTCCCATAGTTTGAGTCGGGCGTTAACTGCCTGTTGAGCAGTTTCAATCGCCTCCTCCACTTTGCTTTCATCATTATCGCACAGGCTGTTTAGCAGTTTGAGTGATAACGGTGCGTGGAAGCCTTCGTCCAGATGGATGTGGCGCTCCAGGTAGAAGTGGAAGATTGGGGCATCCTGCTGTGAAATGCCACTTTTTGCCAGTATCGAGCGGAACATGCAGGGGATGATATGCTCACGACCCAGCGCCAGTGCTGCAGCTACCTGATGCGCTTTATTATGCTGGATAAACTGAAAAGTTGTGCTGGTAAATTCACGCGAAGGCGCCGGAATGTCGATTAACGCCAGTGCCTTGTTAATGCCATCATTCTGTACCGCTTTGACAAAAGCAGTAGCAGCGCTGGTATCCGCGCCAACTTCCTGCATGGCTTCAAGGTAAAGCTCAAAATGGCTGGCAAACTTTCCGGGTACCGGGGTTTCATCCGACTCTTCTTCCAGCACCAGTTCGTTAACAAATCTCCTGACGTCGCCTTCACCCTGTGGGATCCAGGGGCTGCCTGCAGGCGCAATGACGGATTGCAGGTATTTCAGCAATGACATGAAATCCCATACCGAATAAATATGATGCTGCATAAAACAGCGCAGCTCATCCATACTGTTTACTGCCTGGTAGACGGGGTGGTTTTCCAACGGGGTTTTAAATGAAGCGATGATTTCGCTGGTGATTTGAGTAGCCATAGTACCTCTGATTCATCCGTTTGATGTGACTGCGCCGCCTGTGGGAGCGAGCCGTAACGATTAAAAAGGCGGCAGTATATAGGAGAAATCAGGGATTTCTTTTGACCTGTGCAGGATTTGCTGCGTTTTTAGCCCTCATCGCATGGCGCAATAACCAGGCTGCTGCTGGATGCGCTCAATCCAGGCGTTAATTTCGGGATAGCCAGAAAGGTCAAATCCCCCTTCATCGGCAACGTGGGTATAACCGTACAGGGATATGTCGGCAATGCTGAACTGTTCACCGACCAGATAAGGGGTTTGCTGTAGCTGTTGCTGCATTACCCGAAGCGCTTTATGACCTCCTGGCTGCAGCGATTCGTACTCAGCTCGGCGCTCTTCGGGCAGGCCCAGGTAGTAAGCAATATAACGCGCCACCGCAATGTAGGGTTCGTGGCTGTACTGTTCAAAAAACTGCCATTGTAAAACCTTTGCTCGCAGGAAAGCGTCATTGGGAATTAGCTGGCTATCATGAGCCAGGTAGTTGAGTATGGCATTCGATTCAGAGAGCAGGCGGCCATCATCAAGTTCCAGTAAGGGGATTTGACCGACAGGGTTTTTCTGCAGGTATGCTTCGGTCTTTGTTTCTCCATGCAGCGTATTAATCGCGATCCACTCATGCTCGATCTGTAATATCGCGCACAGGAGTTTGATCTTGTAGCAATTGCCGGATTGAATATCGCCGTATATTTTCATGTTTGTACCGGGTTGATCAATAACAGAGGGTCGAGTCTAGCAACATCCCAATTGAAACTGTAATTAAAATTAAGAGATCAGCGAGTATCTACTCGGTGCAGCCAGGCCTGTGCATGACAGGGCTTTAAAGTGCTGTGTTGTAGCACATGAAAAAGTTATGATCTGGTTTTATCACAGGTATACTACAGGCTTTTTTAATCACCCATGTCAGACCAGCCAACGATCCGAATCGCGCTTGCGCAAATGAACCCCAGAGTCGGGGATATCCAGGGTAATGCAGAGAAAATTCTCGTTATGGCTGAGCAGGCGCGCGATCTATATGCTGCCGATGTGGTGATATTTCCCGAGCTGGCTTTGACCGGCTACCCTCCGGAAGATTTATTATTCCGCCCCCAGTTTATCGACCAGGTTGAACAGGCGATTGAGTTGCTAGGCCAGCAGTTAACCGGCATCAGCGTGGTGACCGGTTGTGTGCAACAGCTTGCAGGACGTTTATATAATAGTGCGCTGGTTTTACGTCCAGGGCACCCTGCTACTTTTTATCAGAAACACAAGCTACCCAACTATGGCGTGTTCGATGAGCAGCGCTATTTTTGCGCGGGTAACGAAGCATGTGTCGTGGATATCAAGGGTTATGGATTGGGTATAACCGTATGTGAAGATATCTGGTTTGCTGAACCGGCGCACCTTGCTGTACAGGCAGGGGCTGAAATCATCGTTAACCTGAATGCTTCCCCTTTTCACGCCAGCAAAATTTCTGAACGTATCCAGCAGGTCAATCAGCGTATTACTGAGAATGGCGTACCTGTATGTTATGTCAACATGGTGGGCGGGCAGGATGAGCTGGTGTTCGACGGGCATAGTTTTGTGATAGATGCTGAGCAGCAACTGATCATGGAAAGTGAAGGTTTTATCGAGTCGTTACAGGTGGTTGAATTTAATCGCGCCAGGGGTATGACTGCAGTCACGCAATCCTGTCCACCCGTAGACGATATGGCGCAACTCTATCAGGCACTGGTGCTGGCGACGCGTGATTATGTGTTGAAAAATGGCTTCAGCCGCGTTGTGCTGGGGCTATCGGGTGGGATTGACTCTGCCATGGTATTAAGCATCGCGGTGGATGCGTTAGGGGCAGATGCGGTGCAGGCGATTATGATGCCCTATCATTACACCTCGGATATGAGTGTATCCGATGCTGCGGAGCAGGCGCGTATGCTGGGTGTCAGCTATTCTGAAATTGCGATTGCCAAGCCGGTGCAGGCTTTTATGGATGTATTGCAGGATGAGTTTACCGGATTGCAGAATGATGTGACCGAAGAAAACCTGCAGGCGCGCAGTCGCGGCGTGATCCTGATGGCGGTGTCCAATAAAAAGGGCGCCATGCTGTTAACCACCGGCAATAAAAGTGAAATGTCGGTTGGTTATGCCACTTTATATGGTGATATGGCGGGAGGCTTTGCACCGCTCAAGGATGTGTCCAAATTGCGCGTATTCGCATTAGCGCGCTATCGAAACAGTATCAGCCCGGCCATTCCGCAAAGGGTTATAGATCGTCCACCTTCAGCTGAGCTGGCGCCAGATCAGAAGGATGAAGATTCGCTGCCACCTTATGAGATCCTTGACCCCATTCTGCAAATGTATATTGAGCAGGATTTGTCGGTAGCTGAGATTATCCAGCAGGGGTATGACGCCGAGATGGTGAAACGTGTGGCCTGGCTGGTTGACGTCAATGAGTATAAGCGACGCCAGTCGCCACCGGGTGTGCGCGTCACCCAGCGCGCGTTTGGAAAAGAGCGCCGCTATCCGATTACTTCCGGCTTTAGACGCGAATAAAACAGCCATCAATAGCAGGCATTAAAATATCTCGCGCTGTTGTCTCCATTTGTTGCGTATTTCCCTGCATGTAAACTTTACCTTTTAAATGCTGCGGTGCACAATAGCTAATTTATAGCACATTGGGCCTGTTATGATCAGAGTAGTATTTAACCGTAAAGGGGGGGTTGGTAAATCTTCAATCACCTGTAATCTGGCAGCGGTTGCCGCTAGCCAGGGTGTCAAAACCCTGGTTGTGGACCTGGATGCCCAGACCAATGCCACCAGCTATCTGGGGCATGACGCAGGCGATGATATTGCAGGCATTGCTGAATTCTTCGAATCGCAGATCAGTTTTCAGTATCGCGACTTTGCAGCTACCGATTTTATTCGGAGTACCGCGTTTGAGAATCTATCCCTTATATCCGCAGATGCCAGTCTGCTGGACCTTGAGCAGAAGCTGGAGTCCCGCCACAAGATTTACAAGCTGAGAGATTTTCTGCGCGAGCTCAGCGCAAAGTATGAGCAAATCTTTATCGATACACCACCGGCGTTAAATTTTTATAGCCTGTCAGCCCTGATTGCTGCAGACCGTTGCCTGATTCCGTTTGACTGTGATGCATTCTCGCGCGATGCCCTGATGAACCTGCTGGTCGCGCTGGAAGAGATCAGAGAGGATCATAATCCTGATCTTGAGATTGAAGGCATAGTCATCAACCAGTTTCAGGCACGTGCTCGTCTCCCCCAGGCTTCGGTACAGGAACTGGAGGCTGCTGGGTTAAAGATATTGCAGCCCTATATTTCGAGTTCGGTACGTATGAAAGAGTCGCATGCCCGGCAGAGACCCCTGGTGTATCTGCCCGGTCGGCATAAGTTAACCGAAGAGTTCATGGCTTTATATGAAGGACTGCGAAAGCTCTAGTTTTGTGTGTGCACTTTTCGATTGCGTACAATTCTGATGAATGGGACAGGCATGGACACCAGCAGAGCCAGCATCGCCCAGATCAATAACTCCATTTTTGCCAGCACAATTGCCGCAATAAACGCGAGCAGCATAGACAGGCTGGAGTCGATAATGGCACCGCGGATCAAGGATTTGCGTTGTGCTTCTGTTTCATTGCCCGTAATAAACAGAATGAGTACCGGCAGCACATAATGCAGCGGGGCATAGAAAGCGATAATAATGATCCAGACGATAGTGTCGTTCATAGCGGTTACCTTACTTGCATAAAAAAACCGGCTTATAGCCGGTTTTTTGTATTTTTGCGAAAGCAGATTACTTAATTTTTGCTTCCTTGTACTCCACGTGCTTGCGCACAACAGGGTCATACTTCTTCATGACCATCTTGTCAGGAGTATTTTTCTTGTTCTTGTCGGTAGTGTAGTAATGACCAGTACCAGCAGTAGAAACCAGTTTGATTTTATCTCTCATAAGTCACCTATACCTTTTCGCCGCGCTTGCGCATGTCAGCAAGTACAGCTTCGATGCCATTTTTATCGATAATACGCATGCCTTTGGTTGAAACACGCAGTTTTACCCAGCGGTTTTCAGCTTCTACCCAGAATTTATGGGTATGCAGATTTGGTAAGAAGCGGCGACGCGTCTTATTGTGTGCATGCGATACATTGTTTCCAGTAACAGGTTTCTTACCTGTAACTTGACATACCCGGGACATGGTCTACTCCGAATGTTTGGTCAATTGCGTAAGGCCGCGCACTCTACCAGAACAAAAGGCCGGGTTCAAGCAGCTTTTAAGGGCATTTTGCGCTGCTGAGGATTTTCTGTTGTCAGGCACTGGATATCGGGCCCGGACGTATAATCTCAATAATATTCATTTTAATGATGTCGCGAATCAAGCGATAATAGGGCGGTTGAAAAATTAGAAGAAATTGATGGATATTGTATTTATAAAAGAACTGCAAATTGACACAGTCATCGGGATCTACGACTGGGAGCGCAAAATCCGCCAGACCATTAGCCTGGATGTGGAAATGGCTACTGATATCAGAAAAGCGGCTGGCACCGATAAGATTGAAGATACCTTAAACTATAAGGCAGTTGCTAAACGTCTGATTGCCTTTGTTAGTGAGAGTGAATACGAACTGGTGGAAACCCTGGCTGAAAAAATCTGCAGCATCATTATGCAGGAATTTGCTGTGCCCTGGGTCAGGCTGACGTTGAACAAACCGGGTGCGGTTAGTGGCTCCCGTTCGGTAGGGGTTAGAATTGAACGAGGTCAAAGACAATAATCATGGCTCAGATCTGTGTCAGCCTCGGTAGTAATATCGATAGAGAACGGCATATTCGGCAAGCGCTTGCCCTGTTACAGCAGCGCTATGGGGATTTAACCATATCCCCGGTGTACCAAACTGCCTCAGTTGGTTTTGAGGGTGAGGATTTTCTTAATCTGGTGGTGAAGTTCAACTCAAATGAAGCGGTTAAAGAGGTCGTGCAGGCATTAAAGCAGATAGAAGACCATATGGGACGTGACCGCTCTTTACCTAAGTTTTCTGCCAGAAGTATTGACCTGGACCTGCTGACCTATGACAAACTGGTGGTAGACGAAGACGGGGTTCAGATCCCGCGTCGTGAAATTCTAAAAAATGCATTTGTACTGAAGCCTTTAAGCGATATTATGGGCGATGACCAACATCCCGAGGTTGGTAAAACCTACGCTCAACTCTGGGATGAGATGAAAGGCTCAGCGGATCGAATCGAAAATATTACATTCAGTCTGGAATAATGACCGTTCATTCTGGATCTATATCAGAGTTTGCTGATTTTCCAGGGTTTTCTGCTTAACTCTTTTAACTCTTTAAGTATGATTGTGCATTATCGTCCTACCGCTGTACGTGAGATAAGGATATAGGTTTGGCATATTAAGCTGCACGGTTGTTAGCCAGGATGTAAATGGCGTACTTGTATTTTTGTATTGAGTTCTGCTCAACAAAATAGTGTTCAACTCGAGACAGGCAGTGGATTTAACAAAGGATAATCTGGATTTCTGGAAATCATTGACACCGTTACTCTGTCAGAACTGTCTGGCGGTGGAAGATGGTCGCCTGATTTATGCAGGGGAAGGATTCAGTGAGCTGCTGGCAACTCCTGTTGACAAGCTCTTTGGCCACCACGCTGATGAATTTTTCAGCCTGGAAAATGGCTCCTCCTTTATCGACGCGCTGCAGGATCTTCAGTCATCTTCTGAAAATAGCCTCAATCTGAATCTGGTTCGGGTTAATGATCAATCGATTTCCCGCTTGATCATGAATGTTACTTTCAAACCGCACCAGGTTCTGGGTGCCAGTCTTATCATTGGGGTGATGCAAGATCCCGAGCTCGACGCATCCAGCGGCAGGAAGCTGGAGGCAATGCGTACCCAATTAAACGCTATCCTGGATAATTTCAGCAATACCATCTTCCGCACCAATGCCGAAGGTGAAATCACCCTGATTTCGGATAATGTGAAAGAGCTGATGGGCTATACCCGCGAAGAGGTGCTGGGGACTAAACTGGCCGATTATTACTGGACGCCTGAAGACAGAGAACGTTCACTTCAACAGATCGTGCAAAACGAGGGGAAGGTGACACAGATAGACAGCGTCATGCGGCATAAGGACGGTTCCCCAGTATGGCTGTCATCCAACGTCCACCTGATTATAAATGAGCAGGGGGAAACGCTGGGCGTTGAAGGTGTCGGGCATGATGTAACCTATCAGAAAAAGCTCGAGCAAAAGCTGGAAACGCTGGCGTTAACCGATAATCTGACTCATATGCCTAATCGACGCGCATTGATGGATGAGTTGCATAATCATTTTATTAGCGCGAGCAAAGACAAAAGCTCGCTCGCCCTGATAATGATCAAGATAAAGGACACGCGCAGCTTTAATGAACGCTTTGGGTACCTATATGGAGATGCGCTGATCAAACAGGCAGCCACTCTACTTAAGGTTTATACCCAGTTTCCGCAGGTGTTTGGCAGACTTTCTGGCGATGAATTCCTGTATATCCTGCCGGGGTATACCATCAAAAATGCTACCCAGTTCATAACACCGGTTATAGAAGCGGTAAAACAGAATCCGCTGCCGGTCGGTAATAAAAAAGTCAGTTACGCCCTGTCGATTGGGATTACCGAACTCAGGAAAAGCGACAATAACGAGTTTTCCCTGCTCGATAGAGCGGATAAGGCAACTCGAGTATCTCGCCAGGGCATGAATAAGTACGAAGTGATGTAACTGCTGCGCGGCAATTGCTCTCCAGAACCCCTGAAACACAAACTATCCTGAAGATCTCGCAGCGCGTATGCGCGCTACAGGACTGTCCTTTTCTGGTTATACGCGTACAATTTATCGATAAATTATAGATATTAATGAGAAGGCTGAGTGAACATGCAATCTACAGAGCACTCCGGATGGCAATTCTGGGTTGATCGCGGGGGAACCTTTACCGATATCGTTGCGAGAAATCCTGACGGTCAGTTACTAACACAAAAGCTGCTGTCTGAAAATCCTCGCCAGTACGCGGATGCGGCGATCCAGGGCATCCGTGACCTGCTTGGGCTGAAGCCAGATGAAAACCTCCCTGCAGATCAAATCAGCGCAGTCAAAATGGGTACTACGGTGGCTACCAACGCTATCCTGGAAAGACGCGGTGAACCAACGCTACTGGTTACCACTCGCGGATTTGCTGATGCGCTGCGCATCGGTTACCAGTCACGTCCAGATCTGTTTGCCCTGAATATTGAATTACCCGAGATGCTTTACAGCCAGGTGCTGGAGATTGATGAGCGCGTTTCTGCGCAAGGTGAAGTTATTGTCGCGCTGGATGAAGCGCAGGCGCGTAGCGGCCTGCAGCAGGCCTATACACAGGGTCTGCGTTCGCTTGCCATACTGTTCATGCACGGCTATCGCTACCCGCAACATGAACTCAGGGTGGCTGAAATTGCGGCTGACATTGGCTTCACCCAGATTTCGGTCAGTTCACAGGTGAGTCCATTGATGAAACTGGTAAGTCGTGGGGATACCACCATCGTAGATGCCTACCTTTCCCCGATTCTAAGGCGCTATATAGACCGGGTAGACGCTGAGTTAAGTGGCATGCAATCTAGTGGCGGACGCCTGATGTTCATGCAATCGAACGGGGGGCTCACCGATGCACATTGCTTTCAGGGTAAGGATGCCATCCTGTCAGGCCCCGCAGGGGGTGTGGTTGGCATGGTGCGAACTGCCGAGGCTGCGGGCTATCGACAGTTGATCGGGTTTGATATGGGAGGGACTTCCACCGATGTCAGTCATTATGCCGGTGAATACGAACGCGCGTTTGAAACCCGGGTTGCGGGTGTCAGGTTACGAGCGCCTATGATGCAGATCCATACCGTGGCAGCTGGTGGAGGCTCTATCCTGCATTTCGATGGCGCGCGTTTTCGGGTTGGGCCTGACTCAGCTGGCGCCGATCCCGGCCCCGCCTGCTATCGCAACGGAGGCCCACTTAGCGTGACCGACTGTAACGTCATGCTGGGTAAGCTGCAGCCCGAGCATTTTCCATCTGTGTTCGGACCGCAGGCTGATCAGGCGCTGGATGCTGAAATCGTTAAACAGAAGTTTGCACAACTGGCCGAGGAGATCTATACCGCGACCGGAATGCGGCGCTCAGCACAGCAGGTTGCCGAGGGGTTTCTGGCGATTGCGGTGGAGAATATGGCAAATGCCATCAAGAAGATTTCGGTTCAGCGTGGCTATGATATCTCAGATTATACCCTGTGCTGTTTTGGTGGCGCTGGTGGCCAGCATGCCTGCCTGGTGGCTGATGCGCTGGGCATGAAACGGGTTTATCTGCATCCCTATGCAGGGGTGCTGTCCGCATTTGGAATGGGGCTGGCGGACCAGCGCCTGATGCGAGAGCAGGCGGTGGAAGCCCGGCTTGAAGCGGACGTCATGGGCGCGCTTCAGGATCAGCTGCAGGCCCTGCAACAGGATGGTGAACAGGCGATGCGGGCGCAGGGGGTGGCGGATTCTCGCATTTACAGCGTATGGAAATTGCATTTACGTTATGCCGGTTCGGATACTGCTTTGATCGTGGAATACGCCGAGTTGGCCCAGATCGTACAGTCTTTCGAACAGGCTCACAGGCAACGTTTCGGGTTTATTTCAGCGCACAAAGCGCTCATTGTGGAAGCGTTACAGGTCGAAGTGATTGCCGCAGCCGATAGTCCCGAAATAGCGGTTAACATTACGCCTGCCGAACGTACACAACACATTGCGCTGCATGCCGTGGTCATGAACGGTGTCAGCCAGCAAACACGTTTTTATCGACGCGAAAACCTGCCGCTGGATCGGGCAATCCCTGGTCCGGCGGTGATCGTCGAAGCAACCGGCACTATAGTCGTCGAGCCCGGCTGGCAGGCGCTACTGAAGCGGCAGGGCGACATGATTCTGGAGCGATACCAGGCGTTACCGAAACGCGTAGCGATTGGCACTCAGGTTGATCCGGTGATGCTGGAGATTTTTAATAACCTGTTTATGTCTATCGCCGAGCAGATGGGTATGGTGCTGGAAAACACGGCCGCATCGGTGAATATCAAGGAACGCCTGGACTTTTCCTGTGCGGTATTCGACCAGGCGGGGGATCTGATCGCGAATGCCCCCCATATGCCTGTCCACCTGGGCTCGATGAGCGAAAGCATCAAAAGTGTCATACGTGAACACCAGAGTAAAATGAAAAAGGGGGATGCCTACGCGCTGAATGCACCCTATAACGGCGGTACGCATTTGCCGGATGTCACCATCATCAAGCCCGTATTTGATAGTGCAGGACGTGAAGTCATCTTTTACGTAGCGGCACGCGGTCACCATGCGGATATAGGGGGTACCACGCCCGGGTCCATGCCGCCACATTCCACCTCAGTCGAACAGGAAGGCATTCTTATCGATAATGTGAAGCTGGTGGACCAGGGGCGTTTGCTGGAGCAGGAAATGCGCGAGCTGCTTAGCTCTGGTTGCTATCCTTCGCGTAACCCGGATGCCAATATCGCTGACTTCCAGGCGCAGCTTGCCGCCTGCGAAAAGGGTATGCAGGAACTGTTACGCATGGTCGAACATTTTGGGCTGGAGGTCGTGCATGCCTATATGCAGCATGTACAGGATAATGCGGAAGAGTCGGTACGGCGCGTGCTGGATGTGCTCAGCGATGGCGAGTTTTGTTATGCGATGGATGATGGCAATCAGGTGTGTGTAAAAATTACGCTGGATAAGAAAGCACGTCGCGCAGTTATCGATTTCACCGGTACCAGTCCTCAGCACGCGGGCAACTACAATGCGCCTGCCTCGGTCTGCAAAGCTGCCGTGCTGTATGTATTTCGCTGTCTGGTAGACGATATGATTCCACTCAACGAGGGTTGCCTGAAGCCACTAGAGATCATTATTCCCGAAGGCTCTCTCATCAACCCTCAGTATCCCGCTGCAGTAGTGGCAGGTAATGTCGAAACCTCGCAGGTCATCGTGGATACCCTGTTGGGTGCGCTGGGGGTGGCCGCAGCCTCGCAGGGTACAATGAATAACTTCACCTGGGGCAATGCAGAGTATCAATACTATGAAACCCTGTGCGGTGGCTCGGGTGCGACACCCTCACAACCGGGAACCGATGCAGTCCATACCCATATGACCAATTCCCGCCTGACCGATCCTGAAGTGCTGGAGTGGCGTTTTCCAGTACGTCTGGAGTCATTCAAAATTCGCACAGGTTCGGGCGGTAAGGGTAAATATCGCGGTGGCGATGGTGTTGAACGTCGATTGCGATTTCTGCAGGCAATGACGGCGAATATTCTTGCCGGGCATAGAAAGATTGCACCCTACGGATTAGCGGGTGGCGAGAATGCGGCAGTAGGTATCAATTATGTCGAACACGCTGATGGTCGTGAAACCCGGTTGGGCGCGAGCGGTCAGGTCGAGGTTTCCGCAGGCGACCTGTTCGTGATTAAAACACCCGGTGGAGGGGGATATGGAAAAGCAGGTTAACTATAGCGCAGTCACCAGGAGGGTAGGTCATGTCTGAACGTTCCCGACCACCTATTGTCTCATCGGCGCATCTCATATCAGAGCAGAGTGTTGAACTGAGTGAGCTGGAATATGCTTTGATTATCGCCAATAATGCCTTCCAGCGCTGGATGGTACGCTGTATGAATGCCAGCGGTGTTCCAGACCTGAATCCTACCGATATTCTTATTCTGCATAATGTGAATCATAGAGGTCGGGCAAAAAAGGTTGCAGATGTTTGTTTTAACCTGAATATAGAGGATACGCATACGGCAACCTATTCCCTGCGTAAGCTGACCAAGCTGGGTTTGGTCCAGAGCCGCAAACAGGGTAAGGAAAACTTTTTCAGCACCAGCAAGCGCGGACAGGAACTATGTCTGAAATACGCTCAGATCCGCGAGAACTGTCTGGTGGATTCACTGGGCGCGCTATCTTCGCGTAATGCGCAGATGGGTGAGCTGGCTACCCTGTTACGCTCTATGTCAGGTTTGTATGACCAGGCCTCAAGGTCAGCAGCATCGTTGTAACATCTGGCTGGATTGGTATTAAAAACTTTTAGTAGACATTTATTATGACTCTGCAACCTTTTCATCTGGCTATCCCGGTTCACGATCTTGCTCTGGCGCGCAGCTTTTACCGCGAAGTATTCGGGCTGGAAGAGGGGCGCAGCAGTGAACACTGGGTGGACTTTAATTTTTTCGGGCATCAACTGGTCATACATCAGCATTCGGAATCTAATCATTCGAATAAAGTGGCTAGTAATATTGTCGATGGGCATGATGTGCCTGTGCCACATTTCGGTGTAGTACTTGACTGGGAGCAGTGGGAACAACTTGCAGAACGCCTGAAGCAGCACGATATCAAGTTCGTCATTGAGCCCTGTATCCGCTTTAAGGGGCAGGTCGGTGAGCAGGCGACCCTGTTTCTGCAGGATCCCTGTGGAAATGCGCTGGAATTCAAGGCATTTCGGGATATAGGGCAATTGTTTGCTCGATGAACAGTGAAGCAGGCGTGCGCTTAGTTCGGAAATGATGATGGAATATAGTTTAGAGATCCTGTTACTTTTATTCTTCGCAGCCATGCTCGCCGGCTGGGTGGATACCATCGCAGGCGGTGGTGGTCTACTGACGATTCCCGCTTTGTTATTATGCGGTCTGCCTCCCGCCGTGGTGCTGGCTACCAATAAATTACAGGGCAGCAGCGGAACCCTGATCTCTACGCTTTACTTTGTCCGGAAGGGCGCAGTTAACCTGAAGGAGATGTGGCTGTTAATTCTGATGACCTTCATGGGCTCAGTGCTGGGCAGCTGGTTAATCTTAAGAGCAAATGCTGATTTTTTGATGAAGCTCCTGCCGCTGATCCTGATTCTGGTTGGACTTTATTTCCTGTTTGCGCCCAGGGTGTCCGATCTTGATCGTGAACGACGTCTGAAACTGGTGACCTTTGCCTTACTGGTATGCCCCTTACTGGGATTTTATGATGGTTTTTTTGGGCCGGGAACTGGGAGTTTTATGGCCCTGTCTCTGGTTACCCTGTGTGGTTATGGTCTGCCTAAGGCAACCGCACAGACCAAGGTGTTAAACTTTACCAGCAATATTTCGGCGCTGGGCTATTTCATTCTGTTTGGAGAAATAGCCTGGTCTGTTGGAGCGGTAATGATCGCAGGTCAGGTGATAGGTGCCACAGTCGGTGCGAATATGGTAGTCAATATCGGGTCGCGCTTAATTAAGCCGGTCATTGTTATTGTGTGTTTTGCAATGGCCAGCCGTATTCTGTGGCAAAACATGACGGCCTGATTTTGATGATCAATCAGGAATTCTGGTCACGCACAATGTTGGAAAAATTGACGGTAGTGTCTTCGTAATTGAGCATTGATTTTAATTCATGCCAGATTGATTCTGAATTAATGATACGATCATGCCCCCATTTACTGGTTGCAACTAATTTAGTGAGCGGAAATTTCGCGCAAAATTTTTCACTATCACCAATTGACGAGAACTCGTCATTTCTATCATGCGCTATAACGCTGTCATCGCTGAATTTTTCCAGGTTTTTTGCCAGCTCAAGACTGCTGTAGGCTGTGCCATAGTCAGCTGCAAAGCTGGCTGCGTACTGCTTCATTTTTTCTGGACGCATGTTGAGCTGTTGCACGCGCTTAAGAAAATACAGCTTGAAGTTAAATACCGGAGCGATCAGCAACAAAGGTAATCCACTCAGCATTCCAGACTTGCTGCTGGCGATTATCATACAACCGATATCGTGTGCGACCACCGCGTTCAGCCCTGCGCTATGGTTCTCCCTGACGAACTTTAAAACGGCATCGGTGCTGGTTACCATCTGTTTGAGTGTGGCAGGTCTTTTGGTAGCTATTTTATGCGGCAGATGATCAAATGCCAGTGCGGTAAAGCCAATTTCTTTCAGGCCTCTCATTAGCGAGAAAAACTGATAAGAACCGCCACCCCAGCCATGTACAAAGACCACAGTAGGACCCCTGCCCGTCTGATAGTAGTTGAGCTTGCCATTAGGCGTATTAATCACCCCTCGTTCAAAATTTGCTGGCGTTTGTATTTCCTTAGGCTGGTAAGGATTGATCAGGAACTGGTAAGTATGGACCTCCAGATCACCTTCTTTTGTGCTCAATCGACTGCGAAGTAAATCCAGTGGTTTGAGTAGGGCGGTTTGCACTGTTTTTATTTTCGACATAAACCTGGAAAAGCTCGTTAAGCAGTTTAACTTCTGGGTGCTTACTATAATCCCATTCGCTCAGGTTTAAATGTAAATTTTTCAACCTGCTGACCAGCGGTGGCAGAAGTTTTAAAGACTGGCTGGTTTCTGCGTTGGTATGTATAAAGCGCCCGGTTGCCCTCAGCTGAGCTGGTAAACGATGGAGAAACCCAGCCCGCAGGTCAGTAATCCGATAGCGGTCTGTAAACCATTATGCATCCAGGTGAGCCCATTGGCTGAAGCACGCAGGGGAATGGCAATGATAATAGATAGAATTGCCATGCCCAGCATGGAACCTGTACCGAACAACAACATGTACCATAAACCAAGCCACAGCGTATCTACCGTTTCCATGGTGATTAGTATCAGTGCTGCTGATCCCGCCATGCCATGCATTAATCCAATCATCAGGGTGCGTACCGGGAACCGATGGTCATGGCTATGATTATGCTGGCTTAGCTCGTGAACAGGCTCAGTTTGATGTGAATGGGCATGGATATGCGTGGTTGATCTTTCGTGTCTATGGATATGGTAATGGATGCGATCACGTATCACGCGGCGTAACACATCCAGACCCAGCGCGATCAGCATGATACCTACGCCCATTTCCAGTACCAGAGTCAGTTGCTCTGGCACTATCGTATCCATCCAGATCACCACCGAACCAAACAGGAATAGTGTGATGGTGTGTCCCAGCCCCCACACCAGTCCATGTTTGATGCTGGAACGGATGGAATTATTGTGCTGGGTGGTTATCGCTGCCACAGCTGCCAGATGGTCGGCATCCAGCGCGTGGCGCATGCCGATCATAAATCCAAGAAGTAACAGACTGGTCATCAACAGATCCTCGGTAATTGTTCGCCCACCAGCATGTCGACGATACGGTCTCCGCCGAAGCGGGTCTTCATGATCACGCGTTGCTTAGGCTCAGCGATCACCTCAGCCACTATGGCGCTATGTTCGCCCTGCGGGTGGCTACGCATGACGTTCAATACGGCATCGGCCTGATCGGCAGGTACTACCGCAATGACCTTGCCCTCATTGGCCAGGTAAAGCGGGTCCAGGCCGAGAATTTCACACATACCGCGCACCGCATCGCGAATCGGCAGGCTGGCTTCGTCGATACGGATCGCGCAGTTACTGGATTCGGCGAATTCATTTAATACCGTAGCAATGCCGCCGCGGGTAGCATCACGCATGCAGTGAATATCCGGGCAGATCTCCAGCATGTGCTGGATTAGCGAGCCCAGCGCTGCGCAGTCGGTCTGGATGGTGTTTTCCATCGCTAGCTCACCACGTGCATCGACAATGGCAGCGCCATGGTCGCCTATATAGCCGTTACAGATCACGACATCGCCAGGCTGCGCGCGGTTGGCAGCGACATTGATACCCGCGGGGATCACCCCGACGCCTGCTGTATTGATAAACAGTTTGTCGGCTGCGCCCTTGTGTACCACCTTGGTATCGCCCGTCACGATGCGCACCCCAGCGGCATCCGCGGTGGCCTTCATCGATTGCACGATACGGCGCAGGTCTTCTACCGCCAGGCCTTCCTCGATAATCATGCCGCAGCTTAAGTAAAGCGGTATCGCGCCACCTACGGCGAGATCATTCACGGTGCCGGTAACAGCCAGCTTGCCGATGTCACCACCAGGGAAAAACAAAGGATCCACGACGTAACTATCGGTGGTCATCGCCAGGCGATCACCTTTTTGCATCAGTGCCTGCATATCGAAACGCGCCTGGTCTTCCAGCGTATTCAGTTCCGGGCTGTCGAAGCCGGCGACGAAGATATCGTCGATCAGGTCGCGCATAGCCTTGCCACCGCTGCCATGCGACAGGGTTATGGTTTCAGCGCGTAGTTTGCGCGCGCGTGCGGGTTTATCGGCGATCATGCTGCGCTGGCCCCCTCAGATTGTTGACGTTTTTCGAGTAATTCAGGCAGGTTGCCGAAATTATAATAAGCGGCACAGGCCCCTTCCGAGGAAACCATCAGTGCGCCCATCGGGGTTTCGGGGGTGCAACTGCTGCCAAATACCTTGCACTGCCAGGGACGGATTACGCCTTTGATCACTTCACCGCACTGGCAGGATTTGGGGTCGGCGATTTTCAGGTTGGGCACATTGAATTTCTGTTCGGCATCGAACTCTGCGTACTCCTTGCGAATACGCACGCCGGAATGGTCGATAGAACCGAGGCCTCGCCATTCGAAGAATTCGCGCAGCTCGTACACCTGGTGGATCGCGTTCAGGCCGGGTGAGTTGCCGCTTTTGGGCACCACGCGCTGGTACTGGTTTTCCACCGCGCAACGTTTTTCCGCAAACTGCCTGATCACCATATAAATCGACTGCAGGATATCCAGCGGTTCGAAACCGGTAATCACGATCGGCTTCTGGTAAACCTGCGGGATGAACTGGAACGGCTCTTCGCCCACTACCATGCTCACATGGCCGGGAGCAAGAAAACCATCCACGCGCATATCGGGCGAATCGAGCACTGCCTTGATGGTCGGTACCGTGGTGATGTGGTTACAGAACAGGGAAAAGTTCTTAACCCCTTCGGCTTTTGCCTGTAACAGGGTCAGCGCGGTACTGGGCATGGTAGTTTCAAAACCCAGCGCAAAAAAGATGACCTGGCGTTCCGGATTTTTTCGCGCCAGTTCCAGCGCATCCAGCGGTGAGTACACCATGCGGATATCCGCACCGTCTGCCTTCGCCTGCAACAGGCTTTTCTTCGAACCCGGCACCCGCATGGCATCGCCAAAGGTGGTGAAGATCACATCCGGGCGCTCGGCCAGTGCCACACAATCGTCTACTCTGCCCATCGGCAGTACACAGACCGGGCAGCCTGGGCCGTGGATCATTTCAATACTGTCGGGCAACATTTGCTCGATACCATAGCGAAAAATCGTGTGCGTATGTCCGCCACAGAATTCCATAATCTGCATCGGATTTTTCTTATCGTAAGGCAGGGATTGCATGGTTTCAGCAATCTTGACAGTCAGGGAACGAGCCATTTCAGGATCGCGGAATTCATCGACAAATTTCATCTCATTGCTCCGGTTGGGCCAGTCGCCCACGTTGATCAGCGAGTAAGGTATGGGTCAGGTCCCACAGTATGTGGTAACAGGCAACATGCACTTCCTGCACGCGGTGTATCGAATCGGTATCCACCACCAGACAGTGGTCGAGCAGTCCGCTGGACAGCATTTCACCGCCGGTATTGCCGGCAAAGCCAATGGTGGTCAGGCCCATGGCATGCGCCTTGCGAAAGCCATCCATCAGGTTGGCGGAATTACCACTGGTGGAAAAACCGATCACACAATCGCCTTTTTTGGCATGTGCTTCAATCTGGCGGCTGAAAACGTGCTGTATGCCCACGTCGTTGGCCACCGCACTGAAAAACGCATTGTCATTATTCATATTAAAAGCGGGCAGGCTGGGACGTCCGGCGGTGACCGGGTGCTGGAATTCCACCGCAATATGCGAGGCATCGCAGCTCGAGCCGCCATTGCCCATCGATAATAACTTGCCGCCGGCCATATAAGTGTTAGCAACAGCCTGCGCTGCATTCACCAGTGCCTGGGCATGGCTGTCGAAGAATTTCTGTTTGACGTCGATGCTGTGCTGCGCTTTTTGCCTTACCGACTCCAGCAGTGCTGCATTCTCGCTCGCAGCATCCTTTTTACCCTGGTGTAAAAAAGGATACAGCGACTGCAGGGGATCGGTTTTGTCGTTCATATCATTGACCAGCCGATTGCTGCATTGCATCCAGCTCCTGCTGGACCTCGCCCAGTTCAGCCAGGATCGCCAGGGTTTTCTGTGCTTCGTCTTCGTCAATACGACTCATCGCAAAGCCGACATGCACCAGTACCCAGTCGCCTACGCAGGTCTCGACCGGATGGTCATCGGAAATAATGCAGGCGATGTTCACCTGGCGTTTGATGCCGCTAACGTCGACGCGCGCCATCATTTTTTCGGGGTCGGTGATTTCTACAATCTGACCGGGGATACCAAGACACATTTCAGTTAATCTCCTGTTGCAGGCGGGCGGCAGCAATTGCTGCCTGTCCCAGAGCCAGACCGCCGTCGTTAGCGGGGGTCTGGCGGTGAATAAGTACCTGTAAACCGCGTTCGGTCAACAGATGTTGGGTTAGTTTGAGCAGGGTAGGGTTTTGCATGACCCCGCCACTCAGCGCGACCGTGTTGATTTGGTGCTGTGCATTTAACTGCACCACCATGTCACTAATCATATGTGCCAGCGTGTGATGAAAACGTGCTGCAATCAATGCCCTGTCGCTATCCTGCGCCAGATCCTGTAACAGCGCCAGCCACATCTGGGCATTATCGATTAACGCGATATCCTGCTGCTGGATTGCGAACGGGTAGGGTGTAGCCTGTGCCAGCTGCCGGGGCTGGATTAAGGCTTCCAGTTCAATCGCCGCCTGGCCTTCGTAGCTGATGGCATCGGGGCATATGCCCAGCGCACCCGCCACCGCGTCGAACAGGCGTCCGCAGGATGAGCTTAAAGGTGCATTGGTGCGGGTTTCAATCATGCGTTGCAAGATATCCACAGGTTTCTGGTTTAGGTATTGAAACAGATCCAGCGCTGGGAATTGCTGATTGAGATCAAGCCAGTCGGCATTCTGGTACAACTGAGCAAAGGTATTGCGCCAGGGTTCCAGCATCGCTTTATGCGCGCCGGGCAGGGCGACCGGTTTAAAGCTACCCATGCGGGTAAAGTCGAGGTAATCAGCGAGCATAAATTCGCCGCCCCACAGCGTACCATCATGCGCATAGCCCAGCCCATCCAGCGCGACTCCGATGACCGGGCCCTGATCGATGCGCCACTGGTTGTCCGCCATGCAGGCCGCAATATGTGCATGATGATGTTGCACTTCGATCAGCGCCAGGTCCTGCTGTTCGGCCAGTTCGCGTCCTAGCTTGCTGGACAGGTATTCAGGGTGCTGGTCAATGACGATGGCTTCGGCTTTGAAATCATACAGGCGCTGGTATAAATCCAGGTTTTTCAGGTAATCCTGATAGGTCTGCAAGTTTTCCAGGTCACCCATGTGCTGTGACAGGGTGAGCTGCCTGCCGCGTAACAGTGCGAAGCAGTTTTTCAACTCGGCGCCCAGCGCCAGGATGCGGCTGTGTGCACTGAAATCCTGCGCCAGCGTTAAAGGGGCTGGAGCAAAGCCGCGTGCGCGGCGATAGTACTGGGTCTGGCCATCGATGACGCGCAGCACTGAATCGTCGATGCGGTTGACGATAGCGCGGTTATGCATCAGGAAAAAGTCTGCGATATCTGACAGCTTTTCCAGCGCCTGCTGGTTGTCAATGCACTGAGGCTCATGCGATGCATTACCTGAAGTCAGCACGATAGGGTTATCCAGTTGTTGCATCAGTAAATGATGCAACGGCGAATAAGGTAGCATGAAGCCGAGTGATTGTTGCCCCGCTGCAATCTGGTCGGACAAATCACCATCGACTTCATGTTGCTGCATCACCAGTATCGGCGCTGCCGGGCTGGCAAGCAGTTGCTGCTCCAGTTCTGATAGCTGGCAGTAGCGTTTAATTTGCTCGATATTTGCTGCCATCAAAGCCAGCGCTTTGGCTGGTCGTTGCTTGCGCTGGCGTAGCGTGCGGACTGCTTTGTCGTTGGTCGCATCGCAGGCGAGCTGGAACCCGCCAATACCCTTGATTGCAATAATATAGCCTTGCTGAATCAGGCTGGCGCTATGGGCAATGATGTCCTGGCATAGCACCAGGTTACCCTCGTTATCGCACAGCTGTAAAACCGGGCCACAGTCAGGACAGGCATTGGGCTGGGCATGAAAACGTCGGTCGTTTGGGTCCTGGTATTCCTGCAAACAGCTGGGGCATTGCTGGAATTTATCCATGCTGGTGAACTGCCGGTCATAGGGAATATTACGCACGATACTCAGGCGCGGACCGCAGTGGGTGCAGTTGGTAAATGCATAGCCATAGCGACGATTGTGTGGATCGTTGATGTCATCCAGGCAGGCCTGACAGGTTGCTGCATCAGCGACGACTGCGGTGTTGATTTCACCACTCGGGCTGTGCAGGATGCTGAAGTCCTGGTATTCGCTTTCATCGCTGGCAGCTAGGCAATCTATGGAGTCAATATGTGCCAGTGGTGGTGGGTTCTGCTGTAGTAGCTGGATAAAGCGATCAACGTCAGCCTGTTCTGCCTGCAGTACGATCAGTACCCCGTCACCATCGTTTTGCACGCTGCCGCAAAGTCCGAGCTGTTGCGCCAGTCGGTAAACGGTAGGCCGGAAGCCAACACCCTGCACCTGTCCACGCACGCGTATCTGCTGGCATGTGGGTGGTGAAATATGCGGGCAGGCGGTATTCATCTAGTGCACCGTACAAACCATGCAGGGATCGAAAGAGCGGATAATGTGCTGGATGCTGGCATCGATAGTTCGCTCGTTTTCGATAACCGTGTCCTGTAATGCCTGTTCGAGCGCACCAGGTTGTTGCTGCATATCGCGCGGCGAAAAATTCCAGGTCGTTGGTGCGATGATCTGGTAATTCAGGATGCGACCATTGCGGATTCGCAGCCAGTGACCCAGACTGCCACGCGCAGCTTCCACCATGCCTGCACCCTGCGCTTCATCCGGGACTTTGCGGTTATCGCAGTAGGGGGCACCTGGGGTGAGCTGCTTTACCCAGCGTTCCATTTGTGGCACTACCAGTGCCAGTTCCAGCAGGCGTGCGACCACGCGGTTCTGCACATTACCGCCTGACTCGGCAACCAGTGCGCGGATTAAGGGGTGACCGTGCACTTGCTGGCGTGCCAGTGCACCGACTTCCATCACCTGTTGATTGAGTCGCGGTGCCTTGCACCAGCTATAACCGGTGCTGTCATCGCTGTCCGGGATGGTACTACCGTGATACGGATGTCGGGGTTCCAGACGTGAATTCATCCAGCTATGGCTGATGTCTTCGCGGATATCATCGGGGTTTAACTCAGCAAATGCCTGCTGCCATACACCGCGTCGGAATAAATGCTGTTGCTCCAGCGGGTAAGCCCCATAGCTCATAAACTGGTTGCTAGCACCACCCAACGTGTGCAGATTCAGGTCACGCGCAATATTCAGGAAACGCGCAAAATCCGTGTGTGGGTTTTGATCGATAAGGTTCCACAGTTGCTCAGGTGAGGCGAGTTCAGCAAGCTGTTCCAGTTCGCAGCCAAATAGCACATCCTGCAGGAAGTGACGAAACGCGACAATCGTTGTGGATAAGCGGATTCGTTCCTGCGGCTCGACTGGGCGCGTGGTTCCTCCTGGCTGGATTGCCAGTGAGTGCGGCCATTTGCCTGCCAGTATCCCGGTCAGGTGCAGGAAAGAAGCGCGTGCCGGTAACACCTGATTGCTGCATTGGCCGAGCTGTGCCTTAAAGCGCTGCTGCGTGTCCGCAAACCAGGTTTTTTGCTGGTAACAGTCGCGCGCGAAATCGGGCATGAAAAACAGGTAAAAATGGGTCAGGTGGTCGGCCAGGTTTTCTGCGGCAAGGATCAGGTTGGTAGCCAGTTGCCCATTCGGCGTGGGCTGTATGCCCTGCGCTTCGGCCAGTGCGCTGGCGGCGGCAACCGATTGTGAAACCGAGCAAATGCCACAGATGCGCGGTGTATAAACCAGCGCATCGCGCGGGTCCTTGCCGTGCAGGATCTGTTCGTAGCCTCGAAACAGCGGGGCGTTTACCCAGGCCGCAGTGATACGCTTATCATCCGCTTCGATCTGTACTTCCAGATCGCCTTCCACGCGATTAAACGGCCCCAGCAAACGGCGATCAGGACGATTCGATTCAGACATACTCAGCCCTCATCCTTTTCATCGTGCATCCCGGGAGAGATGCGAATATGATCAGACACCGCATTCACTTTCAGGCGTTTGGGTGTCGCAGCCTTGGAAAGGGAGGCGAGTGCGACAAACCAGGCTTTGGGCATATCGCTGGGTAAACCGATCGGGATGCCGGCGATTTTCGGGGTCTCGGCAAAGCAGTGACTAGGTTCCTCAAATTCCGGCGCAGTACAGTTGATACAGGCGTAGCCACCACGCAGGCAGGAGCCTTCACCATTCCACAGCCGGGTATTGCAATCGGCGCGTGCCTGGGTGCCAAGGCAGCCCATGTGTTCCATCATGCATCCCTGGTCGGAAGGGTTATGCGCACTGGCCTTGAATTCATAGTATTCATTACGCGGACAACCATGATGCACCAGATGGTTGGTATAACTGCGTGGACGGTTGTAGCTATCGAGCTGGGATTTATCCAGGCCCTGTTGTGAAAGCTGGATCAGGGTTTCTATGACCCAGTTTGGGTGCGTTGGGCAACCGGCGATATTTACCACCGGCAGCTGGCCTGCACTGCGCCAGTTAGCACCCAGCAGGCCTCCGCTATGTTGGCCTTCGTATTGCAGGCCGCAGGCTTCGCCAGGATTACCGCCTGCGCTGGTGATGCCACCGAATGCGGCACAATTTCCAATGGCGATGGTGTAGTGGGCTTTTTCAGAAAGCGATTTAATGACATCGAACATCGGACGTTTGCTGCCGCTTAACAGGTGAAAGCGCCCCGTACCTGCCGGGCCCATCATCACCGAGCCTTCCAGGCATAGCGCATGCAGGGTGATTTCATCGTTTTCAATTTGATGCAATAACTCAAAAAACTCATTACCGCAGGCTTCGCTTAAGGAAGGGTGCCAGAGTAAATTGATATGGCTGTGGCGTAGCGACTGGTAGAAATCTGGTGACTCGGCATTTAATGCCGACATACTGCAGCCGCCGCAACCGCCAGACTGTAACCACAGTATATTAAAGTCGCTCATCTCAGGCGGCCTCCAGTGGCAGGCTGAGCACAAATTCAACACCCTGTTGCAGGTTGTGCACAGTCAGATCTCCCTGGCATTGTTCCGTTGCCAGCCCGTAACTGATGTATAACCCCAGTCCGGTACCACTGCCTACCGATTTGGTAGTGAAAAAGGGGTCGAAGACCTTGACAATGTCTGAGGGTTTGATGCCATGCCCATTATCGCGAATAGCAATCTCAATGGTGTTTTTAGCAATCTGGATCGCAATCGCGAGCGCGGGGTTGTCGGTATCCAGCATGGCATCTACCGCGTTCTGGATCAGGTTGATCAGGATCTGGTGGATATAACCCTCGTTGTTGGTGATTAACAAGGAGGCAGGAAAATCATGCGACATTTCGGGTTTGATCGGTGCCGATTTGAGTACCCAGGAAACGGCGCGATTGATCACGGGTATCAGGTCAAATTCGGTTTTTTTGCTTTCCTGCGGCGTGGTGAAGCGGCGCAGGTTCTGTACGATTTCGCTGACTCGCTCGGCGCCTTCCAGTGAACCTTCAACCAGTGGTTCGATGTCATCCATCATCGCATCAATACGTAATTCCTTACGCAGCTCGTCACGCTGCGTTTGGGATATATTACTGTGCACTGCGTCGATGTAGCGTTTGAATTTCTGCTGATAGTTTTTTAATGCATGCATATTGGCAAACAGGAAGCTGATCGGGTTGTTCAGCTCATGAGCGACACCAGCGACCAGGCGACCGAGTGAGGCCATTTTTTCCGACTGGATCAATTGCAACTGGGCAGTTTTTAATTCTTCGTGCGCTTTGTGCAGTGCTGAGTAAGCCTTGCGTAATTCACCCAGTGGGCGGCCGGTTATCACCAGTCCGGACAGGCGGTTCTTATGGTCGTAACGCGCGTTGCAGTTGATCGCCATTGGTACGTTCTGGCGCCTGCTGTCGATCAGGTCCACTTCGCAATCGATCAGTGAGTTGGAACGGATATGCTCGGCGAAATCGGCGATCATCGGCTGGTGCTTGTCGGCAAACAGCTGGTGCAGGGAGCGTCCCTTAAGTTCGCTGTCGGCGCTGCCTATCAGGTCGGTCAGGGCCTGGTTGACCTGCTGGATACGGCCATTGATGTCGCACACGATGAGGATATCGGAGATCGATGAGATCACGCTGTTGATGAAGGTTTGCGCATTTTCCAGCGCAGAGTTTTTTTCTTCCAGCTCCACCTGGTAGCGCACCAGGTCGGCATAGATACTGTCCATTTGCTGGATTACTTCAATCCAGGCTTTATCATCAGCACGACGCACCTGCTGGCTGAGGTCATCAGGCAGGCCGGCCTGATTGGTCAGGCTGCTTGCGTTATGTGGCAGGGGTTCGCTCATATCGCCCTTAAGGGTTCAAGATTGGTGTTTTTCTCCAGCCCGTAACGCTCCAGTTTGTTGCGTAATCCAACGCGTGATAACCCCAGCTCCTGTGCGGCCTGGGTTTTGTTCCAGCGCAGGCGCATCAGGGTTTCTTTCAGGATGCGTGCTTCAAGTGCTTCCACGCGTTCTTTCAGGGTGCCATCAATGCCGGTTAGCAGCATCATGTCGGCCTGCGATTCCTCTGGCGTGGCACGCAGGATCTGCGGCGATACCAGATCAGAACCCAGATAATCATCCTGTCCCAGCACCAGCATGCGTTTGATTTCATTCTGCATCTCGCGCACGTTGCCGGGCCACTGGTAACTTTCAAAGCAATGCAACACTTCTTCGCTAATGCCTTTAACGCGCTTGCCGAGCTGTTCCATGGTCTGGTTCAGGATAGAAATCGCCAGCGGCGCGATATCGGCGCGGCGTTCGCGTAGCGGCGGGATTTTTACCTCGAAGGTGGCGATGCGATAGAACAGGTCCTGACGGAATTTGCCGGTACGTACGTCTTCTTCCAGGTCACGGTTGGTGGCTGCCACCACGCGTACGTCGATGGGACGACGCTGGTTGCTGCCGAGCGGGCGGATTTCACCCTCCTGTATTACGCGTAGCAGCTTGACCTGGAACGCCGGTGAGGTTTCACCAATTTCATCCAGAAAGATCGTGCCACCGCTGGCGCGTTCGAACAGGCCAACGCGGTCTTCGATGGCGCCGGTAAAGGCGCCGCGTTTGTGACCGAACAACTCGCTTTCCAGCAACTCGTCCGGCAATGCACCGCAGTTTTCCGCCACGAAGGGTTTATCCTGGCGCAGGCTGTTGTAGTGCAGTGCACGAGCGCACAGCTCCTTACCGGTACCAGACTCACCACTGAGCAACACATTCACATCATAAGGCGCGACACTGCGCACCAGATTACAGACATCGTTCATGCAGCTTTCGGGGCTGCGCACGATGCCCTGGTCCCAGTCATAGCGCGCCTTTAGCAGGCGACGTTTTTCGATCATCGCCTGTTCTATGGTGTCGGGCTTGAGTTTGAGTTCGACTGCCAGTTGTTCGTTTTCTCGCTGTAATCTAAACAGCTCGACCGCGTTGTTGAGTTTGGTGATCAGTTCGTCCGGATGCCAGGGTTTGGTGATGTACTGGTAAATGCCACCCTTGTTGACGGCGTCGATAATATCTTCCGCTTCGGTGTAACCGGAGATGATAATACGCACCACGTCGGGGTAGGTTTCGCGCACCTTTTGTGAGAACTCCACCCCGGTCATACCGGGCATGCGCTGGTCACACAGCATGACCTGTATCCATTGCTGTCGCAGGATCTGTTCTGCCTGTTCGGTATCAATGGCGGTAAATACCTCGAAACGGTCGCCAAGAATACGCTTGATAGATTCCAGTGAGCGCTGTTCGTCGTCCACTACCAGAACGCTGGGTAATGCCGTCATTCCTTTTACTCCGCGACTGCCGCTACGGGTTGTTGTGGCTGGTAACCAAGCAGGCGGCTCTGGTGGGTAAGCCTGATCCACTGATACCACTGCTCCATGCCTTCGCCAGTCGTGGCTGATACCTTGAATACCTGAATGCCAGGATTGACCCGACGCGCGTATTCAATACATTTGTCGACATCAAACTGTAGGTAGGGCAGCAGGTCGATCTTGTTTAGCAGTAACAGGTCGGCGGCATGGAACATGTCCGGGTATTTGATCGGTTTGTCTTCACCCTCGGTAATAGACAGGATGGCGACTTTGTGTGCTTCACCGAGATCAAAAGCAGCAGGGCAAACCAGGTTGCCCACGTTTTCGATAAACAGTACCGATTTATCCTGCGGTGACAGGTGATCCACCGCATGCCCAACCTGATGTGCATCCAGGTGACAGCCTTTGCCGGTATTGACCTGAATGGCGGAAACACCCGTAGCGCGGATGCGGTCGGCATCGTTGGAGGTTTCCTGGTCGCCTTCAATGACCGACAGCGGCATTTCGTCTTTCAGGTCATTCAGCGTGCGGGTGAGCAGGCTGGTTTTGCCGGAGCCTGGGCTGGATACCAGGTTCAGGGTCAGCATGCCCTGGCGCGTAAAGCGACTACGGTTTGCCTGCGCATATTCATTGTTTTTACCGAGGATGTCCTGCTCGATCTGCACCATACGCGACTGACTCATGCCGGGGGCATGTGCATGCGCGGGGCCGTGTCCGTAGTGGTGGTTATCGTCGTGCGTGTGCGGGTGGGAGTGGTCGTGATCATGATCGTGGCTATGACTGTGATCGTGCGCATGGTGTGAGTGGTCATGCGAGTGATTATGGTCATGGTGGTGATCATGATGATGGGCGTGGTCGTGCTCGCCTTCTATTCGGCTTTCGCCTTCACCGCATCCGCATACTGTGCACATGGTTTTTCTCCGTTGTTGTTTGGTTTTGGCCTACCTGTTTCTAATGGCCTTTAATTTGTGGGAAATGTATTTTTGTCACCTCCCGGGTTTATGTTTCACACGCTTTGGCTTTCCTTGCTTCGTAACAGACTACGAGTACGCGTGCGAGCCCCTTTTTTGCTTGTCCAAAAAAGAGGCGCAAAAAAGGACACCCCTACAATCCCTTCATCGTCAAAATCGTGCCCATATCGCGGTCGGCAGTGACGCGGGTCCAACCGCGACCCTGCCTAAAACGCCTTCCCTGGCGTTTTCCCCCGATATGAACACGATTTTGCCGCGGGCTTGAAAGGGGGGATTTCCTTCTTAGACCCACTACTAACTTTGTCATCGCGAGCGGCAGCGCGGCGATCTTTAAAAACCTTACCGAAGCCGGCTACCGCAAAGACTCCATTCCTTAACTTCCGAGAATGCTACAACCTTGTACGTATTTCCACGCAATGCGTGGGAACGATAAAAACTAATACCCTTTCAAGCCCGCGGCAAAATAGTATCCAGGCCGGGGTCAAATGGCATGGATGCCATTTGAGGCTCAGCGCGGTTGGACCCGCGTCTGAGCCGACCCCGGACTGGGTGCTATTTTGACGACCCAAGGGCTTGTGGGGCGCGCTTTCTTTGGTGACTTTCTTTTCGCGCAAAAGAAAGTTACTCGCACGCCTGTACGTCAAAAAGCTACGGAGCAAGGACAGCTCTGGCGTGTGAAACCTTAATACGGCCAGTTGCTACTCAACTTCCAGCTCCTTAATTCTCATTTCATCACCACTGGTGACCTGTAACTGGTAACTACCGCAATCCGGGCATTCATCAAAGCGCTGTTTAACGCTGACGTTTTTGCTGCATTGCATGCACCAGGCCTGGCCTGGTACGTTGATAATATGTAGCTCGGCTCCTTCGGCCAGGCTGTTGCGGGTGACCGCGTCGAAGCTGAATAGCATGGCTTCGATTTCTACCCCGGCCAGGTCGCCTATTTCCAGCCAGACATTTTTTACGCGTTTAAATCCCTGTTTGCTGGCCTCGCTTTCGAGTATCTGTAACACGCCTTCACACAGCGACATTTCGTGCATTAGCCTAAAAGTCCCAGTTGAACTGCTTTCAGGTTGGTTTTGTGCGTGTGTCTGGCGTAGCTCAAAAATAAGGCAATGGCATGCCCTTGCTGTTTTTTTAGCATAGCCAGGCGGGCGCACAAAGCTAACATGAATGCAGTAGCGCTTTCACTCATTAGCTGGTTCTCTTCAAAATTGATATGTTTAATAAATTCATGTGCTTATCAAATTCTCATAGTGGTTAACTGGGATTTTTAGGCTCAATGCACCTTCAGATCGTAACCCACACAGGGATCGATGGCGTTGATCATCAGACGCGCCAGTTGTTCCAGCAGCTTGTGATCGCGCGTGGTCAGGTTGCTCAGGCTCTGGTTGATCAGTCCCAGCGGGTGGAAATTCCATTCGGTGGGAGCCACGATCTGGTACTGGCTGACCACACCATCTTCAATTTCAACGCGGTGGATTAAACGTCCACGTGCGGCTTCAGTCTGCGCCAGTCCGCTCACGCCGTTGCTGATTTTTTTGCTGCTGTGGCCTGCCTGCAGTTCTGCCTGTAACTGGCGTAGCTGGGTCGGAATACGTGCGAGTTCCAGCAGGCGCGCGACCCAGCGCGTGATCAGTGTGTTATGAAATTCCTGCGCCAGCGATTTGATCAGTGGCTGGTCCATCTGGCGTGACAGGCTGGTGGTTTCGTAGAGTTGGCCCTGCCAGTCTGGCAGCGCGATGAATTGTTCGGATTCGCTTTGGTCCAGGCGTTGCAGCAGTTCCTGACTGTCCAGCTCGGGTAGCGAGTCGAGACGCGAAAAGCCCTGTGAAGTCCAGCCGTGATCGCAGATGATAGCGAGCGAGCTGGTGGCGGTGCTGTCGTGTCCCTTGGACCACTGGTAGAGCATGTCGATGTCGTTGATCTTTAGCCATTGCTCGGTCGGCTGGTGGTAAATCGATTGCTGCAGGCTGTTTTCCAGCTGATCAATGAGCTGCTGTGTACCTTCGAAGTCGACATGCAACTCGCTTTGTAAGGAAAAAGCCTCGCCATCTTTAAATAGCGCCTGTTTAAAATTCTTGATCAGGCTACCGAGTAATGGCAGCTGGCTCTGATCCGGTTTGAGGTTGAACAGGGTAGGCCAGTCAACCAGGATGCGGAACAGGTGTTCGCGTGCATTTTCTACCAGCACCAGCATTTCGCGTGCGGTTTCTGCGGCGCTATCCGGCTGGATATCCAGCTTGCTGTGGATGGCACCCAACGCGGTGCGCGCCTGCGCGACGCCGCATACGTTGTACATCAGTGGCAGGAATTGCAATACCTGCTCAGGTGTTTTACCAATCATCACGCGGCTGGCCTGCAGCGGGCGCGATGAGTCGATTTGAACCCGGGACTCGTTGCTTTTGTCAGGGTAAAGATGAATGTTGATCTGTCCTTCTATTGGGTTCATGTGTTATCGCTGTCTGGTTTGAACATGCCGCGTAATAAATCACGCCTGCTTACGGGTTTTTGTAGTCGTTCACTGATCAGGGGACGTTGTCCTGCTTCAGCTTCAGGCTCGCTTTGTGTATTTATTGTAACATCCGTAGCGTCATTGTTTTCACCTTTCCAGATCGATTCGATCTGGTGGGGCTGCACATGCATTTCATCCTGGTTTTTCTCGTTCATGATTTCCTGCATGATCAGGCTCGCTGTTTCTACTGCAGCTTCGTCGTCTGCAAAATCAAACATCGGTGAAAACAGGCTGCACATCTGGTATTTGCCGATTTCTTCTTCAAATCCGGTAATAAATTCATAACGCCCTGACGGGAAGCTATGCGATTGTTTGCCCAGCTCTGCGAGCCCGGACCAGTCTTCCTGCTCACCGGGTAACAGCATCAGGTTCATAAACCAGGGTGTGCTGAGTACCCCCAGGTAATGCTGTTGCCAGGGCTGGAAACCTATCGCGTGAACCTGTAGTTTGTCATTGATCATCGGTACATCTGACATGCGTTGCTGATATATGCGATTAAACACAGTTTCCAGTTTACCTGCGATGACTGTTTCCGGTTTGTCTGACATCAATCAATCTCCTGCTGTCTTGAGATGATGATCATGCCTTAGTCTTCCAGCACCATAAAGTCGATTTTCTTACCGTCGCACTGTGGACAGGTCCAGTGATCGGGTAGCTGCGAGAATGGGGTGCCGGGCGCGATCTGCCAGTATTCATCGCCCTCAGCAGGATCGTAAATGTGCCAGCAAATCTTGCATTCCAGGCGCGTATCGTCGCGTAGCTTGCTGTTGTCGCCGCCGAATGACCCTGGAATGTGTTCAATGTTCATAACCTTACTCGTAAATGCCCAGGATTTCGTTCAGACGCTGTGCGCTATCGTCTATGTCTTCCTGCGACGCGCAGGCAACTTCGGGTACCTTGCTGATTTCTATGGTATTCAGGATCAGCGTTTCCTGCGAGTTGTAATACTGCACCCACCATACATTACGCGTTGCGGTGCTGCTGATGCGGCAGTTGCCGTAACCGCGTGACAGGATAATAATCGGACCGATGCCGAGCTGATCGGACAGGTACAGCAGGTCCTGTTCGGTATGCGGCAGCAGCGACAGGTTAATCACATAGGGTTCGTCGCCAGGCCCGTATTCGGGGAGTTTGTCGTGGATCTCGGTGAGTAATGGTGCCGCGTTATACACATCGTCTGGAATCTGCAGGTTTGCGACCTGTAGATTGGGTTTGGCGTCGGCAAAGGTGAGTTCACTGATTAACCCCGGTACTTCGGCAATTTCGATGGTGTCGCGCACAACCGCCTGCTTGTCGTCCACGTACTGCACGCGCCATACCCCGGCCAGTACCGACTCCTGGATTAATGCATTGATGTTACCGCTGCATTGCACGCTGACTTCGCCTTCTCCCAGTAGCTGGTTAAAAAACTCGCGGTTTTTCTGGTCCAGCTCGTTGAGCTCAAACACGATGGATTGCTCACCGATACGAAACTGTTGCAGCGCCTGCTCGATCTGGCGCGTTAACGCGACTGCGGCTTCCAGTCCTTCGATTTCTTCCGCCTCCGGCACCATTGGCGCCTGGTAGGTGTACATGCCGGAGGGCATTTGCATAAAGGTCATTTCTGCGCCATCGCTGTCTGCGGGCTGCGATCCGGGGCCGACGACTATCGGGATATCAATCTTGTTCATGATGTGCTCCGTTATGCCTGATTACAGCTAGATGCGCGTTGCTCAACCGGTATCGCAAAACCGGGTGCAGTTTTGGGTTGCGAGCTTAATATTTCGTTGATCAGGGTGAGGTAACTGATCCAGTCCTGCACACGGCTGACCACGCCGAGGTATTTACCCTGCCTGAGGAATACCAGCGCAGGCCATTCGTTAAATCCGTAGCGGGTTTGCAGTTTGCGTTGCGCGCTTTGGTCGACTACTGCGACGCTGAAACGATTGCCGTACTCTTTTTGCAGTTCCGGCAGAATCATTGCGACATCGTCGCTTTCCGGGAAGCGCACTGGGTCTTCAGTGAAAAACAGCACGCATTCGTCCTGCGTCTGAATGAATGCATCATGTGCGGCTTCGTCCAGTACCGGATAGTGGTGCTGTTCAATCATGTTTTGTATGAGTGGTGATGGCATGGTTATCGGGGCTCCTCTTTAATGTGTACTGTCATTGCGAGCGCCAGCGAAGCAATCTAATGGTCGTACAACCAGGTTGTTTCGCTGGCGCTCTATGACAGTTGAAATCAGTTTTCTGGGTAAAGATGGTTTTCATTGTTTTTTCCGACTTTGTTCCAGAGCGATGAGTGAGTCGGGTTTGGGGATTTCGCGATCAATCAGGTCAGCAAACAGTGATTCGATGGTGGCGTCTGGTAGTGCTGCCTGGTTCAGGCTACCGTTGTGTTGCATGATCATGTCGACGGCTTTTACCGCGTCGGTGATACGTGCGGCATCTTCTTCGCTTAATACCTCGCGCGCGCTGTCGAGGAAAATCAGCAGCCAGGTACCGGGTGGCTGTTCGCCCACCAGCAGGGTTTCGACTTCGCGTTGCATACCCATGCCTTCACAGCGTGCGTATCCAAAACCGGATTCTATGACCTGCATGGGGATGCCTATACACATGGCTCTGGCCTCCGCTGCGGTATCACCGGCGCAGAGCGCTTATACATTATTGTCTCCATACTTGCCTCGGTGGTCGACATCGCAGCTTATGGTTTTTTCCGGGTCGAGCGGGTAGGGGCGATAACCGATTTCGAATTCTGCAGATTTAAGGACACGTTCATCCCCAATGCGACAGGCCTGCTCGGGGCTGGGACGGTCCTGCTCGTAAGCATCGATGTGAACCTCCTGACCAGCCAGCGATGCTTCAGGTGGCAGCGGTTGTGCTCTTTTGGTTGCGTGGATATCGAATTGCTGTAGCCAGTCGATTGCTGCGGCGATTGCTGGCTCGATTTGCTGTCGGGTTTTTTCGCGCAGACTGCCACCGAAATCTTCCAGTTGTACCGGTTGTACACCCACCAGTAACAGATGTTGCGGATAACGCCCCAGCATTTCAGCCATTGCCAGCACTTCCTGGAAACCGGTCTGGTGCAGGCTCATCTTTTTGGCGCCCATGAACTTGGGGACATTCTCGCCTTCGATCAGACGTAGCGTGCCAGGCTCCAGTCCGTAATCGATGGCATCAAACACTACCAGGATGTCGGCCTGCTCAACATAATGAACCAGGTAAATACCCTGTGTGCCGCCATCCATCAGGGTGACGTTGTCATCGAATTGATAGTGACGGTTTAGCGCTTCGACGGCACGAACGCCGAATCCTTCATCTGCCCAAAGCAGGTTTCCAATGCCGAGTATGAGGGTCTTCTGGGTCATATTACTGCGCCTCGGATGGTTAAAGTGGAAATTATAGTTTCATAATAAATCTAAAAAGTAAACAAAGTATTCAAATAAATTAGATTTTCAGATTATTCAATTGGAAACTAGATAATCAATTTATCGGCTAGTAGCGGAATTTATGTTTCCAGTAAATCCCGTAAAATAAAAAAGGTTAATCCAGGTTAAGTTATTGAAATTGCTTTTAAAGAAGTCTTTGGCACCAAGGCTGCTTCATCAGGGGGACCAATAAAACCATATTGATAGAGGAATGAAGTATGACCGAAACTTTCTATGACGTGATGCGTCGGCAGGGGATAACCCGTCGAAGCTTTCTCAAGTTCTGTAGCCTGACCGCTGCAGCCATGGGCCTAAGCCCGGCATTTGCGGGCAAGATAGCGCACGCGATGGAAACCAAACCCCGTATTCCAGTACTCTGGTTGCATGGACTGGAATGCACCTGCTGTTCTGAATCCTTTATCCGTTCAGGTCATCCGCTGGCAAAAGATGTTGTGCTGTCGATGATTTCGCTGGATTACGATGACACCATCATGGCGGCTGCCGGTCATCAGGCCGAGGCGATCGTGGATGAGGTGATCGCCGAGCACAAAGGTAAGTACATTCTGGCCTGTGAGGGTAACCCCGGGCTGGACCAGGGCGATACCGGCGGTATGTCTTGTATCATCGGTGGCAAACCTTATACCGAGCAGTTACGTCGCGCCGCCAAGGATGCGATGGCGATTATCTCCTGGGGTTCCTGCGCTTCCTGGGGTTGCGTGCAGGCGGCCAAGCCGAATCCAACGGGCGCAACACCTATCCATAAGGTTCCCGATCTGGGGAATGCGCCCATTATCAAGGTGCCCGGATGTCCACCGATTGCCGAAGTTATGACTGCAGTCATTACCTACATCCTGACCTTTGAGCGCCTGCCTTCGCTGGATCGCCAGGGTCGTCCGAAAATGTTTTATTCACAGCGTATCCATGACAAATGCTATCGCCGTCCGCATTTCGATGCCGGTCAGTTTGTTGAAAAATGGGACGATGAATCTGCACGTAAAGGCTATTGCCTGTACAAGATGGGCTGTAAAGGCCCAACAACCTACAACGCCTGTTCCACCATTCGCTGGAATGGTGGGCTGTCGTTCCCGATCCAGGCCGGTCACCCCTGTATCGGTTGCTCGGAAGATGGTTTCTGGGATAAGGGCGGGTTCTATAACCGTCTGACCAATATCAACCAGTTTGGTATTGAATCCAACGCAGACAAGGTCGGTATGACCGCTGCCACTGTGGTGGGTGGTGCTGCAGCAGTGCATGCTGCGGTGTCAGCCCTGAAGCGTAGTCAACAGAAAGGAGACCAGGAATAATGAGCATTACAAACACTCCCAACGGTTTTAAATTAGATACTGCCGGCCAGCGCGTGGTGGTCGATCCGGTTACGCGTATCGAAGGCCATATGCGTGCTGAAGTGAATATCGATTCCAACAATATGATTACCAACGCGGTTTCCAGTGGCACCATCTGGCGTGGACTGGAAGTGATCCTGAAAGGGCGCGATCCGCGTGATGCCTGGGCCTTCGTGCAGCGCATCTGTGGCGTGTGCACGGGAACCCATGCGCTGACCTCGGTGCGCGCGGTGGAAAATGCGCTCGGTATCAATATTCCGGAAAACGCTAACTCCATCCGCAACATCATGCAGTTGTCGTTACAGGTGCACGATCATCTGGTGCATTTCTATCATTTGCACGCGCTGGACTGGGTAAACCCGGTGAATGCACTGAAAGCCGATCCGAAAGCAACCTCGGCATTGCAGCAGCAGGTATCACCGCATCATCCCAATTCATCGCCGGGCTATTTCCGTGATGTACAGAATCGACTGAAAAAGTTTGTCGAGTCGGGTCAGCTGGGGCCATTCCGTAATGGTTACTGGAGCAACCCAGCCTATCTGCTACCACCAGAAGCGGACCTGATGGCTGTGACCCATTATCTGGAAGCGCTGGATTTCCAGAAAGAAATCATGAAGACGCGGACAATATTCGGTGGTAAGGATACGCATCCCAACTGGACCGTGGGTGGCGTGCCCTGTCCGATCAATGTGGATGGCGTGGGCGCAGTAGGCGGATTGAATATGGTTAACCTGAACCAGGTGCACCAGATCCTGAAAGACTCGCAAACCTTTATCAATAATGTGTACATCCCGGATATCCTGGCGATTGGTCAGTTCTACAAGGGGTGGTTATATGGTGGCGGTCTGTCGAGCCAGAGCGTCATGGCTTATGGTGACATCCCGGATAAGGCCAACGATTATTCGCCGTCGAACCTGATGATGCCGAGCGGCGCGATTATTAATGGCGACCTGAGTAAGGTGCACGATATTGACCTGACCGATCCAGAGCAGGTGCAGGAGTTTGTCCCGCACAGCTGGTATAAATACCCGGATGGTGTCAAAGGCCTGCACCCCTGGGATGGTGTCACCAGCCCTGATTTTGATGTCAGCTCAGCCAAGGGCACTAGTCAGAACATCGAAGAGCTGGATGAAAAAGCCAGCTACTCGTGGATTAAAGCTCCGCGCTGGCGTGGTCACGCGATGGAAGTGGGGCCTTTGGCTCGATACATTATCGGCTACGCAAAAGGGGACAAAGAGATTACCGAGCAAATCCAGCTGGTGTTAAAAACTCTTGATGTTCCGGTCACTGCATTGTTCTCAACGCTGGGGCGTACAGCGGCTCGAGCCTTAGAAGCACAATGGGCGGCTGATAAGCAGCTGTACTTTTTCGACAAGCTAATGACCAACATCAAAAACGGTGATACTTCAACGCATAGCGGCGAGATGTGGGACCCTGCCGAGTGGCCGAAAGAAGCCAAAGGGGTCGGATTCACTGAAGCGCCGCGTGGTGCACTGGGTCACTGGATCAAGATCAAGGATACGCGTATCGATAACTACCAGTGTGTAGTGCCGACGACCTGGAATGGTTCGCCGCGGGACGAAGCGGGTAATATTGGCGCGTTCGAAGCATCCATGATGAACACCAGGGTTGCGGTCGCTAACGAGCCGGTTGAAATCCTGCGTAATATCCACAGCTTCGATCCCTGCCTCGCCTGTTCTACCCATGTCATGAGTGAAGACGGCGAAGAGCTGGCCAACGTCACTACCGGACCCATCGGTTCATAGGAGGGTAAGACTATGACAACCCTGGCAACCAAGCCACATACCGAACCGGCAGTTTATGTTTACGAAGCACCGTTGCGACTCTGGCACTGGATAAATGCACTAGCTATTGTCGTACTCTGTGTAACCGGCTATTTCATCGGTAGTCCGCTGCCAACGATGCCCGGTGAAGCGAGTGAAAACTTTTTGATGGGGTATATCCGCTTCGCGCATTTTGCAGCGGCATATATCTTCGCCATTGGTTTTCTGTTTCGTATCTACTGGGCATTTGCAGGAAACACGCATGCACGCCAGATCTTTCTTCCATCTATCTTTAAGGGAGAATTCTGGGATGGAGCATGGCATGAGTTGAAATGGTATTTCTTCCTCACCAAAGAGCCGCGTAAATATATAGGGCATAATCCATTGGCGATATTCGCGATGCATATCCTGTTTGTGTGGGCTGTCCTGTTTATGATCATCACTGGGTTTGCGCTTTACGGTGAAGGTGCCGGCTATGACAGCTGGCAACACACCATGTTCTCATCCTGGGTGATTCCTTTATTTGGACAGAGCCAGGACGTGCACACCTGGCATCATATGATTATGTGGGTGATCATCTGCTTCATCATGACGCATATCTATGTCGCGATTCGTGAAGACATCATGTCGCGCCAGAGTCTGGTGAGTACCATGATCAGTGGCTGGCGTACGTTTAAGGATAATCGGGCGCCGGATGATGAGCATTAATGCCATAACCATTAATCTTCAACTGATTTAATGGGTTTTTTGGTCCCGGTGCTTTGCCGGGACTTTTTTTTTGTATCAGGAAGTAACTGAAATCATCCAAATGAGTTGGCGCTGTCATTCGATTTCTTTTGCGTTTTCCAGAATTAATTCACCTATACCGATATTTAAAGATGCTTGTATCTCTACCGGCTTACTGATTGGTATTTTGGTTATGTAGAGTTGTTTTGCTTCTTCTTCGTCTGTTGGGAAAAATGGAGCACCTGGTTCCGAATGGAAAAAGAAGTCGCCAGATAATACGCCGCATTTAGGGCAGGTATTTACAAAATATCTCTGCGCCGTCGTCTTTGAGTATCTGAGTTTAAAAGATGGCACTCTACTCTGGATGTAGTGCGTGACCTCATTAGGTTTGCTTTCTACTTCTGATAATATGCAAACCTGCTCTTCAGCGTCCTCAATATGTGGTGCAAGTAATGCTATCTCAGGCATTTTTGCCTAGCATTTCCAGCAATTTACCACCTTTCCAATCAAATAAAGTGGTGGATGTATTTTCAAACTGTCGCTAGCCATATTTACGCAGTTAAAGGGGTCGGCAGTTAAAGGGGGCGGGGTTACATGAGAATACCTCGCAACTTAATGATATCGTATATACTTAGGAAAGCGAGATATAACTAGGAAAAGGAGTTTCTATGCCAAGAAAATCAAGGATGTATTTACCGGGTATACCAAGTCACGTTGTTCAGCGAGGAAATGATCGAAACCCTTGCTTCTTCGAAGAAGAAAATTATTTGTTCTTTCTGGATTGCCTGGAGGATGCCTGTGGACGTTATGATGTTGCCATTCACGCCTATGTATTGATGACCAATCATATTCACCTGTTAATGACGCCCAGTACAGAATCTGGAATATCTCGAGTGATGCAACTGTTGGGAAATCGTTATGTTCAATACATTAACAAAAAATACAGGAAAACAGGTACGCTTTGGGAAGGTCGCCATAAGGCTAGTTTGAATGATGCCGAGCAGTATTTGGTAACTTGTTACAGATATATTGAAATGAATCCTGATCGAGCGAATATGGTTGACCATCCTGATGATTACCAATGGTCTAGCTATCATTGTCATACGACAGGCAGTCCTGCGAGCATTATCAATGATCACGAGGTATTCCTTCGAATAGCATCAACACCAGAAGCGCGAATGTATTGTTATCGAGAGCTGTTTCGTACAGATAGATCTTGATGCTAGAGATGTCCATGATGTGCGTAAAGCAGTGACATTTTCTGTACCGCTGGGAAATAATCACTTTAAAGAACGTATAGAGGCAACATTGGGTAAATCCGTTGGTTACACCGCACGGGGAAGGCCAAAAACTGGATTGGTTCGGAGATAGATTAGTTGATAATAATTCCCATGTACCTCCGACCCCTTTCGCTCGCCTCCTTTCGCTCGCTTGTACCTCCGACCCCTCTCGCTCGCTTTCGCTCGCGTAATGCAGGATAAACACATGGAAACTTGTGCTTGCTGCGGCTACAAAACTATCGAAAAAAAATAACTATGAAATATGCCCTGTTTGCTACTGGGAAGATGATCCAGTACAAGTAGCAGATCCTTGGTTTGAAGGTGGTGCAGATCACCCATCTTTATTTGTAGCCCAAAGTAACTACAAAAAATATGGAGCAATGGAACAGCGATTTAGGGGTAGCGTTCGGCCGGTTACTTCTGGTGACATGAAAGATCAAAACTGGCGCGAGTTAAGTGAAAGTGACAAGGAGTTTTCTACAACCCCAAATGAATTAGAAAGGGTTTGGGGTACACGACACCAAATTTCTTATAATTATTGGGAGAGAAACGCATAACCAGGCTCTCCACAGGACTTCGGCGCGATCGCGCCTCTTACTGTGAGCTTAAACGTTAGGTCGACGAAATGGAGTTCATGTCTGGGAATTACTAGCAAAAGTGATTTTTACTCTCCATTAATGCTTCAAAAGCAGCCAGCTCGACCGGTTTGCTAAACAGGTAACCCTGGTAGACATGGCAGCCCTGTTGTTCGAGAAATGCTCTTTGCGCATCTGTTTCCACACCTTCGGCAATGAGTTTCAGGCCCAGGCTACCTGCCATCTGGATGATGGTTTGCACCACCACGGAATCGTTGACGTTGTCAGGCAGGTTACGGATGAATGAGCCATCGATCTTGAGCTGGTCCAGTGGCAGCCGCGTCAGGTAGGACAGAGACGAATATCCGGTGCCGAAATCATCCATCGAGAAACCGACACCGAGTGCTTTGAGTATGCGCATTTTTTCGATGGAATCCTGAACATTCACCAGTACCAGCGTTTCGGTGAGCTCCAGCTTGAGGTGGTGGACGGGTGCGCCTGAAGTCTTTAGTGCCTGTTTGACCTGATAGATGAAATCTTTCTGGCGGAACTGGATAGCGCTGACATTCACCGCAAGATCAAGATGTTGTTTGTCGGGATCCTGTGACCATTTCGCCAGTTGCTGACAGGCGTTTTCCAGTACCCATTGACCGAGTGGCAGGATCAGTCCGGTTTCTTCAGCCAGCGGGATGAACTGTCCAGGCGGCATTAATCCCTTTTGCGGATGTTGCCAGCGCACCAGGGCTTCGGCAGCGATAATCTGGTTTTGCTTATCCACCTGTGCCTGATAGTGCAGAACAAAGTTTTCGTTCTGAAGACTTAAGCGCAGTTCGGTTTCCATTTCGGCGCGCGCCGCCAGTTTTGCCTGCGTTTCGGGGTCAAAGAAGCGTAGCGTATTACGTCCTGCGGTTTTTGCCTGGTACATGGCGATATCCGCCTGTTTTAATAGTTCATCCACCGAGTCTTCACTACCGTTAAACAACGTGGCACCAATACTGGGGGTACTGTGGTGCAGGCGGTCGGCAATCTGGTAGGGTTGGTTGAGTACTGAGATAATCTTTTCGCCCACCAGTTTGGCGTGCGCGGCGGCTTCCGCCAGTGTCTGGCTTAAATCTTCCAGTATGATGACAAATTCGTCGCCGCCCAGGCGTGAGATGGTATCGCCATCACGTACGCAAGTGCCGAGGCGCGAGGCGACTTCAATGAGTAATTTGTCGCCGATATCGTGCCCACTGGTGTCGTTGAGGATTTTGAAGTTATCCAGGTCGATAAACAATAATGCGCCCATATTGCGGCTGCGCACGCTACCCAGCGCTGCCTGGTGCAGGCGGTCGAGTAGCAGCCTTCTGTTTGGCAGTTTGGTGAGTAAGTCGTAATAAGCCAGGTGCTCGATCTGCTTTTCCGCTTCTTTACGTTCGGTGATATCCTGCAGCGTTCCGATATGTTGAACCAGATTGCCGCTGTTATCGAACACCGCCACCCAGCGATTATTCACCCAACGCACTTCACCGTTCGGTCGCATAATACGAAATTCCTGCTCGGAATCGCCCTGCGTCTGGCGTGATACCTGAACCGCTTTTTCCAGTACCGCCACGTCATCGGGATGGATGAGCTGATAGGCCTGCTCAATGCTGGGTGTTGCGGGATCGCGTCCCAGTATTTTGAAAATTTCTTCGGACCAGAATAACTCACCGCTACTGACATCATGCCACCAGTTGCCAACGTGGGCGATGTGCTGGGCTTCCAGCAGCAATTGTTGCTTTTCGTGGATGACGCCCATCATGGCGTTGAAACTCTGGCCCAGCCTGGCGACTTCATCGTTGCCGCTGGCGGGTACCCGGTATTTAAAATCGCCACTGCTGCGCACATGTTCCGCCGCGCGCGTGAGGGTGGCGATGGGGCGGACGATCATGCGGCGCAGTACTGTAAATTGTGCAATGCTGGCTAGCAATAGAATGAGCGCACCTGCAGCGAATAACCAGACAGCCTGACGCGTTTGTTCATTCAGTTGCGCCAGATCCATGCTAATGCGCAGATGGGCTCCGCTATGCAGCGATTGCAGTAGTACTACACGGTGCTCTTCAATATAAATACCATCCTCGCGCTGGGTGATGATATCCGGCATGGTTTTCTGGTTACGGCTAAAACTGGCGAGGATATGACCGTTATCCAGGTAGATACCAGCCTGCAGGATCTGAGGATTGGCGCGCAAGGTATCCAGTACCTCCTGCGCACGTTGATGGTCCTGGAAGGCGACGGCAGCATCGCTACCTACCGAGATGAGTTGCGCATAGGGTTGCATGATGCGTTGCGCACGGCTCTCCAGTGTCACGCTCTGGTAGATAGCTAGCCCAATACCAGCGACCAGGTAAGCGAGTAAGACCGAACTCCAAAGCACCAGTGCTAGTCTGTTCTGTATATTTAACTGGCTAAACATCGGCTAACGTATCCTTCTGATTTTTCCATCGACAATGATGTCGTTGGAAACCTCCAGAACCTTAGTCTGGATGGATAAAGACGCGGCGCGTGCCTGATCCAGGTTGACGCTAAATTTTACATAGTCCCCAACATCGAACTGAATCATGCCGCCTTCGCTTAAAAAATCGGGTGCATTGCTTACCGTAAGCACGGGCAGTTTTTCCAGTTTTTTGAGTGCTGCACGACGTGTCACACTCAGTTTATAGGCGATGTACAGGATCTGGCATTGTGGCGCTTGCGCAATATCGGTGATTCGAGCGACCGCAAAACGACGACCCTGCTCAATGCGCCCTTTGAGGGTTTTTTCCAGGATATCTCCAAACGGGTCGTTACCCAGTATGCAGATCTGCCAGGGTGAGTGATCATCATTAAAGGTGTCTTCTGGCCAGGAAATGTAACGCGCGAAATTACTCAGGAAGGCGACTTCAACCTGACGTGCATCGACCTTGGTGGATGCCTGGGCTTTTGCACATGGTGGCAGGGTTAGCAGTAGCAATGAACAAAACAGCGCAAGCCAGTAAAAAACAGATTTACTCAGGTTTAGTTCGATGCCCCTTTGCGCGTTGCCGATGAGCCTGAAGATCCGTTTCATTGCCTTGCGGTATGAATGATTCCGTATTGTTGTAGCGAGGCCTCCCTGTTGCATCATTAAAACCTGGTGGATAGCGTAAGCAGATACTCGCGTGGCCGACTACGAGTGCTCTGCGAGGGACGGTACTGTTCGTTGGTCAGGTTCTTGCCCATCAAATCCAGTTTCATGTGCTGTCCCTGCCAGTTAAAGGAGTACCCCAGCTTTGCATTGAACAGGGTGTAACTCTGGCGCGATGATGGCGGGCTGTCTGGTTGCAGCGTCTGGTCCTTTACCAGATTAAAGCCAGCGGCGATATAAAGACTGTGCTGCGGATCATGCGAGAAATCATAGCGGGTCCACAGATTGGCAAGGTGCGGCGCGCTCATCTGCAGCGGCGCATCATGAAAGCGTGTCACGTTGCGGTAATTTTCCTGTCCGGCGGCATCCAGTGTGGACGGGTCCAGGGCCAGGGTGGCGTCATCGTTACCGCTGAATTCGGTGATGCGCGCATCCATGTAGCTGTAGGAAAAATAAAGCTGCCAGTTGTCGCTCAGCGTAGCTGTGGTGTCAAACTCGAAACCGGTAGAGCGTTGCTCACCGCTTTGTACATTATAAATCACCACCGAACCACCACTGTCGGTATGCGCGAGATCGTTCACGATATTGCGGTTGCGAATATCGAACAGGGTGAGCGTGCCTGACAGCTTGCCGCCCAGCAGTTCAGCCTTGATACCGATATCGTAACCTTTACCTTCGGTGGGAACTGCTACAGAGGTGCTCATGTCTGGATTCAGCAGAAGCTGTGATGCCGGTACAAAGGATTCCGCATACGAGGCGAAAAAAGAGACTTGCGGGTTAAGTTTGTACAACAGGCCATATTGCGGGGTGACTTTGCTATCAGAAAACTCGGGTCCGACCTGTTGTGTCAGGTGGTTGGTGAGCTGGTTGGATGTCTGGGTATGGCGTATCCCGGCCAGTAATAATAAGCGGTCATCAAGGAAACCAAAGGTCGTGCCCGCATAAATCGATTTGTCGACGTAGGACACACTGTTGTCGGTAGCATTTTCGGTCAGTGCTGCACGCGATACGGAAGTGTTGCGGTCCCAGCTGGATGGATCGCTCAAATCCCACAGCGGGAATGGTGAAGCCGTCGGGTCGCTTCCCAGTAACGGGTCATTCGGGGCCTGCGCAGCCCAGTCATCGAAGCTGCGATCAACGTATTGCGCACCGAGCAGGACACGCAGGCTGTTGTGCTCAAATTGATATTCGCCAACGGCGTGCACGTCATAGCTTTCGCCCTCATTGCTATAAGTCTGTCCCCTGACTCGTCGCCCCTGTAGCAGGGTGCTATTGTCTGACATACCGAAGTTACCCGTCGCCAGTGCGTCGATCTCGTAATCCTGCTGGCTAAATCCTGTGCGCAGGTTCCAGTGCTCATCAAGCATAATATCGATCCAGGAACTCAGGCTTTGTGTTTCGCTGGTACGGTAGTCGGTATAAGCCATACTGTTCCAGTTATCAGCGAGTATAGGTACGGCTACCCCCGCCAGGTTTGGGTCGGCTGCGGTCGGTATTACCCCGCTCTGGGTGCCGTAACCCGGTTTCTGCATTAACTGCGGGGATTCATCTTTGGAATATCTTTCGTATTTAACAGCAACACTGACGCGCTCGTTGGGTTGCCATAACAGGGAAGGGGAAAAGTTCCAGGAATGGGCATCGTAAGGCTCCCAGTAATGCATGTCCTCGTCGTAGGAACTGGCCAGCCTGAAAAACAGTTTGTCAGCGAGTCGTGTGTTGATATCGGCATCCAGTCTGTACTGGTCGTAAGATCCATAGCTGATATCAGCGCTTGCACTGGGGCGAGCTTGCGGTGTTTTGGTGATGACATTAACAATACCGCCGGGGGCTACCTGTCCGTAAAGGAATGACGCCGGGCCTTTTACAATTTCTACGCGTTCGATATTGGTAAAGTCAAAGATCGATGGACCGTTGAATCCATCCCGCAGCACCTGAATATTACCCTTGCTGCCGCTGACTGCAAATCCGCGAATTGCCAGGTTGGCATTGCCTTCGTTGAAATCGTTGCTGCGATAGGTAACACCAGGAGAGTAACGCGCGATATCGAACAGGTTGCGCGGCTTCTGGTCGGCAATAAAAGCATCGGTAAAAGCCTGTATCGCGAAAGGCAGGTCTTTGATTGGTGCATCGAAACGCGATGCCGATACAGCGTTGGATGCACGGTAGCCGTTATCCAGGTAGCTGGCGACATCAAACGGGGTAACCCGGATTTGTGTCAGCTCATTGATGTCGAGGTCGGAAATGTTGTCTTGCAGGCCAGGGGTATTGCTTTGATCGTCGCTGGCAGCCTGTGCGACTAATGGATACAGCACAAGCGAGCCGAACACCAGAATGATGGGTGCTAATGTCTGGGTGTTGATGACAGGTTTGTTATTCGTCATCCAGGAATATCTGCCTGTTGTTTTAAAATACTTCCTAGTTCCCTAATGCATTTCGGATTTAATAAAACAGGTCCAGAAAAACTACCTCATGACTGTTTTTACATCAGATTTGCTCATCAGCTTCTAGTATAAGAAGTTAATTTCGAAAGTATAGGTAACATCCACTATGACGGCTGCTATTTTAGGGTTTTTTGATTTTACGCAGTCGTTCGGGATGTTTTTGCGCGGTAGACGGTGGTTTTATTGCGTAGCGAAGGACAGGGAAGAAGTCTGCACAGGTCGTAAATTATTACGATTACCGTAGAAGCAGCGCAAATGTGACATTCGCGCTGCTGTAAATCAAACCGGTTTATGGATAACGAAACTCTACCTGATAATTCATTTTCTTTTCGCTCAGCGCAGGCACCGTAACCTTAAACAGTGCCTGAGTTGGCGCGGTTTTCTGGTAGTCGTCTGAGCTACGTTGAATCTTCCAGTCCGTTAGCGGCATTATTTCGGTCAGCTCGATGGTTTGTGCCTGTTTGCTGCCATTATTGATGCTGATTTCTCGCGTCAGGCGGAACTGTTTTTTACTGATCTGTGTATGATCAGTAGTCTGGCGTTCGATACTGACATCAAACGATTTTCCCAGCTTGATTTCTACGTCGTCATTCACCGCAGTATGGTTGATACTATCTTCACCGATGAACTGGTTTTCGCCGTTGCTGTCCTTGCCATAGACGCGGACGGTGCCTTTGGGTAAAGGGATCCCCAGCGCGGGTTTTTTATTCTCAAACTTGAGGATCTGGTCGGGTTTGGATTGCTGTTTGTTCAGGCCATTACTGTCCACCCAGGCGCGGTCTTCCAGCCGTTTGATAACGCCTATGGATTGCGCGCTAAACAGTTTGATCTGTTTGCTCTGGTTGTTTTTGATGGTGGTTTTATGCGGTACCGTGTACAGGTGATAACCCTGAATCGATTCTTCTGATACCCCATCGCTTGCACTTGCCATTTCCATCATGACCTTTGCGCGCATCATCACTCCTGGCTCGGGTTGCTGCATGTTGATGTCGCCTGCCATTAATTGCAGTTTTGCATCCTGGTAGCTGATGCCGCTCTGGTTTTGCAGTGTGATCCAGCTATCCAGTGCAGCTTGCTTATCGCTGGTATCCAGTTGCAGCACGTAATCGCTTTGCCAGCTGAGCCCTTCGCTGAGGTAGGTCATTTCGACCTGCTGCCTGCTCTGGATGTCTTTATACAGTTTTAGTGACAGGGTGGGGCTGGTGCGCAGGTTATCCGGGATTTCGTCGAACACCATGTGATAGCTGGCGTTGTTGTTAAGGCTTTCCAGGCTGCCGTCTTTCATCTGCAGGATGACGCCGCCATTGGTGGAGAGGATCTTGCCTTCCACCCACTCCAGAGTTTCGCCAGTTTCACTGGATCTACGCGCGATGCGTACCTTTTTGCCAATATTTTTTTCTACCAGCGCCTGCGGTGACAGCAGGTCGAAGTCATAGTTCTGTTCCTGTACATCCAGCCCTTTGATGGCGACCGTCTGTGCCATGATGTGCTGCGCAACATCCATAAAGGCTATTTCTCGTGAGGGTTGTGTAATGCTGAATTCACGCGCATCCCGAATCAATGCACGCCCGCCGTTGTAGATGGTCAGGCTGATGGCCTGCTGGTCATCTGAGGTGGTTTTGAATTCATTCGCAAGCAGGTTGTGCGATTGCGCGAGCAGGGTCAGGCTGATGAGGCTGGTAGTGAGTTTTAACATGGTCGTAATCCTGTGGCTGATTAAATAGTGTTCCTTAGATAACGTATGATAGATTAACATGGGGTTAATAAAAAAATGATCAGGGAGCCAATAATGACTGAAGCAGACCATATCGCGTATCAATCCGGGGCCGATTTCGCGGGTGCCCAGCAGCTTATTGATAAGGAAAAGGAATACCTTAAACAGCACCGTAAAGATTTTGATCCGGAGCATATCAGAGGCCTGGCACTATCGGGTGGGGGTATAAGGTCTGCCAGTTTTTGCCTGGGAGTCGTTCAGGGCTTAGCGGCCTGTGACCTGCTGAAAAAATTTGACTATCTATCCACCGTTTCCGGTGGTGGTTATCTGGGTGGTTCGCTGTCCTGGTTGTGGAGTGGCCTGTGGAAGGATAAATCCAGTAGCAGCCCGGACTTCGGCGTCGATCATGATGATTTTCCGTACGGGACCGAAGGACGAAGATTTAATTCTGCTGATGAAGATTTGAATCGCCAGCAGTCTTCGCTGCTGCGTCATTTGCGCCAGCATGGAAAATACCTGACGCCAGGCAAGGGCATTACCCTGCTGTCATTCATCTCTATCGTATTACGTAGCATCGTAATGGGTTTTCTCAGTATGCTATTGCTCGCCGGTTTTGTATTCTCAACGCTGTATACCTTTGGATTGTTCAATAGCGCCGAAGCAACTTCAGGTTTTTTTCGCGTTGCTTCTATTCTGGCCTTGCTGGGGTATCTGGTACTGCATGTTTTTTACATGTTTTACGTGGGTAAACAAAAGCATAGTGGAAATGCAGGGGAGGCTTACCTGAGAAGACGCTGGTTTGAATCGCTGATGCCGGTTTTCCTGAAAAGCCTGCTGGTGTTTTTACTGTTTGGCCTGATTCACTGGGTGTATTTTAAACTTAATGTTTACGCTGAGGCAGCGGGTGGCGTAGCTGCCGCATTGGGCGCGTTACTGGGCTCGCTGGGTTCGGAATCCAGATGGCGTAAATACCTGTCGCTCATTTCGCATTCTACCCAACTGGTACTTGCAGCCGCATTAATGATATTTGGCATTCTGGTGCTGTCTGATGCCTGGGCAAATTACCTGATCCAGACCTTTGGTATGCTGCATTTTGTTGTTGCTGTGATTCTCGCTGCAGCCGTTCTTGCTCTGGCACGATTTCTGCCCATTAATAATATCTCGATCCATCGTTACTATCGAGATCGCCTGATGGAATCCTATATGCCTGATGCGGAAAAAGTATTTGCCGGAGCGGATGCGTGCGCTGCTGAACGTGCAAACACGACAGGAGTACATGAGTTAAACAGAAATCGCTACCCGCAAAGTGAGAAAACCAGTTTGCCCTATCATTTGATTAATACCAATATTATTCTGGTTGAGTCGAGTATATCCAAGTTTCGCGGGCGTGGCGGGGATAATTTTATACTCAGCCCCCTTTATTCTGGCAGTAATGCTACCGGCTGGCGTAATACAGAGGAGTTCTGCGACGGCAGCGTGACTTTGCCCAGCGCAGTAGCGATTTCTGGTGCAGCAGCCAACCCCAATGCGGGTGTAGCGGGCCAGGGCCTTTCGATTAACCCTGTTATCTCGATATTAATGTCGATATTCAACCTGCGTCTGGGTTACTGGGTGTGTAATCCGGATCCTGATATACAGCCGGATCAATCCCTCGTACCCAGTTACTATGACCCCGGTTTCTGGGAGGTTTTTAAGCGTAAGAATATGAATGAAAAGGCCGGGTTTGTTCAACTTTCAGATGGTGGCCATTTTGAAAATCTGGCGCTGTACGAACTGCTGCGCAGGCGTGCGGAATTAATTGTAGTGTGTGATGCGGGCGCGGATCCGAATTATGAATTTGGCGATCTGGCAAATGCAATTGAAAAGGCTAGAGTTGATTTTGGCGCGGAAATTGTGATTACCAAAAGTATGCTGCAGGAGCTGGTGCCACCGAGTGAGCCCGGACAGCAGGACATGAATTATCCGCTGGCGAATAAAAGTTACCTGATTGCTGATATTGTGTATGGTGGTCAGGCGCAGCAGGGCAAGTTGATCTACATAAAAACAACTCTGTCAAAGAATCTGTGTGCCGATATCCATGGTTATAAAAGGGCACATCCAGATTTTCCTGATCAAACTACGGTCGACCAGTTTTTTGATGAAGTTCAGTTTGAGGCTTACCGCGAACTGGGCAGGCAGATTGTACGAAATATGATGGATGATCCGGAAGTCAAGGCTTTGCTGGATTAAAAGCGGTTTTTGATGAAACCACAGAGGGCACAGAGAACACAGAGGTTTTTGATGTGAACCACGAAGCACACGAAGGGCACGAAGAAGAATAATGTTTTCTTCTTTGTATCCTCTTTAGGAAAAATAACCACAGAGGGCACAGAGAACACAGAGGGTTTTGATGTGAACCACGAAGCACACGAAGGGCACGAAGAAGATTAAGGTTTTCTTCTTTGTATCCTCTTTAGGAAAAATAACCACAGAGGCACAGAGAACACGGAGGTTTTTGATGTGAACCACGAAGTACACGAGGGGCACGAAGAAATGAAAGGTTTTCTTCTCTGTGTCTTCCGTGTGCTCTGTGGTTAAAGATTTAGCCTGGAATCCAGCACCTCCCTAACCGCAGCGATAGCAAGCCCGGACATTACGGGTAGCATCAACTATAAAACCTTCGTGTTCTTCGTGCTCTTCGTGGTTAATACAACTACTCAGCAGTAATCGGAATCAACGTCAGTTCAACCCGACGATTCTGCTGACGTCCTTCAGGGGTACTATTGCTGGCGATCGGCGTTGTTTCACCCATTCCTACCATCAGCACACGCTCTGCCGCGACGCCATTCTCAATCAGGTAGTTGGCTACGCTACTTGCGCGGCTATAGGAGAGTTTCTGGTTATAGCTTGCACTACCAACACTGTCTGTATGCCCTGCGGCTTCGATCAGGGTCTGATTGAATTTATTCAGCACCAGGATGACCGAACTGAGGACTTCGTTAAAACTGGGTTTGAGTGAAGATGAGTCTGTGCTGAAGGTGATATTTCCAGGCATATTCAGGATCAGGTCTTCACCGCTACGGGTTACGCTGACGCCTGTCCCTTCCAGTTGTTTGCGCAGTTGTTCTTCCTGCTTGTCCATGTAGGCGCCTACTGCCGCACCACCTAATCCACCGACCGCTGCTCCAGTCAGAATGGCTTTGCGTCTGTCGTCACGGCTCTTTTTACGGGCAGAGATATAGCCGACTGCCGCACCGATTGCTGCACCGATAGCACTGTTTTTTGTGGTGTTACTGGTTTTTTGCTCTCCAGTATAAGGGTCGATGGTGCTACAGCCAGCGATGCCCAGGGTTAGTGCTGAAATCAATACGGTAATTATTATTCTGTTGTGCATAGGGTTACTCCAAATATTTGTTGTACTGTCAAAACAATCAAACTATAGCATAGCCTGTTTATTCCAGCGCCCGGGTTTAAATGACAATTAACATTTTTTCACAAACTCCAAAGATAGGCTCGGTCGCATTAATTTGGAACAGTTTCATCGCGCTCACGTCATACTGTAAACTTGTCTGAAATTTTTCTTTGGTATTACTTGAATGATCAACAAAGGACTTCTGTTGAAGCTGTTACCCCTGCTTATTCTGTTGCTTGCGGCCAGTGCCTATGCGTATATGAAATCCACCAAGCCACAGCGTGTTAAACCCGAACCAAGGGAAAAGGTGTGGCAGGTAGAGCTGATGCCAGCCAGGCTACAAAGCCTGTCGCCGGTTTTAACGCTTTACGGTGAGGTGGAAACGCCTTCCCTGTTACGCTCTGCAGCTCCAGGAGCGGGGCAGATAGCCGCAGTCTTTGTCAAGCAGGGTGAACGCGTGACGGCAGGGCAGAAATTGCTCGAGATGGATGGGCGGGATTTTGCAGCGAGTAACCAGCAGGCACGAGCCAATGTGGCGGATCTGGAAGCGCAACTAAGCGAGCTGGCCTTGAAGCATAAGTCCAATCAGCGCAAGCTGGAGCAGGAGAAGAACCTGCTCGAATTGAGCCAGCAGGAATTGCAGCGTGTGCAGCGCCTGAAAAAGAATAACCTGAGTTCAGACTCAGCATTAAATACTGCGCGCGAAGCGCTGGCCAGACAGGAGTTGTCGTTGATCGCGATTCAGCTGGCGGTAGATAGCTATGACAGTAGCAGCAAACAGTTGCGGGCGCGTCTGGAGAGTGCACGCGCGAAATTATCAGAGTCGGATCTGGCAGTTGCACGCAGTGAAGTCATTGCTCCGTTTGATGGTTTTGTGTCGGAGGTTTCTGTTTCGACTGGCGATCAGGTCAAACAGTCTGAGATCCTGGTCTCGCTGTATGCGATGGACTCGGTGGAGATCAGGGCACGTATTCCTTCCCTTTACCAGGCTGAAATTGCGCAGGCGCTGGAGACTGGCATCCGTCTGATGGGACAGGCGGAACTATCTGGTGAATCTATCGCGCTGGAACTGTCTCGACTTGCTGGTGCTGCCACTCCGGGTGGGATTGATGCTTATTTTCGCGTTGTGCTGGGTTATGAACGCTTGCGTATTGGCAATCTGTTGAAGATCAACCTGCAGCGCCCAGTGCAGGATCATGTGGTTGCGGTTCCGTTTAGTGCGATCTATGGCAATAACCGTCTGTTCGTTTTTGATGAGGGACGAATGAAGGCGCTGAATGTCGAGTCGGTTGGTCAGTATCAGGATGAGTCCGGCAAAAACTGGATGTTGTTGCGTAGTGAGAGGATTGATTCGGATACCCGTATCATTACCACGCATCTGCCCAATGCCGTGGATGGCCTGAAAGTTAAACCGGTGTCGAAAAGCTGATGAAACATAAGGATGATCTGCTAGGGATCTTTGCCCGGCATAAGGTAGCCCCTAACCTGCTGATGATCATCATGATCATGGTCGGGCTGGTCGCGCTTAAAAAACTCAATGTGCAATTCTTTCCCAATTTCGAGCTGGACATGATTAGTGTCAGCACGCTGTGGAGTGGCGCAACCTCCGAGGATATCGAAAGGGGGATTACCAATCCACTGGAGCAGCGCTTGCGCAATGTCGATAACCTGAAGGAGATGTCATCATCTTCTGCGGCTGGACTTTCCGGTATTAATCTGGAGTTTGAGGAAGGCACAGACATGGTGCTGGCTCTGGATCAGGTGCGCAAGCAGGTCGACGATTTCACCAGCTTGCCGCAAGATGCTGAACAGCCGCGTATTGCGCAGGCCGTACGCTATGAATCGGTCGCCCGGATATTAATCAGCGGACCGGATAACATTGAGGATTTGCGCAACCTGGCGCGACAATTTGAACAACAGTTGCTGGACAGGGGAATCGATAAGGTTGATCTGGTCGGTTTACCGGAAGAATCGATTCTCATTACCGTGCCTTCGCAACAGATGTATAGCCTCGGCCTGAGCCTATCACAAATTGGTACTCGGGTAGATCGGGCGAGTCAGGACCTGCCCGCCGGTCTGGTGGGCGAAAACGACGCAACTCGTGAATTACGTAGTCTCAGCCAGCGCAGAACGCCCAACAGCTTTGACGATTTAGCGGTCATTAGTGAGCGCGATAGGCGCGTTAATCTGGGTGATATTGCGCAAATCGAAAGGCGTATCAAAACGGGTAAACAAACCATTACCCTGCAGGATAAAAAATCAGCCGTGCTGGTGTTACAGCGCAGTGAGAATGGGGATACCCTGAAGTCTGCCGAGATCCTGGAGAAATGGGTTAGTGATGTCACGCCCACGTTACCGCCTTCGGTCGAGATCAAGGTATTCAATGAGCGTTGGCAGTTACTCAAACAGCGCATCATGTTGCTGGTGAAAAACGGTGCCGGAGGACTGATTCTGGTGCTGATGATTCTGTATGCCTTTTTATCTACCCGCGTGGCATTCTGGGTGGCTGTGGGTATTCCGGTTTCCTTTATGGCGACGCTTGCTGTGATGCTGGTTGTTGGTGAGTCGATCAATATGATCAGCCTGTTTGCGCTGATCATGGCGCTGGGTATCATCGTGGATGATGCCATCGTGGTAGGGGAGGATGCCCAGGCTCATTTCGATATGGGCGAAGACCCGCTAAAGGCCTCCGAAGGGGGTGCCCGGCGTATGCTGGCTCCGGTCATGGCATCGTCCCTGACAACCATTGCCGCCTTCATGCCCCTGTTACTGGTGGGCGGGCATATGGGCAATATCATGTCTGCTATTCCGATGGTCATTATCAGCGTGATTGTGGCCTCGCTGGTTGAAAGCTTTTTTATCCTGCCGGGACACCTCAGGCATGCCTTTGTTGATTCACGGGGTGAGAAAAAATCCAGATTCAAACGCTGGCTGGATGATGCATTTGCCCGTTTCAGAGATGAAAAGTTCCGGCCACTGGTGGCGCTTGCGATCAGCAATCGCTGGGCCACGATTGCGCTGGGTGCCGGCATGTTTGTTTTTGCGCTGGGCCTCGTGGTTGGCAGTCGAGTGGGCTGGGCATTCTTTCCTTCACCCGACTCGAGTACGGTGTATGCGAATGTCAGGTTTGTCGCGGGCACCGGTCAGGCAACGGTGGATGACTTCCTGAAACAGGTGGAAAATAGCTTGCAGCAGACGATGGCTGAAATCGATGAAAAGGTCGTCGATACCTATTATGTGTTACACGCCTCTTCCAGTGGTGCTGGACGTGCGCTACAGGGTGAACGCAATGGCTCGATCTTCGTGGAACTGGTAGCACCGGATAGTCGCAGTACCAGTAATAATGAATTTATGAACTCCTGGAGAAAGCGGGTCAAGGTGCCAGCAGGGGTTGAGAGCTTCACGATTATCGCCCAGCGTATGGGCCCTCCCAGTCGTGATCTGGAAGTGCGGCTGACCGGAGAGAATCCCGCCAACATGAAGCTGGCAGCTCTGGAGCTGGCAGAAGCGCTTAAGGGTATTACCGGCGTCAGCGCGATTGACGACGATTTACCCTATGGCAACGAGCAGTTGATCTATTCTCTGACTCCTGCAGGCGAAGCGCTGGGCTTATCGGTAAGTGATCTGGGGAATCAGCTCAGGGCCGCCTATGACGGGATACGGCTGCAGCGCTTCCAGGATGGTGCCGATGAAGTCGAGGTGCGGATTCAGTTGCCTGACAATGAGCGACGCTACCTGGCCAGTCTGGAAGAGTTACCCATTCGATTACCGGATGGCTCCTTTATCGCGCTGAAATCAGTTGCCTCCTGGTCCTCGCAGCAGGGCTTTGAAGCATTACGTCATGCTAACGGGAAGCTGGCTGTTTCGGTCACTGCCGATGTTGATTCTGCACAGAACAGTATCCAGGAAATCACCAATGACCTGCGCCAGTCTACGCTGCCAGCGCTGGCTTCAAAGTATTCGATTGATTATTCACTGGAAGGACGGGCTGCCAGCCAGCGCGATACCTTTGCCGATATGGTTATGGGGGGCGGAGTCGCTTTTGCGCTTATTTATCTGGTGCTCGCGTGGGTGTTTGCATCCTACGGCTGGCCATTGCTGGTGATGGTCGCAATCCCGCTGGGATTAACCGGTGCCGTACTTGGCCACTGGCTGATGGGAATGGATATGACCGTGTTGTCGCTGTTTGGGTTTTTTGGCCTGTCAGGGATCGTGGTCAATGATTCAATTATCCTGGTGATCTTCTATAAACATATCCGCGCCAAAGGCGTGGCTATCAATGAGGCGCTGGTCGAGGCCGCCTGTCAGCGTCTACGTGCGGTGTTACTCACCTCGTTAACGACCATAGCCGGTTTAACTCCACTGTTATTCGAAACTTCGCGCCAGGCACAATTCCTCATCCCTATGGCGGTTTCCATTGCTTTTGGACTGGCCTATGCGACTTTGCTTATCCTGCTGATGATACCTTCTATGCTGTCAATTTATGAAGATGTGCATCAGTTTCTGGGGCGTTGGACCGCCAGGTCCAGTTCCGATTCGAAACTGGGGCCGGTATAAAAGGAGCATTGTTTATACAAAATTGGGGAATAAAACATTCGACAGGATTATCTCAATGTATAGATGTGGCGTTTTGCATTTCGAATTAATCGATAGAGCCACATTAAAAAAAATATCGGTAACCCCGACTTAACCAAAGGAGATGACCATGTGTGATGAATTCAGTTGTGGCACTGACTATAGCCATATGCCCCCGATTATTGTTCCCGAAGAAAAGCGTAGAGCGTTTATCAAGGGCTTGATTAGCCTGCCTCTTGCAGCGGTGCTGGCCGATCCCGTGCTGGCTCAGGCAGCGGGAAAAGAGCTGGAAACTGTGACGATTAAGACGCCTTCAGGTAAGCCTGCGACGGGTGTTGTTGCGTATCCAGAACAGGGAAACGCACCTACCTTGCTGTTGATTCATGAATGGTGGGGCTTAAACGACCAGATTAAGTCTGTTGCTCGTGAGTTTGCACAACAGGGATTCCTGACCGTGGCGGTGGATCTGTACAACGGCAACGTGGCCACGGAGCGCGACGGTGCAATGAAATATATGAAGGGAATGGATCAGGGCTGGGCTAACGAAGCAGTCGTCGCCTGGGTAGACTGGCTACGTAACAATGCCAAAGGCAACGGCAAGGTGGGCACCTGTGGCTGGTGTTTTGGTGGCGGATGGTCGCTGAATACCTCGATTCTGACACCGGTAGACGCCACAGTAATCTATTATGGGAATGTCAAAAAATCCCCCGCTGAGCTGGCTGCGCTGAAAGGTCCTGTACTCGGACACTTTGGTACGCTGGACAAAAACATTAATGAAAAGATGGTTGGTGCGTTTGAAAAAGCGTTGGATGAGGCAGGCAAAACCAACTATACGCACCATTGGTACACTGCTAACCATGCCTTTGCTAACCCCAGTGGTGCTCGCTATGATGCAGATGATGCAGCGTTGGCATGGTCGCGCACGCTGGCTTTCCTCTACAAAAACCTGCAGTAATTGATGCCTGAATTCGAGGAACCCAGATTTTTACTTGAAATCAGTTTATGTTCGGTAGAGAATCGGTTGCAGTTAAAAACTGTCCCTTTGTTTAACGATGGCAGCGGTTAACACATAAATATAATCAAATACTGATCTACTATGAGGAGAACTAAATGAAACGTCGTGATGTACTCAAAACAGGCGTGGCAGCAGCATTAGGTACAGCTGGTGCTGTCGTTTCTGCCCCAGCAATTGCTAAAAACCGCATTGAAGTGAATATGGTATCAACCTGGCCGCGAGACTTTCCTGGTCTGGGTACAGGTGCTCAGCGGTTTGCTCAGCGTTTAGAAGCGATGTCAGATGGCCGCTTTAAAGTTAATTATTTTGCCGCTGGTGAGCGGGTCAAGGCATTCGATTCACTGGATGAGGTAGCTTCTGGTAATGCCCAGATGTACCACGGCGCAGATTACTACTGGAAAGGTAAGCATCCAGGATGGGCTTATTTTACTGCGGTACCGTTTGGCTTGACCAACACTGAATTCAATGCCTGGTATCATTTTGGTGGCGGTGCTGCTTTGCACGATGAGCTAGCTGGCGAATTCGGCATGAAGAATATTCCCTGCGGTAATACCGGTGTACAGATGGGTGGCTGGTTCCGCAAGGAAATGAACTCTGCTGATGATTTCAAAGGCCTGAAGATGCGTATGCCTGGACTGGGTGGTGACGTTCTAGCCAAGCTGGGTGCTTCCCCGGTATCCCTGCCTGGTGGACAAATCTACGAAAACCTGGTGTCCGGTGCAATCGATGCGACTGAGTGGGTGGGTCCCTGGAACGATAGCTTCATGAAGTTCTACGAAGCAGCCAAGTACTATTACTATCCAGGCTACCATGAGCCAGGCTCCATGTTGTCCTGTGGCATTAACAAGAAATTCTGGGATAGCCTGTCAAAAGCTGACCAGATGATGGTGAGTGCTGCTGCCGAGCAGGAAAACTCAATTATGATGTCTGAGTACAATGCCAAGAACGGTGAGTACCTGGCCAAGCTGGTCAACGAGCAGGGCGTTAAACTGCGTAAGTTCAGTGATGATACCTACGATAGTTTTGGTGAAGCTGCGGATGAAGTATTTGCTGAAGTTCGCGCGCATTCCAAGCTGGCTCAAAGAATCCACGACAGTTTCCTGAAGGCTCGTAGCGAAGTCGGTGGCTGGGCCAAGATTGCTGATGTGGAATACATTCGCCAACGTAATAGAGTGTTGGGACTGTAGTTAACGTTGAGGTTATTTTGAAACGGAGCCAACGGCTCCGTTTCAATTTATTCGTGCGCAGTTTCCGGTTTCATCTGATCGATGAGTAGACACTTGAAGTATCATCACATTGCCCTTGCTGGTAAAACATTCGCTTACCTGATGGTAAGTTCTGTATTTCTCTATCTGTTAAATAACTATCTGGTGTACTGGCAGGATATGCCGGGCCCCTATCTTTTATTTAGTCATTTTGGCTGGATAGGAGATGAAGCCAATACGCTGGATGCTGAGCAACTGACGCAGGGATGGTGGCAGTTGATTGCCTATCTGGGCGTGTTCGCGCTGTTAATCGTTTATGTTTTCAGAAATCGTTCCAGAACTCTGTTGCAGGATGCTGATCGTTTTGAGCGACTCTCAACCTATCTGGTACGTGCGGCATTCTGGGCAGTATTATTGATCGGCCTGGTTGATGTGCTGATTTCTTTTCTACGAGTAGAGGAACTGCTGACTTCGTTTGTCAGCGATAGCCTGATTACTGAACTGGGGCGGCCGACCTACCGCGGTACCTATGTACATTATCCTCTGCTCATCCTGTCCTTTGTGATTGCGCTTTTTGTCCGCAACATCAGTTTCTCCTGGCTGTCATTAATGGTGGTTCTGGCGGAGTTTCTGATTGTTATTACACGCTTTGTGTTTTCTTATGAACAGGCATTTATGGGGGATCTGGTGCGTTTCTGGTATGCCTCGCTATTCCTGTTTGCCAGTGCCTATACGCTGGTACATGAAGGGCATGTTCGAGTGGATGTGCTGTATGCCGGGTTTAGTGAAACAAAGAAAGCCTGGTCCAATATTACTGGATGCCTGTTGCTGGGGATCCCTCTATGCTGGGTTATTCTAATGCATGGTATGGGGGGTAAGGGCAATAGTATCAACAGTCCATTACTCAGTTTTGAGATTTCACAAAGCGGTTACGGTATGTATGTGAAATATATTATGGCGGCATTTCTGGTGGTTTTTTCAGTCACCATGATGATCCAGTTTGTGAGTTACCTGCTAAAAAGTATCGCAGTGCTGATCGATACCGACGCCGGTGTTGAAAACTCCAGGTCAGCTGTGGACGAGTCGGAGCCAATAGCGCAATGAAGTTAGTTGAAAACGTGCGTAAGGCCTGGAGTTTTTAATGGAAGTTTATTTTCTATTACTACTGATACTGTTGATGGTTGCCGCTTTATCGTCCGGCTTTCCGGTGGCTTTCGCGCTTCCGGGCTCTGCCATACTCGCTATCACTATTGCGGCAACCTGTGGTTATATTTTCGTTGGAGATGTTGATGCTTTCTTTTCCAATGGTGGGCCGAATCAGTGGCTTAGTGCGGGTGTTACTAATCTGCGCAGCCTTTACTGGGAGGTGGAACGCGATACCCTGATTGCTATCCCGCTGTTTGTTTTTATGGGTATCATGCTGCAACGCTCACGTATTGCCGAAGACCTGCTGGTGGCTATGGCACAGTTATTTGGCCCGGTGCCTGGTGGACTGGGTATCTCGGTGGTTTTTGTGGGTGCATTGCTGGCCGCTACCACGGGTATTGTCGGTGCAACGGTTATTGCGATGGGGCTTATTTCATTACCAGCCATGCTGCGCAATAACTACTCGAAGTCCCTGGCCTGCGGAACGATCTGTGCGTCGGGCACCCTGGGCCAGATTATCCCGCCTTCCATTGTATTGATCATACTGGCTGATCAGCTCTCAAGTGCAGCAGACCAGGCGAATACCGCACGTAAAGCAGACTTCAGGGAGATTACCGGCGAGTATTCAATGCCTGGCGACTTTGATGTTGTTTCTGCAAGTGCCGGGGATATGTTCATGGGGGCCTTTATTCCTGGGTTAATCCTGGTTGCTCTGTACATGGCCTACATCTTTATTTCTGCCATGCTGAAGCCAGAAAAGGCGCCTCCTGTTCCCTATGATGGTGAGTATGATCGGAAGTTCTTTCTCACGGTTCTGCTCTCACTGGTACCCCCTTTACTGCTTATTTTTGTTGTGCTGGGGTCAATTATTCTGGGTGTGGCTACGGTGAATCAGGCCGGCGCAATTGGTGCCATTGGCGCATTGATCATGGGCAGTTATCGCCTGTCCAAAGGGACCCGAACCCGCTACTACCCGGCGATTATGGCTGCTGTGTCTGTTATCGGTATCAGCCTGTTGTTGTCCAACTTTGACCTGAATATTAAGAATGTCAAAAACGATGCTGACCAGATGGCGATTTATCTCGCCATCGTGCTGGTACTGGTACTGGTGTACGCCGTGGGCTGGGCAATTATCAGGGCATACCGCACTGATAACATCCTGACCGAGGTAATGGTCGAAACCGCAAAGACTACCTCAATGGTTTTTATCATTCTGCTTGGCGCCGCCATGCTCACTTCGGCATTTCGTGCTTTTGGTGGCGAAGAGCTGGTGAAACATTATCTGACCAGTTTACCGGGTGGTTTCTGGGTCCAGTTTTTTGTGGTTATGCTGGTTATTTTTGTGCTTGGTTTTTTCCTCGATTTTATCGAAATAGCTGTAGTTGTGGTGCCGATTGTCGCGCCAATTTTACTGGCCAATCCTGAGGCGAATGTGACCGCAGTCTGGCTGGGCGTGATGATTGGTTTGAATATTCAAACCTCGTTTTTAACCCCGCCATTTGGTTTCGCATTATTTTACCTGCGTGGTGTTGCGCCTGAATCGGTGAAAACACTACAGATCTATAAAGGTGCGATTGCCTTTATTACCTTACAGATTGTTGGCCTGGTGATTGCAGGTGCTTTTCCATCACTGATTAATTATCTGCCGAACAGGACTTATCTGACTTCGGAAACTGCGCCGCCGCCGAATAACCCAAGAATTCAACTCTGTCTTGAAGATATGCTGTTTGAGGAGTATTCAGCGAATCAGTCATTGATAGAAAACTCACTCAAAGAGATTAAAAAGGTATCTGTCGATTTTCTGCCAGACAATTACCAGCAAAACCTGAATGAGAGTTATCGCTCCATGTCTCAGGTTTTTGTAGCAGTCAATGCTGTAAAAGAGGCGTCGTCAACGTTGGCGGATTTTTCCGTTGAATATGCGGCTATACATCATGCTACTAGAGACCTTGAGTCAATGGTGCGCAAGAACCGGAAACTTATTGAGAATAATAATGAGGATATCAGTCGCATCAAATTCACTGAAAAACCGGATCAGCAGGCTATCGATAAACTAACCGCCAAAAATGAGCAACTGGAAGCTCAGAATAAAGAGTTGCTGGCTCAGATTCCTGCCAACTGGCAGGAAAACCGGGATGAATTTCTTAAACTCAGCAAGGCAGACAAGATTGCGCGTAATAAGTATCGCAGACTGGTTGATGACAGTTATCAGGTGGTGCTGGATACTCGTTTAATGCTGAACGCAGTTGATGAGTTAGTTGCGCTGAAGCCGACGATTGAAGGCTTGCATCAGGTGATTCGAGAAGATGATGTTGAAACCGCTATGGATAAGATAAAGAGCGTAGAGAATGCGCTGTCTGATATCAAGAATGCAAGCAAGATAAAGTCTCCTGTCTCTAAAGCACGCCGTGCGCTTAAAGCGGATGGGGATAGAGATAAAGCGGCGGGAGAACTGGTTAAGGCAATCGAGCTTCTGGATCAGGAAATTGAGTGGCGCCAACGGGGCCAGCAAATGCTGTTACCACAGCTTTCTAAATTTGACGCAGTGATAAAAAACAATATTGGCCTGAGATTGCAGCCTAAGCTATCGGTTGACCAGGCAGAATCTCTGGCAAGCTGCCTGGCGCATCATAAGGATATTTCACTAAACTTCTAATGGTTATTCTGAGCGTTATTTAATTTACGTTAGGTGCAGGCGTTATTCATCGGCATTTGTGCTGACATCACCTGTCAGAGTCGTTATAGTGCCCGCCCGTTTGTAAATTTGTCGTTATATTCATGAAGCTTGCTCTCATTATCGTCAGTGCTGTTTCCCTGTTAACCATCGCGTTGTTCTATCTGACCAGCAAACCTGAACCACAGCAGGTTGAATTGCCCTGGCAGGTGACGGTGCATGATCCTATGCATAGTGAAATTTTTGGTGTAGTGCTGAATCAAACGACACTCGAACAGGCACGCACACGTTTTGGACAGCTGGATGGGATTGCCCTGTATCGAAAAAAAGCTGGCGTGTTCAGCCTGGAAGCGTATTTCGGCAAGGTAACCATTGGGCCCTTCGGGGCGCGCATGATCGCGACCCTGGATGCCTCGCAACAGGAGCTGGAGCAAATGCTGGAATCAACGGTTAAGCGCGTACCCATTGAAGAGGGTGGCTTTAAATGGACCCTGAGTCAGGCAAAACAGCAGGAACAGGGTGTGCGTAAAATCAAATCGCTAACCTTTATGCCTTCCTACCGCGGCATGGACCAGAATTATATTCGTTCACGTTTTGGTGAGCCCGCCCGACGCGAAGTGGTGGATGAAACGACCGAGCTCTGGTTTTATCCCGAACCTGGCGTCAGAATTCTTGTCGATAATGAAGGTAACGAGATGTTTGAATATCTCGCCCCTACCGATTTCAAATTATCTTATGGAGTGAATTGATGCCGATGAATGTTGCTATTATTGGTGCCAGCCATAAACCTCAGCGCTATGCCTATATGGCGCAGGAGATGCTTATGCAGCATCAGCATACGGTTTTTCCAGTTTCTGGTAATGGTCGTGAGATTCTTGGTGTGCCGGGGTATCAATCCATCGCTGATATAGCGCAGCCGATAGATACCATTACCCTGTACTTAAATCCGCAGCGGCATCAGGCAATCAAGTTAGAGGTGTTAAAGGCCAGGCCAAGACGAATCATCTTTAACCCGGGCACGGAATCAGAAGAGTTAATGGATGAATATCAGCAACACGGAATTGAAACACTGGAAGCCTGCACACTGGTTATGCTGCGTACCAGGCAGTTTTAAAAGGGCTAACTGGGTTGCTGTGGTTGCCAGGTTATTCTCTGCAGTCAGTAGGGATGAGCTGGCTGGTTTTACCTGTTACATAGTACGCGATCAGACCTACCCACTCGTGGCTAGCCTCAACCAGATCTGAAGCATGATTGGCAAGTTGTAACTTAGGAGAGAACAGGCGGTCAGGTAATGAGTTATGATCCACAGGATAGGGAATGACGGGCCAATGCTGCTGACAGAATATGCCAACCGCGCGCGGCAGGTGGTAGGCGGACGTGATCAGAATCCAGTTTTCCTGTGCTGATGGTTGCACCAGTTGCTTGCTCAGCAGCGCATTTTCGTAAGTGTTTCTGGCTCTGTTTTCAAGTATAAGTCGGTTTTCCTGTATCCCTGAATCAAGCAGGTATTGTCTGACCTGGTCGGCTTCTGTTGCTAAACCAGAGCGCATGCTGGCATTACCTCCGGTAAATACCATGCGTGCATCCGGGTACTTTTTTGCCAGCAGGATAAACTGGCTGAGCCTTTCATGAGTGTTGTAGGTTTCCAGTTGTTGCCAGTATTCACTGAGTGATGGATTGATTGAACCCCCTAACACGATAATGCCATCAACCGATTCCGGTAATCTGGGCGGGGTAGGGAAGCGTGTTTCCAGTGGATAAAAAAGCCACTCTCCAACCGGCAGCACAGCAATGATCCAGCTGATTACCATGAGTGATAAAAGGAGTTTTTGGGCAAACCCTCTGAAACGGGTAAAAAGGAGCAAAATCCCTGCGCTTAACAGGAGCAGGTACAGGGTGTCGGGCGCCAGGAAGAGCCAGAAAATCTTGGAGGTGTAAAAAAATAAATCTTGCATGAACTGTGTGACTATCCCGGGTGCCTAAAGCACGACAATGGTGGAGATTCTGCTATAAATTTTGAAGGCCATGTGCAGAATGCGCAAGCACTGAGGTCCCGCTTATTTTCCCAGCGATACCCGCTTTGCAAATGCGTGCCTGAGGTCGCTAAGGATTAAGTTGAATTATTTCTCTTAAGCCTTTGAATTTCCTATATTTATGGTAGTATCAGTTTTTAGGGATAGTTATTGTAATCTAATCTACCGTTTTTTGGGTGAGACAGTCCTTGTATTGAAATTATTTCTTTATTACAGGCGCTCCGAGTTTTCTAGATGGGCTGAAATAGAGAACTGTTATTAATCTATGCATGTTATTGAATTAGGTGGGTTTTTTAGTGCCGATAGAACGGATCAATCGATATAAAAAAACGACTTCGCTGGCGTTTGACAACCAGCAGGTAGAAGACTCCTATCAAAAGTTTCAGCTCAATCGTGGCCGCAGCTCGGGCATCTTTGCGCTTACCACCCTGTTCTTCATATGCGTGAGTTTTGCGCTTCTTGAATATTGGGTACTTGGGGTGAGTTCTCTGGTACCTATGTATTTATATCTTCTGGTTGCGCTGATCGCTGGCGCGACAGCAGCTTTCTCAGTTGTCAATAAAACAAAATCAGCGCTCAAGATGAGGGTGTTGATTCCGGGTACCCTGTCCTTTCTGGTGTTACTCTCAGCGGTGTTTTTACAGCAGTACCGAATTTATCATGCCATCGAGATCAGTCTGCTGTTGATCTGGATGGGCGGCTCGAGCGCATTAAACTTCAGAGAAACTGCTGCGCTTGCCGTTGCGTCATCCGTAACTTTTAGCGCCATGGCGTTCTTTTTTGGGGCTACAGAACTTAAGTTTACCGGCCTGGTTCTGCTGGAGATCGCGGCAATTGCGCTGACGGTTTACCTGTCCTACCTGATGGAGCGATATCGTCGAATGATTTATCTCACCAACGATATATTACTAAACGCCTATGATCGGCAGGAAAGCTGGGCCTACACGCTGATCGACCTGGATATGGCGCTTAGTGGAATCCGTGATTTCAAGGAAATGATTAACCGATTACTAGAGTATATCAAGGCCGTCATTGAATTTGATTCTTATGTCTACACTGCACTGGAAGGTAAGGGGCCAAAGCCTGCTCCAGATAAGGTAGATGGAACCCTGTTTGAAATGGAGGATAGTACGGTCTGGTCTGAGGACTTGCTCACCAAGCTGTCGCAGACCCGTCAGGCAGATACCAGTGCACAGTTTGACATTAAAAAAGGATTTTTAGGCAGGGAGAGGCAGGAATTTCAGCATTTTAGAATGGATATCCCTGTTTTTAACGATTCGAATATGGTCGGCGTTATCAGTCTGCGCAGAAAGTCTGATTCGTTTGATGATCTTGATATGACAGCCAGCGTGAGCCTGACGACTCAGGCCATGATGATTTATAAACGTACCAGTATGTCGATGGCCTCGCAGATGTCCAGCGGGCTTGCGCAACAGTCACTTGCTAATGCTGATCAGAAGGTAGTTAAACAACCGCCACCTGCACCAATAGAAGAGAAAGTAGTTTCTGTTGCCGCTAAAGCTAGATTGCATCATGACTCTGAACCCTCCGGACCAATTTCATCTCTGGACCTGGAAATCACAGGCGAAGTCACGCCAGTGGAAACAAAAAATGGTAACGCGGGTAACGCCCGTGAGCGTGACGAAACGGTCATACCGAAGGCTGTGATAGAAAAAATTCAGGCTGAAACCGAAACCGCTAAGAAGACGATTACCCTGCTTAGTCGAGAGAATGCGGATCAGATAGCGGTTGATCGCTATCGAACAGCTGCGGTTGAAGGCGAGCCTTTATCCATTTTACTGTTCGAAGTCGATGGGCTGTCAGCGATCAGGGAAAAAGACGGTGACCAGGTCGCCTACAAGGTTTTTGCCGGCATCGTTAAGCATATCTTTTCCAGGATTGATAAGGAGCGGGATGTGTTAGGTCGTTATGGTAAGAACGGCCTGAGCGTGTTGCTGCCGCGGGTGGATATGAATGCGGCAGAAAAATTTGCAGAATCGATTCGTCAGTTTGCTGAGTCTACTCGATTTAAAACGGTGTATGGCGAACGCAGCGCTACGGTGAGCGTTGGCGTGGCTGCCATTACCGATGAAACCGGGAATTATGATTCCATGGTCAAGCGAGCAGATATGGCGCTGTTCGTGGCAAAGAAAAACGGACGTAATTGCGTTAAGGTTCGTCTCTAAATGGCCCTTGTGGCATTAGGTGAGATTGCTAAGCTCAAACGTTACGAAGTGCAGTGCCTAAGTCATCAGGAATACCAGTTCGCTCTAATTTACCGCAACGCGCAGTTTTTTCTGCTGGATAACCTGTGTCCACATAAGGCAGCCGCGTTATGTGAGGGGGATCTGAGAGGGGAAACGATTTCCTGCCCCTGGCACCAGGCGCTTTTTGATATACATAGCGGTCGAGGGCTCTCCCCATTGGCAGGAGATGGCGTTCGTGCCTATCAGGTTTCTGAGCTAGATGGACAATTGATGGTAGAATTACCCTGATCCCGCTAACAGCAGTTACCTTTCTCCATGATTTCTGACCATCAGCAAGCACTCTTTGAAAGCCATTTCCCATTTATTCAACGTTGCAACAAGGCGTTTGTAGACACCTTCTTTGCCAGTGTCAAATATATGCAGTTGCCTGCTGGGGTCTCCATCTGTGACGAAGGCCAGCAGTGCGCGCAACTGGCGATGGTTCTGGATGGTATTGGCAGGGTGTACAAACTTTCGCCTTCAGGACGTGAAATCACGCTGTACCGTATTCATAGCGGAGAAAGTTGTGTATTAACCGCTTCCTGTATCATGAGTGAGAATGCCTTTCCTGCCATGGCCATTACCGAAACCCCGGTTTCAGCTATTCTGGTTTCGCCAAAAAACGTGCGCGAATGGTTTTGTAAGGATCCGGAGTGGCAAAAATTTATATTTGGATTGCTGTCTTTCAGGCTGAGTGACATTATTTCAGTCGTGGAAGAGGTTGCTTTCAAACGCATTGATGTACGGATTGCTGAACAGTTAGTTCGACATTTGGAGCATGCAGACCTGGTATTGCAGAAAACGCATGCCGAACTGGCAGCTGATGTTGGTAGTTCGCGTGAGGTTATTAGTCGCATACTGAAAGATTTTGCTCAGCGTGGTCTGGTGAATTTGACGCGAGGGAGTATAGAGGTGTTAGACGTGGAAAGTATTCGACATTTGTCTCAGCTTTAACAAAGCTATGCTTGAACTGCAGGGTTGATATTTGCCGCACAGCCAAAGGTAGATTTGACAGTAGCAGGACTTGGTGACATTGTCACCGACACGTAGGACCTTAATAAATAAACTAGCGTTTTAATTTTCGGAGAACGGCTATGAAAAAAAATGTAGGTACAGTTGATCGGGCTATTCGCGCCATTGTTGGCATTATTGCTATCGCAGCATTCGCTTTCGGTAAGTTACCGGAACCCTTCGGCGTTGTGGCACTGGTGGTTGGTGTGGTTATGCTAGGTACTGCGGTACTGAGCTGGTGCCCTCCTTATGCATTACTCGGTATTAATACCTGCGGTACCAAGTCTGAATAATCTTTTTACGGCAGTATCATCCGATACTGCCGTGTCCCCTTTAAATGCTGTTTTCTTTCGCCAGGTAATTTCGTTAAGCTTGCGCCTTTATGCTTTTGGGAGCTGAATAATGGAGCAAAGGGTTAACTGGCATGACTTCTGGTCCAGAGACGGCAATCCTGGATTTCATGAAGAACAAGGTAATACCTACCTGAAACAGTATTTGCCTCAGTTTAAATTAAAACCTGCTGATCATATCTTTCTGCCTCTGTGCGGGAAAACCGTTGATATGCTGTGGTTACTGGAACAGGGTTTTCAGGTATCCGGTGTGGAACTGTCAGAGGTTGCGATCAGGGCATTCTTCGAAGAGTCCGGACTCAGTTACCAGATCAGGCAAATGGAAGATTTCAGCTGTTACTACAATGAAAATATCCGGCTATATCATGGCAATTTTATAGACCTTAAAGGTGAACATCTGCAGGGTTGCAATCTGGTGTATGACCGCGCTGCAATTGTTGCTATAGAGCCGGATATTCGACACCTGTACTGCCAGCACATGTTACGCATTATTCCGCCACAGTGTTCCATGTTGATGATATTACTCGAATACGATCAGAGCGTGGTTTCAGGGCCACCATTCTCAGTCAGTATTGAGGAGGTCGCATCCTGTTATGGACGTTATTACCAGCTGGATACCTTATTGCATAAGGATATTATCGATCAGGAGCCACGCTGGCGTGAGCGCGGATTGAATTCATTCAAGGAAACGGTGCTCAAGCTGGACAGGTTAGGATGAAATACGCGGGTTGTTTACACAAGATGCATGTTGCGCTGGACCATCCAGTGCAGTATCAATTGCAGTTGCAGGATGCGGTAGTAGATTTGCAGCAGGCTGTGGGAAAACACATCAGGCTACAATGGCTGGACAAAATTCACTGCATTCATTGCGGACGAGCAACAAAGAAAAGCTTTAATCAGGGTTATTGTTATCCCTGTTTCCGCTCCCTGGCACAATGCGATATCTGCATCGTTTCCCCTGAGAAATGTCACTATGATCAGGGCAGCTGCCGGGAGCCGGAGTGGGCCCAGCAGCACTGTATGCAGGATCATATTATCTATCTCTCTAACACTTCCGGAGTCAAGGTTGGGATAACGCGCCATAGCCAGATTCCTACGCGCTGGATTGACCAGGGTGCGGTGCAGGCGTTAGCGATTTTAAAGGTATCCAGTCGCTATCATGCAGGGCTGGTCGAGGTCGCATTCAAACAGTTTGTGAACGATAAAACCAACTGGCGCAATATGCTAAAAGACCTCTACACAGAGCATGACCTGTTGCAGATTTTCAGGGAGTTGTGGCCGCAGGTCAAAGATATGCTGAACCCTTCGCTGCTGCAAGACGTAGAGGTCATTGCTGACCAGGTTGAGCAGCTGGAAATCAATTATCCGGCACTGAGTTTTGCACAGAAAATTACCAGTTACAATCTGGATAAAAATCCATTAATAGCCGATACCTTAACCGCCATTAAAGGCCAGTACCTGATTTTTGAGCAGGGCGTGATTAACATCAGGAAGTATGCCGGTTATGAAGTAAGTCTGGAGATATTATGAGTGACACTACACCTACCCATATCGCGTTACACCAGCAGTCACGTGAGCTTGAAATCCATTTTAGTGATGGAGCTCAATATCATTTACCCTGCGAGTACCTGCGCGTGTTTTCGCCTTCGGCCGAGGTTAAAGCTGCGAAAAACAGAGGCGAAATTATTCGCGGTAAACAGGATGTCAATATCACTGCACTGGATCCCATGGGCGCCTATGCGATTCGAATAAGTTTTGATGATGGCCATGACAGTGGTGTTTACTCCTGGTCTACCTTAAAGCTGTTAAGCGAGCAGTTCGAAACTAACTGGGCACAATACCAGCAGCAGTTATCCCAGCTGGATGAGGCAGAGGGTGAGCGCAGCATAAAGGTGTTGTTTTTTATTGGCCTGGTAGAGGAGCTAGGGACACAGTCGATTGACCTTCAACTAACGCAGTCCCAACGCACGGTTTCGGATGTCATTGACCTGCTGGCAGAAAAGGGTGAGAACTGGAAGCAGGGGCTGGACAAGGAAAAGTTAACCATCACGGTTAATAAACAGTTTGCTCCCCTGCAGCAGCAGCTTTTCAATGGTGATGAAGTCGCTCTGGTACCTAAAGTTTAACCTGTTTACCCATCTGTTGCAGCCATGCTGCGAAGTTTGACAGTTAAAATTCCGAATTATATGTTGCGTCTAAATCTTTCCTGGTGTCGACAATAAAGGCTACACGTGAATGCAACTTTTGGTTTTATCTCCCCCCTTCTGGAGTGCCGAAAATCGGGCCATTTAGTAAGGTCAGCGCACATGGACGTGCGCTGAGGACAGTCGAGGACGCCTGCATGGATAATGGTATGGACCCACTCCACTTTTATACCGGCTTCAAAAGAGCCAAAATGGAAACGTTAACAACCA
>JBNKDE010000017.1:0-75077 GCA_050288105.1 Gammaproteobacteria bacterium
TATGAGAGCAATGATTTTCTCTCACCTTAGAAATTTATGTCTTGCAAGCCGGGGTGGGTCCATATATGCAGGAGGTAGAACAATGCAGGAGCTTATGTCGAGAGAAGATTGATGATGAGCCTCGTTCGGCGTGTGCAGATGCAATTTATAAAACACACCCCTGTGTTCTACATGCGAGGCCAGCTGAAGCTGTTCAAACTTATTCCAGATAAGTTTGTGAAACCGCTGACGAGGCGCTCCGCAGGGGTAAAAACGCCAGAGGTAATGGTGTTTTTGGTCTATCCGCATACCGGTAGCAAGATCTAAAAGAAAAGCACTATCGCAACTGTACAAGCCCCGCCAAAGGAGGATTTTTATGGCAAAGAAGACGCGCTCCTCTCTGGTTACCTTGCCGAGTCTGTGAACCTGAAAACCCTGAGGATTTACCCAGCAGTTTTTCTTGAATTGCATTAACTTGCCTGTAATAGATGATTGAAATTACACGCGATCAATTTTGTTTTTCGGGCAAAAAAATACCAGCTAAAAAGCTGGTAGAAATGGTTTTATTATTATTAGTATTCGAATGTTACAAGTTGGTATTTTTTAAATCGCATAGCTGGAAAGTAATTAATCCTGTCTGATTGGTGCCAGAGTACATGCTAACCCCGCAGGAGATGCTTCCACTTCTATTAAGCTTTATTTTTTCATGTGTTAAATATATCTCGCGATCATCGGCATAAACGTAGGTACCGTTTGAACTGTGATCTTCCAGGTAAATGGTATCGTAGTTCAGTTGTATTGTTGCATGGTTACGCGATATTTGATCGCTGTCAATAAAAATATCTGAAGTGCTAGAACGTCCGATCTGAATAATCAGGTTGCGGGATGCGGTGAATACCTTGCTCTGTCCGTTGAATTCCGCGCTGAAGGCTATTTCTGGGCCTTCGACCTTGGTGATATCTTCATCATTAATCGCAATGCTGATTGATCTGTCTTCGTCATCACGTACGAAGTAGGTGACATCCGGATGTGACAGAATATATTCGTCAATAATTGCGGTGTCTACCCGGCTCAGCAGCATTTCATTGCTACGAGAAGCATACGACAGCTTGGTTGCAAAGTTTACCGCTTCGCCATAGATCTGATCTTGATGGATAAAATAATCGCCTTTACACATACTGGATTTGATGCTGACTTTTTTACCTGGATGCTCTTCGCTTCTGGCAGTAATACGTAGAATTGAAACCAGAAAATCCAGTGCCTGATTGAGGCATTCAAAGGTTAAAATGGATTCATCAAAAATATCGATATGATTGATTGGGGTGATATGTGATTTTTCGATAGCTTCGCGAAAAATCGATTCGCGCAGAGTGATATATTCTGATGTCTCATCGAAAGGCGAAAAACTAATCGTTGATACGATTCCATTTTGCTGTTGTATATTCATAGCCCTGTTCCAATGCTCATTAGCTGTTATTTAAAAGTAAAGGAATAGTAGAGAAATTGCTTTTCACTTCCGTAACAATTTCTGAGTTAGCCTGTTTAACAAATAACGAAGTACTGTGGTTCATCTTGTTTCCACGGTAGGCTTCGAAAGTTCTCTGAAAATCTTCGATGTCCTGATTGTTCCCAGTCAGCAGATACCAGTTGGGGTCATCAATTCGATGTTGTTCAGCATACTTTTCCAGTTCAGTGGGAGTATCCGTCTGTGGGTCAATACTGATCATGGCGATGATAGTATCTTCCGGTAAATGAGGTTGTATGCTTTTAAGGCTCAGTGTTACCGTAGTGCAAACGGTGACACAGTGAGTAAAAAAGAATGCGAATACTACGTTTCGATCCGTATTAAATAGTGAGTCGAGAGCGACCTGTTGATTTTTCTGGTCCAGCAGATTAATTTCTGGGAAAGTGTAACGGAACTTGCCAGGTGCCTGAGGCTTTGCAGAGACAAATGCCAGATTGTTACCGGTAGAGACCAGACTGCTCAAATCAAATGCGGCGAGATTTGAACTCAGGGTTAAAAGTAAGGTCGATATCAGTACCGTTTTTCGCATCAGGAGTTCCCTCCCTTGAGAACTGCTTTTTGAAAACCAAAAAATAATTAAGATGTTACGGTTTGAATGTGAAAACTGCGTGAAATGCGCGGTTGTAAATTAGATCTACTTCACATTTTTAACAGAAAACTTCGAAATTTCTTGCTACTAAATTCACCCCCTTTGTTTACTCAATAATCTACCACTGATTGCGTTATTTTGGTATGCACCATGCGGCGGATTGTCGCACTAAAGCCATTGTTCTGCGTATATCTCTTCTTTACATCCCTAACTAATATTGCATGCATCGAAAAGTAACTTTGGGCGGGTTTGCCTGAGTTGGATCTTTTTAGGTCATTAATTTGAACAAGCGTTACAAGTGATGAATGTTATGAGGATAACCGAATGAGTAAATCATTAATGTATGAAAGGTTGGTTAAGCCAGTTGCGGTGACAACCTTCCTGATAGGCTCCGTCCTTTCAGGGATGGCACACGCGGCATCGCTTACCATTACGACAGAGGTTGGCCAATTGGACCAGAATGGTGCTCCAATTGCTGCCGGGGGCTTCAGGTATATTGTAGAAGAAGACCCAATGTATAGATCAACTCCTGGAAATGATATCTGGCAGGATCTTTCAGGTGAGGAATTAAATAAGAGTCTTTCTTTTAATTTCCATAAGAGTCATACACCTGTTGCAAGAGATGCTAATGGTGTTGGTCTTTCTGGTGAGACCTCTGCAGACAGTATTACGCTGGATGTTCCTGAAGGTAATTACTTCGTTTCGGTTCTCCCTTACGGCAAGTTTCAGTTAGGCGGTAAGCCTGTTACGGTCACCGCCACTGGCGCGACTGCTGAGGTTCGTGTTAATCCATCACCGATCCCAACTGCTCAGATCAGTATCCAGGTGTTCGAAGATAATAGCCCAATCAATGGCGCTATAGACGTAGGTGAGCGAGGTCTTAATGGTTCTATGGTGGATGGCAAGTTCCAGCCTTTTCATATTATCCTTGAAGATCCTGCTGGCCAGTACGGTGCTGGCGGTGGTCGTGTGGCTTACGATGCATTCGGTAATCCACTGGGTACAGAATATAACGCCGATGGCTCGGTTGCCTCTTTTCCTGCAGGTAATCAAACCAACGGTACCATCATTAATCCTGGTGCATTACCTGCCAATACCGTGCAGCTGGTTCCTAATGACCAGGGCTACCTTGTGATCAAGAACCTGCCACCCGGAAAGTACGGTGTACAGGTTGTCCCTCCTGCAGGTGCGGGCTGGATTCAGACCTCGACTATAGAAGGTACCAAGGTGGTTGATGCCTGGGTTAAAGCCAACGAACCGCAGAACTTTGTAGAATTCGGTCCTCCAGGGCCACACGTATTCATCGGTTTTGTACGTGAATACGATTGTAACGCAGGTGTCTGGGGTGATGGGTCCTCAATCTCTATGACCACTCAGGTGGAAGTCGATGGGGTTCTGGAAACTGTTGAGGTTACTGATCCTGATATTAACCCCTGCGTAGGTTATGCACAGCCAGCTCCTGACGGGGTTTCTGCTGCTATTACGGGTACTGTGGTTGATAACCATATGTCCCGTTCTCCTGATTTCACATTTAACAGCGGTACACCTTTTCCTGGTTGTCGCGTTGGTGTGAATCTGGGTATTGCGGGTAAAACAATCTACTCTGGTGCCTGCGACGATACCTCTTCATTCAATATCGGCGGTCTGCCAACTGGAGACTACAGTCTGTCGATCTACGATGATGGACTGGATGCGGTTATTGCGAACCATCCTTTCTCAATTGCTCCAAGTAACGATGCAAATGCACCGGCTGGTACGCTTGCTGTTACAGCATTAACTCAGGTAGTTGCCTCTAATACAAACGGAAGCGCTCCTAATGAAGCGAACTGCGATGCAAATAATAGCTGCTTACTGGGCGAAATCCCGGTTTTTAACTGGTTCCACAAGCTACACACCAACGTATTTATCGATACCGATGAAGATGGTGTGTGGGATGCGAACGAAGTGAATGCCAATGCGGATGCCTTTACGAATAATATCCGCTGGAGAGATGGACGTATCTACCAAAGCGTTGCGGTTGACGTAGAAGGTGCGGCTCCGTTTGATCAGGTGTTCCCATTCTTCCACTGGCTGGTGCTGGAAACTGACTTTGCGAAGTTTAAGGCTACCGGTGCAACCATCCGCGTAGATAACGGTGGTGGTAATCGTCAGCTTGCCGATATTACCGATAATCTGCAGGCGGATGGCTATATTGCACAGCCTCAGCATGCAGGCCTGGATGTTGACGGTAACCCAATCGCTCTGCCGAACTGTGATTTATCTCCTGATGCTGAGCAGTGCACCACTGATGGTTACTCGCTGACATTAAGAGGTCCTGCGCTGACTCTGGGTATTCAGGGTTTCCTGGGTCAGAAGTCAGTTGTTGATTTTGGTAAGACTACCTATGGCGCCAACGAAAATGGTGGCATCAGTGGTGTTGCAATCTATGCAATCACCCGCGCTGAGCATGACCCACGTTACGCGGTGGCTGAAATATGGGAGCCAGGTATTCCTCGTGTGCAGTTCGCGCTGTATCAGGATGACAATGTTGACGGTGTTGCTGATGACATGGTTGACGGCGTAGCTGGTTTTACCGAGCCTGATGTTGATAACTATCCTCTGGGCTGGTTTACCAATGGTGGTGCTCCTGGTCCGGAAGATATTGACCGTAACGGTAACGGTAGTTTCGATTATGGAGACGCGGTTGATGTTACCTGGTCTGATAGCTGGGACGATACCCCTCCTGAAAACTGTCAGGGTCAAAACCTGATGGGCAGCATGGTGGATGACAACCGTTGTATGGATAGCATGCGTAACTGGAATCAGGTGCGTCCAGGTGTATTCGATGGTGGTTATGCTTTCCCAAGTAACCCTGTTGCCAGTGTTATAACTGCGGGTGCGGATACAAATGATTACCTGAAAGCTGGTTATTATGTCGTTCAGGGCTTCACTCCTCCGGGTTATGAGTCACTGAAAGAAGAGTCCAAGAATGTTGATTTTGGGGACGATTACCTGGCGGCTGCTCAGTTGCTACCTCCTACCTGTGTGGGTGATAGTCATGTTGTTCCTGATTTGATGACATTCGTTACTGATGCTGCTGGAAATCCAATTCCTGGTGCAACTGTCGTCAACGATTTGGGTGAAACTGTACCTAACCCAGATTACGCAGCACCATTCGCAGGTGAAACGCGTCCTTTGTGTGACAAGAAACTGGTGCTGTTAACCGAAGGCAAAAACGCTGCGGCTGACTTCCATTTCTTCACAGAAGTACCTAAAGCATCGCATGTGGTGGGCGGTATCCTGAATGACCTGGCCAACGAATTTAATCCGAATGCACCGACTTTCGGTGAGAAATTCGCGCCACCCTGGTTACCCGTCGCATTTTACGACTGGACCGGTAAGGAGATTACCCGTGTTTATGCTGACCAGTATGGTAAGTACAACGCGATGGTACCTTCTAGTTATACAGCGAACGCAGCCAGCCCATCCGGTTTTACACCGAATATGCTGACAGCCTGTATGAATGATGGTGGCTATATCGATCATGATAATGATCCTTCTACTCCAGCCATTATTGATCCTAACTACAATCCGCAGTACACCCAGTTCTGTTATACCTTCCAGTATATGCCGGGTGCGACCACCTACCTGGATACACCGGTACTTCAGATCGCGGCATTTGCTGGTGCAGGTTATCAGTTGGATTGTGAAGCGGGTGATGCGACTCCAATGATTGCTCAGGTTGATGGACCTAATGGTCTGCCTGGGCCATACATTGCTGATTCTACTGATGCTGTAGACGCAAATCGCACGCTGACGCTGCACTCTGTGGGTCTGCGTGAGGTATTGAATCCATCATCTGATGAATTCACGACTAAGTTTGTGACACGTGATTACGGTTTCGGTGGGGTTGCTGATAATAGCGCTACCTGGGGTAATGTGGTTCTGACTGACGAAGCGGGTAATCAAGTTGTTGCCGATGTTTCCAGTTGGGATGATTCAACCATTGTTGCCACCTTGCCACTGAATACTGCAGATGGTCGTTACCAGATGAATGTGGTGAGTGCGGCTGGTGTAGAGTCACCTATGGGTGTTTCTGTGATAGTTGGTCCGCTGGAGTTCAACAACAATCAGGTTCGTACGGTATACCCAAGCCCCGTGGCAACCGATACGCCTATCCAGGATGCTATCGATGCAGCCAATCGTGGTGACCTGATCCTGGTCGCTCCTGGTGTGTATAACGAAATGGTCGTTATGTGGAAGCCAGTGTACCTGCAAGGTGCCGGTGCATTCTCTACTACTATCAATGCGCGTCCTGTCCCAGCTGAGAAGACTCAGATCTGGAAGGATGAGACATTGGCTCACGTGACTAACGGTGACTTCGACCTGCTGAATGGCCAGGAAAATGGTCCTCTGTTGTTTGATACCGAAGAAGGCGCAGGCATCATGGTGGCCAGTAAGGCACCCGGAAACGCCAATACCTTCAATAACGGTCGTAAGAGCTCAGGCATCGACGGTTTTACTATCACCGGAGGTATGACTGGTGGCGGTATCTTCCTGAATGGCTATGTGAATGGTCTGGATATCAGTAACAACCGTGTAACCGGTAACGAAGGTACCTACGGTGGCGGAATCCGTGTAGGTCACTATGCACTGCTGGATAACAACGCTCAGTATCCTGATGCAAGTAACGATAATCTGAGGATTCATCACAATCAGATCATCCGTAACGGTACCCAGAATGGCACTGGTGGCGGTATTGCGCTTTACAATGGCGCTACTAACTACCGGATCACTGACAACCTGATCTGCGGTAACTTTGCCGCTACTGATGGTGCTGGTATTGGTCATCTGGGTCTGAGTACGGGTGGCCGTATTGAAGATAACCAGATTATCTTTAACCAGTCTTTCCGTCAGACCCCAGGGTTTGAAACCGATGGTGGCGGTATTCTGATAGCCGGTATGGACCCAGCGGTGGGTGCTAACTCAACCTATACCGAAGGTTCTGGCCACGTGATCATTAACCGTAACCTGATCCAGGGTAACCAGTCTGGTGCGGGTAATGGTTCTGGTATAGCGGTTCGTCGTGCTAACGGTGCTGATATCGAAGCTAATCCAGCTCGAGTTGGTGGTGGTACAGCGTGGTGGACAGTGAGAATCTCCAACAACACCATTGTCAATAACGTGGCGGGTAATGCTGGCGCGATCTCGATGCTGGATTCAGTGGTGGTCAATATTGAGAACAATACCATTGCGAATAATGTGAGTACTGCTACAGCAGGACAGGCATTCGCGCCAGGTAGTCCTTCTCAGTCCAGTCCTCAGATAGCTGGTGTGGCTTCTTTCCACTATCAGACTCTGGCTGGCTTGATTGATCCTGCAGTACCCAATGCCAATCGCTTTGATAAGGCTTTTGGAAATCCGTATCTGCAGAGCAACATCCTGTGGCATAACCAGTCCAACTACTTCACATTGGGTGGCTACAACCCTGCAGATGGCACTGGAAACATTGGTAACTGCCAGGATCCTAATGGCAATCCATGTAATCCAAGTACGTTGACCCCTGCAGGTTATACCGATCTGGGAATAGTGAATGCGGGTGTTGGTGAAGTGCTAAATCAACTGCGTAACAGTACTGTCTCAGACGCTTCAGTTTATCCAGCTAGTTGGCAGCTGACCGATGTAGACCCTGCCTTTGCAAACGACTACCTGAACGGTGCGGCCAGTTTTGTTCCTGCACCACTTGAGTTCCAGACCATTCTGGTTGCCCCAGCGCTGGATGAGGGCGGTAACTGGATTGATGCTCGCTACGCACCTTTGTCAATCAATGATGTGTCTACAGCGGCTGACGGTGTGAACGGTGGTAACGGAGGTACCGTATCCGGTGCTTCTGATTATCACCTGACTGCGGCATCAACAGGTGCAATTGACGGTGGACATCCAACCCGTAGCCGTCCATTCGGTTCTGACATCGATAATCTGGATCCACCTCAGGATAGACTGGGTAATGCGGTAGATCAGGGTTCAGACGAGGTGCAGTGAGATGAAGCGATTAACTAATCAGAAATCTGAACTGGAAAACATTCAAACCGTGAGGTACGGAAAAATGAAAACTTTGTTGAAATACGGATCATGTGCCTCGCTGCTGGCGATGCTCATGTTACCGGTCACATCCGTCCAGGCATCTGCATTCGTGCAGTGCCCGGGTGATACAGATGGCGATGCGGTCATCGATACACAGGATCCAAATCATCCCAATGTGACCTGTATGCATTTGAGCTCTGGTGATGGTTACTCAACGATGGGTGATGGTTACCTGCAGTATGCTTTCGGTTTCGGTGTGATTACTGATCAAAACAGATTCGGTGATGATATGACCGGGAAGACAGTGACTCCGCTGGAAGACTCGCACGATGTGGGTATCCTGAACGCGCAGTTTACCGCGCCTACCATCGTGTTGAACCAGGGCGAAGAGTTCTATCTTTCCCTGTCCAACGTCGGCATGGTCGAGCGTCCGGATTTATTCGATGCGCACACCGTGCATTTCCACGGTTTCCCCAATGCATCCAGTGTGTTCGACGGGGTACCCGATGCATCGATTGCGATCAATATGGGCGCAACAATGACCTATTACTACAACATCGTGGAGCCGGGAACCTACCTGTACCACTGTCACGTCGAAGCGGCAGAGCATATGCAGATGGGTATGCAGGGTAACCTGTATGTTCATCCTGCACAGGACGGCACCCTGGTGCCTGATCCTGATGGAAGTGGTCGCAGCTACAGCAAGTTTGCATACAACGATATTGCCAATGGTGATCCCGGTTCTACCGGTTACGATAAGGAATATCCTTTGATGCTGACCGGTTTTGACCATGACTTCCATGATGCGCATATTGCGGTGCAGCCGCTGCCTTTCGCCGAAATGAAGGATGACTACCATATGTTCAATGGTCGTGGTTACCCTGCCACTGTCCAGCCCGACAACTATTACACTACGGTGGATGGTCGTGGCGCAGCTCAGGACAGGATCGCTGAACGTATCAGGGACATGGTGAACGTTTCAGCGACTGGATACGATGCGGTTAATGATGTCGTTGATCCAAATGGATATAAGCAGAACTTCGATACCCAGCCTTACTCTTCCAGAATGGAAGCGGTACAGGGCGAAAAACTGCTGCTACGTATCACCAACCTGAGTATTACCAAGTTCCATACCATCACAGCACTGGGTCTGCCCATGCGGGTTATTGGTCAGGGTGGTCGTGAGTTAAAGGACAAGTACAACACGAACTCAGTAAATCTGGGTGGTGGGGAGTCCTTTGACGTGATCATTGATACGCTGAATGCTGTTCCGGGTACCTATTATGTGTACACCAACGAGCTGCATCAGTTAAGCAACAATACTCAAAGCTTCGGCGGTGCGATGACAGAAATTGTCGTATCGGCAGCACAGTAAATTGGAGAAAATGATGAGAATCTTAAATTCATATCTTAATACCGGACGTGCACTTGCCGCGGCATCGTTGATGGTGATGTCATCAGGGGCGCATGCTGCAATCGAGAGCATAGATGCTACGGTAGTCGACCTGTGGGCCAAGCAATTCCAGATTGCGACGCCCGACGGCGATAGTATCCGCATGTGGGGTTTTGCAACCAGTGCTGATGGTGCCCCGCAATACCCGGCACCCACCTTGCGCGGTGAAGTCGGTGACATCGTGTCTATCACCGTGCATAACGTGGATCTGCCACAGGGCGTTGCGCTGGATTTTCCGGGGCAGGCCGATGTGCAGGCCCTGTGTTCACCAGCTGCAAATGGTACTCCTACTGCCAATGGCTGCAATATTCAGGGCCTTACCTTTGAGGCACGGCCCAGAGGTGCAGCGGATGGCGGCATGGCAAAGATCGAGTATCAGTTTACGCTGAGCAAGCCTGGTACTTTTATGTACCAGAGTGCTATCAACCCTCAGATCCAGATTGACATGGGTCTGGTAGGTGCTTTCATTGTTGATCCGGTAGCGACTACAGATCCTGACACAGCAACTGCTCCGGGTACTGGTGTGGTGACCATCAATGGCGTCGATACCGGTGCGGCTGATTTCCACGCACGTGGACTGGCCTATGCCAGACAGGAAACGGCTTATGACCGTGAATACCTGTTTTTCCTGAGTGAGACCGATCCCAAGCTGCATTATCTGGCTGAACTGGATCGTCTGCAGTACTGGGATAACGGTGATTACTCTTCTACGCTGTTCTTTATAAACGGTCGTAATTCTCCTGACACACTGGCGCCGCATTACCAGGCAGGTCTGCCAAATCAGCCTTACGGTTCCATTGTGACGATGCATCCGGGCCAACGTATCCTGTTGCGAGTGGTCAATGCCGGTCGTAACCAGCATCCGCTGCATTTGCATGGCAATCACTTTGACCAGATCGCTCGCGATGCCAATCTGATGGGTGTGCGTGATACGAATGGTGTTGTGGGTGAGATGCGTCCAGTGACTGACTACACCTACGGTGCAGTACAGGGCGGTACCAGTGACCTGATTTTCCACTGGACCGGTGAAGGTCTGGGCTGGGATATGTACGGTACTGGACCTGGCTTCGAGCATACCTGTGATGCTGCTACTGAAGATCTGCAAAACAACATCACGCATGAACCCGTGCCAGATGGTTACCATGACGCTTCCTGGGAGTCCTGTGCTGATCATGGTAAAGAGATACCTGTTGTTCTACCTGAGAACCTGGACCTTGCCTTCGGTGGTTTCTGGGGTGGTAGTCCTTACATCGGTGCTTCTGGAAATCTGCCAGTCGGTGAAGGTGGTTTAAACCCTGCCGGTGGTATGGTGTTCATGTGGCATTCGCATTCTGAGCGTGAGCTCACCAACAATGATATCTACCCTGGTGGCATGCTGACTATGATGCTGGTGGTTCCTTATGAAGAAGGCGCTAACGATGCTGACTAAAAATACCGCTCAAGTTGAAATTAGGAGAAACAAAATGAAACTTTCTTTAATTAATGCTTCGATCCTGGGAATCCTGGGTCTCGGAGCGGTAATGCCGGTACAGCAGGCGCAGGCCGCCATCGATGCGGAGTTCGAACTTTGCGCCGGTGAGTACGAGATTCCGGCCAATACGGTTGGTATGAATAATCCGGCGCCGATCCGTATGTGGGGCTACGCTCTGGGTGGTGCGACTGCTACTGGCTGTGTCAATACACCGACATCACCCGGTCCTTCGCTGTTGCTACCGAATACCAGTGAAGATACTGCCCAGTTGTATGATCTGCATATCAAACTTTGGAACCGTCTGCCTAATGGCAGGACCACATCGCTGGTCGTTCCCGGTTTGAACAAGGGTATGACTCCGGTCATGTTTGATGCGGGTGATGGCACGATGCGTGTTCTGTCGTTCGATACTGAGGCGACGCAATCTCAACCTGCAGAGTATTTCTGGTCGAATGTGCCTGCTGGATCCTATATGTACCAGTCTGGAACCCATCAGCAGGTACAGGTTCAGATGGGCCTGGTTGGTGCGTTGATGACTGACGCGGGTCCCGCCGAGGCTTATACCGGGCTGTCCTACTCCAATCTGTATCCGATTATCTATTCAGAAATTGATCCGGTGATCCACTCGGGTGTAGCCACGGGTGAATCGTTTGCTGTTGATGGCACTCCGATTGATCCGCTGGCTGATACAGTCAGTGAGTACACGACTGGTGACATGAAGAGTACCGTGGATTATGCGCCCAAGTACTTTGGTATCACTATGGATACAATGGATAACTGTGCAGCCAGCGCGACCTACTGTGTACAGAGTTCACGCAGCAGTACCTGGGAAGGAGGCTTCCCTTACCTGACCGTGGCGAATGATACTGCACCAATCTTCAGGCTGTTTAACGGTAGTACGCGTATCCATACACCTACGCTGATTGGTGGTAACTTTGATGTCATTGCTGAAGATGGCAATCTGTACCCCAATCTACGCAGACAGTATGCTGTTGCGCTTGCTCCTCTGAAGACCAAGGATGCAATCCTGGATACCTCAGAGATGGGTGCCGACGGCGGTGTCATCCGTCTGCAGGATTCGGCTATGGCGCTTAGCAACCCCGCTTTGGAGCCATTCGGAACGGTAGATGCAGCAGCGCAATCTATAGGCGAAGGTGTCAGGGCTAACGGCGACGCTTCGCTAGATGTCAAGATTAAGGTTAAGCCTTCTCCGCAATTTACTTACCTGGCATTTAATGAAGGTAGTTCACCAGTAGCACGTCGTGATGAAGTGACTGTGTTAGAAGGAACTTCCATGTCAATCAATGTGGTCGCTAACGACGATTTGAATGGCGCGACTGTTGAGATGGTTAGTCAGCCCAAGCATGGAAGCGTTGTTGCTACAGCGACAGGTTTTGACTACAGCCATGATGGCAGTGAAGGTGAGAGTGATGCATTTCTCTACCGTCTGGTGAAAACTGGCGAGCCTTCGTCTATGGCTGGTGTCAAGATTGCCGTTACGCAGCAAAATGATGCGCCAGTCGCGAACGACGACAGTGTTTCAATGAAAGCAGGCCAAACCTTCGAGGTGCGTGTACTGGATAACGATACCGATGCCGAGAGCAAGGCAGCACTGAAGGTCATCGCGGTTGATGATACAGCTTTTGCAGCCTTTGGTAGTGTGAGCTTTGTAGATAAGGCTGTGACCATTCTGGGTACTAGCGAAACGGGTGGTCCGGTGAATGTCGGCTACACCATTTCTGATGGCGACGGTGGTACCGCCTCTGCCAATATCAGTGTTACGGTAACTGCAGGTAACTCTTCAGGTGACGGCTTTACAGGTGATAACAATGGTAACGCAGATGTCGATGCGAGCAGTGGTCTGCCTCCTGTTGCAACTGATGATACCTTCGCTGTTGCTGAGGGTGGAACCTATACCGCAGATCTGATTCGTGGCGTACTGGTGAATGATGTTGAGAATGGTGGTTCAGTGCAGATGGATGAATATCCTGAGCATGGTTCCATTGACATGAACGCTGATGGTACCTTTACCTATACCCATAATGGTGATGAGGAGAAGGAAGATCGCTTTAGCTACACGGTTTATAACCAGTGGGGTTCTGATACTGCCGAGGTTAAGGTGATAGTTGCTGCGAAGATGGATCCACCACGTGTGAATCCTGATCGCGCCAAAGTGAAAGCAGGTCAGTCAGTAGTGATTGATGTTCTGGATAACGATAAAGACCGTGATAGTGAAATCGAAAATGCACGTCTCGAAATCGTTCCAGGAGAAGGGCCCAGCAAAGGTACTGTAACCATTGGTACCCACAACAAGCTGACTTATACGGCTAACGGTGATGCATCAGGTAAGGACGAGTTTAGATATCGTCTATACGATGATGTTACTGGCGAGCCATCAAGGAAAACAGCCAAAGTAACTGTCAGGATCCGCTAGGGCCAGGCCTGAGCATAACCATTCCGGAATTCAGGGTGCAGGGAGGTGCCCTGAAGACCAGCTCCAAAGAATGCGTTATGAGTCACTTAAATTGAAAAAAACACGAAAACTCAACCCTTCGGGTTGGGTTTTTGTCAAACCAGGTCCCATCATTTTCTTTTACTGCAGCTAGAATATCTGTCATGATGATTAATCGAATATCAAAACAATTTAGTATTGAAGATTTATCGACTAGTGACATGAGCGCAGAGAATCCTGAAACTCAGGAAAGTCCAGGCTTTCTATTTCCTGATGATGAATACCAGCTTATTCAGTCACTTAACGATGCTTCAATATTGTCCAGTGGTGAACTCAAAAAGATTGAGTTATTACTCAAATCCGGTAAAACCGATCTGTCAGTTGTTCAACTGATCCTGAATTTAGGGCTGATCTCTGAAAGCGACCTGCTAACGCACCTCTCCAGAATGGGGCGTATGCGAATCCTGCAGGCTGAAGATTTTCCTAATGAGCTGTACGGAAAAAGTAATTTTAATGCCCAGTTTCTGAAACAGCATCACATGGTGGTGATTTCAGAAAGTGATGATGTGATGGAAATCTGCATCAACGACCCTTTTGCCCGAGGCCTGCAGCAGGCCCTGTCATTTGCCATTGGCAATAAATTTCTAAAGATTCGACTCGGTTTCAAGAAAGATATCGAAGAGGCTCTGGAGCGGATCTTAATGACGAAAGCAGAGTCTTTCGCCAACGATAAGTTTGATGAGATAGACGCGGTTTTGTTAGACCGCGATATCCAGCAACTCAAGGAGCTGGCCAGTGAAGCGCCGGTGATCAAGGTGGTGAATGCCATCATCAAGGATGCTATTGTTAAAAATTCTTCCGATATCCATATGGAACCTCAAAGTCATCAGCTCAAGATTCGTAATCGAATCGATGGGGTGCTGATTACGGTGCGCGAACTTCCGGTAAATATGTCTGCCGCCGTGGTGTCTCGTATCAAGATCCTTTCGGATCTGGATATTGCGCAGCGCCGCGTACCACAGGATGGTCGCTTTAATATGAATATCGATGGACAGGATGTCGATATTCGTGTGTCCATTATGCCAACGATTCATGGTGAATCGGTGGTCATGCGACTGCTTTATAAAAAATCTATCAAGTTCGATTTTGATAGTCTGGGGTATTCAGAGTTTAATCAAAGTCGTATCCACCAGATGCTGAACAAACCTCATGGTCTGATTCTGGTCACAGGTCCAACCGGTAGTGGTAAATCAACTTCGCTGTATGCCATGTTGCAGCAAATCAATGACTCTGAGAAAAAGATTGTCTCGGTTGAAGATCCGGTGGAATACAAGATCGAAGGGATTAACCAGATTCAGGTCAACCCGGAGGTGGGTGTCAGTTTTGCCAATGCGTTAAGAGGGATAGTACGACATGATCCCGAAGTCATTATGGTGGGTGAAATGCGTGATGCGGAAACCGCCAGTATTGCCATTCGAGCTTCTATGACAGGACATTTGATTTTAACCACCTTGCATACCAATAGTGCTGTGGCCAGTATTGATCGTCTACTGGATCTGGGTGTGGAAAAAGCGTTTGTGTTTTCTTCCCTGATTGGTGTGGTTGCACAAAGACTGGTACGTAAATTATGTGACCACTGTAAAAAGCCGGTGCATTCTTCACTGGTTTCACTAAGTAATGATCCTGAAGATGCTTCGATTACAGACCAGATGGGGTGCTATGAACCGGTAGGTTGTGAGCATTGCAGTAACACAGGTTATAAAGGTCGACTATCGATCTGTGAGGTTATGTTGCTGAATGATGAATTTCGCTCTGATGCTATAGCCGGTAAAGGTAGTATCCAGCAACTGGCGCTGAAGTACGGTATGCGCTCCATGGTCATTGATGGGTTCGAAAAGGTTAAATCAGGACAGACAACAATTGACGAGTTGTATCGGACAGTTCTGGAGTAGCCGTGTTCAAGTACCAGGCGCTGAACAAGGAAGGGGAGTACGTTGAAGGGGAGCTGAGTCTGGCAACCGAGGAGCGGGTTGTAGAGGAATTGCTTCGCTTGAACTATGTCCCCATTAAAGTCACCAACGTCCAGCCCAAAAAAAACTTTAACCTCAAACTTAGCAAAAAAACAAAGTTTGACCTGCAGCAGTTTTTTGAAAACCTGTACGACTATCTGGATTCAGGTTTGTCAATCGATAAAGCACTGGAACTGGAAGCTAGAAGCCTGGATGAGTCATCCAGTCAGGTGCTGATTACCGAACTACTGGATCAGGTGCGTCAGGGTGGAAATCTATCGCAGGCAATGAAGGATCAGCCTGAGTTTTTTTCTTCTCTGCATACCGGCATTGTTCAGGTCGGAGAAGAAACCGACTCTTTAACAGAATCTTTCAAACTTTTATCTTCGCTGATTTCTGACCTGAATGAATTTAAGCAGAAAATAAAATCGGCGCTGGTCTATCCGATGATTTTGACAGGCGTGTTATTTATCTCCATCCTGATTCTATTTGGTCTGGTCATACCGCGCTTTGAAGCCCTGTTTGTCAGTATGGGGATCCAGATGGATGGCTTAACCGGGGTTATTGTCGGTATCTCCAATGTGCTAACCCAGCAATATCAGTTACTGTTGGTTATTCTACTGGGTTTGATTTTCCTGTTTAGAAACGTAGTGGGAAGATTTAAGCAGGATATCAAGATGACTCGAAAGCTGCTTAGAATGCCTTTGCTGGGTGAGATGATGATTCAATATAATCTTTACATTATTTCGCGCATACTTTCTATCCTGCTGGAAAAAAACATAACGGTGATGAAGTCGTTACAGTATGTCGGTGATGCGTTGGGTAATCTGGTATACAGGAAAGAAATTGAACAGATGGCGATAGAAATCAGCAAAGGTAGTGCCCTGCAGGATGTGTTTGATACCAAATTGTTCAGCCAGCATTTTATTTATATTGTTTCGATAGGTGCCGAAACAGGACGTCTTGCCGAGTCTTTTTCAAAGCTGTCAAAATTTTATTACAAGCAGCTAGATGTAAAAATCAGAATGCTGATGATGTATGTGGAGCCCATCATTATTATGGTGCTGGGTCTGGTGGTTGGATTGATCGTGGTTACTATGCTGCAGGCAATTCTGAGTATTAATGAGCTGGTTGTATAAAAGAACCTTTAACAATAATTGTAAAGTTGGAATATCGATGAAACATAAAGTCACAGGTTTTACCCTGGTTGAATTATTAGTTGTACTGATTATCTTAGGACTGGTTGCGAGTATTGCAGGCCCTAATGTGATGAAGTACCTGGGTAGCTCAAAAGCAAAAACAGCTAAATTGCAATTAAAGGAGATTGAGTCATCTGTTGAACTGTTTTTCCTGGATACAGGTAAATACCCGCCTAGTGATCCCGGTCTAAAAGTACTGGTCAGTAATGAAACTTCTATTGCTGGCTGGGGTGGTCCCTATTTTAAAAGTGGTCAGGTGCCGCTGGATCCCTGGGGTAATGAATATGTCTATGCTGCACCTGGTGAGCATGGCCCCTTTGATTTACTAAGCCTGGGTGCTGATAATCAGCCTGGTGGAGAAGGCGATAACGCGGATATTACCAACTGGGTAAAATGAGATGCGTAAGTCGGGATTTACGCTGGTTGAGTTACTGGTTGTATTAACCATCGTCTCGCTGGTGGTGGGCTCTATTACTTATGTGGCTTTCAATACCCGACAGGATGTTCGGTCAGTTTCGAGAGAGATTGTTGAGTCAATTAAACTGATACAACAACGTTCGATCCGTGATGACAGGCCTTACCAGATCGAAATTAACATCAATGAAAACTCAATAAGTTTTCAGGATAGTCAGGTTGATATACCTAAAAATATTTCGCTTACGGTAAAGACTGCTGCAAGTCAGGTCATAGAAAAAGATATTGTTGGTATGACCTTTTATCCCGATGCAAGCTCAACCGGTGGCGCCATAGTACTGGAGTCAGGAGATGAGCTTTATGAGATTACCGTGGTATGGATTTCGGGCAAGATTATGACTCGATATTCTTCGCAGGCATCATGAACAGTGTAGCGCAATGAACACGGGTCGAGGCTTAGTTAGTCAATCTGAAAGCGGTATGACACTACTGGAAGTGCTGGTGGGTTTTGTCATATTCAGTGCATCACTGGTTGCGATTCTGGATTATGTTTCTAACCAAATTTACCTGAATCACCTGACTGAAAAAAATCAGCAGAAAGCCGGCCTGATTTACGAGTATGCGGCTTTATCGAGCCTTGGCGAGCAGGCGCAATTGGCTTTTCTGGGCGCTCAGCAGGCGCTGAATATCAGTGTAAATTCTATTCCAGTTGATGTAATCAAGGAACGTAATAAAGAAATCACGCTGTTAAAAACTGATATCTCCGTTATGGATCAGGGCAACAGCTATCAATGGTCCATCCTCGAAATTAAGTGAGGATGAAATATGCGGATTATAAGCTCCATAGCTTCATTAAAAATCGCAAGGGGTGGGCGTGGGATGTCCAGTAACCGGGGATTCACGCTGGTAGAGATGCTGGTTTCCCTGGTGTTAAGTGCAATAATTTTTGTTAGTGCTTATCAGGTGATATCAAACCTGATTCAGTATCAGGTTCGCTACAGTGAGAAAAGCGACAGGCAACTGGATCGCCTGCTGGTAAAAAGCCTGATTAACCAGATCTTATCCAGAGGTTTGCACCAGACGGATCTTTTTTTTCGTATTGGGAAAGATTCTTTTTTTAAGGGCGAAGCAAATTCTTTGCGCATAGTCTCGAGGGCGTTCAGTGATCATTTTGATGTGCCGGGTTACAGGGTTTATCAGCTCTACGTGAGCGAGGGCGAACTTTTTGTTGCCTATAACCGTTACGATAAAGAGTCCTTAAACGCGAACGCGCTGGTCCAGACCAGCGGAATTAAAATTCAGCAGCTGGATTTCAGGTATTACCAGGATGGAAACTGGCTTGCTCAATGGCAGGAAGATAACAGAATACCTCAGACCATCAAGGTGAAGGTTACCCTGCCGGGCAGCGAAGTGCTGGAATGGGTAGTTTCTACCGGGGTGGCATAAGCATGAAATGCTGTCTACATAATAGATTTAAAGGATCTGTATTACTGTATGTTTTGTGGATTCTGGTTGTTATAACACTACTTGCGTATAAATTATCATCTGCTTCCAGAGTGGTGATGATCAAACAGGTATCGCAGGTTAGCCAAATCAAGAAAGACCTGCAGTTAAAGTCTGCTACGCAGTTCGCAATGTTCAAGATTATTAATGGGGACTGGAGAAATAACAAGTTCGAACTCAATCTGAATGATCAACGAATTAATATCGAAATTTTTAGTGAAAGTGGCTTTGTGTCGCTCTATGATCTGAGCAGTCAGTCACTAAAAAATGTACTGGAAACGAGTAGTATTGATACCTCTAATCTGGACGAATTGAATCGTCAGATCAGGGAAGATAATTTACGCTTTAACGACTTTATGGAGCTGACGCAATTCGAAGGAATTTCAGCTCAGGATGTGCGTCAACTTATACCATTGGTCAGCATTTACCACCAGGAAGGTGTTAATCCGAATGAGTCACCGACTGGGGTGTTATTTATGCTTCAGGGTGTAGATACATTCCGGGTGAATAAACTAATAGAAAGTACAGATAGTGAAGAAAAAGCTGAGCTGAGGCGTGAAATAGTAGAAATTCTAAGATCGGGCGATCAGTCCTATTCTGAAACTACTAATGAATATTATCGAGTCCATATCCTGCTGGATAATCGTTTATACCGTGTTTTTTTAAAACAGAAAAGGCGCAGTGATGATTTCCTTGTGGTGAATATGATCAACCCGATAGATACTGAGTAAATTAGGCAATTTGAAAAATAATGAATGTTAAACGACTAAACCAGGCAGTTAGATTATTTTTAATCTGTATATTAGTATCATTCATGAATTCAGTTCATGCGGATACGGCTGAACTAAAAACCATTGACCTGGAAAAAGACTGGGGTATTCAGCTAGTGATGTTACGCATTTTAGCTGATGGCTACATGATTGAGTTTCGTTACAAAGTTCTTGATGTCGATAAGGCAACCGTTTTATCTATCAATAAAGAATTCCCGCATTTATTATCTATGAAAAGTAAGGCCAGGCTCGATGTTCCTTATGGTTCCACAGTCGGTTATTTGAAATCTAATCGTAAATTTCTCAAGCTGAACCGCAACTACATTACCATGTTTTCGAATGAAAACCGCCATATGTTGCCGGGTGACCAGGTGAGAATTATGGTGGGGAATGAGGTGTCTCCACCACTAACTATTGATAAATAAATCGGGGCCGGCATATGCGCTTTATTTTTTCATTGCTGATTCTTGCGCTGGGTATTCAGAACCTGTCTGCACAGGTATTGCTGGAAAAGGTGTCCAATGATCCAGGTCATTATATCGTTACGTTTACCGGGTTGGCGGTAGAAGGGAAATTAAAAGGTAAATCAGCCTCTGATCGGCGTCAGGCAATGACCGATTTACGTCAGCAAATGGCATTGTACCTGGATAATATTAAGGCTGATCTGTCTGATACCGATTTAGAAGTGTTACGTGAGCTATGGTTGCGACAGGCCGCCGCAATTCATCTGTCACCTGAGTATCTGACCCGCCTTGAATCCTTACCTTATGTTTTGGAAGTGAGGCCTGATCGGAAATTTCAGATTAAACCACAGGCTGATCTGGCGCTATCGGGTGAGAGCGTTGGCGATGATATCGCGCGTATCGATATCGATACCTTATGGAGTGAAGGATATCGTGGACAGGGAGTAGTGGTTGCTATACTGGACACCGGCGTGGATTATCTGCATAAAGATTTGCGTGGTCGCTGGCGTGGTGGAAGCAATAGCTGGTTTGATCCTTATGGCGAGTTTATGACACCAGTGGATACCTATACCAGCGATGGAAAACCGCATGGAACAGGGGTAACCAGTCTGGTGCTGGGTGGTAACCTGAATGAATCTTCAGCTTATCTCGGTGTTGCTCCTGCTGCGAGCTGGATCGCTGCGCGTATCATCAATGGAAATAGCACGACTGAAAGTGCCATCATCAGCGCGCTGGAATGGGTTCTGGATCCTGATAAGGATCCTTCAACCGATGACTTTCCAGATATTGTGCAAAACTCCTGGGGTATGACTGGAGCATCTTTTCCGGAAGGTTCCTGCAGTAATCCCTTCCAGCAGGAGCTGGCAGTGATCGACGCAATGGGTATAGATATTGTATTTTCTGTAGGCAATACCAGTGTTGCCAATACACCATCGAGTTTTCTCTCCCCTTCTTTTGATAAACACGTAATATCAGTGGGTGCTATTAATTCAGCAAACGATACTGTGTGGTCGAATAGCGCGCGTGGTCCGGATACCTGTAATACCCCACTTGAGATAATTCCGTCGCTGGTTGCGCCCGGCCAGACTATTTTAATGGCCGATGAAACCTTTGGTGGTCTGAGTTCCAATCTGGACGACACTATGCGTTTGAGTGGTACCTCTTTTGCTGCTCCCATGGTGTCAGGTGCTCTGGCACTTTTACGTAGCAAGTACCAGGCTGCTGATCACAGGGACTACCGTCAATCCTTATATGATTCTACCATTCAACTAGGTCCAAACTCAGATTATGGCCGTGGCCTGGTGCAGGCCAGTGCTGCGGCAGCCTTACTGGAAGTTGAGGCAAATAAGTCCAATCCAACCGTGACTCATCAGGTTGAAGAAGTAAATTTCTCAAAGGCCAAATACAGCTTCGCCGAAAATACCTCTGGCACGCTCGACATTACTGTTTATCGTTCAGGTGATATAACTAATCCTGCGAACGTTCGTGTGGTGTCGAGTAACCTTTCGGCTTTTGCTGGCAGTGATTATATTGCAGTGGATGAAACGCTGGAATTTCTGGAAATGGAGAGTCAGAAAACGGTTTCCGTAACACTGATTAACGATAGCTTTGGAGAAAATACCGAGTCGTTCAAACTCGCGTTTGTCGGACCCAATTCCATTAATTTTGGTAGCAAGAATTCGGTAACCATTTCTATTACCGACGATGATGCCGTGACAGAAGAGGATGTGATCGGTGGATCCTCTTTTGGCTTGCTGGAAATCTCTTTTCTACTGATGTTTGCAACAGGCAGGTTGTTAATGCGATGGGTATGAGATCTTTCATATTCGTTGTGCTGTGCTGCTGGCAGGTTTCGGCGCTTGCTTCGTCGGTAGAAGGCGGCGAAGTCATTTACATGAAGGGTGTCGATAAACATGGCAACATCATTACTTCAGTGCTGAATGACCTGAGTTCAGATGTCCCGCTGGGTTGTGTTAACTGTCATCGTGAATCCGGCTTTGGTAGTTCCGAGTCCGGGAAAACTTTTCCTCCTGTTAGCTGGCGTTTCCTGGGTAAGAATCAACCAGAAGATGATTCTTCTCGTTTTTATCATATTCAGAATAAACGCAAGGCTTATACCGCTGACAGTTTTTATCGCTTAATGACGACCGGTGTGAATTCTAACGGGGAGATCGCCCACGGACTAATGCCTAAATATGCGCTGAGCCGTGAGCAAAGTGATGATCTTATCGCCTACCTTAAGACCATTAGCATGGAAGATGATGCGGGCGTCAATGTGGATGAAATTCGTATTGCAACTATCGTAGACAGGCGGTTACCCGAAGCAGAACGAGCGCAGCATATCGCATTTCTGGAGGGTTTATTTGAGATGAAGAATGGGTTGACGCGCGGTGAGTTAAGGCGCAAACAGAATTCACCGGTGCAGAAAATCCCGCAGTATGAATCGTTCCGTTTCTGGAAGCTGGATGTCTGGGAACTATCCGAAAACCCGGCCGAGTGGATGCAACAACTCAGTCAGTATTATCAGCAGAATCCCGTGTTTACGATTATTCGTCCCAGAGTAAAAGACGATTATTCTAGGGTGGCCAGTTTTTGTTCAGGGCACAAAATTCCCTGTTTTTTCCCTTCTGGGGACAATCTACCCGAGGGTGACTTTTATAATTTTGTATTTCGCGATAGACCGAAACAGTATGCGGATTACCTGAATAATAAACGCAGGGAAGTGGGTGATCGGTTGTTCTACGTCGATCAACAGGGTGAAATCCAGAAGCTCAGCAGGCAAATACAGTCAATTCCCTATGTTGTTGATTATGATATAAAAAAACTACAATCACAGTACGCAGACTACTGCAGAAAAGACGATTATTTACTGGTCAATACTTCAGTAGATGCACTGGCTGCGCTGGAACAGTTGAGCTGTCCAGAACCGGCTAGTTTACAGCTGACTGCTATGAGTAATGATTCCACAGATTTTCAGGCGATTAAAAGTTACCAGCAGCACAAGCCAGCTTCACGACTGTGCTGGGCTACAGATTACGACAAGGTGTTGCAACGTAATTTGCGAGGAATAAGGGTCAATGCGATGGTGCAAAGATTTAATATTGAAAATCCCGATGCTGAAGAACTGGCAAAAACTTTACTGAGTTACGGCTTGCTAACCGACTCACTTCATAAGATGGCAGGTAACTTTACTCGCATCTATATGATGGAAATCATTGAGCACATGTTGAACAGTTTTCCAAACTATACCTACTTTACATCGATTACCGGAGCGCCTTATCAACGCCATATTGTTGGGCCGTTAACTGATTACTGCCAGGCAGGTGAACGCTCATGAAGTTTGGTATTCTGGCCCAGGTGAATAAATATTTTAACTGGTGGACAAGCACGCTGAAATCCTGTGTGCCCCAGCAACTGGAAAACCAATTAAAGAAATATCACTCAAATGTTGAACTCATCATTCGACATCAGGGGGATGGTGTCTTCTTGCAGGACGGACAGGGTCAGGTTATTGATTCTATCTCGATGGACGCTGATGCACAGGATGCTGGCCTGGATTTTGATTTGAGTAGTGCTGATGAGGTAGAGGAAACGACACTAAATGAGAATGATACCGCCCACATTGATCTGACGGGGCAGGCTGAGATCATTCATCATGAATTCAAGAAGAAAGAAACCGATCTCTCTAGTTCTACGCTGGATCAAATAGATCTGACCGAACGTGAGGATTCCACCATTGTTTTTAACAGGGATGATAAAACGACTCGCCTGATGGGGATGGTTTCCGAAGATGATACGCTAGTGATTCAGGATGATCAGGGCACTTTGCTGAATATCAGGGCCGAAGCTGAGCAGGCGAGCGATAGTACCGTTTTATACTATAGCGATGGTGGCAAGATTAAAGCGGTTGATCCGGCACAGGGTCTAAAGCAGGTGCAGGATGTGGATATCGGCCTGGATAGCGCTGCACGTGAAGCGAAGGAAGATAGCTGCCTGGAATTTGATCTGGCTGCCAGTCTGTTAGAAAGGAATCCGGGGAATAAGAAATGTCTCTATCTGTTGCCCGACGACAAGGTGTTTTCGCTGGTGCTGAACTATCCGGTTGAAACACTGGAAAATATTGAGACTGTGCTGCGCTATGATCTCGAGAAGCATATCCCATTAAACTTTCAGGAAATCCGTTTCTTTTATGCACTCAATATTCAGTCTGCGCGCGCTAAGGTAGACGTGGAAGTCATCGTGCTCAAGTCCAGGGTTTACGATCATTTGGTCGCGGCGTTTGAATCTCAAACTGATCGGCTGATCATTTGCACTACGCGCCATTTTTACGAACGTTATGGAACAAAAATAAATATTTTAGGCAATCGTGCCGAGCTGAAACCGAAGTCGATGTTGAGTCTGGGAAATCTGCATACGGCCTTCAATCTAGCGTTGCTGGCTGGATTGCTGGTATTACCCTACCAGATGAGTTATCAGCAACTGGATGCCATTCAGCCAAAAACACCGCAAGAAATCAAAAAAGCAGGCGATATTGTTTCTACCATCAACCAGTTAAATGCGGAAATCGAGCTGGGAAAAAAATTGAATACCCAGATTAATAAGGAACATCGGGTTGTCGAGCTACTCGCAATTTTGAGTGAGAATATAGGCAGGGATGCATGGATCTCACGCTTTACCTATAAAAATGGTGAGATAAAACTGAAAGGTGAGGCAGTATCTGCGACGGCTGTATCTGACGACCTGAATGATCTGGGGATCTTTGACAGTATCAAGTTTACTTCCTCAATCATTAAGATTCCAAACACTAACAGAGAGACATTTGAGTTAGCGCTCAAGTTGAAAGCCGATGCATAGTCTTTTTGGAAATCAGAACCTGGATAAAGCGGTTGCGCTATCAATACTGCTAATGTTGCTGCTGCTGACCTATGTGCTGTTTTCCAGTTTTTATCTTGATGGGCTTAGAGAGATTGAATCCGAAACCGAGATCTTACGCAAGAAAACGCAGCGGGTGGATAGTATTCTGGCGAAGGAAAAACTCTATCAAGATGAAATTCAGAAGGTTAAAAAGCAATATAAGCAATCGAAGAACTTTCTTAACAGCTCGCAACCTTCTACTGCATCTTCAGAGATTCAGAATAAGTTAAAGAGTATTATCAGCCGTAATACCCAGGCAAAGATATTAACCGTGAAGCCCTTTCCTGTAGTTCAGAATGATGGGTACAGCGAGGTTTCAGTGGAGATCCGGATGAAGGCTGTAAATCATCAGGAGATACAGAAAATGCTGTATCTAATTGAGAATGAATTACCGCTGATTATTATTAAGGATATTGATATCACCAGAACATCGGTAGCCTATAAGTCGATTCTGGCTCAAAGCAAAGATGCCAGTGATATGAACATGACGTTCGTTGCGAGCAGTTTTTTCAGGGATGCCAGTAACTTATGAAATCCATTCTTTCACTTATCTTGATCATTGCTGTTGTTGCCGTGTACTTTGTTATGGGGCAAGCAACCCCGGAGCAAGGCCAGTCCGGGCGTGATTTGCAGATTAATTATGATCAGGATGGCGGCAACGTAAAACAGCTTAAGAATCTGAATGCCTACAGTGCGATCGTAGCGCGTCCCCTGTTTATTGAAGAGAGGGAGTTTGCAGAAGAGAAAAAAGTTGAAGTAGTGAGAAAACCCAAACCAGTGATAGACGATTTAAAGGTAACAGCGCTGGGTATAGCGTTAACTGGTGACGGGATCCTGGCGGTATTAAAAGATCAGAAAAACGGTAATAACCTGAGACTGCGGATAGGTGAAGAAATTTATGGGTGGCGCCTGGATGCAGTGTCGGAATCAAGTTTTACTTTTTCCAAGTCTGGTAAGGAAAAAGTAGTGGCCTTTAAAGATTAGGGGGTAATCATGGGCGATTTATATTCGAATATAATTTTTAAGCGAGTGCTTTCATTCAGCTTAATATCATTTCTAACTTTTGTCTCGGGCTGTTCATCACCCAAGGGGCCAAGTTATCAGGTTGAAGTGAATGCGCAGGGAGTCCCTGAGATCATTTCCTACGATGATAACGGGGAGCGTATACAAGATGCGCAGAAATCCAGCTCACTGGGCGCAGTGTATCGATATGGTGATGGCAGAATTGTAAACACAGCGCCGCGGAGAGATTACACGAAAGGAAAGGGCGAGTTCAGCCTGGACTTTGTAAATATCGCTATTGAAGAGTTTATCTCTATCGTATTCACCGAGATGCTGGGTCAGAATTATATACTGGATAACACCATAAAAGGTGAGGTAACGGTGCAGACCAAGGGTAAGGTGAATGCCGATCATTTACTGTCCATCGTAGAAAGCGTGCTGGCATCCAAGAATGCCGTTATGGTGAGCAAGGATAATCATTACGAGTTCATCCCGCTGACTAAAGCAAAAAATTACTCACTAAAGCCGGAGCTGTATAGCGCGAAAAATCTACAGCCCGGGTATCGAATGGTGGTTGTTCCGGTGAATTACCTGGATCCAAACTCTCTGAAACCTATTCTTGACTCAGTTGCACCTGGCGTCACTCATTTGAAAATAGATAAAGAGCGCAGGGCCGTGATTGTGACAGGCACCACGCAGGAAATAGAAAATGTGGTGGATGCGGTACAGATATTTGATGTGAGCTGGTTAAAATCGAAATCGGTTGCTTTGCTCCCTGTTGAGAATACCGATGCTTCAGTAGTCAAAAATGAAATCACCAAGATCCTGACCAGCCAGAACAAAACCAACGAAATCGTCATCGATACCTTTGAACGCTTTAATGCCTTACTGGTGGTCGCTTCATCCAGGGCCGAGATTGATGCGGTACAGAACTGGCTCAAGGTACTGGATGTAGAGGTGGCAACAGCTGATACCCAGTTGTATGTTTATGAGGTGCAAAACCGTAAAGCAAGTGAACTGGCCGATATGCTAAATAACATATTTGGTGATTCATCGGCGGGTATCGTGCCCGCGGTGTCTTCTGCGGCCAGTAATACCGTATCAAGCCAGGAAGTGGTAGTGAGTAATAAAGCCACTACCAGCCCTGCCGCATCTAGATCCAGAACTTCTTCCGGCTCAGGAACAGGTCTGAAGATTGTGTCTGATGAAACCAATAATGCGCTGGTGATACTGGCCAAAAAGTCTGAATACGACAGTATCAAAAAAGTTATACATGACCTGGATACATTACCTCTGCAGGTGCTGATAGAGGTTTCAATTGTCGAAGTGACGCTTACCGATGAGCTGAGTTACGGTCTGGAGTGGTATCTCAAACACAACGGTGTCAGTAATCAGTACGACACGGAAACCACGCTGGACCTGAATTCAGGTGCTGGCATCGGTGCGATTTCACCCGGATTTTCATTCCTGCTCAGTGGTACCGGGTCGCTGGTCTCTGCGGTGTTTAATACATTAGCCGCTGAGTCCAAGCTCAATGTTATATCGACACCATCGCTGATGGCGCTGGATAACCATACCGCAACTATTCGTGTGGGTGATCAGCAGCCAGTTCAGGTCGCGTCGGCCAAGTCTTCAAATAACGATGTTTTGACGCAGTCGATAGAATACAAGAGTACAGGTGTTCTATTATCAGTAACGCCACGGGTTAACTCTGGCGGGTTGGTGACCATGGAACTGAGCCAGGAAGTCACCGATGTCGGTAGTATTGATGATGCAACAGGGCAGCGTAGCTTCCTTCAGCGTAATATTAATAGTACGGTAGCAGTACAAAATGGTAGAACGATTATTCTGGGTGGCCTGATTACCGAGAATTCAATTAACGGTGAAAGTGGTATCCCGGGATTACATGATGTACCTTATGCGGGTGGACTGTTTGGGAAAACATCCAATTCTAAAATAAAAAGAGAGCTTATTGTTTTAATCACACCCAAGGTGATATTTAATCATCAAGATGCTCTGGATATTACTCAGGAGTATGCAGAGAAAATGGAGTTATTAAAATCATCTCTTGATTTTAAGCAATAAAGCGACTTAGTGGCTTTTATATGATTATTAAATCGGTTTACATCGCAGATACTGAAACCATCTTCGCAGATTGTCTGACAACGAATCTGGAACTGACCAAGCAGTATCAGGTGATAGGGGTAAGTTCCAGTGGTTCTACCGCTTACAATGAGATTCGTCAGCAAGTACCTGATCTGGTTATCACGGATTTAAACCTGGGTGCATTAAGTGGTATTAACCTGATCCGAAAAATAAAGGCCAGCGGACTGCCTACTAAAATTATTTTGCTGTCTTCCGAAATTACGCCGCCGGTAATTCATAAAGCGTTAAGCGCAGGGGTGGATGGTATTATCCTTAAATACGACCATTACTCCCTGCTGCTTGAGGCGATCAATGTAATCCATCAGAGAAAGTTTTTAAGCCCAGGGATCTCCGACCCTCTGGTAAACAACTTCCTGAGCTTTAACAATGGCTCTGGTGATCACAATAAAGTATCCCCGCTTTCTGATCGTGAAGAGCAGGTTGCCAAGTTGATTGGGGATGGGGTGAGCAGTAAGGAAATCGCAGAAATCCTCTCAATCAGTGAGAAAACAGTCAGCAAACACCGCAGCAATATTTTTAAGAAGCTGCAGATCAAGAATACAGCGCAGCTGGTGAAGTACGTTTATGATAACAATCTGGTCGGTTAAGTAAGTCTGTATCTGGTCCGGGAGATTAGCTGAATCACGAATTTAATTTCCAGAATTCCAATGGGTGAAGTAATAGTGCTGAGTAATCAATGAATATATTACTTGTCGAAGATAACCATGATCTCGCGTTAAATGTTTCGGAGTTCTTTGAAAGAAAAGGGCATATTATTGATTATGCTGCAGACGGTCTTTCCGCTCTGAATCTGGTTTTGCGACAGACTTATGATGTGATTATTCTCGACGTGATGTTGCCTGGCATGAATGGCCTGACTTTTTGTCAACAAATTCGAGAAAATCACGGACTGGATACACCGGTGATCATGTTGACGGCCAAGGATACCGAGGAAGATAAGCTGAAAGGCTTTAAATCCGGCACCGATGATTACCTGGTCAAACCTTTTTCCCTGCCAGAGCTTGAAGCGCGCTTACAGTCGCTAATTCGTCGCAGTTCCAATCATTCATACAGCAAGAAGAATCTGGTTGTTGAAGATCTGGAATACTCCCCTGATACCATGAAATTAAGACGAAATGGGAGCGAGCTATCGCTTAAACCGATTCCGCTAAAAATTCTGGTGATCCTGATGCAGAATTCGGAAAGAGTGGTTACCCGGCAGGAAATTGAACAGCAAATCTGGAATGATGACCCCCCGGATAGCGAAGTGCTCAGATCGCATATCTACGCAATCCGTAGCGAAGTGGATAAACCAGGGTTGACCAAGCTGGTACAAACGATCCGCGGTGTGGGTTACAGGCTTGCTGCAGATGAGCAATAAATACACACTACATAGTCGCATTGCGCGCAAAATTCTGTATCTGGGCGTAATCGCAAGTATTATTTACTCGGTATTAGTGGTCGCCCTGGTCAATCGCCTCGAAACGTTGATGGTAACAACCTTGCTTGGTCATGAAGTATCAGAGATGTTGATTGAGCTGCAGGCTGATCCCAATATTCGCATGCCCAAGTCCGCTTCAATTCAGGCATTTCGCCTGAGTGAAGAGGATAAATTCCCGATCCCGGAGTATCTGAAAAACCTGGATTATGATGGCTATGTTAGAGTCTCCGCAGGTGAAAGAAGTCACCATGCCACCGTGGTCGACCTGTATAACGACCGTATCTATATTTCATTCGATACCACGGATATCAATAAGACGCTGAGTTTGCTGCAGACCATTCTGATTGGTGGCGGTTTTATATTTGTGTTGTTGTTATTCGCCAGTTGGTTATGGTTGACGCGAAAATTTCTGGCACCGGTGTCGGATCTGGCCGAAGAGGTAGCCCGGCTCAATCCCAATGAGCGCAATGTTCGTATAGAAGAGGGTTATAAAGATTACGAGGTGGGCATGATTGCGCAGTCGTTCGATCAGTTCCTGATCCGTATGGATGAATACGTGGAACGCGAACAGTCGTTTTCTGCTGCAGTCAGTCATGAATTACGAACCCCGGTATCGGTCGTCGCAACGGCATTAGATTTGCTTGAGCTGGAAGGTGTTACCGAGCAGCAAAAAGCGGTAATTTCTCGTATCCGCTCTTCTACCGACTATATGCACAGGATGATCGAATCATTATTGTTCTTTGCCAGAAATTCAGAGGAGACTTTACAACGCCCGGCACAGGAAATCAGCCTGAAGCGGGTTTTTGAGGAAACGCTCTCTCATTATAAAGATCAGGCTCGTATTAAGTCACTCGCGTTGACTCTGGAAGTGGTTGATGACCCTGCGGTTAAAATTTCTGAAGATCACATACAGATTATTCTGGGTAATTTGATCCAGAACGCGATTAATAACACCACGTCAGGCAGCATCAATGTGGTTCTGGAACGGGATAAATTCTGCGTGGTTGATAGCGGGCATGGTATCGGAAGCAGCGAGATAGACCTAGTGGTGGAACGCTGCTACCACGGGCCGGATAGCAATGGATGCGGCCTGGGCCTGTATCTGGTGATGAAAGTCTGCAAGGTACATGGATTGAACCTTAAAATCGACAGCCAGCTAGGCCAGGGGTCCCGATTTTGTGTGGAGTTTCCTCAATAAACCATTAGCTGACCCCCGCCCAATTGAATCCTACACGGCTTTTTTGCTTTGCCGGTAATATTCCGGCCAGTGTTGCTGTACTACCGGGCTGTCTTCCGCATGGGTATGACAGGAATTGATCAGATAAGGCACGTATTCATCGTGTGGCTGTTCCTTGCCATCGTTATTGGCAGAGTTTTTCAGGCTGACCAGGGTTTGAAAAGCGGTGGTTGCCATCGGCCCCAGTAACTCAGTTAAATGGGTACAGCCTTTTTGTCCACCCATGATTTCCTTTACCTTGCCACGCCATCCAGGCCCAATCCTCAGGCCTGCCAGCTTTTCAAATACTGAAGCAATGGATTTACAGTAGTTATAAGGCGTGAAATCCATAATGGCTTCAGCATGATGAATCTTCATAGACGGGTCCAGCGTAATACGGATGGACATGCCATGTAATGATTCGCCTGCACGGATAACGCCACCCCGATCCTGATTAGGAAAGTCAAAAGGTTTGGTATCGTTTAGATGCCCTTCTATATCAATTAAACCATCATCGCGTAAAAAGCCCTGGCAGGTGACTTCTCGGGTATGTAGGGGTCTACGTTTACTGGGTGTAGAAAGTGGCATAGCAGATCGATCCGTTAAAAATTGGTCTATTCTAGAACGTTTAGCCGAATTGTGCACCTGCACAATTGGTAGGCAGGAGCTCAGCTTACGCGAGAATGGTAAGTGTTAGTGGGATTTTTAGTGGCGCTTGATCTGTTCAAAAAACTTGATTACCCACAGGCAGAACAGAAGAAAGCAGATGAAGGCAGAAATAGGCAAAACATAAGCCTGAAGCCGACTGGCACTATCCATGTCTGAGTAGTAGGCAGCAGGCAAGCCAAAAATTATCAGCAAAATCAATCGTATACTCATGTCTTTGTTCATTTTTTGATGCTTACAGGCGCGCTGGTCAAGTGTATTAAACGGGTAATACTGTTACATTTATTTTTGATGATTTAAATCATGACTCGTATGATTGAAACTAAGCTATAACTAATATCACGTTAAGAATGACGCAAAGGGTATCATGCAAAATACAACGTTGACTATTGATGGTAACCAGGCTGCGGCTACGATTGCTCATCTGTGTAATGAAGTAATCGCCATTTATCCCATAACTCCTGCCTCGCCCATGGGTGAGTGGTCTGATGAATGGTCAGCGAAAGGGCAGAAGAATCTCTGGGGTACGGTCCCCGAAGTGATCGAGATGCAGTCCGAGGCGGGTGCCGCCGGCGCGATCCATGGCGCATTACAGGCTGGATCCCTGACCACTACGTTCACTGCCTCGCAGGGATTGCTATTGATGCTGCCGAATATGTATAAAATCGCGGGTGAGTTATCACCTACAGTGTTTCACATCGCTGCGCGCTCACTGGCCTGCCAGGCATTATCCATATTTGGGGATCATAGTGATGTGATGTCAGCTCGCGCTACCGGCTTTGCTATGCTTGCATCCAACTCACCACAGGAAGTGATGGATATGGCCCTTATTTCTCAGGCCGCTACACTACAGGGCCGTATACCGGTGCTGCACTTCTTTGATGGCTTCAGGACCTCACATGAGCTTTCCAAGTTGCAGGCGATTCCGCTAGCAGTGGTTAAGGCATTAATCGATGATGCTGCGATCAGGGCACACCGCGAGCGAGCGATGTCCCCTTTTAATCCGATCTTGCGAGGAAGCTCGCAAAACCCGGATGTGTATTTTCAGGCCAGGGAATCCGTCAATGCTTTTTATCGGGCCTTTCCTGCAATCGTACAAAAAGTCATGGATCAATTCGGTGAGCTGACAGGGCGCAGTTACCGGCTGTATGAGTATGTTGGCGACGCCGATGCTGAGTATGTCGTTATACTAATGGGCTCTGGAGCAGAGACGGTACATGAAACTGTGCAGTACCTGAATCAGCAAGGGGTTAAGGTCGGTGTGCTTAAGGTGCGCCTGTACCGACCGCTGGACAGTGTCGAGTTGATCAGAGCGATTCCTACCTCGGTTAAAGGTATCGCAGTGCTGGACAGGACCAAGGAACCGGGTGCAGACGGGGAGCCCTTATATAAAGACGTTGTCACTGCCTTTGCGGAGCATCTGGCTTCGGGCGAGGCTGTGTTCACACAGATGCCGCGTATTATTGGAGGGCGTTATGGTCTTTCCTCCAAGGAATTTACCCCAGCCATGGTGAAAGCGATATTCGATGAGCTTACGCAGTTAAAACCCAAAAACCATTTCACTATTGGGATTCATGACGATGTGACCCATACCAGCCTGGCCTGGGATAGCCAGTTTAAAACCGACGCCAATGATGATGCCTTCCAGGCCCTGTTCTACGGGCTGGGTAGTGATGGTACCGTGAGTGCGAATAAAAACAGTATCAAGATTATCGGTGAAAGTACCGATTTAAAGGCGCAGGGCTATTTTGTCTATGATTCAAAAAAATCTGGTGCCGTTACCGTTTCACACCTGCGTTTCGGGCCACGACCGATCCGCTCTACTTACCTGATTGGGGATGACGAGGCAAACTTCGTGGCCTGTCATCAGTCGGTTTTTTTACAGCGCTATAACATGCTGGACAAGGCTGCAAAGAATGCGGTTTTCCTGCTGAATACGCAACAATCAGAACAGCAGGTCTGGCAGACTTTACCCCGTAAAATGCAGCAGCAATGTATCGATAAAAACATCAATTTTTACATCATTGATGCCTACGCTGTCGCCGAAAAAACAGGCATGGGCAAGCGGATTAATACCATTATGCAAACCTGTTTCTTTGCCATTTCAGGGGTGTTACCGCAGCAGCAGGCGATTGATGCAATCAAGGACGCAGTCGTTAAAACCTATGGTAAAAAAGGCCAGCGCATAGTGGATATTAATTTCAGGGCGATTGATGAAACACTGGCCTGCCTGCACCAGGTACAGATACCTGCTACCCTGAATAGCGAGTTTGAAATTCGAGAAGCGGTGAGTACAGATGCACCGGAATTTGTACAACAGGTAACCGCTGCAATTATTGCAGGAAAAGGAGATGCTTTACCTGTCAGTGTATTCCCCGTCGATGGCACCTTCCCAACCGGGACCGCAGCTTACGAAAAACGTAACATTGCGCTGGAGATTCCGGTATGGGAAAACGATATCTGTTCCCAGTGCGGTAAATGCCCTATGGTCTGTCCGCATGCGGCGATACGCAGCAAGATCTTTCACCAGGATAAACTGGTGGACGCCCCGGCAACCTTTAAAACCATGCCAATGAAGGGCAAGGATTTTCCTGAAGGCTATCATGTCAGCTATCAGGTGGCGCCTGAGGATTGTACCGGTTGTGGACTATGTGTAGATATCTGTCCAATTCGTGATAAGAGTAACGCCAGTCGTAAGGCATTGAATATGGCGGCTATTGGCCCATTGTTAGAGCAGGAAAAGGAGAACTGGGATTTTTATCTCAGCTTACCTGAGTACGACAGACGTGAACTCAAGGTTGAGACCATAAAAGGTGCCATGGCCCTGGAGCCTTTATTTGAGTTTTCTGGAGCCTGTTCTGGCTGTGGTGAAACCCCCTACGTTAAGCTGGTTTCACAGTTATTCGGTGATCGTATGCTGGTGGCGAATGCGACCGGTTGTTCTTCGATTTATGGTGGCAACCTGCCGACGACACCCTGGACAAAAAATAAGCAGGGGCTGGGGCCGAGCTGGAATAATTCGTTATTTGAAGACAACGCGGAATTTGGTCTTGGATTGCGGGTTGCGGTCGACACGCATAAACAGCAGGCACAGGAACTCTTAATGCAACTGGGCGACCAGCTGGATAAGGACCTGGTCGATCAGATACTGCAAGCGGACGAAACCAGCGAATCCGGTATTTATCAACAGCGCGAGAGGGTAGAGCAACTCGGGCAGCAGTTACAAAAACTATCCGATGAAAAGGCAGCCAAGCTCAATGAGCTCAGGCAATACCTGTGTAAGCACTCAGTGTGGATTATCGGAGGTGATGGCTGGGCCTACGACATCGGTTATGGTGGGCTGGACCATGTACTGGCGAGCAGCCGTAATGTCAACATCCTGGTGCTGGACACTGAGGTTTATTCCAATACGGGTGGTCAGACATCCAAGGCGACTCCGCGCGGAGCGGTGGCGAAGTTTTCTTCCGCTGGCAAGGCCAGCGCCAAGAAAGACCTGGCGATGTTAGCGATGGATTATGAGCATGTGTATGTCGCACATGTGGCTTATGGTGCAAAAGATGTTCAAACCCTGCGTACCTTTATTGAGGCTGAAGCGCACGAAGGGCCCTCAATTATCATTGCTTATTCACCCTGTATTGCGCATGGTGTAGACCTGTCAAATAATCATCGACAGCAGCAGATGGCAGTAGATAGTGGGCATTGGCCCCTATTTCGATATGATCCCGGCAAGGCCGCTCAGGGCGTGAATCCATTGCATCTGGATTCAGCTGAGCCAAAAATTCCCTACCGCGACTACATCATGAGTGAAACGCGTTTTAAGATGCTGTGGCATACGCATCCCGAAGCGGCCGAAGCGTTTCTACAGAAGTCGCAACAGGAAGTGAATCATCGTTACCATTATTATCGTCAGCTGGCTGAACTGGAGTGGGATCAGAACACCACGATTACCTCGGCAAAAGCCAGGCTGGCCGAAAGTAAAGACCAACAGAAGGAGCATTGATATGGACCTGACCACTGAATATCTGGGCATGACCCTCAGTAACCCGCTGGTAGCTTCTTCTAGCCCGCTGACCTGGGAAGTGGAGTCGGCGCTCGAGTTACAGCATGCAGGCATTGCTGCGATCATTATGCCTTCGCTGTTTGAGGAGCAGGTTGAAAATGAACAGGCGCAACTGGAACGATTTATCTACCAACAATCAACAGGGTATGCCGAAGCCAGCAGCTTTCATCCAGTACCTGATGGCTTTGAGGATTATCAGCAAAGATACCTGTCACGATTAAGACAGCTAAAGCAGGCGCTGGATATTCCTGTGATTGCCAGTTTGAATGGGGTTAGTGATTCTGGCTGGGTAGAGCATGCACGTCAGCTTGAACAGGCTGGTGCGGATGCCATAGAACTCAATGTTTATTATATTGCTGCTGATCCACAGGAAACTTCGCAGCAGGTCGAGCAGCGCTATCTGGATGTGTTTGCAGCGGTCAAAAGCCAGGTTGCTATCCCGGTTAATGTTAAGTTATCCAATCATTTTAGCGCTCTGGTTCCGATGATTTTGCGACTGCAACAGGCATCAGCTGATGGCGTGTCATTATTTAACCGCTTTTATCAGCCAGATATTGATCTGGAAACCCTGCGCATTCAGCCAAGAATCAATCTGTCCAGTGCGGATGAGTCATTAATGCGTATTCGGTGGACGGCTATATTAAGGCAGCATACCCGTATGTCGCTGGCGATCACAGGAGGTATGCATGATGCCGACCAGGTGATAAAAGGGCTGCTGGCTGGAGCCGATGCCTGTTGTCTGTGCAGTACCCTGCTCAAGCATGGAACGCGCCATGTTAATCTGATTCTGGATGAAATGGAGGGCTGGTTGCAGGAAAAGGAATACGAGTCAGTGCGACAGCTTAAAGGCAGTTTAAGCTATGCAAACGCGATTAACCCAGCTGACTATGAGCGCGCAAACTACCTGGAAGTGCTGGATAGCTACACACCATCACGCGGGGTCATGGTGTAACGTAGAGGGTATGACTGAATTAGATTTAGATCAGCTGACTCTGAATGATATTCGCCAGCGCCTGTTGCTCAATTGCGGAACTACGCAGGATATTCCATTTGAGTGGAAAGAGGAGGATTGTCGTCAGGCTGGTGTACTGATTCCCTTCATACGAGAGGCGGGACGCTGGCATATTTTATTCATCAGGCGCTCGGATCATGAACACGATCATCACAGTGGTCAGGTGGCTTTCGCTGGTGGAAAATTCGAACCGGGCGATGAGGATTTAAACCAGACTGCATTGCGCGAGGCGCATGAAGAAATTGGACTGCATCCTCAGCATGTAGAAATCCTGGGCAAGCTGAATTATCACTATAGCATTTCGCGCTTTAAGATCTCGCCGATTGTGGGTCATGTCAAACAGTGGCCCTATCAATTTATTCCAGATCCAGTTGAAGTCGCGCGTGTGTTCAGCATACCGTTAAACTGGCTTGCCGATGCAGGTAATTTCCGCATTGAACAACGTCAGCGTGCGGGTAAGTCATTTCCGGTGCTGTTTTATGATGAATACGATGGTGAAGTACTCTGGGGAGCAACGGCAAGAATGACTCAGTCGCTGATTAATTTACTGAAAATAACGCACGGGTAATCGCTGAGGCTTGTTTGCCATTTTTGTTGCCAGACGTTACTTACGCAGCAATTTTTCGGGTCTTAACCACCAGGTAAACGCCGATAACGGTAATCGCAATGCCCACTAATGCTGCCAGGTTGAGTTGCTCATCGAACAATAACCAGCCTTCAATGACGGTTACTGGAGGTACCAGATAAAAATAACTTGCAACCCTGGCTGATTCACCCTCACGAATCATTAACATCAGTAGTAGAATGGCAAAAATCGATAGCACCACAACAAGCCAGGCGAGTGCTGCGACCAGCGTGAAATTCCAGCTAATCTGCTGGGTTTCGAAGCCCGCACTTAATACCCCCATCCAGACTACAGTAGCCAGGTACTGGAAGAATGAGCCGGGTAGCAGTTTGCTTTTCTGGCCATATTTTTTCTGGTACAGGGTCCCTGTGGAAATACCGAGCAGAGCGATCAGAATTGCGATAACTGCACCCAGGCTGATGTTGTCGAAGCCAACAGATTTACCTTGTAATAACACCATGGAAACCCCGAGCAAACCCAGCCCCAGCCCCAGCCATTGCCGGGATTTGAGTTGATTGCCCAACACCAGCCACGCCATCAGCGCCGTCAACAGGGGTTGCAGGCCTACGATCAGGGATGCGATTCCAGCTGGCATGTTGAGCTTGATGGCGGCGAATACGCCGCCAAGATAGGCCGCATGAATCAGCGAACCCACCACCATCTGGTGTAGCGCATCGATCGGCTTAGGCCATCCCGTGCGGAAAAGCTGGATTAGCAGTAGAAAAATGAACACGGTAATCAGCATGCGGGTCAGCAGCAACGTGTATGGCTCTATATAGGGCAGAGCAAACTTGGCCGCTATGAATCCAGTACTCCACAGCAGCACAAAAATTAACGGGATAAACTTCACCAGGCGGTGGAAATAGCTCAACACAGTCACCTTGATTTATAGGGGTATAGCCGGATTATAAGGGGGCAGAATAAGCTAAAACAGTAACAGTTGTTGCATTGCGCAAAATAAAACTGTTTTCAGGGGCTAATTTTTATCCGATTGATCCATGACTGCAAACATCTCATCATAAAGCCCCCAGGCAACCTCTGCCTCCTTTTCGTCAATGCGCGAAATGACGTTACCCATGCTGATCATGACGTAATCTCCCACCTTATACTCGTCATCCAGTGCTAATAGCAAACTGGCTTCGCGTTGTATGCCGCGGGCTTCGCACAGCGCACTGATACCATTTATACTTTTGATTTGCATGGGAATACCGAGACACATAAACTTATACTCAAGTAAAAATAAAAGATTGGCTGCTCTACGATCAACTTGTCGACTAGACTGAATTACGTTGATCCAGATCAATCGAGAAAAACAGCGATTCATTATACTGACATTAGCTCGCTGTTAAACACTGACGGTATCTCATGTATAAGAATAAAACACTGGTACTCGGTATAGGCAACACCCTGTTAAGCGATGAAGGCGTGGGTGTTCATGTGGTCAACCAGCTTCAGCAGGACAATCTATTTTCCCCCGATGTGCTGTATATGGATGGAGGAACGCTCAGTTTTACTCTGGCCCAGTCCATAGAGTCCTGTGATCAATTGATCGTCGTTGACGCATCTGAAATAAAATCTGCTCCCGGTGCCGTACAGGTATTCGAAAATGAGGCTATGGACTTTTTTATTACCAACGGTAATAAGAAATCTGTGCATGAAGTGGGTCTGGTCGATGTTATGTCTATTGCCCTGCTGGCAGGAAACCTGCCGAGTAAACGGGCTCTGGTCGGTATACAGCCGGACTCCATCGACTGGGGCGAGCAGCCTACTGCAGCGGTACAGCAGGCCATACCCCTGGCCTGCAATGAAGTAAACCGAATCATTCAGAGCTGGCAGTAATCATGAATCAGCTCAATATTCCTATTGAAATCAGACATTCTTCCGGCTCGATGGCGAGCGCGCTATTCAACGAACTTGCGCAGCATTTACAGCAGTTAGTCGAGCAGGGGACTGAGCATACGGTCGATCTGTTCAGTCTTCCCATCAGCGATGAGGATAAACAGGAGCTGGAGCAGATGCTGGGTAAGGGTGAAGTTGAAGTCACCCTGAACACGGTTGGGCAGAGCCTTATTTTCGAGACATCTTACAGCGGTATCTGGTGGGTTAGACACTATGCTGCTGACGAATTATTGATTTCAGAGTTCATCGAAGTGTCATGGATACCTGAAATAATCAAGAGTCATCCGTCTGACGCTGCATTATCAGCGGATCGTATGAAAAAGATCATCAACTAGGATGAAGGAGGAGATTAAGTGTGAATTACAATAAATCTATCTTAGCGGACGAGTTACAACGCCATGGCATATCGCGCCGAACTTTTATGAAGTTCTGTAGCAGTGTTGCATCGGCGATGGCGCTGTCCCCAGCTGCGGCCGCACAAATGGCGGAGAAACTAGCACATACCAGGCGTCAGTCGGTGATCTGGCTATCGTTTCAGGAGTGTACTGGCTGTACCGAGTCGATCACGCGCTCGCATAAACCGAGCCTTGAAAACCTGATCTTTGATTTTGTATCACTGGATTATCACCATACCCTGCAGGCCGCATCCGGACATGCGGCGGAACAGGCGCGTGAAAAGGCGATGGAAGAAAATGAAGGTGCATACATCCTGATTGTCGACGGATCTATACCACTTAAAGATGGTGGTGTTTACTCGACTATCGCGGGTATGACGAACCTGGATATGTTACAGCAGGTAGCGAAAAATGCGTCCGCCATAGTCGCTGTGGGGACCTGTGCAACCTTTGGTGGTTTGCCCAAGGCGGCACCGAATCCAACCGGTGCGGTTGCCGTATCCGATATCGTCACTGATAAACCCATTATCAATATTCCAGGGTGCCCCCCGATCCCGGTTGTGATGACCGGCGTGCTGGCTCATGTGCTGACCTTTGGTATCCCTGAGCTGGATAGCCTGCACAGACCAAAGGCTTTTTATGGCGATTCTATCCATGACCGTTGTTATCGGCGCCCCTTTTATGATCGTGGCGAGTTTGCCAAAAGTTTTGATGACGATGGCGCGCGTAAGGGCTGGTGTCTGTACGAGCTGGGCTGTAAGGGGCCTGTAACGCATAACGCCTGCGCAACGGTTAAATGGAACAATGGCACCTCTTTCCCTATTCAATCGGGGCATGGCTGTATCGGCTGCTCAGAGCCCGATTTCTGGGATGCGGGTGGCTTTTACAAGGCGCTGTCTACCGGTAGCAATTACCCCGGCCAATGGGCCAAAGGTGCGCTGGCGGCAGGCATTGTTGGTGGCCTTGCTTCTGCCTACCTGAATAAAAGCAATAAAACCTCGGCTCAACAGAAAGTTCAGCCTGTAACCTTAAAAGATATGGGAGGTAGCGATGAATGAAGTTGAACTACTGAATTGGGCACGTGGCCCGGGCCTGTCTTATGCCACGGTGATCATGGTGTTTGGACTTACCCTGAGAATAATAGAGATTTTATCTCTGGGACGCCCTAAAGAGCTGGCTGAGGTACGTGATAGCGGTGTACGCGATGGCTGGATGATGATATTGAAACGTTCGATTCCCGAACCTAAAAACTGGAAATTCATTACGGCCTCCTACATTTTTCATATCGGGCTGTTAATCGTTATTTTCTTTTTTATTCCTCATACACAGCTATTTCGCGATGTGTTTGGTGTGTTCTGGGGCGGGTGGCCGAGTTACATCATTGACTTTTTTACGGTGCTGAGCCTCGCTGCATTAATGTATACCCTGGTGCAGCGCTTTACTAACCCGGCACGTAGAATCCTCAGTCGCATGTCGGATTACCTGGCCTGGGTGGTCACCTTCCTGCCATTGCTGACTGGATACATGGCCTATCACAGGCTGGGCATGGATTACACCACGATGCTGGCTATACACATCCTGTCGGTCGAGTTACTGATGGTCGCGCTACCGATTAGCAAGCTGTCCCATGTTATTACATTTTTTATGTCGCGCTATTACACCGGATCGAATAATGGTCGCAGGGGGATTCAGTCATGAGTACATCATTTGAGCAGGGCATTAATACCCTGAAAAAAGTCATCGATGCACCCATTGCGTCGTATTTTTCCAGCTGCACCAGTTGTGGTATCTGTTCACAGGCCTGTATCTTTTATACCGAAACGGGGGATCCTAAATACACGCCCATTCGTCGTGTTGAACCCATGCGTCGTATCTGGGAGCAGGAATATACCGTTGTTGGAAGAATCAAAAAGCTGGTCGGTCTGAGCAAGGCCGTAACAGAACAGGATCTGCGGGATAATGTTGAGCTGGCTTTTGAAAGTTGTACTACCTGTGGTCGCTGTACCATGATGTGTCCGGTAGGTAACGACATTGTGTATATGATCCGCAAGATGCGAGAGGGTCTGACCGCTGCAGGTCTGGCACCTAAATCATTGCAGGCTGCCGCAGTACGCACGCTGGAAAAAGGCAGTGTTATGGGCTTTCCAATGGAGACCCTGGAGGCCATGGTTAAGGCGGCAGAAAAAGAAACAGGTATCGATATCAATATCGATGCAGCTGATGTGGACTACCTGCTGCTGCTTTCTTCCGCAGAGGTCATGCAGTTCAATGAGATTATTGGCTCGCTGGCACAGATCTTCAAGGAAGCCGGGGTAACATGGACCTTAAGTACCAAGGCGCATGAGGCAGGTAACCCGGGTATGCATATGGGCGCCTCTGATATTGAAGCGATGATGATTAATCGTATCGTGGAAGCGGCTGAAGAGCTGAATATCAAGAATGTCATCAGTCCGGAATGTGGTCATGCCTACATGGCGATTCGCTGGGAAGGCCCTAATGTGATTGGACGTCCTTATCCGTTCAAGGTTTTTCATATTATCGAAGTGCTGGATAAACTGCGTGCTGAAGGCAAGTTGAAAACAACGGGTACTGAAGATGAACGCCTGACTTTCCATGATCCCTGCCAGGCCGCGCGTCGCGGCGGTGTTAACCAGCCGCAGCGTAATCTGTTGAATATGGTGACCTCTAATTTTATTGAAATGAAAGACAATAAAGCCTGCAACTGGTGCTGCGGTGGTGGTGGCGGTATGAATACCATAGAAGAAGCCGAGCCGCTGATGCGTAAGGTGTTTCACCGCAAACGGCAGCAGATTGAAGAGCTGGATGTGACAACGGTTGTGACCATGTGTGCGACCTGCCGTAACACACTGGAAGAGGGCATCGAAGAGAATAATATGAATATAGAGGTGCTTGGTCTGACCGAGCTGGTCGCTAATCATCTGCTGAAGGAGAAAGAGTCATGAGTGAACGCGTTGTAGTTGATCCAATTACCCGTATAGAGGGGCATTTGCGAATCGAAGCTGAAACCGATGCCAATGGCAATATCATCGGTGCTTCCAGTGCGGGTACCATGGTTCGGGGTATCGAAACCATCCTCAAGGGCCGTGATCCGCGTGATGCCTGGGCTTATGCACAACGCATCTGCGGTGTGTGTACGCTGGTGCATGGTATCGCGTCGGTACGTTCGGTTGAGAATGCATTGAACTATAAAATTCCAGCCAATGCGCAATTAATCAGGAACCTGATGATCGCTGCGCAGTATGTACATGATCATGTGATGCATTTCTACCATCTGCATGCACTGGACTGGGTTGATGTTGTTTCTGCTTTAAATGCTGATCCAAAGGCAACTTCAGAGCTGGCCCAGTCACTCTCCAGCTGGCCTAACTCTTCACCGGGCTACTTTGCAGATGTGAAAAAGAAGATTAAGCAGTTTGTTGATTCTGGTCAGCTGGGCATCTTTGCAAATGGCTACTGGGGGCATCCTGCTTATAAATTGCCCGCCGAGGCCAATTTGATGGCTGTGGCACATTATCTGGAAGCATTGAGCTGGCAACGTGATGTGGTACAGATTCATACTATTTTTGGCGGCAAAAACCCACACCCCAATTTCCTGGTTGGTGGCGCACCGTCACCGATTAGTGGTGTTACAGGCGATATGGGGGCCACAGCGCTGAATATCCTGGGCTTGCAGGAGATTCGCGACATCATCACTAAAATGATGGATTTCGTAAATAATGTCTATGTGCCAGACACCATTGCGATTGCCGGGTTCTACAAGGACTGGTTTAAGCGCGGCAGCGGTGTCAGAAACTTTATGACCTTTGGTGATATGCCAGAAAAAGGCATGGATGATGTTTCCAGTTACTTTATTCCCAGTGGTGCAATTCTGGATCGTGACCTGAGCAAGATACATCCTGTAGACCTGAATGATCCTGAGCAAATCAAGGAGTTTATCGCTCATTCCTATTATGATTACTCGTCCGGCAAGGATACTGGACTGCATCCTTATGATGGTGAGACCAATCTGAATTATTCTGGTCCGAAACCACCATACGATTTCCTGGATATAGAAAACAGTTACTCCTGGCTGAAGTCACCACGCTGGAAAGGTGAGCCGATGGAAGTTGGGCCACTGGCACGTGTTCTGATGTTGTATGCAACTGGCCACGAACCAACTCAGGAACTCGCGGGTGCGGTGTTAAAGCAGCTTGACGTGCCATTAGAAGCGATGTTTTCAACACTGGGTCGTACCGCCGCTCGCACACTGGAAACCAAGTTGATTGGTGATCAGATGCATGTCTGGCTGGATAACCTGATCGGTAATATTAAATCAGGTGATTTAAGTGTACATAATGAGGAATTCTGGGATCCTGCTACCTGGCCGTCAGAAGCCCGGGGTGTCGGGTTTATGGAAGCGCCGCGTGGAGCCCTCGCGCACTGGATCGTCATCAAGGATCAGAAGATTGAAAACTATCAGGCGGTGGTTCCTTCTACCTGGAATGCGGGCCCGAGGGATGCCGAGGGTAAGGATGGCCCCTATGAGGCAGCCTTGACGGATAACCATCAATTATATGATCCCAAGCAGCCCATAGAGATACTGCGTACGATCCATAGTTACGATCCCTGTATTGCCTGCGCTGTACATGTAACTGATCCGCAGGGAGAAGAACTGATTAAGGTCAAAGTCAGGTAGAGGTCATCTTTCCTCTAATCTTGGGCGGGTATTAAGCCCGGGCTTACTGGCTATTAAACCAGAGTTGCGCTGCGCTTAGCAGCGTAACTCTGCTTCCAGGCTGTTGTGGCAGATATTCGTAGTTTTCTGCCTAATCGAAATAAAGTGCCGCAGCACTGCCACAAAGCGTCATGATAAACAGGAACCATTTTAGGTGACTGGACCTGGCTTTAATTGCAAATTTTACACCGTGATGGGCACCCAGCATCATGGTCGACGCCAGGATCAACCCCGGTATCCAGTTAACCTGATCACGCAGGATAAAAATGACCAGTGCAATACCCGTAAACCCCATTGTGCAGACCAGTTTTAATGCGTTTGTTCTGATCAGGTCATAGCGCAGGGATCCTGCCAGCGCCATGATCAGAACAAAGCCAACGCCAGCCTGGATAAAGCTGCCATAGAATCCGGAGACAAACAGGGTGAACCAGGCCGACGGCGTGTTTTTCACCAGCCTGGGGACCGTTCCGGGTTCAGGCATGACCACCGAAGGCTTAATCAGGATAATCAGCGACATGCTGATCATGGTGAAAAGTAAAACAGGCTTCAGGTAGGTGACTGGCGCATAAGATGCGGCCAGCGCACCGAGTATGCCGCCTATGGTTAAAGGGATGAAAATACTCCTGATATCATGCAGCGGCAACTTGCCATGACCATGAAAGGCCTTCACGCCCCAGGCTCCCTGTAGAAAGATACCTACACGATTGGTTGCATTCGCGACATCTGCCGGCATGCCCAGTATCATCAACGCGGGCAAGGTCAGATTCGAACCACCGCCCGCCAGCACATTGATGATACCTGCGAAGTAGCCCAGTACCAGAAGGATGACCAGTTGCAGCACGCTATAATCCATAAATACAATTCTCTGCTGTTATTTAGATGCTGACCTTTTGAGGATAAAGGTTAAAGCCTTGCTGGTGGTTACGATAGTGTGCTTGAATTGATTGAAAATTTCCTGATTGAGTGAATTGGATGACTCGCTTTGGTCTGCAAATATAATCCCTATAGGGCGCTCATTGATGAATAGAGACATGGCGAAAAAATTATTGGTCCTTATGCTGGCCTGGAAGCTTTGAGGAATTATTTTCTGGTATTTGCTGAAGCTGCTATTGTTAATCCATATCGCCTGCGGTTTGTTAAGCAGCATTTTCAATAACCCCGCCTTACTCACTTCAATTTTAAAGTGTCTGAGTGGCGACTCAGGGTTTAAGCCTACGTTCATTCTGCTTTGCAGTAAGCTCTGATCTTTCGATAAAAGTAATAGATTAACCTTGGTGAGCCCGATATCGTCGTGGAGCCCATGAATGCAGGTATTCAGAATTTGAGACTGAGTGGCTTTGGGATTTTTTAACAGCTCCCTGATCTTACGGAGTACTTCTTCATACCCGGAAGAGGGCGGCTGTGTTGCTGCGATTTGATCAGCTGCTTCAACTGAGGGTTTTGGTTTTTTTATTTCAGGGAGCAGGATTAGCTTTGCAGCTGCATGCCAGGAATCCTTTAACACGCGGTTTCTGGCTGCCTGAACAGAAAATTGATGGATCTCATGTACCACTTTATCTAACGGTTGCTGCAGGTATTCGGCAAACTGTTGCTCGATTAGTCTGATTTTCTCGCTGTACCAGTCCTGTTCGCAATATCTACAGATTATACTGAGATATTTGACCAGCTGTGAGCGCTGCCCTGTATCCTGTTTTATCGGGATAGAGCGGATCATAAGGCTGGGGAAGTTAAATTTTTCAGCGAGCGCCAGGGTCAGCTCTTCAAATCTAAATCCAAAAATCTGTTCCTCATCCTGTTCACTGAGGTCAGAGGCCAGGAATTTTCTGTATCTGTCAAAATCATAACAGCAGCAAAGCAGCTCTCCGCTGTAGGCAAGTAGACCTGCGAGGGTGAGCGGTGAGATCTGGTTGTACCCGGTTAATCTGGCCCATTTTTCTGTTTGTTCCTTATTATGAAAGCTGCGGCTAATGATCTGTAAGAAGGCTGACAGCTGCTCAGCATCTTTCAGTTGTTTCTCGGCAACGGGGAAGCTTTTAAAAAGGACCTGAGTGGCGTGGTCACCTAACAGGGAAAAAGCAGCCTGAGGCGAATCTACTGCTTCCAGTCCTGAAGACGGGCTGCGTCTGGCATTAACTTTTTTGAGCAGGCCCAGATACAGGCCCGGATCCCGGGTTGTTAAATCTGCAAGATTGTGCGCCTGATGTTCGTCTTCGAATAACTCAAGAATAGCATCGTGATTCACAGCGAGAGCTGGAACAATGTGTGAATGATTTTGCATCCACAGCTGGGCGGTTTTTATGGCCATTAATCAGCGTGTTTTATAATTATGGGTAAAAGGGCTTTAACTATTATGTTTCTTCAAACCTTGATGCGCCTAATGCCAGCAATTGTTTCCCATGGACATGTTTGACAAGCATTTCACGATCTGCTTCATGTATATGCTCAAAGTCCAGAGCGACTCTGTACTGTCCCTGTTCTTCCTGTTCCATTACACAGTTAACCACCCGGGCAAATACCACAATCTTTTGTTTGCCCGGTTGAAGTTTAAGGTGTAGCTCCACAATCTCACCAATATTGACCGGCTCATCAGATATAAATGCGATGCCCTGAGCGCTCAGGTTTACCTGCTTTTCGAGTTCGGTAAACTTATCTTCGTCCTGCAGGACTTTATCCGTCAAAATGTCCAGCTGTTCCTGCAACAGACCGAGATAGCGGCCTAACTCGGGCATTTTGGTGGTGATCTTTCTCAGGTCAGCCTGGTGCTGCTCCAGTTTGTAGTTGAATTCGTTTCGTAGAGAGAATTGATGCTGGTCGTTCCAGAAGCTTTCCAGTCTTTCAGGTAACTGATCTTCATCCACTACCTCCGCCTTCAGACTTACAATGTCTTCAATACGGAAAAATCGCCTTCTTTCCTCGCTCATGCCTGTTTATTCCTCAACAAAATCTGTACTTTTAGTCGACGGCTCCAGATTGATAGACTCATAGTTACCGTGCAGCACACTGATCTCTACACGTCGATTCATGGAGCGATTTGCCCAGCTATCGTTTGGTACCAGAGGCTGATTATCCGAGTGCGCCCGGATTTCCATACGCTCGGGGTCTATTCCTACCGATTCGATAAAAAAGTGCACGACGCTGGCCGCGCGTTTGGCTGACAGATCCCAGTTGGATCGAAATTGTGCGGTCTGAATGGGAATATCGTCAGTATGTCCTGCGATGATGAAGTGACCATTGCGTTGTTTGAGCACGGATCCAATCTGTTTCAGAATAGGTGTGAACTCGGGTTTAAGGTCAGCCTGGCCGGAACCAAAGGAGCCCTTTTCACGAATTCGAATCAAAACGCGATCGTTGAACCCGTCAACTTCAATAAGTCCATCACCAATCGCTTTAGCCATTTCCTTTTTTAGTTCCTCGGCTTCTTCCTCAGCCTGTTTCTTTGCTTTCATGTGCGCCAGAGCCTCTGCATCTGCGAGGATCTTGTCACTGGGTGAAGACGTATCGGTGAATTCCAGGTTCGACTTGGTATCATCAGTTGTCTTTTCGCGCATCATTTCCAGTGGCGTAACCTCGGTGGGCTTACCAGGACTGTACTGTTTAGCGATAACGCTGGTGCCTTTTGGAATTTCAGTAGCTTTTATATCTCGCTGTACGCCGAAGGCATTTTTCATCGCGCCCGCCACCTCTTTATACTTGAGCACATCCATTTCTGAAAAGGATAGCAAAAGCACGAAGAAGCACATTAGCAGCGACATCAGGTCGGCAAAGGTGGCCATCCACGGGGCCAGGCCATCTTCACAGACGGGGCAGTCGTTATCTTCGCTCATAAGGATCGTGTACTCACTTAATCTTCTTCAGGACGTTTGCTTTCGGGCAGGAACGCACTCAATAACTGTTTCATGACGCGTGGGTTTGTACCATCCTGAATAGCAGAAATGGACTCCAGGATTAACGATTTGTTTAATTTCTCAGTGGCGCTGATGAGGAGTAGCTTGTCCGCGATTGGCTGCGCGAAGGCGTTGGCGATAACGGCGCCATACAACGTGGTAAGTAGTGCGACCGCCATCGCGGGGCCAATTGCTGCCGGGTCACTCATATTCGACAGCATCTGCACCAGCCCGATCAGTGTTCCAATCATGCCCATTGCTGGGGCAAAGGTCGCCATTGCTTTGAACATATCAGCACCCTTGGCATGGCGTTCAATAGTGAGGTTGATATCTTTTGATAAAAGCTTGTTCACAATTTCAGGAGAATGCCCGTCAATGCATAGTCCAATACCTCGTTGCAGAAACGGATTGCTGATTTCACGTCCTTCGAGAGCCAGAAGTCCTTCCTTGCGAGCAATCGTCGCCATTTCAACCGCTTCTTCGATCAGGTTCATGGGTTGATCCATTTTATACATAAAGGCTTTCATACCCACCTTGAAGGATCCCAGAAAGTCAGCCAGCGTGACACGCATCAATGTGGCGCCGAAAGTGCCTCCTACGACCACCATAATAGAAGGTATGTTGACGAAAATAATGAATGGGCCACCCATCGATATCGATGCACCGATGATACCGAATGCCGCAATAATGCCGACCAGACTTGCAATGTCCACAGATAAAACTCCGTCTAAGAATTGAGTTAGGTTATATCGACTAGTTTAGCCGACTTTCTGGGTTTTTAATTATTCGCGCATTATGGTGTGAAAGGCGCGTTTTTACAATTTTTATAGGGTTTTCGGGCGTTTGCATTTTATTTGATAAACCTCATGGCTGAATAATTTGATTCAGATCGGGTAAGTTAAAATAGATTAATGGGAAAGGGTTGCATTTGACTTAAGTCATTTGTGAAAACAGGCTAATTTTTACAATGGAGACCAAATCATTCATGCTAGGAAAACTTTAACATCATGTCGCTAATGCTGGATTTCGATCAGGATTTAATAAAAAAATACGACAAGTCCGGGCCTCGTTATACCTCGTACCCTACTGCGCCTCAGTTTACCTCCAGCTATACTGAAGAAACCCTGAAAAGGAGTATACAGCGTAGCAATACGGAAATGATTCCGAAAGCGCTGTCGCTGTATGTGCATATCCCGTACTGCGACACGATTTGTTATTACTGTGCCTGTAATAAAATTATAACAAAAGATCATTCAGTGACTGAGGGGTATCTGGGTCTGCTGGAAAAGGAAATGCAGATGCTGGCCCCTTTATTTGACAAGGATAGAGAGCTGGATCAGCTTCACCTGGGCGGTGGTACGCCAACATTTCTGAGTGATCAGGAAATGATTACCCTGATGGGGCTCATCGAAGAGAATTTCAAGGTTTCCGATCAATGCGAAATGTCTATCGAAATTGATCCCCGAAAAGTGACCGATGAATCGATCAGGCTGCTGGCTAATGTCGGTTTTAATCGTATTAGTCTGGGTGTACAGGATTTCGATACTAAGGTGCAAAAAGCGGTAAATCGTGAACAAAGCTATGAGATGGTGCGAGACCGGCTGCTGACAGCGCGTGACGTGGGTATACAGTCGATAAATATGGACCTGATTTATGGTCTGCCATTTCAAACAGTGAAAACTTTTAGCGATACCCTGGATAAGGTTATTGAGTTGCGTCCCGACCGACTGTCGATTTTCAACTACGCCCATTTGCCGGAGCGTTTCAAACCGCAGCGCCGTATTAATGAGGCTGATTTACCTTCGCCCGCAGTCAAGCTGGATATTTTACAGCTAACAGTGGAAAAGCTGCAGCAGGCAGGTTATGTGTATATCGGAATGGATCATTTTGCGTTGGAAAGTGATTCGATGGTCAAAGCGCAGCAGGAAGGTACCTTACAGAGAAATTTCCAGGGTTATTCAACCCATGCTGATACTGATCTGGTTGCGATCGGGGTGAGCTCGATCGGGTCAATAGGCGACAGTTATAGTCAAAATAGCAGCAATATCGACGATTATAGTGCCAGTATACTTGCAGGGAAATTGCCGATTGTGCGTGGGCTGGTTTTGACTGAAGAAGATCTGTTGCGAAAACAGATTATTAACCAGTTGATTTGCCACTTTCGACTGGATATTCCGCTGGTAGAACAGCAATGGGGTATCAGCTTTAAAAAGTATTTTTCAGCTGAGCTCGCCCAGTTGAAAAAAATGCAGGAGGAGGGGTTATTAAGAATCGATAATAATACCATCGAAGTAGAGCAAAAAGGTCGATTCCTTATCCGTAACGTGTGTATGGTTTTTGATGCCTATCTCGAAAAGAGCAGCGTAAAATACTCCAAAGTGATTTAATTCGAGCTAGTAGAAAATTTAAACGCTGGAATTAAATCAGTAAGACTCGGATTCCTCGCAGTTCGTGACCATCGCGTTTAGCTTTTCCATGTCAAGGATATCAACCTGTTTGCGATTGATTTTTACTACTTCCTGTTCCTGAAAGGATTTAAACAGACGGCTCACCGTTTCAACTGCGATACCGAGATAACAGGCGATGTCATGGCGTGACATAGGAAGCATAAAGCTGTTGGGTGAAAACCCGCGTCGTTTGAATCGAGTCGAAATGCTTAGTAAAAAGGTGGCAAGGCGCTCGTGCGCGGTTTGCTGCCCCAGTAAAAGCTGGTGAGAATGATCGCAATTAAGCTCGTGGCCGACCAGTTTATACACCTGATGGCGTAAATCAGGGAGAATACTGCATAGTTCATCCAGCTTGTGGAATGGAAGCATGCAGTATGAGGTGTTGTCCAGAGTAGATGCATAGCAGCGATGTGAATCATGTTCCATGCCGTCGAGACCAAAGATTTCCCCTGGCAGGTGAAATCCCAGAATTTGCTGCTCGCCGGTCTTTTTGGTTAGATAGGTTTTAACCCCGCCAGAGCGCACCGCATAAAACCCGCTAAAGTCATCACCTGGCTGATAAATCATGGTATTTGGTTCCAGTTTTCGAGGGCGTTCGATGTGCTCATCCAGCTGACAAATCTCTTCCGTGGAAAGTCCTCGAGGCAGGCATAGTTCTGACAGACTGCAGGCTTCACAGCTGACCTTGAGCTGCTTCGCTAATTGTGCTTGATTCATGCTGATATTAATCCTGTAATAGATTTAACTGCTTAACCCTGGCTGCCTAGTATGACTAAAATTAATCATTAGGGATATATGCCATAAAAAAATTATACACTTGACCCAAGTCATTTTCTCGATTGCGACATATTGTCACACTCGCTGCGCTTTAAATCCAATTTTATATGAGGCCATGATTTATGGAAACCTACAATTATAAGGTCGTGCGGCAATTTGCTGTTATGACAGTAATCTGGGGAATCGTTGGCATGTTAGTAGGTGTGTTAATTGCGGCTCAGCTGGTCTGGCCGGAATTGAATTTTGACATACCCTATCTGACATACAGTCGATTACGGGCACTGCATACCAATGCGGTGATTTTTGCGTTTGGTGGATCCGCGCTGTTTGCTACATCTTACTACGTAGTACAACGCACCTGTCATACGCGCCTGTTCAGTGATGGGCTGGCGGCTTTTACCTTCTGGGGTTGGACGCTGATCATCTTACTGGCAGCAATTACTTTGCCATTAGGCATTACTTCCAGTAAGGAATATGCTGAACTCGAATGGCCTATTGATATCCTGATCGCAGTGGTCTGGGTTGTTTATGCACTGGTTTTCTTTGGAACCATTCTTAAACGTAAGGTTAAGCATATCTATGTGGCAAACTGGTTCTATGGTGCATTTATCATAACTATTGCCGTGCTGCATATTGTAAATAGTGCTGAAATGCCTGTTACTTTTACCAAGTCTTACTCTGCTTACCCTGGTGCTATCGATGCGATGGTTCAGTGGTGGTATGGTCACAATGCAGTAGGTTTCTTCCTGACAGCGGGCTTCCTGGGTATGATGTACTACTTCATCCCTAAGGTTTCACAACGTCCAGTGTTCTCATATCGTCTATCAGTAGTGCATTTCTGGGCGCTGATCTCCACCTATATGTGGGCCGGTCCTCACCATCTGCACTATACAGCGCTACCTGACTGGGCTCAGTCTCTGGGTATGGTGTTCTCGCTGATTCTGCTGGCGCCAAGCTGGGGTGGTATGATCAACGGTATCATGACGCTATCTGGTGCATGGCACAAACTGCGTACTGATCCTATTCTTAAGTTCCTGATTGTTTCCCTGTCTTTCTACGGTATGTCGACCTTTGAAGGTCCCATGATGTCGATTAAGACGGTAAATGCTCTGTCTCACTACACTGACTGGACCGTTGGTCACGTGCACTCTGGTGCATTAGGCTGGGTGGCACTGGTTAGTATCGGTTCTATGTATGCTCTAATCCCCTGGGTTTTCAATAAAGAAGGTATGTACAGCACCAAGCTGGTAGATACACACTTCTGGATTGCAACTGTAGGTGTAGTTTTATACATCGCTGCCATGTGGATCGCTGGGGTTATGCAGGGTCTGATGTGGCGTGCGGTTAATGCGGACGGTACCCTAACCTATAGCTTTGTCGAGTCCCTCGAAGCAACCTATCCTTTCTACTTTGTGCGTCTGTTGGGCGGTCTGTTATTCCTGAGCGGAATGATTTTGATGGCTTACAACGTATTCAAGACTATTGCCGGTTCAGAAATGACCGACGATGAAGTCGCACAGCCAGCACATTAGGAGAATCGCTATGAGTCATGAAGTAGTAGAAAAGAATGTCGGCCTGATGGCAATCCTGATCGTGATTGTGATCAGTTTCGGTGGACTTGCTGAAATCGTACCCTTGTTCTTTATCAAGGATACGACGGTACCGGTTGAGGGTCTTAAGCCTTATACCGCTTTGCAGCTGGAAGGTCGCGATATCTATATACGCGAAGCCTGTAATGCCTGTCACTCACAGATGGTTCGTCCATTCCGTGCGGAAACAGAGCGTTATGGTCATTACTCTGTAGGCGGTGAATTTGTTTATGATCACCCATTTCTATGGGGTTCCAAGCGTACTGGTCCTGATCTGCAACGTGTTGGCGGTCGTTATTCAGATGACTGGCATGTTGCCCATTTAACCAACCCACGTGATGTTGTGCCTGAATCTAATATGCCGGGTTTTCCCTGGTTAGCTAAAAACAAGCTGACTGGTGAATTAACTGCAGCCAAGATGAAAGCATTAAAAACACTGGGTGTTCCTTATACCGCCGCAGATATGGCTGGTGCAGCAGACGCAGTCAAGGGTAAAACCGAGATGGAAGCGCTAGTTGCTTACCTGCAGCATCTGGGTACTGCGGTTAGCATAAGATAAGGGGGCAGATATGAGTGCAACAGTACACAGTATCTGGACTCTGGTTCTAATGATCACGGTTCTCGGTATTTACGCCTGGGCCTGGAGTTCAAAGCGAGAAGCTGACTTCGCTGAAGCAGCAAATCTCGCTCTGGATGACAGTTATACAAATCCAGAAAAGGAAGAATCATAATGAGTAACTTTTTCAACTGGTGGGTAATCGTAATTACCCTGGTCAACATTTTCGCCTGTTATTGGCTGATTAAATGGACCATGAAGAGACGTCCTGAAGAGAGTGCAGACGGTGAATCCACCGGTCACACCTGGGATGGACTACAAGAGCTAAATAACCCGCTACCAAAATGGTGGTTGTGGATGTTTTATATCACAATCATCTTTGGTCTGAGCTATCTGGTGATCTTTCCAGGGCTAGGTAACTGGCAGGGCGTTAAAGGCTGGAGTTCACATGGTCAGTATGACCAGGAAGTAGCGGCAGCTGATACCAAGTATGGCCCTATCTTTAAGAGCTTTGCTCAAACGCCAATCCCTGTGCTGGCAAAAGATTCAGACGCTATGCAGGCTGGTAAGCGGTTGTTTAGTAACTACTGCTCACAGTGTCACGGATCAGATGCTAAGGGTACAACTGGATTTCCTAACCTGAGTGATAATGACTGGCTGTATGGCGGAGCGCCTGAACAGATCAAGACTACTATCATGAATGGTCGCCAGGGTGCAATGCCTGCCTGGGGTCCTGTGTTAGGCGAAAAAGGTGTAGAAAATGTAGCTAACTATGTCCAGTCTCTGAGTGGTCGTCAGGTTGATGCCGCCTCAGCGGAAGCAGGTAAAACACAGTTTCAAACCCTGTGTGCAGCCTGTCACGGTGCAGATGGCAAGGGTAACCATGCTTTAGGTGCTCCTAACCTGACTGATAACATCTGGTTACATGGCAGTACTGCTGCAAGTATCAAAAATACCATTACTAATGGTAAGAACAGCTTGATGCCTGCACATAACAAATTTCTGGGTGGCGACAAAAGCCATCTGTTAGCGGCTTACGTATACAGCCTGTCTAACTAATCAGAAAACGTTAACTCCCCCCGCCGGGAAAGAAGCGAAGATTTGTCTCCTTGGTAAATCGCTTCTTCTCCCGGCATTTTTATGCCTGAGTGAAACTAAAAGCTACTAGTTTCCTTTGGGCTGATCCGCACTTTTCTATACGCGGAGCCTCCTTCTTTCCGCCTGTTACCTTATGTTAAGGACGCTTAACGAGCGCGCTTTTAAGCCCGGTTTTGTCAGGGTGCCGCATTCAAGAAGTCGGATGCTGTTGTGCTACTGCATATTGCTTTATTATTCGGGCATTACCTCAGGTGCGAGATGAGTCGGGTAAGTGGTGAATGGCACTTACTTAAGGCTAATGCGCCGTCGTTGCGAGGAGCTTGCGACGTGGCAATCCCTTTGGCAGATGGTCTCAGAACTGTTTAGAGATCGCCGCGCTAACGCTCGATGAACGTTCCAGACACATTCTACCTCCTGCGTCCCTGCAGTCGTCGCGAAGACAGTTTTCAGCTTAAGTAAGTGCCATTCGGGTAAGTGGTAACTTTTTATATAGTCTTTACAGGAGTCATCTAATCTGGGATTGTTAGGCTCATCCGCACTGGTCAAAAGAATAAGCGGCAATATGAGGAAAATAACTTGTATCCGATCATAGGTAATCAGATTTTTCATCCAGACCGCATTATTGCAATCTTCATGCTGGTGTTGCTAAGTGGGTGTGATAATAGTGAAAAGCATGTCGCGCTGGGTACACTGGAGCGTGATCGAATTGCACTAACAGCAACCACCAACGAAGTCGTTGTAGCCTTACCGCAACAACCTGGGGCGCTTGTAAAGCAGGGTAGTGTACTGGTACGCCTTGACGATACCCTGCAGAAGGCGCAGGTTGATAAGGCACAGGCCGATGTGGAGCAGGCGCGGGCGAATCTGGAAAAATTACGACGAGGAGCCAGACCAGAGGAAGTGGCTGCTGCCAGGGCTCGTGTAGTTGGTGCGCGTTCGGCACTCGTTGAAAGTGAGGCAAGCTATAAACGCGTACTAAGCCTGATTCAGCAGAAGCTCGTTAGCGATACCGAGCTGGATAAGGCTCAGGCGGCGCGGGATGCAAACGAGGCCAGTCTGCAGAGTGCCCAGGAATCCCTGCTACTGTTAACCAATGGAGCGCGTGAAGAAGATTTACGTGCGGCGGAGGCTGCCTTGTCTGCCACCCAGGCGGTACTTTCGATGGAACAGAAACGTCTGGCGGACCTGACCGTTATCGCAACGCGTGATGGCATTCTTGATAACCTGCCGTGGAATCTTGGCGAGCGTGTCACCGCCGGAAGTCCGCTGGCGATTCTGCTGGCGGGGAAAGCACCCTATGCGCGTATCTATGTGCCCGAGCCTGGCCGGGTTAAGTTGAAAGTGGGTGATACTCTGGTGGTGCATGTTGATGGTTTAGATGACTCTATAACAGGTCGTTTACGCTGGATTTCAACGGAACCCGCATTTACGCCTTACTACGCGCTGAATCAGGAAGAGCGGGCGCGTTTAATGTTTCTGGCTGAAGTTCAGCTCCCCGACAGCGAAGCCCAATTGCCCAATGGGGTGCCGGTACAAGTCGAATTGCCATGAGCGGCTGGGTCATTAAAGCGACTGCGTTAAGTCGAAATTTCGGCGATGTGAAGGCCATACAGCAGCTCGATCTGGAAGTCGAAAAAGGCCGAATCTATGGATTTCTTGGTCCCAATGGCTGCGGAAAAACAACCGCTATACGCATGTTGACGGGGTTGTTAGTACCCAGCTCAGGTGAGGTGGAAGTGCTGGGCCACCAGTTGCCTGAGGATGCGGAAAAGCTGCGTCTGCATATCGGTTATATGACTCAGAAGTTCTCGCTGTACGATGACTTGACCGTATTGGAAAATCTGCAATTTGTTGCCAATATCTACGGACTCTCGGGGCGCAACAAAAAGCAGCGCATCCAGGAATTGCTCAGTCTCTACAACCTGGAACACAAAAAACATCAACTTGCCGGCAGTATGAGTGGTGGCCAAAGGCAACGCTTAAGTCTTGCTGCTGCGACCCTACATAAGCCTGATTTACTGTTTCTGGATGAACCAACTTCAGCGGTCGATCCGGAAAATCGGCGCGACTTCTGGGAGCGCCTGTTTGATCTCAGCGAGCAGGGGACCAGCATCCTGGTTTCTACCCACTATATGGATGAAGCTGAGCGCTGTCATAAGCTCGCCATACTGGAAACGGGCATCAAGCGCGCAGATGGCACACCTGATGATCTGATGCAGAATATGGGGGCTCAGGTGGTTGAAATTGAATCCTCCAACCTGCGCCAGCTTAAACAAAAGCTGCTCAACATCGAGGAAGTCATCTCGGCGGCACAACTTGGCTCGCGCCTGCGCGTACTGGTAAAAGATCGTATCGACGACCCGTTGCAATTTCTGTCACAGCAGTCCTGCATAGGCGAGGGTGAAAAGATGAATCTGGTAAGACCCAGTCTGGAGGATGTTTTTGTTACCAGTACGGGGGGCGGACGACAATGAAATCATTGCTCAGGATACGCGCCATCTTTACCAAGGAACTGATCCAGCTGCGGCGCGATCGAATGACCTTTGGCATGATGGTGATGATCCCGCTGATTCAGTTGATGTTGTTTGGATATGCGATTAATACCAATGTTCGTAACATTCCGGTGGGTCTGGTGGACTATAGTCAGAGCGCTTTAAGTCGAATTCTAGTACAGACTGTCACTGCTACCCAGGTGGTTAAATTCACCGCTCATTATAGCGACCTGCCTCAGGCCTATGCAGCGATGGCGAACTCTGAGATACGTGCGGTGCTGGTGATTCCACGCGATGTCAGCCAGCGGCTGGCAAGGCACCCTGCGGTAGGATTTGGTACGCCACCAGCCAGTGACGGAGAAACCAGTCGACCGGTAGCTCAGTGGGTTGTTGATGGCTCTGACACCATAATTGCATCAGCAATCAAAAGCTTACGTGCAATGCCGCTGGTAGAGCTGCTGGGAAAACCGGCCAATCGAAATACTCCAACCTTCAGTGTCACCCTGCTTTATAACCCCGAGCAGCGCAGCGCAGTCAATATAGTGCCCGGTCTGGTTGCAATCATTCTCACTATGACCATGATTATGTTTACCTCGGCAGCTATTGTGCGTGAAAGAGAGCGTGGGAATATGGAAATGCTAATTACGACTCCCGTGCGTTCCGTTGAATTGATGCTCGGAAAAATAATCCCCTATATCTTTATTGGTGCGATTCAGGTGACGATCATCCTGGGCCTGGGACATGTACTCTTTCAGGTACCCGTGAACGGTAGTTTGCTGCAGCTAAGCGGAGTTACTTTCCTGTTTATCACTGCGAGTCTGGTGCTTGGGCTGGTGATATCGACTATCGCGAAAAATCAGCTACAGTCGATGCAGATGACGGTATTCGTGCTACTCCCATCAATCCTGCTATCAGGTTTTATGTTTCCATACGAAGGTATGCCGCTTATTGCACAGTATATTGCGGAAGTTTTGCCAGCTACGCATTTTATGCGATTGATTCGAGGGGTTGTGTTGCGTGAGGCAGCCATGGCTGATATGGCAAGTGATGTTTACTGGCTGGCCGGGTTCATTTTGATCGCTTTGATCGTCGCATCAATAAGGTTCCAAAAACGACTGGACTAGATGTTTTAATCAGTGAGTTGCCAGAAATAATGGGAAACAATCGGAACGGCTCCTACCGCCAGGATGCTAATACAGCTGGTTTCGATTGGGTCAGCAATGACTACTCGAATTTTTTTTCCGGTGGCTTTTGCTGTCAGTGCCAGAGTCAGTTTTTCCTTAAATGAGGGGTCTATTTTGGGTAAAAAAATAGCCCGGGGGCCTGTGGCGCAGGTGACGCCTGGGTTGTCAAATTCACCCAGCAATACCAGGCCATCAGGGACTAGATGAATCTCGCTAGGTGTCGCTGAAGTCCATAGATAGGCATAACTCGGGCTGGACAACAGGTAGATAAATATCGCTATGAGTAATTTTTTCATCGTGCAGTTTTCCCTGATGAGCTTTAAATACATAAAAAACTATTTTAACTTAATTTAAGCTTTGAAATCACCGACTTATTATTGTGCTGTACTGTTCAGCTTCTATCTGACTGGTTAAGTTTGAAAAACAGCGTGTTTAACCAGTTCAGGGATTCAAATAAAACAGTAGCTAAATAAAATGCGGTGAAAACAACCCCAAGAAAAGTCAGCGACATATGTAATGTATGATCAGGTGAAATCAAACCGGTTAAATTAATTGCAGCGACTGATAGCGCAATTATCAACAATGACGGGGTGTTCGAAGCAGGTCGGCTGAAGCCCAACTGGGTCGCGAGTAATAAACCAAATGCGCACCAGCCGAGTTCAGAGTGCCATAATTCACCATGCTCGGTAACGCATACGGCGCCAGCCAGGCAAATTGCGATAAGCCAATGTGCTAAACGTAACGGTGCAGTCCAGAGCAACTGAACAGGTTTAGATCGACAGGTTTTTAGGATAAGGTTTTTCATGCAATGTAATCCTTTGTTTTGAGTTCGAGGCTATACAATACCCCTCAATTCTGAAATGAAACTGAAACCGCTTAAGGGATTTGCTCAAGTTGGTAGGGTGGAGTCTGAAGATAAGCTAATATCAGAGAGCTACTCCCCTGGGGATTGCTTTTGTTAAAGTTGAGACTAAAGCCCGATTGGATGTTCCATAATATAATGAAAAAATTCGTTCTGCTTGTCCTTGTCGCAATATCTCTGAATTGGGCAGTTGACTATTACCCCGCTTTGCTACAGTCGGTGTCAGCCGACGACAATGCACTTATAAATGCGTTTAACAGTCGTAAAAGTAATATTCAGGTTATCGGCTCAGGTGTGGTGATTAAAAAACTGGCAGACGATAACAAGGGGAGTCGGCATCAGAGATTTATCCTGAGATTATCTTCAGGGCAAACTGTGCTCATTGCTCACAATATAGATCTGGCTGGGCGGATAAACTCATTAGAAGAGGGTGACGTTGTGAGTTTTAATGGGGAATATGAATGGAATAAAAAAGGAGGGGTAGTGCACTGGACGCATCGTGACCCTTCGCGCAGGCATGTGGATGGATGGTTACAGCATAAGGGTGTCAGGTATCAATAGCGCCTGATTTGATACAGCAGCGTGTACCGTTTCAGGCCTGGACATCGCGCTGGATGTCCCGGCACATCTATAACGATTAATAGCTCAGCACAGGCTCTAGTGATTTGGCTTCTTCAATCCACTTGCCAACCACTTTTTCACTGGGTGCTACCTTGCATAGTTTTTTACTGGCGTTAACTTCAGCCATTTTTGCGGCGAGATTTTCCGCATTGCGATTACGTAATTCCTTAACTGTATCCACGCCGGCACCTTCGAGTAGCTCAGCAAACTGCCCAGCAACGCCGTTGATGCGGAAAAGGTCACACATATTTGCCCATTTTAAAATATAGGTTTCGCTGATTTGAGTTTGTTCAGCCAGCTTTTTTCTGTCATTACGTGTGGCAGCGGCCTGCAGGTATTTATCAGTAGTGCTAATCCCTTCAGCTTTTAATATTTCAGCGTACTTGGGTCCGATACCTTCTACCTCTTGAATATTTTTTGACATGTTATTTCCTTCCTGTTGAGTTGATTTAGTTAAAAATTTGTTTCACTAAACTGGTTGGCTGACCGTATGGTCCCCAGCTTAAATCGATTATGGTATTGAGGATGTCGTCCTTTTTTAAAGCCATGAAGCTGGATAGTCGAGGTTGTAGAGCCCTGATTCCAAGCGCTGCTCTCGAAGCTGTGATACCCAGATTTTTTGCAAATGATGCTCGCTCAATTGAGTTTAATATTTGTACGGGATCTTCCGACATTAATTGTTTAATAGCGCCAGGAATATCCAGCTGAGGATTGGTCGTTGATAAACTGGCGGCTATCTCATACAAAAAATCATTGGCGAGATCCTTACTAAATCCGCAGCTTTCCAGTGCGGCTATTAAATCGCTTTTATGTTCGTGCAGTATCTGATTAAAAAATTCCATGGCTTCCCCCTGATTTCTATTCATCTTGAATATGTAGAAACTATAGGAAAACAAAACCAGTTAAACAATGCGTCCAGCTTAGAGTTAACAATTGCTAACAATTGGGTTACCCGACAGGGCTGTAATCTGTTTGGACTGGTTTGAATCAGTTGTTGATGTGGCCGTTGCGCAGGATAGACTTCGCTGGGGTGCTTTCGATTTTCTGGAATTATCAGTGGCGCTAATATGGTGTGGAAAGCAGGTGCTTTGCACCTACAGCCCTGCTCGTTTTACAGTGCCTGAGTTAGATAAAAAAATCCTGATATTGTTTTGGCGTAATGGCGAGACGTTTTTTAAAGTTTCTCTGAAAATGGCTCTGGTCATTAAAGCCGAGAGCAAGTGAAGTGTCGAGAACGCTTTTACCTGTTTGCAAAAGTCTCTTGGCTCTTTGAATACGTTTGTCCAGTAAGAATGCATGAGGTGACAGGCCAAATTGTTGCTTAAAACAGCGCAGGAAATGATAACGGCTCATGTCTGCCTGGGTGGCCAAATCATCCAGCGAAAAGTTTTGCTCCGGGTGTTCGCTAATCATGCGCTTAACTTCATTCAGGCGTTGATTTATATAAGCTTGTTTTTCAGGGTGAGGTAGTTGCTGTTGGCGATGAATGCATCGATACAGAAAATCAATTAGAAGCGTTTCGGCTTTTAATACATCCTGTTGTGTCATTAACTGATTAAATAAACGGTCAAAATCCGTGAAAAATGCGATGTCAGTTTCGTAGTGATTAATAAACGGTTTAAAGCTGTTCATCTCATGGCCCAGCATCTCAGTTTGAAGCTGCTGCACCCAGGCGCTGTCGATAAACAGCATTCGGTAAGACCATTCGCCCTGTTTCGGGTTGCAGGCGTGTACCTCTGCTGGATTGATGGTTACAGTGTCACCCGCTTTAATCGTATAGCTTTTTCCACCGTTGACATACAGAGCTTCACCGGCGTCGATAACGCCGAAGGAAAACTCGTCATGCGAGTGGGGGTGATAGCATGCGCGTGAGCTTGATGCATGACGCATTTCAATAAAAGGCAGTTTTTCATGCCGTTTTAACAGCACGCTATTGTCAACTTTCATGGGGTTTCGGTGGTTTTCAGAACAACATAAATAACACACTAGCTGACAATAGCAAAGCCATCAGGATATTAAACCCTCTCTGTTGCCAGTATCCGTTTAAATAGCGACTGATGACCAGGCCAGCCGCGGCCCAGATGGTAACGCCACTCAAACAGGCGATGAATGAAATACAGCAGAAAGCGATAAGATATAAATAAACCGGTGAATTTGCAGACACGAAAAGTCCTATACCAGACATGGATACCAGCCATGCCTTAGGGTTTAACGCCTGTACCAGGCTACCCTGGATGAACGACGGTGGCTGCAGTTGATGGTGTCGCTGCGCGCTGCTCTGTACAGGGGTGGTTGCTATCTTGCTAGCCATATACAGCAAAAATCCGGCGCCGAGATATTTCATGGCGCTGGCAATTTCAGGAATCACCATCAGCAAACCACCGAGGCCGATGCCTACCAGTAAAACAATTAAGGTATAGCTAATACTGGCGCCCAGTACATGGGTAAAAGCCCTGCGAAAACCAAAGTTAGCTCCAGCGCTGGTAGCAATAATGTTCACCGGACCGGGGGTTACCGCTCCGATAAAAGCAAATATCGACATTGAAACAAAGACACTTAACATCAGCAAAACCAGTAACAAACAGATTGCAACCTTAATCTGTAAATTTCACTGGATATAGAACAAAATTGCTACTGAATGAAACCATCCTGGTTCGTGTCGCTCACCACCTGAGGGATTCTAAGGCAGAAACTGGAACCCTGTCCCGGACTGCTGCTGACATCAACGCTACCGGAGTGGCGTCTTGCGACGGCATCGACAAATGCCAGACCAAGGCCTATTCCCTGCTTGCGTTCTACCCCGGCACCACGCGTACGCCTGAACATTTCAAATAGATGGGGTAGCTCATCCGGTTCGATACCACTGCCCGTATCAACAACACAACACTCGATTGTTGTGTCAGTCAGTTTGACAGATACCATTACCGATTGCCCCTGATCACTATGCTTGAGCGCATTGGATAGCAGGTTGGTAATGGCGCGCTCGAGTAAATCCGGTTCGCCATGTGTCCACAGCTCTTCATGTTCAAAATGGTACTCGACTCTAACCTGTAATTTATTGGATAGGGCCCATAGCTGGTCGATTGCATTCAGTACCAGGCTGTTAAAATCGATATCGTGGAACTGGATATGCTGAGCAGTGCTGGCTCGTGAAAGCTGCAGAAACTGCTCCGCAAGATGCAGGGTTTTGTAGGTATTTTTTTCCATGTTTTGCAACATGTCCTTTATTTCTTCGATAGAGGATTTGTTTTTGGTTAACTCTATCATTGCGATCATGGAAGACAGGGGTGAGCGCAGATCATGTGACAGGAAGTTTAAAACCTCGTTGCGATTGCGCTCGCTCTCTTTCAGCATACTGATATCGGTTAAGTTAACCACCAGACCCGGAAGCATCTCCCCTATAATCTGTAGTGGGCTTATTTCAATCATCAGGTCGCGTCCAGAAGCATGTTTGCCCTCGCTGTTAACACGTTGCCCAGTGAGCAGCACCTGCTGCAAGGTGTGCGACCAGCTAAAGTGGTTGCTCAGTTCAAGCTGTTGCAGCACATCCAGTAGCGACCTGCCGTTTAGAACCGCGTTGTCATCCGCTCTTAAGTACCAGGCTGCGCGTGGATTGGAGAGTACAACCTGCCCATGACTGTTACTGATCAGGACACCATCGGCCATCGCCGCCAGGCTGTCATCGATTATTTTACGAAACGCTTCATATTCCCTGCCCAGGTTTCTAACCCTGGTAATTCGAGTGTGCAAAACATCCGCGAGGTATGGGGTGTTAAGCTTATCATCGGGGGCAGAGTGAATAAGATTATCAAGCAACTGCTGTTGCTCCATTGTAATCTGTGTGTCGGGTTTGAGTTTCAGGCCAATCAGGCAGTTCTGGTTCTGGTAGTCAAATGCTGCCCAGCACTGGTCACGCTCGATTTTCCATTGCCCCGGCTCACATCTGCTGTTGATCTGTGGTGGCGCGCTGCCCTGATGCATCATTCTATGACCGCGCGCATCCAGTACCACATATCCGGCAACAGGAACGAATGAGGTAAGCGTTTTTAGTTCGAGCGCCAGGTTACGTTCACTTCGCAGGGCGGATTCACTTTGTCGGGTGAGCAAGTGGTCCAGCTGGATATTCAGATATCGCATAGCCAACACCAGCCGACGCCAGCTCCATAACGGATAGCTGAGTAATTGAAACAACAGTATGCTCGACATGGGTATCCATATTCCTGCCCACCAAAGCGACAGGGCTGTGATGCTGATGCTAAACAGCAATACACCGAACATGACCAGCAACGTATAGCTCGGATTGATGAAGGGGTAGATCAGCATGGGTAGCGCCACTAGCAATACCGTTAGTATCAACAGTGCAGTCTGGTTCAGTGTGTTGATATGCAGATCATGTTGTAGCGCATCGATCACATTGGCGATGATCTCCACCCCCGGCATTGCGCCACCTCTGCCCGAAAGCGGGGTAGGCAGGGCGTCACCCATGCCCTCAGCAGTACTGCCGATCAATACCATTTTGTCGCGAAACAGGTCTTTGGGATACTGTCCACTCAACACCTGTGCGTAGCCGATAGAGGGGAAATGCCCAGGCCCGCCTGCGTATGGAATCAGGAAGGGTTGCTCGCGTGACCATTGCATGGAGGAGTATAGCTGTGCGCGCTCAAGCTGTGAGGGCGGTTGCAGTTCAAAAGCGGGGTTGGCCACACTAAGTATCGCGAGACTATAATGGGGCCAGTGTGGCTGTCCAATACCTTCGCGTAAATAAACGCCACGCGCTATTCCGTCATCGCTGATATCAACATGTACATGTCCAAGCTGTGCTGCATATTGCGTCAGTTCCGGTAGTGGTAATGCCTCTACTGGCACTGAATTTATACTTTGCTGCGACATATATACCGGTAGCACCACCTTGCCGCTGCCACGTATGGCTTCACTTAACTGCTGGTCTGATTCAGGGTTTCTGGCATCCGCTTCGCTGAAGATAATATCCAGGCCGATTGCTGAGGGGGATTCAGCCTGTAATAGCCTGATCAGCCTGGCATGTGTTGCGCGTGGCCAGGGCCAGTGTCCTAGCTGGTTAAGACTTTCATCGTCGATATTGATTATGATGATATTGCTGGATACCTCCCGCTCCCAGAACGATAGCTGGGTATCGTAGAGCAGGTTATCCCAGCGCCACAGCATATTAAAATTAACAAACAATGCTGCAATCGACACCAGCGTGCTAACCAGTAGCAGGTGTTCTACTGCCGTAAAAATCCGCGCTTTTAGTCTCTTCTGCTTCACTAATTCAGCATCAGTATGCCAGATGGGATGATGACTTTCTCGAATGTACCATCCGCGGCTGGTTGTGGTTTGATTTCAAAGCGTCGAACAGAGTCCAGTCCCTGCAGTTGATAGCTGTCGATAGCTCTGACGCGCAGGAACACGGGACCGGCGGCAAGCTTGTTGTACACGATTCTGGGATCATTTGTTGATGCGGAATAAATGATTTGATTAAAGCCACTGTCTGTTGCTAGCTGGTATCTATAGGCCTCAGCACCTTGCACTGCATTCCAGCTAACCTCCAGCGAATTGGGGGCTGTCGACAGGTTGCTGTTGATCTCGGGCGCCAGTAACAATTTGACGGGGTCGGTCAGCGGTTTCCCTTTTTCGGCTACCAGTCCGAAGCCCTGTTCAACCGCGCGGGTTTCATTACCGATGCTAACGCCTACCACGCCTTCAGTTACCTCGGTGCGGCTGATCTGACCTGAAGCATCAGAGGTTACTCGATACTGAGTGCCGCGCACAGCAGTAATTGCGCTGGGCGTTTTAATCTGGAAATGACTGTCGGGCCTGAGTTTCTCAACCCAGCTGTTAACGCGGCCTCGGTTCAGGCGCATACGGGTATCGACCATGCCGGTATCTTTGTGGTAACCCAGCTTGTCCATGACGACTTCGGAGTCCGGCTGGATTTGCAGCTCGGATTTATCCGCAAACTGCAGGCGCAAGTTTTGACTGCTGGAGGTGATGATACGGTCACCACTGTAAAGTTTTGAACCGATGACAGCCTGCTCGGTGTCACCATTGGCTCGTTGTAGCTCGACCTTGCCGCTAGCAGCGATGACCAGCGCCGGAATCGGCTGTTGCCTGAGCATGGAAACCGGAATCTTGATCCGTGTTCCTGGCAGGATCTGGCGATCCGGTCCCATGGCAATCTTGTTCAACTGCTGGATCGCGCTCCAGTTATTTACGCTGGTGGTGTGCTGTTTGGCGATGCTCCAGATGGTATCACCGGGACGAAAGGTGTATTCCCAGTACTCCTCATCGGCAAAAACAGCTGGGCTCAGACTGGCGCAAAACCAGACCAGCAGCGCAAGATAGCATCGCAACTTCATCGCTTATTCGGACTCGACACGAAATAAGCGGTAACCGCGTTGATAGATGCTACTTAGTTGCCAGCCAATCGATGGGTTAATGCCCAGCTTGGAGCGAATACGGCTGACATGGGTATCCACAGTGCGTGTATTTAGATCACCACGCGTACCCCATATCTGCTCCAGTAAATGATCACGCGAAACCAGGCTGCCCGCGTGCTGGAACAGGTAACTGGCCAGTTCAAATTCTTTGGTGGTGAGTTTCAGGGCTTCCCCATTGCGGGTGAACTTCTGTTGCTGGGTATCAATAACAAACGGCGCGTAATCGTCGATTATGGTTTTCTGCTGCATCGCGGGCTCGGAAGCGTTTGCGGTATTTATGGTGTGACGTCGCCCCAATGCCTTGATGCGTGCCAGCGTAATATTTCGGGTGACTGGTTTGACGATATAATCATCCGCACCATGATCGAGTGCCTGTACCACGCTTTCTTCGCTGTCTCGACTGGTAATAAAAATCACCGGTGTGGTAGATCCTTTCTCCTTACGTAACCAGTCCAGCACTTCTATACCAGTGGTGTCGGGCAGGTGCCAGTCCAGCACCAGCAGGTCGAAATCCTCTGCCGACAGTGCAGCACGAAAACTTTCTCCAGTGGTATAGGGCTTTAACTGATCGCCGACTTCATTGGCCCATAAACTGATCAACTCTATCTGATTGTTGTCATCTTCGAGAAGTCCTATACGCACGCTTTGTTCCTCGTTTTCTGCAGAAAATTCAAACTTTATAATGCCATAGTTTAAGTGGTATGTGCCGCAAAATTGGTTAACAATTGTAAACTCTGATTGCTGACGGCAGGCGGGACGATTGTTGTGCCCAGCCGCTTGAAGCATATCGCCTGAATCTTAAGCTCCGTCTGGAGCGGAGTATTATCGATGAACTTTATCAATGGAATAGCCGTGCTACTGTGTTACCAGCTACTGGGTTCGGTAGTCGTGCTGGTGCTGGGGTTGAAGATCCCGGGGCCTGTATTAGGGATGTTTCTGCTTTTTATTACGTTGATTTTATCGCGTAAATTACCAGAGTGGCTGGATCAGAGTGCGAGCTATCTGCTCAAGCATCTGTCCCTGTTATTTATACCCGCAGGAGTCGGTGTCGTGGTGCATTTAGAACGTATCGGTAGCGAATGGTTTGCGATTGTTACTACACTGTTTTTGAGCACGCTGGTGGGTATGGCTACTACTGCCTGGGTGATGCAGTGGGTTATGCGTCGCATGCAAAGCAATGGAGCTGGAAAATGATTGAATCGGACTTCCAGCAAATCTGGGTTTATCTGTCAGCAACCCCACTACTCGGTTTAACCATAACCTTGCTGGCCTATATTGCCGGTATGTGGCTATATCTCAGGTCAGACTCGAATCCTCTGGTCAACCCGGTGGCGATTGCCATTGTGTTGATTATTATTTACCTGTTTATCAGTAACACACGTTTTGAAACCTATTTTGATGGAGCACAGTTTGTGCATTTTCTGCTGGGTCCGGCCACGGTAGCTCTTGCCGTTCCGCTGTATCTACAGATTAAAAAGCTAAAAGCTATCTGGTTGCCGTTGATGATTAGTGTTTTGATCGGGAGTGCTGCAGCGGCACTTTCATCGGTGGCGATTGCCTGGCTTTTGTCAGCCAGTAAACAAACCATATTGTCTATGGCCCCTAAATCGATGACGACGCCTATTGCGATGGGTGTTTCCGAGCAGCTGGGCGGTTTGCCTTCCTTGACTGCGGTACTGGTCATCTGCACTGGTATTATCGGGGCTGTTATGGGTACGCGCCTGTTTCAATTGATGCGCATTGAGGATGATAGTGTGAAAGGCATCGCGATGGGGTTAAATGCGCACGGTATAGGCACCGCCAGAGCTTTTCAGGTATCACCCGAGATGGGTGCCTTTTCAGGGCTGGGTATGGCCCTGATGGCATTTAGCGGACCGCTGCTGCTGCCCTGGTTGCTGTCGCTGTTCGGTATTGTCTGATGACGTTTTTTATGCGCGCAGCTTAGCGCCAGATGCCTGTGAAAAATCGCTGTCTTGGATGCGCAACAGGTATATTTGAATATGGATGATAGGTTGAACGAAAATTCGGGGTAAACGGCTGCTTATAGACGCTGCCGGATTGCAGCAACGAGTGCAGGCGTGCCACGCGTTCTTCTGTTGTGGGATGGGTGCGTAGTATCGACGGCTGGTATTCGCGATAGCCCGGCATGAAAATGCGCTGCCAGGGATTAATCTGCTGTTGTTCTATTTTTAGCAAAGCCCTGGCCAGGGCGGCTGGATCCTGAGTGATTTTTGCGGCATCCAGATCGGCATCAAATTCACGCACACGTGACAATCCCAGTTGCAATAGTGCGCTGATGCTGGGGATGGCGAGCAGTAATACAATGACAGCAGCAGAGACTTCAACATAACCTGTCAATATCCAGGGCAATGCAATCAACACCACGGTTATACCAGCCAGTGACATAAAATAACTAAGCCGGGTAAACAGGTCCGCCAGCATCAGCAGGCGCAGGTCATTGTTTTTAATATGGCTGATTTCATGGGCCAGTACCCCGGCCAGCTCCTGAGGCGTGAGTACCTGTAGCAGGCCTTCGCTAACTGCTATCGCTGATCGAGTGGGAGACCCAACAGCAAAGGCATTCAAGGTGTGGCTTGGAATCCAGAATATGGCTGGTTGCCTGTCCAGCCCTGCACGTTCACTCAGTTCATGCACCAGCATATACAGCGGGGGTGACTGCCTTGGATCAATGGGGCGCGCCTTATAGAGTTTCAGCGCCCAGGTAGGCGAAATTCTGGGCAGGCTAAAGGTGATTATTAGCAACGACAGTGCTAACCACGGCCACAGCTCCGGACCCAGAATCAGGCGGCTGATTACGCCCAGCAGCAGGATCATTGCCAGCGTCAGCAACAGTGTTTGAAAACGGTTCCTGAGTTTATGAATGGATCCTGCCTGTTTATTCATAACCAAGTCAATTTGAAGCGTTGAATGTTAATTTTTTGTTAATATTTAGATGGTGTTTATTTGTATGTTTTCAAGTTGTTACCTTATGACAACTTGAGAAATCATAGGTTCTTCAATGATCTTATAAATAGCGGGTGAATTTAAAACAATAGTTTGCAAAATTTGAGAACTTGTCAGCTTTTCATTGGTCGTATTCGTGCCAGTCTGCTGAAAAATCTTCTGTACCTGTTGTGTGCGGGTTTTAGCGAAGTTTTTTCAGCAACTGCTTATTTTCAGAGTAGCCGGGATTCGCGTTTTTTCAGATTTCAACCTCGTTCGATTAAGCGCTCGTTTTTCCGGCATTCGCTCAATTTTCTATCAACGTTCAAAATTTTTCTCAGTCAGGGAGAAGGAAATGATTGAAATAAAAAATCTATTTCGCGCCTATGATGATTTTGTGGCAGTGCGCGATGTCAGTTTTAATATTAATAAGGGCGAGATCGTCGGTTTGCTGGGACACAATGGTGCTGGTAAAACAACGATTATGAAAATGATTAGCGGTTACCTGGAGCCCAGTTCGGGTGCAATCACTATGGATGGTCTTGATATCATCACACAGCGTGGGCAGGTACAGAAATCACTAGGCTATCTGCCTGAAGTATTACCTGTTTATCCTGAAATGAGTGTCGCTGATTACCTTGACTATGTCGCTCGCCTGAAAGGAATGGATGCGGCAAAGGCGATTGAGGAGGTCCGTCGAGTCATTCGTGCCACCGATCTGTCCGATAAATTAATTGCCCCCATCTCTACGCTGTCGCGTGGATATCGCCAGCGTGTAGGGGTTGCGCAAGCAATTCTCGGCAAACCCAGTCTGTTGATTCTGGATGAACCCACTAACGGTCTGGATCCCACACAAACGCATCAAATGCGCGAATTGATACGCGAAATTGCACGTGACGCTACGGTTATTCTTTCCACCCATATCATGCAGGAAGTAGATGCTCTGTGTGACCGAGTATTGATTATGCGCAGTGGGGAGCTGGCTCTGGACTCTACCATGAGTGAGTTAAGAAACAGTAACCGACTCTGGTTAAGCAGTGATATCGATGAAAAATCAGCACAGCATTTATTAACGAGTATCGACGGTGTATCCAGCATCCAGCAAATAGAGGATCGTTACCAGATCATTCTACATAATGAATATGCACCGCATCAGATCAGCAGCCAGATTGCCCAGCAGATCATAAAGCATGACTTTAACCTGTTTGAATTAAAACGTGAGCAAAGAGATCTGGAAACCGTATTTCGTGAAGTCAACGAGCTGGCGCTTGTGGAGGTGCGTGATGCTGCCTGATGCTGCGATTCGACGTATTGCCTCCAAAGAGTTAACCCTGTTTTTTAATTCTCCGGTGGCCTATCTATTCCTGGGTAGCTTTGCGGCTGTGACCCTTTTTGTGTTTTTCTGGGGCGAAACCTTTTTCGCACGCAATATTGCCGATGTACGCCCACTGTTTGAATGGATGCCGCTGCTGCTGATTTTCCTCACCAGTGCATTAACCATGCGTATGTGGAGTGAAGAACGACATAGCGGCACGCTGGAATACATCCTGACCCAGCCACTGGCTATATGGCGTTTTGTGATAGGCAAGTTTATGGCCTGTTTCACCCTGTTGCTGATTGCGTTGGTGATCACCTTACCGTTACCGCTCACGGTATCCATGATCTCCGACCTGGACTGGGGCCCGGTATGGAGTGGCTACCTGGCAACGCTGTTACTGGGTGCGGCCTATCTTTCGGTCGGCTTATTTGTTTCGGCACGCAGCGACAATCAAATCGTTAGCCTGATTACAGCAACTGCGCTGAGTGGTTTTCTATACCTGATTGGGTCACCGATGATCACCGATATCCTGTCCAATCAGCTAGCCGACTGGCTACGCCTGCTGGGAACTGGCTCTCGTTTCGCCGATATCACCCGTGGTGTGATTGATATCAGTGATTTTGTGTATTACCTGAGTCTGGTTGCGATATTCCTGACCCTTAATACCTTTAGCCTGGAGCGCGAACGCTGGGCAAAAACCGGTAATCCACAGCATCACAAAAAGTGGTATTTCGGTAGTGGTCTGTTAATAGCGAATGCGCTGGTGATTAATCTCTGGATGGGGCAGATTGATGTGCTACGTATTGATACCACGCGCGGCAATCTGTATTCGATTTCTGACGCTACCCGTAATTACCTTGCGCAGCTGCAGGAGCCATTACTGATTCGCGGTTATTTTAGTGCCAAGACTCACCCGTTGTTGTCGCCACTGGTGCCGCAGTTACGTGATCTTATAAATGAGTATAAGGTGGCCGGCAAAGGCAAGGTGAGAGTGGAGTTTGTTGATCCACAGAGCGACCCTGAAGTCGAGCAGGAAGCGAATCAGAAATACGGAATAGAGCCAGTGCCCTTCCAGGTTTCGGACCGATACCAGGCCTCGGTGGTGAACTCTTACTTCAACGTGTTGATCCAGTATGGGGATCAACGACAGGTACTGGGTTTTCGTGACCTGATTGAAGTAAAGCAACGTGGCGAAAGTGATCTGGATGTACTGCTACGAAATCCGGAATACGATATCACGCGAGCTTTAAAGAAGGTCATGCTGGCCTACCAGTCCGGCGGTAATCTGTTCGATACTGTTAAAGGTGATATTCAGTTTACCGCGTATGTTTCAGATGATAAGCGTCTGCCGCAGAAACTGGCGCAATTCAAGCAGGCGATGATGAAAAAGCTTGAGCAGAAACAGCAGCAGTCCGATGGTCGCTTAAAGGTTGAGGTGATAGATCCTGAAGCGAATGGCGCAGCGGTCGCCAAACAGATTGGTGAAGATTATGGGTTTAAGCCCATGGTTGCCAGCCTGTTTGATCAACAGCCGTTTTATTTCTATTTGACGCTGCGTCAGGGTGACCAGATTGTACAGCTGCCTACTGCCAGTTTTAACGCGGATGAGTTTGATCAGACACTGGATAGCGGTATCAAACGTTTTGCCAGTGGTTTCACGCGTAGCGTCGCACTGGTTGCACCCAAAGCGGATTACCAGTCTATGCAGATGGGCATCAATACCGCGCAGTTTAATCAGCTGCAAAAGCTGCTTTCTACCGATCTGAGTATTAAGAATGAAGATCTTAGCGACGGTAGTGTGGACAATGCGGCGGATATCCTGTTGCTGCTGGCACCGGAATCGTTGTCTGAAAAAGAGCTGTTTGCTGTAGACCAGTTCCTGATGCGTGGCGGTAGTGTAGTCGCTGCGACCTCACCTTTTAGCGTTGATCTGGGGCGCGACAGGCTCAGCATGAAATCGCATAAAAGCGGCCTGGAAGACTGGTTACAACACTATGGCCTGAAAATAGAGCCAGAGCTGGTGCTGGATACACAGAACAGCGCTTTTCCGGTACCGGTTACGCGTCAGGTCGGAGGTTTTCGGTTCCAGGAAATCCGTATGATTGATTATCCCTATTTCGTCGATATACGTGGGCAGGAGCTGAATCAGAAAAGCCCGATTACGGGGGATCTGAACCAGCTGAGTATGGCCTGGAGTTCACCTATTACGGTCGATCAGAAGTTGAATGCTAATCGCCAGCTGATTGAGCTGTTACATAGCTCTGACCAATCCTGGCGCTCCAGTTCAAGCGATGTGATGCCGCAAATCGACAGTCAGGGGCGCAGTGCGTTTCATCCAGCACAGCAACGACAGAGCTCATTACTGGGGGTAGTGGCACAGGGTAGGTTTGACTCATATTTTGCGGGTAAGGCTTCACCGCTGCTGGCTGATGCGGGCAGTGTTGAAAATAACGCGGCCGATAAGGCAGACTCAGGCTCTGAACAGAAAGATCAGGCCGCTGTAGTGGATAGTGTGATTGAGCATTCCGCTGACTCGGCCAGGATTATCCTGTTTGCGTCAAATGACTTTGTTTCTGATCAGGTAGTGCAACTGGCAGCATCCGCCAATGGTAGTCAGTACCTGAGTGGCCTGCAGTTGATACAGAACTCACTGGACTGGGCGCTGGAAGACAGCGGGCTGCTGTCGATTCGCTCGCGTGGACATTTTAATATGACTCTGCCCCCTATGACAGAAGAACAGCAGTTTTTCTGGGAAATTGCCAACTATGTGTTAGCCATCATCTTGCTGCTGGTTCTGGCCGTAATCCAGAAGTTCAGGCAGCGTAGACGTAGTTATCACTATATTAATAATTTAATGGTTTAGAGGAGAACAGATAAATGAAATCACGTTTCAATATGGCTCTGTTTATCGTACTCGTGCTTCAGATAGGTGTCGCAGTGAGCATGCATCATGTCAATAGATCGGATACGAACGAACAGTTTAATCAGCCAATTATGGATATCCGGGAGTCAGCTGTAGACAAAATCACCCTGGATGATGGTGCTGGTCAGTCTACTGTGTTGAGCAGGGTGAACCAGCAGTGGCAACTGGATAACTACCATCAGTTACCCGCTGACCAGAAAAAGGTGAAGGCGATGCTGGATAAGCTGGAGAAGGATAAAAGCGGATGGCCGGTAGCGACAACCGAGTCCAGTCGCATACGCTTCAAGGTTGCTGATAATGATTACCGCAAAAAACTGGTGTTAAGCAGTGACGCTGGTGACAGGGCTTTATACCTGGGAGTATCTCCCGGTTTTCGCCAGCTCAATGTTAGACGCGAGGGTGAGGAACAGGTGTATTCGGTCAAACTGAACGATTATGATTTTCCGCTCAAGGATGTGGACTGGATGGATAAAACCCTGCTTCAACCCAAAGCGGATATCAGCACAATAAAAACTGCAAACTTCGCTCTGAATAAAAATCAGGGTAAATGGTCGATGGAAAACACTGATCAGGTGATTGACAGTAATCAGTTGAATAAGCTAACCGCTGCCCTGACTCGATTAAGGGTCCAGAGTGCAGAAGAGGTATCGAAAACTGATGATGCTTACTCGATTGAATTACATGCTGGTGACCGGAATTATCAATACAGTTTGTTCAGGGCCGAAGAGAATTACTATATTACCCGGGACGATTTTGCGCTGGCGTTTAAGATCAGCCAGCAGGATTATGACAGCCTGACAGTCGCTGATGCAGCCCAGTTGCTCGAAAAACCAGTGGACAGCGTGGCACCTGAAAAGGATACGCCATCCTCAACTGCTGCTAATCCATCCTGATTGCATACCTTTGTTAGTCCAGCCGGGAGGGGAGCCCCTCCCGGTTTCAGTTTCATTTAAGCTTCGAGTGGTAATTTCGCGCTACAAACTGATATGGCTATTTGATCTCATTTTTGGGTCAGGCCATTCAATTTTATCAACAGCAGGCTCTCAAAAATGCAGGGTTTGAATATATTGATTGCAGGCGGATTTCTATGAATATACAGGGCCTTTTAAACCAGTTTCTTGGCGCAGATAATCCATCTCTCGGGGCTTCTTCACAAGCAGGGGCATCTGGCATTGGTGAAAAGCTGGGTCAGTTCTACAATCGCTTACCCGACGGATTTGCCGGTGGTGCAGCTACGGGGGGTATTATCGCTTTATTGATTGGTAGCAAAAGCGGGCGCAAGATTGCCAGCAAGGTGGTCAGCTATGGTGGCGCGGCATTGCTCGGTGGGCTCGCTTACCAGGCTATCAAAAACTGGCAGCGGAAAGAATCGACATCGCAAGCTGACAGTATTTCATCGGCAAATTCGGTAAGTCCCGAGCAGGAACCGCCTAAGCAGGTGGAATCGACGCAGCCGACGTTTGAGCTGACCCTGATCAAGGCGATGATTGCTGCTGCGAAAGCGGATGGCCATATCGATGCTGAAGAGCAACGCAAAATTTTCGAAGCCATTCAGAAAATGGAATTATCAGCCGAAATGAAAGGCCTGGTTTTCGATTTGCTACAGCAGGATATCTCGGTTCAGGACATTGCTAGCGGTATCGAGGATATGGCGCAAAAGTCAGAGCTTTATCTGGCCTCTTATCTGGTGATTGACCCTGATCAAATGCCAGAACGCATGCATCTGATGAGTCTGGCTGAAGCCCTCGATTTGCCTATTGGTTTAACCAAACAACTGGAGGCAGAGGTGAAACAGGTCACCTGATGGCCCCTCAAACTGTTCTCTTTAACAATCTTGATTACCTACAAAACTCAGCCTGTTGTGGAGCGTTTCGAAGTTTGTTGTTTCTGTTCGTGTAGAGTTTCACACGCCAAAGTAGTCTGG
>JBNKDE010000018.1:0-71007 GCA_050288105.1 Gammaproteobacteria bacterium
AGCCTCCACCGGACCAGAGAAGGCCATCTCCCCAGTTGAGATTGATTTGATGAATAAAAATAACTGGGACAGCAGTGAGTCTGACCCCATCGATCACCCCATCGATCTTATGACCCCGTCGATCTGGCCTGACCCCAACGATCCATAGAAAAATGGATGGTTTAAGCCTGTATAGCCTACTGTTCTGAGATAAAATGCCCGTGCAAACAATAGCTTATTTAGGTTCGACCCGAATGTCTCAAAAAAACTAAAACTAATTACCAACCAGTACTATTGAATGATTTTGGCTAACGTAGCTTGTTAATTGAGTTTTAAGTAAATCTAGTTTTTCTTCCGCAAGCTGACCAGCCCATTGATCATTTGAGAGATTGTTTAGGCATTTGTGGTAGATCAATCCAGTAATAAGACGTTCATCTCTCTCCTTCAATGATTCTTCTATTGCTATCTTGAAAAGTTGATTCGATGCATTAGGTGTAATTGCATTATCTAAAATGATTTTGTAAAAAAAATCAGCTAAAACATCTGCTGATAGCTGATCATCTATTCCATACTCTTTTGATAATGTCAGATCTAACCTCCAAAAATATAGGTTATTAGGGTTAAAAGTGATGATATTTTCAGTTGATTTTATAAATACTGATTCGAATAAATCATTAGCCGAGAGAGGCAATAAGCGAAATCGATAGCTGGCTAGCAACCTAAAATATCTAAGGTATTCATCCCAACAAATTATTTTTCTATCGAGAAGGCATCTCACAAGTGAAATAGAAGAAAAATAAGCAGGTGCGTCTCGTATATCTTGCTCAGAAAGTGCATTAATCATTATCGAGTCATCTGAGAATATTAAAGCATCAGATTCTTGAGCTATACGATAAGCATCAGCAAAATAGGCTGGTAAAAGTTTATCTATTGTATTTTCTTCATTATTTAGATGAATCTCCCCAATTTCCTTAGTTACCAAATTATCAAGAATATTTGCTGATGAAAGTAGTTTGTTTTTTAAAGACAATTCTTTTTCTAAATCTTTAGGTATAAATTCAAGCCCATCTTTTCCTATATTCGCTCGCCCTATGCTTCCTTCACTTTGGTGCAAATAGTTTGCAACTTCCCTCAACATTCGGAGTACTGATGTAGGTACGATAAGATTTTTAATCTCCTTTACCACCTTTTCAAGAAGACCTGACTCCGCGAGCATTAAAGACGCCAAGCCGTCTATTACACATTGATTTCCAGATAGTGCATTTCGTGATGCACTGTATTGATTGTTAATTTCTACATGACCTCCAAGATTGCAGTGAATATACCCCTTTCCCATGCTGGTGATTTTTGATATTGCATTCCCTATACCTCCTTCAATTCTGCATAAAAGAGAGAATGGCAATAGTTGAGTACTATAAGACTCAAAAAACTTATCACTTTTCTGGTATATTTCCTCATAAAATCTTATAAAGTTCTCTTGATCGAAATCACCGTCTTCAGTGATTACGTTCACAGACCAAATTGGAGCATTTCCTATCCTGGCCGACTCAGCTACTTCTTCATGTGATCGCACATATAAATAGCCTAACGCGCTAAACACATACTGTATTCTATGGGTATCCACCTGTTTAGAAAATCGCTCGCCAGGCCATTGAATCTCCTCTCCAAGCATTCTATTTACTAATGCGTTATAAGTATCTGTTCCTTTAGATACAGGCTCAGCACCCAAGCTCATATCTTCGCTTCCTAGAAAAAACCATCCCGGATTGAAACCTTCTATTTTTACGAAGCAACCATCTTCTATGAATTTTCTATTTTCTATCTCTTGATTAAACTCTTTAGAAATTTCGACCAATGTCATATATGCGGACACATACATTTTTGAGGAGAAATCCCTAGAAAATTCAAAAGCGTTTAACAAAGAATAAAGAGATCGTGTGTATTTGTTGCTAAAGCTTGTTCTCAAATATAAATCTGCAAAAAATAGAGATAAACCGAATGAAAAGTTTTCTAAAGGTATATTTTCATAAATGGCACATGCTCTGTCAGGGTCTCCTGTTAACTTGCATGACTCTCCTAAAATATAGATGCAATTCTCTAAGTTTTTTTTACCAAGATCAGATAGGTTACTCAAGGCTTTTTCGGCGTAAATTATCGCGGAACTATCATCTCCTTTGGTATGGTAGGCATACGCCAGCTGAGCAAATAACTGTGTTTTATTAAATTCACTTAATGAGTGATTTTCTAAGATCGATGCTGCTCGAACAAACATGCTCCAGCGTTCATTCTTATATGAGAGCATTGCGATACTCTCTAAGGCTCTTGCGTTTGCAATATTAAGATCCAATTTTGAAATCAATTTTACACCTTCTTCCTCCAATCCAACCTGAGTCATAAGCCTGACTTTCCTAAATAGGAGTTCTTGTTCGAACTTCTCTTCTACGTCTCCGTTCTCTAAAATATTCAACTGCAAATAAGGGTCTGGTATAGAATCAGAAAAGTCAAAGAAGAAATATGGATCGCTGATTTCTTGAAGAATTTTTGATATGTTTGACACATCATTATTTTCAAGTTCTATGATCAACGAACTTAATTCCTTCGAGTCTATTAAATCTAAAAATTCACATAAGCTAGCTTTATCCACTTCATTACTTAGAGCTGAGTTGAATAGAGTTTTCGCAGTTTCAATAGATGCCTTCACTTTGGATGTGTAGATCTTTTCAACAATTTCGCGCCATTGATTATTAGTAATTGACACATGACTCAGCAGGCTAGGAAGAATTGTGTTTATAAAATTGTCGAAGTAACATTCTGTGATATTAGATACCAAACGATCTTTAATGATAGACAGATTTCCAACTTTTAAATTCTGCATTGTAGAGCTAAAGCCCAATCTAATCTCTTGCATCCCCCAAGAAATAGCATCTCTTGTGGAAAGTGGATCTTTTTCTAAAAGCCTTTTGCCCTCAACGTCAACGAATTCTATTCCTGCATTAACTGAACCAATTGTTATTTCTGATTTATATAAATCATTAGTTTTAAACATAACTCTGAATAGACAAGGTCTAGGTGAACATGGAAGCTCCTTTTCCCAAAGGTCTAACAGCTCATCTCTTCGCTCATTATCTCCCATTTGTTCACAAAATAGAGCTTGCTGACACAGAAATTGACCAATGACCCTAGGATCACTAGATTTATTCATATTTAAAATTTCATTATCTGGTATTTCTCCTCGTTTATGCATTTCACGATACTTTAATAAGAGATACCCAGGGTGATCCGGTTCTGATAGTTCCACCACCTTTTTAATACTTTCAAATTCATCTGAATCATCTGGAGCTCTCTCGCAAAATTCTAGATACGTTACTAGGGCATCAGTTTCTTGAGGTCTAGCCCTTATTAAAGACAGTAGTTGTGCTTTTGCTTCAATTACGCGCTCCAGATGAAAATCTAATCTAGCACTCAAGACATTGGATTTAAACTTTAAATCCGAATCAATTGAATCGAGTAAAAACAAATCTATTTGGGAAAGAACAATTCTAGCTTCAGATATTAATAACCTTTTTAAAAGTTCGTCACAGACTTCCAAAAGTCGATTAATAATTTGGCTAGAAACCTTTATTTCTGAAGATAAATCATTCTGAAAATTATTGAATAAGGACTCGATTCCATCTTTAACATCTTGGGGGATATATTGCGATTTTTTATTTACACTCTTTGCCCATTTCTCATGATCGTTTTTCCAAGAACGCAATAGTTCAACTGTGAACATTTCGCTATGCTCAACATTGTCAATGATTTTATGGTGCTTTTCACAGAGGTATATGAGATTTGAATCACGCTTCCTATCCTCCAGAGAAGTAGTGTAATCTTCTCTAGGGTGGCTCCCAACTTTTCTTGGAATAATATGTGCACACTCCCCAAGACGGGTTTTATTAGAGTCGATCCTTTCATTACAGTCTGGAGCGGCACAAATTCCTAATCCATCTGATAATACCTGTCGTTTCACCTTCTCTGAAACTGCGCCAGAATCCACTCCATCTTTCAAAGTACTCATTCCATACCCGCTTGCTTTGTTGATGTTCTTTTTGTATAAAATTTTCCCTAGTATAACAATACAAAGATCACAGTATAGTTTTGTCAGAACTCGGGAGCTGCAGTCAAGTCTTTTCTTCTGTCTCACCTCGGAATAATAATTCCACTTATCCACATTCAAAGACTTTTAGTCTTCTAAAGATTTCAAGCTTTGCTTGAATCTTTAGTTTATGCCCCCCCCTTTCAGGCCCGCGGCAAAAGTGCAGTCAAATCGGGGTAAATTCGCACGACTGCATGGACGCAGGAGGTAGGGCAACACAGGAGTCAACGCCGAGGGATGCGAATTTAGGGACAGCCGCGTCAGGAACGCGTCTGGCCCGACCGCGATTTGGCTGTGCTTTTGATGACAAAAATGTATGGAACATTTTTGAACGCACATCGTGCGGCCCGAAGGGTGTAGGGCAGGAAGCCTGAAATGGCCAAGGGACTGTTGGGAAAGCGGTTTTTGCCTCTTTTCCCGCATTGAAAAGGGGCTCGCACGCGGGCACGACCTTGCTACGAAGAAAGGTCGAACTCAGCGTGTGAAACAGCTATCCGGAAGGTTGATTTTATAAAACAAGATAAAGGGGAGGTGTCTTGGCTTACGTTACTTTTGTAATTTATGTCGGATGGCGCTTTGCTCGGCTCAGGCGTCCTGCTTCGCTCTACCTCTCCATAAAGGCGTCGGCAACTGCGTCCTGCGTTGCCCTACTATCTGGCATCCCTGCCAGGATTATTCGACCTACGCGGCAAGAACACGTTGAAAAATGAGGGGAGAATTGGTGGGCCCGGTAGGACTTGAACCTACGACCAATGGATTCACTTATTCTACTGCTTTCACAATAGCGTGGACTATATCATCACCCTCTGTAAAGGTAGGGTGTCGGACGCTAATGGTGTTTTACATGACAAGATCGTGCCAATCCACCTAGTCTCTGAACCTTCCTGACGCGCTTGCCAGGCTTGGCTGCTGATTGGCTTATCCCCTGAGGGACTTAGCTTTCCAGCAATTCATCCGATTTTTCCATATAGCATTACTGCTACAGGTCACACTTTTAGTATGAGTCCACTGCTCTAACCAACTGAGCTACAGGCCCGAAAGCGGCGTATTTTAACATCATTTTTTAAAGATTCATCTTATATTTTCCTATGTTGTTCGATCTCTAATACTGTGACAGAATGAGGTAACACTGACTTTTTGAATAGCAATGGATTGCGTCATTTGTAATACGAAATTAATGGGGCGGCAGCGTAAATACTGCTCTCGAAAGTGCAAGAATGAAGCAGGTAATACCTCCTTTCAAAGCTATCTTGCTCAACAGAAAAGAGGGCGTGACCGAAAGGTTGAGCTAATTCTGCGGTATGGCGGCTGTTGTGTTCAATGTGGTTATGCGAAAAACTTTTCAGCTCTTGAGTTTCATCACGTTAACTCGGAAACCAAAGCTTTTCAGCTGGATCTTCGCTCGCTTTCAAATAGAAAATGGAGTGTGGTGCTAGAGGAGGCAGAAAAATGTATTCTGCTTTGTTCAAATTGCCATGCCGAGTTGCACAACCCAGATTGTGCACTCGGCGGCTAATCTTTTTTAATCCGCGTCAATAAAGCTTCTTAATTGCTCTGATCGACTTGGATGACGTAGCTTACGCAGTGCCTTGGCTTCGATCTGACGAATACGTTCACGCGTGACATCGAACTGTTTTCCAACTTCTTCCAGCGTGTGATCGGTGTTCATGTCGATACCGAAGCGCATGCGTAATACCTTGGCTTCTCTAGGTGTCAGACTGGACAGGATTTCACGGGTCGATTCAGAGAGTCCGGCATTAGTTGCGGTATCCGCAGGCAATAGCACATTGGTGTCTTCGATGAAATCACCCAGGTGCGAATCTTCGTCATCACCGATTGGGGTTTCCATTGAGATAGGCTCTTTGGAAATCTTAAGCACCTTACGTACCTTGTCTTCCGGCATGTCCATGCGCTCTGCCAGTTCTTCCGGCAGCGGTTCGCGTCCCAGTTCCTGTAGCATCTGGCGTGAGATACGGTTCAGCTTGTTGATCGTTTCGATCATGTGTACCGGGATACGGATGGTACGTGCCTGATCCGCGATGGAACGAGTGATTGCCTGTCTTATCCACCAGGTTGCATAGGTGGAGAACTTGTAACCACGACGGTATTCGAATTTGTCTACCGCTTTCATCAGGCCGATGTTGCCTTCCTGGATCAGGTCGAGGAATTGCAAACCACGGTTGGTGTATTTTTTGGCGATAGAAATAACCAGACGCAGGTTGGCTTCGATCATTTCTTTCTTGGCGCGACGTGCCTTGGCTTCGCCAATCGACATCTTGCGGTTGATTTCCTTGATGTCGTGGATTTTCAGGCGTGAAGACTTTTCAATAGACAGCAGTCGTTTTTGATGACGGGTGACTTCGTCACGTACCTCTTCGAGGTTACCGGCGTATTCTTTTCCGGCGTTAATGTGTTCAACCAGCCATTCCAGATTGGTTTCGTTCTGTTTGAATGAGTTGATAAAGTCTTTACGTGGCATGTGCGCCTGGTTGACGCAGATATCCAGAATAGCGCGTTCGTTGGAACGAATACGCGTAATAATGTCTTTCAGGTTGTTACCTAACTCATCTACGAAGGAGGGTAACAGCTTGATTTCCATCAGCAGCTTGACCGTTTCGTCGAGCAGCTTTTCGGTCTTTTTGGCATCGCCAGCTTTTGATGCTTCCATCGTTTTGGCAAAGCTTTTTTCGATGGCACTGAAACGCAGTTCTGCTTCTTCCGGGTCCAGGCCGGTATCTGGCTCTACTGCATCATCATCGTCGTCATCGTCGGCTTCGCTGTCAGTATCGCTATCATCTTCTTCGTCGTCATTGCTCTGAGAAGAAGCAGGTATGGGGATGGCATTTGGGTCTTCGTTTGGATCGACGTATCCCACAATCAGGTCAGTCAGCTTGGTCTTTTCGTCACGTACTTCCTGGTAACGTTCGAGAATGATTTCCATGGTGTCTGGATAACGTGCCAGTGCAGACATGGCCTGGTTGAGGCCGTCTTCAATTCGGCGGGCAATTTTGATTTCGCCTTCACGGGTGAGGAGTTCTACAGTACCCATTTCGCGCATATACATACGCACAGGGTCAGTGGTACGACCGAATTCGCTATCCAGAGAGGCCAGAGCAGCAGCAGCTTCTTCGACTGCATCTTCGTCAGGTTCATTCTCGGCATCATTGAGAATGTCATCGGCATCTTCGGTTGGTGCGCTTTCGTGCACCTTGATGCCCATGTCGTTAATCATGCGAATGATGTCTTCTATCTGTTCGGGTTCTACGATTCCGTCAGGTAGGTGGTCATTGACCTCGGTATAAGTCAAATACCCTTGCTCTTTGCCTCTGGCGATGAGCTCTTTTAAGCTGGATTGCTGATTTTTATCCATGGTGACCTGTAGAAGATGAAAGAAAAAAGTTCAAATGAACTGACCAGTATATAAGGTTTTGCTGATTTTTCCAAAATTAATAATGAATCATTGCTTGCGGGTGAGGAGCAGGTATTCCTCTAATTCGACCTCGTTCAAATCATCACCTGAGTTTAGTTTGTTTTGGAGCTTCTGGAAGCGGTTTTTTTTATATTGTTGGCGTAGCTGTTTGATGGCGTCACTAAACATAGGTTCAATATCGCTTTCCTCGTTTTGCATGGCGGGTGTCATAGCAGCAATTTTGTACAGATGAGATTCATGCTGATGTCCGGCGAAACGCGCCAGTAAGTTCTGGGTGCTAATGCCGGGTTCTTCATGGATTTGATCTATGATTAGTAATAACAAATCTATTCCGGGGATATCGGCTTCACACAATTCCTCCAGATTGCCGGCTGACTGTGCGAGTTGAGGTTTTTGTAATAGCAGGTTGATTGCTAGTCGGGCTGGGGTCCAGTGGTGATCGGGTACTAGCTGTTTCTGGGGCCTGGAATGCTGCGTATTACCTAGAATCTTTAACAGCCTTGAGTCAAGTTCTATGGATAAGCGTTTCTCTACTTCGCGCAGGATTTCATCTTTTAAGCTCTGCAGAGGGATTTTATCGAAGTAGGGGCGTAGCATGTCGACAAACTGTGAGCGTCCCTCGGGGCTGTGTACTTCGCCGCGCGCGAGCAGTTCGTGAAACAGGAACTCAGTCAGCGTGGAAGCCTTATCTGCCTGTTGCAGGAACTCCTGCAGACCGTATTGCTTTATATAGGTGTCAGGGTCATGTCCTTCTGGTAGAAACAGGAATCTGGCCAGCCTACCTTCCTTGAGTGATACGAGGCAGTTTTCAAGCGCTCTCCAGGCTGCTTTTCTTCCAGCCTGGTCTGCATCAAAACAAAAGGTAAGCTTTTTTGAAAGACGGAAAAGTTTTTCAATCTGCTGCTGGTTAATGGCTGTACCCAGTGTGGCTACGGCGTTATTGACACCGTGCTGCGCGAGCGAAACGACGTCCATGTAGCCTTCGGTGATGAAGATCTGGTCGATCTGGGTATTGTTCTGTTTTAGCTCAAATAGCCCGTAGATTTCTTCGCCTTTGTGAAATACCGGCGATTCGGGTGAATTCAGGTATTTGGGGTTGTCTTCGGGATTGATGACGCGCCCGCCAAAGGCAATGGTGCGTCCTCTGCGGTCTCGGATCGGAAACATCAGGCGATGCCTGAAACGATCGTAGGTTTTGCCCTGCTCGTTTTCGATCAGCATGCCCGATTCAACCAGGTTTTTTTGGTCTCCTGTCAGGTTGTTCCAGCCGGGCGGGGCAAAACCAATGGCGTAGTTTTTAGCAGTCTGGCCGTTGATGCCGCGTTGTTGCAGGTATTGTATGGCCTGTTGATTCTGTTTCAGCTGGGTCTGGTAGTATTGCGAACAGTTTTCCAGCGTATTGAACAGGGATTCGCTTTCTGCCTGTTGTTGGCGGTTTGGATAGTTTCCCTTTTCATAGGGGATGTCTATACCGATATGCTGCGCCAGTGTCTCTATCGCTTCGACAAACTCCATATGGTCATAGTCCATCAGGAAGCTGATGGCGTTTCCATGTTGCTGGCAGCCAAAGCAGTGGTAGAACTGCTTGTTCTGGCTGACAGAGAAGGAGGGCGATTTTTCGTTATGGAATGGGCAGCAGGCCCAGTACTCGCGCCCCTTTTTTTTTAAAGGAACGCGAGCATCAATGATTTCGACGATGTCTATGCGGTTGAGCAGATCGTCGATGAAGCTGCGCGGTATCTTGCCGGACATTGTTTAACTGGCTACCTTCAATGAACTAAGACCTGCATCAGGCCGCTTCCTGGTGCAGGGTATCCATCAATGAATTAATGTCTTCGGCCTTAGGCTTGACCAGCCAGAACTTGCGCTGGTAACGCGAGAAGTCATCCAGGATGTGTTGTCCCCAGGCGCTTCCGGTGAGTTCAATATGTTTTTCAATCATGCTCTGGAGGTGGATGCGGTAGTTTTCCATATTCTCGGCAGAGATACGATGGATGTCTATTAGCTCTTTATTAATACAGTCTACAAAGTCTTTATCCAGGTCCAGTACGTAAGCAAAGCCGCCGGTCATGCCGGCACCAAAGTTAATACCAGTCTTGCCAAGTACAGTGATAATACCGCCTGTCATGTATTCACAGCCATGGTCTCCTATACCTTCGACCACGGCCTGGGCGCCAGAGTTACGTACGCCGAAGCGCTCACCGGCTGTACCGGCGGCATACAGTTCTCCTCCGGTTGCGCCATACAGGCAGGTGTTGCCCATGATGGTAGTTTCCTGGCTCTTGAACAGGCTGTTATCAGGTGGTGTGATAACGATTTGACCTCCGGCCATACCCTTGCAAACATAGTCATTCGCATCGCCTTTCAGTGTCATGTGCAGACCTTTGGCATTCCAGACGCCGAAGCTTTGTCCTGCAGAACCGGTGAGGTTCAGCTTGATGGGATTATCTCCCATGCCTTCATCTCCATGCGCCAGTGCTATTTCACCTGACAGTCGGGCGCCGATAGAGCGATTTATATTTTGCAGATGATAGCTGAACTCGCCTCCGTTTCCGCTCTTTATCGCGGGCAGGCAGTCTCTTACCATCTGTTCGGCAAGTTCACCCTGATCAAATGGGACGTTGTGGGGCTCGATACAATATTGAGGCAAGTCTTTTGACAGGCCTCCATCATTTAACAGTGGCTGCAGATTCAGTTTGCTCTGACGGCTGGTTTTTCCTTCAATGACTTCCAGTAAGTCAGTGCGCCCAATGATGTCAGACATTTTTCTAACCCCGATTGAGGCCAGAATTTGACGCACGTCTTCGGCGATAAAACGGAAATAGTTTTTTACTTTTTCCACGTTGCCATTGAAGTGGAGTTCGCGCAATACGGCATTCTGTGTGGCAACGCCAGTTGCACAGTTGTTCAGGTGACAGATGCGCAGGAATTTGCAGCCCATAGCTACCATGGGGCCGGTACCAAAGCCGAAGCTTTCCGCGCCCAGAATAGCTGCTTTAACCACATCCAGCCCCGTTTTTAGCCCACCATCGGTCTGCACGCGTACCTTGTCGCGCAGATTGTTGGCGCGTAGTACCTGGTGGGTTTCGGTAAGCCCCAGTTCCCAGGGGGATCCTGCATACTTAACCGAGGTTAGCGGGCTGGCCCCGGTACCACCATCATATCCGGCTATGGTGATTAAATCGGCATACGCCTTGGCGACGCCTGCTGCAATGGTGCCCACACCAGCTTCCGCTACCAGTTTGACCGAAACCAGGGCTTTGGGGTTGACCTGTTTCAGGTCAAAGATCAGTTGTGCCAGGTCTTCTATGGAATAAATATCATGATGTGGCGGGGGCGATATCAGGGTTACACCCGGCTTGGAGTGTCGTAGTGTGGCAATCAGCTTGTTGACCTTCTTGCCTGGCAGTTGTCCACCTTCACCAGGTTTTGCACCCTGTGCCACCTTGATCTGTAGCACCTCGGCATTGACCAGGTAATGCGGTGTGACACCAAAACGCCCTGAAGCAATCTGCTTGATTTTGGACATCTTGTCGGTGCCATAGCGGGCTTTGTCTTCACCACCTTCTCCAGAGTTGGAGCGTCCACCTAACTGATTCATGGCCTGGGCCAGGGTTTCATGTGCTTCGGGTGACAAAGCCCCCAGCGACATACCAGCGGAGTCAAAACGCATCAGAATGTCGTGGATAGATTCTACCTGTTCGATATCGATAGGCCGTGCGGGTTTAAGCCTCAGCATATCGCGCAGAGCAACTGCAGGTCGATTGTTAACCGTGTGGGCGTAGATCTTCCAGTCAGTGTATCTGCCACTGGTTACCGCCTGTTGCAGGGTTTGCACCACGTCTGGATTATAGGCATGGTATTCGCCACCATGTACATATTTAAGCAGGCCGCCCTGGGTAATTGTTTTGCGTGGATTCCAGGCCAGTTTATTCACGCTTCTGGCATCCGCTTCCAGGTCTTCAAAGTCCATGCCGTCAATACGACAGGTAGTGCCCGTAAAGCACAGATCTACCACTTCTTTATGCATGCCAACGATTTCAAATAATTGCGAGCCTCGATAGCTGGCAATGGTTGAAATACCCATCTTGGAGATGATTTTATACAGTCCTTTGTTTATCCCTTTGCGATAGTTGGTACCAATCTGGTGGTATTCCATGTCTCTTATTTCGCCCGATTTCACCATGCCAAGCAGGCTTGCATAAGCAAGGTATGGGTAAATGGCGGTGGCCCCATAACCGAGCAGAACCGCCATATGGTGCGGATCCCTTGCTGTACCGGTTTCTACGACGATGTTAACGTCACAACGTAAGCCGGCCTGGCACAGGCGATGATGCACGGCACCAGTTGCCAGTGCAGCATGGATGATGAGTTCATTTTGTGCGATGTCATGATCTGACAGTACCAGGATGACCTTTCCATTTCGTCCAGCCTGAACGGCCTGCTCGCTCAGATTAATGATGGCCTGCTTGAGCGAGGTTTTTGATGGGTCATAACCCATGCTCAAACGCTGGTGGCTAAAATGTGCCTGATCGCTGTGGTTTAACAGGCGATGAAACTTATGGTCAGACAGTATAGGTGAGTTGACGACCAGTCTATTGGCAAATTCGGCAGTTTCTTCAAACAGGTTCTGTTCCTGGCCAAAGCAGGTTTCCAGTGACATGACGATTTTTTCACGCAACGGATCGATCGGGGGATTGGTTACCTGGGCAAACGACTGACGGAAGCTGTCATATACCGATCTGACGTGATGAGATAGCACAGGCAGGGGAGTGTCATCGCCCATGGAGCCTGTCGCTTCCTGTCCATCGGATGCAAGCACCCGTAGTACCTGATCTTTTTCTTCGAAGCTGACCTGAAACATTTTTTCGAAACGATTTAGTGTTTCTACATCCATCGATTCTTCCGACAGCGGAGCGTGCATGGGGTCTGATGAGAGATATTTCAGTCCATTTTTTAGCCATTCTTCATACGGGTGGCGTTGCTGGAGCATTTCATCGATATCTTCAGATAGCAATAATTTCCCGGTTTCGGTATCCACAGCAATCATCTGTCCAGGCATCAATCGACCTTTGGCAATAACATCCTGCGGCTCGTAATCCCATACACCGATTTCTGATGCAAGCGTAATATGGCGGTCTCGGGTGCGAACCCAGCGTGCCGGGCGCAGGCCATTACGATCAGTCACGCAACAGGCATAGCGGCCTTCGGTTAGTACAATGCCTGCAGGGCCGTCCCAGGGATCCATGTGCATGGAATTGTATTCGTAGAACGCTTTTAGTGCGGAATCCATGTAATCGACATTTTGCCAGGCGGGTGGTACCAGCAGGCGCATGGCGCGGAATACATCGATGCCACCGGCGAGCAAGACATCCAGCATGTTATCCATTGAGCTTGAATCGGAGCCGGTCATGTTGACCAGGGGCCTGACTTCGGCCATATCGGGAATTAAATCAGATCTGAGTTTGTGTGCCCGGGCATTGGCCCAGTTGCGGTTACCCTGGATGGTGTTGATTTCACCGTTATGCGCCAGGTAGCGGAAGGGTTGTGCCAGTTTCCACTGAGGCCAGGTGTTGGTGGAAAAACGTTGATGAAAAACGCAGATTGAGCTTTGCATTTCTGGGTCATTCAGGTCGAGGTAGAAAACCGGCAGGTTGGCGGGCATTACCAGTCCTTTGTACGACATGACACGAGAAGACATGCTCGGGATATAGAAATAGGGGTCGTTATCAGCATGTGCTTTTTCAATAGTGCGGCGTGCTATGAACAGTGAACGCTCAAAATCTGCCACACTGCTACCCTCGGGGGCATTGATAAATGCCTGATAGATTGCGGGTTGAGTGCTTAATGCTTCCTCACCGCAGGCTGATGAGTCCGTAGGGACCTCTCTCCATCCTGCGATCTTTAATCCCTGTCTGGCTACCTTTTCCTCGAATAATGACTGTTCAGCATTGATGACTGTGGCATCAGGTTTCATGAAAACCATAGCGACTGCATATTGATCGCTGATTTCAATACCCAGTTCCCTGGCCTTGCTGCGCAGGAATGAATCAGGCTTTTTTATCAATAACCCACAACCATCACCCGTTTTACCATCGGCTGCGATCGCGCCCCGGTGGGTAAGGCGGGCCAGCGCCGAAATCGATGTCTTAATGAGCCAATGACTGGGTTCGTCATCAATATTGGCTATTAATCCAAAACCGCAGCTGTCTTTTTCAAAGCTGGGTTGGTAGAGGCCTTTTAAACGTGCAAGTTCGTTCATATTACTAACCGGTTGGTGGATATGGTTTTTTGCCGAGTCGAAAATTCTGCACTGCAGCAGTTTGAGGCAAAAAGGCCGATCATTATACTCGCCCCGCAGTGGCGGGTTCAATATTTAGCAGTTTGAACAAGGGCTCCAGTCAGATCAGGCACCTATGTTGAGCAATAGTAGGCCTAGATTTCAGATTTAATTTGCTTGAATTTTCTTGCCCAGGGCTTGAGCTGCTGCAGGCCTGAAGGCAGTGTGGTGAGTGCTAGCTGTGCGGACTGGTAATTACTGTAATGGCCGTATAACAGTCGGAAATAGGTTTTTCCATTAATTTCGCTCGAGTAAAAAGCGGTTTTGCTGCAGATATTGTGCTGCAGGCAAAATTCAAAGAGCGCTTCGCGAGTCGAGGTTGATATTAGCTGCAGGCTGTAGCTGTCATCCTGCTGACTTTTGATCCAGTCGCTACCGTATAACCCCTGTTCTCTCTCGAAAAGTACTGGTTTATCAAGAAACTGGTTTGCTGCATAGAGGTAGTCCGTAGTTGTGGGCAGGTTAAGTTCAAATGTGTCCAGATCCTGCATGGGTTGAGGTTTAATACGCAGGATCGATTGCATGGATTTCGTGGTTTTAAATGTGTTCGCGGTTTGCGGTGTCAAACTGACCAGCAGTAAGCACAGGCTTAGCAGCGCAACGAGGGTTGAGTTGGGGCGAAATCCATAAACCGGCCTGTGCATGCTCTGGATAGCCTGAATGCAATGCAGTTTTATCGTTTCGGCATCTCCGCGTGCTCGCCACCAGATTGCAAATATCTGATGCCAGCCAAGAGGGGGCCTGTTATTAATACCTGCCAGGTTAAGTGCTCTATATATGTATTCGTATACCGCGAGAAAGCTGCATTTGTTATTGCTGGATGCATTAACCTCGGTGCAGGCAAGAGCCTGGGTAAAGAGAATTTGCCAGCTCTTCTGAGCGCCCATGACGGTCTACTAGCACTGTTGAAGGGTTTGTTTTAACAGCTCAGCGTCATAGTCAGAGCTGACAAATGCCTGCCCCAGGTCTTTAAGCAGGACCAGTTTGATGATGCCCTGATCGACCTTTTTGTCTATCGCCATGATGTTCATATATTGATCTATCGTCATCTCTGCAGGGGGCTCCACGGGAAGATTTGCGCGCTTCAGAATTTCAATGGTTCGCTGCAAAATCTGTGTTTCAATCCAGTTATGTCGTAAGGACAAATCAGCTGCCATAACCATGCCCGCAGCAACAGCTTCACCGTGTAACCAGTTTCCGTAGCCCATTGCCGACTCAATGGCGTGGCCAAAGGTGTGGCCCAGGTTGAGGATGGCTCTAATCCCGGTTTCTTTTTCATCGATCGCGACAATTTCAGCTTTGGTCCTGCAGGAAATCATAATCGCTTCGCTGAGCAGCGCAGTATCTTTCTGCATCAGGCCCTGCATGTTATTTTCCAGCCAGCTAAAAAAGCCTGCATCATGAATCAGGCCGTACTTGATCACTTCCGCCATACCAGCGCTGAGTTCTCGGTCGGGTAAGGTATTTAATGTATTGGTATCTGCGATAACGCATTGGGGCTGGAAGAATGAGCCAATCATATTCTTGCCTCGGGGGTGATTAACCCCGGTTTTTCCGCCTACCGAAGAGTCTACCTGTGATAACAAGGTTGTTGGGATTTGTATAAAATTGGCACCACGTTGGTAGATGGCTGCGGCGAATCCCGTGATGTCGCCAATGACACCTCCACCGAGGGCGATTAGCGTGGTTTTTCTATCATGTCTCTGGTCAATGAGTACATCAATGATGCGTTCGACATTTGCCAGTGTTTTAAATTGCTCGCCATCTTGCAGAATGACGGAATCAAAACGAATCTGTTTTTCCTTCAGGATTTTTTCAACTTTATCCAGATAGAGGGGAGCAACGGTTGTGTTGCTGACGATTAATGCGCTACTGCCATGGATGTAATCGGTGATCAGCGAGCCATTATCCAGTAGCTGATGGCCGATAAAAATAGGATAACTGCGTTCTCCCAGGTCGACATTAAGTTGATGGAGTGGTTTCATGTTCTGGTCAGGTATTCTGGTAGTTTTGGAATGATCTCATTGGCTACACGACGAGCATACTTTCTGTCAGTCTGTATGCGCAGGTCTGCAAGCTCCAGATATAAGGGCTTGCGCTCGTTGAGTAGTTTTTCCAGTCTTTCTCTGGGGTTATCGGTCTTTAATAAGGGGCGTTTTTTGTCATGTTTGAGCCGTTCCATCTGCTGATTTACAGACGTGTCTAAAAATATAATAAACCCGGATGCTCTTAGCAATTCCCGATTTTCGGGGCGAGTTACCGAGCCGCCGCCCGTAGCCAGCACAAGATTTGGCCTGCTGGTTAATTCCTGAATGGCTTTGGTTTCCCGGATGCGAAAACCCTCTTCACCTTCTACATCAAAAATACAGGGGATATCTACCCCCGTTTTTTCTTCGATATAGTAGTCGCTATCGTAGAAATCACGATGTAAACGATTGGCTAGCAGCTGGCCTATGGTAGATTTTCCGGAACCCATGGGTCCAATCAGAATGATGTTGTTTGAGCTCATGGGTTGAGTGATTGCAAATCCAGCGCGAATTTTAGATTTGCAGGTGATGAAATACAAGCTCCCAGAGTGTATATGCTCTGGGAGCTTTCCTGATCATCGGATGTCGAGGTTGGCGCTCTGCAGAATTTTAGGCGTTACAAATATCAGTAATTCTGAACGCTCGTCTCTATCAATAGTGGATTTAAACAGGTTGCCTATTAAAGGAAGATCACTAAAAAAAGGAACTCTTGTAACCTGGGTTGATTGAATGGTTTCATAGATACCACCGAGCACAACAGTTTGTCCATTATCAACGAGTAACTGGGACTGAACTTCCCGGGTATCTATAGTTGGAGCATTTAATCCTTGTCCAAATGAAACATCCTCACCGCGAGAATCTTTGTGAACTTCAAGGTCCATAATGATTCTGTCATCAGGGGTGATTTGGGGAGTCGTTTCTAGCGACAAAACGGCTTTTCTGAATTTTAAGGTAGCCGCTCCATCGTCTAGCTCAAGATACGGGATCTCAACACCTTGCTCGATTCTGGCGGTATGAGAATCGGCAGTAATGACGCGAGGACTGGAAATAAGTTCACCACGGCCTTCAGTTTGAGCCGCTGATAATTCGAGCTCAAGAAGTGTGCCGAGAGGAAGTTTTGCCAGAGCTAGTGCAATAGATCCAGCAGGGTTTTGTACCGGCATGTTTACATTTAATGCATCACTATTGATCATTAATTGTTCGTTGTCCAGCAAGGAATCAATTCCTCCCAGGGTGCCAGATGTAGCTGCACCGTTGCCTGATGTAGAGGTGCCATAACTGTCATTGCTAACACCAAATCTTACCCCGAGCTCTTTACTGAAGTCGTCGTTTGCAATGACTACTCTGGTTTCAATTAAGACCTGTCTTACTGGTATATCCAGCTCAGAAAGCAGCTGTCGAACACTAGCAAGGCTGGTATTGGTGTCTTTTACCAGCAGCGTGTTGGTGCGGGCATCTACACTTACCGAGCCGCGCGATGAAATGATGGAATTATCTTTTAACTTTAATAATTCTGCTATATCCGTCGCTTTTGCGTAGTTTACTTTGATAAACTCAGTTCGAAGTTGTTCTAACTCTTCTACTTGTTTACGTGCTTCCAGCTCAAGTTTCTCTCGTGCAGCAATTTCATCGGTAGGTGCTACTAAAATTACATTACCCGCTCTGCGCTGCGCCAGTCCCTTGGTTTTCAGGATGATATCCATTGCCTGATCCCATGGGACATTTTTTAGCCTTAAGGTCAGATTACCCTCTACCGAGTCACTGACTACCAGATTTAAGCCTGTAAAATCTGCCAGCAGCTGTAAAACTGAACGCACTTCGATATCCTGAAAGTTAAGGGATAATCTTTCACCGGTAAATCCAAACTTCGCCTTTTTGCGTTTTTCTTCTTCAGCTTTGGATATCGGAGCGACTTCGATGGTATAGACCTGGTCGGTTTGATACGCAAGATGCTCAAAATCACCATTAGCTGTTATCGACATTTTGATAGAGGAGCCATCTTGCACGGTATCTATAAAGCTTATCGGCGTTGCAAAGTCGCTTACATCAAGTCTTCTCTGTAGTTCTGGCGGGAGCTGAGCCCCGATAAACTCGACATTAACGGCATCGTTTTCTCTGTATACATCCGTGGATATAGCTGTGCTGGTTAAATCAATTATAACTCGACCTTCTCCATTTGAACCGCGTTTGAAATCAATATTAGTAATTCCTTTTGCTAAGGGGGCAGTGGTGTTTCGCTCAGATAAAGCTACAGGTGTTGTTTGATTGCCCTTACTGGCAGCAGCTGTTTGTACCGATTCGGATTGGCTACCCGCTATGGTCATTATCATTTGGTTTCCACTTACTGAAGTTTTGTAGTCAGTGGAGTTTGAAAGATTGATAACTACGCGGGTCCGACCTTTAGAGGCGGCAGTCAATATAGTCTGAATTGAGCCGATGCCAACACGATATGAACGTTGTTTTAACTGGTTTTCAGTGTCAGAAAAATCAAGAGCAATGCGAGCAGGTTCGTCAATTGTGAAAGACCTGGGTTCTACAGCGTCCTCATCAAAGGTAAATACTAACTGTACGGCATTGCCAGTCATGACCGAGTAGTCAAGTCCAACAAGATTTCTTGCCTGTGTCTGGCCTAGATAAAAAATAATAAACAGGACGGCAATAAGTTTAGGTATTTTCACGGATTTGAATATTTGCATTGAATTATAAAATTTCATTAATGTATCCCCATTATTCAATCAACGCGATGGCTGCTGAACGTTCGATATAATTTCCTAGACCGTCTGGAACAATTTCAGTCAGCTTTATTTCTACATCGGAGAGAGAAATTACTCGCCCATGATTCTGACCCAAATAGTTGCCTTCAAGAACCCTATGAATGGTGTTATCCGGGGCAAAAATTAGCCCCCATTTGGTATTGTCTTTAGTCACGGTGCCTTTAAACCTCAACGTATCCAATGGGAAGTCCTCAAGGGGCTCTCTGGGGCGATCTATATCGGGTCGAGGCCCGGTAGCATTTGCATTTATAGTGTCGTCGATCTGTTCAGGACGCCTGAAATCTACCAGCTTGAATGGGTCGCGTAAATTTTGAGAGGTATATTCAAAATTTTGGTAAGGAACAAACGGTGGAATGGGTTCTACACGACCAGGAGGCTTAGCCTTTGTCTGGTTGACAAATTGTTGTAAGTCACTCACTCCCTGGTTGCACGCGCTAATTCCAGCAAGAATCGAGATACTAAAAAAAGACCTTAATATAAATTTAAAAGAGGCCATTACTGTTCATCCTCTCTCAGGTAGCGATATGTTTTTGCGGTAGCTGTCATTTGTAACTTATCACTAGCAGGCTCATCTTTAGTGGCTTTTTTCTGTTCAAGCTTCAGGTCGTGCATGGTCACAATTCTAGGTAATGCTGCGACTCCGCTGATAAATGATGCCAAATCGTGGTAGGTACCTGAGACTTCGAGAGATATAGGCAGTTCAGCATAAAAACCTTTTTTCTCTTCAGCGCTAGGTTTGAATTTTTTAATTTCCAGCCCATTTGCAAGACCGGTCTGACTCACATCGACCAACAGGGACTCGACATCAGTTTTTTCGGGTAATTGCCTTAGTATCGCCTGGAATGAAGCTTGCATTTCTGCAAGTTGCTCTTTGTAAAGGTCTAATTTTGCTGCCTTATCAGCTTTTGTGGTGAATTCGGTTTTTAATTCAATTTCTTTTTGTTCAACTTTTTTAAGACTGCTGAGCTGTTTTGTTGTATCAAAATATATTCCTGCCGCAATAATTAAAATAAATACTACGGCCAAAAAGCCATATTTAATCGGATTTGAAGCGTTTCCAAGATTATTGAGGTCTAAATTATTTAATTCGTCAGCGATGCTCATTTTTGACCTCCAATTTTTTCATTTTCTTCAAGGTTAGGCGATGTTTGCTTTACGCTTAAAATAAATGAGCTAATACGGGTCACTTTTTTATCTTCTATCTCGATTACATCCAGATTTGGATCTGTTAACCAATCAGAAGAATTCAGGTTTCTCATATAGCTGGAGACTCGGGCATTTGATTCAGCCTCTCCAGTCAACTTAAGAATATTGTTATTCTGTTCAAGAGTTTTAAGAAATACTCCATTTGGAACAGTTGTAACGAGGTCAGTAAACAGGTGCACAATCGAGGGCCTGCTGGCTTGAAGATCCTGAATGACCTCCATGCGCTCAATCAGGCTTTTTCGCACCTTCTGTAGTTCGCTGATCTCTGCGATTTCTTTATCCAGTTTGGATATTTCGTTGGATAAGAACTGGTTTCTACTGGTTTGATAATCAATTTTGGAATTCATCTGTACGTGAATAAGTCCAACAATTGCAGCGCCCAGTATCATGCTGAGTACCAGCATGGTCATGAACTGTTTCTGTCTTTCCTGACGAAGTTCTTCCCGCCAGGGCAGTAGGTTGATGCGTGTCATAGGTGTTCAGCTCCCCTGATGGCAAGACCTGCAGCTATCAGAAAAGATGGGCCATCCGCCTGAAGGTTGGCCTTATTGATTTTACCGGTAGTTGACATGTTCTGGAACGGATTAGCTATCGAGGTTGGAACCCCGATATGCGATTCGGTTAATTCAGCCAGATCAGGAAGTGACGCTGTTCCGCCACCGAGTATCAGGTGGTCAATATTACTGATAGAGCTTCCTGCGGAGTAGAAAAACTGCAGAAATCGACTTACCTGCTGCGCAGTAGTTTCTTTAAATGGTTCCAGTACTTCGGGCTCGTAGTTATCGGGTAGACCTCCCTGACGTTTGGCGAGTCCCGCCTCATCATAGGAAAGTCCGTAGCGTCGCATAATTTCTTCAGTGAGCTGTTTGCCGCCAAAGTTTTGCTCACGGGTGTAGATCAGTTGATGGTTATGAATAACACTCAGGCTGGTCATGGTGGCGCCAATATCGACTATCGCGACGGTTTGGTCATTTCCCTGATCCGGTAGACTGGCAGATAAAGTCTGAAATACGGTTTCGATAGTGTAGGCTTCAATATCGACGATTTTAGGGGTTAAACCAGCTAGCTCTACGGCGGCAATGCGATTGTCTACGTTTTCGCTTCTGCAGGCGGCGAGCAGCACATCTACAGTTTCCGAATTTCCCTCGCTTTCTCCTAGTATCTGAAAGTCGAGATTTACTTCTTCCAGCGGGTAGGGGATATATTGATCGGCTTCAAGTTGTATCTGGCCTTCCATCTCTTCATCATCGAGATTGGCGGGCATTGTGATTTTTTTGGTAATAACTGAAGATCCGGCGACGGCAATAGCACAAAATTTTGATTTTACTTTTGACTTGTGCAGCGCACGCTTTACACTCTCACCGACAGCTTCAACTTCGGCTACGTTTTTATCCACCATGCTATTCGCTGGAAGTGGCTCAACAGCGATCCCCTCGATTCGATAGCTCGATCCAGATTTGCTGAGTTCGAGCAGCTTAATCGATGTGGAGCTGATATCGATACCGATTAAAGGCGGCTTTTTAGGTGTTAAAAACACAGGAGTCCCTCGGTTGTGACTGTGTTCAAGAATGTTAATGATAATTTACATTAACATCTACTTGTAAGTATATATTTTGTTAAATTATTCTTAAACCATGCCAAAGTCTAGTAGAAGATTTTCTTCTTGTCGATATTTTTCATGTGTTAGTTTATAAATATACCGTAACTTTATGAAAATTCTAGTAAAAATTTTAGCGGCGATGTTTGCGGCTGGTTTGCTGTTGTTTATCGCCGGAGTCCTGTTTGTGTTTCTGGTACTGGTGCCAAAATTGCCTTCAATAGACAGTCTGGAGGACGCTGAGCTGCAAGTGCCTTTACGCATCTACGATAAAAATGAATTCTTACTTGCTGAATATGGTGAGCATAGACGAATTCCAGTTAAATATGACGATATTCCAAAGAAAATTGAGCAGGCGTTCCTGGCAGCAGAGGATGATCAGTTCTGGGATCATGCGGGTGTTGATCCGCTGGCTTTAATGGCGGCCGCGTTTGAGCTGGTAACTACAGGGAATAAGACTCGTGGTGGAAGTACCATTACCATGCAGGTGGCGCGGAATTTTTTTCTGTCTACAGAAAAAACCTATAGTCGAAAGTTGAATGAAATTTTACTGGCCCTGAAGATTGAAAGGGATCTGGATAAGAAAACCATTCTGGAGTTGTATCTGAATAAAATTTACCTGGGCAAAAGGGCCTATGGCGTGGTTGCTGCCGCTCAGGTTTATTACGGCAAAACGCTTGAGGAATTAACTCTGGCCCAGACAGCTATGATTGCGGGCCTGCCAAAAGCACCTTCGCGCTACAACCCAATAACTAATCCCGATAGAGCGCTGATTCGTCGCGACCATATTATTCGTCGCATGAGCCAACTGGGGTTCATTAATGAGGAAGAGTATCAGGCAGCGCGAGCAGAGCCGGTCACTGCGGAGTTACATAATGTAGAGGTGAGTGCGGATGCTCGCTACGTGACTGAAATGGTGCGTTCAGATATTTACGAAATGTATGGCGAAGACGCGTATAAAGCTGGCCTTAAAATATATACAACGATTGATGATCGTTTACAGCGTTCGGCAAATTTATCCTTACGCGACGCATTATTAGCTTATGACAGGCGCCACGGTTATCGGGGTGTAGACGGAAAGATTGATCTCACACAGGTCGTACAGGACCCTTTTGAAGATGGTTTGGTGGAGCCAGCAACTATCGGTAATCTGAAACGAGCCGTGGTTAAATCGGTGGAAGCGGATAAGGTGGTGGCGTATTTACCGGACTTCGTTCAGGTGGATATCCCTTTTGCTGAAGCCATCGAGTGGGCGCGTCCCTATGTGAATGAGAACGTCATCGGTGCTGCACTGGAAAAGCCGGCAGATGTGTTAGCTGCTGGTGATATTATCTGGGTTGAGCAGAAGGGGGATGTGTGGTGGCTGGCAGAGCTGCCTCAGGTACAGGGGGCGATTGTTTCGCTTAATCCTTCAAATGGGGCGATCCAGTCTCTGGTTGGTGGCTTTGACTATTTTCATCACAAGTTTAATCGTGCATTTCAGGCAAAACGTCAGCCAGGCTCAAATTTTAAACCTTTTATATATTCGGCAGCTTTAGAGAAGGGTTTTACAGCAGCCAGTTTAATTAATGATGCGCCTGTTGTTTTTGATGATGATTCGTTAGAGGCAACCTGGCGTCCTGAAAACTACTCCGGTAAATTTTATGGACCGACGCGTCTGCGAGAGGCTCTTGTTAAGTCGCGCAACCTGGTCTCGATTCGAATCTTGCAGTCTATTGGGTTGCACTACGCTACTGCTTATGCACAAAAGTTTGGTTTTAATAAGAGTGATATGCCCTATGATTTATCCCTGGCGCTTGGAAGTGGCGCATTTTCTCCACTGGAGATTGTGCGTTCTTACGCGGTATTCGCAAATGGCGGTTACCTGATAAAGCCTTATTATATAGAGCGTATCGAGTCCAGTAGTGGTGAGGTGCTGTTTCAGAATCAGCCGTTGACGGTTTGTCAGGGTTGTGAGCTGGCTACAGCGGAAGACAAAACCGAAGCCGTGGTAGAGCCTGCCGCTAATCCTGAAAAACTTGAGCAATCGGCTGTCGTAGAGACAGAAGATGGCAAATCGCAACAAGAGCAAACCCCGCAGGATCCACCTGTGGTCCAGTATGCTCCTCGTGTTATCAGTGCTCAGAATGCTTTTATCATGCGCAATATTTTGCGGGAAGTGGTCAGCAGAGGCACCGCCGTCAGGGCAAAGGTTCTGGGTAGAGCTGATATTGCGGGTAAGACGGGAACCACCAATGATCAGAAAGATGCCTGGTTTAGTGGCTTTAATGACCAAGTGGTGACGACCGCCTGGGTTGGTTTTGATGACCAGAAACCGCTGGGAGCCAGAGAGACAGGCGGGCGTGCGGCCTTACCTATGTGGGTTGATTATATGCGTGATGCGTTAAAGGATTTACCGGTGAATATTGAAGAACAGCCAGAGGATATAATTACTGTGCGGGTAGATTCGGATACCGGAGAGCGCGCCACCGAAAACTCAAAAAGGACGTACTTCGAAATCTTTAAGCTGGGAACAGAGCCCAAAGAATATACCGGAATAGCGAATAGCTCAGGGAACCAGTCCAGTGGTCAGGGCAGCATACAGGAAGAGAATATCGAAAACGAGATTTTCTAGCTCGCGATTTAACTGGAAGGGAAGGCTGTCACCAGGTGTGGCAGCCTTTTTATTTGTCAGGCTCTAATAGCCCGTCCAAACTCATGTACCGCATCAACCAGCACCTTTAGATGGTCGGGGTTTACTGTTTGATGGATACCATGACCTAGATTGAACACATGCCCGTTATTTGGGCCGAATTTTTCAATTAGCTGTTTTACCTGCGCCCGAATTTCATCCGGTGAGGCATATAAAACATTCGGGTCCAGATTGCCCTGCAGCGCAACCTGCTCACCCACCCGCTGACGCGCTTCATCTATAGAGATAGTCCAGTCCAGACCAATCGCATCGCATCCCGTGTTTGCGGTTAATTCGATCCATTGACCACCGCCCTTGGTAAATAAAGTCACCGGGATGGTAGTGCCATTTTGCTTCGTATTTAGTTGTTCAACAATCTGCTGCATATAGCGCAACGAGAATTCCTGATAGGCTTCCGGGGTGAGTACGCCGCCCCAGGTGTCAAAAATCATCAGCGATTGTGCGCCTGCTTCAATTTGGGCATTCAGGTAGCTGACTACCGATTGTGCGGTTACGTCCAGGATCCTGTGCAGGGATTTGGGCGCGCTGTAAAGCATGCCTTTGGAATGATGATAGTCTTTCGAGCTGCCACCTTCGATCATGTAGGTTGCAAGCGTCCAGGGGCTTCCACTAAAACCGATCAATGGTACCTGTCCATCCAACTCGTGACGGATAAGGGTCACAGCATCTGTCACATAGCGTAGACTGTCTGCGGGATCCGGTACGAATAATTTGTCGATATCCGCCTGGCTGCGCAGCGGACGCTCGAATTTTGGCCCTTCGCCGGTACTAAAATACAGCCCGAGATTCATTGCATCAGGGATGGTTAAGATGTCCGAAAACAGAATAGCTGCATCGAGGTCGAACCGACGTAAAGGTTGCAGAGTAACCTCGCAGGCAAGTTCGGGATTTTTGCACAGGTCAAGAAAGCTGCCAGCCTGTTTGCGGGTGGCTTTGTATTCCGGTAGGTAGCGACCAGCCTGGCGCATGATCCATACCGGGGTGGTATCGGTTTCCTGTTTCAGTAATGCTTTCAGGTAGCGGTCGTTCTTTAATTCAGGGAATCCCATTTTTATACTTCCAGATAATCTAATATACTTTCGGCTGCCTGACGTCCTTCGTAGATGGCTGTCACAACCAGATCTGAGCCGCGCACCATATCCCCGCCTGCAAAAACTTTCGGGTTAGTGGTCTGGTAGGCGAAGTTAGCTGAAGCAGGTGCTATGACACGTCCTGATTCATCAGTTGAGATATTATGATCGCTCAGCCATGCAGAAGGATTGGGGCGGAAACCAAACGCGATTAGCACGGCATCGGCAGGTATAATCTCTTCAGAGCCAGCGACAATTTCAGGGCTGCGGCGTCCATTTTCATCTGCCGCACCCAGCTCGGTGGTGACGACCTTAACACCTTCAACCTTTTTATCGCCAACAATTTCGACTGGCTGGCGATTGAATAAGAATTTGACGCCTTCTTCCCTGGCGTTTTCAACTTCCTTGGCCGATCCCGGCATGTTTTCCTGATCTCTGCGGTAGGCGCAGATGACTTTAGCGGCACCCTGTCTTATTGCTGTGCGATTGCAGTCCATAGCTGTGTCACCACCACCTAACACAACTACAGTCTTACCCGCGAGATTGATAAATTCGGGTTTGCAGTCTGTGGTGAAATCGATTTCATGATGAATATTTGAGATAAGAAAAGGCAGTGCATCGTAAACACCGGGTTTATCTTCCCCCGCAAAGCCACCTTTCATATTAGTATAGCTACCCATGCCCATGAAAATGGCGTCGTACTCAGCATCCAGCTGCTCAAAGCTGATATCGGTTCCAATATGGGTGTTCAGGATAAATTCGATGCCCATATCTTCAAAGATTTGCCTGCGTTTAGTCACTACCGTTTTTTCCAGCTTAAATGAAGGGATGCCGAAGGTAAGCAAACCACCGATTTCCGGGTGGCGGTCATAGACCACGGGTTTGACACCATTACGCACCAGGATGTCTGCGCAGCCTAATCCAGCGGGTCCAGCGCCTATGATAGCGACCTTTTTGCCGCTATCTACAACCTGGCTCAGGTCGGGTTTCCAGCCACTGGCAAGCGCGGTGTCTGAAATGAATTTTTCGATAAAACCGATAGTGACTGCGCCAAAACCGGTGGCTAGCGTACAGGCCCCCTCGCACAGGCGATCCTGAGGGCATACGCGACCGCAGATCTCGGGCAGCGTGTTGGTTTTATGCGACATTTCAACGGCTTCATTCAAATTGCCTTCAGCAATCAGTTTTAACCAGTTAGGGATGAAGTTGTGAACAGGGCATTTCCATTCACAATAGGGGTTGCCGCATTCAAGGCAGCGATCCGCCTGTTCTGCTGCCTGTTTCAGGTCAAAGTTATGATAGATTTCGGCAAACTCTTTAACGCGGTCAGGTGCAGACTTTTTAAAGGGGTCGCTACGCTGTACGTCGAGAAACTGAAATACGTTTGCCATAGAGTAGACGGTAGGCTTTGACTTAATTTGCGTTGAGCATATTCTTGATTTGCTGACTGACTTGGCCCATATCGGCGCGACCAGTCAGTTTGGGCTTTAAGATTCCCATGACCTGTCCCATCTGTTTCATTTCAGTTGCTCCGGTTTGAGCAATAGCGTCAGCAATCATTTGAGTGACTTCAGCTTCCGATAACGCGGCAGGTAGATATTGCTGGATGAGCTCAAGCTCAGACTGTTCAATAGCAATCAGGTCATCGCGGCCTGCTTTCTCAAACTGGCTGATTGATTCACGGCGTTGCTTGACCATTTTATCCAGCACCGCGGTGACGCGGGCATCATCCAGTTCGATGCGCTCGTCCACTTCAATCTGTTTGATGGCTGACAGCATCAATCTAATAACAGCCAGACGTGACTTATCGCCACTTTTCATGCTGGCTTTCATGTCAGATTGGAGTTGTTGCTTGAGTGCGCAGTCGGTCATACTAGAGCCTCTAGTACATGCGTCTTCTGTTACCAACCTCTTTACTCAGACGTTTGAAGTTGCGCTTAACAGCAGCGGCAGCTTTACGTTTACGAACAGATGTAGGCTTTTCGTAGTTTTGTCTACGACGTGTTTCGGTAAGAACACCAGCTTTTTCACAAGAGCGCTTAAATCTACGTAGCGCAAAATCAAAAGGCTCGTTGTCCTTTACTTTTACTGAAGGCATATTAAAAATATCCAGGGTTGTTAAATATTAAGGTGTAAATCATTACACCGACGTTTCGAGCCGGGCAATTATAAGGAGGCAGCTTGAAATATCAATTGTTGCATCGCGAAAATAGTGAGAAATCAGCGAAATGAAGGTTTTAGGCATAGAAAGTTCCTGCGATGAGTCGGGAATTGCCATTTTTGACACGATAAACGGTACTCTTGAGGAGCGCCTGTATAGCCAAATTGAGCGTCACAGGGAGTACGGGGGGGTTGTTCCTGAGCTTGCTTCGCGTGATCACGTAGCCAAGATTGCACCCATGATAGAGGAAATCCTTGATGAAGTGGGCGGGATTCAGAGTATCGACGGGATTGCCTATACCCGTGGACCCGGGTTAATGGGGGCTTTGATGGTAGGGGCCTGCGTTGCGCGCGGATTGGGCTGGGCGCTTAATAAGCCGGTTCTGGGGGTGCACCATATGGAGGGGCATTTACTGGCACCTATGCTGTCAGCCAATAAACCCGGTTTTCCCTTCGTGGCATTACTGGTTTCCGGGGGGCACACGATGCTGGTCGAGGTGCGCGCAGTGGGGCATTATCGCGTTTTGGGTGAATCACTGGACGATGCGGTGGGTGAAGCCTTTGATAAGACCGCCAAATTACTGGGGCTGCCTTATCCAGGTGGTCCTGAGCTGGCTGCACTCGCGGCCAGCGTGGAAAGCAGTGAGTTAAAATTCCCGCGTCCGATGGTGGATCGCCCGGGCCTGGACTTCAGTTTCAGTGGATTGAAAACTTTCGCGCTTAACACCATGCATGAGCTGGCACCATTGTCAGACAGCGACAGAGCGGAAATTGCTTTTGCTTTTGAGCAGGCGGTGGTGGAAACGCTAAAGATCAAGTGCAAACGCGCCCTCAGGCAAACTGGTTACCGGGATCTGGTGGTGGCCGGGGGGGTAGGTGCTAATCTGAGGCTGCGAACAGGGCTAGAACTCATGTTGGCTGAGTCAGGCGGACAGGTTTATTTCCCTGAGATGCGATACTGTACTGACAATGGCGCCATGATTGCCTATGCGGGAGGTTTGAGACTGGCGGCAGGCTTACAGGATGAGGACGTTACGGATGTGTTGCCGCGCTGGTCGCTGGAAGCATTACCAGGCCTGCCTGCATAGCGAGAGGTACAGGCTGTCGCTATTTCTCCTCACCACGCAGCAGGCGCATTATATTCTGTTTGTGCCGCAAGATGAGAATAGTTGAGAGTAATATCAGCAACAGGCTGATGTTGCCCTGTGTGGTCAAGGAAAAGTAAATCGCGGGCATCAGGGCAAAAGCAATGAGTGCGGCCAATGATGACAGTTTGAATACCTTTGCAACAATCAGCCAGATAGCAACCACAATCAGGCCGCAGATCCAGTGGAAAGCCAGAATGAAGCCAATTGCCGTTGCCACGCCCTTGCCACCATTGAAACGGTAATAGACTGGGTAGCAGTGACCAATAAACGCACTCAACCCAGTCAGGGCCACCCACAAAGTATCGGTTAGAAAGTACTGTGCTAGCAGCACAGGTACAAAGCCTTTGAGCAAATCTCCCAGCAGGGTGAGTGCAGCGGCTTTCTTGCCAGCAATGCGCATAACATTGGTAGCGCCCGGGTTGTTCGAGCCTTCGCTGCGAGGGTCGGGGAATCTCATGATGTGGCTCAGCGTAATGGCGGATGAGAAAGATCCGAGCAAATAAGCTGCGATAACAAAGGCAAGATTTAACAGGAGAAGATTTTGCAAGATTACGATGGCACGCTTGATAAAGTGGGCGAAACTTTATCAGGATATTCAAAAGCTGAACAGAATTTTAGGGTTTTCATTTGATGTCTGAGTCTTTAAATATTTGCAAAGCAGGGCAGGGTACTCGGCTGGTCTTGCTGCATGGCTGGGGCATGAATAGCGCCATCTTCAAGCCGTTGCTGGATTGTTTAACTCTGGATTTCGAGACATGGTGTGTCGATTTGCCCGGGCATGGGCGCTCTGGGTTGGTTGATCTGGACTTTGATCGGCAGGTTGATGTGCTGGCGGAGAGTCTGCCCGATGCCATTCTGTTAGGGTGGTCTATGGGGGGCTTGTACGCAACTGAGCTGGCGCATCGCTATCCGGAAAGATTTAGTCATTTATTACTGGTGGCGTCCAATCCGCGCTTTGTGCAGCAGCAGGATTGGCCTGCCGCCGTACCGCGCCAGGTGTTTGATGAGTTTGCAACTTCGTTATCAGGAGACTGGAAGTCAACAATAAAACGCTTTGTAGGCTTGCAGCTGCATGGGGCAGATCAGGCGCGTCAGCTGATTCGACAGGTGACCAGTTTGCTGTACGAAGGTGGCGAGCCTCGTCCTGAAGCGCTTGGCAAGGGACTGGATCTTTTGCTAACTCACGATGCGCGTGAACCCCTGAGCCATTTGCAGCAGCCGGTCATGCTGGTACTGGGCAGGCGAGATACGCTGGTTCCTATAAGCTTGTTAGAACAAATACATCGGGTTAATTCGGCGATTCGTGTAGAATGCTTCCCCCATTCGGCGCATGTGCCGTTTGTTTCTCATCCACAGCAATTTGCAGATTTATTACGTGAATTTACTCAATCCTCCTCGACTGGACAAAATAGCCGTTAAGAAATCGTTTAATCGGGGTGCTGCTGATTACGATAAATGTGCGGTTTTGCAGGCAGAGGTGCTCAGGCGCTTACTTGAAAGACTCGACTATATCAAGATACAGCCAGAATGGGTGCTCGATCTTGGCTGTGGTACCGGGCAGGCGATAAAGCCGCTGAAGCAAAAGTATCGCCATGCGCGCGTGATGGCCTTAGATATGGCTGATGCTATGCTAGCCCGGGCGCGCAAAAACTTTGGCCTGTTTGATCGAAAATACCTGTTGAATGCAGACATGGAAGTGTTACCTTTCAGGGCTGAGTGCGTTGATCTATTGTTCTCAAGCCTGGCATTGCAATGGAGTAACGATCTGCATGCCACCTTTCGTGAGATGAAGCGGGTGGGCCGTCCGGGAGGGGGTGTTCTGTTTACCACGCTGGGTGCGAATACATTAAAAGAATTACGTCAAAGTTGGGCAAGCATCGACCCTAAGCCGCGTGTGCATCAATTCATGGATATGCATGACGTGGGCGATGCAATGCTGGCTGCAGGCTTGTCACAACCCGTGGTTGATATGGAAGAGATCACCCTCGAATACGATAACTTTCCCGATCTGGTGCGTGACTTGAAAGGTATCGGTGCAACCAATGCCGATCGAAACCGTTCTCGTGGCCTGATGACCCCGGCCAAGCTAAAGCGACTGCAGCAGGCTTATCAACAGCATGCATTTCACAATGGGCGCTATCAGGCTACTTATGAAGTAGTGTACGGACACGCCTGGTTCTAAGCTTCGTCAGTCTTTTACTCGCGCTTAAGCGCCATGCTTTTTCTATATCCTATGCAGGATATTTGTCGGTTTCAGCCCTCGCGAAAGTTGCCTTTGTCTACCTGTTCTAGATACGGTTTTGCCTGGCTCTAAATTTATTTCATTAAATTAAAACCATATAATCTTTAGGTGATTAGGCTCAGATGTGTGGTTAAAACTAGAAAAAATAGATTAAAAATTAAAAACCACTTTAAATTTGGGTACATTTTTTTATTTTAGGGTCAGGATGGCCTTTAGGCGGGGCTATTTTTAACTTGATATAAATTAGAGTCGTCATTAGACTCATGACATTTTCAAGGATGTTAATTTGAAATTAATTTCAGGAACATACGAATTGTTTCCTCACAGGGTGCTGTTTTATGATTCTTGAAAGCACAGATGTTGATGAGCATCGCTGTGATTTTCTGATAAGACCCAACAGATCTATGACTGCAAAAGGAATGTCTCTTTTTGTGTTTATGGTTGGAGTGGGCGTTTTTCTGGTAGCGATAAGATTTGTGCTACTGGGAGCATGGGTGATATTACCGTTCGCGGTATTAGAAGTTGGTGTGCTGGCAGCTGGATTCTGGCTGTATGAGCGAGCCAGCCGCTACCGCGAAACTGTTCAAGTATCCCGCAACAGTTTTTTGATTACACAGGAGAGTGTAAATGCTTGCCATACCTGGAGGTTTAATCCTCATTGGGTTCAGGTGACTTTGAAGCTGGATCCTGATAATTGGTATCCAAGCAAATTATTAATCAAATCGCATGGTGAGCAGGTAGAGATAGGTGCCTGTTTAACAGATCAGGAAAGGGAAGAGCTATCCACTGCTATTAAACAATCGATGCCGCTGATTCTAAAAGAAGCGGTATAACTAAATTATAAATTAACGATACAATCGGGGGATTATGTAGATGATTCAGCTTGGAAATATCTTCAACAGAAGATGGTTGCTGACTGTAGCATTGTTTTTTTCTTTACCAGCAAGTGCCGCGCGGGAATATAACCTGCCTGTTCCGGGTTCAACAATCACTCGTGAAATCTACAATTTACATTCTTTAACAGCGACCGTGGCAACGGTAATCATGATCATTGTCACCGGTATCATTCTTTATACACTGATTAAATTTCGCAAATCTACGGGTTATGAGCCTGACCAGGAGTTCAATAATACCTGGTTTGGCCGCTGGTCATGGGTACTGGTACCTGCCATTGTACTGGGTATCGACTTCAGTATCGCTGGGCCTGCTGCTAAAACCCTGGGCAATATCGAAACCTATGAGGATGCTGATGTGACCCTCAAGGTGACCGGGTCTCAGTGGAAATGGACCTACGAGTACCTGGATGACGATATCAAGATTGTCAGTAACCTGAATAAAGATCTGACCGCTCAGGATGAGCTTTACCTGAGAGATGTTGATAACCCCATCGTCCTGCCTACCAATAAGCGTATTCGTTTCCTGCATACAGCGACTGATGTGCTGCATGCCTGGTGGGTGCCCGCAATTGCCTATAAGAAAGATGCCATTCCCGGGTACATCAACGAAACCTGGACCTTTATTGATAAGGAAGGGACTTATCGAGGTCAGTGTGCTGAAAACTGTGGCACGGGCCATGCGTTTATGCCTATCGTGGTGCAGGCGGTGAGCCCAGATAAATTTGATGAATGGAGGAATGGTCAAAAAGTCGCAATGGCGGCGGCTGCTGCAGAGGCTTCGGCAGATAAAACCTGGTCCAAAGATGAGTTGTACCAGCGTGGTGAAAAGCTTTATATCACCAACTGTAGTGCCTGTCATATGCCTACTGGTACCGGTATCCCGAATGTATTCCCGGCCTTAAAAGGCAGTCCTGTTGCTACTGGCGAAGTTGCAAAACATATCCAGACGGTTGTTAAAGGTGTCGCAGGTACTGCAATGGCAGCCTGGGGTGCGCAATTAAACGATCTCGAGATAGCATCGATCATTACCTTTGAGCGCAACGCCTGGGGTAATGACACTGGTGATGCTGTACAACCCGCTGATGTTAAAGCAGCTCGATAATTTTAGATACTTGGAGAATAAATGATGAGTGAAGCAACTACACATGATGATCATCATCACGATCACAAGCCGTCAGGCATAGGTAGATGGCTGTTCAGTACCAATCATAAAGATATCGGTACGATGTATCTGGTATTCGCCCTGGTTATGCTGTTTCTGGGTGGTGCGAGCGCAATGGTGCTACGTATGGAACTGTTTGTTCCCGGTATCCAGATTGTTGATCCTGATACCTATAATAATCTTTTAACTAACCATGCGCTGATTATGGTGTTTGGTATGGTTATGCCTGCCGGTGTTGGCATGGCGAACTGGATGATTCCCATGATGATAGGTGCGCCGGATATGGCGCTGCCCCGGTTGAATAATCTGAGTTTCTGGTTACTGCCGATGGCGGGTACCATGCTGATCCTCTCCATGGTGGTCTCATTCATACCTGGTACAGGTACCCCGGTTAATACCGGTTGGACACTCTATCCGCCGTTATCCGTACAGGCGGGTATGGGTATGGACTTCCTGATATTCACGGTTCATTTACTGGGTATTTCTTCCATCCTGGGTGCGATTAATATCGTCACTACCATTGTTAATATGCGTGCACCTGGTATGACCTGGTTCAAGCTGCCACTGTTCGTGTGGGCCTGGTTATTTACTGGCCTGTTATTAATCATGATCATGCCTGTGCTTGCGGGTGGTGTGACCATGCTGCTATTCGATCGTCATTTCGGCACCTCATTTTTTGATGCGGCGGGTGGTGGCGATCCCGTGCTGTTCCAGCATCTGTTCTGGTTTTTTGGTCATCCGGAAGTGTATGTATTACTGTTACCTTCAATCGGTGTGTTGGGCCTGATTATCCCCACTTTTTCACGCAAGCCTTTGTTTGCCTATAAACCTCTGGTCTGGTTTATGGCGGGTTTGACTGCTCTGGGTATGGTGGTATGGGCGCATCACCAGTACACAGTAGGTATGTCACTGGGCGCTACAACCTATTTTATGATTGGCACCATCCTGATTTCGATTCCCGTTGGTATGATGCTGATGAGTTTTATCTTTACCATGTGGCGAGGTGCGTTGACTTTTGAAACGCCCATGTTGTTCAGTATTGCGATTATCCTGATGTTTTCATTTGCAGGGGTAACCGGTGTCATGCTGGCGGTAGTACCGGCAGATTTGCAATACCATGACACCATGTTTGTGGTCGCGCACTTTCACTATGCGTTGATACCGGGTTCTGTGTTTGGTCTGTATGCGGCGGTGTTCTACTGGCTGCCAAAATGGACAGGTCATATGTACGATGAAAAGCTGGGACAGATCTTCTTCTGGTGGACCACTTTGTCATTCAACCTGACGTTCTTCCCGCAGCATTTTTCAGGACTGGCTGGTATGCCGCGTCGTATCATCGATTACAGCCCGCAATTTGCCGACTTCAACTTCCTGTCTAGTGTGGGCGGCATGCTGTTTGGTCTGTCACACCTGCTGTTCCTGTATATCATTATCAAGACAGTTAAAGGTGGAGAGAAAGCGGCGGATAACCCCTGGGAAGGGTCACAGATTGGCACAACGGGTCTGGAATGGACATTACCATCACCGCCGCCATTTCATAGTTTTACGACTCCTCCAGCGATTAAATAGTCATCAGGGTGCTGCGTTCATGGCTTGATCGCAGCACCAGAATTTGAAGGTGATAGCTATGGCGAAAAATCAAATGACATATGAAGAAAAACGACAGCGGAGAAATAACCTGATTGTTGCCGGCCTGTTAGCTGCGATTGCATTGACCGGCCTGCTGGTGCCTTTGTTCTATTACACCGGTTTAGTTGTTCCTAAATGAAACAGGACCAACAACGCAAAGGTAAGAGAATCTCCTGGGTCCTGGGCGGTTTTGGTGTGGGCATGTTTGCTTTTGGATTTGCTCTGGTCCCTTTGTATAACCTGCTCTGCTCGGTTTCCGGTATTAATGGCATAGCTACAGCAGCTAATCAGGCAGAAGTCGTGATGACGCAGGTTGATAGTACCCGCCTGGTAACCGTTGAGTTTGATTCAACTCTGAATGACGGCTTGCCCTGGAAGATTGAACGACCTGTTAGAAAATTAAAAGTGCATCCTGGTGAGATGCACAATATCAGTTACCGGGCTACGAACCTGTCTGATCACACCATTAAGGTGCAGGCAATTCCAGGTATTACTCCCTGGCAGGCGACTGAGTTTTTTAACAAGATCCAGTGTTTCTGCTTTGATACACAAACACTGGGGCCAGGTGAAACCCAGGATATGAATTTGCAATTTGTTGTTAATAAAGCGTTGCCTGAACAGTATAAAACGATCACCTTGTCTTATACATTTATGAATACTGATCGTTCATGATTTTAATAAATACATATAAAGTACTACCATACTAGAGGAAAGATATGACGACTAACGAAAGTTATTTTATCCCGGAGCCAAGTCGCTGGCCGATAATTTCAGCGAGTGGTGTGTTTGTTCTGCTGTTTGGCTTTATTCTGTGGATCAATGGCGTTGGTGCTGGATCTATGATTACAGTCGCAGGTCTGTTGATGGTCGCTTATATCTTTTTCGGCTGGTTTGGCGCGGTCATTGATGAAAATCTCAAGGGGAATTATGGTGCCCAGGTCAGCACTTCTTTTCGCCAGGGAATGTTCTGGTTTATTACCTCAGAAGTATTTTTCTTTATCACCTTTTTCGCCTGCCTTTACTACTTCAGGAATATCGCGCTGCCTTATTTGTCGGGTGATGGACATCTGGGTACATCCAAAATTCTGTGGAATGGATTTGAAAATGTGTGGCCTTTGATCAATTTACCCGGTGAAACCAATATTGTCAGTGGTACGACCTATACCCCACCCAAGGAGGCGATGGGTGCGGCAGGGATTCCGCTCTGGAATACCATTATCCTGCTATCTTCAGGCGGCACCCTGACATGGGCGCACTGGGGGCTGAAAAAAGATAATAAAAACCAGCTGGTTCTAGGATTGGTAGTGACTGTGCTGCTGGGTTTACTGTTCTTCAGCCTGCAGGCTTACGAGTATATGCATGCCTATACTGAAATGGATCTGAAGCTAACGTCCGGTATCTATGGCTCAACATTTTATATGTTGACCGGGTTTCATGGATTTCATGTGACCGTGGGTACCATTATGCTGATTGTGGTTACCATTCGATCCATGAAAAATCATTTTACAGAAGAAAACCATTTTGCCTTTGAAGCAGTAGCCTGGTACTGGCACTTTGTTGACGTGGTGTGGATAGGGCTTTATTTCTTTGTTTACTGGTTATAGAGGCTGAAAGATTCAGGTTAGAGCGCTTGATGTCCATCAGGCGCTTTTTCTATTTTGATTAAAACTGATTCGGTTGCAGGTTTCCGGTAAAGTAACCGATCAGGAGCAAACAGATCAGGCAGACAGAAAGCGCAACACGGATGGTCAGGGAAGTTACAATTCGGTTAGTTTTTCCATTGTCTTTGGCGAGGAATATGACGCCACTGAATAGACTGACCAGAATCAGTAACAGGTTAATGATGATTAGGGTCTTAAACATAAAAATCTGTGCGGGTGTTGATGGATTGCTCATTTTAACATAACTGGTAGCTGCAGGTTGCAATGAGTAAGCATGAAGTACCGATTAAGATTTAACCCCTGGATGTTTTTATTGTCAGCAGTTTTTTTTGCTGTATTTATTGCGCTAGCCGTATGGCAGGTTAACCGGGTATTTGAAAAACAACAGATACAGCAGGAAATCGCCAGTGCGAATCTGGGCGCCCCATTGATTTTGCAGGCTGCGCAGGACGAACAGCAGCTATTAACGCATCTGCATTATAAGGCGCGAGCAAAGGGCCATTTTTTAACTGAGCAGTGTTTCTATGTTGAAAATGTCATATTCAAGGGAAGCCCAGGGCTATACGTGTATTGCCCTTTTCGTATGGAAAAGGACTCCAGGATGCTACTGGTTAATATGGGCTGGATGAAGGAACCCCAGTTGCGGTTGCAGTTGCCAGCTTATGAGGTTGATAAAAACAACCTGAGTATCGAAGGCGTATTGGCGAAGCCTAGATCTAAACCCGTAGTGACCTCGGGTATTGAGAAGCCTAATATAGAGCTGGAAAATCTATGGGCTTATTTTGATTTTGACAGTTTGCGCCAGCAGACTGGATATGATTTTTATCCTGTAGAGTTTCAGCTGAGCTCTGATCTGGATAAAGTGTTGCAGAGAGACTGGCCTGAGTTTGAAGCGAAAATTGGTATGCATATTGGTTATGCAATTCACTGGGCAGTGTTCGCTCTGGTCACTCTGGGACTATTTATAAAGTTTAATGTGGAAAAAACCGAACAAGAATGACTGAGCAGGCAAAAAAGACGAGTTACATGCCGTTATGGATACTAATCGCACTATGTGGGTTTCCGTACATAATCGGCACATTGTATTTTCAGTACCGGGAGGTGTTGCCCGAGACCGATACAACGAACTACGGTAGCCTGATTACCCCGGTGAGGGAAGTGAGTGATATTAATCTGACGATGTCGGATGGCACTGAAAAGTCGATTACCGACTATCGAAAAAAATGGCTTATGCTGTATGTGCTGGACGCTGAATGTGGCGAAGATTGCCAGAAAAATATCTATTTTATGCGCCAGGTACGTAAAGCAATGGCTGATGATCGCTATCGGATAAATCGCTTGCTGGTGCTGGATAAAAAGGACTTGCTAACCGATGATTTAAAGCGGTTTATGATGGATTATGAAGGCATGGATATCGCTACGGTTAATACGGCATCTAAGGCACATTTTTATGCTACGTTGCAGGATAGTAGCGGCAGTATCTTCAGAAGAATTATGCTGATCGATCCAGTAGGCAACTATATGATGGAGTATGAACCTGAGCCGGATCCAGAACTGGTCCTGAAAGACATCAAAAAATTGTTAACTATCTCCAGAATTGGCTAAATAGCCCAGAGGCAGATTATGCTATTGAACAAGGTAAAAGAAAGTACGCAGTATTTCCCGCATATACGAGATTATTATCGTCTGTGTAAGCCCAAGGTGGTTTACCTGATTCTATTTACCGCGGCCGCTGGTATGTTGCTTTCCAGCCCTACTATGGTTGGTATCGATACGCTATTCTTTGGGTTATTAGGCATTGGTTTAGGAGCGGCATCTGGCGCTGCGATTAATCATTGGGTTGATCAGCGTATTGATGTGATTATGGCTCGCACGCGTAATCGTCCACTACCACAGGGCAACATCAGTTCGCGTTCTGCGTTGATTTTCGCGATCAGCCTGGGCGTGCTTTCAATGGTTGTGCTGATTGCGTTTGTGAACGTGATGACGGCTGTGCTGACATTCATAGCCTTAAATGGTTATGCCGTGGTTTATACGATGTTTCTGAAGCATTCCACGCCGCACAATATTGTACTGGGTGGCGCTGCTGGTGCGGCACCTCCCGTATTAGGCTGGACTGCTGTTACCAACGAGCTAACGGTGGATGCCCTACTGCTTTTCCTGATTATATTTATCTGGACTCCGCCACATTTCTGGGCCCTGGCTATTAAGCGCCGTGAAGAATATCGTGCTGCTGGCGTACCTATGCTACCGGTGACTCATGGTGTTGCTTTCACCAAATTGCACATAGTGCTGTATACGCTGATGCTGCTGGTGGTGACTCTGCTGCCTTTTGTAACCCAAATGAGCGGATACCTGTATCTGGCGGGTGCGGTTGGACTGGGCGTAGGCTTTATCTACTACGCAATCAAGCTGTACTGTTGTGAATCAGATGAATACGCGATGAAAACTTTCGCGTATTCGATATTTTATTTGAGCGCCCTGTTTGCGATATTAATTACTGATCATTACCTGCGGGAAATTATTCGCGCTTATTTTCTGTAAATTGATCGTAATACAATCACCAGAAATACTACTCCGCCAATAATGGCGATAAGACCACCCAGGCCCATGAGTCCCATACCGGCTTTCTGTGCCAGGGAGTCCAGCCCCTGCGCTGCCCCCGCTGTCTTACGCTGAACGCCATAACCACCGGACCAGGCGAGGCCGATAATATGCATCATTTGGCCGCTGGCATAGATAATGGGTTGCGCGTTAGCCCATTTCCCCTGTGGAGCTCTGTAGCCAAAAACGGGTAGTAGTAGAAATGACATACCCATAAACGCCAGGGTAACACCTACAATAGAGCCATGATAATGAGCGGGTATTACGACATTCACCCCTTCAATCATAAACCCAAGAACGCCGCCACTGGCAAAAAGTACCACAGAGCTGATAAAGGCGATTCTTAATGGTTTCTGTTCAGCGCTAACTGGGGCACGGTTAAAAATTTTAACCGCAATAATGATCCCGAGAGGTAAGCTAGCCAGACCGCCAAAACGCATGAGCTCGGTAAAGCTGACCCTGTGTTCCGGCGACAACACAGGAAAGCTTAGATAGATCACAGGAGAAGCCAGTACCGGCAGGAAGCATAACAGGAACAGAATAATATAGTGCCAGAGCTTGAACGGATAAGTTGCCCCTGAAGCGGAGCTGAGCCAGAGCCAGCTCACCAGTAAGAGAATGGTGTGTGAAAATTGCAGCGTATGACCACTACCCCAGAACAGGTATTCATAGTAGCTTTGTATGTTGTCCAGAGCAGGTAGCTCGAGGTAGGAGTAAAGCTGGGCAAGCATCGTGATGGTTAATGTGAGTACGCTGAGCAAAATCGCAAACCTGATAATTCCAGCAGCAGAACCAGTGTCGGGCAGGGTGTTAAAAATGAGTGAGCGCAGGGTGATAATACTAATACCAGCGCCAACGGAGATTAGTCCATACAAAAACAGCTGATCATTCAGTACTGGGATGTAATTGTTAATGATGGGGTGCGCCTGCCCGGAAAAAGGTGTCGCAATGATTAATATCGTACCGGTTAATGCCAGTAGTAACGCGAGTTTATCCAGCAAAGCGGCGGGTTTTTGATTGTTTAAGCTAAAGAAAACCGCAGTAAAGGAAATAAACCAGATCAAAACGGACAGGTCGACATGTACCACCAGTGCCGTATGAAAAAAATCAATCCAGGGTATGAAATCTGATATAGCAGGTGTTCGTGACAGAACAAGTAGCAGCGAGAATATTCCGGATGCGATCAGGGAAAAAATACCAAGGAAAAACCAGCCCCTGGAAACTTTAATTTGCGCAGCAGTAAATTGATCTAGATAGAAGGAATTCAAGGTGTCCCCGCAGGCAATACAAAAAATTCCGGCAATGATAAATCATTACCGGAATATGTAGTAGGGACAGATGTTACTGAAAACTGGATTTAATGTGTTTAAATGCGTTCGCTTCAATCTGTCGGATGCGTTCCGCTGAAACACCGTACTCATCAGCCAGTTCATGCAATGTTGCCTTGTCATCGTTGAGCCAGCGTCGGGCAACAATGTCGCGGCTTCTATCATCCAGCTCTTCCAGTGCAGACATCAGCTGGTCTGTGTCATGTTGCTGACTATCCTTGTGCTCTAGCAGGAGTTCAGGGCCAGGAGCAGGAGATGCCAGCGTGAGTGAAGGCGATGTATAAGCATAGTCATCATCGTCATCGATATTCAGATCAAAGGCCATGTCCTGATTGTTCAGGCGGTTTTCCATCTCCAGTACATTTTCAGGTGTGACACCTAATGTATTGGCGACATCCAGAACCTCTTCATGCTTAAACCAGCCAAGACGTTTTTTCTGGCTGCGCAATTTAAAGAACAGTTTGCGCTGCGCCTTGGTTGTTGCGACTTTAACAATGCGCCAGTTTTTAAGAATAAACTCGTGGATTTCTGCTTTGATCCAGTGCACAGCAAAAGAAACCAGGCGTACCCCGACGTCAGGGTCAAAGCGTTTTACTGCTTTCATCAGGCCAATATTGCCTTCCTGGATCAGGTCGGCGAGTGCCAGGCCGTAGCCAGCATAATTGTTAGCAATCTTGATAACAAAACGTAAATGGGGCAGTACCAGGCTTTGTGCAGCAGAAATATCACCAGTTTGCTGAAATCTCTCAGCCAGGTCATATTCCTGTTCGGCCGTCAGTAAAGGGATACTGTGCGTTGCAGATATATAAGCTTCCAGACTGGAAGCAGTACCTGTAAGTACTGGTAACGTATTCATGGAAGTAGCTAGTTGTTGTCCCATAATCTCCTCACAATTAAGTTTAGCACTCGGCTAAACTGAGTGCTAAATATTAGAGCATACTTAGAGGCTTGAGTTCAACTGAAGTTAAAAAAAGTGTGAACCAGAATATGTGATTCACTATGTATAGCTGAACAGCCCAGCCAGCTGCGTTTTAACGATCGATTTATCGATGCTGAAGATGAGACCTCAAGTTACAGCTAAAGGTTTCATTTGTGCTGTTGTTGATCGAGTTCCTGCGTCTGGATCTTTATTAGATGCATTAATTAAAGTTAGTATGTATAACTAATAATATTAATTAGATTAATGATAACTAAAAGGTCTATATTTAACATATTTATCTAATAAAAATAAACTAAATAGGTGGATGTCTATATTATTAGTAAAATTTATTATAAATTATTTAACTCATTGAATATAAATGGAATATATATTTTCTGCATTGTGTTTTATAAATACTTCAAGGCTTTATTGCTAATCTGAAAATAGATTTAAAACAAAAATAATACAAAAATAAGAATAAAATGCAATAATTGTGCAATAGTTATAAGTTGTAATTAAAATTCTCTCAAATTAACATGTTCCTTATATCAACTAACTTGTTACTAAGTTGATGTTTTGGGTTGGTGATCCGTCTCTAATCCTAAGAATATCAAGGGGGGAATACCCTCAAATAAATAACTCTTTGAGGAATAGACATATGAAAATACATAAAGGTGAGGAAAGCGTGCGCAGTATGGCATCCAGCAAAGGTAGAAATGTCGCTATTGCGGGTATGCTTTCGATGTTTGCCTGTGTAGGGCAGGTAAGTGCGGCAGAGGATGCTGGTATTAAGGTATATGGGAATCTCGATACGGGCATAGAGCATCTGACCAATGTCGGTGCAGGCAAGGATAGCGTGACACGTATCCCTGGAATTACTGGGACTATGGCTTCAAGACTTGGATTCAAGGTGAGTAAGGATGTTGGGGATGGTTATCAGGCTTTTGCAACTATGGAGCTGGGCGTGAGCCCGGATGATGGTACGCTGAGACAGGGGGGGCGCATCTTTGGTCGTCAGTTGAATTTTGGACTCAAGACTCCGGCTGGGAAATTTACCATAGGTCGTCAATACTCTCCTTTTCTGTTTGCTACCGGAGATTTAATGGGGCCCAATATCTATGCACTGGGGTCTCTTGATGCTTATCTGCCGAATGCTCGCATGGATAATTCGGTTTCCTGGAGTAATAAACTGGGTGAAAACCTGTCTGCTGCTGTTGCCTATTCATTTGGTTATGAAACTACCAATGCTGTGCCGGCATCCGGTACCTGTTCTGGAGAAGATACCCAGGCTGGTGAATCTTCAGCCTGTAGACAGCTGGCCGCAATGGTCAAGTATAAAGGGGATGGTTTTAGCATTGCTGCTGGTATTGACAAGCAAAATGGTGGTACCGGTTCTAGCGCCTATTTCTTTGATGGGGTGTTGCCTCCAATTTCTATGGCCGACTCAGGTGATACGGATACCAGAACCACAATTTCAGGAAGTTTTAAAATCGGTGAAACCGTTGTGGGGGTGGGAGTGCTGAATCGAAAAGTCGATACTACAGTTAAAACTGTAAAATCCGACACTATTCATGTGTCCCTAAAGCATCAGGTAACGCCTAAAACTACGATAAATGCTGGCGTTTATAGCATTACCAATGACGACAATGATACCGATGCAACCCTGGTAGTGGTTCGTGCACTGTATAACATTGATAAGGGTGTGGATTGGTATGCGCAGGTAGGCAATATCAGTAATGGTGATAATTCGGCTTATGCACTGTCTCCTGGTGCAACCACTGGCCCAGCCAAAGGTGAAAGCCAGACCGGAATTATGCTTGGCTTCAGATATATCTACTAAGTTAATCCTGAACGAAACTGTATTAAGATTTTCAGGGAGATACGGGGCTGACATGATCAGCCCCTTTTTTTGGGTGAAATCCCTAACTGGTGGGTAAAGCGCCTTTGGATACACGTTTCTCAATTTCAGGTGGAGTGGTTTTTTAGACGCTCGTCACTCACAATAGTTGGTACGATGTACGTTGCTAGACAGGATCGAGGAAAAGATGCCGGGAACAAACCAGAATAACAGCGCAGTGGCTGATGTAACGCCAAGGGTTTTCCAGCCAACTGGTGTGGCTTATTTAATTGGCAGGCTGGAGCGGGCGCTATATCGAAAGATGCGCGCCGCAATTTCCCCTCTGGGGGTTACCGTTGGTCAATATACTGCACTGTCTGTTTTTGATGCATGTGGCAATATGTCTGCTGCCCAGCTGGCTGAGAGAACCCTGGTATCTCCGCAGGCTGCGAACGAGCTGATTAAGTCGATGGAATTAGAAGGCTGGATAAAGCGTGAGCCTGATAGAACTCATAAGCGTATTATCCAGATTAGCCTCACTCAGACTGGTAAAGATCTGTTGAGGCAGTGTGATGAGATAATCGCTGTGATGGAAAATCATATGATGGGAGATCTTGCTGAGGATGAATGTTTGCTCCTCAAACGCCAGTTGCGTGGCATGTTGAACTCACTGCTGGGGTTCTGAATTCAACCTGACTGATCAGGAGCTTAGCTTGATCAGTCAATTTGTTCACGTTCTCTATTTGTTTCGCCTTCCCAGTACTTGCCTAATGATTCAGCGGCTCTTTTCAGGCGTGCAATATTATGATCAGAATCTGTGGCTTTTGTTGCCCTCTGTAAACTCGACAGTGTGAGAGAGGTATCTTTGGCTAACTGTTCCAGATAGCTATCATCCAGTCCCTCAAGGTCTGTAATTAACCTGAATCCCTGCTCTCTCAGGGCATCAACAGAGTCTCCAAACCGCACACACAATTTGGCCTGCAATAGCCAGTCGATAAGCTCTCTTGAACCATAGGGAGTTTTGAGTAAAAGAGGGATAAAGTCTGCAGTTGCCAAATCATAGCAGCTATCGATACCTAGTTCCTGGAGCCTGTCTTTATCAAAAGCGGAAAGGCCTTCAATCATCTCCAATGGCAGGTTTCGGACCGAGGCATGGTTTTCGCTGGTGAGCAATGTCGCTCTGGACATCATCCACTTGATGCCTCGATTGGGAAACATTCCTATTACAAAGGCCAGCAGTAACATCAGGCCGTCAGCGCTGGGTGAGAGCAATTGCTGATTGCTGTCAGCCTGTGTTGAATAGTCACCATTAAAGCCGCCTACCACATGATAAAAAATCAATGCCACCATGGGGGAAAAGATCATGCGCAGCCCAAAATGGAAGAATGCGACAGGTAACAGGTCATTCATTGCATAGCGTCTGAATATGCTTTGTAACCCCCACAAATAAGCGCCCATAAATCCTATTCCGTACATCATAAGTGCGCCGTGCTGATAAGCGATTATGCAGGTCTCATTGGCGCTGCAGTCATTTGCGGCAAGCATGCTACCGCCCAGTAGAAGGTTGGGGGTGGATCCCAGTCCCAGTTCGGCGCTTAGAAATAATGAAGACAGTCCGATGATTGAGACCGTCATTGCAAACAGGACTGAGATACCAAAATGATAGGGGCCAATGTCGCAGGAGTAGATTTTTCGATATTGAGAAGTAATCTGAAGAATATTCAGTATCCTCTCGATTTCCAGTCTGCGCTGGCCCAGGCGGTAGGTGAAGTAAGTTATTGCGCAAAGTGGCAGGAAGCCAACAAGTACCACGATGACCAGCATTCTAAATATCAGCGTTGGGTCGCCCATGATGGTAACTCCCTGACTAACTGAAGAAGGGTCAGTATAAAAGCGCTATGAGTAAATATCCAGTGCCCTGTATGGGCCCCTTTTTCAGGGGCTCATATTTGCTCTGCTACTTTTGTGCGCGCTGGCTATTTCTCCAGGACTTTTAATATCGAGTCAGATAGATAACCGATATTAGATGAATTAATGCCGGCAAGATTAATTCGAGTCGAATTAACAATATAGATTCCAAAATCTTCGCGCAGTCGAGTCAACTGCTCAGCAGTAATGCCCAAAAAGGAAAACATGCCTTTTTGCTGGACAATATGACTAAAATCCATACCAGAAGCATTGTTCTGAATGCTCTCAGTCAACAGGCTGCGCATTTTCTGGATGCGTTGCCTGACTTCGTTAATTTCGTTAACCCAGTTTGCACGCAACGCATCGTCACCCAGGATAATGGATACCAGTAAGGCGCCATGAGCCGGTGGCATGGAATAGGTCTGGCGCGCTACAGTCATGGCCTGGCTGAGTACCACTGGTGCCTGCTGTGATGTGTTACAGATAAAGGTAGTCGAGCCAGTACGTTCTCTGTACAGGCCGAAGTTTTTCGAGCAGGAGGAGGCGATCACGAGTTCAGGCAACTTAGCGGCCATGAGTCGAACCCCGTAGGCATCTTCTTCAATACCGTCGCCCAGGCCCTGATATGCAATATCAATAAACGGTAGAAAGCCTCTTTCCAGCGCAAGATCGGTCAATATTTGCCATTGTGCCTGGCTGAGGTCGGCTCCGGTTGGGTTGTGACAGCAGCCATGCAGAAGCACGATATCGCCAGCAGGTACCTGTTTCAGGGTATCCAGCATGATATCGAAATTAATCTGCTTTAGCTCGGTGTCGTAATAAGGGTATTGCTCAATTTTGAAACCAGCGCTGCCCAGTAACGGAATGTGATTTGGCCAGGTAGGGGTGCCTACCCAGAGTTTTGCATCTGGATTTGCTCGGCAAATGACTTCCGCGCCAATGCGTAGCGCACCCGAGCCGCCAGGTGTCTGGATACTGCAAACCCGTCCAGCGGTGACAGCATTGTGCTCATGACCCAGTAATAGTTCGATAACGCGTTTGTTATAGTCCTGATCACCAGCAATTCCCTGATAGGTTTTACTGCCTTCGATTTCAAGCAGCTTGTTTTCTGCCAGTTGCACGGCCTGCATAATCGGTGTTCGACCCTGGTCGTCCATATACACGCCAACACCCAGGTCTATTTTCTGTTCTCTGGGGTCTTTGCGGTACGCAGCCATCAATCCAAGAATGGGGTCTTCGGGCAAGGCGTTTAGGTGATCGAACATGTGGGTATCCTTATTATCAAAGGTTGTAAAAGAAGATACGGATATAGTACCTAAATTTAGCACTGGCGCATCAGATTCTTTGCATTAATACGCGTGATGCAAGTCGAAATTTATTTATGGGGGTATTAGAGCACACCACCCAGATAGTTTGTTGTTACCCTTAACAGGTCCTAGTAATTCAGTGCTTCATTCTGACGTTTGATATTGACCAGGTTGATCAAGCGGGTGATGAGGGTTTCCTCGGTGATGGGTTTGGTGATGAAATCGTTGGTGCCTGCGCCAAAAATCCCGGTGAAATCAGTTTTTTCATCCTCGCCGGGTTCAACGGTCATCAGTAATATAGGCAACTTCACGTAGTCGTATTGAAGTTCATTTCTGATGTTTTTGATCAATTCAAATCCCGACATTTTGTTGTCCAGGAATAGATCGGTAATGAGCACATCGTAGCTACACTTGCCATTGTTGTTAAAATCCATGCGTAATTCATTCAGTGCATTTTCCCCATCTTTCAGGTGCAGGTATTCAAAATCATTCTTCTGCAGTATGGATGTGGTAATTGCTGACGAGGTGGCACTGGGATCTACATAAAGAATTTTGGCGCTTAGCGTATTATCCTTGCTGAGAAAATCAGCGATAAAATTGACCAGCGCTTTGTGTCCTTCAGCCTTGTCAAAGTAGGCAGTGATCGCATTAGCATCATCATTATCGGCATCGACGATATGGGTGCGGGTGTCTCCGGAAACGACAAAGATTGGGGAGTCCTGATTCTTTGGAACCTTGCGGATCTCTGCAATCAGGTCATGACCTTCCATGTCAGGCAGGGTTAAACCGGTGGTGATGATCTCAAATTCAAAGCGTTTGCAGGCTGTTAGTGCCTCTTTGCCGGTGCCGCAGGCGATGATATCGATGTCGGGCAGGCTGGCAAGCAATTCCTTGAACAGAATGGTTCGGGCGGAGTCCGATGAGTCGATGATAAGCAGACGTTTTTTTGAGAGCATATAATTATTTGGGTTCTATTTCGTTCAAATGCCGGGCAACAGCTATCCATGAACCGCCAAGCCCAAGTAGCGTACTGCTGCATATTAATAGCGTAAAGTCTGTAAAGCTGAATGTTACCAAACTAAATTCTGACTGGTACAAAAAGTTTAGATGATTGAATGGGCCGGACAGGGCAATAGCGCTCAGTTCAACCATGACCCAGGAAAGTAATCCGCCAAACAGTCCATACCACACGCCCCCGTACAGGAAGGGTCTGCGAATAAAAGCATCTGTCGCACCAATTAATTTGGTCACTATGATTTCCTGATAGCGATTCTGAATATCCAGGCGGATGGTATTGCCTATGATAAGTAGCACAGCAAAGCTGAAAAGCAAGCTGATGATTATAACGATGCGCTTTGCTAGCTCAATCAGAGTGTACAGGCGCTCTAGCCACTCGGTGTCAAGTTTGGCGATATCAACTTCGGGCCGCCCCTGAAGTTTGGCCACCAGGGTCTTGATACTCAAGGTGTCTATATCGTGCACAGGCTGCACAATAATGCTGTGTGGCAGTGGGTTATCTTTTAGCTGATTAATGCTTTCACCAAAGCCTGATGACTGCTTGAACTGTTGCAGCGCATCTTCTCTGGAGATGAGCAGGGTGTCGGCAATAAGCGGGTTACTTTTTAGTTCAGTAGCCAGATCACGTGCTTTTTGCTGTTCGGTTTGTAGTTCCAGGTAAAGAGTGATCTGGGTGGTAGAGCGGAAATCACCTGCGATATTATCGATATTTTTCAGGAACAGGTAAAACCCACCAGGCAGGGTTAAGGTGATTGCGATCACCGTCACTGTCATCAGGGTAGAGCTGGGGCTGCGATAAATCTTACCCAGGCTGAATACCAGCGACTGCAGATGGTGCAGCAGCCAGGCTGAGATGCGATTGAAAAAAGCAGGGCGATGCTGGTGACGATTCTCAGACATCAGCATCTTCCAGGTCATTATGAATGACGCTGCCGCGGTTTAACGTGACCACTGGTTTTTGCAGCTCTTCGATCAGGTTCAAATCATGGCTGGCAACTAGTACGCTTACGCCGACCTGGTGAAAATCAACAAATATCTGCATGATCTCACGCGATAACACGGGGTCGAGGTTACCGGTAGGCTCATCAGCCAGCAACAGCATGGGTTTGTGAACCACGGCCCTGGCAATGCCCACACGCTGCTGTTCCCCGCCTGAGAGTGTGATAGGCATGGATTTTTCCTTGTTTAGCAGGCCCACCTTGTCCAGCGCAGCGCGAGTGCGTTTGGCGATTTCCTGCGGGCGATAGCCCTGTATAATCAGGGGAAGGGCCACATTGTCAAAAACCGGACGGTCGAACAGAAGCTGGTGATCCTGAAAGATAAAGCCGATATGACGTCGAATATAGGGGATACGCTTATGCGGCAGGGTATTCAGGTTAATCTGATTCAGAATGGCCTGACCACGCGTGGGCTTTTCAATCAGCGAAATAATCTTGAGCAGGGTGCTTTTGCCGGCACCGGAATGACCTGTCAAAAAAGCCATCTGGCCTGCTTCCAGGTTCAAAGAGACATTGCTTAATGCTTCATATCCGCCGGGATATCGTTTGGTGACATTGTGAAAATGAATCATTAAACGCGTAATTTCAGTATCAAATTTAGGGGCATTTTAACCTTTATTACTCTCTGGCTAAAAGCGCTTTGGTGAATTCGTCGGCATTAAACTCGCGCAGGTCAGCTGCGGTCTCTCCCACGCCGATAAAGCGAATCGGCAGTTTCATTTTTTCCGCGATGCTAAATACGATGCCACCCTTGGCGGTGCCATCCAGCTTGCTCAGTACAATGCCGTCGATGCCAATTGCATCATGAAAGCTTTTTGCCTGTGATAGTGCATTCTGACCGGTGCCTGAATCGAGTACCAGCAGCGTTTCATGCGGCGCGCTGGGGTCCAGTTTCCCCATCACGCGTTTGATTTTTTCCAGTTCGTTCATCAGGTTGTTCTGGGTGTGCAGGCGTCCCGCAGTATCGGCAATGAGTACATCTATTGCACGCGACTGTGCCGCCTGTAATGCATCAAAGATGACCGATGCGGCATCTGCGCCGCTGCCCTGGCTGATGACCGGGATGTTCAGGCGCTGGCCCCAGCTTTGTAACTGTTCCACTGCGGCGGCACGGAAGGTATCGCCAGCAGCCAACATAACGCTTAGACCCTGCTCGCTAAACTTTTGCGCCAGTTTGCCTATCGTAGTGGTTTTACCCGCGCCGTTAATACCGGTCATGAGTATCACAAAGGGTTTCTGTTCAGGGTTGATTCTCAGCGGGTGATTGCTGACGGCAAGGATTTCCTGCATCGCTTGTTCGAGCGCGTTAAATACTGCGTTATCGTCAGAAATTTCGTTACGTCCTAATGACTTTGAGATTTTCTGAATGATCTGCTGGGTCGCTTCCATCCCGACATCAGACATCAGTAACTGGTCTTCCAGCTGTTCCAGCAGATCGTCATCGATACGCTTCTTGCCCAGGAAGATATCCGCGATCCCGCTGGTCAGATTTGAGCGGGTTTTACCCAGCTTGCTTCTCAGGCTGGAGAACAGACCCTGTTTTTTTTCTGGCTGCGCTGTTTCCTGACTGGCCTTTTCAGGATTGCTTTTTTTGAAACCGAACATAAATTATTGTGTCATAAGAACGCGGAGGCATTATGCTAGGGCCTGTAAACACTATTATCAAGTTCTCCTTCAGATTAGTGTTCTGCGCACAGATACATCCCCATCCACGGACACAATAAGCGGTAACTGAGAATGAAAAAAATGCTCCTTTTTGCAATATGCTGTTTGACGCTGTTGCCTGCGTACGCCAAAACGGTCGAGCATACCCTGGATAACGGTATGAAGCTGATCGTGCGGGAAGACCACAGGGCACCGGTGGTGGTATCGCAGATCTGGTACCGAATCGGCTCCAGCTATGAGCATGGAGGTATTACCGGGATTTCACATGTGCTGGAACATATGATGTTCAAAGGCACCAAAAACCTGAAGCCAGGGGAGTTTTCGGAGATTATTGCCAGTAATGGCGGTAGTGAGAATGCATTCACGTCGCGCGACTACACTGCGTATTTTCAGCGCATTGCCAGCGATCGCCTTGAAATCTGCCTGAAGCTGGAAGCTGATCGCATGCGCAATGTGGTGTTTCTGCCTGATGAGTACCAGAAAGAAGTAGCGGTAGTACAGGAAGAACGACGCTGGCGTGTCGATAACAAGCCCAAGTCAAAACTGTTTGAACAGTTTTATGCCACGGCATTTTTGAATAGCCCAATCCGCATACCCACCATAGGCTGGATGGGAGACCTGGATAATCTGGATATGCAGGATGCTGCAAACTGGTACCGGCAATGGTACGCCCCCAACAATGCCACGCTGGTGATCGTTGGTGACGTCGATACCGACCAAACCATCAAGCTGGTCGAGAAGTATTTTGCTCACATCGAACCCTCTGTTATCAAACCACCCAAGCCTAGACCTGAGGTGGAGCAGCAAGGGGAAAGGCGAATTACCATGTATGGGCAAACCTCAACGCCTTATCTGATCATGGGATATAAAGCACCGGTATTAAAGGATTTGCAGGATCCTTCAGATGCCTATGCGCTGGACGTGCTGAGCGGTATCCTGGATGGGGGTAATAGTGCCAGAGTCGCAAGGAATATCTTAAGAGGGGAAGAGCTGGCAGTAGAGGCAGGCACCTCATACGATCAGTTTGATCGACAGGCTGGACTATTCCTGTTTGCAGGCACCCCCAGCAAAGGCGTCTCTCCAGTACAACTGGAGCAGGCTTTTGAGCGCGAAATTGATGAGCTGAAAAAGAATCCGGTGAGTGCCCAGGAACTGGACAGGGTTAAGGCTCAGGTGATTGCGGGCAAAGTATATGATAGAGACTCCATGTTCAATTTGGCGATGCAGATCGGTATGCTGGATAGCTCCGGTTATGACTGGGGGTTGCTAGATCAATATGTCGAGAATATTCGCAAAGTCAGCGCTGCAGATATTCAGCGAGTAGCCAATAAATATTTTCGTTCCACGCAATTGACGGTCGCTACATTGTGGCCTGAAGAGGAAGAAGTCAAACAATGAAGAAAATCATTCCCCATCTATTTCTGTTTTGCAATCTGTGGTTTGTTTTCCAGTCACAGGCTTTGGCGTTGGATATTCAAAACTGGAGCACTGATAACGGGGTCAGAGTTTTGTTTGTTGAAACTCATGACCTGCCCATGATTGATGTCCGGGTGACCTTCAAAGCGGGTAGTTCGCGCGATGCCGAGCAACCCGGGGTGTCTCGTCTGGTGAATGCACTGCTGGTAGAAGGTACCGGAAAACTTGCAGCAGAAGATATAGCCGAAACTTTTGAATCTACCGGGTCACAGCTGGGTCATAGCTCGCTACGTGATATGGCCTATGTCAGTCTGCGCACGTTGTCAGACCCTGAGCTTAGAGATAAAACGGCTGGGCTGTTTGCGCGGGTGATTGCTCAACCCAGTTTTCCACAGGATGCTATTGACAGAGATAGGCAGTCGATGCTGGTCGGTCTGGCTGAACGTGAAAAAGATATCGCAAGTGTGGTAGAGGATGCTTTTTTTGAGCACGTTTATCAGGGACACCCCTATCAACTGGGGCCGCAGGGAACGGCATCATCCTTAACATCGATTACGCAGCAGGACCTGATTGATTTTCATGCAAGATATTACGTGGGTAATAATGCCACTCTGGCACTGGTGGGTGATTTAACGCTCGCGCAGGCAAAACAATATGTAGAGCAGCTAACAGCTTACCTGAAGCCCGGAAAAGTCGCCGATGATATTCCATCAATATCACCAGTAGCGCAGTCACAACCAGAAACGATCAACATTCCTTTCAAGGCTACCCAGACTCATATTCAACAGGGTATGCCTATGTTGACGCGTAAGGATCCAGACTATTTTGCTCTGTATGTCGGTAATCACATACTGGGCGGGAGTGGTTTTAGTTCACGCCTGATGCAGGAAATCCGCGAAGATCGGGGGCTGGTGTACAGCGTCTACAGCTATTTTATGCCAATGGAGAGTAATGGTCCGTTTGAAATGTCGTTACAAACCAGTACCGAAAATGCACAGCAGGCAGCAGAGTTGTTGAATAAATTGCTGGATGATTTCATCAAAAATGGGCCAGACCCAGAAGAGCTGGAACATGCAAAGAAAAATATCACTGGAGGCTTCCCGCTTAAGATTGATAGCAATAGAAAAATTGTGGAATATCTGGCGGTGATGGGTTTCTATGACCTGCCGCTGGATTATCTGGATAGTTTTAATGAACGCATCAATGCTGTCACGCTGGAAAACATCAGGGATGCCTTTAAACGTCGGGTCAATCCAGGTCATATGACGCGAATAATCGCAGGTGAGCAGTCATAAAACGCAGCAATAAAAACAAAGCGCTAAGCTCTATTCGCATTATTGCAGGCAACTGGCGAGGTAGCCGTATACCGGTGCTGGATCGTGAGGGACTTAGGCCTACGCCCGATCGAATTCGGGAAACCGTGTTCAACTGGCTGGCGAGCGATATTCGAAACGCCAGCGTGCTGGATTGTTGCGCGGGTGCCGGCGGACTGGGGCTGGAGGCTGCCTCCCGAGCGGCAGCCCAGGTGACGCTGGTAGAACTGGATCGCGCTGCCGCAGCGCATTTAAAGGAGCAGTCTGAACGCCTGAAATTCAGCAATGTGTCGGTGCAATGTGTCGATATTCAGCAATTTCTTAATAAGGTATCGCAAAAATATGACCTGATATTTATCGATCCACCCTACGCAAGCCCGCAATTACGAGACTCAATTTTGCAATTATTGCTGCAAAATGACCTCATGAATGACGGTTGCCTGATTTATCTGGAGTGGCCGAAGGGGCAGAAAATGCAATTAAATCATGAGAATTTGATCTGGATTAAGCAAAAAAATGCGGGTCAGGTTGAGTACGCTATAGCGCAATGGCGCCTAACTCGCTAGAATTCTCCCTCTTTTGAGTTGGCGAGAGATGTGAGTAACTCAACTATAGCAATTTATCCTGGCACCTTTGATCCAGTTACCTGTGGGCATGGGGATATCGCAATTCGTGCCCTGAAGATGTTTGACTATGTAGTCATAGGCGTAGCGGATAACCCGCAGAAACAGCCCTTCTTTACCTTGCAGGAGCGTATAGAAATGCTGGAAACAGTTTTTCAGGGTCAGGATCGAATTTCGGTCAAGCCTTTTTCGGGGCTATTGATAGATTTTGCAGCTGAGTGTAACTCTCAGATAATTATTCGCGGATTGCGTGCGATATCTGATTTTGAGTTTGAAGTGCAGCTGGCGGGTATGAACCGCTCGCTAGCACCAGGTATTGAAACGGTATTTTTAACCGCTGCTGAAAAATACGCGTTTGTATCTTCCAGCCTGGTGCGGGAGATTGCCCGCCTGAAAGGTGATGTATCGGAGTTTATTCACCCTGAAATACATCAGCGACTAAAAGATAAATTAGACTTAACTAAGGAGTAAACCATGGCATTAATGATCACTGATGAATGTATCAACTGTGACGTTTGTGAACCCGAGTGCCCGAACGAGGCAATTTCACCGGGAGATGATATCTATGTTATCGATCCTGATAAATGTACCGAGTGTGTGGGGCATTATGAAACCTCACAATGTGTAGAAGTCTGCCCTGTAGACTGTATACCGCTAGACCCGAATCATGAAGAAACTCAGGAAGAGTTGATGGAAAAATATCACCGACTCACCGGAAAATAATTCCCTTTGCCTCCGGCCCTGCTACCTTTAAGGCGAATCACGGGGTTTCACCTCGATGAGCTGGATGACTGGGTAGCAGAGCTGGAGTGCGGTCATACCCGCCATGTAAGGCATAATCCCCCCTGGCAGAATCGGGAATGGGTAGTCAGCAAAAATTCGCGCGAAGCCCGTATCGGTCAATTTTTAAATTGCAGAAAATGCCTGGCAAAAGCTTAGTGAAAAAATCAGCTGGTTAGCTTTCGGTAAATATCCGAAACTTTGTACGGTAGTTTTCTAACATCATCAATCACCACATAATTGGCATGCCCATACATATGCGGCAGATAGTCTCGTGCCTCTTCGTCAATCGTGATACAGAAAGGGTGTACACCCTGTAGACGTGCTTCCATTAAAGCCATACGGGTATCTTCTATGCCATATTCACCATGGTAACTGTCATAGTCATCCGGCTTTCCATCTGACAGCGTAATCAACAATCGGGTACGTGCTTGAACTTCACTGAATAACTGCGTCAGATGACGGATGGTTACCCCCATTCTTGTGTAGTCCTGCGGTTCAATGGCGGCTATGCGAGCTCGAGTTTCGTTATCATACGGATCTTCAAAGGATTTGACTTTGTATAGCTCACAGCGTTTGCGCGTCATTCCTGAGAAACCGTAAATGGCATAGCGATCCCCCAGTGATTGCAATGCCTCACACAGTAGTATCAATGCTTCGCGCTGAGCAGTATTAATCCAGCCTCTGGTTGAGCCGCTCATATCAATCATAAAAATTACCGCGATATTTCGTTCAGCTCGATGCGCTTTGGTGTAGATGCGCGAGGATAATTCCAGACCACTTTTCACATCAGCCAATGAGTTTACCAGTGCATCTATATCCAGGTTTTCGCCATCGGGCTGCTTTTTCATTACCCGATTTTCATCGCGCATGGCCTCGAAGGTTCTCCGCAGCGACTGACTCAGGCCCTTATATTTATGCAGGGTGTCACTGACGAAATGGCTATCATGATCGGGCTTGACCTCCTTTTCTCTTAGCGCGCACCAGTTTTTGCGGTGCGCCTGGCGTGTACAGTCCCACTCATCGTAGAGGAAGGCGCCATCCTCGTGATAGGTGCCTTTCCATACCTGATCAGGATCGGCTTCCTCCTGTTGCTGCGCCAGCCATGCATGGTAGGCAGCGGGGCCAGCTGCTTGCAGATAATCATCGGGCAGTTCGCCATGATCCTGTATGATGGAATCTATCAGGCTACTGATTTCATTATTTACCGCTACCCGGCTCCCCTCCAGCTCCAGTTCATAGCTCACACCCTGTTGCAGATCCGGGTCTGGTTTTTCCAGCTTGTCAAAGCGCACGCCTGCTGGCTGAGATGGACTATCCTGCTGCGCCAGCTCTGGTTCGGTTTCTGCTTGTTTTCCCATTTCATCGGCGGCTTTGGCCAGCAAGAGCTGGAACAGGTCTTTCTCTCGGATGCGTCTAGCCTCACGAACCGATTCCACCACATCTGGCCTGAGGATACCCTGATAAACCGGACTGTAAGCGGGTAGATCACTGTACTCATCCAGCAGTGCCAGGCTGAGTGAGGCATCGGCCGTGGGACTTCTCAGTTGTTTTAACACTTGCTCGGGAAAAAACGCTTCTGGCGTCTCCTGCAGCAGGCCCTGCATCTGTCGATACAGGCCGGGAAAATCACGCTGGATACAGGCATCCAGACGCAGCGTTTCCAGTTGGTGAAAACTGCTTAATACCCGTTGTTTATCTGTATAGCGCGATAACGCCTGCAGCAGATTGATGCGCCAGGTGCCATACCAGGTTTGAGCCCATTGATGTACTGCCATCGCTTTATAAATCGCGAAGTTAGTTTTCTGGTCTGCTGATTCACAGATGACTTCAGGCAGGTGCAGATTTTCGGTATCGGTGAAAAACTGTTCATGCGCTTTTATCTTGAGTTTGCGACCATTTAATCCGTGCAGGAAGTTTTCCAGTATCGCCTTGCTGGCGTCGAGTGTGGTACCTTTTTGAAGGCGCTGGTAGTGCTCGACAAACGGTTGCAGGTTCTTGATCAGCTGCATGGCTGGATACAGCCCAGAAGAGTAGTAGCTATCCAGCGTCGATTGCAGCCATTGTTCAGTGCCATGCTGACCTATGCTATCAAGTGCCGTGTGCGCCCTGGTGGCAAACTGGTAAGCCAGTTCCGGCTGGGTGCGGGCGATATTGGTCACCCAGTTGAGCACATACTGCTGCCATTCCGGCTGCTGTGACAGAATACTTTGGGCAACTTCTTCCACCGTCCAGGCATCAAAAAAATAGGGCTCGAGTATCTGCTTGAGTGCTGATTGCGTAAGAACTCTATCCACCACGGGCTCAAAAGTCTGAGTATATCAGTAGCCTGGGGCTAAAGGCCGCAAAGCGATTGGGGTTAATGAGGGCATCCGTTAAGGATGCCCTCCATCGGATCTGCTAAGCGAGGAACTTGCCGCTGCGCAATAACTGGGCTTCCATCATTTCCAGCTCACGCGAGCCTGAAATCACAATATTGGAGTCGGGCACGTAATCAATGCTGGCGTCGCTGTGCTCGTAGGGTACCGAGTTGAGAATCACCTTCATTGCGTTCAGGCGTGCCAGGTGCTTATCGTTGGAGCGGATGATTTTCCAGGGTGCATGCGTGGTATGGGTCTTTTTCAGCATCTGGTATTTTACATTGGTGAAATCGTCCCATCTTTCCTGTGCCTGCACGTCAACTTCGCTTAACTTCCACTGTCTGAGCGGGTCTGACTTGCGGCGCTCAAACCGGCGATTCTGTTCATCTTTGGTGACACTGAAATACAGCTTCACCAAAATAGTACCCTGACGAATCAGGTCTTTCTCAAAACCGCTGACGCCACGGATAAAGTTTTTATATTCCTCGTCGGTACAGAATCCGAATACCGGTTCAACCATGGCGCGGTTATACCAGCTGCGGTCAAACAGAACCACTTCACCACCGCGCGGAAACTGGCGTACATACTTCTGGAAAAACCATTCGGTTTTTTCATACTCTGTGGGTTTGCCAAGCGCAACTACCCGGTAGTGCTTTTCGTTCATATAACGCGTGACACGGCGTATGGTTCCACCCTTGCCGGCCGCATCGCGCCCTTCGAACAGGATGATCATGCGCTTCTTGGTGCTCTCGAGATACTGCTGCATTTTGATCAGCTCCGCCTGTAGCGGTTTTAGCTCTTCTTCCTGCTGAAACTTGCGATAGGCTTTCTTGCGCTCGCGTTTCATGATATCGGTTTCGTTCAACTCGGCGTCGCTATCAACCTGTTGTTGCAGCATCTCGTCTTCGTCGATGTTATTTTGTTTGTCTTCGCTCATGCTCCCCTCACTACGGTTAATCATTTTGAATAAATTTGTCTGCCCTGAAAACCTGATGCAGGATTTTCAAGGCGCGTATCAGGCCGGTTTTACCGTTAATTCTCCGGGCTACAGATGTCCGGCACAAAGGTCTGGTCAGACATCGGTGGTCGCACATAACTCTCAGCTTTTTCTCGCTCGGGTAGTTCAATCGGTTCAGGGGTCAGGTCTTTGTACGGGATCTGGCTGAGAAGATGAGAAATACAGTTGATGCGGGCATGCTTCTTAATGTCTGACTTGACCACCCACCAGGGAGCCTGTTTGATATCAGTATGGGCGAACATATAGTCCTTGGCCCTGGAGTATTCCTGCCAGCGTTTGCGCGACTCCAGATCCATCGGGCTTAGCTTCCAGCGTTTATGCGGTTCTTTCAGGCGGCTCTGGAAGCGGTGTTCCTGCTCTTCATCTGAAACCGAGAACCAGTACTTCAACAGGATAATGCCTGACCTTACCAGCATACGTTCAAATTCGGGACAGGATCTGAGGAATTCCTGATACTCCTCTTCGGTACAGAACCCCATCACCTTTTCGACTCCGGCCCGGTTATACCAGCTGCGATCAAATAGCACCATTTCACCTGCAGCAGGTAGAACTGAGACATAGCGTTGAAAGTACCACTGGGTTTTTTCGCGTTCGGTAGGGGCGGGTAATGCTTCAATTCTACACACACGTGGGTTCAGGTGCTGTTGAATACGTTTGATGACACCGCCTTTACCGGCCGCGTCACGACCTTCAAACAGCACGACTACTTTCAGCCCTTTATGTGTGATCCAGGCCTGCAGTTTAACCAGTTCTAATTGCAGTCGGAATAGCTCTTCTTCATATTTCTTTTTAGACATTACTTTTGTGTGTGCTGATTTTTTGCCCATGCCCGCTCCCGGTTTAGTTATAAATCTTTAATCAAGTATAGTCCCTGCACCTGATTGTTGAGTTGAGCGAGATCAAAGCGAAACCGACCACTTTATAAAAGTTATGCTAACGGAGGTCGACGAAATAAAGTGAGTTTATTTCTGGCAATAACTGCAGTAAAAAGTGGAGCGTTGCCCCTGAGTAAATCGCTTAATTAATCGCTGGCATTGCAGGCATTGCTGGTTTTCCTGACCATATACCTTAAGCGACTGGCTAAAGTATCCTGGCTTTCCATCCGCCTGGGTGAAATCCTGCAGAGTGGTGCCGCCCTGATTGATTGCCTGTTGCAGAATATGCTTGATTGCCTCGACCAGACGCTGAATGCGTTGTCTGGAAATACGCATGGCACTGGCTTTAGGATTGATCCCGCTGCTGAACAGGCTTTCGCAGGCATAGATATTACCCACACCGACCACTATGTGGCTATCCATGATCAGGTTCTTTATTGCTGTCTTACGCTTGCGGCAGCTCTGGTACAAATATTCGGTATTAAAATCGTCTGACAGGGGTTCTGGCCCCAATTCGATGAGCAGTTTGTGCTGCATGGGATCATCGCGCGTCATTAATAGTGCGCCGAAACGACGCGGGTCCCTGAAGCGTAATGAGTTTCTATCATCCAGCTGCAGGATAATGTGCTCGTGTGCATTTTGTGGCTGCTGCTCAGGCAGTATGCGCATGCTGCCCGACATACCCAGATGCCAGATCATCTGCCCACGCTCGGTATACATCAGCAGGTATTTTGCACGACGCTGCAGCTTAATGATTTTTGCCCCTTCCAGGCTCAGGATCTCATCGGGTACAGGCCAGCGTAATCTGGGCTGGTTGATAATTATTTTGCTGATGCGATGACCGGTTAAATAAGGTTCTATGCCGCGCAGGGTAGTTTCAACTTCGGGTAATTCAGGCATTAGTCGTGCTCAGAAAGGATATAGGCGATAGACAGGCCGGCAGTCCAGTTGCTGGTATCAGTGACCAGCGGGCTGTCCGCAATTTCACTCCCGCTCAGGTTATCGTAGCGTACAAATCCACCCAGCCACCATTTCTGGATACGACGGCTAAAGGTAAAGTCCAGGCGCTGTCCGCTGCTTCCTGAGTCGGCGCTAAATGCGCTGCGCTGCGGCGTCACTTCGCTACTGTCTACATTGTAGAAATAAGCGTGGTAGTCAGCGCTGGCATATAAAGGTCCACCGGCAAACCTTAGCTTCCAGCTGTATTTATCCCTGGCCGGCCAGCGCCAGGCAAGACGTGGATGAAAGGTTTGCCCTATGGCGTTGACTTTATCGCCTAGTGCAAATGCGAATCTGAGTGGTAATTCCAGCCACAACGATGAATCCGCATCCGACTGCAGACGCAGCTCCAGCGAGGGACCGAACTCAACGGTGGCATCCAGGTCCTGCATGCCGGCGCGTTCTGAATCTTCATTAGAACTGGGCAGGCTGCCATTCCCGCTGATGGATAGCAGCAGGTCAGGGGTTTTAAACAGGCGCCCTTCGATGCCATCATCAATGCGGAGTTTTTTCCCGCGATATTTCAGGTAGGGGAACGGGACTAACTGGTTGTTGGTTACCGATGATCCGCGATATTGCGGCATGGATAAGTGCACCACACCAATACCATATTCCAGCACGGGCAGATCGTCATCTTCATCGGCAATCGCGGCAGCCGGTATACTCAAAGCGAGTATAGCGACTACGCAACAGGCCTTATTGAGTGGGCGCCTGATCCAGCGAGAGTAGTTCATAATACAGTTGATCCGAAAAATGGAATTGCAACTTGATATCAGGCCGGGCAAGTATGATCTCGGGCTGGATAGAGAGTACAAAGAATTCAATGCTTGTATTGTTGCTTAGTGTGGCAGTGATCTTTTTTAGCGGCGTCAGGCTGAGGTCGTAGGGTTCAACCAGATCTGCCTGCCGGGTTTGCCAGTTTTTAATCAGTTGCTGCGCGCGCTCATTCTGGGCCAGGTTGCTGCGACTGACCCAGTTGCCTGCCTCATGAACAATGTCGAATTCCGACGACTGCAATGTACTCAATCCACTGCCCTGGGGCAGCAGGCGCTTATCGATGAGTGCGCCAAGACCCTGATTAATTAATGCAAAGTGGATGTCATCCACCAGATACACAGTCGGCTCGACGAGCAGGTAGCGTCGATTACCGATCTGGTTAGTGCTGCCGAAATACACAGCAGTCTGATTCAGAGTGACTACCGCTTTAGGGATGGTGAGCCCGAGGGTAGACAGGTCAATCTCAGATTTTGCTAACTTCGAGTGGTATTTTACGTTCGCCAGACTGGCAATGCGCTCGGCGGCAATATTGTTGGCAAACCAGCTAAAGGGGCTGCTGATATACCAGCGATTGTCTTCCCTGCGCAGCTGTAAGCTACCATCTGCGGTTTCTATATTAATCTTTTGCACCTGTTGCGCATTCAGGCGGGTAATCGACTGCAGGTCAAATTTCTGGTCCTCAGTAATGGGGTATCGTTTACCGATCCAGGTGAAGATAATAATAAGTACCAGTAGCAGGTAATTGATGAGCCAACGTCGAGTGAACATACGCTTACCTCCTTCTGCGTATCAGCCAGATACGAATGCCCGCGCCAAGCAGGCCAAGCGGCAGCAATATTAAAAACGTCAGCGCGATCATGAGCTGGCTGTTGCTGGATAGCTCAAGTTGGGTATCGGGTGCGCTACGCGGGGAAATGGATATCAGGTTATCGTCATGACTTAGCCAGTTAAACATATTCAAACCCAGTTCAAGATTACTGCCATTACCCAGGTACTGGTTAGATAGAAAGTCAGCATCACCAGTGACAATGACACGCTGCGTGCGCAGACTGCCGTCTTCATTTTGAACACTGCGCTCGAGGCTGTAACCCAGGTTGAGTGGACCGGCGATTTCGCCTGCCTGGTCACCCTGGGAGATTTTGCCCTGCAATGCACCGATTTCATTCCAGCTGCGAGCCTGGGTGACCAGTAATGATTGCGCCTGCCAGTCACTCTGCTCACCATGAAACTGCATTGCTCTTGCACGTGGGAACAGTGACAGTGCATCGATCTGGCGTGTGACAGGGTGACGCGGGTAATCCGCGACCAGCGCAAAATCGACACGCGACAGACCCAGCAGTTGCGTACTGGGGTCGACGATAACACCCGGCAGAAATTCCAGTTCAAGCTCGTCAGCTAATTGCTGTAGTGAGTCATCCTCCCCGATATCCGCCAGCCATAACAGGTTGCCTCCGGACTGCACATAGTGGCTGATCATGCTCACTTCACCTGGTAGTAATGCAGACACGGCGTCAGCAATCACCAGAATGTCGGTATTGTCGGGTATGCTGGTGCTTTGCATCAGGTTTACGGATTCAACCTGAAAGCCTTTTTCCGCCAGCTGCGAAGCAAATAACTGTAAATCATAATTGGCTTCTCCCCAGGTATCGCGCTCGCCGTGCCCGCCGATGAACATTACCCAGCGTTCGGAATCACGAGTCAGTCGCGCAATCGCATTGGTGATGGTGGATTCGGTGATCTGCTGCAGGTTTTCGCGTCGGCCATTGAATTCCAGCACAACCTCGCCATCGCGTTGGATATTGAATTCGCGCAGCTGGTCAGGGACAAAATCAGGATTGATGCTTTGGTACTGGATGAGTGGCTGCAGCTTCTGATAACGTTTAAAGATGCCGTCGATACTGTCCTTCAGTTTATTGACTGGCGATACAAAGGCGGTGATCTTAAGCGGATGCTGGATGGTTTTTAACAGGCGCTCGCTAGGTGCGGACAGGCTGTTGGATTGACTGGCTGTCAAATCAACAGCCACGCTGTAGCGGTTAGATAGCCAGGCCAGTAAGCCAATGAATGCCACAAACAGCACAATAAACAGGGTGGATTGTATGCGTAGCTGGATGCGGGTTTTTTGGGTCAGTTTCATGAATCGTTGGCCGCCTCGGGTTAATGCTGTAATCGGTCGCGGTCAAGGCGGCGTATGGTCAGGCCCAGGAACAGCAGGATAATCAACAGGTAATAGCTGACATCGCTGCTATCGAAAACCCCCTCCATCAAAGGTTGATGATGCTTGATCAGGGATAGATAGCCGATGATGGATTGCCCCTGTTCCAGGCTATCGCCCAGCCAGTTGATGATCCATAGCATGAGCAATACACCAAAGGTGCTGACCGCAGCAATGGTCTGGTTTTCGGTCAGGCTGGAAAGATACAGCCCTATCGCGGCAAAGCTGCCCAGTAATAACAGCATACCGATAAAGATAGAAAGCAGTTTTCCTGTATCCAGTGTGGTGCCAAGCAACAGTGATAACGGCATCAGCATGAGCAGGCAGGTCAGGATCAGGATGAAGTAGAGCAGCCCCAGATACTTGCCGAGCACCAGCTGGGTGATTGAGATAGGTGCGGAAAATAGCAGGTTGATGGTTTTATTCTTTTTTTCTTCAGCCAGGGTGCGCATGGTAATCAACGGCATGATCATGAGCAGAATGATTGCGGCCAGTGAAAAAATGGGCGCTACCACCGTATCAGTCACACCGGGTATGTTTTGCAGGCGCATGAATTGCGGTTGCAGCATGAAATAGCTTTCAATCTGGGCCAGGAACATATAACCCAGAATAGCCTGGATTACGGCCAGTATGGTCCATGCCAGTGGTGAAAGAAACATGCTGGTGAGTTCGCGTCTGGCGATGGTGAATATCATGCCAGTGCCTCCGGCTGCGCAGCTTCAGTACTGGCTTCCTGCTGCGTTAGCTCGACAAAGATTTCTTCCAGCGAACTGCTATCGGGGATGAGTTCAAACAGCCCCCATTGCTGACTGACTGAAGACTCGACCAGTGACTCGGCAAAGCTCTGGTCCTCAAATTCAATTCGAAACCGCTGTGCGTCAATGCTGTGTACCGCGCTCACCCCGGCCAGTGCAGACAGCGACTGTAACGAAGGTGGATGACGGAATGCCACGCTGAGTTGATTATTATTGCCGCGCTGGTTTAATTCTTCGATAGTCGCGTTATAAATCATCTCGCCACGTCGAATGATCTGTACACGATCGCAGGTGGCCTGCACTTCGGGCAGGATATGGGTGGATAGAATCACACTATGCTCCTGTCCCAGTGCCCTGATCAGGCTGCGCATCTCGCGAATCTGGATTGGGTCCAGACCCACTGTGGGTTCGTCCAGAATCACCACTGGCGGCTGATGAATGATCGCCTGCGCGATACCGACGCGCTGCTGATAACCTTTGGAAAGGTTGCCAATCAGGCGTTTGCCGACCTGTTCCAGGTCGCAATGCTGCTTAGCCTGTTGCATGGCTGTGCGGATCCTGCTGCGCGGGATGCGGTGCAGACGGGCACAGTAAGCCAGGTACTCGTCCACCGTCAGTTCACGATAAACCGGTGGATTCTCTGGCAGATAGCCTATTTGGGATTTGGCCGCAATAGGGTCATCAATCAGGTCGTAACCCTGGATGCAGATCTGCCCTGCATTCGGTGCAAGACTCCCCGTGATCATCTGCATGCAGGTAGATTTACCCGCGCCATTTGGCCCCAGAAACCCCAGCACTTCACCTTTGTTCAGATTAAAGCTGACCTGATTCACCGCCACGGTATTGCCATACAGCCGGGTCAGGTTCTCGACCTGTACCAGCGGTGTCGGTTGATTCAAATCTTGTGGGATTTCCATTCAGGTTTTCGCGTGGGTTAAAAGCTGGGTGGATTTTACTGGGTTTGTAGTAGGCGTGAAAGGGTAAACACGAATAGCGCCGGCAGTATTTTTGAATCAGTCGGTTTAAAGTGTTAGCTTGGCGCCGCACAAATGTTGTGCTTAAAAAATATCTGTCCTGCGATTGAATCCATATTGCACCAATATGGTGCCCTCGGTTCCTGTTAAGCGATCTGGGGCATCAGCAAATGGAAATAGCGTTAAAAATACGCATGATGGTAAGCAGAATGAGAAAGAGGTGATGCTTTGAGTTTTTCGGATGCATTAAACAAACAACTGCAGCAGCAAATCCAGCAGCTTGAATTGCCAGAGACGTTTATGCAAACGCTGCAGCAAATCCTGCTGCCGCTCGCACAATACATCCAGCATCAGGCCAGCCTGCACGATCATAGCAGCCTGATCAGCATTAACGGCTCGCAGGGATCAGGTAAATCAACCATGACGCTGTTCCTGCAGCTTATCCTGCAACAGCACTTTAAGCTGAATACGGTAGCGGTCTCGATTGACGATTTTTACCTGACGCGGGCGCAGCGTCAGCAACTGGCGCAACAGGTGCATCCATTACTGGCCACGCGCGGTGTACCTAGTACCCATGATCTGCAACTGGCGCTGGATACGATGCACTGTCTTCAACACTGTTCAGAGCAAACACCCTGTAAAATCCCGCTATTCGATAAATCGATTGATGATCGAGCCGAGCCGTCGCGCTGGCCGCTGGTACAGCAGCCGGTGGATGTCATCCTGTTCGAGGGTTGGTGCAATCATGCGCCGCCTGCCTCTGAGCAAGCGCTGCTGACCCCGGTCAACGAGCTGGAAAAGTGCGAAGACAGTGACGGGGTGTGGCGCCGATATGTGAATCAGCAATTGCAGGAATATCACCAGCAATTATTTGACCAGGCGGATAGTCTGATCTTTTTGCAGATTCCCTCTTTTGAAAAGGTATACGAGTGGCGTGGATTGCAGGAACACAAGCTGAAAAAAACGGCCAGCGAATCCAGTCAGGGGGTAATGGATGAACAGCAGCTGAGGCGCTTTATCCAGCACTATGAACGTATTACACGAGCCTGTCTTGAAGGATTGCCACATCAGGCAGATGTGGTGTTAAAGATTGATGATGCGCATCGTATGGTTTCGCTGCATTTTAACGAGCAAAGAAACGATGTTTGAACGCCTGCTTATAGTCAGTGATATGGATGGGACACTGCTGAACCATCATGATTATCAGTTTGATGCGGTAACACCGGTACTGGCCCAGCTGGAACAGATGCAGTTACCCGTCATTCTGAATACCAGCAAGACTTTTGCCGAGCTAAAAAGCTGGGTGCAAAAACTCAATATCAGGCATCCCTTTATTGTGGAAAATGGTTCTGCGATATTCATTCCGAACGGCTATTTCCCGAATGCTGCGTTCGCTGGTGAGATCGTGGATAAACAGAGTTTTGAAGGTTACCAGGTGGTGTTGCTGGGTGAGTCCATAGTCACCCTTTCTGCCTTTTTAATTCATCATAAACCACAGGCAATAGACTTCAGTAGCTGTAGTGCTGAGCAGGCCATGCAGCTTACGGGCCTGAGTCCGCAGCAGGTAGCAGAAGCGCAGGATAGACAGTTTTCGATTCCGTTAAGCTTCGATGATAAAGAGGCACAGAATCGTTTCGCCGAGTTTGCGCTTCAATCCGGGCTAGGTGTACTGGAAGGAGGGCGCTTTCTGCATATTTTAGGCAAGACCGATAAAGGGCTGGCTACCAGACGCCTGAGGCAGTTGTTTGAATCAGTTCATCAGCAAAGCTACGGTGTGATTGCTTTGGGCGACAGCCCAAACGATGAGGCAATGCTGGCAGAAGCAGATGTCGCGGTGGTGGTCAGTTCGCCATCCAGTGAGCGCGTGCAACCCACTGTGGATCATTTAATCCGAACCCGCCAGCAGGCGCCTCAGGGCTGGAATGAGGGCATACAGGAAGCCCTGAAATTAATACAACAAGAGACAACAACAGGATAACACTATGGCTGATAGCTTCCAGAGCGGCAAGGTAACGACCCTGCATAACATTGTTAAAAGACCGATTGAGGATATCGAAAAAGACTTGCTGAAATTCTCAAAATCGCGCCCCATGGGATTGATCCTGCCTGCACTATATTCAGAACTGGAGCGACCCGCACTGGCGAATATTGTCGATGAGTTGCAAAAGGTTCCTTACCTGAGCCAGGTGGTGATTGGGCTGGATCGCGCCAGTCAGGAAGAATACCAGCATGCGATCAGCTACTTTGAACGACTGCCGCAGGATCATCAAATTCTGTGGAACGACGGCCCCAACCTGAAAAAGATAGATGCCCTGTTACAGAAGGAAGGGCTATCGCCCAACCAGTTGGGTAAGGGGCGCAATGTGTGGTACTGCATGGGTTATATGCTGGCGTCAGCAAAAAGTGAAGCGATTGCCCTGCATGACTGCGATATCGTGACCTATGATCGTTCACTGCTGGCAAGGCTGATCTATCCGGTCGCAAACCCCGCTTTCTCCTACCAGTTTTCCAAGGGTTATTACTCGCGCGTTGCGAATAATAACCTCGGCGGACGGGTGTCTCGACTGCTGGTGACGCCATTGATTCGCGCACTGGAAAACAATCTGGGCTATCAGGAATACCTGACCTTCATGGATAGTTTTAGATACCCGCTGGCGGGCGAATTTTCCATGCGCAAGGATGTCATGAGCGGCTTACGTATTCCCAGCGACTGGGGGCTGGAAGTTGGTGTGCTGCTGGAAATGGCGCGCAATTACTCCACACGCCGCATCTGTCAGGTCGAGATTGCCGATATCTACGATCACAAACATCAGGAAGTGTCGGAAGATAACGATGAAGGTGGCTTGTCCAAGATGTCGATAGATATATCCAAGGCCCTGTTTCGCAAACTGGCAACCGATGGGCAGGTGTTTAACAAGGGAGTATTCCGCAGTCTAAAGGCGACCTACTATCGCGTAGCACTGGACCTGATTGATAGTTACCACAGCGATGCGATCATGAATGGGCTGGATTTTGATACCCATGCCGAAGAAAAAATGGTAGAGCTGTTTGCAGAAAATATAATGAAAGCAGGGCATGTCTTTCTGAATAAGCCAATGGAGCAACCTTTTGTCCCGCACTGGAACCGAGTCGCCAGTGCTATTCCTGATATCTTTGAACAATTGCTGGATGCAGTAGAAAAAGATCATCAACTGTATAAGTAAACGGTATGAAAAAGAAAAATTCCGAGCTGCGCGAAAAGGTTTTAACCCATTTAAACTTTATTTACCCGGATCAGGATAACAAACAGTTAACGCGGCAGTTAATCCATATTATGGGGCTGGATGTCATCTGTAAAAAGCCCCGCCCACACGAGAATAACTGGAACCAGACCGATGTCATTGCGATTACCTATGGCGACAGTCTGGTTAAGGAAGGGGAGCAGCCGTTACGGACTCTGCGACGATTTTTTGAAAAGAATTTTTCAGACGTAATTAATGCCCTGCATATCCTGCCATTTTATCCCTGGAGTTCGGATGACGGGTTTTCCGTTATTAATTACAAGCAGGTAAATGACAAGCTGGGTGACTGGGTTGATGTAGAAAGGATAGCAAGAAGCTTCAAACTCATGGCCGACCTGGTGATTAATCACTGTAGTTCACGTAGTGAATGGTTTGAAAAATTTAAGCAGAATGCTGACCCTGAAAAGGACTATTTTATCAGTGTCGACCCTGATACCGATCTATCCGATGTGATTCGTCCCCGTACCAATGACTTATTGCGTGAAGTGGAGACATCTGAGGGTGTGAAGTATGTCTGGTGTACCTTTAGTCATGACCAGGTGGACCTGAATTTCGCCAATCCTGAGCTGTTAAAGGAAATGGTCAGTATCATTGATTACTACATGAATCGAGGCGTACAGATTTTTCGTTTCGATGCAGTAGCTTTTCTGTGGAAAGAGATCGGTACCAGCTGCCTGAATTTGCCGCAGACGCATGAAATGGTACGCCTGCTACGTACGCTAATCGAGTACCGCAATCCACGCGCGATCATTATCACTGAAACCAATATTCCCAATCGAGAGAACCTGGCTTACTTTGGTAACGCCAATGAGGCGCATGTGATTTATAATTTTGCTTTGCCTCCTTTATTGCTGCACGGCCTCATCAGTGGTAATAACTATTACCTGAATAACTGGTTAATGAGTATGCCACCCGCGCAGGATGGCACCACCTACCTGAACTTTATTGCTTCGCATGATGGCATTGGATTACGTCCGGTTGAAGGCATCCTGAGCGATGGAGAAATACGGGAAATCACCGATACCATGCAGGCATTTGGTGGACGTATCTCATGGCGTAATCTGTCGAAAGACGAAGTGCGTGCCTATGAAGTGAATATCAGTCTGTTTGATGCCTTAAGTGGTACGATTGCTGGCAAGGATGAATGGCAGATCGAACGTTTCGTCTGCGCGCATGCCATCATGCTAGGCCTGGAAGGGATCCCGGCTTTTTACATCCATAGCCTGCTGGCAACCGAAAACGATTTACAGCGACTGGAACTCTCTGGCAGTAACCGTGCCATTAATCGCCATGTCTGGGATTGCGAACAGCTGGCGGATTTACTGAACGATAGCAGCTCGCACCACACCATTGTGATGAACCGGCTGAAAGAACTGATTTCAATCCGCATAAAACAGCCGGCATTTCATCCGAATGCCACGCAGTACACATTGCACCTGGGCGAAGGTATATTCGCTTACTGGCGCCAGAGCCGTAAACGCCAGCAGAGTATCTTCTGTATCTACAACATTAGCGCCGAAGTAAAACCGCTGCAGCTAGGTAGCATCAACCTGGTGGAAACCCAGAACTGGATGGACCTGATATCAGGTGAGGCGATCAGCGATCTTCATGCGAGTATGCAATTACAGCCCTATCAGTGTCTGTGGATAGTTAACGAGCCAACTATATAAATTTTTCACAGGTTTTTCACAAGCCCGTTACAGACTTTAGGTATGAACTACCTAAACGGGAGAACCGGCATGAAAAACTTCATTCTGATGTTAATTATGATGCTGCTGGCGTCAGTGAGTGTGGCGCTAGAAGCATCGGAAACATATACAGAAGTTGATCAGGAAATGATTCAGCTACTGGATTTAAACCCCAGCCAGGCCAGGGCATATATAGCGATCATCGAGAAACAGCGCGCATTATATCTGCTTCAAACGCCACAGAACTGGCAACAGGAACTCGCGTTCTACCAGCAAACCTTCACCCTGCTCAGGCCAGTGCTGAGCAGTCAGCAGCATGCTCAATTTGTAGGGATAATCAATAGTGTTATTGAGGATACCGGAGATCAGGAGATGGTGGTCATGGAAGAGGAGTATCGTTAATTTAACGGCGTTTATGTATTTTGTACCCTTTTCCGGGTTATTCATAAACTGTCCTTTAGGGAACAATTACCTGATTTCCGATCTGTTGCAGCCATGCTTTGAAGTTCGACAGCTAAAATTCCAAATCACATGCTGCGTCTAAACCTTCACTGATTTCCGCATTGAAGGCCAAAGGTGAATGCAACTGCAGGTGTTATCTTCCCCCTTCTGGAGTGCCGAAAATTGGGCCATTTAGTAAGGTCAGCGCACACGGACGTGCGCTGAGGACAGTCGAGCCGGGATGCGAGCCTGTCCGTGCCTTGCTAAATGGTTCAATTTTCGGGAAGCCGTAGGCCGCTCCAGTGGGGCGCCCTTTTCTTTCGTCTCTTTCTTTGGGGCGAGCAAAAGAAAGGGACTCGCACGCCTGCACTATATAAGCTACAGAGACCAGACTACATTGGCGTGTGAAATACTACACGATCAGAAACAACAAACTTTGAAACGCTATACAAAAGGGTGCGTTTGGTGAGTAATCAGGAAAAATTCTATTTAAGGAATCACTGAATTAATCAGAGATTCCTTAAAGGTCAGTTATTGATTGTCGTATGATATTTTGATCGGAGAGGAATTGTGGGATATCGAAAAATCTTAATTACCAATGATCTTCTATCGGAAAGCGCATACGCTAGATCAATTGTTCAGGCTGCGGGTTTTGGGGTCAGGTCGAGCCTTTATTTCTGTCCAAATTGAAGAAAAGGCATGAGCGTAAAGTAAAGTATGCAAAGAATAGCGGCCAGTAGGAAAATAAACTGGATAGGGTGATTTAACAGTCGCTGCATGAATGTTTCAACTTCACCGGCGTCAATTTTCTGTTGTGTTTCCTGTCGAATACGCTGGGTTCTTTGCTGCTGGTATTGATCAATTAACGCTTTGGCCTGGGTGTATTGATCGTCATTGTTCAGCCAGAGACCATGCATAGATATCTCCCAGTTGCCGGGTGGGGATTCATAAAAGTCGATATCATTTTCCGCGAGCAGGTTTTTTACGTCATCGGCTTCGTCCTGCGATACGGATTTGAGTTTAAAAACGAGTTTAGCCATGGCTTGTTTGATTACTGGGATGCGGTATGGTTGAAAGTATAACGCGTATGCGCTTTATTGCAGTATATTCCTCATTCCCCCTGCTCGGCTCGGGCTTCCTCGGCTCTGGCATCATCCCCACAATAGCGAGATCTCGATTGAGTGGTCTGCTGCACCCAATAAGGGCATTAACAGAATAAGAGATTTCAGGCGGGGCCTGAAATCTAAAAACCTAGAATGAAGATGGCTGGATTTTGTAGAAAATGTACCGAGAATGATCTATAGAGTTGGGTAGGGGGTAGAACTGGTGCGAAGTCATTTATGCACTATTCATAACCCCTTCATGGTCATCAACAAATAAACCGATGTTCCTATCTAATCAAACGATAATTGGAGAGGCGTCGGCACAGGTTTAGTTCACAACGAGGTAATGGCGGTATTCAGATGTATGGAGGATGATGGTAACTGAAGCGCTGGAAAATGGCCGGTACAACAGGGGTAAAATCCATTGCAGTTTTGTTATCTAACAATATCTGTAGGGTTTTAATTTCAATGCTAGCTGTAGACTAAATCAATCAACTTATAACTGTCGGAGCAAATACGAATGTTAAGTAAAGAACAGTTGAGCAAGGCTATTTCTCTGTATTTAAAGCAAAATTATTCCCAGCATGCAATTGTTCTAGATGGTGAATGGGGGGTGGGTAAGACCTATTTAATCAATAATATAATTTTACCTGGTATC
>JBNKDE010000019.1:0-67611 GCA_050288105.1 Gammaproteobacteria bacterium
CATGAATATGGTGGTGGCGCTTACACGGTGCGCGGGGATATGGTGGTTTTCTGTAACGATGAAGACCAGCGCCTGTACCAGTTTGACCTGCAGCAAAATACCATCCAGCCCATCACGCCAGAATCGCCATCCTCTCGTTACGGCGACCTGCAACTGGATCCCTCAAACCAGCGCGTTTATTGCGTGCGCGAACAGTTTTCAGGCGACGGGGAGCAGCCCAGCGCCGACCTGATCAGCATAGCGCTACAGCCACCATACAGCATAAATACCCTGCAAAAGGGTAGCGACTTTTATAGCAGTCCACGTATCAGCGAAGATGGCAGCAAACTGTGCTGGATCAGCTGGAATCATCCAGACATGCCCTGGGACCAGAGCACGCTATGCTACGCACAGATTAATACAGAGGGACAGATCAAACAGCCCCAGTGCCTCCAGCTTGAGGATAGTGCGATCCTGCAACCTTGCTGGTCACCCGAACATCAACTGTATTTCATATCCGACCAGAATAACTGGTGGAATATCTACCGACTGGTCGACGGCAATGTACATCCCGTATGCTCAGCCGACTTTGACTATGCCAGGCCACCCTGGGTATTCGGGCTTTCCAGCTACGACTTTATCTCCAGCCGTCAACTCGCTGCCTGCTATAACGATCAGGGTGCCTGGGTGCTGGCTACGATAGATATTGAGACCGGAAACCAGCACATACTCAGTCGGGATTTTGCCGAGATTACCTACCTGCAGGCTAGCGCAAAACAGCTTGTTTTTATTGGGGCCAGAGAAGACAGCAACCCGTCAATACAGTCATATCTGCCTCAGCAGCAGCTCGCACAGACCCTGTTCCAGCTGCCGCAACCCGAGATAAACGCACAGTATTTTTCGCTGCCAAAGGCCTTCAGCTACCCCAGCAGCGATGGCCATACTGGTTATGCACTGTATTATCCTGCAGCACAGTCCCAGCAGCTTCCAGCACCACTGCTGGTGATCGCACACGGTGGCCCTACCAGCCAGTTTGAACGTGCGCTGGATATTAAAATCCAGTACTGGACCACCCGCGGGTATGCGGTCTGTGCGGTTAATTATGCAGGCAGCAGTGGCTATGGCCGACGCTATCGACAACGGCTACACCAGCAATGGGGCGTACTGGAGGTTAAAGACTGTATTGCCGCCGCCGACCAGCTGGTCGCTAGTGGTCAGATTGATGCCGATAGAATCGCCATCCGTGGTAGCAGTGCTGGCGGATACACGGTACTGGCTGCACTGTGCTTTCACGATTATTTTGCTGCCGGAGTCAGTTACTACGGTATCAGCGACATGGTCAGGCTGCACCAGGAAACGCATAAGTTTGAATCGCATTACCTGGAGCGCCTGATCGGACGCTACCCTGAAGATGAAGCGCTGTATCAGCAGCGCTCACCAGCCTGTCATTATCAATCCATCAACAAACCTGTACTGTTTTTGCAGGGCGCCAAAGACCGTATCGTTCCACCCAATCAGGCCGAGTTAATGCACCAGGCGCTGCGTCAACGCGGCATTCACAGCGAGTTGATTATTTATCCAAACGAAGGCCACGGTTTTCGTGATGAAAAAAATATTGCACACGCGCTGGATCAGGAACTGGCTTTTTATCAGCAGGTTTTCAAACAGCCGCAATAACGCCTGTCATCAGTATTGATTTCAAGCTGCGCAGGCATTAGGCTGAGGTCCACTTAAGGTTGTTTTAATGTAGTCAGGTTAAATTGCATAATCTGATAATAAAGAGAACCACCCTCCGATTCATCGTTTCCTTATGGAGTCATCATGCAGCCTTATTTTTACCGATTGATATTCCTGCTGTTATGCGTCATCTCAACGGCCCTGAGTGCAGATGAAGTCAGCAAGAAAGACACCATCGAGTCAAGATACATCTACACAATGGGATACCGCGTTGGACAGTCACTAACGGCTCAGAAAATCCATAGCCTGGACATGCAACACTTTGCGCAGGGCGTCAGGGACATATGGCAGGAAAAAACGACAGGGGCAGTCGCAAAAGCGGATAGCAGTCAGCACGAACACTACCGGATGGGCTACCTGATTGGTCAATCCCTGATCAGCCAGGGTGTCAAACACCTGGACATAGAAACCCTGGTTGAAGGCATCAATGCCGCACTTCCGGGGAATAAGCCGAGAATGGATGAGCTTGAAATGATGGATGTACTTGCCAACTACCAGGCTTACCAGCAGGCATTGCGCGACAACAATGCACAGACCAGAAGGCAGATGAAAATGTCCGAGCCACAGGGCACGGCTAATTAAGCTTTCCAAAACCCTTTGCGTGACTCAAAACCTTTGACGCCTGCAGCGCCTCGTTAACACTACCTACGCTTAAAGAATAATAAATCTTGTACTTTAGGTGAATTGCACCCCGTATGACCTGAATTAGTATAGGGTCATGAATATCAAAACCCTATGCCGTTTCAGGACTGCCCCAGTTGTTGCCATCACTGCTCTGCTCTCAATATTTGGCAGCTGCCTTGCTGAAGATCTCCCGCCCCTTAAACTGGGCGCGCTGCAGTTTGGTACCGTTAACTGGGAGCTGGATGTCATCAAGCATCACCAGCTGGATAAAAAATATGGTATAGACCTGCAGGTGACCCCACTGGGCGGCAAGAGTGCCACGCATACTGCACTACAGGGCGGGTCAGTGGATGTTATTGTCAGCGACTGGATCTGGGTATCGCGCCAGCGTAGCCAGGGTCGCGACTATACCCTGTCGCCCTACTCCACTGCCGCAGGCTCGGTGATGATCAATCCAGCCTCCGGTATTAGTGACCTGAAAGGGCTGCTCGGCAAAAAGCTGGGCATAGCAGGGGGACCACTGGATAAAACCTGGCTACTGTTACGCGCCTATAACCAGAAGCTGAATGGCAGCGACCTGAAACAAAGCCTCAACCCCAACTTCGCCGCCCCACCGCTGTTAAACAAGCTTGCGCTGCGCGGTCAACTGGATGGCGTGATCAATTTCTGGCATTACAGCGCTCGATTAAAGGCTGCGGGTTTTACCTCCATTCTCGAGATGCCCACCATCCTGTCCACGCTTGGTATCCAGCGCCAGATTCCATTGATTGGATGGGTATTTCGCGAATCATGGGCCGCGCAAAACCCTCAGGTCATCCGGGGGCTGCTGCAAGCATCACAGGAGGCGAAAAAAATCCTGCTGCAATCTGACTCGGAATGGGAGCGGCTGCGCCCACTCATGAAAGCAGAAAATGACGAAGTCTTTAACGCTTTACGTGATGGGTTTCGGCAAAGTATCGCCAGCTGCTTTGGAGAACCCGAGATCGCTGCCGCTGAAAAAACCTTCCGCGTACTGGCCGACATTGGCGGTACAGCACTGACGGGTGACAGCAAGACCTTACAGGCAGGAACCTTCTGGCCAGGATTCACCCTGGAAGCCTGTGCGCAGTGAAAAACCACCTGCCCGCCTGCTGGGTTTAGCCCTGTTCCTGATGCTCTGGCAGGGCCTGGCCTGGCTACTGCAGAGCGATTTACTTCCCGGCCCGCTGGCTGTCATCAGTACATTCTGGCAACAAAGCCTCAGCGGCATCTTGCCTTACCACCTTGGAATTACCCTCGCACGCGTCGCGCTCAGTTTCCTGATTGCATTTGTTATCGGCGTCGCTATCGGGATCCTGATGGGTAGCCGTTCCGGCTGCGATCACTGGCTGGACGGCCTGCTGATCCTGGGCCTGAATATCCCTGCACTGGTCACTATCATCCTGTGCTACATCTGGTTTGGTCTGACCGAAACCGCGGCGATAATGGCGGTTGCCATCAACAAGATTCCGACCGTCATCGTTGCTGTGCGCGAGGGTGCACGCGCCATCGACCAGGAGCTGATGGATGTCGCTCGTATCTATCGCTTAAAACCCAGCACAACTTTTTTCAGAGTTTACCTGCCCCAACTCTACCCTTACCTGTTCGGTGCCGCGCGTAACGGACTGGCGCTGATCTGGAAGATCGTACTGGTGGTTGAGTTACTCGGACGCAGCAACGGCATCGGGTTTCAACTCGGTAGCTTTTTCCAGTTTTTTGATATCGAGAGCATCCTGGCTTACACCTTTGCTTTTATTATCGTCATTTTCAGCATCGAGGCAGCACTGCTGCGTCCACTGGAAAATCGTCTGAATCGGTGGCGTTTATGAGTGGGCTGCATCTGAACATACAGCATAAAACCTATCCCAGCGGCGTACGCGCGCTCGCTGAACTAGAATTTGAGGTCGCAGCTGGTCAGTTTACGGCCATCGTCGGACCTTCAGGCGCTGGCAAGAGCACTCTGCTGAATATCATCAGCGGCCTGGATAAAGACGTGCGTGGCGAGGTGAAATTCCTATCCTCCCTGGCACCCCGTATCGGCTTCATGTTTCAGGAAGCCCGTTTAATACCCTGGTTGAGCGTACGCCAAAATATTGAACTGGTACTGGAAGGGTTACCCGTTTCTGATCAGCAGACAGCCCTGGCGCGTATTCCACTATTGATGCAGCAGGTTGGGTTGAATGACTTCATCGAAGCCTATCCAGGCCAGCTCTCGATTGGTATGCGTCGACGTGTATCACTGGTACGAGCCTTTCTGATCCAGCCCGACCTGCTACTGATGGATGAGCCCTTCCAGTCGCTGGATGAACCCACCGCAATGCAGATGCGTGAATTGCTGCTGAAGCTTTGGCGCGATACCAGCGCCAGCGTTTTATTCGTCACCCACAACCTGCAAGAGGCCCTCACGCTGGCCGAGCGAGTGATATTCCTGTCAGCACGCCCGGCTCGGGTCGTGTTCGACCTGGTACTGGACAGGAATGAAGCCCAGCAACAAAATCGATCACGCATTCAGGCGCTTCACGACAGGCTGTTACAGACCCACCCCCAATTACTGTCGGGGGAAGTTGAAGATAGCAGGGATAATAGCGAATACTCGGATTGACTGACTTACTGCTAAACCTGGCAAAGTCTGGGCTTTTAGCAAGGTATCGTGACACGGGCAACCCACCAAACCCAAACAGAAAGCGCTAAAGATAACAGGGCCGCTGCCGTTTTATAGAGGAGTGGCGCCAGCTACTCAGTAGTAAATACAGATTAACAATAAGCAATCAATGTTATTACTGGAATTCCGGGGCAATAAAATGAACAAGCTATTAAACAATTTATCATTCAAAGCGAAAATAATCGGCACCTCCACACTTTTGCTGATATTTCTAATCAGCTCATCGGGATACGCACTGTACGCTTTCTCGCTCATCGGCACTGATCTGGAAGTCATTTCAGAAGTGAATATCCCAATTAACCGCTCAATCAGCCTGATCAGTGAGTACAAACTGGCACAGTCAGCTCATCTTGAGCGCACGATTCGTTTCGGTGCACTGGCCATTATGAATCCTGATGCTGCCAGGATCGTAAAGGAAGAAATCGCATCCTATAGTGAACTGAACACAGCCATGGAGGCGGAATTGAAAACCGCTATGCAGGCTGTTGAGGCAGCGCTAAGCGTGGTACACACTGAAGCAGGAACCAACACCTTTAACAAGGCCGCAGAGGACTTCAGACAGATCAGCGCCGGTCATGAGCAGGTAAAGCAACTGGCAACCCAGGTATTCGATAACCTCTCCGCAGGAAAATACAACGATGCAGTAAAGCTGGCGGAACAAATCCACCCCAAGGAGGAAGCGCTGGATAAATCCATTCAGGCAGCTCAGCAGGAACTAAAAAATTTCAACCAACTATCGGCTGATGAAGCCATGCATGGCAAGGATAATGCGAGCACCATCCTTACATTGGTAATTATCATATCGGTCGTAATCGGAAGCAGCGTAAGCTGGATTATCTCAGGTAATTTAATCAGGCGACTTGGGGTTGTCACTTCCAGCCTCGAAACCATATCGTCAGGTGACCTGACCCAATCAGTATTGGTAGATGGGCGAGATGAACTCGGTCTCTGCCTTCAATCCATCGCGACCATGCAAAGTGAACTCCACTCGCTAATGAGCCAGATCTCAATGTCGGCTGAGATGCTGGCGTCCTCATCGCAAGAGGTTTCAGCAACTATGATGTTGACCGCCCAAAACATTCAAACCCAGCAACAGGAAACCGAGCAAATCGCCCAGGCGATGACTGACATGAGCACTGCGGTGGATGAAGTAACCCGCAGCGTACATGAAACAGTAGCAGCAACAAGAACAGCAAACGCTGAAGCCTCAAATGGTAAGGACCTGGTTAAATCGACGGTCGAAGGCATAACAAAACTAGCCGCCCAGGTTGAAGAAAGTGCCAGAGTCATCGACGAACTAAAAGAGGACAGTAACAACATTAACACGGTGCTGGATGTTATCAAAAGTGTTGCGGAACAAACCAATTTGCTCGCACTGAACGCAGCCATTGAAGCAGCAAGGGCGGGTGAACAGGGGCGCGGCTTTGCAGTGGTCGCAGATGAAGTGCGCACCCTCGCGGCGCGAACCCAGTCCTCTACAGAAGAGATCAACCAGATTATCGAAAAACTACAATCAGGTACTCAAAAAGCAACAAGCTCGATGCAGATAAGCAAGGAGCAATCTGAATCCGTCGTGGAAAATGCCAACCTGGCAGGTGTGTCACTGGACCAGATCGCCTCTTCCGTTGCAAAAATCGATGAAAAGAGTACCAGCATAGCAACTGCAGCAGAGGAGCAAAGTGCAGTAGCACAAAACATGAATAGCAACGTCACCCATGTGAGCGAAGTTGCGATGCAAAATTCAGCCAGCGTTGAAGAAACCACAACCGCCGGTCAGGAGATAGCCAGGATTGCCGAGGAATTAAAAACCCGGATAGATCACTTCAAAATTAACTGATCTGTAATGGCAAACATGAGATCGGTCGACTGTGTCCCTATTGAACTTCTATTGATCCGGGTCGGTTTGAACGGTTTGTTAGCAGCATATTTCATTTAAATGGCATTAAGAAGGTAACGAGTGTAAAAATTAGAGCAATCATGCCCACCCGCCTCACCATGACAATATTCTCTCCTATAGCCTCTTTCCCTGTTTTAGCTTGAACATACAAGCCCACCAGAAATCCTGGGAAAGATGCAAAAGCGCCACCAGCCCATAAGTTTTCAAACCACGTAGGGTGGTTTATTACTATTAATCCAATAACGGATCCAATAGTTTGAAACACAAACACCGTTACAACCAGAGGCCTTATAGGCCCTAGATCTTTCCACGTGTATTTAAAACCAAACCGTGACTCTTTCATTGTTGCTGCTAACGCCCAAGCTTAGCGGAGCTGGCACGATAGCACCGCCTTACGTTGGAGCTGCTGGTTAGATTTTTCATACTTAAATTAAGCCCTTTCCCTGAGTTTTATATCTGTACAAATAACTGGGGGCGCCCATTAGGCAGTTATTCTGATCACCAAAGAGGGATTCACCAGAAAGACTTTGCGAACCGGCGCGCTGACGCTGGTTCAGCAATTTGGAAACACCTTAAATCTTAACGTCCATTTCCCCATTCTGTTGCTGGACCTGATTCCCTAAATCTACCCAGTCATCAAGTATCTTAAAAAATGCCGGTACCAGTAGTATTGAAAACAAAGTGGCAGCAGCAAGCCCGAATGCCAGGCTGGCAACTATTGGTATTAATAACTGAGCCTGGGTGCTGGTTTCCATCAGCAATGGCAGCAGGCCTACTATTGTTGTCATAGACGTCAAAACGATAGCACGAAAGCGATCCTGCGCCGCAAACTGAACAGCTTCGCCAATGGCTACGCCTTCTCTTAAACGTTCTTTGATAAAAGTGACGAGTAAAATATTGTCATTAACCACTATGCCCGCCAACGTCGCCATACCTACAAGACTGGGTATGGATAATTCAAGACCCAACGCCAGATGCCCCCAGATCACACCGATGGCTCCCATCGGCATCGCTAGCATGACAGCCAGGGGCTGAATATAACTACGAAATTGAAAAGACAGGATAACGAATACGCCAAGTATTCCTATAGCGATATCAATGATCAGTGAGCTAGCCGTATCTGCTGTTTCCTTGCCCTGTCCCTGAAATGATGGCTTAACGCCTGGGAACTTTTGTTTTAATTCAGGCATGTATTCATTTTTAACACGTCGCATTAATTCAGATGCATTGATCAACGTTGTATTCAGTTTTCCCTGAATAGTGGCAGTTCGCTGACCATTCACCCGATGCACACGAGCAAGACCTCTAGTCATAGTTAAATCTGCAACTGATGACAGAGCAACCAGTTCTCCAGATTTATTTCTGACCTGTAAAAACTGCAAATCATTTAAACCTTTTCTATCCTGATCTGATAAGCGCACAGTGACAGCCTGGGTTTCTTTTGATGCCTGTACTTCCAATCCAGTAACGCCTTGCAATGCGGCCCTGACTTCAGCCGAAACCTGAGCCGAATTGATCCCCAGAACACCAGCCTGTTTTTTTAAGTGAATACTTATTTCGGGTTTACCCGGGCGGATATCATCATAGACTTCTATCACCCCATTAAATTCTCTCAGGTAGCCCTGTAAATCAAGCGACGCTTTCTTTAGCATCTCCAGATTAGAACCCTGTAGTCGGATATCGATAGCCTTGCCTGCCACTCCTCTCTCTTTATCAGTAAACGACAGATTAATCACATCACCAACCTCTCCTGTTAATTCTCGCCAGTCCAGCAGCATTTGATCAATACTACCGTTACGGTTTTCAGCACGAATCAAATCAGCACTGACTGTAGCGATATGTGTTCCATTTTCATTAGAGTCGACATTATTGTTATACAGAACAGTAACATTCCTCACCAGATCCATCCCCTGTTTCTGTTTTGGCGAGTAATTTTCGTTTAGTGCTTTTAGGCCTGCCTCGACCTTCGCAACGACTTCTTCAGTTCGCTCCAGAGAAGAGCCCTGAGGCAAAAGAATTCTTGCCTGAATCACATCCGATTCCAGTTGAGGAAATGCCCTGAACTTTAGCCATCCGGCCGGGATGGTGGCAAATGAGAGCAACAAAATAAATAACATTACACCAAGAGATATATAGGGGCGTTTCACCGACAGGCTAACCAGAGGTGCAAATATTCTGTCGCGAACAGATTCAAATTTTTCATTAAACCACAGCTGAAATCTGGAACGATTGTTTTTATGGCTGTGTGTAAGAGAATGATGCAAATGAGCAGGGAGAATCAGAAATGCCTCTATCAAACTAACAGCAAGCGTAATAACCAGCACCGCAGGCATATACCTTAACACTGCCCCCATTTTTCCTGACAGAAAGAAAAGCGGACCGACTATCATGATGGTAGTCAGAAAAGATGATACCACACCGGGCAATACCTGCTGTACGCCTTCAATGGAAGCCTGTGTAATATTCTTCCCCTGTTTAATCTGGGTTGCGATATTTTCAGAAATAATAATCGCATCATCCATCAACAGACCAATCGCCACCAGAAGCGCGACCATAGTAATCATATTAATGCTATAACCGAACAGGTTCATCGCGAATACTGCACCCAGAAATGAAACCGGAAGCCCCATCGTGACCCAGAAAGAATAACGGAAACTGAAAAAAGCCCACATAGTGATAAATACCAGAATCAAACCGGCAACACCATTTTCAAGCAGAATCCTTAAGCGATCTTTGATATTAGTTGTAACATCCTGACTTATTTCAAGACGGATACCCTTAGGGGCCAGGGTAAGTTCACGCTGAAGATTTTCCTGCACTGCATCCATTACTCGTAAGGAGTCCTGCTGGGTGGTTTTAATGATTTCCAGCAGAGCTGCGCGCTGCCCGTTAAACAGAATTTTTTCTTCGGGCTTTTCATAGTGGTAGTCTATGCTGGCAATGTCTCCCAGACTAACCATACCGCCTTCATCACTCGAATAAACAATCAGTTTTGAAAATTCATCAAGTGTCTTACGTTGTTCGTTATAGCGAACAATGATGGAGCCATCCCGATCTTCCAACGTACCAGCTGGCGAATCGATACTTTGTGAACGGATAGCCTGATTGACATCATTCACAGTCAGCGCATATTTCTGCAAATCTGCCTGATTAATCCGGATCAGTATTTCCCGATCAGAAAAACCGCTTAGTCTGACCTGAGCAATTCGAGGATCACGTGATATTCTGCTTTTAACTCTTTCCGCATACTGCTGTAACGATTCAGCACTGAGTTGCAAACCGGGCTCTGCACTAATCGCAATACTCGCAATATTAGCGGTACGTTCCAGTAAGACGGTACTCGGAGGCTCGACCTTTTCGGGAAACGTCGTAATGGAATCTACTGCAGATTTTACATCTTCATAAAAGGTTCCCAGGTCTGCCGTTTCCAGCATCTTTGCAGTGACTATCGCTATGTTTTCACGTGCATCACAACGGACCTCAACAATATCCTGAACGGTGTCCAGTGATTCCTCAGTTACATGACAGATACCCTGCTCAACATCCAGAGCCGTAGCACCGGGATATGCCAGACGCACCTCCACTTCGGTTGCCGGAGTCACTGGAAAAGTATCGCGCTGTAATTTCGGCAATGCAGTCAGACCAAGCACAATGATGATCAACATCAACAGATTGGAGGCTGTTGGATGCGTAACAAAATAACGAATCATTTTTCAGACCCTGAGGCTTTGGAATTCTCTCCTGCTTGCATCTTCTGCTTAAATTCATCAGGTATTTCACCCATCGCATCCATAAACAGTTGTTTCATGGTTTTACTATCTTTGATCGGTTCCAGTAACATACCTTCTATGGCAGGAACCAGATCAGAGGTCACTATTTTTTGTTTTGGTTTCAGACCTTTACTGATGGCTACATAACCATCCTGATAGAAGGCAATTTTTACTGGCCGTAATTCCAGCCGCTGATCATCATTCATCACATACACACGCCCTTCATGCAGGGCTGATGTTGGAATGACAGTAAACTTATTTTCATTTTCGCCCTGTATTTCAACCTGCACAAACATGTTGTCAATCAGGGGTGGTTTATGTCCAGCTTCAGCCTGATCATAAGGGCGTTCAACTCGGGCTACGATACCCAGCGTCTGGGTTTGAAAATTTATACTCGCAGAAACTCGATTGATGGTCGCATCCCAGCTGACCTGATTATCCCCATGCTGCACACTCACTACAGCCGACAAACCCTTAACTCCTGGCACCCAGTTACTACTGACAGGTGTCGAAACATCTGCCGAGGGTTTAGAGTTACTCACCAGGGGTCTCAGCTTTCCGACGGGAAATTGCGATTCAATATCTACTGCATCGATGCCATCAGCACTGAATAATAACTGACCACGATTAGCGTATTGGGATCGACTCACCTTAACCTCAGTGATTCTGGCATCCATCGGAGCAATAAGATGGGTTCTGGCCAGATCCTGCTGTGCCTGTTTCTGTTGAACATGCAAAACTTCCCGTTCAGCAGCATTGATTAGTAGATTACTTTGTAAGGCTTGCAGGTTAGCTTTCGCGCCTAGCAGACTGCGTTCAGTTGAATCCAGTGTTGACCTGGAGACATTGCCTTTCTCCACTAGTTTTTGTTGACGCTCAAACTCTTTTTCCAGCAGCACAACTTCCTGTTGACGGGTTTTGATAGATAAGCGAGTCGTTTCATCCTTGATTTTAGAGGTTTCGATTTGTGCTTCAATCTGAGACAGAGCCAGTTGATAACTTGTAGGATCAATGCTTAATAACACTTCATCCTTTGCAATAAATTCCCCATCCTTTAACTTATCCGACAGGAAAACGATCCTACCAGCCACTTCTGCAACAGCGTCCCAGGTCTGTTCCGCTTTTACATGACCATACCCAATCGCATTAATCTTTAACTTAAGCTTCGGTACTGAAATCACCTTAGCTTTAGTGGCGAACTCAGGAGTTTCGATTTTCTGAGGAGGCATTTTGAATTTTGAGCCCAGCATGCTAATAGCAATACCAAGCACTACGAAACCCGCAACCCAGCTTAGTTTTAACCATTTATTCATAATTGCACTCCAGCATATGACGATAATCGGGGAGATAATCCTTTGCGATATTTTATATCAAATTCAGCAACCCATTCAGTTAGATAATTAATGCCCACGTCTACTAATTTTATGAGACATCTTATAAGTTGGGTCTTCAGAAAAATTAGTGGATAAAAACCTTATTAAAGAATTGAGGTAAGAAACAAATAAATTAGCGCACCCTGAAACTGATCTGAGAAGATGAAATATGACCAAGCACTTCATACAGAACAAGAGACAGGATGCAACTCGAGCGTGTAGATCGGGTCAGACCTACGCAAGCTATTGATTGTATGTAAATTCAGAACCAAAACACGCTGTTTTAAATTCTTAAAAGGCTAGTTCTGCCATAAAAATTGTCCCTTTAAATAAACAGCGGATAAACAGGATCAGTAAACATTAAAGAATCAATCCGCGCTTAGTTTGCTCTTACTTTTATCGTTTCCATCAATCTGCAGGGAACGGCCGCGCCTGATAGCAATTTGCCTTTTTAGAAATGCAGCAAACGGCTGCTATATGCAACAGTTATGGCTGAAACTCGGAAGCTGGCAGCAACGATCTTACTGCGCCTTTATGAATAATCCCGGCAGCCACAACTGTTGCGTATCGATCTCGTGTAGGTCTTCCGGCTTGATCGGGTATGGATCATCGTCAGCGGGCGGTACTGCCAGAATATCAAGATCCACCTCATGAGCAACGCCAATATAATCATCACCCTGTTTTTGTAGTCGATAATACAGGCCATTCCAGGGATTAATACCATAGTCACTCGGTTTACGACGGATAAAGAGAAAATCATACTCCAGTGGCGTGAGGTCATGTTGAGAGAGATGTCGTTTTAGCTTATAGGGATAGGCGAGGTGGCACATCATATCGACCTTGTCGGTAATACACTTAAACGGTCGCATGGAGAGAAAATAATCATCAAACCGATTTTCATCCATGCGGATCTGGTAGTCCCAGCCATTGCCCGTGGCAGTGAAATCGATACTGGCTATTGGTATAGATTTCACCTGCTCTGCATCCTGCAGAAAGACCTGATATTGACGCTTACCCTGTGCAACCACATCCGGGTATGACAACATCAACAAAGTTACTATCAAGCAATAGACTAAACCCGCTCTAGCAGTCATATTTTTCTCCTTGAAAAAAATGGCCCGTCCCTGGGCTAAAGAGCAACAAGCTTAATGAGGAGGGATTAAGCCTTAAAAATTAGGGGAGCTCTGAATAATTCATCTATGAATTAACAGAGCAGGAAAAACAAAACTGTGATTGCCGTGTTCCTCACAAAATCAATGTGTGTGTAGCCATCGATTTTGGCAGCACATCCCTGTGCCACAGGAACTTCTTAGTTAATCACAGCTTGCTTATGATTTAGGCAGTTTAAATGTCCACACAGTGCCGCCCTGATTAAATTTCTTAACCGTCTTGGCAACGTCACCACCCCACAGGGGTACCGCACCACCCCAACCAGAAACGATGGTCAGATACTGCTCACCATCCTGCTCCCAGGTAATCGGGGATCCGACGATGCCTGAGCCAGTCTGGAACTTGTATTTCATTTCACCGGTACGTGCATCGAATGCCATCAGGTAACCTTCAGGATTTCCGGTGAACACCAGGTTGCCGGCAGTGGCCAGTACACCACCCCATAGCGGTGCAGTATTCTTATATTCCCAGACCGTCTTACCCGTTTTAGGATCGACTGCTTTTAAGGAGCCAATGTGATCATCAAAGATCGGCTTGATGGTAAAACCCGAACCCAGGTAAGCGGCACCTTTCTTATAGCTAACTGGCTCATTCCAGATATCCATACCCCATTCGTTTGAGGGTACATAAAACAGGCCAGTATCCTTGCTGTACGCCATAGGCATCCAGTTTTTACCACCAAGGAAAGAAGGTATTGAGAATACAGTCTTGCCTTCTTTCCATCACCGGGATCACCTGGGCGCAGCTCTTCATTGTAGATAGGCTTGCCATCCGCATCCAGGCCCTTGGCCCAGTTCAGTTTTTTAACAAAAGGAAAGCCGCGAATAAATTTTCCATTTTCACGATTCAGTACATAGAAAAAGCCATTACGATCAGCAGTACCTGCCGCCTTCACTGTTTTTCCATTGTCCTTATAGTCGAAGGAAACGACTTCGTTTACGCCATCAAAGTCCCAGCCATCGTGCGGTGTAGTCTGAAAGTGCCACACAATCTTGCCGGTATCCGGATCTATCGCTAAGCGAGAAGAACTGTACAGGTTATCCCCTGGGCGCAGATGTGAATTCCATGGCGCGGGGTTACCGGTACCAAAAAACAGCAGATCGGTATCAGGATCATAGGTACCACCTAACCAGGTTGCAGCACCACCATTTTTCCACAGATCACCCGGCCAGGTTTTTCCAGCCTGCCCACCGGTAATACCATTTTCCTTTCCATTCAGATAACCCATATGTCCTTCAACAGTAGGACGTGTCCAGATCAGCTCACCGGTTTTGGCATCACGTGCTTCTACCTTACCGACGATACCGAATTCACCACCTGACACGCCGGTAATAATCTTACCTTTAACGATTAATGGGGCCGCAGTGAAAGAATAACCTGCCTGATAGTCACCCAGCTTCTTCTTCCACTTAACCTTACCGGTTTTAGCATCCAGTGCCACCAGCTTGGCATCCAGCGTACCAAAGTAAACCATGTCACCATAAATAGCTGCACCACGGTTAATAACATCACAGCAGGGCATAATGCCATCCGGTAGCCTGGCATCGTATTGCCATAATTCTTCACCGGTTGCTATATCGATAGCGTATAGACGTGAATAGGAAGAAGTCACATACATCACACCATCTTTAACAATAGGCTGTGACTCCTGACCGCGTTGTTTTTCTCCACCAAAGGAAAAAGCCCATACCGGATGAATATTTTTAACCGTGCTGGTATTGATACCTTTTAATGGACTGTACCGCTGGCCTCTGGGACCGAGGCCGTATGAAACCACATCCCCCGTGGTCGCCTGATCGTTAATGATATCGGCATCGGTGATACTGGCTTGCGCCGGCATCAGCGTGCTGCCGATTAACTGGGTTGCAATAAACGTGATGCCAATAATCTTGCCTGACATCCTGGGTAATTTTTTCATTGTTCACTCCTGATGGTTTATTTTCTTAATCACGATTCCAGATCAATGACTACGCTGGAACGTGCTGTTTAGAAGCGCTGCGTGTAGCGACTATGCCTGTCAATTTTCGCAACAGACTGGCTATACAGGATCTCTGATTGCCTCATTGCAGTATGAATCACATGCATATTGAAACAATCGCACCTTGGGTTAGATTTTTTAGTTACTTAGTAGTAGTACTGTGGAGAAAAACACGAAAAAAGATTACTGGTAGGTCGAAGGTTTTTCGAAGCTTAACTGATACTGTTCGAATACCTGCTGTATCTTTCCCTGCCTGACCAGAGCTGACACAATATCTTCTATCGCATAAGCCAGCTGTCGAAAATCCTGCCTGACAGCGAGTCCGATATCCCAGGCCTGCTGGCGAATGCTGATCATCCCATCGCTGGACAGGTCATACTTTTTGTCAGCATTCCTTAACCCCCACATCAGCTGACTCCGGGTACCAACGGCTGCAGCAAGCTCGCCCTTCACCAGATCATCCAGCGCAGCAGAAATATTATTGAAGTGCCTGACCTGGGGTCGTAAGCGTCCACCCCAGATACCGGTCAGAAAAAAATCAGGCAGGGTGTCTATCTCCACCCCAATTGGCAGGTACTGAAAATTGGCCAGCGTGCGAATCTCGCCGGTTTTTTCAAGGTCGCGAGCGATCCACCAGCGTTCCCTGTGGTAGGGACCGAACATCACCACCATGTCATTTTTTAATTTGCCATAGCCATCCATCAGGCGCGAAAATTCCGGGTCGTAGGGCACCCGCATCATCAGGTCGGCTTTCCTGCGGTTGAAGATATTACCCTTCCATACTGCGTTACGTAAATCGTCATCCAGAGTTTCATCGGCACTGAACCAGTACCAGCGAGGCTCCACGCCCAGACCTGCGGCAATCAGTTTGCCGATCTCGACATCAATACCTGCCGCTGTACCGGAGCGCTTGAATGAATACGGCTCGAAATCATTGTAAACCGCAATCTCAATATATCCGGAGTCAATGATTTCATCGTAGCTCCTGGCTTCAGCAAGCTGCGTCAGCAACAACAAAGCTGCTGCCAGTAGTAACCGCTGCAAGGTGCCGCTGCCTGTTAACACAAAACCTCAGCGCTCCTATTCTTCAAATTTGCGCGTATCGATATAGCTGCGAATCGCCCACATCGCTTCCTGACTCAGGATCCCTTCGAATGGCGGCATATATACACGACCATCAATGACCGCACCACCGCGGATACGAGTTAAAAACCATTCATCCGATTCCTGCAACGAACTGAATTCTGTGTCATCGTTCAGCTTGCGTAAATCCGGGGTTATCCCTCCTGATATAGCTTCCAGGCCATGGCAGCGCGCACAGTTCTGATTATACGCAGAGGAACCTACTCTGATAGCTTCCGCATCGCCGCGATAAGGATTTTCGTCTCGCCATTCAAGGCCTAAAGGGGGCAGTGTTTCTACATTAACAGCCTGAGGTGTTACGTTACCATGTGCCATAGTCGCAGTACTGTGTAGAAATAGAAAAAGAAATGCAGATACCGTTGCCAGTTTAATCAAATTCATAATAATCTCGATGTTTAGTCATTTGAAACTGCAACAATTTTCCCCTGCTGGGGATTTATTACAATTCTGCTTTGGTCGCTGCCTGCCCACTTTTAGTCTTAATCATTTGGTCTAATACACATCGCTCTGGCGCATAAAAATGCTACTAAAGTCGTAGTTTTTCTACTACTCAGGTATTAATCGCTTCATGCTTAAAGGGCATTGTTATGTATCTGTGCAGGCTTATGATGGGTTACTGAAAATATAACTCTTCATTTTCAACGCCCTGTTAAGCCTTAGATACCTGTTGCAGAGCTTATTTACAATTTAATACGACTGGATAATAAATTTGCAAACCCGGAATCACTTCAGCTTTCATCCTGATACCCTGTGCAAGCGGCTGCTCCTGTACTGCCTGCTTTGCTTCAGCACCCAGGTAAACGCGATCGACATTCCAGTTCTTTACCTTAAACAGATAATACACAGACCACCTGCCCTATCAAATATTCTACCATCTGCTGAAGATTCAGGATTAAAGGGGGCAGAGCTTGCAATAAATGACAATAACAGCGCGGGTAAATTTCTAAACCAGAATTACCAGCTAAGTTATTACGAGTCTGAACATTCAGATCAGCTAATACAAAGGGCTCAGCAATGGCTGCATTCAGCAAATCATTTTATTGTTAGCAACATGCCGGCTAACACCCTGCTTGAACTGGTCAACGACAGCACAATTAATGGCAATGCAGTAATCTTTAACAGCACGGCAAGCGATAACAGCCTGCGCCAGAGCCTGTGCCATACCGGCCTGCTGCATACCGTGCCCAGTCGCGCCATGCTCAGTGACGCTTTAATGCAGTTCCTGGTAAAGAAACGGTGGCGCAAATGGTTATTGATTAAAGGATCCAGAGCAGAGGATGAATTATTTGCCAGCTCACTGAAACACTCATCCAAACGCTTTGGCGCAAAACTGGTAGAGGAAAAGACCTGGACCTTTGATACTGATCTCAGGCGCAGCGCTGCGCGTGAAATACCATTATTCACTCAGGCCGATGACTATGATGTGATAATCACCGCCGACGAATCCGGTGATTTTGGAGAATACATACCCTATAACAGCTGGTTACCGAGACCAGTCGCAGGCACGCAGGGTCTGAGCGCAGTCGCCTGGCATCGTGTGGTTGAACAATGGGGCGCTGCGCAGTTACAGAGCCGTTTCGAAAAACTCGCTGGACGCTGGATGGACAGCAACGATTACGCCAGCTGGCTGGCTATCCGCAGTATCGCTGAAGCGGTCACACGCACATCGGAGACAGACTACAAAACGGTTTATCAATACCTGCTCAGCGAGCAATTTCAACTGGGTGGTTTTAAGGGCAGGAAGCTGAACTTCAGAAACTGGAATGGCCAGATGCGCCAACCCATTCCGCTGATACATCCGCGCGCACTGGTAGCCACTGCGCCTATGGAAGGATTCCTGCACCCGCGCACAGAACTGGACAGCCTGGGCTTTGATGAACCCGAAGCCAGCTGTGATTTCAAAACAGAACTTGGGACATCATCTTGAAAACTAGACTCATATTCCCCCTGCTTTTTTTATATTTTTCATCCAGCTGGGTGTCGGCCGCTACCCTCTATGTATCCAATGAAAAAGATGACAGCCTGTCTCTGATTAACCTGGACACGCTAGAGCTAAGCGATACCATCGCGGTGGGGCAAAGACCACGCGGCATCACCTTTAGCAAGGACTTCAGCCGCCTTTACATTTGCGCGAGCGACTCTGATACGGTTCAGGTGCTGGATGTCGCCAGCAATAAAATCGCCTACAACCTGCCGTCAGGGGAAGACCCGGAACAGTTCGCGCTGCACCCCAATGACAGGGATCTGTACATTTCCAATGAAAACGATGCCGTAGTCACTGTGGTTGATACGGAAAAGCGAACCGTAATTGCACAGATCGATGTCGGTGTAGAACCAGAAGGCATGGCAGTCAGCCCGGATGGACAGTGGGTTATTAACACCTCAGAAACTACTAATATGCTGCACTGGATAGATACCACAACACGCCAGCTGGTGGACAATACGCTGGTTGACCAGCGCCCGCGCCATGTGGCGTTTAACAGCGATGGCAGCATGTTATGGGCAACTTCGGAAATCGGGGGCACAGTCACTGTGGTGGATGCAAAAAGCCGTAGCGTCGTCAAAAAAATCAGTTTCAATATCCCCGGCGTAACCCCTGACAGAATTCAGCCAGTCGGCATACAGCTCACCTCCGATGGTAAAACTGCCTTTATCTCACTCGGACCCGCCAACCATGTCGCAGTAATCGATACCCGTAGTTACGAGATCAAGAAGTACCTGCTGGTTGGCAGGCGCGTCTGGCACATGGTACTCAGCCCGGATGAGAAGTTCCTGTATACCGCGAACGGGGTTAGTGGCGATATCTCGGTGGTTGATGTAGCGGCATTAAAGGTGGTCCGATCAATCAAGGTAGGACGTTTTCCCTGGGGGCTGGCGATTCGGCCATGAGTAATGACTGCACGCTGAAGGTCAACCACCTGAGCTTTTCATATGGAAATAGAAAAGCGCTGGACGATATCAGCTTTGAATTAAGCAGCGGCAGTTTTAATGGCTTACTGGGTTCTAATGGTGCTGGAAAAACCACTCTATTTGCCATTCTGACCCGTTTATTGGCACCCAGACATGGAGAGATATCCGTACTCGGCACCCCTTTGCGAAAACAACCCGGCAAGGCACTCAGTAACATGGGTGTAGTATTTCAGCAGAGTACGCTAGATCTGGATTTAACCGTCGCGCAAAACCTGCATTACCACGCTGCGCTACACGGCATGGGGCGCAAACTGGCGGGTCAACGCATACACGAGCAGTTACAGCGCTTTGACATGCTGGAACGTAAGGACGACAAAATCCGCAGCCTCAACCAGGGGCATAGACGCCGGGTTGAGTTTGCGCGCGCATTGTTACACCACCCACGCCTGTTGTTACTGGATGAAGCCACCGTGGGGCTGGATGTACAAACCCGCCACATGATCAACCGGCATGTGCGCAGCCTGTGTGAAGAACACTCGGTAACCGTATTGTGGGCGTCACACCTGGTAGATGATATCGCCATGCAGGATCATGTTTTATTGCTCAGGCAGGGCCAGCTCATCGCACAGGGTAGCTGCCAGCAACTGCTGGCAGACAACAATTACCAGAGTTTGCAGCAACTCATGCTCAATCAGCAGGAGCAGGCCGCATGAGGCGGCTCGCTTTTGTACATGCCTTTAATGGCATTCTCTATCGTGAGCTGTATCGTTTTCTGCAGCAACGTTCTCGGCTGTTTAGCGCCCTGGTCAGGCCCCTGTTATGGCTGATTGTGTTCGCCGCTGGGTTTCGTGCCGCGTTGGGTATTTCAATCATTCCACCGTATCAAACCTACATTACCTACGAGGTTTATATCACCCCGGGGTTACTCGGTATCATCCTTTTGTTTAACGGCATGCAAAGCTCACTGTCGATGGTGGTGGACCGTGAAATGGGCAGCATGCGAGTCTTATTAACCAGCCCCTTACCGCGCGCGTTCCTGTTGTTTAGCAAGCTGATGTCGATTGCCTTCATCTCGACCATACAGGCTTACATTTTTCTGGCTATCGCGCGCCTTTTTGAGGTGAGCCCACCCGCAACGGGTTACCTCAGTGTACTGCCAGCATTACTCATTTGCGCGCTCATGCTGGCAGCTATTGGCCTGTTCATTTCGTCACTGGTCAAACAGCTGGAAAACTTCGCCGGGGTGATGAACTTCGTTATATTTCCCATGTTTTTCCTGTCTTCTGCGCTCTATCCATTGTGGAAAATGCGCGAAGCCAATGAATGGCTATACCTGATCTGTAACTTTAACCCCTTTACCTATGCGGTTGAATTAATTCGATTTTCACTTTACCAGCAAGGAAATACCCATGCCTTAATAATTGTCACCCTGACCACTTTCAGCTTTATGATTGCGGCCATAGGCGGATATAATCCCCGTAGTGGCCTGCTGGGTAGAAAAAACACCTGAAAACTTACCACAGGAGAAACCTTATGAATAAAATTCTGATTGCTGACGACCACCCCCTGTTTCGGGATGCGATTAAGTCCATTATCGTCGAAAGTTTTTCCGGTTATGAATTGCTTGAAACCGCAAACCTGGATGACGCCATTGCACTGGTAGACGATAACCCTGACACCGACCTGATCCTGCTGGACCTGAATATGCCGGGTATGGACGGGCTTACAGGTATCGTCAAAATGCGCAACCACGCGCCGGAAATTCCGCTGGGTATCATCTCCGCCGAGGAAGACAAAAGCATCGTACTACAGGCCGCAGGCTATGGAGCGGTAGGGTTTATTCCCAAATCCACCACGCGTGAAACGATTACAAAGGCGATTGAACAGATACTGGCCGGACAGGTTTACCTGCCCGCAGATATTATTCGCAGCAATCCGGGAGAAACTGTCACCAACACCAGTAAGCAGTTTGAAATCGATATGAAATCCATTTCCTATCTGACGCGCAAACAATTGCAGGTTTTTGAGCAAATGGCGAAAGGTAATTCCAATAAGCAGATTGCCTACGATATGAATATTGCCGAAACCACAGTTAAGGCGCATGTGTCCGCGATATTGCACAAGCTGAAGGTTAAGAATCGTATCCAGGCAGTATTATGTGCATCCAATATCGACTTTGATCAATACCTGCATAACTCAAGATAAAAATGCGTGAACCATGGCAGGTTCACTTAAAACGGCAGTTCTGATCTTATCAAGAAATTTTACGAATAGCTGGCGGCTCAAGGTACGCATAAAAAGGTAGCAATCACCACTTGTAAGCGAAAAATTATAATCATCTTGAATGCTATGGTGCGCGATAATTGTGAGTGGCAAATGAATTAAATAAAATATTTTGCAGGCTTGTTTTTTTACAGTCTCTTGTTAGCCAATATTTTTTTGTTTATTGAATTCTTCAACTTGCTGCCTTCTTATTTTCTTTAGTTGAATTCTCTTATAAATGTTAGCAGCGCCGACGAAGACAAATAAAAATATTGCGCCACCGCTAAACCCATAACGGATTAATTCTGGTGTCTCAATAACCCAAACCGTGCAAACCACGATCAGAGTAATCGCTAAACCCATACCAACTAGACGTTCACTCATGTACTTTTGAGACCAAGTGTTTTGACTTTCAAGCTGGTCGTTAAATGGAATACGCTTCCCTGAATTGCTAATATCTCGATATGCAATTCCAAGTTCGTTATTCGCCTCTCCACCTGAGCTCATGATTTCTCCTATTTCTGGCTAACGCGACCATAAGCGGTGTGCGCCTTTGGCGTCCGCTGAATGGTTTTGTTAAATTTATAATCTTAACCATGCCACCAAATCCTGAACAGACTGGTGGTCCGGGCAAGTTGCTTGAATGCCATTCGATTGAACATCAGCTTTGAACTGTGACCAGGCCAACTCGTCTTTACTTGCCGTTCCTATGTGGGCTTCGATAGCACCTTTCTTCCACACCCATATGCCGTTTTGCTTTAGTTTTGAATGCAAATTATCGATATACGGTAAAGCTGTTTGCTCGCTTGCCAATATCTCGAAAGCCTTTACAGGCTTTACTATACCTCGTTGAGGAAGCCCATTGGGATTCAAGGTTATTTGATTGTTTTGTGCAAGAATTTGCAGTATTGACTTAAGAAATTGAATATCAGTATCGGTTGCACCCAAGAACCCATCGCGTACAGCGCCTGTAAAGGCGTAATCCAGATCGACTATTGCCTTGGCAGGCAAATCCATCGCGTTCAAAATTTCGAGCGATTTCCTTGTGTCACTAACGCCGCTCTGAGCTACCAATGCTTGTTTTTCTTGCCCTAGCGTTTTGCCAGTAAGGATTTCATATATAAAAGGTATAAGTCGAAGTTCAGTTTTCCCTTCTGTCAGAATGACTCGCTCAGAAAAGAGTACTTGTGTCGAGTGCGAAAGGCTAAAGAGCTGCTCCATTTGATGCACCGAATCGGGTACAACAACCTGAATCGCATCAGCCAGTCGTTGTCTCGCATATGTACCTTGCTGCTGATTTTTACGAATCAATAATGAGTGCTTGGCTTCTTCAGACGTTACCATTTGCGCGGAATGAGTTGATAACAGCACTTGATATCCATTTTGCGATAGCGCGATTAACGCTTTACGAATTTGTTCGACTGCGAACGGGTGTAGATACAATTCTGGTTCGTCGACCAGAAGCAAAGTGGTAGATTGTTGATTTGTGCTTCCCCGCTTAACTTCCGCCAAATACTGCACCATGGCCATTTGTATAGATCGCTGCGCCCCGTGCCCATACGAAGAAAATTCTCGTCCTTGATTTTGTCCTTCATAAACCTTGACAGAACCTGACTTAATTAGCTCATCAAACGAAGGGGCGTCGAAGTGCAACTTTAAACTCATGCCTGGGAAGAGCTCATTAACTTTCTGATTTACATTGTTATCAATCGTAGAAAGCTCACCAAATCTCATGTCTCCATCACTTGATATTCTTCTCCTGACCTCGCTTAGGTGGGCTTCCAGTTCTGCCTCATGCGCTTGCTTTACTAGTTCAAGGAATTCAGCAAGTAACTTACCTATTGTTGTTGTAGTTTTTGCTTTTGCGGCATCTTCCGCCGCGTTTTCCATTGCTCCGATCCTGATAGGCTCCGGGAGCAATGACTTTAAGGCATTATCTATTCCATTTGGATTTGGAACCCAGTTCTGATTATTCTCATCCCATACTGAAATTTTAATATCTGATGCTTTTGATTCAGGATTGTCCTGAACTCTTCTGATCTTTAGCTTTTCATTCGCAATATAATGGTTAATTGCAGATCGGTGATTAGCTGGCATGTTGTTAAGAAGGTGTGACGTTATACCCTCAATAACTCCAATAACTTCTATGGGTGCAGTTGAATCGAAGAAATCTCCTTCGGCAAAGGTGCTTTTTCGAATTAACCACTGGATAGCGGTTAAGGCATTAGATTTACCTGCGTTGTTATAGCCAATGAGCGGTGTGTATCTTGAAAGCAGTAATCTGGTGTCAATGCATGAACGAAAATTTTTGATCACGACTTCTGAAAGTTTGTGTGACAACTACGTATCTCCCTGTCGATTTTGTTTTGTTCTATAAATTTAACGTTGTGCTCGCCGGTAAATTAGGAGCGCAGCGAGTAACTTATCCGTGTGTAGTGCCTTGTTGGGTATAGTCTATTTGCTGAATATCTAAAGCAAGTTATTTACGCCCCCATTCCCCCCAGTTTACTGGATGATAGCCTTCTCCGGTTTTTATTATAAAACCATTATTATCAGCCCATTTCTCTGCAGCCTCACGAAGTTCTCTTGATCCTGAATTTAAATATGCCTCTGCCATGTTCTTATTTCCTTCTGTCGTAAGAATCATCTTTAGTTCTTTGAGAATCGCTTGCTTTCCAATGCCGATAAATGCCGCAACTGAGTTTAGTATCTTGTTGTAGTCGTTAGATCGAACATCTGTTAGTAATACTAACTTTGTTATTCTCCAGTTATTTTTAGCCAATAGGCCTCTTTTCTCAAATATTTGATGCTGGACTGCAGAATACATATAAGGCCAGTATGTTGAATCCGTATTAGCATCATCGAGCTTCATTAATAAATAAACTGCACCTGAACGTATAAAGATATCTGTATCATTTAATAGGGAAACCAGGTTGGTGCGTAATTGTGTGCGACTTAAAATTCTAGATATATCATTAATCACGCTATCTCTCAGCCATGTCGTAATTTCAGGAGAGCCCTTTTCTTCCTGTTGCAACATTTCTAATGAATGTGCAGAGATTAACGCGATATCTTTCCAACTGTTATTGTTTTCGATATCTACACTGGAGAGTAATGCATTAACTGAGCGAGGATCTTTTAACTTGCCCAGTTCAATAATAGCATTTTTTGCATATCTTCTGGTTCTACCTTCTTTATTGGTATGCCTGTTTAGGTCTAATAGAACTAAATCAAATGCCCGCTGCTTGAGTTTCTCTGGGATATAACCAGAAACAAGAATTCTTAATACAATAGTTTGCTTGTTAGCATCAAAAAGCGCTATCAATGCATCCTCATTTCCTCTCTTGCTTAATTCGGTTAATAACTTTTCTGCTTCTCCTTTCTCCCAAATAGATCCATGCCGCATAAAATTAGAAAGCTGCTCTACGTCTTTTTCTTTGAAATATGTTTGTACGTTCTTTTCAGAATGTTGTTTATCAAGTATATGGTAAGCTAGGAAACAAATAAGACCTATAAATATAATCTGCACTACTAAATTAATAGCCTTATCACTCATGTCGCCTCCTGCTTGAGGTTTGATATATAATCTGAGACGCCTATTTATACGATAGATATAGTTATCGATTTATGGCCAAACAGTTTTATAACAGGAATCCGATATAGTAGGAACTAGACGGATTCCTTCTAGTTCGGTCCCTTGTTTATGTCCCACCCATACTAGTTGACCTTTAAACAGCTTGTCAATAAACCTGATGAACGGGGAAATTATTCTTAATAACAAACACTTAACTGCCCCACTGCGTCCTTCCTCACACCAACTGCACAGGCTTTCCACCTGTCAGTTGAAATGTACATTTCCCGGGAAATACGGATTTAAGGAAGCGCGGAATATAGCCGCATCAGCGCCAGCTAAAGCTGCAGTAAATGATTGATGGCCAGTTTCAGTTTGACTGGCTTGACGGGTTTATTAATTAACAGGTAGCCGAGTTCGCGGGTCTGTTGTCTGAGTTCACTGGTATAATTGGCAGTAATCAGTAGTACCGGGATACCTGATGGCTGTCTCTGGTTAATGCGTTGCACGACATCCAGGCCGCTTAAGCCATTGTCCAGATGATAGTCCGCAATAATTAAATCCGGCACCGAGTCAAATCCATTTTCAATCAGGGCTTCAATTTGCGGATTTCTCTGTAAGGTATCCACCTCACATCCCCAGCCTTCCAGCAGCGTCTGCATGCCCATACAAATGGCTTCATCATTATCGATCACCAGCACATGATTACGTTTTGCCGGTAGCTCAATAGGTTGTTCAGAAATCATCTCAGCCTTTGCTAATGGCTGAACGATCTCCGAAGCATAGGGGATTAAAACGGAGAAACATGATCCTTGCCCCTGTATCGAGGTCACCAGGATCGTGTGATTTAATATCCGACCGATTTTGTCTACGATAGCCAGCCCAAGGCCCAGGCCTCTATCCTCTCTGGAGCTATGCTCACCGCGATGAAACTCCTGGAACACCAGATCCAGATCCTCAGCCGCGATGCCAGGCCCGGTATCAATCACCTGTATTTCCAGCCCCTGGTGACGTCTGCGCGCACCTAGCACTATGCGACCTTTTTCAGTATAACGAAAAGCATTGGTCAGGAAGTTGCGTAATATTCGCGCCAGCAACTGGCTGTCAGAATACACAGAAACCTGTGATCTCAAATAATGAAACTCAACTGCGGTATTTTTATTTTGCTGCTGGAATTCATTCGCCAGATTATCAAGCAGATTACTGACATCAAATACGCCCGGCTCCGGCTCAACCACACCGGCATCCAGCTTGGAGATATCCACCAGCGAACTAATCAGCGATTCAATATTTTCCAGTGAGTAGCTAAGTGACTGAACCAGATGATGCGTATCTTGCGGCAGGTTTTTTTCCTTTAACGACGAGGCAAATAAGCAGGCTGCATTTAACGGTTGCAACAGGTCATGGCTGGTTGCTGCAAGAAACTTGATCTTGCTGATGTTTGCTTCCTCTGCTTCACGTTTTGCATTTAGCAGACTGGCTTCAACCTGGCGGCGCTCGAGTATTTCATCGCGCAGCTTGTTATTTATTTCGGTAATCTGCTTGGTGCGTTGGTACACCCGCTCTTCCAGATTATCGTATGCAGCCTTTAAAGCCTGACGGGTTCTGCGCTGTTTAGTGACATCCTGCTCCAGCGCAAAAAATCCAATCACCTGATTATTGCCATCATAATGTGGTACATAGGTTTTCTGCGAGATGCGTTGTGATCTGGACGCATTGTTTTCTTCAATTTCAAACTCAACAGTTTGTCCCTGTAACGCCTGTTGAACGTATTCTTCGTGTTTGGCAAATGCCTCTGCACCCAATACTTCAATCATCGCCTTGCCGATCACCTTCCTGCGGCTGGTGGCGTACCATTCTTCAAACTGCAGGTTGGCAAACTGGTATTTAACTTCACTATCGATATAGGAAATCAATGCCGGTACCGCATCGGTAATCAGGCGGATTCTTTTTTCTCCTTCACTCAGCGCGGCCTGTTGCAGGCTGCGTTCGGTGATATCGGTATAGGTATTAACAAAACCACCACTGGGTATCAGATGCCTGCGTATCAGTATCACACGACCGTCGCTGACTACTTTTTCACGCTCCTGAATATTTTTACTGACATTGAACTGATTGCCAGTCGGAAACCAGTCAGGGCCGACATATAACTCGTTGCTCGACATTAACTGATGAAAATCGACGCCGCTCTGGACCACGCTGTCATCCAGCTTGCTGATTTCAAGAAACCTGGAATTCCACACCAGCAGACGGCAGTTGTCATCAATCAGTGTGACGCCCTGAGACATATTATTAATGGTTGATTCAAGGATACGCGCCTGCTGTTCCAGCGCGCGTTCACGCTGCCTGGTTTCGCTGTTTTTAAGACGGGTTATATCGGTACAGGTAAGTACCAGCCCGCCATCGGCGGTTTCGCTTTCAGAGGTTTGTAACCAGCGTTCGTTCTGTAACTGGTAGATACGATTGCCAAAGCTTTGCGAGGGCTCACTGCGCGCCAGCGGACGCAGCTTTTCGAGTTTAAAGATTTCTTTTTCGCGGCTGTATTGCACCAGATCAGAAAGCAGGGTTTTGCCGATTTCGATGGTCAGATCGGTGTGTGACCAAAGCTCAAAAAAACGACCATTGGCCAGGATCATGCGGCGCTTATCATCAAACAGTGCAAACGCATCAAAGATACTTTCAACCGAATCAACCAGCCGCTGGCGGGCCAGTTCAGATTCTTTCTGCGCTCGCGTGACTTCCTTGTTGGCCGCTTCCAGACGACCCATAGTCTGCTTCAGTTTGATGGTGTCATTTTTTACCCGGTCGGCCAGCAGCGCGGCATTCTCAAATGACTGGTAGGCATCACTATGGTTGCCCCAGCCCAGCTCTACACGCCGCATCAGTACCTGATTGATACGTTCCAGCTTTTGATTTTTATTTGCCAGCTGCTCATTCTCAGCGCGCAGGCGATCGAGTTCACTAACAGGGTCGGCTGTATTTTCTGAGTGCGCGCGAAACATAAGAACTTAATAAAAATCGACGTTTAAGATCACATTGATCAAAAGTATAGTGCCACACCCGTTAAGGTATGGTTGAGATGTAAATCATTATGCTGTTCTCCATAGGTACTGAAACCAATAACGTTGTATTTTTTATATAGCTCGGAGATCGCTGGTAACAGATCGTGTTCCTCCATCTCGATGCGGCGATGAATACAGTCATAACCAACCACTAGCGAGGGCTCACCCAGGTCTTCAGACAGGCCAAGCAACATATTATGTGTATGACTAACCAGTCCGGTGGAATACATGCGGGTCAGTACAATGCCCAGATCAATCGCGCAGAAAAAGGTCAGGCTCAAATCCTCATTCACCTGTTGAATGGAACGGATATAGACTTGATCACCGATCTGCACCGCCAGTGGATTTAGCGCAAATACCTGGGCATCCAGTTGATCCAGTTGCAGCCCGGTAATGCGGCAATACTCCAGCGCGGCAGGCTCTGCATTAAACTCATGCACCACCCGCTTGAACGGGTCTGCGGCTGTGACCACCAGCTTCTCCTGCCCCTGCGCCAGATGGTGGTCGCTAAAAATCTGGAATGGACAGTCGGTGTTAACCAGGATCAGTGCGGCAGCATTGCTATGGAACTCATTGTTCAGATACACGTGGGTATCCTTGAAGTGCAGGTTATCACCTGCGGAACCCCCCACCAGCTGAATATCTTTTAGTGAACTACTGAGCGCATTCATGACGATTTCTTCGCGGATGGACATACCGTCCAGCAGGGTGAGGGCAAAGCTGTTCTGCATTAAAGGCGCAAGTTCGCGCGCCTGTAGCTGTTGCATCATTTCACTCACCAGATCTGAAGCCGCCTGCTCGGAAAACTTTTTGAGGTTTTTAATCAGCCGGGTTTCGACCTGGAAATGACAGCCCGGTAGACTAAATGCGGTGATGGAATTTTCCACATAACCCGCTGCTGAGATTTCACCCGCAGTGGTGCAACCGACCAGTGGTATATCGATGAACAGTCGGGATAACTCGTCTGAAAGTGCTGCCAGATCATATTCAGCACAACAGAAGAACATCACCAGTGCCGCATCGGTAATGGCTAGAGCATCATAAATCTCCTGTGCAGCCTGTCGCGCATCAGGATTAACAGAATAGGCTTTTTTTATAGATTCTTCTGAATCGATTATTTCAGCCTGAGTCGGTGATCGCACCATCCTCCCCCTTTGAGTAACTCAATGCCGGTCTTCGATCATGCTATTAATCTGGGTTAATTTCAACCTTAATCAAGAACCATGCGTATAGCCGGTATTTTTCTGGGGCCCCTGTTAACCCGGGGCTTAGCATTACAGAGCTTGTTTTAATTACGATGAAGTGTTGTTTTTGCTCTGGTTATTGATCCATTGTTGCGAATTCCTCTTATTTCGAAACAGCAGCGGCTGCAAATCAAGCAATGGCTCAATCGATTGACTGACCATTGCCTGCAGCTTATGGTGATGCGGCGATTTGGAACACACAGGATCAGCCTGTTTCGCATCACCGGCCAGCATTAATGCCTGGCATCGACAGCCGCCATGATCCACCGCCTTTTCGTCACAGCTGCGGCAGGGTTCCTGCATCCAGTCATCACCCCTGAAGGCATTGAATGCCTCGGATTCATACCAGGCCTGTTTAACCGAGGTCTGTTTCAGGTCCGGGAACTTGAGTGGCAACATAGCCGCATTGTGACAGGGTAAGGCGCGGCCATCCGGGCTTACCGTTAAAAAGATCGAGCCCCACCCGCCCATGCAGGCCTTGGGTCGATCTTCAAAATAATCAGGTACGATAAAGAAGACCTTCATCTGATCAGCAACCGTCGCACGGAAGTCATTGGTGATTTTCTCAGCACGCTGTAGCTGTTCTGCAGTGGGCAGCAGATGACGCCTGTTTTCAAATGCCCAACCATGAAACTGGATATTAGCGAGCTCAACATAATCGGCCTGTAATTCCAGCGATAGATCCAGAATCTGCTGCATTTCATCGATGTTATCCCTGTGAATCACATAATTTAATACCATCGGGTAACCCGCAGCCTTGACTGCACGAGCCATCGCCAGTTTCTGTTGATAGGCTTTCTGGCTACCTGCAATCCGATTATTCAGTTCTTCGCTGCTGGCCTGGAAACTGATCTGGATATGATCCAGCCCGGCCTGCTTCAGGCTGTCCACACGCGCCTCATCCATACCGATACCGGAGGTAATCAGGTTAGTGTAATACCCCATCTCACGCCCCGCCCTGACCAGGTCTTCCAGATCCTTACGCAATAGCGGCTCCCCGCCCGAGAAGCCCAGTTGCGCAGCACCCAGCTCACGCCCCTGCTGCATAATGCGAATCCACTGCTCGGTGCTGAGTTCTTCACCCTGGGAGGCAAAATCCATCGGGTTAGAACAGTAAGGGCACTGTAGCGGACAGCTGTAGGTAAGCTCGGCCAGTAGCCAGAGAGGTGGGGTGATGGCCTCAGTCACAGCAAATCCACTGGTTATGCCGGGCCTGCTGGATAAACTCGATAACATCCTCGGCGATGGAATCGGCCATCGAGAATTTCTCCTGCAAGGATTGAATGACCTGCTGTAAATCCTTTTTACCATCGATCTGGGCCAGTATTTCACCCGCGCTCCCGTTTAATTTAACCATGCCTTCCGGGTACAGCAGCACGTGAGCGTTCTGTACCTTCTCCCATTGCAGGCGAAAACCCGGCGCAATCGAAAACACAGTGTTAAGAAGATCAGCCATTAAGCGACCTGGCAACTATGGAACGGCGGTTCATGATGCACATAAGCCATGCTCATTGCATCCAGCATGCTCCACAGGATATCCAGCTTGAACTGCAGGATATTCAGCGCATGCTGTTGCTGTTCATATGTTTTGAAATAATCCAGCGTGATAGCCAGCCCATGTTCAACATCACGTCGTGCCTCGGTCAGGCGTTTACGGAAATATCCCAGTCCTTCGGGCTCGATCCAGCTGTAGTTGTCAGGCCAGGTATCCAGCCGCTGCTGGTGTATCTCGGGTGCGAACATTTCGGTCAGGGAAGAGCAGGCTGCTTCCTGCCAGCTGGCACTGCGCGCAAAATTGACATAGGCATCCACCGCAAAGCGTACACCGGGTAACACGTGACGCTGATCGAGCAGCTCTTCTCGTGACATGCCGCAGGCTTCACCCAGGCGTAACCAGGCCTCTATACCACCTGGGTCATCTCCTGCCCCATCATGATCGAGAATACGCTGCACCCACTTCTTGCGTACCAGTCGATCCGTGCAATTCGCCATAATCGCGGCATCTTTCTGCGGGATCTTAATCTGGTAATAAAATCGATTAGCTACCCATCCACGAATCTGTTCAGGACTACTGCTGCCTTCTTTCATGGCGACCTGAAAGGGATGGTAGATATGATAAAGCCGACCTTTATCTCTTAACTGTTTTTCGAATGCTGCTTTATCCAGCGGAATCTGCTCTGACATCAGGGTGCTACCTTAAGTAATTCTCCGACCTGTGCGGAAGATTTATCCAGTTCTATCACCATGCCATCGTAGGCGACTTCTATACCCTCCTGGCGCAGTATATGTCGTTCTGGTGAATTCTCGACCAGGATTGGATTCGTGTTATTGATATGAATTAGTACTTTACGTGCATCAAAATCGCGCAATACATCAATCATCCCGTTTTCGCCCGATTGAGGAAGATGCCCCAGCTCCGATGCCATTTGAGTACCCACACCAGCGGCGATCATTTCATCCTCCCGCCAGAAAGTACCATCAACCAGAATACAGTCGGCGGATTTCAAATAAGGTGCCAGACCCTCGTCAAGCTGGCTCATACCCGGCGAGTAAAACAGGCTGCCGCCGTTACGGGCATCTTCTACATACAAACCAATGTTATCGCCAATATGAGGGTCATGCCGATGCGGGGAATAAGGCGGGGCCTTGCCACTGAGAGGAACCGCTGTAATCAGTAGATCTTTGATGCCTTCGACGTTGAATGGTCTGTTATCCAGCTGGATTGATTTCCAGTTCATTCCACCATTCCAGTGTTTTAGCATATTGAATATCGGGAAGCCCGATGTCAGGTCTTCATGCACCATGTCGGTGGTATAGACATTAATCGGGCAACCTTCCCTGAGGATTAGCAAGCCGGAACTGTGATCGATCTGGCTGTCCACCAGTACAACACCCTTGATACCGGTATCGCGCAAACCCTTGCGTGGCTGTATCTCAGGGAATTTTTCTAGCTGGGTTCGAATATCGGGTGAGGCATTAAACAACACCCAGTTTTCTTCATCTGTGCTCACTGCGATAGACGACTGAGTGCGCGGTGTGGCGCTTATTTTTCCGTTACGTAAACCGTAACAATTGCTGCAGTTACAATTCCACTGGGGAAACCCACCACCAGCGCCAGAACCAAGAATTTGAATTTTCATAAGATCAGGCCATAGACGCTCCGGGAGAATCCCGGAGTCGTCATTCGACGATTAACGACGATTCAGATACATTGTTACTTCAAAACCTAAACGAATATCTTCATAAACGGGTTTAGTCCACATAATTTCACCTCGGTAAAATGATTTTTTTATCCAGAGAATTCATCATCAACACAATCCTCTATGACCAGGCCACAATCTTTCCAGCCTTGAAAATATCATAAGTAATCAATGCTATTTTGGTATTGTACTTTAGGATATATGTGTCAGTTTTTTAGTCGCATAAACTGTCAGGCTTAAACATCGAGATGATGAAAAAATCGCTCAAAAAGACAGTCACTATTACTACTTAAGTACTACGTTAATTGCGACCTTCTGTGCATTGCTAACACCCATTGCAAGACTATTATGAGCCGATGCATGTACCCTCTAATCATCCAGAAAAAACGCGCATAGCGATACTTCTGATTTATTTATTACTGGTTTTTACCGGCCTGGTATTCCAGACTTCTGCAAACGCTGTACAGCAACCCTTAAACGACCAGACCACGATCACCGAACAGGACATACTGACCCTTTTTCCAAAAGCCACAGTCATCAAGCCCTTTATGGGATCTCCACCAGTATGGCCCGTTTACCAGTTACAGGAACTGATCGGATTCGCATTTGAATCGCGCAACCTGACCAACTTCCCTGGATTCTCAGGCGACCCGCTCAACCTGCTGATCGGTATAGACACCCAGGGCGTATTCACCGGCGTCAAGCTTATCTCACACCATGAGCCTATTTTCCTGCATGGCCTGGGGCCAGAACCCCTGTACAATTATTTAAAACAGTACACAGGGATGCACTTAACCGACCGCATCGTGCTAAAAAAAGAAGGCTCCAGCAATCATCCTACCAACGAGGGGACCGCTTATTTCGACGCCGTCACCAAGGCTACGGTTTCGATTATTGTGGTAAACGATACTGTGCTGTCTTCTGCATTAAAGGTTGCCCGACAAACGCTGGATGATTTTGCGCAACAGACCCCGGCTACGGTTAATCCGGATATCTTTACTGCCATGAGCTGGCAGGATTTAAATCGTCAGGGACTGGTTAAGAAATGGTCCATCAGCCGTGCAGATATCGAACAGCAACTGGGCAATAAACTGGATGAGTATCCGGAAACGCAATGGTCAGAAAATAACGATAGTGAAACCATCACAATCTATTTCGCCTACCTCAATGCACCAACGGTCGGCAGGAACCTGCTAGGTGAATCCGAATTCATGCGCCTGCAGGAAAAACTGCGCCGGGATGAATCTGCCGTCCTGTTGATGTCGGATGGGTTTTATGACGCCATAGGGGAAGATTTTAAACCGGGCACTATACCGGAGCGCTTTAACCTGTTACAACATGGCTTACCTATCCCGATCAGGGATATTAATTTCTATAACTACAGCAAACCGCAGCTCATCCAGGGTGCGCCAGAATTTCCCAACACCCGAATATTCAAGATCAGGGCGCAAAGCGGTTTTGACCCTAGCGCGCCGCTAGACCTGCAGTTACTGCTTAATCTGAAAAAAAATCACCTGATACAGGAACAGCTTAAACTCACTACTCACTATCAACTACCTGAGCATTATTTTATAAAGCAGGCAGCGGTCGCCGAGTTCAGTCCTGAACCTGTGTGGCTGAGAATATGGAAAAACCGCCTGCTGGAAATCATCATATTAATCATTGGACTCTGCCTGCTTAGCATCCTGTTCTGGCGCCAGCAATCCATCCTGAAATCTATGCAGAGATTTTATCTGATTCGCTGGGGCTTTTTATTTTTCACCTTATTTTTTATCGGTTTTTACAGCCAGGGGCAGCTTTCAGTCGTCAACATCTTCACGCTGTTTAACGAAATCAGGGAAGGGTTTGATATCAGTCTTTTTCTACTTGACCCGATTATCTTTATCCTGTGGATATTCACCGTAATCAGTTTAATCCTGTGGGGAAGAGGAGTTTTCTGCGGCTGGCTATGCCCTTTCGGCGCATTGCAGGAAATGGTCGCCTGGCTGGCTTCCAGTTTAAAAATCAGACAATGGAAACCCGGTAGAAAACTTCATCGCATCCTGCTGAAACTCAAATATATTAACCTGTTTGCTTTGACCCTTATTTCATTATTCTCTTTAAATGCAGCTATGGTACTGTCTGAACTGGAGCCATTTAAAACCGCGATCACCCTGTTCTTTATCCGTTCCTGGCCGTTTGTTCTATATGCCGTGCTATTACTGGGATTAGGGCTTTACATCAATAAATTCTACTGTCGCTATCTCTGCCCACTGGGTGCTGGTCTGGCGATACTCGGCAAGATCCACCTGTTCGAAAAGCTCAGGCGTCGAGAAGAATGCGGATCCCGATGCCAGATGTGCCGAAACCGCTGCCAGGTGGATGCGATACATACCGATGGCAGAATTAATTACACCGAATGTGTGCAATGCCTGGAATGCCTGGCCATCATCAACGATCCCAGGCAATGTGCTATCGACCTGTTAACACTTAAACAGGCATCAGGCGCTAGCGCAAACACCGCACTTTCAGCAGGTACTGAGGCGGGTTTCCAGTGATTTACAAGACTCCATTGGTATTGCTTGCTGGTATATTTCACGTCGATTTTTCCAGCAGCGACTGCTGTCCGTTTTGAGATTCTGATTTATTATTGTGTCACTGCAGGTGCAGATTGAATCTGATTCCGCCCCATGCGCTTGGCTCGGTAGAGTGCAATATCCGCTTCCCTGATCAACTGCTCTAACCCATTTTCAGTTTTCGGTAGCACTGTAGCGATACCCGCACTAATCGTCACCACCGGACCCACGGTTGAATGTGAATGTTCGATTTGTAGTGATAGCACAGCCTCGCGCACCATCTCGGCAACCACGACGGCACCCCTGGCATCGGTATCGGGTAAAATCATCACAAATTCTTCTCCGCCGTAACGTGCTACCAGGTCGGTGGGGCGCTTCATCTGCGCATTTAGTGTGGTGGCAATCGCCAACAGGCATTCATCGCCAGCCTGATGCCCATAGTTATCGTTATAGGCCTTGAAGTGATCCACATCTAGCATAATGAGGGACAGGGGAAGTTTGTCACGACGCAGACGTGCCCATACCATATTCAGGTAATTGTCCCCGCGACGCCGATTCGCCACTCCAGTTAAACCGTCACGGTCGACCAGGCCCTGTAGCTCCTGATTCAACTGTTCCAGCTTTGCTGTGCGCTCCGACACCTTTTCTTCCAGCGTGCGCGAATACTCCTGCACCTGCTCATACAGGCTTGCATTTTCAATCGCAACTGCCGCCTGTGCCGCCAGTAATCGTATCACCTCTTCGCGCTCCGCGGTGAATACGCCGGAGGCGAGATTGTTTTCCATATACAGTACACCCTCGAATCGTGCTCTTTTAAGAGCAACACATAATACCGATGCCGGGCTGAAACGAAGTACATAGGGGTCCTGCGTATACTGGCCTTCTTCACTGGCATTATTCAGTACCACGGACTCACCGCTATGCATGACTCGACTAATCAACGACAGCGGTACAGGTAACTGATTTCCTTCCGAATCTGTAATCAATGAATGCGCGGGAATGCCATCCACTGACCGTCCTTCGACAGGTAATACTGTGGTCTCCAGCATCAGGTTATCCTGTCGTTTTGATACCAGGCAACCCCATTGACCTCCGGCATTTTCCAGCATGATGCGCATGCTGGTATCGAGTAAGCGGTCCAGCACAATTTCGCCAGAAATTTCGCGTGAAGCTTTCATAATCGATGCCAGATCCATAGCGCCCGCCTGCACCGAAGTATCGGTGAATCGCGCTGCGGAACCCAACTCGCGCAGCACAGGAAATTCCTGCTCCAACAGCGCCACCTTGCGCTGGGCACCCCAGCGCTGGTAGAGGTGGTGTGCGCCACGCAAATAGCCTTCTGCAGAGCGCCTGTGTCCGCAAGCCAGCAGATGACGCGCAGCACGTTCGCAGGCGGTCGCTTCGTCATGAATAAAGCCACTGTGGCGAGCGGCCTCAATGGATGCATCGTATCGCTCCAGGGCTGCTTCCTGCGTGTCTTCAAGCTGCTTAAGTTCAGCTTCCATCAAAAACTGTAGATGGCGAAAGTTGGCTTCACAGTGGTCTGCCAGACGCGTCATGCGTGCGAGGTCCTGCTGTAATCGTTTTTGCGTTACCGCCTGTTCATCGGCATCCATTCTGGGGTAGTGAATAACCAGGGTAAGGAATGCGACGATATAAAAGCGCACCAACTGGGGTAATGACATAGCCGACTTGATCAGGGTATCCTGGATACGCACATGCTGCAGTGCGCGATCATAGTCACCATAAAGCAGGCAAATCTCGGCGCTGTAAATATGGTAATTGGCGATGCCGGTCATAAACTGGCGTTCGCGCATACCTTTCAGGCATTGTTCTTCATCAAAATCTTTATCACTCAAACTGTTGGGAGAATCGGTCAACCCAAGCAGGTTTCGCTGTAGCTGTAAAAATAACGTTCCAGAGTCTAAAGAATCCTGGTAGGCACACTCGCGCACGATTTCCAGGTTTTCTGCATGCAGCCGATGCGCTGTTTCCAGATCCAGCGTGGGATCCCAGATAACACAGTCCTGCGCACTATACGCCAGATATAGTAAATCACCCGATTGATAACCGGCTTCTATGCCCTGGCGAAACAGTGGGGTCAAACTGGACCAGTGGTTACTCCAGTGATGTACGAACATCGCGTACACATAAATCACTCTGGCACGCAGGGCAACGTCATCGAAATGCTCGTTGATTGCAAGACCTACCTTGCCGTATTCATAACCCAGCGCGGGATCATCCAGCTCCCCACAAAGCAGCATCCCATAAGCAGCATAAGCGAAGGCTGATTCGTGACAGTTCCCGTGGCGTAGCGACAGGTTAACTGCCTTTAGCACCAGATAAGGAAACAGGTTGCCACTACCTGAAAGAAATGCCGCCGCGAAGATTTCCATCAGCAGGCGCATGGCAGTCAGGGTCGCAGGGTCTTGCACCTGTGCCGCATGCAACAGATCAGCGACCTGCCTGTCACCGAGATTCTGTAGTACCAGGCGTCGCTCTTCGTCAATATCCGCCTGGCTGGGCTGGTCTGTAAAGTTAACACCAAGCAGGGCAAGGCCCTGTATCGCCGACAGGATAGAGTCTTCCATACGCCCCAGCGTGGCATACTGGCGGGTACGGGTTGCCAGAATATTACTACGTTCGAAATCAGACTGTGCATGCTGCAGCAGCACCTCTATCCAGTTTTCCGCTTCTTCGGTACGTCCGGTTAGATAGGCACATTGCTGTGTTTCGACTGCCAGCGAGGACATAAGCTGTGGATGCGCTCGCCAGGGGTCTCGCGGTAACAGTTCGGCAGCCACCTGCAGGTATTTCATCGCCTCTTCATAGGCTGAGGAATGTCGTGCGCGTAACGCTGCTCGCAGGTTTAATTCAGCCAGCCTGAGGCGTTCAGTTTCTGAATCGATCAGTGGGCGACCTTCATTCAGGTGCCCCACGATATCGATCAGACGCTCTTCGGGTACGCTGTCGCCAGCATGTTGCAGCATCAGTCGGCCTACCGAAAGATGTACATTCTGTAATTGCTGAACCACGATCAATGCATAAGCCGCCTGTTGTACCCGGTCATGCTGGAATCGATAAGCCGGGTTGAATTCCCCCGGATCAACACCCTCGCCAACCAGCCGGTAATCGCTATGTAGCGGTAATACCGCATGCTGCTTCAGCGCAGGTAGCAATGCAGCAGCGGTTTCCGCAATGGATCGTTCATAGATCAGCGACAGGGTATGCAAATCAAACATACTGCCAATACAGGCCGCCAGTTGCAAAATTTGCTGGGTTTGTGGCGGTAAGCGGCGCAGGTTATCTACCATAAATTCCACCACATCACGACTGACCCCAGACCAGCGCGCAGCATCCAGGTCCCAGTGCCAACTTCCACTGTCGGCATCGGCTTCGATGGCGCCTTCCTTATGCAGCTGGCGTAACAATTCATTGGTAAAAAATGGATTCCCCAGAGCCTTGTCATACAGCATATCGCTCAGAGGTCTCACCTGCTGCGGGTCGTGATTAAGTGCATCAGCAACCAGGCAGGCCACCGAGTCCCGATCCAGCGGACCCAGTGCAAGCTGGCGAATATTCCTGTGTGCTATCAGGTCATCAATCAATAAACGTAATGGATGCCCAGTAGCCACCTCATTACTACGGTAGGCACCAATCAGCAATAAATGGCTGAGTTCCCTGGAGCTGGCCAGACGACGCAATAACTCCAGCGTAGGGGTATCGCTCCACTGCAGGTCGTCGAGGAATATCACCACCGGATGCCCCCTTCCTGCAAAGGTTCGCAGAAAAGCCATCTGTACAATGAGCTGCCGGTTACGAGCTTCTGCGGGTGGTAATTCCACCACCTCCGGTTGTTTGCCTATGATTAATTCCAGCTCTGGGACCATTTCTACCATCAGGCTGGCATTCGGATTGAGCGCATCAAGCAGGCGTTGTCGCCACTGCGTCAGTTGCTCCTCCGGTTCTGCCAGCACCTGTTGAACCAGACCACGGAATGCATCGGCCAGCGCCATGTGCGCCTGGCCGCGCTGGAATTGCTCAAACTTACCGCGCACCAGGAATCCGCGTTCACGCACCAGCGGACGATCAATTTCATTTACCAGCGCCGATTTACCCACCCCGGAATAGCCATGTACCAGGCAGAATTCTGTAGCACCCGCGACCGCCGACTCAAACAGGCGAAATATTTCCTGCAATTCAGCGTCACGGCCATACAGGTTCTGCGGCATCAGGAACTTATGCAGCACGTCCTTGTGACCCAGCGCAAAAGGCTGGATCATCTGTCCAGTGGCCAGCAGATCAGCACAATGCAACAGGTCATGCTTCAAACCTTCTGCACTCTGGTAGCGTTCCTCGGGACTCTTCGCCAGCAGCTTGAGTACGATATTGGATACCGCCTCGGGCACCTTGGGGGCGATAGCATGAGGTGTCGGCGGCAACCTGCTGATATGGCTATACACCCACTCCAGCAGATTATCCGCCTCGAAGGGCTTTATCCCGGTCAAAAGCTCATACAGGATCACCCCTAGCGAGTAATAATCAGAACGATAATCGAGGTCACGATTCATTCGACCGGTTTGCTCAGGTGAGATGTAGGGCAAAGGACCTTCCAGTTGCCTGGACATTTGCTCGGTTTGACGCTCCTGATCCAGCTCGGAGGCAATCGAAAAACCCGCCACGGCGATATCACCTGTAGCGGGATCAAACAGTATATGCTCCGGGGTCAGCGCCTTATGAACAATATCCTGAGCATGGATCTCGCCTAGCACATGCACCAGTCGCAAGGCGATATCCAGCACTTCATCCAGCGCCAAACCTTTACCTTTAGCTTGCGACAGGCGTGTTGCCAGAGTTTGCTCGTACAGGCGGGTTACCAGCGCCAGATTACCATTGCCATGACTGACCACCTCATACACCTGGCGTACGCCTTCGATCTCGGCCAGACGCTGGGCTATCGCACCATCACGTCGAATTCCGGCAAGCTGCTGGCGCTCGGGGTATTCTACATCCAGGGTTTCCAGTGCCACAGCCAACCCATCTGAGAGACGCGTCGCGCGCACAACAACACGCCCACCCGCTCGGTACAACACTGACCCAATCTGGTAACCGGCAACCTGCAAACCTGAGGTTTCCAAACTTATATTACCTGCAGTATGGTAGGTTAAATGTCGAACACACGCTGTATAGTAGCCGTGAAATCCTCATGCGCCGTTTCACGCAGCGGTTCACCATGTCCACAGAGAGCATGCTTGAAGGTTAGTGCTTTTAAGCGGGCAAAATCGTCCGCACCGGGTTCTGCCCTTTGCACCCAAACCGGACCCAGATTGGCAGGGGTAAAGAACCCCATCTGTGTCATCATTTCACGTGACGAATCGGAGAAGAATTCATCGGGAGAAAGCCAGTTCTGTAACGCGTCACAGGCAATTAAAATCCCGCCGGCACGTTCCAGGCGCAGGATACCTTCGGGGATCTGGGTGGTATTGAATTCGAATACACTGGCATCCGAAATAGGTAATTCATCGGTGGTCAGCGAGCGTGTCGCCGCTAGCCCGGTTTCGTGCGCCATCTGCGGCATTGTCCAGTATTCGGCAGCATAACGATCGACATAAAAAGGATCGTCCCGTCCGTGTAACGAACCCAGGCGAATGACGTCCGTAACCCGACCCAATTTATCCAGCTCAGCCAGGCCTTCGTCACTGAGGCGTACGCTGTTAATAATAACCAGGCGATCACCCTCACGCACCACGGTCATATTGCGGCTGAATTTCCAGTCGATATCCTGCAACACCGTTTCCATCGCCCCGGTAACAAAAAAGACATCGGGAAAAACTTCCTCGACAGGGCCATGGGATAAGGCGGGGGGAAAATTATTCATACGTTTTTCTAACCTCATTGACTGTTATTGAAATTCATATCGACCTACATAACAGTACTCTCTGGCATACTCGTTGAGATAGCAATTGAGGTACTGTAACTGGGCCTCATTGAGGCGTCCTAGCCGGATATCATCCATGGATTCGCTGCCATCGCTGCTGTCCAGACGCTGAAGATGAAACAGCGTCATATCACGGCCAGCAAAAAACTCCCGCAGGTACTGGTGCAACGGCCTCGATTCGGACATATCGAACACCGCCCCATACAGCGCCGTATAAAGGGGTTGTTGCGCTAATGTGCTGGCATTGAATACCGGATACTCACCTGGCGGTGGCACAAAAAGCGGATACTGCTCAGGCTGGTGTACCGGCTGCTGCAGGAGCTGTTGTACATAGTCTGCATCCAGTCCAGCCGCGCGCGCGCCTTTAACGACAATATTCAAATAGCGCTGGCTCGGCAGGCAGCTGTCATCGATAAACTCAGGCATACCAACATAGGTATAGGCGGTTATCTGCTCACCATCCACATCCACGTCTACGCTAATTCGGTCATACCCATGGCCCAGTGCCTCCATCGCATCCAGTGACTGCAGGGCTTCATCAGGGCAGTCATGCAGCACACCCAGCACAAAACCCTGCGCGTCGGCTGAGCGTTCTATATTACCCACACCACCTTCATGGCGAAAGAAATGCTGCACATTAAAACGCAAACACCAACCCTGCAGGCGCGCTGGCCGCGAGTATAGTGGTTGCACACCTTTCGCGCGCATGGAAGTTAAATTCATATTGGAGCCGAAACCGAAATAATGAAACATCTTACCCTACCAGCTGCAGAACCCCTTACATTCACAGTATCCCCAGCCGCAAAAGTCAGGGTCAAAAGAGTCTATATTCAGGATTATTATTCTCTTTCTAGAAAGTTTCCGACAATGGCCTTCTGAAAGCATTTTTAAAAGAGCATAGCATAATAAAAACAACCCACAGAGATCGATCTGCCACGATTCGATGATTATTCACCTGGGGATTAACAGGGTTGTCACAAGAAACAGCAGGCGCGGGCATATAACAATCTCATTACGTATCCGGTAAAGCGCTAGTCACATTATCTTAAGCAAAATAGAAAACTGAAATAACGCTTTGCGAAATTTTAAAGCTCGCTCTACCATTACCTGGGACATTTAATCCAGAGTTTCAGGTAATGGCATATTGGCTTTTCAAATCCGAACCGGACGAATACAGCATTGATGACCTCGCCGCTGAACCCACCACTGCAGGTCGATGGGATGGTATTCGCAACTACCAGGCTCGCAACAACCTGCGCGACCAGGTGAAAAAAGGTGACCGGGTCTTTTTTTATCACAGTAGCTGCAAGGTTCCCGGTATTGCGGGTATCGCAAAAGTAGTCAGTGCATCCTATGTTGATCCCGCCCAGTTTGACCCTGCAAGCCATTACTATGACCCCAAATCATCCCAGGAAAACCCACGCTGGTACTGTACAGACGTTGCATTCGTTAAAAAATTTAATCAGGTTATCGATCTAAAAACCCTGAAATCCAGGCCAGAACTCAATGACATGGTGCTGCTCAGGCAGGGGCGACTTTCTATCCAGCCCGTCAGCAAAGAGGAATGGCAACTTATACTCTCCATTGCCGATAACCAGTAAAACACATAATAGTCCGCTTTATGGATTGGGCCGATTAAGGGGTTTTCTTTTCTATAACAAGTTGTACACCCCGTCTGCATGGATCTTGAGTCCAGAATATAGCAGTACCCACAGCCCTTAATACAGGGTATAGTGCGGCCATTGTTCCCACCGTGTATCGAGTACGCGAACCAATTGCCTCTACCCTTACTTAATACGATTTAGTTCTCCGCCAGGCAGCGGGCCGATATTCCGCTAAATCGCAAAACCATCTATCGAGGCATTCCAAAAATGACTGACATAAAAGCGATCAAGATTATCGGTATCGATGAACAAAGACCACCAAGGGTCAGAAAAGAATCCTATATAGATCTCTTCTTTAAGTTATCCGAACAGGCACCTGTTGACTGGTGTGAAGACTTCAATAAATTGGGGCATCAGATTACGCCTCCCGCGAAAATCACACCCGACAAAGGGCTAATCGTTGAAACTTATGTGCATGATATGAACCTGATCCAGAACCAACTGGATAAGATAAAGGAACAGATCAATCGATGCACTGAAGCCTACCTTGAAAAGGAACGCCAAAAGCAGCTGGCCCTTGAAAACAAACAGGTAGATACCTCGGCCGCCAATAGTAAACAGAACCGCTTAAATACCATCATCTCGGAACTAAACTACGAGACCTGATTCTGCCAGGTTGCTGATGAAGCAGAAGACTCGGGATCACAGAAAGAAATTTTTTACAGGACCCAAAGGGCGTTCCAATTTCTCTGACGACTTCTATGTCTTGAATGTTAAATAAGCGGATGTTCAGGTACATAAAATCAGATCACGGTGAAAGCTCCCTATTGATGCGAAACACCCATTTAAAAAACAGAACAGCGGACCACATTACTTATAAAATCTAGATCAAAAATCAAAGACCTGGACCTGCAACTGTGGACGTGCAACTGATTAAGGAATGGAACACTCCTGGCTTTAGGTGTTATTTTTCTATGATCAGTTACTTAGTTAGGTCTGAGTTTCCGATAAATGGGTGGAAAAAGGTTTTTACGTTCGTAGTGATAATCCTTTGGGATAAAATGCGTAATAGCCACGCTGTTTCTGGTCGTCCGCGTCCTCCCATCGGGCAGTGGTGATCGTTCGGTAGTTGAAGTGTAAGCGTGGCTTGCCACGGCCATGGTGATGCGTCAAAAGCAACTCGATGGCTTTTTCATGCGGGTGCCTGAATACCGCGCCGCTGGTTGAGACCATATAGTGTTTACAGGCTAGATGATCGAGCAGGTCTTCGTTGACATTGGCCACACTGCCATGATGCGGCAGCTTGAATACCGTTAAGTCCAGGCGTTGATCTGCGCTGACCAGTTGATCGATAGCACTTTGCAGCACCGACGGCCAGGCATCGCCGGCGAGCAGGAACCTGTCCCCGTCATACTCTAATAGCAAGGCGATGGAACTACCATTGGCGATGCTGTTATCGCTGCCAAAAGTCTTGTCGCCGCCAAGCTCGTCATCTAGCGCCAGTTCCGTATCGGATCCGTTCTCTGCTGGCAACTCTGGTATCTCATCGGCAGTCTCTTCGTCGCCGAGTACATCCCCGAGCGGGCGCAAGCTGCGGGATTCGGCGAGACGTCTTCTAAGCTGGGTTTCATCGCCACTGAGCAGATTGGACTTATCCAGTTCGCTATCCCAGTGATCTTTTAACGCCAGTAACCGCTCCTGTGTTGGTGACAATAACGTAAGGCTGATACCACCGGGCAAATCGTCAATCACCGGCAACGCATCACCCGGCTTGCCGAGCGCGATATAGGGTACGTCGAAGCCCTTGTTCCACACCTGCTCACCGCTACGCGCCTCATAATCGGCTATCAACAGGCTCAGGTACTCTCCCTGCTGCGCGCCCAGTTCCTCGCCAGCCACATCCGGCACTTCGTTGAGCTGTTCACGCCCATTGAACCAGATGCGTTCGAAACAGCAGTTCAGGACTTCGGCATCCTGCAACAGGCGCACGATACCGTCGATATGGTCGCAGTCGATATGTGTTACCACCAGTAGTTCGAAATGACGCTGATCCGCCGGCAGTTGCAGGATGCGCTCGCGCAGCGCGGGATAGGTATGTGCCGGTCCGCCATCGATGAGGATGCGATGAATCTCGTCACAACTACCGTATTCTATCCACAGGCAGTCTCCATGTGCGGCAGGTAGCATTTCTATCGTAATCATGTCGGTTCACTATCTCCCGTCACAGGCGTCAACCACCAGTCACCGTCTCCCAGCGCGACCAGGCACAGCGCCATCAGATAGCCTTTACCCAGCATGCGGCGGCGAATTCTACGCAGCAGCTTGCTGGCTCGTTCTCGTTGCTGAACTTGTGCCAGCTCACGCGCCAGCGATTGGGCGACAGGTGCCGCATGTCTGCCCAGCACCTTGGCCAGGGTACCGACCACGATGGCTGCACGATGGCGGGTGAAATCGCGTGCGAAGGAAACATACCCCATCTCCGACTGGATCTGGGTTTCACAGCCAAACAATACGATCAGCGGGCCAGGGCCCTGTGTTGTACGAGTGACATAGAGCTCGCTCAGCCGGCCCTGTTCCAGCACATCGTTCTCACCGATTTCCAGAGTGTCGCTCATCGCACTGCTCATTCCATGATGCGGCATCGCGACCAGCAGCTGTGGACCTTGTACACTGACAAACTGTTTCCAGGCCTCCCATTCCTTGACCTTTTCCACCCGCGAAAAACATTGCGACAAAGCGGCAAAGGTTGCATCCCGGTCGTCAGCTTCTACTCGATTACTGCTTGCAAACAATACACTGGAAATAGGAGCCAGGTCATTGGCTCCATCGACCGGTGCACTGCGGTTCTCCGGCTTCTGACCAGGCTGACTGTCGTGACGCTCGATAATCTTTTGCAGCGACCAGAAACCCAACGGGCAAATGCTGGTCATGGCGTCACGTTCATGCAAACTTAATTCGCTCGCTGCTTTGCATCCGGGACAATAAGTAGCATCACCCTCCAGGGCCTCCTGCCAGCGCTCGCATAAAGGCGCATTTTCAATTGGATAGCCACGATCGTACACAAACTCCAGCGGCACATAAGCGGTGGGATCCAGGTTCATGAGCTGAATGCTTTCCCCTGGGTCCTCGAATCCCTGGCTTATTAATTCCTTGTACAACAGATTGCCATGTACCGCTAAATTGCGCAGGAAATCTAGCGTTTCCTGATCGTCGGCATTCAACCCGCTCGCCTTGTTGTCAGGCTGTTGTCTGCGCACCAGCGATTTATCCGTCGCGAAAATTTCCTTGTTGAGCCATTCAATCGCCGGAGCGGTATGCTGAAGAGTGAAATTTCCACTGCCGCGCGTGCCGAAAATCGATAGCTTGCCGTCTTTAACAACGGCCAATGCGTCCACCGGCTCGCGATCCGACAAATCGATCACTTCACGTCGGCTCACTTCGGTTTTGACTCGCAGGTATTTCTTGCCTTCGATTTCAGCTTCGCCTGGTTCAAGCACCGGCGCGGTGAGAGTGATGATCTCAAAAGCCCTGCCCTGATGCAGGAAGGCAATCTCGGCTGATACAAGAGTCTCGTCGCCAGGAATATCGATGGACAGGATGCAGTCGGCCGTTCTGCTGCGCGGGTCCTTGGGCAGGAACAGTTTGCCTCGCTTTTCCTGCCCGTTGTATTTCAGTAACACGTCCAGCAACAGCCCGTCAGTCGGTACGGCTTGTTCACGAATACGCTCCGTGGCAACTGCTCGTGGCAAAGGGTCTTGCGGATCATCGGGACCGATCCAGCAACACAGGTCGTTACGCTGTCCCGCCAAAAAGGTCATCCTACGCCGACTTCCTTCAAGCACCGCTGCCTGCACAAATCGCTCCGGTAGTTCAGGGTGACCACCCGCGCCTGCCCCATCGGCTTCCTGCTTCGACGCGTCCTCTGAGACAGTGTCACTGGCTTCCTGATCATCTGCCGGATCCAGGTCCGGATCATCGAGCATGGGCACTTCGTCGAAGTCGCCCATATCCGCATCCGCGAATGTTTCTTCGTCGCCATCCAAACCATCGAACATACCGCGCAGGGTGCGTTTTTGTCTTGGGGTTGCTTCCGTCTTTTGCGGTTCAGGTTCCGCTACTGGTTCAGGTTCGAATTCTATTTCAGGAGGTGCCGCTACTGCCATGCGCGCCGCTCCGGCGTTATGATCGGCTATTTCATCCATGGCCTGTCGGCACAGATCGCTAGTTTCGCTGACTGGCAGGGAAACCAGGGCCTGTTGGATATCGAGCCCAGAGGGATGCGCCTGCAACAGTTCCCGCAGACTACCGGGAGGAGCTAGTTTTAGTGCACCATTCTGCAGTCGCTCGATAAAACTCATGAAGTAACCGTGATAAGGCTCATTCATGGCCTCTATCCAGGGCACCAGCAAAGCTGGATCCAGCCAGGGCGCCAGACGCGCCAGTAAAATAGCCTGGTACCAGTCTGCAAAGTAAAAGTCATACGGAGACTCGTCGCCGACAAATTGCAGCAATGATGAGCGCTGATGATCATCGACCAGCGGTGCAAGCGTCGCCGCCACTACGATGCGCGGCCACATCGAGCCCTGCTGCTGGGCATCGTACATAGCATCAAAAGCCGCGTCCTTCAGCAAGCCGACTTGCGCGAGATCCATCCAGCCCTCGAGCGCAAACTGACTATCATCCTGTAGCAGCAGTTCCACAGCCTGCTGGTGTAACTCACCCTCTAGCAAAGGCACCAATAATCCCAGACCCTGGCGCTCGAAAGCATAGGTTTTATTAACCAGCTGAGTAGCTATTTGCCTCGCCCGCTCGGCATCTCTACTGCTGACCGCCAGATAGACCTCTACATTCCCTCCTATACCGTCCACATCACCGAGATCCAGTACGGCCCGGCTGGGGGGATCGAGATAAAGCAGGCAACGCGGCAGGTATTGCAGGACATCAAGCATCAGCGCTGGGTCGAATTCCTGCCAGCGCCTGGCCAGCGCCTGGCAGGTCAGGTCTCTGATGGAGAAAAATGGCGGATGAGCCCCGCCACCATCGGCACTGATGTGCGCCATCATGGCAACGCAATAGATACTGTCGAGGGGTACCCTATCAGCCAACAGAGGGATGAGTTGAGGATCTGGATTTTGGAGTAGCCATTGTTGCAGCCTGCTCGATGTATTTGCACCGGTTAGTTGTTCTGTTGTCATTATAGCCTCCCTGATAATGCGTACAGTTGGAACCGCATAAACACAAGCTTAACCTATCATCTGCTGATAACCTAGAATGCTTGCGGCCTATTACGCCTTATGCAAACATACGATGCAAGGAATTACAGCAGACTTGTTTTTTTCAAGAACTCGCAATTTTACGGAAAGATCATGAAAAGAATCATCATATGTGCTGACGGCACATGGAATATGCGTGACCAGATCGACAGTCAAAGCGGTCAACGCCGTCCCACCAATGTCACCAAAACTGCACGCGGCATACTACCGCGCGATAGCAAGGGTATCGACCAGGTGGTGTTTTACCACGACGGCGTCGGTACTGGCGGCCCGCTTGATAAGTTTACCGGCGGGGCTTTCGGCAAGGGCATCGAGGAGAATATTCGTAATCTTTACCGTGCTATCGTCTACAACTACGAACCAGATGACGAGTTATTCTTCTTCGGCTTCAGCCGCGGCGCCTTCACCGTACGCACTCTAGCTGGATTCATGAACTTCGTCGGTCTCATCGAAAAGGACGACGACTATTATGTGCCCGAAATCTACAATTGCTACGAAAAAAACAAGCATAAAGGCTCACCAGAGTGGGAGAACGCTTTTCATAATATCCAGGGCACCCGCCCATGCCCTCCAATTAAATTCATAGGTGTATGGGATACTGTGGGCGCTCTAGGTGCCCCAGGAGTAATCGGCAAGATAGCCAGTGCATTGCATAACAACAAGTATGCTTATCATGACGTCAATCTGAATAAAAACATCCTGTCTGCATATCATGCATTAGCCATCGATGAACGCCGAAAACCCTTCCTGCCCACTCTATGGACACGAACCGCCGACTGGCCTGGTGAATTAGAACAGGCCTGGTTTGCCGGCGTCCACTCTAATGTCGGCGGCGGATACAAGCCGGATGGCCTGGCCAACGAAGCTCTGCACTGGATCATCGCGAAGGCAGTGGCCAACGGGCTTGAGGTTGACTGGGAGTATCTGGATAAATTCGAACCCCATTATGAATCGACTCTGCATGACTCCATGAGCCTGAAATACCGTTTATTTGGCCCAGGTATACGTCGCTTGGCGCAACATCTGGATGATGGAGAATCGCTGCACGAATCCGCACTCAAACGCATACAGGACAATGAATGCAAATACGGTCCTGAAAACCTGCAACAGGCATTAAACCGCTTGCCGGTTATAAGCACTAAACCACATTGAGTTAATCTATTCCAACACCATTCACAGGCGCTTGTTAGATTACTGCCGTTTGCATCGGCTCGTCAGTTTCCTCTGCATTCTCCACTTGCGGTAAATACCCAACCAACTCGTGTTTTGAGCAAAAGGAAGCGTTCAGCATGAACTGATCTCATGTGTCTAAACAACCACTCCTTTGACATAGCTAACTAAAAGAATTATCTGATCTTACAAAACTCATATCTTGAACATGCCAGATCAAGCATGGATGACTAGCTGTCAGCACATAATCATCACTGCCCCCTTTTTACACTTCTCCAGCCTTATCAGCAGGACTCCCTTCTTCGTAAGCCACGATCCCCTCCGGTAAAATCTCCCACGGTGCTTTCGAGCCAACGAAGATATGCATACCAATCGATATACCGGGGTCGCCATCCACACAGCCCAGAGTAACGCCATGTACCTGACCTTCGACTGTACCGCAAAGTGTGGAACCACAGATACTGCAAAACTTTATACCGCCACCGTTTTGAGATTCGTAACTGGTAAGACTTTCTTCTCCATGAACCCATTCAAATGTACCTGGCTCGATTTCCGCATAAGCGGATGCTTGCGCGCTAAACGCTTTGCGACACATAGAACAATGGCATGACCGCGCATTATGAAGAGCGCCGTGAACAATGTACGCTACTTCCCCACAGAAACATGATCCTCGAATTTGCATGGTAACTCCTTACTGAGCCTAACTTGTTGATTTGTACCATAAGCTTTACATCTACCTATGGCGTAATGGAGGGCAGCTATTACTTTTTGGTTTTCTTTGCCATGCAGCGAAACCTCAGTGAAAATTTGCACTACCATGCATAGGATAATTTCGCGTGCAACGGGTTGCCAACCATTATTTCGGATAATGCAAAATTGAGACTCGAACCCATTGGGTCAGCAATCGATTCAAATTACTGCAATTTACCAACTACGCCCCTTTTTTCCTGATGAAATGCAGAACAATATTAAATTACGCTTAGCAGAATAGAAAATTAATGAATTTAATTAACTGGTACAACATATAAATAAACACCAATTACAGTTCATTGACTATTAACTGTCAACTGGTGACTTTGGAGTCTGTATTTCATGCTTTGGTTAACGGTGATAATGTTGTTTTATCTGTTTTATTACAACGCTATCAACCCCAGCGCCTGCTCTTCACAACTCGTCCTGACCTTTTTATTCAGCACTTTCAGCCACTGTTCAGGAATCGCATCCTGCCCATAAAATGCACCAGCTAACATTCCGGCAATCGCCGCTGTAGTATCAGCATCACCACCTCGATTCACCACGTCGACCAGAATATCGTAGACTGTTTCGAATTGAAAAAATGACTGAAACACGACCTGTAACGTTTCTACGATCCAGCCGCTGGGATTTTCTATTTTACGTTGATCATAGCGATAGATATGATGCTGTTGCACCAGCTGATCTGATATTCGCTGCATGCTCAGTTTACTACCGCCGTTTAAGGCACAGATCAGCATTTTCAGGATGGACTCTGTTCCGGCATCAGCTACCGGACTATGATGCGTGACATGCGACTGGATGCGGTTAGCCTGGATCATTTCCTGCTCTGGCCGATTCCAGTAACTGAGCGCTATAGGCAGACAGCGCATGCAGGCGCCATTTCCAGCATCGTGCTCATTTTCAGGCACTTCGGTCGTGCCATTATTGCGATACTGGATAATTCCGCGCCGAACCGTATGACCGATATCAACCGGCTTAGTGCGCATCCATTCACTAAAGGACTCCGCCACCTTTTCCGCCACAACATCCTTGTGCTGAATAATACTGCAACCCAGAGCCAAAGCCATTTCTGTATCATCGGTTACCTGACCGGGTTTCAGGTTGAGCCAGCCACCACCAATCATTTTATGGTGCTGACCATGTTTGAGTCTGATTTCTTTTGGGGTCAGAAACTCGGTGGTCGCACCCAGTGCATCACCAACCGCTAATCCCAGATAGGCACCGACTGCTCTTTGCGCGATAGACAGTGAACCTTGCGGTTTACTCTTCAGGTCCAAAACAGACGTCATAGTCTTTACAGACTTCACAACTGGGTGCGCGACAGGTGTATATCCCTTCCGCTTCACAGAGTTGTTTGTAGAGGAATTTCTTCCACTTCATATCTTTTACATTACGTTCTGCCAGAGGGGCAAAGTTTTGCTGCATCAACTTTGTCAGGTCTGAGCGCTCCCATAATCCGAGATCCTGCCACAGGTGATCACTCCCCAGGCAACCAGCGATGACGATATCGATCATCCAGCGTTGTGATTCATCGTTTTCCTGAGTGGATTGCAATAACAGCGTTCTCAGATCTTCTACTTCGTCCATGCGTGCAAGATCTAATAGTTTCTGAGGATTCTGTAATTCGTTAATATCGAACGATGGAAAATGCTTTTCCATCATTTGATAAAAGCCATGCTGCGTTAAGCCCAGCCAGTCAGGTAATACACCCTCGCCACAGGTCCACGAGGCCAGCATGCGTGCAAGGGTATCTTCAATTGCATGACCCTGACGCGATTGCATCAGGCGTCGGTAAACCTGCTCGGGTGTGTTTTCCTGACTCACTATCGCTGCGCTCAACATGCTATTACATTGCCTCGTATTCCACCAGTACGTCTTCGTCGCGCGGTATAAACTGACAGGCCAGTCTCCAGGTGCTGGGCAGATCATCGACGATCATTTGTTCCATTTCTTCCTTGCTGATTTTTCCTAATTCTCTCAGTACTGTTTTTTCTTTCTCTTCAAGGTGATAGCCCATAGGGGTTTTATCGCCCAGGTATTTAACCTTAATTGCGCAGCTACCACATTCACCATCACCACATTCAAACCTGATGGGTATCTTGTTGGTTCGGGCTATTTTTAAAACTGTTTCTGTAAAACTTCCTGCAACCGCATAGACAGTTTTATCTTTGTACTCAGGATTGCTAAATGTTACTAAAGGCATAGAAATATCTCCTCAATTTAGGGAACCTCTGATTAATTCAAAGGTTCCTGCGGCACAGCAATATGCCGCCAAAATGGATGGCTACAAGCCATTGACCTGGGAGAAAAACGAAAACCATATTTTTCGTTTTTCATGCTCTGATAGTTCATGGATAGACTATTCAGAGCTTCTTAAAATACTCAGGTTGGCTTAACTTTACAGTCACCGAGAATTTGCGCCTGGCAGGCCAGACGATTATGACGCCCTGCCATATTTTCCTTCAAAACCTTCTCTTCCAGAACTGATGGCTCTGTTAAATTATTCCAGCCTTCAGTCACTTCCATAATACAGGTACCACAGTCACCTTCGCGGCATCCGTAGATAATTCCCGCGCCTATTTTTTCAGATACTTCAATCACACGTGTACCCGCAGGTACGTTAACAGTCTGATTGATATCTTCAAAAGTTATTTTACCTTTTGCCATGTCTATTACCTTTAAAGTTGATTTTTAACGTTAAAATTTATGAGCAGCTAACCCAGGTCAGCAAAATCAATAACCTTATTTTCGCCACCTATGCCTGTAAGAAACGCCGCAATCGACTTACCGAAGTCCCTGCACTCGTTTAGTTCTTCTTCCGTCGGGATCAGTTTTACACGCAAGCCTGTTTTGGGAATCGTCATTTTAAGACCACTCATCCTGTCCTCAATCATCTGCACTGCTTCACCGCTCCACCCATAGGAACCAAACGCGGCACCAATTTTTCCTTTCAGGTTCACTACTGCAAGTGAAGAAAGTAAGTCCCATACTGGTTTTACTGCGTCCCCATTTATCGTTGGGGAACCAAAAAGCAGCGCGTCGGCTTCTTCTATCAAATCAACAAAAGGGTCTATCTCACCACCTTCAAGATCATACAGAGAGACCCGAACCCCCTCGACACTGCTTGCACCTTCACTAATTTCATCAGCCATTCTCGCCGTATTACCATACGAGCTCATATAAAAAATGATCACAGACTTGTCATCGTTATATCCAATCTCGCGCGTCAGACTGGATGTTGACAGTTCACGGTAATGCGTAATGTATCGGCGTGGACGCTCACGTAGTATGGGACCATGCGTAGGCGCAATCTGGTTGATTTTCAAAGGTTCGATTAATTGCAGGGCATCCATTACATGCTTTTTGAAGGGGCGCATGATGTGTGCATAGTAGTAATCAAACGAGAAGCGAAAATCACCCACTCGGTCGTTAAACAATCTTTTGTCACAGTAATGGCAGCCAAATACATCTCCTGAAAACAGGATGTGCTCTTCATCCAGATAGGTGCACTGCGTATCAGGCCAGTGTAAAAACGGTGTATGTAAAAACTTTAATGTACGATCACCGAGACTGACCGAGTCGCCTGTATTTACCGTGGTATATTCAAACTTCTGTGTTTCAGGTTTCAGTAACGCTTTTAGCATGCTGGTTGCACGCTGCGATATATACAGCTTTGCCTGTGGCGCCCTGCGCATTAATTCTGGCAAAGCACCGGTATGATCGGGTTCCAGGTGATTTAACACGATCACCTTAATTTCACTGTAGCTGACCTCAGACTCCAGCCTGGAGAAGAACTCATTACTAAAGTTCTCCTTTACCGTATCGATAATCGCAACACCTTCACTCCCCTTGACCAGGTAGGAGTTATAAGTCGTTCCATTCGCAGTTCGCAAAATAATGTCAAAACTGCGCAGATTGGGATCTAGCGCACCAATCCAGTAAACGCCATCAGCAATCTCGACCGCATTACGATGTGCGGATACATCGATTTGCGCGCTCATAGTGTCACCTCACAGGGCTCATTTACATCCGCCATCGGGCAGGACTGCAAATCCTGATCCACCTGCAGCTGTATGTTCAAATGATCAAGAACATCGCCCGCCACAAAACCACTCTGGCGTAGTTCTCCTAACTGCATTAACGGGCGACAGATCAGCAACGGTTTATTGAGCATCAGATCCAGCGCCTGTTGTTCAGTGACCGCAGAAGTATCGATCACAGCTAATTTAATATCGGGTGCTGACTGGTTAAACCATTCGGCAACCGGCTTATCAGCAAAAAACTGACGCAGCGCTTCAGCAGTCCAGCGCTGCGCAAGTAAATCCCTTACATCAAGTTGTACGCCATGCTGACGCAGCAGTAATTTCTGCTGCCTGTTACCAATGCATCCCGGCTTTTCCCAGAAAATAACCTTTTCAGTCATTCAATTCGCCAGCACTTTGCTTACTCTGCGCCATTTCATACTGCGCCATAATAAATGCTGAATTTCGATTCCATCCCCGCTTACTGCAATAAATCTCTCCGGGCTTTTCGATTGTAAGCCCCGTACCGAAATAGTTCCTGAATAGCTGAATCATCTTGCTCAGATCAGGGAAGCCGGTACTTAATTTAGGGGCCGTAGTCAGTCTTCTAAAATCCTGTGAAATAACAATCATAATATTCTCCCCTATCTAGCCTGCATTTCGGCCATAGCTGCGGCCATTTTTTCTGGCGGAATACCGGTCAGAGAACCCGGTGGATTTGCCTGTTCACCAAATGAGTTGAGAATCGCTCCTTCAATCGGACAGATACTCACACACTGCGGATCGATAAAATCGCCATCACACTCGGTACATTTTTTTGCATCGATCTTAAAATGTGGACGTGACTCATAAATCGCCTGACTCGGGCATAAAGGCTCACAGGCCCAGCAATTTACACAACTACTAACAATTTCAAATGCCATGATGCGCTCCTCAGGCCTTTACCTGTAATAGTTCAACAGTCGTTTTCTTTTCGGGTAACCCTTTCTCAACCATCTCCGCATACACGGCTGCTACCGCTTCTTCTATCGGTTCCATGGCATGCTCACCGTTGGGCTGTATACCCGCTTCCTCAAGCTGATCCCAGGGCTCGTATCCAATCTTGGAGCAGAGTACCGCTTCGCATCCTTGCAGCGTACGGATAATCTTTTGCAGCGTGGTTTCTGCATCACCACAGCTGTCATCACCCGAGCAATACAGGTCAACTTTACGATGCCCGATAAAACGCACATCAGTCATTGAGGCTTCATACACCAGAAACTCCCTGGCATGACCAAAATGCTGATTTATGACGCCACCACCACTGGTCGCTACCGCCATCAGCACTGGACGAGTCTGTTTTTTCACACCCAGAGATTCCAGCGAAACAAAACCTTTCTTTTGCTCCTGCTGCTGCTTTAATTTTGCTTCCACACTCGCCTGGTATTCGGCTCGCTGAACCATCGCTTCCGCGTAATCAATATGCATGGTTTCAACCTTATCCATGGTAAATTCATCGCCACGATCTTCGCCCAGCATACCCACCGCATCAGCGCGGCACTGACGACAGTGACGCATCATATTCATATCGCCAGCACAGCTGTCCTGTAACACCTGTAGTTCATCATGGGTCGGACCACGCTGACCCATCACACCATAAAAAGTGCCATGCTCAGCCTCTGCAATTAGTGGCATTACATTATGTAAAAATGCCCCTTTCGCTTTAACTACCTTACTGACTTCTTCCAGATGTTTATCGTTTACACCAGGGATCATTACTGAATTCACCTTAACCAGTATTCCGCGATCAGTCAGCATCTGCAGCCCCTTCTGTTGCTGCTCTATCAGGATTCTGGCCCCTTTAATACCTTTGATGCGACGATTGTTCCAGAAAATCCAGGGGTAAATCTTGGCACCCACTTCAGGATCTACACAGTTGATGGTAATGGTGACATGGTCGATATTGTGCTTACATAGTTCGTCTACCTGTTCCGGCAATGACAGGCCGTTGGTAGAAACACAGAGTTTGATATCAGGCGCTTTTTCAGTGAGCTGACGGAAGGTTTCAAAGGTACGCTCAGGATTTGCCAGCGGATCGCCGGGGCCAGCGATGCCCAGTACCGTCATTTGAGGAATATTAGCCGCTACGGCCATGACTTTTTTAACCGCCTGATCCGGAGTTAGCAGCTCAGACACCACTCCAGGGCGAGACTCGTTGGCGCAATCATATTTTCTATTACAGTAGTGGCACTGGATATTACAGGCTGGTGCCACCGCAACATGCATGCGAGCAAAATGATGATGCGCCTCTTCCGAATAGCAGGGATGGTTATGAACCTTTTGCCGAATATTTTCCGGCAGATGGGAAAGCTGGTCATTACTACCGCCACAACCGGATGAACTACAGCCCCCAGTACCTGCTTTTTCGGTTTGACCTAATACGGTTAATTCCATCATCGACTCTCCTCGATTTTGTGCCACTTCGGCATAGTGAAATACGTTGATATGGTCTGTTCATATCGTTTGTTATGACTATCAATGCAAACACTATGCCTGTTTTAAAATCAAAGGCTAAGTCGTTGAATTTGAACTACTTAATTCGAAAAGAGCTGAGCGAATGTATGCTTTATAACACAACAAATAACGCCCGATGTGAGGGTTACGACAGAGGGAGAAGCGGAATGAGAGTACCGCAGCAGGCGCAAAAAAAAGGCTCTGAACATGACAGAGCCTTATGCAGTCTTTTTTGCGAAAAGCTTATGCCTGAGCAGTTGCCTGCGCACTATGCTTTGCTGCTACTTCCTTGTGCACCTGACCCATATCCAGCGCCTTGATCTGGGACAATACTTCGGTCAGCGAGGACTCTGGCAGCGCACCGGGCTGAGAAAAGACGATGACTTTTTCGCGGATTGCCATCAGTGTCGGGATAGAGCGAATCTGGAATTCAGCGGCCAGCTCCTGTTGCTGCTCAGTGTTAATTTTAACAAAGGCAATGTCTGGATTCGCTTCTGCAACCTTCTCGAAGGTTGGCGCAAATGAGCGACAGGGTCCGCACCAGGGCGCCCAGAAATCCACAATAACAGTGTCATTGCCTTCAATGACTTCGGTAAAATTTTCTTTCGTTACTTCCATAACCATAGGGCACCTCGATATCAATAGAATATTAGTATTAGCTAATATAATGTCATGGCCAATAATTGCAACCCCTGCCACGGAATGCGACACAATAATGCGTATTTTTTCTCTCAAAACAGTAATTTATGTGAATTATCGCTGCCATTTACCGGCTCGACGGGCAGGCTTCTGGCGCAGTGAGGGCCCTGAACACGACCTGGCTGGTCGCCGGGTTAATATTTAGATCTGGCAGCAGAAAAGAATGAGGAAATCCTGCCCGCTGATTGTTTTGTCGCAAACCTTTGCAGCACCTGGTTAATTGCCGCAATCAGCTTATCCTTGTCGTGTCGTAGCGGTGCGCTGCGGTCTTCGACATCAACCACCAGGGTATCGATCCAGTCGCAGTCATGCCGCTCGCGGGATTCTGGCCAGATAATCGCGTCAATAATATTGGCGCCTAATACCTGCTCCATCCAGCGACATTGCTGGCTTAAGGAATGTGTGCCAATCGCATCATCAATCGGTTTCATATTGGCAATGTATATTACCGGTGCCCGGCTTTTGAGAATGGCAGCCAATAACTCTGTTACGAGTAAATTTGGCATCAGGCTGGTAACCACGCTACCCGCGGAGAGTATAATCAAATCCGCCTGTTTAATGGCTGACACCGCTTCCGGTGTAGCAAGCGGGTCAGGATCCAGCCAGATATCCGCAGGTAAGTCCTTCAGTTCTTCTACCTTCATCTCACCATACTGAGTCACATCTTCCGAGTCATGCGCGGCCAGGTGCACGGGCTGTTCGGACATAGGGATGATGGCGGTATCAATTTTGAGGATCTCACGAGCATGAGTAATCGCATCCAGCGGCCTGCCACTCAGTTGATCGAGCGCATATAACATCAGGTTACCCAGGTTCTGGTTTTCAAGCGCGCTGAAATCTGCAAAGCGATACCTGAACAGCGCTCCCTGCATACAGCTTTTAGGGGACATCTGGTTAAGACAGTTTCGGATGTCTCCCCAGGCGATAGAATTGGTGTGCTCACGTATCCAGCCGGTAGAGCCCCCTGTGTCCGTGGTCGCAACAATACCTGTGGTGCGCACATCAAGGAAACTCAGCGCATACAGCAATCGACCTAAGCCGGTCCCACCACCAATGGCACAGATATTTTTAAACCTTTCGATATTGTCTGGCGAGGATCTCACTGAGCAGAAAGCTTCCTGAAAGAATTTGCTAAAGGATAACCTATATCAGAATGCGTCGCGCGAGAACTATACCTCACAAATTACACAACAGCCGGGGCTAGCGCGCTAATACTGCTGCACCTTGATATTCAGGGTCTGTATGCGATATCCGATTTGACGTGGTGTCATGCCCAGCAGTCGCGCTGCCTTGGCCTGTACCCAGCCCACCTTCTCCAGCGCCGCAATCACTCGCTCACGTTCGTCAAGGTCTGGATCATCGATATCAATTTCGCTGCTACCGTATTCCTGCTGAACCGGAGTACTGGCCGTCTGGTTGCTCTTCAATCCGGACAGGTTAATCGCATGATTATTGATCACACCTTCTTCACTCATTACCGCTGCGCGCTCCAGACAATTTTCCAGCTCACGCACATTACCCGGCCAGTCGTATTGCATCAGTCGGCCTATCGCCTGGTCTTTCAGGGTCAGTTCACGCCCCTGTATCTTACCAATCTTGGCCACCAGAAAACGTGCCAGATCAGGGATATCTTCGCTTCTCTCGCGTAATGCGGGCATGTAAATCGGCATCACATTGAGTCGATAATACAGGTCTTCACGAAACTCTCCTTCCTGTACTTCGGCTTCCAGATCCTTGTTGGTGGCGGCCACTACCCGAACATCGACCTTAATGGTTTTTGCACCGCCTACGCGTTCGAATTCACCTTCCTGTAAAACGCGTAGCAGTTTGGCCTGGAATGCAGGGCTGATTTCGCCGATTTCATCCAGAAAAATGGTGCCGCCATTGGCCTGTTCAAAACGGCCTTTGCGCTGGTTAACCGCACCGGTAAAAGCACCTTTCTCATGACCAAACAGTTCCGATTCCAGCAGGTTATCCGGCAACGCAGCGCAGTTCAGCTTAATGAAAGGCCCGTTCGCGCGCTGTGAGTTATAGTGAATAGCGTTGGCGATTAATTCTTTACCGGTTCCGGATTCTCCTCGTATCAATACCGTCGTGTTCCATTTCGCCACCTGCCGCACCTGTCCAAATACCAGTTGCATGCCATGCGATCGACCGACCATATTCGAGAAACCATGCTCGCCACGCACCTTGCGTCGTAACGCATCGCGCTCAACCTTGAGTGCCTGCTGCTCGTCTTCCACCTTTTTCGCCAGGCGCACACTTTGCCCGATGAGGTTGGCAACCATTTCCATAAAGCGCAGGTATTCATCCAGCTCACCCAGCGCCGATACCGGCTGCGCCGTTAACACGCCGATGGTCTGTTCATCCCCTATCAGTATGGGGGCGCCGATAAAAGGCAGGCTCTGGTCATACACGTTCAGCCGATCCAGAAAGCGGTCTTCATCCGATATACGCTTGAGCACCACCGATTCACCTGTCTGTAGAATACTACCGACGATGCCTTCACCCGACTTATAACGTACCGGAGTCGCGGGCTTAGGGTTGCCATGCAGCGCAATCATCATCAGATCACCACTCTCATCGTCGATCAGACTGATCATGCCATGACTCAGGTTACCCGTATCATTCAATGCATTGAGCACTTCGGTCAGCGTTTCGCGGAAGTCCAGTGAGCGACTGAGTACCTTACTAACCTGGTACAGACTCTCCAGCCCCGACTGCATCACCTCTCGTTGCTGGTTATTTTTATCCATTTCAATATTGTCGTGGTTAATTTTCATTGAATTCTCAGGAATGGAAATTAACGGGTAATCGAACAAACACGCGACAACCACCGTAAAAATCTGCGTCTATTTCAATACTGCCATTGTGACCAATCACGACTTCCTGTGCCATGGTCAGGCCCATACCGGAATGATTGCGCGAAGATTCCCAGCCACAGTAAAAAGGCTCAAACACCTTGAGTCTATGGGTTTCTGAAATACCGGGGCCATTATCAATGACCTCAATCACCACTTCATTGCCATCCAGGCGGGTTTCTACCCGGATTTCACGATGATCGTGATTGGTCTGATTAACCGCCTGAATCGAGTTATCAATCAGATATTTAAACAGGCCTCGTAAGGCATTGGCACGCCCATCTACCGGAGGCAGCACGGTGGTAGGACGCCAGTCTACAACTACCCCAGAGGACAGCATGGTATCGGTAGACAGCTTCAGTACCTCGTGCAGGATTTCATTGATATTGACCTGCGAAAGCTGTTCATTGGAAGGACCCGGTAACGCCGCATGCAGGCTATCCATGGCTTCCTCGCCACTTTCCAGTGCATGCTTGAGGATATTCTGCAGACTGCCATCACTTCGTTTATCACCCGGAATCGCCAGTGCCGCCTTGATCACATTCAGCGGCACCTGCAGTTTGTAAATAGCGCCGGAAATCGCTTCACGCATGGTTTGCGTTAGCTGATGCTCGGTCATATTCGCGCGTATCATATTCATGCGCGCTTCATTGATACGCTGTCGACTGGAGGTCACCTCATTGGCAATCAACAGCAGGTAACCGCAGGCATGATCCGGCCCGCTAAAGTAATGCTCCGCATCATCATCCAGCGCTTCGATATGTACACCTGAACAGGTAAACCAGCGCGGAGAAACACTGCCCGGAGGATCAAGACGCACATCAACATTAGTAAAACCTTCGCCAGCCTGACATACTTTTTTCAGGCATTCACCCAGCTGAGTCTGTAGTACATCAAGAAACAAGCTGGCGGGTTCTGCTCCCCTAAAGTCACCCATTAATGCCTTATAGGCCAGGTTATCCATCACTACCTTGCCATCTGCCGACAGCATTGCTACCACCATAGGGGCTGCATCCAGTGCCGCTTCAGTCAGGTTTTTCTGGAACTCGAGGTTTTGCTTGAGCTGATGAACCTGGGTGATATCACGATGCATACCCAGAAAATAAGAGACTTCCTGCTCGTGGTTTAACACGGGTGAAATGGTTAGCTCAGCCAGGTATTCCGTTTTGTTTTTACCGTGGTTGACCAGCATGCCTTTCCACACCTGCTTCGCATTAATCGTTTTCCACAGGTCCTGGTAAATTTCATCCGGCGTTGATTTGCTTGATAATACCGACTCGTTTTTACCGATCACTTCATGGCTCTGGTAACCGGTAAGCCGTTCAAAGGCCTGGTTGACGAACAGAATACAGGCGTGCGGATCCGTAATTGAGATCGCCATAGGCGATTGCATAACGGTTTCGTAAAACAGTCGGGGGGGCAGGAATTCTCTGGAACCGATTTCTGCAAATGCTTCTATGATCTCAGCCGGTGTACCCTCGGGAGGCGCATCCAGGAACCGGCTAATTGCATCAACTACCTTATCCGGGGAACATTTTGCATTTTGTTGAGCCATTGTTTTAGCCTGAAATTTAAACCTGCAGGGTAAGCAGCAAAATCTATACCAAAGGCCTAAAGGTGTTTGGCCACAAGGCCTGTAGCGACAAGGCAACATTATATACCTGCGATTTGTAGCAAATCTAACAATATTCTCCCGAGGGCTTGTCGTATTTATTACAAACCTTCTCAATCGATACCGCGTTAACCCTGTGATCAATGCGCTGTGGGTAAGCGGCCTGGCAAACCTACCCGGCCTGCAAAGCGCGTCAGCACAGGCTTCTCAGGCGCAACCAGCCTGCTCAAAAATCATCACCCCGCAACACATTGCGTAATTGGCATATTTTTTGACTAGCACTTGTTATCTAGAAATTTTGTTGATGTCCATGGAATATATTCTGATCATTCTTTCTACCGCTCTGGTCAATAACGTCGTACTGGTGAAGTTTTTGGGACTATGCCCACTGATGGGGGTATCCAATAAACTCGATTCCGCGCTCGGTATGGGCCTGGCGACGACCTTTGTTCTGACCCTCGCTGCGTTCGCCGGCTGGTTACTGGAACACTACGTACTACAACCACTGGATATCGGCTTCCTGCGCATCCTGACCTTTATTCTGGTGATTGCCGTGGTAGTCCAGTTCACCGAAATGGTGGTAAGAAAAACCTCCCCAGCGCTGTATCAGGTGCTGGGTATCTTCCTGCCCCTGATTACAACCAATTGCGCTGTACTGGGCGTCGCCCTGCTGAATGTACAGAAACAGAATAACCTGCTGGAAAGCCTGCTCTACGGTTTTGGTTCAGCGCTGGGTTTTACCCTGGTGCTGGTGGTGTTTGCCGGATTGCGCGAACGCCTGGCGATCTCCAGCGTACCCGCAACCTTCCGCGGTGCGCCTATCGCTTATGTCGTCGCTGGATTACTGTCGCTGGCGTTTATGGGCTTTGCCGGATTAACCAATTAGGGCCTGTTTGCACGAGGAGAAATACATTATGTCCGCTGCCATCATCATCATTACCCTGCTTGGATTAGCCATGGGCGCCCTGTTGGGCTATGCCGCTAAATTCCTGGCGGTTGAAGGCAACCCACTGGAGGCAGAAATCGAGGAGTTGCTCCCCGGTTCCCAATGCGGGCAGTGTGGATACCCCGGTTGCACTCCCGCGGCTGCAGCAGTCGCCAATAATGAAGCCCCGGTAACCCTGTGTCCTCCCGGCGGCAAGGCGCTGGTAGCGGCACTGGCTGAAAAAATGGGTGTGAGCGTAGATATGTCAGGTGTCGATGACCAGACGCCCCGAGTCGCCTTCATTCATGAAAACCTCTGTGTGGGCTGCACCAAGTGTTTCAAACGCTGTCCCACCGATGCCATTCTGGGTGGCCCCAAACAGATCCATGCCGTATTCATGGATGCCTGCACAGGCTGCGAAAAATGCTTTGATGTGTGTCCCACAGAATGCATCGAAATGCGCCCCATAGAACCCACCCTGCAAACCTGGTACTGGCCTGAACCAGCCAGGGTAGCTTAACCCGAGCCTGAATATGTCAGTCGCAAAAGCAATCAAACTGTTTCGAATCCGTGGTGGCGTGCACCCAGATGACCGCAAGTCATTGAGTGCCGATAAAACCATTGAAAATCTTCCCATGCCAGCCCTGCTCCACATTCCCCTGCAGCAGCATATCGGTGCTCCCGCTGCTGCGCTGGTGATGCGGGGAGAAATGGTCAAAAAGGGTCAGTTACTGGCGCGCAGCCAGGGTGCGATATCGGCCCCGGTACATGCGCCCACCTCTGGACGTATTATGGGCGTAGGTAGCTATCCAGCACATCACGCTTCCGGATTATCGGTACGAACCATTACCCTGAAACCGGACAACCTGGATGAATGGGCCGATGACATCGATCCGGTTACCGATCCTTTCATCCTCAGCCCGGATGAAATTGCTAACCGGGTGGCACAGGCTGGCATTGTTGGCATGGGCGGGGCAACCTTTCCTTCATCGGTAAAACTGAACCTGCGTAAACGCTATCAACTACATACGCTGGTAATTAATGGCGCAGAGTGCGAGCCCTACCTGACCTGCGATGATCGCCTGATGCAGGAACAAAGCGAGGAAGTACTCCAGGGTGTATTGCTGATGGCGAGAGCACTGGAAGTGACTCAGGTACTTTTTGCGATAGAGAATAATAAACCCGATGCGATAGCCGCCATGCAACAGGTGGCCAGTAACTTCCCGCAGGTGCGGGTCGTAGGCTTACCTACGCGCTACCCCATGGGCTCGGAAAAACATCTGGTACAAACCCTGACCGGTAAGGAAACCCCGGCACGCGGCCTGACCGCCGACATCGGTATTGTGGTACATAATGTGGCAACCGCACTGGCGGTATACGATGCACTGAAACATGGCCGACCGCTCATCTCGCGCGTGATGACGGTATCCGGCTCAGCCATAAAACAACCGAAAAACCTGCGAGTGCTAATTGGTACGCCGCTGGATAATCTGGTCGAATTTTGTGGTGGCTATAAGCAACAGCCTGCCAAAATCATCAGCGGCGGACCCATGATGGGTCAACCCCTGCTCGAAACACGCGTACCTGCGGTGAAAGGTAGCAACGGGCTACTGGCGCTTACCGAATCTGAAGTTCATGCAGCGCCCGAAATGCCCTGCATACGATGCGCCAGCTGTGTAAAGGCCTGTCCCTGCGGCCTGGTGCCACTGGAAATGGCTGCCAACATCCGCTCCGGAAATCTGGACAACTCAGTTGGACTGGGATTACTGGACTGCATTGCCTGCGGTTCCTGTTCCTATGTCTGCCCTGCACACATTCCATTAGTGCAGTATTTTAACTACGCCAAAGGCGAGCTTGCCCAGAGACAGCGCATCCAGCATAAACAGGGCGAGACCAAACGTTTAACCGAAGCACGTGCCGAACGCATGGAAAAAATCCAGCAGGCAAAACGTGAAGCCATGAAAAAACGTAAGCTGGAAATGGAAGCCAAAAAGAAACAGGAAGCTGAGGCTGCCGCACTCGCTGAGGCATCCACTGAACAGTCAGCTCAGGTTAGCCAACAGGAGGCGGTATGATCGAACAACCTCTCATCGCCGGGCCTTATACGCACGACAAAAATAGCATCAATCGAACCATGCAACTGGTCATGCTGGCACTGCTACCGGCTACCCTGCTTGGTTTTTATATGTTTGGCTGGCCTGCTATCTACCTTTTTATCGTTACCGTTGGCAGTGCACTGCTGGCTGAATACCTGTCACTCAAGGTTGCAGGCAAGCCGGTGCGATCATTCCTGTGGGACGGATCAGCCATATTAACCGGCTGGCTGCTCGCCATGACACTGCCACCCTGGGCACCCTGGTGGATTGCCGTAGTCGGTTCCTTCCTGGCGATCGTGATCGGCAAGCAGGTATTTGGTGGACTGGGACAAAACCTGTTCAACCCTGCCATGGTTGCGCGCGTAGCGCTGCTCATTTCATTCCCTCTTGAAATGACCAGCTTTACCGCACCGGCACCTTTATTCTCTGCAGGTGCACCAGACCTGCTGCAAAGCCTGTCAATCACCTTTGGATTTGCGCCAGAGTTTGACGCAGTCAGTAGCGCCACCCCCTTAGGTCATATCAAAACCGAGCTAACGACAGGTAAAACGCTGAGCGAAGTTATGCAGGGCACCGCATCCTTAGCACAGATGACCTTTGGTCACTCCTCAGGCAGCCTGGGTGAAACCTCGGCTATCTTTATTTTTCTGGGTGGACTGTTCCTGCTCTACAAGCGTGTAATCAGTTGGCATATCCCCGTGTCCATGCTAACCACTCTGGCTCTTTTAGCAGGAGTATTTCATCTCGTGGATGCCGAACTCTATCCTGGCCCGATGACACACCTGATGTCCGGTGCCGCAATGCTGGGGGCGTTCTTTATAGCGACTGACCTCGTAACCTCTCCGGTTTCCATCCGAGGCCAACTATTATTCGGTGCCGGATGCGGTATGTTTGTCTACGTAATCCGAACCTGGGCCGGCTATCCTGAGGGCGTTGCTTTTGCAGTCATGCTAATGAATGCCTGCACACCATTAATAGATCATTACCTCAAACCTCGTATCTATGGGCGCGATAAAAAGGGCGAGCCGCTCAATTACGCGGCTGTTGAAAGCAAGGAGGAAAGCGCATCATGAGCACACCAGATACGCCTTCATACAGACAACGTGTCGGATATCAGGCCATGCTACTGGGTGGCTTTGCCACCTTTGCCTCGGTGTTTCTGGTATCGGGTAATATCGCCACCCAGGATGCCATCGCAGAAAGGCATAAAGAGGATTTACTACAATCCCTAAGCCAGGTCATTCCCGATAATTTATATGACAACAACCTGCTGGATAACGTACTTGAGGTCACCGACCAGAAAGATCATAGCATCAAGATCTATCGCGGGTTTAAAGACTCTCAGGTAAGCGCACTGGCCTGGGAAATCTCCGAACAGGGATTTGCCGATGAAATCAAGATGATTATCGGGGTAAACACCGCTGGCGAAGTTCTGGGCGTTCGAGTTATTTCGCATGCAGAGACACCTGGGCTAGGTGACAAGATTGAAGAAAAAAAGAGCAACTGGATTTTTGACTTCAATGGTCTGTCTCTGGGCAACCCTCCGCTTGCAGAATGGAAGGTTAAAAAAGATGGCGGCCGATTTGATGCATTTTCAGGTGCTACCATCACCCCGCGCGCGGTTGTTAAAGGTATCACTGACGGCCTGCAGTTTTTCAACGCAAATCGTAGCCGCTTAATTTCTATACCTGACCAGTCTGACAGTAAGGTTAATGTTTCAGCGCTAATTAACGTGGAGCACACAGATGAGTAATCAATACAGCACCATCACTAAAGATGGTCTATGGGATAACAATATTATCTTTGTCCAGGCGCTTGGTTTATGTCCGTTACTCGCAGTGACCGGAACCGCCAGCAACGGCCTGGGCATGGGGCTTGCTACCACCGCCGTAATGGCTGCCTCAGGATTTCTGATTGCAGTACTGCGCGGTATCATCACACCTCAGGTACGAATCCCTGTGTTTGTATTAATCATCGCCGTACTGGTCACCATGGTAGATATGGCAATGAATGCCTGGGTGCACGATCTACACAAGGTGCTGGGGCTGTTTATCCCGCTCATCGTCACCAACTGCGCCATACTGGGCAGGGCTGAATCCTTTGCATCGCGTAATCAGGTGTTACCCAGTATCGTCGATGGCCTGATGATGGGATTTGGATTTACACTGGCGCTGGTTATTCTGGGTGCGACACGCGAAATTATTGGCAGTGGCACCTTATTTGCCAACGCGTCATTACTGCTGGGATCCTGGGCCTCACATCTGGAGATGGTATTGATCCCTGAATACAAAGGGTTTTTACTAATCATCCTGCCACCTGGTGGTTTTCTGGTACTGGGGTTCTTACTCGCAGGTAAGCGGATACTGGATAAACGCCTGGCCGAACGCCAGCAAGTAGAGCTGGCCACCGCCTAATCATCAGGGAGTTAAATACATGAACGTTGGTGTAGCTTACGCAGATAAATTCAAACAGGTGTGGTTAAAACTGGAAATTCCTGATGGTAGTACGGTTAGACAAGCAATTGAACATTCTGGATTACTTGATCAATTTCCGGATATCAATCTAGAGAAACAAAAGGTAGGTATCTTTGGCAAGATCACCAAACTGGATGCACCGGCTGAAGAAGGATCACGTATTGAGATCTATCGGGAGATCACGGCTGATCCGGAGTTGGTTGAGCGGCGGGATATGTAGCTAGCTGGTAGTAACATCATTGATGTTTTTCCTGACTATTTCTAATATTGATAAAGCGGTCATTTACGTTGTGCGAAGGAATGCGTATAGCGCCTGGCTAAGTTTTGATTTCACACGCTGAATACTTTTCTAGCTTTGTAGTTTAGTCGTGCCTGCGTGCGAGTAACTTTTCAGGCATGAAAAGTCACCAAAAATGCTTCCCCAACAGTCCCTTCTCCCGTCAAAAGCACAGCCAAATCGCGGTCGGGGCAGACGCGTTCCTGACGCGACTGCCCCTAAATTCGCATCCCTCGGCGTTGACTCCTGTGCTGCC
>JBNKDE010000020.1:0-63281 GCA_050288105.1 Gammaproteobacteria bacterium
AGATTGGCTGTATGTTGAAGATCATGCGAAAGCACTTGTGAAAGTAGTGTTGGAAGGTCTAGATGGTGAAACATATAACATTGGTGGTCATAATGAAAAAACTAATCTGGAGGTAGTAAAAACACTGTGTCGAATCCTGGATGAACTGGTACCAAATCATCCGGAAGGTATAAATTGTTATGAAGAGCTTATTACTTATGTTAAGGATCGACCAGGGCACGATGTACGTTACGCCATAGATGCGACAAAAATCGACGAGGAGATAGGATGGAAACCGGATGAGACCTTTGAAACAGGAATCAGGAAAACAGTTGAGTGGTATTTAGCGAATAAATTATGGTGGAAGCGAGTTCTGGATGGCAGTTATCAGGGCGAAAGACTTGGTTTAGGAAATAAATAATGAAAGGTATTATTCTTGCTGGAGGATCAGGAACTCGTCTTTATCCTATCACCAGAGGAATTTCTAAACAGCTGCTCCCAATATACGATAAACCGATGGTTTACTATCCGCTGACTACCCTTATGTTAGCAGGAATAAGATAAATGCTCTTAATATCAACTCCTCAAGATACACCTCGATTTAAAGAGTTACTAGGTGATGGTTCTCAATGGGGAATAACTTTACAATATGCAATTCAGAAATCACCAGACGGTTTGGCCCAAGCATTTATTATTGCTAAAGATTTTATTGGAAAAGATAGCTGCTCTCTAATTTTGGGAGATAATATTTTCTATGGGCATAACTTCTCTTCACTGCTTAATAACGCAGCAAATATAGATGTTGGTGCTACTGTATTTGCCTATCCGGTTAATGATCCAGAGCGTTATGGTGTTGTTGAGTTTGATTCATCGGGTAAAGCAATAAGCCTCGAAGAAAAACCGATTGAGCCTAAATCGAGATATGCGGTGACTGGTTTATATTTTTATGATAATCAGGTCATCGATATAGCTAAAGCTACCAAACCATCCCGTCGAGGAGAACTAGAGATTACCGATGTAAATAAAATTTATCTAAAACAGAGGCAATTGACTATAGAGCAGATGGGGAGGGGAATGGCATGGTTAGATACGGGTGCACATGATTCATTGATTGCCGCATCTGCCTATATTGAAACTATCGAGAAGCGTCAAGGGCTTAAAGTCGTCTGTCCAGAAGAGATTGCTTACCGCAAGGGTTATATCAATGTAGAGCAGCTGCGAAAGCTGGCTGAACCCTTGCTAAAAAATGGCTATTGCCAATATTTGCAGCGCCTACTTCAAGAATCGATTTAGTAATGCTAATAATCAACACTAAACTTCCTGAAGTGAAAATCATTGAACCTAAGCTTTTTGGTGACGATCGAGGTTTTTTCTATGAGAGTTATAACCAAAAAGTATTTGAAGATGCGTTGGGTCGAAATCTCAACTTTGTTCAGGATAACCATTCGAAATCTTCAAAAGGGGTTTTACGAGGAATACACTATCAAGTTGAACAGACTCAAGGAAAACTAGTAAGAGTTATCAGTGGTGAAGTGTTTGATGTTGCGGTTGATCTTCGTAAAAGCTCTTCTACCTTTAGTCAATGGGAAGGGGCTGTATTAAGCGCTGAAAATAAACGCCAATTTTGGGTGCCAGAAGGTTTTGGTCATGCGTTTTTAGTTTTGACTGATGAGGCTGAATTTCTGTATAAAACAACGGATTATTATTCACCCAAACACGAACGCGCTATAATCTGGAATGATAAAGATTTGGCTATTGAATGGCCTCTGAATGAAGGATTTGTGCCGGTACTATCTGAAAGAGATATGGTGGCGGATTCATTTCTAAAAGCTGATCTCTTTGAGTAATAGAAATTGAAAGTAATTATCACTAGTGCCGCCGGACAATTGGGTTGGGAGCTACAAAGAACTGCTCCAGAATCCATTAAAATAAGGGCGGTATATCTAACCTGCTTGATATTACAGGTGCTAGTCATGTATTGCGCTTTATACAGAGGGAGTCTCCCATTAGGGTTATAAATGCGGCAGCCTATACTGCGGTCGATAAGGCGGAAGATGAAGTTCAACTAGCCTTTCGTATAAATCGAGACGGTGCGAATAATATTGCGCACGCTTGTAAAATGGCTGGCGCAAAAATGTTGCATGTTTCGACTGATTTCGTTTTTGATGGAACCCAGAGTACTCCTTATCTGGCTGCCTCATTAGCAAACCCTGTAAACGTTTATGGTGCCAGTAAACAAGCGGGTGATGAAGCAGTGATAAATGTGTTGGGAGATGACTGCGCTATTGTAAGAACTTCTTGGGTTTATTCTTCGCATGGGAATAATTTTGTGAAGACGATGCTGAGACTTATGTCTGAAAAAGAAAAGTTGGGTATTATTGTGGATCAAGTCGGTACACCGACATGGACGAATAGTCTTGCCCGTGCGGCTTGGAAAATACTAGAACTCAGGTTGAGTGGTATCTATAATTGGAGTGATTCAGGAGTGGCCAGTTGGTGCGATTTTGCAGTTGCAATACAGGAAGACGCGTTTGAGCTAGGTATGATTGATCAGCGTATTCCAATTGAGCCCATATCTGTAAGCAAATACCCTTTGCCAGCGAAGAGCCCGGGAATAGTGCTCTGGATAAACAGCTCAGCATCGAAAAGCTGGGGTACTCTCCTAATCATTGGCGAGAAGGTTTGCGTAAGATGTTGATTGAACTTATAAAATAAGATGAGATTAACAGTTGATGATAGTGATGGATGCAAATAACTTTCTGATGAATTTACGGCAAGAATGTGATCGCTGATAGTACTTTGAAAAGTGAAAATCATATTAATAGTTTAATTGTAGCCATTAGAAACTGTCTGATTAACTATGACTCCTATTGATTACTGAAGAGTTAATGCTTTTTGTTATAGCTTGCAGACTGGATGGTGATCTTACGAATTGAGATAGTAAGCAGATTCGTGACTGGTTGTATGTAATTGATCATAATCGTAGGGTTGATCTATTTGATCGGACCGGACTAGATGGTAATACTTATAATATTGGTATTTAGAATGAAGATGCTAATTAAGGCATCATTACACTGACCTGTAGACCGATGAATTATTATTCTGCAGGAGCGCAGCACAAGTAACTATTTACCTATGTAATTGATCGTTTGGGTCATCGCAGAAGGTATGGTATTGATACAACGAAAATTACGAATGAACGGGGCTATCAATAGCAAGATATTTTTGAAACAGTTAGTTGAAAATTTATGCAGTGGTATCTAGATAATGAGTATTGGTGGTCTATTGCAATAAAATGTGGTTGTTAAGACTGGGTGACTAAAAACTACAGATGTAAGTATCTGGTTTTTTAATCAAAGGTCTTAATATAACGATGATGCCTACTTTAAAGATCCTCTTGTTGTAATGGTAAGTTTTTAGTTTTAAGCGGAGTTAATATGTTAACAAATGCATCAATTTTAATAACAGGTGGGACAGGGTCGTTTGGTCATACTTTTATACCAATGACTATTGAAAAATATAACCCTAAACGAATAGTTGTTTTTTCTAGAGATGAAATGAAGCAATGGGAAATGGCTAAACTCTTTGCTAATGATGATCGAGTCAGGTTTTTTATTGGTGATGTCCGCGATAAAGGTCGCCTATCTAGAGCGCTTGATGGTATTGACTATGTGGTTCATGCAGCCGCGACTAAAATTGTTCCAACAGCGGAATACAATCCCTTTGAGTGTATTAAAACAAATATTAACGGTGCGATGAATCTCATTGATGTTTGTATCGATAGGGGTGTCAAGCGAATAATCGCACTTTCCACGGATAAGGCCAGCAGCCCATGTAATCTCTACGGTGCTACGAAATTGGCATCGGACAAACTTTTTGTAGCAGCTAATTCCTATGCGGGTGCCCACGACACTCGTTTCGGCGTAGTTCGATATGGTAATGTAATGGGCTCTCGAGGTTCTGTAATACCTTTCTTTCTTTCCATTGCCGATACGGGAAAACTATCAATTACTGACTCACGCATGACACGTTTTATGATAACTCTTGAGCAGGGCGTAGAACTGGTTTGGCATGCTTTTGATGACATGGTTGGCGGTGAAATATATGTCAAAAAAATACCATCAATGAAAGTTTCAGATGTGGCTCGTGCTGTTAATAAGGATGCTGAGCATGAGATTATTGGTATTCGTCCTGGTGAGAAACTGCATGAGCAGATGATCAGTTCAGAAGATTCTTACTATACCTACGAATATAGTGATCATTTCAAAATATTACCTTCTATTCATAACTGGTCTACCGATGAGGCGCGAATAAAAGGAGGGAAGTTGGTCCCCGAAGGTTTCACTTATAGCTCTGATACAAACACGGAATGGATGAGTATTGAAGAACTTAGTTCCTGGATTGATGATAATAGAGGTAAAATTGGAAAAATTTAATATTTAATTCGCCAGCAGCTACAATCAATTTCTAGTTAGAATATTCATATATCATTGAAGTTATAGGATTTAAAATTTTAATTTTTAGCATAATAATCGTGAATATATGGAGTTAATTAAATATGAATATTGCCGTTATACCCGCACGTGGTGGTAGTAAGCGAATCCCAAGAAAAAACATCAAAGTTTTTTGTGGTAAGCCCATGATCTATTGGGCTATAAACTCTGCAAAGGAGTCTGGTTTATTTGAACATGTAGTTGTTTCTACCGATGATGAAGAAATAGCGGGTGTAGCTAGAAGCTTTGGGGCTGTAACACCTTTTACGAGACCGAACGAATTGGCTGATGATCAAACTCCCACAGTCCCTGTCATTGCACACGCTATTAAATCAGCCATAGATCTTGGGTGGGAAGTTGAATACGCATGTTGTATTTATCCATGTGTTCCGTTTTTACAAGTAGGTGATTTAGTTTCTGCTCTTGATTTTGCTGTGGAACGTAATGCTGAATTCGTTTACCCTGTTACAGAGTATCCACATCCCGTGCAGCGAGCAATGCTACGACTACCAAATGGAAAAATGCAGTTTTTTAATCCTAAATATGAATTGACGAGAACTCAAGATTTAGAGGTTGCATACCATGATGCAGGTCAATTTTATTGGGGTAAAGCTTCGTCTTGGTTAGAACATAAAAAAATGCATACAGAGGGTTTAGGGATGCCCATACCTAACTGGAGAGTTGTGGATATTGATTCTCCAGATGACTGGAGCCGAGCAGAGCGTATTTATAAAGCTAACTCCTTTTAAATATCATGTTCAAATCATAGGTTAGGGGTATATGCTTCGATGAATTTCAAGCAGTTTTTGCGTAAAAAGTTTGCTCAGAGATTCTTTTTAGTGGTGAAGTGTTACCGAGTGTGAAAATTTTAAATTCAAAAAAATCTGTAAGTATGAATGCTACATATTCAAAAATAAAAGTGTTAATTCTAGGTGGAACAGGGCTGCTTGGCGCATCTCTCATGCCTGTTCTTAAAGGTAATGGTTACTCTGCTGATTTGCATGGGCGTAATAATGCGACTGAATATAACGCTGATATATCTGATGAGGCGGAAGCATATAAATTATTGAATCTAGTCAGCCCTGATGTTATCGTCAACTTGATCGGGTTGACTGATGTGGACCGTTGTGAATCATATCCAAACGAAGCATATTTGGTAAATGTACGTACAGTAGAAAATATTGCTAACTGGATGAAAAATGAAAAAGTAAATTGTCATCTTGTTCATATATCAACAGATCAAGTCTACGATGGCGGTGGTCCGCATGGTGAAAGTCAAGTCACCTTAACTAATACTTATGCATTTTCTAAATATGCAGGGGAGTTAGCTGCTACAAATGTGCAAAGTACCATATTGAGAACAAATTTTTTCGGATGTAGCAAGTGTGACAAGAGGGTTAGCTTGACTGACTGGTTGTATAGTGCATTATCCGATAGTGATACAATTCAGGTTTTTGACGATGTATTGTTTAATCCTCTTTCTATGAGAACTCTTTCAGAGATGATTGTTCTCTCTATTGAGAAAAGGCCAGTAGGTATTTTTAATTTGGGGTCACATATGGGGATGAGCAAAGCAGATTTTGCTTTTAAATTTGCAGAAGTGATGGGCTTTTCAACCAGAACCATGGTGCGGGTTAAAACCGATCTGGTCACGTTTCTTAAAACTTACCGTCCGAAGGATATGCGAATGGAGTGCTCCAAGTTTGAGGAAACTTTGGGTATTAGATTGCCTAATTTAACAGACGAAATTCATCGAGTCGTTAAGGAGTATTATGAAATCCCCTAAATCTATTTTAGAAATCGGCGCAAAGAAGATCGGGTATGATCATCCGGTCTACTTCATCGCAGACATTGCGGCGAATCATGATGGAGACATTGAGCGAACAAAAGATTTAATATATCTCGCAGCAGAAGCCGGTGCTGACGCTGCAAAATTTCAGCACTTTACGGCTGAAACTATTGTGAGTGATTATGGTTTTAAGAATCTTGGGCGGCAGCAATCTCATCAAGCAAGTTGGAAAAAATCGGTATTTGATGTTTATAAGGAAGCCAGCATCAGTATTTCTTGGACTGAAATTATCAAAGAGACCTGTGAAAAGGCAAATATCGCATTCTTTACCAGTCCTTATTCGGTAGAGCTTGTTGATCATGTAAATAATTTTGTGCCGGCTTACAAAATTGGCTCTGGTGACATCACTTGGATTGAGATAATTCAATATATAGCAAGTATGCAAAAGCCTTATATTCTGGCATCTGGAGCATCAACAATGGATGAAGTTCACCGTGCGGTAAGTGCTGCCCTTGAAATTAATCCTATGCTTTGTTTAATGCAGTGCAATACCAATTATACGGCTAGTTTAGATAATTTTAAGTATATTCAACTCAATGTGTTGAAAACTTATCGAGATATGTATCCAAATCTGGTCCTCGGTTTGAGTGACCATACACCTGGACATGCGACGGTACTTGGGGCGGTAACACTAGGTGCAAGAATGATTGAAAAGCATTTTACAGATGATGTTCATAGGGTAGGCCCAGATCATGCGTTTTCAATGGATCCAATATCATGGCGTGAGATGGTTGATCGTACTCGTGAACTTGAAAATGCATTAGGTGCAGGTATAAAGAAAGTTGAGGGTAATGAAAAAGAGACAGTTGTTTTGCAGAGGCGTTCTGTTCGAGTGGGGTGTGATCTGACTGCCGGTAGTACTTTGACTAAAAATCACTTGAAGGTCTTGAGACCTTGCCCACATGATGCGATTTCACCCTGTCATCTGGAGGAGTTGATTGGGCAGCGTCTCAGGAGGGATATCAATTCAGGGGAGTACTTGCGATGGAACGATCTCGAGTAGGTATCGTCATTCCTGCATTTAATGAAGCAGCGACCATAGAGAGAGTCGTTCAGGTTTCAGGAAAATATGGCTTGCCAATTGTTGTTGATGATGGGTCTGTAGACAATACATCAGAACTTGCTAGGATTGGTGGTGCTTTTGTTGTTTCGCTATCACAAAATCGTGGTTACGATTTTGCGCTAAATTCGGGTTTTAAAAAAGCGATTGAATTAGGTGTTGAAATTATAATTACAGTAGATGCGGACGGTCAGCATGATCCTGCATTTATCCAGGAATTTATTGATATTATTGATTCTGGCGCTGAAGTGGTTACGGGGGTGAGAAACGAACGGCAACGTTTTTCGGAACATCTTTTTGCTTGGTATACATTGCTTCGTTTTGGGATTAGAGATCCTTTATGTGGAATGAAAGCGTATCGCAAATCAGTTTATGAATTATTGGGTCACTTTGATTCATACGATTCCATTGGCACCGAACTCACGCTTTTTGCGGCAAAAAATCAACTTAAGATTAGGTTTGTACCAATTAAAGTAAGGGATAGGGAAGGGCGGTCTCGATTTGGTCAGATGTTAAGTGGGAATTATAAAATACTTAGAGCAATGCTACTCTCTCTATGGAAAGTAAAAAAACTAAGAAATCATTATTAGGTGAAAGTAACTAAGAATGCAAGATAGGTAAGAAAGATAAAATTTATTTTCAGAGGTTTTTGTGGATTTTTAAGGATTAAATGGACTAGGTATATTCCATGTAAACTTAATTATAGGTGTTTTGTGTAGGTAGTAATTGTGCATCGTCTCTGAGGTATATTTTAGAGTTGTCAGTCATTAACAGAATCCCTGTTGGATAATGTAATATCATTTTATTGGTTATTTATTATAGGATATATTTTCCTTTACCGAGCTCTATAGCAGTCTTAATTGAAGCCAACATTTATCGTGAAGTAATTCTGATAAACTGTGTGCAAATGAGTCAATAAGCGCTAGGTTTTTCAGTGGTAATTATTAAAATGAATTCACGCTTTGGCTGATGTCGATATTTTTGATGATCCTTCCCTAAACTCTATGTAGAGTATCTGTATGCAATGAAAAATTGTGACAAATTAACAAATAAGAGCCTTGAATCTCAAATATTGTGGTATATGAATACAGGGATACGTGATTTTCAATTACCTAAGGAGGTTATCAGTGCTTACACTAAAAGTGGGCGAATGATGTGGGTATGGAAAATTTTTTCTGTTTTAGAAAAATTAAGATTCAGGGAAAAAAAATATGTATTTTTAGGCGCTAAATACAGATCATTAATTTGTGGGTTGCCTAGAAAGGATCTTTTAATAGTAGGCGGTTTTGGAGAGTTGATGTTTTGCATTCGTAATAGGATAGGTTTTTATCCGTCTGCATTACATAAGCTATCGATTTTGAGACTACTAAAAACACAAAAGAGCACGAACCTAGAATCGTATCAAAGTGAACTGCTTCAAGAGATTTCATGTATTCTTAGTGGGGTGCAAGCTAAAATATTAGTGGTTAATAACGATGCGCTACCATTGGAAAGATCTTGGATAGCGGCTTCAAGGAAGATTGGTGTCTCATCGGTTTGTATTCAACATGGGTTGTTTAATAGAAGACTTGATGAGTTGATTGATGGTCAATTTGTAGACTCAATGCTTGTCTATGATGAATATCAAAAACAGTTAGTAAGTAACAAGGCGCTTAACCCAAGAAATGTATTTGTTTTTGGATATCATTCAGATGTGGATATGCCTTTACCAGTGACAAAAGATCCCGATCACAGAAAAGTATGCATTTTGGGGCAACCATGGGCCCAGTATTTCCCTGATACTAAAGATTCTTATTTAAGTTTGATAAAGGAAATTATTTCGGTATTGGAGGCTAATCGTATAGATTTCGTATACAAGCCGCACCCTAGTGAAAAAGACGGTCTATATATCGAGCAATTAGGGTGCGACACGTATTACGGTAACCTTTATGGTGCGTTCGAAAAATACGATGCTTTTGTATCGTTAACATCAACAGCCCTCTTTGAAGCCTCCTTGCATGGACGTATTTCTATTCAAGTTTTTGATCCGATATTTTCTGAAGAAAGATTCGACAAAATTGGCTATGCCAATTTGGTGGAGAAATGCGATCTTCTAGAACTGCCGAGTCTAATAGGTGGTAACCCCATGCTCGGCATGACTGCTAAATATTGCAATGAAACAGTTGCCAATCGTTTTATAAGCGCAATAGGGGAGATAGGAATTAGTTGAATATCCAATAGAGAAATATATAAACTCAAAAACTGTTCCTGAGCTTTATATAGGGTAGATAAAAAACTTTCAGTTTTATAATGATTCTTCGTTATCTAAATTCCCACATATTTAATAACTAATATAGCCTGAGAATCATGAAGCATTTATGGTAATAAGTAAATTATATGAGTTTGATAACGCGCATGATATTTCCGAAGTCTGTCTTTCGCCAGATTTCGATAAGTGAAATTAGGGTATCTGATTTTCTGTCGTCATTTATTGTGTATATATAACTGTGCTTTACTCAAAATCAATTAGTACAAGAATGATGATTTCCGTTGGGGGGAATGCCATTCGTGCAGCGTTAGGACTGTTAAGTGGATTGATAGTTGCTCGTGGTCTAAGTCCGACTGGTTATGGGGAGCTTATGTTTCTAATTACCACAATGACCACAATCTTGATTGCGATTCAAATGGGAAGCTCAAGTGCTTTTTATACATTTCTCTCTCAATATTCACGTACCACTAAATTCTACCTTTTCTATTATTCCTGGCTGGCAATTCAGTTTGTCACTATTCTCGTTTCTATATCATTTATCCTGCCTGATGATATATTGAAAATTTTATGGGTCGGGCAATCCCGTCAGATTGTGGCCGTTTCAGTTGCGGCTGTTTTTATGCAAAAAGTCATATGGCCCATGGTCGGTCAAATTGGTGAATCATCTCGTCAGACGTTCAAAGTTCAGGTTCTAAATGCTTCGGTAGCCGCCATTTATCTACTACTTGTTTCAATAATGTATATGCGGGATATGATGAAAGTGGAGTACATCCTTTATGCATTAATAATACAGTTTACAATTTCAACAGCTTTTTCATACTGGTTTCTGAAGGAAAATGAAGAGCTTAAGGAAAGAAGAGAGGCTTCATTCAAGGAAATGGTCAAATCATATTGGGCCTATTGTAAACCATTAATTATTTTATCAATTATTGTTTTTTTATATGAATTTCTTGATAAATGGATGCTTCAGAAGTTCAGTGGTTCTATTGAGCAAGCCTATTATCAAGTAGCACTTCAAATTTCGATGATAAGCCTTTTGGCTACCACATCAATAATGCGTATTTTTTGGAAGGAAATTGCAGAAGCTTGGGAAAAGAGGAATATGTTGCTGGTAAAGAGGCTGTACCAAAGGGCAAATAGAGGGCTGGTATTCCTTGGAGCAACGGTTACTGGATTGTTACTACCATGGACAGAGCATATTGTCTCAATAGCTTTAGGAAATGAGTACATGCATGGCTGGCCGGTTTTAGCACTAATGCTTTTTTACCCAATTCATCAGTCAATGGGGCAAGTTGGGGGGACCATGTTGATGGCTTCAGGGAATACATATAAGCAAATGCTTGTAAGTATGTCTGTTATAATAATATCAATTCCGGCCACCTATTATGTTTTAGCACCTAGTGATTATATTATTCCAGGTTTAAATATGGGTGCCATGGGTATTGCAATAAAAATGGTTTTATTTAATGTTATATCGGTGAATCTTCAGGCATGGGTGATTACACGAATTTTAGGAACAAAGTTTGACTGGTTATTTCAGGTTGTTGGGATTACACTTTTGGTCGGTTGCGGTTATCTAGCTGCGTTTCTAGTTAACAAGATAATCTGGTTTGTTGACTTTGACATAGTTACTTTGTTTTTCTCGATTGGGTTATCATTTATTATTTACATTTTTTTTATCGTTATCATAATTCGCGTACTTCCCTGGCTGATCGGATTTGATAAAGAAAGTATAGATAATTTAATCCAGAGGATGAAACTATTTTTCATTACTATGCATAGTAGATCCGATAAACCATATGATGAATAATGGTCACATGAATAACGTGAAGGAAGAAATAGAAAGCAGATTAAAATGTTGGCCTAAAGATGGTTTTGAAATTCTCGAATTGTGCCCTGTTTGTTCAAGTAAGATCAGAGAAATACTTTATAGGGATTTAGAAGATTATGCCTTCAAGTGTGCGCCTGGTGAATGGGATATGTATAAATGTGGCACTTGTGGAACTGCTTATTTAACCCCTAGACCAAACCAAAAGACTATAGGTCTTGCTTATAAAGAGTATTATACTCATCAATCGACTGATAGAAGATACTCGTACTTTAATAATCTTAAATTAGCGATTATTAACGGTTATCGTAACATGAAGTTTGGGGTCAGATATTCCCCATCCAGTGTATTAGGGGTTTTATATTATATATTTCCAGACAGAAAGAAAATTATTGATTCTGAGGCACGAGGGCTTGAGGAAGTAGATGTCTGCCAATCAGCTAAGGTTCTAGATGTTGGGTGCGGTAATGGAGAATTTCTTGCCCTTGCAAGTATGATGGGGTGTCAGGCATTTGGTGTAGAGCCTGATCCGAGAGCCGTTAAAGCTGCAACAGATATAAATGTAGAAATACTGGGTAGTTTTATTGATGATATACCGGATAGGTATAATGGATATTTCGATGTGATTACTTTAAGCCATGTAATTGAGCACGTCCATGAGCCTATAGCGATGATTGAGAAATGCTATGATTTGCTCGTTGATGGTGGTCGTTTATGGATAGAAACACCTAATATTGATAGCTTAGGCCACGAAAAATTTGGAAAGTTTTGGAGGGGGCTTGAGGCACCTCGGCACTTGACGGTTTTTAACTGGGATACTTTGTATCGGCTTCTAGATACAACAGGTTTTACTGAAATACAACGAGAAACTACTCGCCGATCATGTAAATGGATGTTTAAGGAAAGTTCAAGGCTTCAAGGCAGGGCTCTTCATGAGAATACCTTAATCGGAAAGATTAAACTTATGTGGAAGTGGTATTGGGCTGATTTGACCACCCGTTTTAATGTGTCTAGACAGGAGTTTATAACTGTCAACTGTATTAAATATAGGAAAATTCATAATAATTGACTCCTGTGTCATATATTTATGGGTAGGGAAATTAGAAGCCTATGTAATTCTCTCCTTAAATAGCTGATATGAGCTTTTAGTCCTTTTATATCTAAACATTGTTTTTACCCATAATTGTTAATTTTGACTACTACTAATCCCAAATGTGTTATTAAAAATAGATGAATTAAGGTTGAATGAAATTTAGCACAATAAGTACCATATATATTTTATTTGTATTTTTTATACCAAATTCTATTTCCTTGGTAAATAAACCGGGAGTCCCACTGATATCGGTAAGTAGATTATACATCCTGATATGGATTATTCTCTTTCTGTGGTTTATTTTTACAAGAGGGAGAGTTAGGCGTGCTTTATTAACATATCCTTTTTATAAGCCTATGCTTATAGTGATTCTTTCAATGGTAGTTGTAACAGTATTTGCACAAAATTTGTTAGCAAGTATAAATCCGATGCTATCATTTTTGACTGAATCATTTATATTAAGCGTAATGATTTGGGTCGCCTATCGTAGGCCAGAGGATATTACTCGTATTATGCATTCAATGATCCTGATTTTTGTAGGGCTTTCAATTTACGGTACGGTTTCATATCTTATCGGTGTAAATCCAATAGTAAATTTTGTAAATGAGTATTTCTCTACTGACTCAAGGAAATTTGCCCTAAGCTATTCGGATTCTGAGAGGATTGGTTTGTTAGGCAGGGCCCAATCTATATTTCCTCATGCTATTCAATATGGTGCTCTACTAGTGATGGCGCTGAGTATAAGCTATTACCACTATATCAAAGACACTGGAGCTCGGAAGTATCTGAATTTTCTCTATATGGCGATATTGGTAGTCGGGATTGCGACTACTAACTCTCGTACCCCATTTATTTTTCTTTTGGTTATATTATGTATATATTTTTATTACCAAAACATATCGCATAAATTAAAAATTGGTGCTATTGCCTTAATGGTTGCTTCAGTGGTCATACCATTTGTTAACGACGCAACAGTGCAACTAATCACTAGCATATTTATAGAAATTTCTGGAGGAGAATCTGGTGTGGGTGGAAGTTCGATATCAATGCGTTTAGAGCAGTTATCTGCATCATTGTTGTTATTTAACGAATCACCTATAGTGGGGCATGGTATGGCGGCAACCAGGCTAATGCTTGAAAGTGGGACGCAACCTGCAGAGCTCAGGAAAGCAGAAAGCTTCCTTTTTTCACAGATGATTGATGCAGGCTCCTTAGGTGTTATGTCATACGCTTATTTTTATTTATTCTTAACATATTATTTCCTTAAGCAGAAAAAATATTTGATGGATAGGTATTTGGCACAGTTCGCTATAATAATCGGAGCGCTTATCCTGGGTTATGCCGTGTTTATTTTAGCTACAGGTGTTCTTGATACTTTTCAACTCTTTATTATCATAATAACTTTAGGTTCAAGATATATTTATTTGAAGCTACATCCGGCTTGTTCTATTAGAAAAATAGTCATTTCACATTAATAAAGATATTAAATGTGGAATTTGTGAAATATATGAGTGATGCAAGAAATAAATTGAAGTTAGTATCTGTTGCCTTGACTACCTACAATGGGGAAAAGTTTCTTCAACAGCAGCTTGACTCTATTGTCAACCAAACATATTCAAATATTGAAATTATCATAGTTGATGACTGTTCAACTGATCGTACTCAGGATTTATTAAATCGGTTTCGGCAGGACTATGAAGGACGAATTGAATTATATTTTAATGAGACCAATTTGGGGTTAGTGAAAAATTTTGAGAAAGTTCTTGGTTATTGTAATGGTGACTTTATTGCGCTATGCGATCAAGATGATGTGTGGGAATCTCAAAAAATAGAGCGACTGGTTGAACATATTAATTCAAGTTCTCTTATTTATTCTGATGCGTCGTTGATAGATGATAATGGAGAAGTATTCGTCACATCTCGGACTAGGGAATACAACTTAAATAATAGATCTGGTTTAGTTTTTGAGGATTTACTATTTAAAAATTATGTCGTTGGCTGCACAGCTCTATTTAAAAAATCAATACTAATAGATGTGCTACCATTTCCTGAACATGCATTGTTTCATGACTGGTGGATTGCAATAATTGCATCAAAGAGTTGTGGCATTAAATATTTGGATGAAAGTTTAGTCTCCTATAGGCAGCATAATGCCAATGTATATGGGCAGAGGGAAGGAGGATTATTAAAACACGTTGTGTCGATGTTTTATCGTGATTTAAACAAGGTTGAAGAATTTAAACAAAGACTGAAACGCCTTGAATTTATGAGGGAATGCCAAATATTTACGAAGTTTGACAGGAAGATGATTGATGAAGCAATAAATTATTATTGCTCTTATATTCAGAGGGGTAAATTATTTTATCACTGGGTGTTAGTAGTAAAGTTTTACTCTAGGATAACTACTAAAAAAAATGTTTTTTAAAGTGGAGTTGTTCTTAATAATGCTTGCTCTGTTTTGTTTTTTTGTGAATGTATGATTATTGTTACAGATCTACTTCGTTCACCGTTTGATGAAGGGGCAAAAAATACAGTTTTAAATATAATAAAAGAAATCAGTGTGAATAAAAATTGCAAAGTCCTCTCAATAAATGGTTGCGCTGATATAGATATAGATATAGATATAGATATAGATATAGATATAGTAAACGTACATAAATCATTTATAGATATAAATTTTTTATTACAAGTAAGGTCTATTCCGGAGGAAAAAATATTGTACATACCGGAATCATCAACAACACTATTTTCTCTTGTTAGGGCATTGTTGTTGAGGTTTTTTTCGGACAAATGTGTAATTCTTTTTGCGCTTCAACCTAGAAGATATAGAGGATTAAAAAGTCTTCTTTTTCAGCTGTTTGTGCCAAAGCTGATTCTAACTCCATCCAAATTTTATGCAGATTACCTAATTAAGTATAACTTAAATTGTGAGCTTATACCGCTTGGTGTAGATGTGGATAAATATAATCAATATGCTAGAGAACCTGATGTTAAGGATAAATATGGTATTTCGACAAATAAGACTGTACTCCTTCATGTAGGGCATATAACTGAATCACGTAATTTAGAGTGGCTAGTTAATGTGAAGGAAAACCTGCCAGATATAGAGGTTGTGATTGTCGGAAGTTCATATAATAAAATGGACTCTAGGTTACAATCATTGCTGGAAAGGAATGGCATTAAGATTCTGAGCCGATATATAGAGAATATGGCTGAATTATATAATATGGCAGATTACTATTTTTTTCCTGTTTTTAATGATCAGGGTGCCATTTCGACACCGCTTTCGGTGTTAGAGGCCATGTCCTGTAATATACCGGTGATTACCACTAGATTTGGGAGTTTAGTAGATATGTTTATAGAGGATGATCATTTTTTTTATGTTGATGATATTGATGATGTAATTGATATATTGCAAGAAAATAAAGCCCTAAAAAGTGAGTGTAAAAACAGATTAAAAGTCCAGAGTTACTCATGGAAAGCAATAGCCAATCGAATTGAAAATATTGTAGAGGATAAAGAGTGAAATTGATTTATATCACCGGCATCGATGGTTGTGGGAAGACGACACAATCAAAGTTACTTGTTGAGTACCTAAATGCCAGGTTGGTGAAAACTCAATATCAGTGGTTAAGGTGGTCGCCTAGTATAGGTAGGGTTATTTCTCTTTTTAGAGGGAGCCATTCAAAAAATCTTACTGCTCACGTTATCAATGATAGTGATATAAAGTCAGGTGAAAATAAGTCTTTTAATCGATGGTCTAAATTTAAGAAAATCTTGTTTTCAATATGGTTATTTCGCATGTTATGGCTTAAGTATTCCACCAGAGATTATTACCAATCCTATAAGAGAGCTTCATCTGAATGGAGTGGAGACGTTATTGTTTTGGATCGGTATTATTTTGATTTTATTGTTGATCAGTCTATAAATTTTAATGAGTCAGCAGAAATATTCGATAGAAAAGTAAAATCAGGTATTTTAAGAAATTTAAAGCAGCCAGATATTTTTATTCTTATTGATATAACGCCTGAAGTCGGCTGGGAACGAAAAAGAGATGGGACATCAATGGATCATTTAAAAAAGCTTTCAATTATTTACGATAGTGCTAAACACAATGATAGCGTTTATGTGATTGATGGTAGTTATTCAGAACAAATCGTACATGATGAAATTATAAAAATAGTATCAAAATATTTTATTGTATGAATGAGGTAAGTGGTAGTGGCATTTAAATCAGTTAATCGCAGAGTTGTTATTCTTGGTTTTGATGGGATGGATTTTGACCTGACACAAAAGTTTGTAGATGCGGGTGTCATGCCTAATTTGAATAAAATAATTGATAGTGGAAGTTTTTCGCCATTGAAATCAGTGTTTCCTCCTGATTCCATTCCTTCATGGATAACGGCTTTTACCGGGAAAAACCCATCTGAACATGGGGTTCTGGATCATGTTAATTATCTAATAAAAGGTGAGGATGTAGCCAAAATAGATACTTCTATTTTTCATGGAAAAACTTTTTGGGATAAAGTAGGAGACAATGGTAATGAGGTTTGCGTTATCAATCCTTTTATGGCGTATCCAGTTTGGGATGTAAAAGGAGTAATGGTTAGTGGTCCAGTATTTATTAATGGAGAACTTCAATCATCTAATACGGACTATGTAAGCACCGACACCATTCCTGATTGCATTGGTGGAATTGTTAACTTACCCAGTAAAAAAAATATTAAAAGTTTTTTTGATTCAACCTTAAAAGACACAGAAGAACAAGCTGTATTTGGGTTGAAGTTATTTAAAGAAAAAAAGAGTGATTTGTTCTTTCAAACTTTCTTGACTACTGATCGAATTCAACATCATTTGTGGCGCTATACTGATGAAAATGATCCAACATATCCTGGTGATGGTATTATGAAAAATTCCATTAAAGAATTTTTCACAAAAGTTGATGACATCATCGGTAGATTTAATGCTCTATTGGAACCAGATGATATGCTAATTATTATGAGTGATCATGGCCATGGCATGAGGTGTACTCATACTCTGAACCTCAATGATTATTTTAGAAAAGAAGGGTTGCTATATAGTGATAAGACGTTTTCCCCAAAGATACATATGATTTTACTTGAAAAGATGAAAAATGCGATTCTTTCATTTATGCGGAAAAATGATCTGGAAGACTATATGCATATTGTGGCAAAGTTTGTACCCAATGCAAAAGCATTAAAAAAAGGCGAGCATTTAACTAAATCCTCGAATACTTTAGTTAAAGCTTCCTCTTTTGCTGGTGTAAATCCTTTCGGTGGTATAGAAATAAATAGAGATAAAGTGGATGATTATGAAGCAATGCGAGATCACGTTATAGCTATACTCTCAAGCCTTAAGTTTGAAGACAAAACTGTATTTAAATGGATAAAGAGAAGAGAAGAGTTATACAATGGCTCTCAGATTGAAAAGTATCCTGATCTTTTATTTGAAATGATACCTGAGTTAGGTACTGGTATGAGTATGTATTCGGGACTGTTTTCAGAGAATCCAACACATGGAAAAGTGAGTGGTGGTCATAAGCAAAATGGGGTGTTTATTGTAAATAGTCAGGACGTTAAAATTTCAGTTGAAGATTGCGTTATGGAAAATTTTTATACCACTATACTGTCTCAATTCAATGTGAAGGTAGACTATTCTTCTAGTAAATCGTTTTTAGTTTAGATGTGTTATTACGTTAAATAATAGATGATGCGTGTTTTATTGGCTAATAAATTCTTTTGGAGAAAAGGAGGTAGTGAATCAGTTTTTTTTAACGAAAAGGAAATGCTAGAATCAGCTGGTCACTCGGTTGTTCCATTTTCGATGCAGGGTGTCAATAATGAACCATCTGAATTTGCCCAATATTTCGTTTCTGAAGTCGATTACTCAAAACCTGGGTTAAAAAACCGCCTTACTTCAGCCTCCAAGATCATCTATTCCTTTGAAGCTCGAAAAAATATGGAGGATCTCCTTTCTGAGCACTTTGTTGACCTTGCTCATTTTCATATATTTCAACACCAGATATCTCCTTCTGTCTTTGGTCCCCTTAAAAAACGTAATATCCCTATTGTGTTAACAATGCACGACCTTAAACCAATTTGCCCTAATTATAAAATGTATGTAAACGGTCAAGTATGTGAGGATTGCAAGGGTCGTAAATTTTACAACTGCTTTAAGAATCGATGTACAAAGGGGTCAGCTTTGGGGAGTATGATTAATACTGTCGAAATGTACTTTCATTATTGGATGAGGTATTACCAAAATGTAGATAAATATATTGCAGTTAGTAGGTTTTACAAGGATAAAATGGTTGAGTACGGTTTTGATGAGAAAAAGATTAGTTATCTACCTAACTTCATTGATTCCGATAACTACAAGGTGAATGCAAACGAAAATGAATATGTACTCTACTTTGGGCGGTTATCTGAAGAGAAAGGCATTTCTGTATTGTTAGCTTCAGCAAAATTAGCCCCTGATGTGCCATTTTATATAGTTGGCAGTGGCCCATTAGAAGTTGACTTAAAGGAAATAGTCCAGAACGAACATTTAAAAAATGTCCATTTTTTGGGGTTTAAAACTGGTGATGAGCTTAAAGATATAATTTCAAGAGCGTGCTGTATTGTGATTCCATCCGAGTGGTATGAAAATTGTCCTATGACCATATTGGAAGCTTTTGCCGCTGGTACGCCTGTTATAGGTTCTAATATAGGTGGTATACCTGAACTTATTGATGTCGGAAATGATGGCTTTATTTTTCAAAAAAGTAATGTAGAGGAACTGGCGGCTAAAATACGTTGGATTTGGGATAACAGGACTAAAGCTGCTGAAATGGGTATGGAGGGGCGTAAAAAAGTTGAAGAACAATTTAATGCTGAGGTTCATTACGATGGCTTGATTTCAATCTATAAATCAGTGCTTGGACACTAAGTCAATGAAAATATTTGTAACAGGTACGCGAGGTATTCCAAACATCCCGGGTGGTGTTGAGACGCATTGTCAGCACCTTTACCCTCAAATTTATAAGTCAGGCATCGAAATTTTACTTAGCAGAAGAAGTGCGTATGTTCATGATCTTTCCAGAAAATGGAATGGGGTAAAGTTTGTTGATATTTTTTCACCAAGAAAAAAAAGTTTAGAAGCTATAATCCACACCTTTCTTTCTATACTGAAAGCCAAGAAATGGGAGGCAGATATTGTCCATATTCATGCAATTGGGCCAGCAATTATGACTCCTATTGCTCGGTTTTTGGGAATGAAGGTTGTGTTTACTCACCATGGTCCTGACTATGATCGTGATAAGTGGGGAGCTATAGCAAAGTGGGTGTTAAGGTTTGGCGAAAAAATGGGGTGCCACTATGCCAATGAAGTTATAGTGATCTCACAGGTAATCAAGAACCTGATAATGGAAAAATATAATCGTGAGTCAAATCTAATTCACAATGGCGTTTTAATTCCAGAGTCAGTTACTGATATTTCTTTTCTTCAATTTCACAAGATTGAGGTGGGTAACTATATTTTTGCAGCCGCAAGATTTGTTCCAGAGAAAGGGTTGCATGATTTAATTAAGGCTTATTCCCTAAGTAAGTTGAGTTGTCAGCTAGTTATTGCAGGTGATTCTGATCATGAGGATGAGTATAGCCAGTCTTTGAAAGATCTTGCGTTAGAAACTCCAGGTGTGATTCTTACAGGTTATGTTACTGGCCAACCTTTGGCTCAATTATTCAGCCAGGCGAAGTTGTTCGTCCTACCTTCCTATCATGAAGGGCTCCCGATTTCTCTTCTTGAAGCTTTAAGTTATGGGCTCCAACCATTAGTGTCAGATATCCCTGCAAATCTTGAGGTTGGTCTTGATGAGGATTGTTATTTCCATTGCAAAGACGTGGATAATTTACGAGAAAAATTGGTTAATCTATGGGGTGTAGACAGCACTACCGATCAAATCAAAGATCGTATCGATTTTGTTAGGGAAAAATATAATTGGTCGACAATCGCGGCTCAAACCGTTGATATTTATAATAAGCTAATTTAGTTGCTGAACTCATTTTGAAGACAAGCTATGAAAGTTGAATACGATCAAAAATTAATGCCTACTGATGTCTCTATTATTACAACGTATCGATGCCAGATGCGTTGTAAAATGTGTAATATCTGGGAAAACCCTTCCAGGAAAAGTGATGAAATCACTGCTAAAGATTTAGAAATATTGCCCCAGTTTAAATTCGCGAATATCACAGGTGGCGAGCCTTTTGTGAGAAGTGATCTCGAGGACATAATTGAGGTTATGTATACAAAGGCTAAACGTATTGTCATTTCTACTTCAGGTTGGCATACCAATAAAATTATAAAATTAGCCGAGCGATTTCCAAGTATAGGTATTAGAGTTAGTATTGAAGGCCTTCCTATCATGAACGATGATTTACGCGGTCGAGAGGGTGGGTTTGACAGAGGTTTAAGAACACTTCTTTCCCTAAAAGAAATGGGAGTCACAGATATTGGATTTGGTCAAACTGTATCCAATAAAAATTCACATGATCTAATCCCTTTATACGAACTGTCTAAGAGTTTAGATATGGAGTTTGCTACCGCAACATTCCATAATTCATTTTATTTTCATCGAGATGATAATGTTGTTTCTAATAAAGACGAAGTGAAGGAGAATTTTTCTCAACTTATTGAACGATTAATGAAAGAAAATAAGCCGAAATCGTGGTTTCGTGCTTTTTTCAACTTGGGGCTTATAAATTATATAAATGGCAATCCAAGAATGCTTCCTTGTGAAGCTGGGTCTGCGAATTTCTTTATTGAGCCAAATGGAGAGGTCTATCCTTGTAACGGTTTGGAAGAACGTTATTGGAAAGAGTCGATGGGCAATATAAAGAATAGTGCTTCATTTGAAGACTTATGGTTTAGTGGTCAAGCGATGAAAGTACGAGAAAAAGTTAGAACATGTCCTAAAAATTGTTGGATGGTAGGTACTGCTGCCCCAGTTATGAAAAAATATATTCAGCATCCTGTAAAGTGGGTGATAAAAAATAAAATAAAATCATTAATAGGCCGGCCTATTTGTACTGACACAATACCTGTTTGTAATGTTGGACAACACCCAAATCAGGGGGATTTAAGGGAAAGTGAAACTAAAACCTCTAAAGCTAAAGTTGAAATTGCAATGTCAGAAATAGAAAGGCTTGGATTGATAAAGGAAATTGAGGTTGAGAATGTTTAATTTGCTATAAATTAAAATTTTCATTCGAGAATTATTCTTGGTTTAGTAGGCATTTTTGTTAATAAATCCTTTGATAATCGTCAGCATTATTATCTTGATGTCCATCCAAAAGGACCAGTTGTCTATATAGTAAAGATCAAACTGAACTCGTTTCTCCATTTTATCCAGAGTTTTGGTTTCTCCACGCCAACCATTGATTTGTGCCCAACCGGTGATCCCTGGTTTAACTGTATGTCGGAGCATATATTTTTGAATTAACTTCCGATATTGCTCATTATGCGCTTTAGCATGTGGCCTTGGTCCTACAATAGACATTCGACCAGTTAAGGTATTAAAAAATTGGGGTAGTTCATCTAAAGAAGTCCTGCGGAGAAAAGCCCCTATTTGGGTAAAACGATAATCATCCTTCGTCGCCTGGGGGATATCTTCGCCGTCTTCCATCACTTTCATAGAACGAAACTTCCAAACATAGATTTCTTTTTCGTTAAGCCCGTACCTTTTTTGCTTGAATAACATGGGACCAGGTGATGTAGTTTTAACTGCAATAGAAATAACAATTAGCAGAGGGGAAATTATGATCAGGATGACAATAGACAGGATGATGTCTTCCAGCCTTTTTAAAAATCGGTTTGTCAGGTTGTTTAAAGGGGAATCATATACGCTAATGATCGGCATACCACCGATATCTGTCATCCTTGAATGAAGCAGGTCAAAAGCAAAACAATCTGGTATAAATTTTACAGTTACAGTGCTATCGGCTAGGGCATTTAATACTAATTTAATGCGGTCTTCCGCTCTCAATGGAAGAGTTATATATATCTCATCAAAATTTTCTGAATAGTGTTCAATTTTTGTAAAATCTTCAATGGAACCAATTACAGGTATATTGTAAAAGGCCTGTCCTTTAATGGATGGGTTATCATCAAAAAATTCACATGGTTGATAACCTAGCATTTTGGCGTCTAGTAGTGTTTTAGCTAATCTTTGACCCAAATCACCCGCACCAATTATTGCTACCCGAGTAGCATTCCATCCTCGGGTTCGAAAATAACCCATTAAATAGCGAAGTGTCAGGCGATATATAAATAAAGTGATAGGGGTTGAGATAGCCCAGATTGTGATAATCAATCTTGAAAAGTGACTGCTGTCTTTGAGCAGGAAGGCGATTGCTAATAGCGCTAACCAGGTAAATATCCATGCCTGGATTACTAGTTTAAAGCCGGCAAATAATGTTCGGCCTCTCCACTGGGAATAGACACCAGTACCCTGGCTAAATACCACTAGCAATAAACCGCCTAAAATCCCGAGAATCAGATACTTATCTGACCAGGCATTATTGTAAAGCAAGCTGCTCAGATACAGGGTCAGGCTGGGCAACGATACGTCCAGAATTCGGTGCAGCCATACAGTAAAAGAGATGCTCTCTTTGACGTTTGAAACCATATTTACCAGCGAGGTATGAAAACGACGGGATTATACTGGTCTTACTGTGATTCTGCTATCAAATGTAGATTTACCATTAGCGCCATTACCCAGTCTGTCGGGTAATCTAGAGCGGGGCTTCAGTATAGACTGATCCCCGGGTCAAGCCCTATGGATGGCGATATTTTTATAGGGGTTGCCTTTATCCTGCGGTCGTAACTTCTTCGTTCAGTATCACAATTGTTGCCATTATCCCGCATGACTGGGTAACCCAGGGTAGCGCCATCGGTAGTGATGGAAAGGTGATTTTAAAGGCAAAGGGTTTCGCTCAAGCTTATAGATTCCATCCTCAGCTCCGTAAACGGCATGTTAATTTACCACTCCCGCCGCGCATGGTGACATAGTTGATCCTGTTTTGTAATGCGCTGTGTGTTAAGATTCATCCCGTTTTAATAACAATATTAAGTGCATATTAATGAAAGTATTAGTCGTAGGTGGTGCGGGTTATATCGGGTCCCATATGGTGAAGATGCTGAGTCAGACTGGGCATCAGGTGGTGACGTTGGATAACTTGTCGACCGGCTATCGTGATGCCGTCAAGTATGGGGATTTTATTGAAGGTGATATTGCCGATACTGAGTCGCTCGACAGGGTGTTTTCAGCCCAAAGTTTTGATGGTGTTATGCATTTTGCTTCTTATATTGAAGTGGGTGAATCGGTGCATGACCCGGCTAAATATTTCCGCAATAACTTTTCCAATACGCTGAACCTGCTTGATGCCATGGTGCGGCATCAGATTACGCGTTTTATATTCTCTTCGACAGCAGCAATCTTTGGTGAGCCGGAATATACGCCCCTTGATGAAATCCACCCAAAAAACCCAATTAATCCCTACGGTAGAAGCAAGCTAATGGTTGAACAGGCATTAGCGGATTATGAAAAAGCTTATGGTCTGCAATCGGTTTGTCTACGTTATTTTAACGCTGCCGGGGCTGATCCAGAAGGTGAGCTGGGTGAGAGGCATAATCCGGAAACGCATTTGATCCCGCTGATTTTGCAGGCTGCATCAGGACGTCGGGATAAAATATCCATCTTCGGGCGGGATTACCCAACAAACGATGGGTCCTGTGTGCGTGACTATATCCACATTGTTGATCTGTGTTCAGTACATCTACTGGCACTCGAAAAGTTAGTCAACGGTTCTGGCAGCAAACGCTATAACCTGGGTAATGGTAATGGCTTTTCTGTGATTGAGGTGATAGACGCTGTAAAAAAAGTTACTGGTAAAGACTTCGATGTAGTTACAGAGGATCGACGAGCAGGCGATCCTGCTGTGCTGGTAGCGAATTCTTCCCTGGCCAGATCAGAGCTTGACTGGAAACCGATCTATGATGACCTGGAAATAATCGTCCAGCACGCATGGAATTGGGAAGCAATTCATTTTAAATAGTTGGAACAGATTGTATCTTCACCCCTTTAAATTCACCATTCGGATAGCGGAATGAAAATAACTCCAGTGATATTGTCTGGTGGGTCAGGCACGCGTCTATGGCCACTGTCGCGGAAAATGTACCCGAAACAGTTTATTAATCTGCATGCTGACCTGACGATGCTGCAGGAGACTGTCAGGCGACTGAATGGACTGGAAATCAATACGCCTATCGTTGTCTGTAATGAAGACCATCGCTTTATCGTGGCGGAACAAATGCGCCAGGCAGGTTTTGAGCATCCGCAGATTATTCTGGAGCCGGAGGGTAAGAATACCGCCCCGGCTATCGCCCTGGCGGCTTATCATGATCAGGCGACTAATGGAGATGGGTCTCTACTGTTGGTGCTAGCAGCGGACCATGTGATTGAGGATCAACAGGTTTTTCAACAGGCAATACAGCTGGCCGCAGAATCTGCTAAAACAGGGGCTCTGGTGACCTTTGGTATAGTGCCGGTTCGACCTGAAACAGGTTATGGCTACATCCAGTATGAAGGAGTCGATGGCGCGAATGTATATAAGGTTGCTCGCTTTGTTGAAAAGCCCGATGTTGAAACCGCAGCAGGTTATTTGCAAGCGGGTAATTACCTGTGGAATAGCGGGATGTTCCTGTTTTCTGCAGAGCAATACCTGAGCGAGCTGAAAACGCATCAGCCGGAGATTGCCACAATTACAAAGGCGTCTATGCAACAGGTTTCCAAAGACCTGGATTTTATACGCCTCGATGCAGAAACCTTTGCCACATGCCCATCTGATTCTATCGATTACGCCGTGATGGAAAAAACCGATCATGCCATGGTCGTACCGCTTAATGCCGGCTGGAATGATATCGGCTCATGGTCGTCCCTATGGGATGTGAATGAAAAGGATGATCAGGGCAACAGTATGCATGGCGATGTGATGCTATTTGATTCCCACAATAATCTGGCAATGAGCGAAAGTCGTTTATTGACTGCGGTTGGGGTAGATAACCTGATTATGGTAGAAACCAAGGACGCGGTTTTAGTGGCCAGCAAGGATAAATCGCAGGAAGTGAAGCAGATTGTCGACCGGCTCAAGCAGGAACAGCGTGAAGAGTGTAATTTCCATCGTGTTGTCTACCGCCCCTGGGGCTGTTTCGATTCGATCGAAGAAGGTAATCGTTTCAAGGTCAAACGGATCACGGTAAAGCCGGGCGCCAAATTATCCCTGCAAATGCATCACCATCGCGCCGAGCATTGGGTGGTGGTCTCGGGTACAGCAAAGGTCCAGCGTGGTGATGAGGAGTTGATCCTGTCAGAAAACGAATCAACCTATCTGCATGTCGGACAGACGCATTCGTTGGAAAATCCCGGTAAGTTGCCACTGGAGCTGATCGAAATCCAGACAGGCTCCTATCTGGGTGAGGATGATATTGTCAGATTTGAGGATAAATACGGTCGTAAATGATTACAGTGGTTTAAAAAGTGTGATATCTACTGGATAAATCGTTATTCTGGGTGTATGTTCCTCGTCTTTTTACAGATAGGTCACAATGAGCGGTAAAGTCTTTATCAAGACCCATGGTTGTCAGATGAACGAATACGATTCAGCCAAAATGCTGGATGTGCTCAATCAACAGTGCCAGCTTTCGGTAACCGATTCAGAAGAGGGTGCTGATGTATTGCTATTAAATACCTGTTCAGTGCGAGAGAAAGCGCAGGAAAAGGTGTTTTCCCAACTGGGTCGCTGGAAAAAGCTCAAACAGAAAAACCCGGCGCTGGTGATTGGTGTCGGTGGTTGTGTGGCGAGCCAGGAAGGCGATGCAATTCGCCAGCGCGCGCCCTATGTCGACATGGTATTTGGCCCGCAAACCCTGCACCGCCTGCCGCAGATGTTATCCGAGGTGCAATCTCAGCATCGTCCTGTGGTTGACGTCAGCTTTCCTGAAATTGAAAAGTTTGACCATCTACCCGAGCCAAAATCTGACGGGGTTAAAGCCTTTGTTTCAGTGATGGAAGGCTGCAGCAAGTACTGTACCTTCTGCGTCGTGCCCTATACCCGTGGTGAAGAAATCAGTCGCCCATTAGATGATGTCATCGCAGAAGTGGTCAGTCTGGCACAACAAGGTGTGCGTGAAGTTAATCTATTGGGGCAAAACGTCAATGCCTACCGCGGTCAAATGGACGATGGCGAGATCGCTGATCTTTCGCTGTTGATTCATTATGTGGCCGCGATTGAAGGCATTGATCGCATCCGCTTTACCACCTCGCACCCGGTTGAGTTTTCAGATCGCCTGATTCAAACCTATGCCGAAGTCCCTGAACTGGTGAGTCACATTCATCTGCCGGTACAAAGCGGCTCAGACCGTATTCTGATGCAGATGAAACGTGGGCATACTGTGCTTGAATATAAACATAAAATCAGACAGTTACAGGCAATTCGACCCGATATTAGCATCTCTTCTGATTTTATTATTGGTTTTCCCGGAGAAACGGATAAAGACTTTGAGCAAACCATGAGGCTGATAGAGGATATTGGTTTTGATACCTCTTTTAGTTTTATCTACAGTCAAAGGCCGGGAACCCCTGCAGCGTTTATGCCTGATGATGTAGCAGAAAGCACCAAAAAAATGCGATTATCCGTGTTACAGACGCGTATACTTCAATTTGCTGCTGAAATCTCACGTAAAATGGTTGGTACTACTCAAACCGTTCTGGTCGAGGGCTTATCGAAAAAGGATGATCAAATGCTCACGGGCCGTACAGAGAATAACCGGGCAGTCAATTTTGCCGGTTCGAGTGATTTGATCGGGCAGTTTGTACCTGTACTGATTACAGTAGCGTTGAATAACTCCTTACGAGGGACACTGAATTACTGATGAATGAAGCCAAAAAACAAGAACAGCTTATTCCTATTTATCCTCAATATATTCAACAACCTTACGTCGAGGATGAGATTAATCTTGTAGACCTCTGGATTGCTTTACTTGCTTACCGCAAAGTATTCGCCGTAGTGTTTTCAGGGGTTCTAATATTGGGGCTGATGTTTGCAGCTTTCGTTTTTAATGAACGTTACATGCTAAATAGTGCGCTGGAAATCGGTTCTATCGGCAGCGAGGGCTCGGTACGTAAATTAGAAACAGCTGAGTCAATTCTGAGTAAATTGTCGAACGTGCTAATCCCAAAAATTACAGCGCAATATCTATCTCAAAACCCTCAACTCGAACCTTTTAAGACGTCCGTTTCAACAGCCAAAGGTAGTGAAATCGTACTCATCCAGAATAAGGTGAAAGAGTCACAGATACCGCTGTTTACTGGATTTCAAAATCTACTGGCCAAAGAATTGATCCATGATCATGATCAGAAAATCACATTCTACCAGTCTGATTTAAAAGCAGAATTGTTGAGTGCCCAGGATAAATTAAAGCAGTTACAGGCTCCGGAGACCCTGAGCGCAAAGCTGGAACACGTCAGATTAGAGCAGGAAAGTACCCAGTCTAAATTGCTGCATACCCGGCAAAGTTACGACTTAATCAAACAGGGTGGTAGTGAGTTGATTTTGACAACATTGAGTGATGAGCAACGCAAATTATTGACAACACAGGGCAAGGTTAATCAATCGTTATTAAACATTCGTTACCAAGATGTTTTATTAAACAATAAGATACAACAGGATGAGTTGGCACAATTGCTGGCGAGTTTAAAACTAGAAATTAATAACATACAACGTGAGCATCAGATTGAAATCGATCAACAACAGCGCCTGGTAGATAGCTTACAGTCTAAACTTGATAACTTTAACAGAACGCGAGTAGTTACTGAGCCTGTGAGCTCGTTAGGACCGCAGGGGATGACACAAAAAAAGCTCATTATACTGGTATTTTTTCTTGCGGCTTTTAGCGGGGTTGCAGCCATGTTGGTCGCTATGTTTAGAGATAAGGTCAGACAAAGGCTGGAAGAAACGCAGTGATTGTATCCGTTAGATACGTTGTATAAGTGGTTGTTTATAGGTATGTTTTATCTAATAACTGAAATCTGATTGGGATACATTATAATAGCTCTGCATCCATATCATTTATCTCGAAAACATACAGATGCTATTAAAAACAGTCATTCCCGGTGGTAGTGTCTTTATCACTGGATTGTTTTGAAAAAAATTAAATGCTAACCATTTTACAGACTAGAATATTACATCTACATAGTATCTTTTTGCTGTTTTATGTCATTGTTTTTATTAATTAGATTTCACTAAGTTATTATATTCTTCCAAAGTTGAAAATTTGTATATGAATAAAGAAACCGAATTACCTGCTCAAGTCATTTATCAACAAAGTATCGAAAACAATGATGAAATCGATATCAGTGAATTATTCAGTAAAATCTGGAATCGTAGATTATTTATTGTTGCATTTGTTTTTGCTATAGCTGTGATCACTCTTGGAGTTTTATCCATACAGTTATTGAAAAATCCACCAGAAACGCGATATTCAGAAATTTTAAGATTTAATTTCCCAGAAGCAGAGAAAGGGCTTTATCCTGCCGGACAGTTATTCTCATACAATGATATTGTGTCTGCAAAAGTACTGGCAAAAGTTTATGAACAAAATGATTTAATTAGCAAGAATATTAAGTTTGATAAGTTTAGTGATTCTATATCTATAAACCCTTTTTCCGAGAATGCCGCTTTTATCAAAGAAAAATATCAAAAACTATTAGCAGATAAGAAACTGAGTCGTCCAGAGATTGAATCTTTGGAAAATGCATACCTAAAAGAGCTGAGTGCTGCGCAATCACGTTTTGCCCGCCTTTCATTAATTGACACCAGTTATTTAGGCCTCGATGAAATCGTTATTCAGAAAATTCTGATGGATATTCCACTGGTCTGGTCAGACATAGCTATAGAAGAGCTGGGTGTGCTGGGTCTTAAAGTGGCTGGTGCTGATTTCTATCAGTCAAATCTGATCGACAGATTTGAATATGTTCAAACTCTTGAATACCTTCAGGAGAGTTCAAAATATCTTGCAGGCGCATTAAAGTTAATTGTAGAAGATCCAATTGGTGGCCTGGTACGTAACCCGATATCTGGCAAAAGTGGCTATGATCTGCAGGTACAGTTAAAGAGTTTGAGCGATTTTGAAATTCAACCATTGTTTTCAACCATCACCAATCTGGGTATTACCAAAGATACCGATAAGGCCCTAATCTATTTAAAAAACACTATTCAAAATCTGCAGGATAAGAAAGAAGTTTTACTAAAGAAAGCAGAAAATTTTGAAGCCATTATTAATCAATATGAGAGTAATAATGCAGGAAAAAACGCTACCAGGCAGGAAACTTCATCAGGAGGATTTGCTCAGTATGACAGCACTTTTCTGGATAAGTTTACCGCATTAATCGAGGAAAAAAACGTTAATGCTTTCAAACAGGATTTACTTAATAAGCGTTTGCTAGTGTTACAGGAAGTTGAAGATATTGAGGGTAATATTATTAAGTTCCAACGAGCCGAAGAGCGGTTACTTAGTAGTAAAAATGAAATTTCTGAACAGGTTCGGTCTGGTGTTATTAGTGACATCGCCTTAGTGAGAAAGAATTTTGAAGTGCTTGTTGATGAATATAAAGGTTTATTGGCTGCTCATAATCAACAGGCTTTAGGAAATAATGCTAGTTTATACCAGGTAATCAGTCATGATGTGTTAGTAGAAACCAATTTAAAAGCCAGGTTAAAGAGTTTTATCCTTATCACTTTTCTAGCGTCTTTTGTTGCGTTAATGGTGGCCGTGGTCATTTCCCTGGTTCGTAAATCTCCTGACAGGACTGGCCAAAGTAATACAGTTAATGAGTGATTTTAATATCGATATTGCTACGCTAAATTCAGATCAAAGAGCTTCCTTTTTTGGTGAGTTCCATAAAAACATCAAAGATCTTGAAATCTGGTTTGATATCAAGTGTCGTCAGATAAATGAAGAGATAGTGATTGATGGTGAACAGTCTAACGTCAGCCGTGCCACCGCCTGTCTGGAATCTTTCGCTCAGCATGCCCGGGAAGGCAGTCTGACGGAACGCAAGGTGTCTGAGCTGTTAATGATGTATAAGAATGATCAGAAACCTGAAGACTTAAAACAGATCGTCAAACTGCGTAAAACCCAGATCTATCCCAAGTCACAGCATCAGAATCAGTATCTTGAGTCGATTGAAAAATTTGATGTCAATTTTGGAATTGGCCCCGCTGGTACTGGCAAAACCTATCTCGCCGTGGCTAAGGCGGTAGAGGCATTGGAACAGGAATCGGTAAGCAGGCTGGTGTTGACACGGCCCGCTGTGGAAGCGGGTGAGAAGCTGGGTTTTCTGCCCGGTGATCTGGCTCAGAAAGTCGATCCTTACCTGCGCCCGGTTTACGATGCCCTGTATGAGATGCTGGGTTTCGACAAAGTCGAAAAGCTGATTGGCCGCCATGTGATTGAAGTGGCGCCACTGGCCTATATGCGTGGACGTACGTTGAATAACTCCTTTGTGATTCTGGATGAAGCACAGAATACCACGCCACAGCAGATGAAAATGTTTTTAACTCGTGTCGGTTTTGGCTCTCGCGCAGTGATTACCGGTGATATTACCCAGACAGATCTGCCTTCGCATCAATCATCCGGCCTGAAACAGGTGCTGGAAATTTTGCAGGACGTGGAAGGCATAGGTTTTAGTCATTTTTCGGCGCGTGATGTCGTCAGACACCCGCTGGTACAGAATATTGTTAAGGCTTACGAGTCCTACGAAGCAAAGCAATGATCGTGCTGGACCTGCAAAATGATTTGGGCATTAACGATGTGCCCGATTTAGAGCTTTTTCAACGCTGGGTAGAAGCTTCGTTACAGCAACCTTATCCAGAACTCGAGCAAACTATCCGCATCGTAGATGAAGCAGAAAGTCAGGCGCTTAATCGAGACTATCGCTCGCAGGATAAACCCACCAACGTCTTATCCTTTCCTGCGGAAATAAATGAATACCTCGACTACCAGAACCTGGGTGATCTGGTGATCTGTGCGCCGGTGGTTGAACGCGAAGCGCAGCAGCAGGGTAAAACATCGCGCGCACATTGGGCTCATATGGTGGTGCATGGCATGCTGCATTTGCAGGGCTATGACCATTTAACCGACGAACAGGCCGAGCAAATGGAGTCACTGGAGATTGAAATTCTTGCGACTCTGGGCCAAACTAATCCCTATTCCAGTAATAATCCTTAAAGATCAGAGAAATTAATGGCGGACGCCGACACAAGTGGATCGACGAAGGGGTGGTTGGAACGTATTATCAGCGTTTTTTCCTCAGACCCCCAGAGCCAGGAGCAGCTCATCGAATTGCTTCGAGATTTTCATCAAAACCATATCATCGGCGCCGATGAGTTATTCATGATTGAAGGTGTACTGCAGGTCTCTGACATGCAGGTGCGTGATATCATGATTCCTCGAGGTCGAATGACTGTGCTGGATCACTCCAGTTCTCTTGGCGAAATCATCAAGCAGATCAACGAATCGGGCCATTCACGTTTCCCGGTGATTGATGACGACAAGGATGATGTGGTCGGAATCCTGCTAGCGAAAGACCTGCTGCAAATTTCACAGGAGCAGAGTCAGTCTTTCGAGATTAATGATTACATTCGTCCCGCGACCTTCATACCCGAAAGCAAACGCCTGAGCGTGTTACTCAAGGAGTTCCGTGTGAGTCGCAGCCATATGGCGATGATTGTTGATGAGTACGGTGGTGTCTCTGGGCTGGTCACCATTGAAGACGTGCTGGAGCAGATCGTTGGCAAGATCGATGATGAGCACGATGAAGAGGAAGAAGTTGATATCAAACAGCATGGCTCCAATCGCTTTAGCGTACGCGCGTTAACCCCGCTGGATGATTTTAACGATTATTTCAAAACTGAATTTTTCAGCGATGATGTCGAAACCATAGGGGGCTATCTGCTCGGTCACATCGGGCATCTTCCTGCACGCGGTGAAAGCATTGATCTGGAGCAGTTCACGTTTCGAGTGTTAAGCGCCGACAGTCGCCAGGTCCACCTGTATCAGGTGATTGATAATAGCCTGGATCCCACCCAGATTAATGCCTGATTGATGGCTGTTTTACTGATTGCATTTATAGCCGGTAGCTGTATGCCACTGGCGTTTGCTCCCTTTTCTTTCTGGCCAGTGGTGATTATTTCGCCGGCAATCCTGATCTACCAGCTAGAGTTCATTTCTTCCAGGAAGCAGTCGTTCTTGTTGGGCTGGGTCTATGGATTGGGCTATTTTGGCTTCGGTGTGTACTGGTTGTACCACAGCATGCAGGTTTATGGACAGGCCCCCATTGTGGTAGCCGCAGCGCTCACTGCGCTGATGATTGTCACTCTATCGACCTTTATCGGATTGGTCACAGCCATTTATCATCGGTTCAGAACAACAGGCGCCGGCGTAATTGCGTTGTGGTTATTGCCACTGTTGTGGTTCGCCATGGAATGGTCCAAAGGTTGGGTTCTTACCGGCTTCCCCTGGCTTAGCATTGGCTATGCGCATATCAATTCGCCTCTGGCAGGGTATGCCCCACTGCTTGGTGTGTACGGTTTAAGTGCAGTTTCAATTTTACTATCGGTAAGTCTGGTGAGCGCGCTGCAAAATAGAAATGCATGGATGATTCCCCTGATACTAAGCATTGGTGCAGGCGGTTACCTGCTTAAGCAGATTGAATGGAGTAACGAATCTGGAAAGCCGCTCAATATCACTATGGTGCAGGGCAATATCCCGCAGGAAGTGAAATGGCAGCGCGATGCACGCCAGAAAATCATCAGCCTGTACTGGCAGGTCACCCAGGATTACTGGTCCAGTGATCTCATCGTCTGGCCCGAGGTTGCCATTCCGGGGCGCTCAGAAGATCTGGAAGCTGATTATCTGATACCCATGTCAATCAAGGCCAGTGAGCAGGGCAGCAACCTGTTGACCGGCATCGTCGTTTCTGACTGGTTACGCCGCCAGTATTACAACAGTATGTTGCTGATGGGAGAGCATCAGGGGGTATATCACAAGCGCCATATGGTGCCTTTCGGCGAGTATATGCCGTTTCGCAGTGTGCTGGAGTTTATGCGTAATTACATCAAGATCCCGATGTCAGACATGACAGCCGGTCCGCTGAATCAACCCCTGATGTCTGTTAACGAGGTAAAACTGGGTGTGTCCATTTGTTACGAAGATGTCTTCAGCCGCGATATAAACCGAGACCTGCCAGAAGCCAATATCCTGGTTAATACCAGCAATGATGCCTGGTTTGGCGACTCCCTGGCGCCGCACCAGCATCTCGAAATCGCCCAGATGCGTGCGCTGGAAACCGCCAGGCCGCTGGTGCGCTCTACCAATACCGGGCGCAGCGCATTTATCGACCATCATGGAAAAATCATGGATGCCACCGAACAGTTCAAGGCACAAACCCTGACTGCCACGATACAGGGCAGAAGCGGAGCGACGCCTTTTATTTATTTTGCGGCGTTACAGCCTTATGTGGCGATCTTGATCCTGCTGTTAGCCGCTTTCTTCTGGCTACGGCCTTCGGTAAATTCCCGTTAACTTTGCTTTATGTCGTCGGCACTCTAGAGTATGCTTCCGACATTTTTCAGCATCAAATAGATAAGCATCAATATGGATCAGAATTACGACCCCAAAACCTGTGAGAGCACCGCTCAGAAATTCTGGGATGAGCATAAATCCTTTATCGTCAGCGAAAAGCCTGATCAGGAAAAATACTATTGCCTGTCGATGTTTCCTTATCCCAGTGGAAAGCTGCATATGGGCCATGTACGCAATTACACCATTGGTGATGTGGTGTCGCGTTATCAGCGCATGCTGGGTAAGAATGTGTTGCAACCTATGGGCTGGGATGCCTTCGGTATGCCTGCGGAAAATGCCGCCATTAAGAACAATGTAGCGCCTGCGAAATGGACTTATGAAAATATCGACTATATGCGTAACCAGCTTAAGCTACTGGGGTTTGGTTATGACTGGGAGCGCGAGCTGGCAACCTGTCGCCCAGAATACTACCGTTGGGAACAATGGTTTTTCACGCGCCTGATGGAGAAGGGGATTGCCTACAAAAAAACCGCGCCGGTTAACTGGTGCCCGCATGACCAGACCGTACTGGCGAATGAACAGGTTATAGAAGGCTGTTGCTGGCGTTGTGATACCCCGGTTGAGCGCCGCGAGATTGCCCAGTGGTTCCTGAAGATTACTGACTATGCAGAGCAGTTACTGGCCGATCTAGATCATGTGGCATGGCCGGAACAGGTAAAAACCATGCAGCGCAACTGGATTGGACGCTCCGAAGGCATGGAGGTCGATTTCGAAGTGCCGGGTAGTGAGCCGCTGCGCATCTATACTACGCGCCCGGATACCCTGTATGGGGCGACTTTTATGGCAATTGCTGCAGAGCATCCACTGTCGTTGAAAATGGCCGAAGAACATCCTGAACTCGCCGAGTTTGTGCAGGCCTGCAAACAGACCAATACCGCGGAAGCAGAGCTGGAAAAGATGGAGAAGCGTGGATTTCCGCTGGGCATCAACGCGATCAATCCGGTCAATGGCGAAGAGATTCCCATCTATGTCGCCAACTTTGTTTTGATGGGCTATGGCACAGGGGCGATTATGTCGGTGCCTGCGCACGACCAACGCGACTGGGAGTTTGCTAAAAAATACGGTATCGAGATTCGCCAGGTGGTGGCACCGCGCGATGGCTCAGTGGTCGATCTGGAGCAGGGCGCTTTTGTTGATAAAGATGGCGTGAGCTGCAATTCTGGGCCTATTAATGGCATGGGCTTTGTTGAGGCATTTGATACCGTGGCGGATCATCTGGAAGCCGAAGGCAAGGGCTCTCGTCAGGTGAATTATCGCCTGCGCGACTGGGGGGTTTCTCGCCAGCGTTACTGGGGCGCGCCGATTCCGGTGATCAACTGTGACAGTTGCGGTACCGTGCCGGTGCCTGCTGAAGACCTGCCGGTAGTATTGCCCGAAGACGTGGAGATGGATGGTACCGGTTCACCTATCAAACGTATGGCGTCATTTATCGAAACCACCTGTCCCAAATGTGGCCAGCCAGCGGAGCGCGAGACCGATACCTTCGATACCTTTATGGAATCCTCCTGGTATTACGCACGCTACACCTGTCGTGACCAGAATCAGGCGATGCTGGATTCTCAGGTCGATTACTGGGCGCCCGTCGACCAGTACATTGGCGGTATTGAACACGCGATTCTGCATCTGTTGTATGCGCGCTTTTACCATAAATTATTGCGCGATGAAGGTCTGGTTAATTCGGATGAGCCTTTCAGGAACCTGCTTACCCAGGGCATGGTGCTGAAGGACGGCAGTAAGATGTCCAAATCCAAGGGCAATACTGTTGACCCGCAGGCACTGATTGATCGCTACGGTGCTGATACCGTGCGGCTGTTTGTGATGTTTGCGTCGCCACCCGAGCAATCACTGGAATGGTCTGATGCCGGCGTTGAGGGGGCGCATCGATACCTCAAGCGCCTATGGAAGGCAGTCTATGACCATCTGCAAAACCGGCCTGAGACGCTGGCTGAAATAAATCTGGACCAATTAACCGAAGATCAGAAAGCGATGCGCTATAAGCTGCACGAAACGCTGAAAAAAGTCAGTGATGATTATGGGCGCCGTCTGACCTTCAATACCGCGATTGCGGCGAATATGGAATTGCTCAACCATCTGGGCAAGTTTGAGGATCAAAGCGCGCAGGGACATGCCCTGCGTCAGCAGGTACTGGAGAATATTGTACTGATGTTATCACCAGTGATTCCGCATCTGAGCCATCAACTATGGGGATTGCTGGGGCATGACTCCCTCATCATCGACCAGACATGGCCGGAGTTTGATCAGTCAGCTCTGGTGCTGGATAGCATCGAGATGGTGGTGCAGGTGAATGGCAAGGTGCGTGGCAAGATCCAGGTCGCAGCCGACATCGATAAGCAAAGCTGCGAAAAGCTGGCGCTAGAGAATGAAAATGCGATTCGCTTTATAGAAGGCAAGCCGATTCGTAAGGTGATTGTGGTGCCCAAAAAACTGGTGAACATAGTCGTCTAAAGTGACTGTTAAAATCCACCAACTGCTGGTTATCTGGCTGATGTTAACTGTGCTGTCGCTGTCAGCCTGTGGTTTTCACCTGCGAGGCAGTACACAGGTCGCCGAACGCTACCACCAGTTATCCGTTCAACAGGATCAGCTTAGCGAGCAGCAGTGGCGTCAGTTGAAATCGGCACTAAACAATGCATCGGTCCAGGTAATGGATTCAGCGACAGTACCCCGCCTGCGCGTGGGCTTTATGCGTCTAAAGGATCGTAAGCTCACGTCATCCAGTAGTGCGACGGTATCCCTGATACAACTGGGGATGCAGATAAAATTCAGTATCATGGATGCACAGGGTAATGTGCTACTGGAAGCACAGGAGTTAACCCAGAATAGAACGCTGGAACTGGATGCCGAGAATGTGTTATCCCAGCAGGACAGCATCAGGGCACAATTGCTTGAACTGGAAAAAGACCTGATTCGAGCGATGCTCAATCGAATGCAGAACTAAGCATTTTATAAGCTGAGCTTTGCCTGACCTAAGCGCTTGCGAAAATTATTTATGTGATGCAGGATACTGCGTCCTGACTCAACCCGAACCACAATACAGACGGTATGGCACAAGCAGAAAAAGAAAATAATAAACCGGCTAAAAACCCGCTGTTCTGGGTTTCAATCATCGTAATCTGCCTGATCATTTACATCTTTGTCGCTTCAGATCGAGGCCAGCCTGGCAGCCATAATGCGTCAGATGCTGCTACTGAACAGAACGTCTCCGCTGGCAGCAGCCAGAGTGGACAATCGTCAGATGAAGGGCAAATCAACCGCGATGCGATTATACCCCCTGGGATGCGCGCACGAGAGTATATCCGCCAGATCAGGGCGCAGGGTAAACCTTATCCATTCGAGGAAATCATGGCTAAGGCTGCGCAGTTTTCCAGTGAAGGCAGTCTGGCCGATACACATCTGGTTTATTTCTTTGCCGCCCGCGAAGGTTACGTCGATGCCATGATGATTATGGCTGAAATGAGTGATCCTACGCTGTTTCGTGCAGAGAATAATTTGCTGGACGAACCTGATGCGATACAAGCCTATAAATGGTACAGCCAGTCTCTACAGAAGGGTTTTGAGCCTGCCAGAATGCGCCTGCAAAACCTGCAACAATGGGCTAATGCGGAAGCCAGGTATGGAAATACTGCGGCCCAGCAGTTATTACTCAACTTTAATTAATGCGGATTTTTTTTATGAAACCAGTCGTGTCTCGCCTGCTGTTAATTGTATTAACACTATTGACGACTCAGCTTTGGGCGATGGAAAAGCCTTTGTTGATGGAGGGTAAAAAAACTCTGTACCAACGCGTGTTGACGATTCCTGATGCCAGACTCTATAAACAGCCGGATGCCAGCTCTGAAGCCAGTAACGTCATTCCTTTCAGCGTATTTTATGTTTATCAACGCGATAATGACTGGTTACAGATAGGGCACGATAGCTTTGGCCGCATTGCAGGCTGGATCCCTGAGGCGCAAACCATCGTATGGAATCAGGCGCTCACGGTCTCGTTTAAAGATCCTCAGGATACCCAGCGTGTGATGATGTTTGGTGAACGCCCTGCATTACAGAAACTGATAGAAGATTATGATCAGGAAGCCTATGCCAAACTTTATCAGGCGGTGGTGAATGACGAAAAGCTGGCCGATAACCCGGTAATCGCGATTCAGCCTGAGGGTCATGTCGATATCCGTAACAACTTTTACCTGGTACCAATCAAGCAGCATGAGGATGTGTATCTAGGCAATGAGCAAGCGCGACTACTGCAGATAGCCAGTGTTCCGCTATCAGATCAGGGCGAGTCCAGCAGTGAAACCCGGCAACAGCCATCAGGCTCGGTTGAAACGGCAGACAGTCTGGCATTAACCTCCGCTTCCTCTGCGCAGCCACGCAATTATCGCAGTGGCATTCATTTCGTCATTGATTCAACCATCTCCATGGGACCATATATCGATCGTACTCGTGAAGCCGTGCGTAAGGTGTATAACTCGATTGCACGTCAAAGTCTGACCGATCAGGTCAGTTTTGGTTTGACCGCTTATCGTGACAATCTGGAGCAGGTGCCGGAGCTGGATTATCTAACGCGTACTTTTGTGACCCTGCAGCAAGGTACCAATGCCAATACCTTTTTTGATCGTGTGAATACACTGGAGCCATCGCTGGTATCCAGCCGCGACTATCGAGAGGATGCCTATGCGGGCATCCGTGCTGCCATCGAAAATACCAACTGGCAGGATTTTGATGCGCGCTATGTGGTGCTGATTACCGACGCTGGTCCGCGTGAAAGTGATGATTCTCTGGGTGCGACCGGCCTGAGTGCGAAAGCCTTACAGCAGCTGGCGTACGATAAAGGCATCTCTATCTGGGTGTTACATCTGCGCTCTGACTCGCCAGTGGCGAATCACCCCCGCGCCGAGAAGCTGTATAAACAACTCTCCTTTTATCCCGGGATCGGCGATTTTTACTATGGGGTAGAGCTGGGTAAGGTTGACGAGTTTGGTAATGTGCTTGAAGTGCTGGCAAACCAGATCACTCAGCAGGTGCTGGCAACGGTCAACGGCGTTTTGCCTTTGCCGATACCCGAGCAGAAACCGGCCGAACCCATTCCCGCGACCCCACAGCTCGCGCAATTGCAGGGCCGGGTAGCAAAACTGGGTAACGCTTTACGCATGCGTTATCTGCAAAAGGAAAAAGGCGTGCCATTACCCAAGGTGTTTGATGCCTGGATGGTGGACCGTGACTTTAGTGATCCCCAGAAGTCTGCTGTTGATGTACGCGTATTACTCACTCGTGACCAGTTGTCTGACCTGAAAAGTATACTGCAAAAGGTGCTGGACCTGGCTGAAGAAGGCGTGCTTACGCCCTCGGGTTTCCTGAATGACCTTAAGAGTCTGGCGGCATCGATCAGTCGTGACCCCGCATCGGTGGCAGATCGCACCTCGCAAACCGGCGGCAACCTGGCAGATATGGGGTATATGCGTGAATACATCGATGATTTGCCCTATACGGGCGAAGTGATGAATTTGAGCCTCGCCAGCTGGCAGGAGTGGTCGGCCAAGGAACAGATTGAATTCATGCATCGTCTGGAAAGCAAGATTAACTATTACCAGGCGCTGCACGATCATACCGACCTGTGGGTGACCCCAGGCGGTGGCGCGGTGAATGGTAACTCGGTGTTTCCAGTCGTACTTGATCTGCTGCCCTGACCGTATACAGCTAATCTCCATGTCAGTTATCTATTCACTCAAGAACGTAGTGAAATCCCGCCTTGTTGACGGTACGGGGTTTCGATTACAGGTTCCCGAACTCAAGATTCACGCCGAAGAGAATATTGCGCTGGTGGGGCATAGCGGCTGTGGCAAGAGTACCTTGCTCGATATGCTGGCGCTGGCGTTACATCCGGATGCGGCGGATGATTTTCTGCTAACTCCGAGCGAAAGTGAAAATTACAATATTGCTGAATTGTGGCAACGTAAAAAACAGAATCAGCTGTCACAGCTACGCAAGCAGCATATTGGTTATGTATTGCAACAGGGTGGATTATTACCCTACCTGACCGTGCGAGAAAATATTGAACTTCCCAGAAAATTGATGAATCTGCCAGAAGATGACTCAACGCGTTCCATGGCGCGCGTGATGGGTATACATCGTCAGTTAGACAAATTACCCGGCCTGCTGTCAGCAGGAGAGCGGCAACGTGTTGCCTTTACCCGTGCGCTGGCGCATCGCCCGTCGATATTGTTGGCGGATGAGCCAACTGCTTCGTTGGATCCAATAACCGCTCGAAAGATTATGGCGGTGGTGATGGAGCTGGTGAAAGGCCTCAAGATCACCATGATTACAGCCAGCCATGATTGGGCGCATGTGTACAAGATGGACTTACGCAGTCTGCATCAGGAAGCTGAAGTGCTGGACAATGGCAATGTTTATCAATCGACTTTCCGGGACTAGCAGGAAGGTTTATGAGCCAGTTTATAAATATTTTGAGTCTGAGTTTCAGGGATTACACCCACGAGTGGCGTATGAGTGGCTGTTTTATCCTGGCCCTTGCATCGGTGCTAGCGCCGATGATGATCCTGTTCGGACTGAAATTTGGCATTGTCAGTTCAATGATTAATGATCTGATCGAAGACCCGCATAATAGCGAGATTCGCGCCGTAGGCAGTGGTCGCTACGATGATGAATGGTTTAAATCTTACCGTGCGCGGGATGATGTTGCCTTTGTTATTCCCAAGACGCGTGCGCTGGCGGCAACGATTCAACTCAAAAGCGAAACGGTTGGGCGCATATTTTCAACCGAGTTACTGGCGACCGATGAGGGTGATCCGCTGCTTAAAGGGCTGGAGCAAACCCCGCAGGGGCTGTATCAGGTCATCCTTAGTGAAAGTATCGCAAACCAGCTAAATGTGAAAAAAGGTGAGCAGATTGATGCGAGTCTGGCGCGTCAGTTCCGGGGTAAACGGGAACGTGTCCATTTAAAATTGCAGGTCATAGATATCGCGCCGGAAAGAGCGATTAATCGCAAGGTCGCTTTTGTCAGCCTGGAGCTGTTACTCGCTACTGAAAGTTTTAAGGATGGCCGGGAAGTTAGTCAGCTTGGCTGGAAAGGCGATAAAGAGTTCGCACAACGGGAATATCCTTCATTCCGAATGTATGCTCGCTCGATTTATCATGTAATCCCGCTGGTTGCAGAAATGGAGCAGCAGGGTATTAACCTGAAGGCGAATATAGAACAGATCAATAGCGTGCAATCGATCAACCATAACCTCACTATCATCTTCTGGATTATCGCTTCTGTCGGTGCGGTTGGTTTTTCCTTCTCTCTGGGCGCCAGCCTGTGGGCCAATGTAGATCGTAAACAAAAGGAATTGAGTATCTTACGACTGGTTGGATTTCAGGGAGGCAAGATTGTGCTGTTTCCCGTATTACAGTCGCTGTATACCGGGTTTCTGGGCTGGCTGCTTGCCGTGCTGATCTACCTGACTGCGGAGCAAAGTATTAACCAGATTTTAGCACCCAGTCTCAAGATTGATCGCGTGATTTGCTACCTGTTACCGGAGCACTTTTTCTGGGCGCTGGGGCTTACTCTCGGTGTAGCAGCCACTGCGGCTATACTCGGTGGAATAAGGGCATCTCGCATTGAACCCTCCGATGGATTAAGAGATATTTAGCCAATAAATGTTGGCTAAAAAAGTCTCTCAGGCTATTTTGTAGGAAAAAACTGATGTTTTTTGTCTGCATTATCGCGCTTTTAGTATCGACAATCGCCATTTTACTTTAGTGATTTACGGTCTATTATCCTTACATGCACTAAGGATAGCCGCAAAGGAAAGAATCCTGACTCAATATCAGGTTCTTGGGGGCAGGCAAGCCCAAGGGAAAAGCCAGAGTGATTCTTTTTTGAGATACTCATCAGCAAAGACCCTTTCTCTTACCAGAGAAAGGGTTTTTTTTTGCACAGTGTTTACACGCCAGTCTTTTGTAGGACAGATCTTACAATAGCTATCTTTAAATACCCTCTAATCTTGTCATGGATCTCCGATTTAATCGTCTCAGTGTTTCTTTATAATAATCAGCGTACCTCAACGGAATAAGGTAACGGAAGGCGTTCTTCAGGGAAGATCCATAACCTTGGAAGGTTGGTTTAAAACGCTTCAGGTACGGAGGCCTGGCAGGAAGTAACAGAATGAAATGAAAGCAGGTATTAAACCCTCGATCAGCAATGATTTGAGGGTTTTTTTCTGTATGCGCCTATTGTCAATTGCAGATACGGTCGGCTGACATTTACAATAGCCGTATGAATTTACCTCAATCCCTTACGACATCTCCGCGCCCACTCTATTTATTATCCAGCGATGAGCCTTTACTGATCCGGGACTGGCTGGATGAAGCGCGCAAAGGCCTGCAGCAACTGGGGTTTGAAGAGATTATTACGCACCAGGTCGTGAGTGGTTTTGACTGGAATGCCATTATTGAAGACAGTCAAAGCCTGTCCTTATTCAGCAGTCTTAAATGTCATATCATTCGATTCGCAGGCAGTGGACCTGGACAGGCAGGTTCTAAATTCATTACTCAAATTGTAGAGACTCCACCAGAGGATGTGGTTTTTATCCTGGTGATGGGAAAGCTCGATAGAGCCTCGCAAAACAGTGCCTGGTTTAAAAAAATCAATCAGGCTGGAGAAAGCTGCGAGCTAAAACCTGTATATGCCAACGAACTGGCAGGCTGGATCGTGCAGCGCGGACTGGCCAAAGGTATTCAGCTGGACCATCAGGCTGCTCTTTACCTGGCTGATCTGACCGAAGGGAATTTATTAGCTTCTGATCAGGAACTGGAAAAGCTGGCGCTAACCTTTGGCGACAATAGTCAGCTTAATCTGGAAATGATCCGTGAAAGTATTTCACGCAGTGCTCGCTACAATCACTTCCTGTTAACCGATGCCTGTCTGGCAGGAAAGTCACAACGAGCACTAAAAATCCTGCAGGGACTTGAACTGGAGGGGATACAGCCGATCCAGATACAGTATGCCCTACAGGGTATGTTACAAACCCTGTTACAGCTGAAACTGGCACAGCAACTGAATCGAATGAACGATAGCTTATGGCGTTCGTTAAATATCTGGAAGAGTAAACAGAATCTTTACCAGCAGGCTCTGGCCCGGTATAGCGTTGGGCAGATAGAGCGCTTTATTCAAAGCTGTGCTACATTAGACCGCATTAACAAAGGGCAGCAATTTCGCTATTTACAGGCTGACTGGCAGGCTGTCAGGCAACTGGTCAGTGCCCTGCTGGGAATCAATTTAGAAACTGGTAAGCAATAAATGAATGCAATCTTGGAACAACAGAATCTGCAACAATATATGACCACGCTGGGTATGCAGGCGCGCGCCGCTGCTACGATTCTGGCCGATGCAGAACCGGCTAAAAAGAATGCCGCGCTGCTGGCCATTGCCGATGCACTGGTCAGTGGATCTGAACGTATCAAACAACAGAATGCCATGGATCTGGAACAGGGAAAAAAAGATGGCCTGGATGCCGCCATGCTGGATCGCTTACTGTTGGATGATAACCGTATCCAGGCGATGGTTGAGGGTCTGAAACAAATCGCGACCCTGTCGGACCCCATAGGCGAAATTACTGAAATGGACTACCGACCTTCTGGCATTCAGGTGGGTAAGATGCGTGTGCCGCTGGGTGTGATTGGTATTATCTACGAATCACGTCCTAATGTGACGATTGACGCAGGTGCGCTTTGCCTGAAATCGGGAAATGCAACTATTTTACGCGGTGGCAAAGAAGCGTTGCACTCCAATCAGGCGATTACCGAATGTATCCAGCAGGGCCTGCAGGCGGCTGGTTTACCTGAGCACTCGGTACAGGTGATTAACACCACTGACCGTGCTGCTGTCGGTATGCTGCTCACCATGAATGAATATATTGACGTAATCATCCCGCGCGGTGGTAAAGGCCTGATTGAGCGGGTGTCCAAAGAGGCGACGATTCCTGTGATCAAACATCTGGATGGCATCTGTCATGTGTATATCGATGATCAGGCTGATCTGGCAAAAGCTGAAAAAATAGCCATCAACTCCAAGACCCATCGGTATGGGGTTTGTAACGCCATGGAAACCCTGCTGGTTGCAGAGGGTGTTGCAGAACAGATTCTACCGAAACTGGTTTCGGTATATCAGGAAAAGGGCGTGGAATTGCGCGGTTGTGAAAAAACTCTGCAGATCACGCCTGCAATAAACGCTGCCACCTCAGATGACTGGGATACAGAATACCTGGCACCCATATTAGCGATTAAAGTCGTGCAGGATATGCAACAGGCAATACAGCACATCAATCAGCATGGATCGCATCATACAGACAGCATTGTGACGGAGAACTATACCCGCGCGCGCAAGTTCCTGCGCGCGGTCGATTCCAGTTCGGTGATGATTAATGCATCCACTCGCTTTGCGGATGGGTTTGAATATGGCCTGGGTGCGGAGATCGGTATCAGTACGGATAAGATCCATGCACGCGGTCCGGTGGGTCTACAGGGGCTGACTTCGCAAAAGTATATTGTTTTTGGTGATGGACATATTCGCCAGTAATATCGCCATGTTGTTTCGTCGATGATCGGCCTGTTTGGCGGTACCTTTAATCCAATCCATAATGGACATTTGCAGCTGGCTCAACAATTGCTGCAGGCTTATCCCCTGCAGCGGATTGATTTTGTTCCCTGCCATGTTCCTGTGCATCGAGATCAGCCGCAGGTAAATCCCGATCAGCGTAAACAGATGGTTGAGCTGGCCGTTCAGGGTTACCCGAAGTTGTCAGTGAATTCTCTGGAGCTGGAGCGCGGTGGTCCTTCCTACACCTTTGATACGCTTTGCGATATCTCCCAGCAACAACCCGGCCAGATACTCTGCTGGTTGATGGGCGTGGATTCCTTTAACAGTTTAAGCCAGTGGAAAAACCCGCGAGGCATTCTTGAACTGGCGCATCTCATTGTCTGTTCGAGGCCTGGAGTGCACGACATCGATCAACACTGGCAGAGTCATTTTATTGAACAAGGTGATGATCTGGGGCATTACCGAGCTGGGAAAATTGCATTTTTTCAGATGCAGCCAAATCACTGCAGTTCGACGGCGATTCGTCAGCAGTTAAAAAATGCGCAACCGGTTGACGGCTGTTTAGCGCAGCCTGTGGTAAACTTTATCAAGCAAAATCATTTATATGAGTCGTGAATGTCAGAACACACAATAGAAGAATTACAACACATCGTCATTGAAGCCCTGCAGGACCTGAAAGCCCTTGATATAAAGCATTTGAATGTTGAAGGCGTTGCCGGATTTACCGATCGTATGGTGTTTGCCAGCGGTACTTCCAGTCGTCATGTCAAGTCCATCGCTCAGTCGGTTCAGGAAGCTGCCAGGAAGGCAGGCATCACCCCACTTGGTATGGAAGGGGAAGATGTGGGGGACTGGGTATTGATTGATCTGGGCGATATCGTGGTGCATATCATGATCCCCGACACCCGAGAATTTTATGATATAGAACGCCTGTGGGCACAGCAGCTGGAACCTCAATCCTGATCCGGCCAGATGAAAATACAGATTATCGCGGTGGGGCAGAAGATGCCTGCCTGGGTGGACCAGGCGAGCCAGGACTATCTTAAGCGTCTGCCCGCGCGTCAAATTGATCTCAACTGTGTTGCCACCGCGCAGCGTAAATCAGGCCACACGGTCGATCGCTTAAAGCAACAGGAAGCGGAAAAGATCAAAGCTCGAATAGCCCCCGGAAGTTTGAATATCGCACTGGACGAACATGGAAAGCAGTGGTCCACTCAGCAGTGGGCGGAACAATATCGCGACTGGCTGCTTTATCATCCTACGGTCAATTTTATTATTGGTGGCCCTGATGGTTTGTCTGCCGAGATTCTGTCTATGGCTAACACAACGATTGCCCTGGGGCGTATGACGCTTCCGCATGGTCTGGCCAGGGTTGTGCTGATTGAACAACTGTATCGAGCCTGGTCCGTGGTAGAAGGCCATCCCTATCATCGGGAATAAGCTGGAATCAACGTCATGCTGTATCTTGCTTCACAATCACCACGCCGAGCTGAACTGTTGAGGCAGATAGGCATCAAATTTGACATAATCGATGGTGACGTAGACGAAACTCCTGTTGAAAATGAATCCCCCGCGCAGACCGTCGCAAGGCTAAGTCTGCAAAAAGCGCTTAAAGGGGTCCAGCAATTAGCAGATATGCAGCCAGATGACTGGGTGCTGGCGTCTGACACCTTAATAGAGATCGATAACCAGGTGATAGGAAAACCGGAATCTGAAGCGCATTGTCGCCAGATTCTCGAGTTATTGTCCGGTAAAGAGCATCAGGTACTCAGTGCCATCGCGTTGGTCGGTAAACAGGGTGACATTCATCAGGCGACCAGCTATAACAAAATAAAGTTTCGACAGATACGACCAGAAGAGATAGCGCAGTATTGCCAGTTAGAGGAACCTCGAGATAAGGCCGGCGCCTATGCGATACAGGGGCATGCTGCCATCTTTATAGAGAACCTTCAGGGTAGCTATTCAGGGGTGATGGGATTGCCTTTATATGAAACTGCGCAAATACTGCAAAAGGTCGGATTCAATCTTTTAGGTTAAGAGCATAATGACAAACAGTGAAGATATTCTGATCAATGTAACGCCCCAGGAAACTCGTGTCGCCATCGTGGAGAACGGTTCTCTGCAGGAAGTGTGTATAGAACGAATCGGTAATCGAGGCATCGTAGGCAATATTTATAAGGGAAAGGTCAATCGTGTGCTGCCTGGAATGGAAGCGGCTTTTGTCGATATTGGACTGGAGCGCTCGGGTTTTTTGCATGTGTCCGATTTTGATCTGGGTGCGGGGGATGCAGAAAATGAAGAGGATATTGTTCGGCCAGCGATCAATGAATTATTGCATGAAGGCCAAAGCCTGCTGGTACAGGTGGTCAAAGATCCCATTGGTACCAAGGGTGCGCGTTTAACAACCAGTATTTCGGTGCCTTCGCGCTATCTGGTCTATATGCCGAATTCCTCTCTGATCGGAATCTCGGTCAAGATCGAGGAGGAAGAAGAACGCGAACGACTGCGCAATCTGCTGTCCAGTTGCATGACAGAAAATCGTACTGGCGGCTGTATCGTGCGTACTGCTGCCGAAGGTGTGGTGGATGAAGAGTTAAATCGAGATATCAAGTTTCTGTGTACGCTCTGGGATAGCCTGCTGGAGCAGGCAAAAACCGCAAAGCCCGGTACCATGCTGCACGAAGACCTCCCGCTGTCGATTCGTACGCTGCGCGATATGGTGAGTAATGAAACCAATTCAGTGAAGGTGGATTCCCGGGAAACCTACCTCAAGCTACAGAGCTTTGCGCGCAAATACATCCCCGATCTTCCCTGCACGATAGAGCATTACCCTGGTGATCGGCCTTTGTTTGATCTTTACAATATTGACGATGAAATCCAGCGTGCGCTGGGGCGTAAAGTGGAACTCAAGTCCGGTGGCTATCTGATCATTGATCAAACCGAAGCCATGACAACGGTGGATATCAATACGGGTGCTTTTGTTGGACACCAAAATCTGGAAGAAACAATCTTCAAGACCAATATGGAAGCTGCGCAGGCGATTACACGACAGCTACGTCTGCGTAATCTGGGTGGGATTATCATTATCGATTTTATCGACATGGTGATGGAAGAGCATAAACGGCAGGTGCTCAAATCTTTAGAGAAATACCTGGAACGTGATCATGCCAAAACACAGGTGTGTGAAGTCTCCCCGCTGGGACTGGTTGAGATGACGCGAAAACGTACGCGTGAAAGCCTTGAACATGTGTTATGCGAAACCTGCTCAACCTGTTCCGGTCGAGGTACCCAGAAAACGGTACAAACCGTATGCTATGAAATTTTCAGAGAGCTGCTGCGTGAAGCGCGTTTATACGATGAAGCGAAACAACTACTGGTGATGGCAAACCAGAATGTGATCGACGCCTTACTCGATGAAGAAGCCAGTAGCCTGGCTGAGTTGGAAACCTTTATCAAAATCCCGGTCAAACTACAGGTGGAAAGTTATTATTCACAGGAAAACTATGATGTGGTGCCGGTTTAATCCGGCTTGCTGATTTTCCTGCAGGTAGAGTATTCAAGATGTTTTTTTTTGTAGCTGACGGGGTGTCTGGTGACGATTGCTAGATCAGGCCGTATTATTACCCACGTCAGTAAACGCTTAGTTGTAGGCTTACTGTTTTTTATTGCGATATTAACGCTTGCCGGTCGCGTGTTGATGGCGCAGGTGGAATACTTTAAGTCTGAAGTTGAAATGGAGCTGGCTGCTTATGGTATTACCGGCGTATCGCTGGAGTCGATTGAAGGTAGCTGGCAGGGTTTTCACCCGCTGTTAAAAATTCATGGCGCTTCCCTCAGCATTCCCGGTCGCTCACAGGCTTTATCCATCAATCAGCTTGAGCTCAGAGTAAAACTGATTTCTACATTACTGCATGGCGAACTCAAGCTTTTGTCATTGCATAGCAAGATCGAAAAGCTGGTTATCGTGCGCGATGAAAATGCGAGCTGGTGGTTAAACGATATTGCCCTGAGTGGGCAACAGGAAGTCAGTGACAAGCTGGATGTGTATGCCTTTTTTGATCGATTACCCGATTTCGTCAGTATCGATGTACGAATACTTCAAATCCTGGATAAATTACACGATAAGCAATACCTGCTGCAAAAAGCCGGACTGCACAGTTCCAATGATGGAGGGGATCTTTCGTTGACACTGGTGGCTCAGTTGCCCGAGTCTCTGGGTGGCCGGTTAAACCTCCAGTTAAAAGGGGATGCTGATTTACAGCAGGTTTATCTACAGGTGGATAAACTCAGTGTGTCTAGCCTGAGCGAGCTGCTCGGCTCTAAGCTACCCGGCGTGGAAGAGGCGAGGGTTGATTTAAAGAGCTGGATTGAAATGCAAAACTATCAGCCACGACAGCTGATCAATGAAGCCATTTTCAAGCAGGTGATTACCTCGCAACTGACCCCGGCATTGCCCGAGCAAGCTCAGGATAGCGCATTAAATACTCCCGAAATCAGATTCAGGCTGCGCCAACGCGCGCACTACCAGCAGGGTGACTGGCAGGTGGACAGTGAGTTTTCGCAATTGTTTAAAGGGGGGAACAGTCTGCCGGATTTCAATACACGTTTTATCCTGGACAGCGCTCGCTTACACCCGCAGTTGTGGGTGGATAATATTGACGTTAAATCATTACAACTCATGCTCTCGGATTTGCTGGGTAATGAGCCGGCCTTTGAATTGTTGAGCCAGATTAATCTACGCGCAAAAGTCAAAAATTTTGTGGCGGAATTCGATGTAAATGATATCCATCGATCCTCCTTCAGTTTTGATTTTGAGCATCTCCGCAGTGAGCACTATGGGAATTTCCCAGCCCTGAATGGATTGCAGGGCCGGGTTCAGGTGTCAGATGGTAAAGGTCAGCTAGCGCTGAACTCTGATCGCCTGTCAGCAGATTTTGGTGATTTTTTCCGTTTACCAATTAAACTGGACTCACTCAATACCCATATCCAGTTTGCCAGTATGCAGAATACGTTGTTACTGCAGTCTGACCAGTTTAGCCTGAGTAATGAAGATGTCAGTGTGGAAGGAAGAGCCTGGCTGGAAATTCCACACGAGGGTTCACCTTTTATGGGTTTACGAATGCAATATCAGAATGGGAGGGGGCAGTCTACGTCAAGATATCTACCGGTTACTATTCTGCCCCCGAAAACACTGGCATGGCTGGATAGCGCGATTCAACAGGCGGATTTGACCCAGGGTGATCTGTTATTTCATGGGCGCCTGCAAAAGTTATCAGAGTTACAGAAAAACCAGTCTGGAGAGTTTCACGCATTATTTAATGTGGAAAATCCACAAGTTGATATTTACGGAGGCTGGCCTTCTGTGCAGGGAGGCAAGGGGCTGGTGAGTTTTCAGAATACCGCCATGGATATTAATTTTTCACAGGTTAAATTCGCCTCGACTGAGGTGGATAAGGTGCGAGTTCAGATTCCTGACCTGTTAAATGCAAATTTATTGATCGATGCCAGCACGGACTCCAGTACGGATGAGCTGATGGATACCCTCAGCGCACTACCTGTTCTGGATGTATTTGATGAGGTAAAAAAACAGCAACACAGTTTCTCGGGTTTGGTAGCCAGTAATATCCAGATCATGATCCCACTGGAAAAGGAATCGAAGGAAAGCGTTTCGGTTAAGGCTGATGCAAATTTACAAAATGTAAAGTTATCTATTCCGCAATGGATGGTTGAACTGGATCAGCTAAACGGGGATTTGAAAATAGATAATGTAATGCTAAGCGCCAAAAACATACAGGGGCGCTATCGAAAAGATTCAGTACAACTGGATATCAGCAGTGATAAAAACAACCATAGCATTGATATTGCAATGCAGGGCATGCTTGACTCTTCGCAGTTGGTTTCAGCCCTGCCTGATTACCTGCGTAAGCCTGTGTCCGGCAAAAGCCCTTGGACGGTAAAGGTTTCAATACCCAATGATGAAAAGTTTAACAAGAAGGGCGTACTGATTCATGCCAGCTCTTTATTAAAGGGGACTAAGTTAAACTTTGCTCATCCACTTTATCTTGCATCAGCTGCACAACGGGCGCTAACGGCTGAGCTGAGAGTCAGGAATAAAGATTTGATGTTTAATTTAAACGTTAAAAATCGGTTAACAAGCACTGGCCGGTTAGTGCTGAATCAACAAGATCAGTATCAGTTACAGGCGATGTCAGTGTGGTTAGGTAATGATGCCAGGCTAACCCGGCCAGAACGGGGAGTCGATCTGGCGGGCAACATAGAGAAGCTGGATATTACAGGCTGGAAGAATTATTTTACCCGCTATTTACAGGAGGTAGACTTACAATCGACCGATGTGTTTAAACCGATTCACGCAGTCAATTTATCCGTTGGCAGCCTGGAGATCGCGGGGCAACAGATAAAAGACATACAGTTACAGTTAAGTAATGATGCCAACTCCTTAAAAGGTACCATAGCTTCATCTTTAGTTGGTGGCAAAGTCGACATCCCATTTAAAATAACTGCAGATAGCCCCTTGAGTGCAGAGCTGGAGTATATTCACTGGCATAAATCTCAGACAGAACAGAAACTGGATCCAGACATTGCTGATATGCCGAATTTGAATATCTCCAGTGATGTGGTCTCTTTCGACAGCCTGGAGTTTGAAAATTTTAAACTGGTGACTCGAAATCAGCAAAGCCAGTTCATCATTGATCAGCTGGATTTTTCAAAGGATGCGGTGGCATTAAAGTCTTCAGGTCACTGGCAATATAACCCGCAAACTGAAGAGCATGTCAGTGTGTTCAATATCGATATCCGTGGTGATAATTTTGGCGCGACGGTGGATAACCTTGGCCTGGGTGAATCGATAAAGAATGGCAAGGTGAAATTCAATGGACAGATAGGATGGGGTGGCAGCCTGTTTGATATGAACTGGCCGACATTGATTGGTGATGTCCAGCTGTCGCTGGAAGATGGATATCTGCGCAATGTTGACCCGGGTGCTGGACGTTTTGTTGGTCTGCTCAGTCTAAATGCCTTACCCAAAAGGTTGTTTCTGGATTTTGGTGACGTCCTTAATCAGGGGATGCAATTTAACAAAATTAAGGGGACCTTTAACATTAAAGGAGAAACCATGACGACGCAAAATGCCTCAATGGATTCTGAATCAGCACGAGTTAAAATAGTTGGCAGTACCAACCTGAGAGAAAAAACCTATGATCAAACCATGTTTATCATACCCAAGATTGGTGAAACACTACCGGTAATTGGTTCCCTGGCAGTGAGTAATGCAGTAGGCTGGGGCTTATTGCTGATTCAGAAGATTTTCAAGAAACCCATCGAAAAAAGTGTTGAAATAGAATATAAAGTGAGCGGAACCTGGGATGATCCTAAATTAGATCTCGTTCCCAGACCGATTCCAGAAGACGCATCTGATCAACACCCTAACCTGGAGAATGACAAATAATATGGTGAAACCGCATCATCTGTTTTATCAAATTTTGCTTTTAAGCTGCCTGTTACTGGCCGCGACAGCACAGGCAAATACCGTGCGTATTTTCAATCTCAATGCCGAAAACTGGGCAAGACCAAGAAGTGGTGAAGTATTGCCTCTGATGGAACCTGTGAGGCTTGCGGTGAGCTACTGGGATAGCCTTGATAATGCCTCAATCGTATTAAGTTATCCTGGAGAAGATAGCGGAGAGTTATGGGCCGCAGAATTGAAGGACTGGTTGATTTCGCTAGGCATACCTTCTGACTATATCTACCTCTCTCCCGGGCTTCAGATTAGCGGCGAAATTCGAATTCTGGTCGGACATACCGAGGAGCTGGAAATCTGATGCGTTTAGCAGTGGTACAAATGGCCTCAGGATCTATCCTGCAGGGAAATATGCTGGAAGCCGAAAAATTAATTAAAAGCGCCGTTGATGATGGCGCTGGTGTCGTGGTGCTACCAGAAAATTTTGGCATGATTACAGCTCGCGAAGGCGAGATACTGCAGTTTGGTGAACGCTATGGTGAAGGGCCTTTGCAGAATTTTCTATCCGAGCAGGCAGCGAAGAATGGGATCTATCTGATCGGTGGTACCTTACCCATTAAATCTGAACATTCGAACAAGATTCGCAATAGCTTACTGGTGTATAACCCTCAGGGAGAGTGTATATCGCGCTATGATAAAATCCATCTTTTTGATGTGCTGTTGCCCAATGGTGATGAACAGTATCATGAGTCCAATATGTTTGAACCCGGGGAAGACATCGTTGTACTCGAGATTGAAGAAATCAAACTCGGGCTGGCGATCTGTTATGACCTGCGTTTTCCTGAACTGTTTAGAGCCCTGGTAGATAAAGGGGCCGATGTGATTGTGCTGCCTGCAGCTTTTACCGCTGTGACGGGCAAGGCGCACTGGCATACGCTAATCAAATCCCGGGCGATTGAAAACCTGTGCTATATGGCAGCATCGGCACAGGGTGGTTATCATGTGAATGGACGAGAAACCTACGGACATAGCCTGATTGTTGATCCCTGGGGTAAGGTCATCGATGAAATCGAAACTGGTCCTGGCTATGCTATAGCCGATATTAATCTATCCCAGCAACAGCAGATACGAGAGCGATTTCCCGTATTATCCCATCGCAAAATTTCCCGAGTATTGAACTAGTTATGTCGAACATTCTATCCACTGTAGAACAGGTTATCCTGCAGCCCACTGATGTGGAAATAAATCACATCCAGCAAACCCTGGATCAGTTACAGCACTACCAGATAGATGCTGGTGATCTGTATTTTCAGGTAGCGCAACAGGAGTCCTGGGTAATGGATGATGGCATTATTCGAGAGGGTTCCTTCAATATCGAAAGTGGTGTGGGTATACGTGCCATGTATGGTGAAAAAACCGGTTTTGCGTATAGCGATGACATCAGCATTCAGGCGCTAGCAGCGGCCTCGCAGAACGCCAGGGCCATTGCACGCCAGGGGCAGGATGCCAGTAGTGGACTGATTCTGTCCCCTAAATCCGCGCAGCCGCTTTACTCTTCACTCAATCCTGTAGACAGCAGAACCTCAGCAGACAAGGTTGACCTACTAAAAAAACTCGATGCCTATACCCGTTCTTTAGATGATCGTATCGAACAGGTCATCATTTCATTGAGCGGAAGCGTTGAACATATTCTGATTGCTGCGACCGATGACACACTGGCCGCTGATATACGTCCTCTGGTAAGGCTCAATGTGACGGTACTTATGCATGAAAAAGGTCGACGTGAACAGGGTACGTCGGGTGGTGGTGGCCGGCATAACTACGATCTGTTCTTCGAAGGAGACAGAGCATACGAGTATGCAAGAGAAGCCGTGAGGCAGGCGTCGGTTAATCTACAGTCTATACCAACCCCGGCGGGTACCATGCCAGTTGTGCTGGGTTCTGGCTGGCCTGGCGTGCTGCTGCATGAAGCGGTGGGTCATGGACTGGAGGGTGATTTTAATCGCAAGGGAACCTCAGCTTTCAGTAACTCGATGGGGCAACAGGTCGCCTCTTCGTTGTGTACTATTGTCGATGATGGCACGCTGCCGGATCGACGCGGCTCGCTATCCGTGGATGATGAAGGCGTGGCAGCGCAATCCACTGTGCTCGTCGAAAATGGCATTCTAAAAGGCTATATGCAGGACAAAATGAATGCCCGCCTGATGGGCACACAATCAACTTCAAATGGTCGTCGAGAGTCATATGCACATCTGCCTATGCCGCGTATGACCAATACTTACATGCTGGCTGGGACATCGGAGCAGGAAGAGATTATCCAGTCGGTGGATAAAGGTATTTTTGCAGTAAATTTTGGCGGAGGCCAGGTGGATATCACTTCTGGTCGATTTGTATTCTCGCTGTCAGAGGCCTATGAAATCAACAAGGGCAAGCTGGGACGCCCCCTTAAAGGTGCGACCTTAATTGGTTCCGGACCGGAGGTGATGAATCGTATTTCTATGGTTGGTAATGATCTTGCTCTGGATAGTGGTGTGGGTGTGTGTGGTAAAGATGGTCAATCCGTACCGGTGGGCGTCGGCCAGCCTTCATTAAAAATCGATGAAATAACGGTGGGGGGTACCGATGGCTGAAAGCACGACTGCAGAAAAACTGGAAAACGACTTTCTGCTGAAGTATCGCGGATTTCTAAGTGGTGTAATGAAGTGGGATGAGCTGTCACAGCTTTGGCAGGTCATTCAGCAACAGCAACGGGACTGGTATATCTATGCGGTGGGTGAAGCCCCGCCCGAAACCACAGCGAATGCCGATCAACTGGAACAGTTTATATGTTCTATAGACGAGCTATTACACCGGGAACATGCAGAGGATTACTGCGGCATCGTGTATGTTGATGATGTCAATACTCCTTCGCTGGTCAAAATCTATGACCCCAATAATCTCGGGGTGGTTTGTGGGTATAGTGAAAACCCACCTCTGCCAGGCTGGGTGATGAGTGTGCTCGCGCCCATCGATCTGCAACAGGCGTTTCCGCCGAGCGCAAGTCGTAAGCGCTGGTGGCAAAAGATATTTCCTCATTGACAGGAAAAAGACAAAAAAAACCGCCTGCCAAGGCAGGCGGTGAACTAAACTCAGGAGCTTAACTGAGTTCAGGTACAGGTTCTACATCAGGCTGCTGTAACTGAAGGAGGGGATCGAGAAACTCGAAATGCCACAGCAGTGATGAAACATGAGTATAGTTAGCGGATACTGTCAGACTGTGACCACACTCACAGTGAGTAAGCTGATTGTTCTTACTGCGGGATATTTTGTGACCGCATTGGCAATTTAAGCGCTACGAGATGGCAGAAATATCGGCTATTAACCCTTTCCCTGGAGGTATATTCTGAGTTCCTGTTTTAAAATCCTGAGCACTCGAATGAATTGCACGCCGAGTGATGAATTCCCACAGCCAGGCCTGATTGTCGGCGCATTGCGGCCGTCATTTAATAAACCGAAAAATACCCCAAAGTGGTTGTGATGCGATATTTGCTGACTTTGGTACTGATATTTTCCCTGGCGGCCTGTGAAAACCCTGCTTCTGATGCCGCTTTGCCCGAGGAACTGGTCGTGGTATCACGCAATGCGCCAACCACCTGGTATCAGGGCAGGGATGAGGTTCTGGGGCCTGAATATGAGCTCATACGGTCATTTGCAGAATATTACAAAATTCCTTTTCGCCTGGAATCGGTCGATAGTATTGGTGAAGTGTTGCAGTGGATGCAGCAGGGCAAGGCGCATCTAGCGGCTGCTGGATTGACTGATACCGAAAAAAGGCGTGCGGAGGGATTCCTGTTTGGGCCACCTTATTATCAGGTCCAGCAGCAAGTTGTGTGCCGACGCTCGAGTGGTACCTTGCCTCACAAGATTGAAGATCTGGTGGGTAAAACGATTCAGGTAATTGCGGATAGCAGTTATGTTGAGTTATTGCATCAGATAAAACAGGATTACCCACGCCTGCGCTGGCAGGAAGTAAACGATACCGGGACTGAACAGCTACTGGAGCAAGTCTGGCTTAAAAAAATCGACTGCGTACTGGCGGACTCAAATATTGTCAGTATCAACCAGCGCTATTATCCGGAGCTGGTGGTGGCCTTTCCAATCAGTGAAGTACAGCCATTAGCCTGGGTGATAAGTTCTGAATGGCCTCAGCTGGAGGGATACATTGAGGACTGGCTCAATCATATTACGGAAAGTGGGCAGCTGGCCGTCATACAGGAGAAGTATTACGGTCATGTTGAGCTGTACGATTATGTCGATACACGAAAATTTATCAGGAAGATAAAAACGACCTTACCCAAATACCGTGAAAACTTCAGGGAGGCTGCGATTAAGCATAAGCTGGACTGGACCATGCTTGCGGCACAGGCCTACCAGGAGTCACATTGGAATGCGAAGGCAAAAAGTCCGACCGGGGTGCGTGGGATGATGATGCTGACGTTAAACACCGCTAAACAGATGGGCGTAAAAAGCCGGCTGGACCCCGTACAAAGTATTGAGGGCGGTGCAAAGTACATGGCGAGGATGATTCACCGCATCCCCGATTCGGTCGAAGGAGAGGATCGCATCTGGATGGCGCTGGCAGCATATAATGTCGGCTTTGGGCATTTGCGTGATGCTTTGTCACTGGCCGGAGAGCTGGGTAAGAATCCCAATCATTGGGTAGATGTCAAACAGCTATTACCGCTGCTGGCGCAGAAAAAATACTATAAAAAACTAAAATATGGCTACGCAAGAGGCCAGGAGCCCGTGGATTATGTGCAGGGCATTCGAGACTATCAACAGGTGTTAATACAGCAGTTGAAAATGTTGCCGGGTAGCGAGCAAAAAAGTTAGCTCAGGGCCGCCTACTAGGGTGCCAGCCGCTCGATGCTCCAGCTATTATCCTGCTGGCGTAAATACCTGAAGCGATCATGCAGACGATCGGGCTGGCCCTGCCAGAATTCTATCGAGTCAGCCACCACGCGATAACCGCCCCAGAACTCCGGTAACGAAATATCACCCTCGGCAAACCGCTGTTTGATCTCCTGTAATTTCCCCAGTAAAAATGCTCTTGAGCTGATTACCGAGCTTTGTTGAGACACCCAGGCGCCCAGTTGGCTGCCGCGTGGGCGGGTAATGAAGTACTTAAGCGATTCCTGTGTAGAAATACGACTGGCACGACCTCGGATTTTTACCTGCCGATCCAGATTCAGCCAGGGGAAAAGCAGAGCGACTCTGGGGTTTTCCGATATTTGGTGGGCTTTTGCAGACTCGTAATTGGTAAAGAATACAAAGCCCTGCTGATCATATATTTTTAATAGTACCGTGCGCACACTGACTTCGCCAGACGCATCAGCGGTGGCCAGACTCATCGCGCTTGGGTCTTTGATGTCAGACTGCTGTGCCTGCCTGAACCAGCTGTCGAACTGTAATATCGGGTCAGGGTCAAGATCCTGGCGGTGCAATTCGCCCTGACCATATTCACGCCTGATGTCTGCAGCATCCATAATCAATAATCACACAAAAAGGGAGCAAAGCTTACGTTCACAGCGCTGCTGATTCAAGCGTTATCACTGTGGCTCTGAAATCTTGATGTCGGCTTCGGCATGATGATCGAGAATCGATTTACGGGTGGAATCGAGCTGGCCTTTAGCCACGTCAACCATCAGTAATATATTGCCTGCTTCGATATCTTTTTTAAAGTCGTCAAGCTGATGATTGTGTTCATGGCCTTTCATTAACCCCATCATGGCGGCGCCCACACCTGCGCCAGCAGCTGCGCCGATCAGTAATGCACCGCCACCCAGCAAAATACCCCCAGGTGGGAAGGCAACGGTGAGTATGCCGCCTAGTAGTCCGGCGGTGCCACCGATTCCGCTACCCCACTCCAGGCCGCGTGCAAGCTCAGTTTTTTGCCAGATACTGGCTTCGGGTAGATCCTTCAGGGGTTGATTGATGGATGCAACGACATGTAAATGCTTATGTGGGATACCCTGGCTTTCCAGCTCATCCACGATAGTTTGAGTGAGGTCTACGCTCGGAATTAGTACGAATAATCTACGCATGCTCAACCTCCAGAAGGTTCAGGGTTTAAATAAGTTATTCTTTTCTGGATGCAATCCATGATTCCAGTTTTGCCACATGTTCGTTTTCTTCACTGGCAAACTCGGCAGCAAGTTTTCTGACTTCTGCGTTTGGTGAATTAAGGGAAATATCGATATAAAAATCCTGCCCTTTGATTTCATTGCGCAACGCAACCTGTAACATGTCATCGACTGCCATTTGCGGCGTTACCGATTCGTAAGCTGTGGTTTCCGGGCCTTCCAGGCCTTCCCAGCTTAATGACAGGGTTGCCAGCTCCGGTAGCACTTTTCCTTCAGCCAGTTCACGAATCTCTGAAGCGTGCTGATCGCTATACCCAGCCAGGGTTTCCAGCAGTTCTGAAAGCTCTGTGGCTTTATGATTTCGCATGAATTTAGATAATTCACGTAATCTATCGGCTGATTCATACTCCAGCAGCATAGATAACGCCAGGAAACTTTCAATGGTTTCGATTTTTTTTACATCTAACATGATTTCACCCTTAAATTAAAAATTCATGCACCTTCAATGTGCCAAAAACACCTGCTTTGGTAACTTAGGCATGACTATCAATTTAAGCCATTGGGTTAAGTTTGAAATTGATTTAACGCAAAAATCGGTCGCGTTTCACTAAATCGCTGTTCGAGCGGAAAAATTAGTGCTTAGCAACTGCTGATTAGCTCAGAGCTCCCCTTATTTAATAATCTTCAACTTCTTACCGTACTTTTAAGTTTTTGTGCGCTATATTTAATGTACGTATAACAGGTAAGACCCATGGCAACAGCTCAAAGAGGCGAAATAGTGGATTACGGTGGACGTCATAATCTCAATCTTTTGATACAGGACGTTACCAAACTGGTCAGTTTACCGGATGTCTACTATCGGCTTGAATCTTTAATAGAGTCTCCCGAATCCAGTCTGGCTGATTTCGCTAATCTGCTATCGACAGAGCCAGATCTCTGCGCACGTCTGTTAAGCCTTGCAAATAGTGCCTTTTACAGTTTTCCCGCCAGCATAGAAAGCATTGAAAAAGCGGTTCAGATCATCGGTATTCGACAGATTCGAGAGCTGGTACTGGCCACTTCTGTACTTAAAACCTTCAGCCAGGTACCCCTTGGTATGGTTAATATGCAACTATTCTGGGAGCATTCGGTGGCGGTTGGTGTGTTTGCAAAATCAATTGCACAATACTGCAAGCTCAGCCATGCAGAACGGTTTTATGTGAGTGGTTTGTTACACGATATTGGGCGTCTGGTGTTTTATCTTAAACTACCGGGGGTGATGCACGACCTGTTGATTCGGCGTGAGGCGAAAGAGGAAATTTTATACCGGCTGGAGCAGGAGACCCTGGGCTATACGCATGCAGATGCCGGTGGACAATTATTAAAGAACTGGCGCGTGCCTGATGCTATCTATCAGCCTGTCATGGATCACCATGATTTAAATCTGTCGTCAGACTTTATCCAGGTGAGTGCGGCTGTGCATATTGCCGATGTGTGGGTTAATAATCACCATCTGGGTAGCAGCGGAGAACGTTTTGAACTGAGTTTGAATCTGTCCGCCCCAGAGGCGTTATCTATTCAGGTCTACGAGCTTGACGAAATCTGGGAGCTGGCGCGAGATGATATCAATTCGGTGGTGAAACAGTTTCTGCTCCAGTAAGTCTAGAGTAGAAAAAACGTCGCCATCCCCAGAAACGCCAGCACACCAATCACATCGGTAAAGGTGGTCAGTACCACACTACCCGCCAGAGCGGGATCTATTCCCATTTGCTTGAGCACGACGGGAATGATGGCGCCGGCAAAAGCACCTGCGATCAAATTAACAGTCAGGGCGACGGCGATAATGGCAGCAATCTGAAAGTTCTGAAACCAGATCAGCGTTAACGCCGCAACCACCATTGCCCATAGCAGACCGTTTAACAGCCCGACGGTGAGTTCTTTTTTCACCAGACTCTTAAAGTTTGAACTACCCAGTTGACCGAGTGCGAGTCCTCGGATAACCAGGGTCAGGGTCTGTGAACCCGCAATGCCGCCCATACTGGGCACGATAGTGAGCAGTACAGCGAGAGCAACAATTTTATCCAGAGTGGCTTCGAACAGCCCTATTACCGCAGCAGCAAGAAAGGCAGTCATCAGGTTAAACCCGAGCCAGATCGCGCGACGACGGGTACTCGACCAGATGGGTGAAAACAGGTCTTCATCCTCGTGCAGTCCCGCCATACTGAGTACTGAACTATCACCTTCTTCGCGGATAACGTCGACCACGTCGTCAATGGTAATACGCCCAATCAGCTTGCCGTCGTCATCGATCACCGCGGCACTGATCAGGTCGTTATCCTGAAACAGTCGCGCAACTTCAGTGTCTGGCATGGTGGCGGTAAGCGGGAGATTGTCCGAGTTCATCACATCCTCGACCCGGGTTTCGGTTTCACAGGTGAGTAGATTATTGAGTGACAATACACCTTTGAAATGATCGTAGCGATCCGTTACAAACAGCTGGTCAGTATGCGCTGGCATTTCTCCCCGAATGCGCAGATAGCGCAATACCACGTCCAGGGTAACGTCGGCACGTATCGTGATCTGGTCCAGGTCCATCAGACCACCGGCGGTATCTTCCGGGAAAGATAACACCGACTCCAGTCGCTCACGCTTGTGCTTATCGATGATATATAAAACGCTAACCAGCTTTTGAGGGGGCAGAGTCAGGATAAGGTCGGCCTGATCATCCACATCCGGTACGGTTTCGAGGATCTCGGCGATCTCCTGGGAATCCAGCTGATTGAGTTTCTGTTGGCGGACTTCGTCGCCTGTTTCCAGCAGTACCTGTCCCAGGTTATGCGGAAAGATTTGAGGCCATATCAGATCACGCTGTGAACTGGGTATTGATTCAAGCAGGTCTGCGATCTGGGCGATACTGATCTCGTCCAGGATTTCTGCGATAGCCATGCTGTCGCTCGCTTCCAGAGCCTGGGCAATGTCCTGTCTGAGTTGTTCTGAAATTTCCTCACTCATAGGCAGCGTTCCATTTCAGCGCGCGCATACCTAGCGTTATTTGCCAGGGAAGGGGAGGCAAGTGAGCTAGAAAAAGGAAAAATGATTAGCGTCAGTATAGTGGAATGCCACGAAGTCTGATTTGAAATCATCACTGATATCCCCCCTTACTGAGCTTGAAGAAAATTCAGCTGAAGTGTAGCAAATTACATCCTGAGTTGTTTAGTTTATTGCCGGCTTAGTCGCAGACTACTCGTCTTCATCAAAACGGTTGTTTATCAGGCTGATGATGGCATCACTGCATTTTTCTTCATCATCGCCATCGACTTCCAGAATCAGTTGGGTTCCCTGGCTTGCGGCCAGCATCATCACGCCCATAATGCTTTTGGCATTGACTTTGTTACCTTTGTTTTCAATAAATACTGAGCTGGAAAACTGAGACGCCAGGTTGACGAGCTTAGAGGCTGCGCGAGCATGCAACCCGAGTTTGTTTATAATTTCGATATCGTTTCGAATCATAGATCAATTTCTTTGGTTATCCCTTTGTTGGCACCGACTATACCGATTTTTGCCAGTAACTCCAGCGGCTGGTCCGCATAATTGATTACGCGCATGAGCATCGGCAGATTCAGGCCTGAAATGATTTTGACCTGTTTGTCTGCAGAAAAATACTGTGCGAGATTGTTAGGTGTAGCGCCGATCATATCGGTCATAATCAAAACCCCGTTACCCTTATCCAGCTGTTCTATAGTGGCTTTGATCTGGTCGGCATAGCTGCCCAGCATGTCTGGTGAAAGATTTCCCGGAATACCTATGGTTTTAACCCGGTGCAATGTTTTACCCATCATGCTTTCAGCAGTCTCCAGCATGACTTCGCCTATGCTGTTGTGGGTGATGATGAGTATGCCGACCATTAGCTGAATTCCCGGTGACGAATGGACACATTTTCGCGCTGTTTTTGTAGTTCGGAAGTTATTTTCTGCGCCAGGTAAACAGAGCGGTGCTGACCACCTGTGCAACCGATAGAAACGGTCATATAGCTACGACCTTCTTTTTCGAAACAGGGGATCCAGTTTTGCATGAAATCGAGAATGGATTTTTCCATTTTCTGAACCTCAGGGAAACCTTCCAGATACTCTATTACGGGCTGATCTTTCCCGGTAAAAGGCCTCAGATGGCCTTCCCAGTGTGGATTTGGCAGACAACGCACATCAAACATAAAGTCGGTATCGGCAGGTAAACCGTGTTTGAAGCCGAACGACTGGATTAAAATTGCCATGGTTCCTCGGTCATCATGCATCAATCGATGATTAATGGTATGACGTAGTTCGTGTACATTGAGTTCCGAAGTATCGATGGTGAGGTCGGCATTTGTAGAAATGCTTCTCAAAATGCTTCGTTCGAGATGGATCGCCTCTATCAGCGGTAAGCCCTTACGCGAAAGCGGGTGTTTACGCCGGGTTTCGCTAAATCGCGTCAGCAGTTTCTCGATTTTTGAGGTCAGGAATAAAATTTCAACCTCTATGCCCATGGCCTTGATTTCAGTAATGATATGATCGAAATGGGCCATATCATCGATGTCACAGCGCGCATCCACCGCCACTGCGATCAAATCATAAAACGCCGGTTTGTTATTCTTCATGGTGGTGACAAAGTCACTTAGCAGGCCGACCGGCAGGTTATCCACACAGAAATAACCGGCATCTTCAAGTGTATGGAGCGCGATGGTTTTACCTGAGCCGGAAAGGCCGCTTACGATCTTCAGTTTCATCAATCTTATCCCTG
>JBNKDE010000021.1:0-46742 GCA_050288105.1 Gammaproteobacteria bacterium
TTAGAAGAATAACCGTAGACCGACCTGACAAAGAAACCCCTCTGGTTCTTGTGACCAATAACTTTGAAATCACTGCAGAAGAAGTTGCCGAACTCTATAAAAAGCGCTGGGGAATCGAACTGTTTTTTAAATGGATAAAACAGAATCTTAAAATAAAACGATTTTTAGGTCGCAGTGAAAACGCCGTAAGAACTCACCTGCTTACAGCCTTGATCAGTTATTTATTACTCCAAATTTATCAGCAAAGACAAGGCGTCAACGCTTCATTAAAACTATGCTTAACCGCACTACGTTTCAGCTTATTTCAGCGGCCAAAAACCGAAGAGGCTATCGCTACACGGCGAAGGCACAGGCGAGAATATATCAATAAGATCCAACCTCAGCTGGTATTTTCATGATTTCCCCGGACAGTAGTGTCAGCTGTTGGAAAGAAGTGACTCGCACGCCTTTTAGAAAGACACTACGGAGCAAGGAAAGCTAAGGCGTGTGAAACCATAATCCGGTCAGGTGGTAGATTTGAAAACCTGAGTGTTCAACCGATGATGAAAGATTTCAATCACAACTTTTACTTTCTTTCTTCGTGCCCTCGGCAACAGCTCCTGCGTTGCTCTAATTACAGGCGTCCTGCCTTAATCTGTGTTCTCGGCAACTGCGTCCTGCGTTGCTCTCGACAATAGCTCGGCTCGGGCTTCCAGCTTCGCTCTACCACCTACTTCCATGTAGGCATTCTGCATTATTCTACCTTCGCTCGTCCTTGAGCTCGTACCTACTCCTTCCCTGGAGTCGTGCCCTAATTCGTGGTTAATAAAATCCATAAAACAAGTCAGCATTTAAAAAGTAACTATCAAATCTCCCTGATCATATTCCCAATCTTTACCGACCTAATATTTCAACAATCCAGTCAACAGAGCAACCGATGCTGCCAATGCACAAACCGTACGCAGTGTATTGAGCTGCGTCCATCGTTCAACATAATGCTGCCAGATATTGCTCGCAGCAGGATCGGCAGCAGTGATTTTCGCCAGCTGATTATTCAACGGCACGTTACCCATTCCTGTCACCAGAAAGGTACCTATGATATACAACAGGGCACCGAGCAGAAAATAAGGTGCAGCGGGTAGCTCCCACTCTCTGATCGCGAGAATTACCAGCAGCAGGGAGGTTATCGCCGTACCCATGAAAACACCAAGAAATAATGGGGTCAGCACCACGATATTAATCGACTGCATGGCTATCATGCCCTGCGCTGAAGGCAGGCGTGCCAACGCTTTCATGATGAAACTGGAGAAAGCGAAGAACACACCGCCAATCAATGTACAGCCAATCAGGGTTAGTGCCACGGTTACTGTAGTGAAGACGTTCATGCGGCATTTTCGGTGCGATTTTTCCAGACACCACGGCTAGCTATACGCTGTGCAAATTCACTGAAGTCTGCTGGCTCACGACCGAGTGCACGCTGTACGCCATCACTTAGGTACGCATTGCGCCCATCAAGTACCGTTTCAAACAGGTAATTAAGCAACCAGGCAATGTCAGCGGGTGCACCGGAGTCGGTGATAGCCTGGTTAAAATCGTCTTTGGGTAGCTGGATAAATTGAACTTCGCGGCCGGCTGCAGCGGATATTTCCTGCGCCACTTCATTGAAGGTCATCAGGCGAGGTCCTGTGACTTCGTATATTTCGTAGGCATGGCCTTCTTCGGTTAATGCGGCAACGGCCACATCGGCAATATCATTGATGTCAATAAACGGTTCCGGGATATTGGATGCCGGTAAGGTAATGGCACCGTCCTGCACCATGCCGAGGAATTCTCCTTCCGAAAAATTCTGCATGAACCAGCTGGCGCGTACGATCGTCCATTCGACCTGACTTGCCTGAATAATCTGTTCACAGGCCTGGGCTTCCTGCTCGCCACGGCCTGACAGTAATACCAGACGCCTGACACCTTGTTCAACAGCCAGATCGACAAAGCGGCGAATCGCCTCAGTGGCACCCGGAATGGCGAGATCAGGTGCGTAGCTGATGTAGGCGGCGCTGACGCCTTCGAGCACCGCAGCCCAGGTGCTTGAATCATTCCAGTCGAAACGGGGTGTCGCTGAGCGTGAAGCAATACGGGTTTGTACACCTCGTGCCTGTAGTCCTGCGGCAATGCGACGGCCTGTTTTTCCTGATCCGCCTAATACCAGTGTTATGTCATTGGATGTCTGAGTTTGGTTTGTTTTGATATTCATAGTTATCTCCTGAAGAATGTTTAAATTAAATGCTGACCATGTCGAGTTGCTGAAACAGGGTTAACTGGTCGAGGAGTTCCCATTCCTCAATAATTTGCCCGGCTTCAATACGGCTGCAGATCATTCCGTTGATCTTCACCTGTTTACCGGTTGCTGGTATGCCCATCAGCTCGTTTTCATGGGTACCGGTCAGGGTGAACACAAGTGCAGCTTTGTTATCGGTACAAATAAGCTCGTCGATTTTTAGTTGCAGATCTGGGAAGGCAATATGGTAGGTTGTAAACAATTCCCTGAGCGCCTGTCTACCGTGTAACTCCTGACCGGGTGTGCGATACACGTAATCTGGATGAATGATGTCATCGATTACGGCAAGGCATTTGTCGTTAATAACTTCATTTACGAGGCGACGCATGGTTTCTTCATTGGTTTGTGGCATTGAAATTTCCTCTCTACTTATCAAATTGAGATCTTTCTGGTTAGCCTGTTCAGCTAAAGCTCACTCTACGGGACCGGTGCCAGGGCCACCATTCCTGGAATACTCAGTTTCATACGCATTCGTCTATAATCGCCCCTATGGATAATTTAGGAGGTTTACTGGATGCGCCGCGTGCACGTGGCGCATTTGCATTGCGAGCTGTGATGAGCCCGCCATGGTGTCTAAGAGATCTCGCCGATTCGCCACTGACGCTTATTGCCGGTGTGGAGGGGAATCTGTGGGTGACGCCCGATGAGACTGACCCCTTTCAGATCGGGCCTGGAGACATCGCAGTGATACGTACACCCGTACGCTACAATCTTGCAGACCGTCAGGGTTCAGTGCCGCAGGTGATTATTCATCCGGGGCAACTGTGTTGCGACCTGGAGGGAAATTCATTACACGACAGCATGATGCATGGCGTGAGAACCTGGGGTAACGATGCAGAAGGCACAACGCTGTTTCTGATTGGCGCTTATGAGCATCTTAGTGATATCAGTGATCGCCTGTTGCGTGCCCTGCCACCGGTAATCTCATTGAAGCATAACGACTGGGAGTCACCACTGGTGGGATTACTTTGTGGCGAGATGATTAAAGATGAGCCGGGGCAGGCTGCGGTACTCGACCGTTTACTCGATTTGCTGGTGACTGCGGTACTTAAAGCCTGGTTTGCGCAACAGGATTCGAATCATCCCGACTGGTGGCGTTATCAGGGTGATCGTATCGTCGAGCGTGCGTTACAGATCATGCATGATAGTCCTGCACATGCGTGGACACTGGAAAAACTGGCACAAGAAGTCGGCGCTTCGCGTGCTTCACTGGCACGGCGCTTTCATGAGCGGGTGGGCGAAGCACCGATGACCTTCCTGAAGAACTGGCGTATGGCATTGGCAGCAGACCTGTTGTGTCAGCCGAATGAAACAGTCAGCACGGTGGCGGTGAAGGTCGGATATGCCACGCCGTTTTCCTTTAGTGCTGCGTTCAAGCGCGTGCGGGGGATTAGCCCGAATAAACATCGCACCGATGGGCGTTAATCAATCAGGAAATTTTTCTGATTGAATAGTCATTCAAAAGTCAGATAAAAGTCTCCATCTTCCCAGCTCTTATGCACTTGTTTACTGTATCGATGAAGCAGGTTCAGAACATCAGGTGAAGGGTAACCTCTGATATTTTCTGCATTAGTTGAAATCACCGCATATTCTGGATTCACCGCGTTTAAGAATCTTTCACTACTTGAATCAGCTGCACCATGATGCCCCACAACGAGTACTTCGACTGGCGCAAGGACATTTTTATCCAGTAGCTCATTTTCAGCGGCTTTATCCGCGTCTCCCATGACTAAAAGTGTTTTCCCGTTCAGCGTCAATGATATGACTAATGATTGATGATTGAGCCCGGCATCAGGTGTTACTGGAGGAGCAGGCCATAATATCTGCAACTGAATATCCATCCAGTTAATGCTATCACCTGCTTCAACACATCGACGATTGGTGATGTTTGCAAGTGCTTCGCCAACCCAGCGAACCATATCAGAGTGGCTTACTGAACCTACAGCTTGACAATTATCGATCACTTGCAGTTGAGGATAGTGATGATGAATGCTGAAGTAACCGGAGGCATGGTCAGGATGCAGGTGGGTTAAAAAAAGATAATCTAATCGTTTAATTTGATACTGCTGCATACGCTCCAGTACCCTGTAGACCTGTCCGGCGTGACCAGTATCTATAAGGATTGCATGATCATTTTTCCTTAACAGAACAGATTGCCCCTCACCGACATCCAGAACATGTATATGTAAGGGGTTCGCCTGAATATTTGTGGCAGATAAAAAAAGTAACAGTAAGCCCGGCGCGAGATTGATAATTTTCATTTACTCAGCCTGGTCTTAAGCCCGCTCAGCGTTAGCAGTACAAACCATGCTGCAGCAACAGATGCGGTCATGTTTAACCAGACATCAGCCCAGGCTCCGACCCGATCGACCAGAAAATGCTGCAAGACTTCATCGCCCATTGAAATACCCAAACAGCAGAGAAATGCAACTCGATGTGAAAATATCAAGATTGAAAGCACCCCAAAAAGTCCAAAGCTTATAAAGTGGAAGCGTTCTTCAACCCGCTCGAAATAAAAGGGGCCAAGAAGAAACAATGCCAGAAACCAGCATAGATGAAACCAGGGAATAGATTCAAGGCGTGGTTTAAGCCAGTTTAGATACGCTACTATCAAGCCAAGTAGTATGGAGCCAATCAACCAGGCAATGGTAGAATAACCCACCAGGTCGGCTAACCAGTGCTGTATGCGACGGCCAAATATTGAAAGGCCTAAAATCCCCATCAGATTAATCAGCCATAACGCAGGTAGAATTAATCGCCCCGGTAAAATCTTCATAGCCTAATTTTAACCGGAAACAAAATTTAATCACTAGCCTTAACTAAGGAGCTGAGTAGCAGTTGCCGAGTCAAGCCTGGAGCAGATTGGGGTACTGAGTATCCTGGATGAAGCTGTGTACACCAACCCGGTTCTGAAAAGGTATTCAACGTAAGATAAATTCGCTTCTGAATTCCTTCAAAGTGCCAGATGGCGATATGCATGGAAAATCGTCAGCTGTGGTGTCTTAACTTATCCTGATCTGATCTAGTGAACTGATTGTGACGCGTCTGACTTTCAGTATGTCGATGGTAGACAAGAGTCAGGGCCGCTATACTTTGAGAATGGTTTCTGGATTATTGCAACCACTGATGCCATTTTATGGCTCAGGATTTTCAATTTGACGACTTCACAGCAGGCAAACGCTCGGGTGCATCTGTGCGTGTGCACACTATGTACCGACACCAGCTGTAGCGGTGAGGAGGGCATCGGTGGCGGTGCGACATTACTGACATTAATGCAGGAAGCGCTGGCGAGAAGTGAGTTTCAGCAACATGTTGAATTATTACCTACCCGTTGCCTGATGGGCTGTACCGAAGGTTGCCTGGTGTCGGTAGCGCAGCTGGGTAAGATGCAGTATTTGTTGGGTCGCCTGCCCGCTCAAAAGGAAAAGGCTAGTCTGGTGATTGAATTTGCGGGTATGTATGCGCGTTCGATTACAGGCATTGTACCCAACCACGAATGGCCGGGTGATCTGGCCCTGCACTTTATTGGCAGGATACCACCACTGGAACCAAACCCTGATGGCGACTGGAGCGGCGAAGGTTGTGACCTTTGATTTCATGCCCTGTGGGTCTATTAGAATGAGTTACCAAGATGAATATCAATACTCACAGCTTTGAAATCTTCCCTGCTATGCATCTAATCGCTGGCAAACCCATCGACTTTACCCAGCATGATGCCGCTTTAACGACCATAATTGATGAGCAAAATCCGCTGGATACCGTTCAGTTCTGGATCGATCAGGGCGCACGCTGGGTACATATCATCAATGTCGATGCCTGTTTTGATCGCGATGCGGACCACAACTGGCAATTGTTAAAAAAGATCTGCCAGTTACCGGTGTCGGTCCAGTACGGCGGTGGAATTCGCAGCGCCGAGGATATTCACTGGGCGCTTGATATCGGGGTTAAACGTTTATTATTGAATACCGCGGCTGTTGAAAACCCTCAATTGATTTCAGATGCGGTGGTCGAGTACGGCACCGAACAACTGGGCCTTGCCATCAACACCAATCCTGAAGGTGAAGTGATGACCCGGCGCTGGCAACCAGTGGGCGGGCTGGAAGCCGTAACCCTGGGTGTACAGATGCGCCACCTGGGCATCACCACGGCTGTGCATAGCCGTATTAACCCAGACGGGACTATGAGTGGTGCTGATCTTGAGGTCTCGCGCCAACTGGCTCAGCTCACCGGGCTGAATATTATTGTCGGTGGCGAGGTTTACGATATGGATGATGTACTGTCCTGTTATAATGAGCCCGGCATCAGCGGTGTCCTGGTTGGCAAGGCGCTACATAGCGGCAAGATCAACCTGGCGAAAGCCCTGCGCGAAACCAGTCAGAAAATTGCTTTCGAAACCGGACTGCCCAAATGGAAGCAGGAGCAGCTTTCAATGAAGGCTGAAATTCGCTACCGCCTGTCGCACCGTTACCTGCTGGAGAATATTTCTCTCAAACCCGATATGCGCGTTCTGGATGCGGGCGGTGGTAACGGCAGGGACAGCCTGGAGCTGGCGCGTCTGTATACACATGTTGATCTGGTGGATCAGTCCAGTGCAATGCTGCAGGACTTTCACCAAATTGCGGAAGAAGCCGGGCCACATACGACCGTGAGTACCCACAATTTCAATCTGCTTGATATCAATCGGCATTTTGAGCCTGACACCTTTGATATTGTACTCTGCCATAACGTGATCCAGTACAGTGATGACTGGGAGGCGCTGCTTGAATCCATTATCCAGCCGCTCAAGCCCAATGGCGTTTTATCATTAATCGTACGCAACCAGTTTGCGGAACCTTATCAGGTTAATCTGGATGATTATGATATCGACAACCTGCCAGATATCCTGCATAAAACAGCGGGCATGTCCGGGGTATTTGACTCAGACCTGCTATTTTTTACGGCACGTTTTCTGGTTAACTGGCTCAACGATCATGGATTTGATGTGGACGCCTTATATGGCCTGCTATGCCTGAAAAAGCATCCAGCTTACCTTCTACCAGCTGATGAATCGATTACCACACAAAAGCTGGAAACCCTGGAATACGAAATGGGAAAACGCGATCCCTACCGCGATACCGCGCACTACATTCAGGTCATTGCGCGCAGAAAAAGCTGAGGATTTGACCTACCAGGTTACTGGACTGACACGCTTTCCATCAAGCTTTCGATCTGTTGCACACTGGCAGGTCGTTGGCGATAAAAGCCCTGAATCATATCGCAGCCCAGTTGCAGCAGGATATCCTGCTGCTGCTGGTTTTCTACACCTTCTGCGACAATACGCATACCCAGGTTTTTTCCCATAGTGATAACCGTTTTGACGATAGTCTGGTCACTCTCATCCTGATCCAGATTCATAATAAATGAGCGATCTATCTTGAGTTTATTTATCGGTAATTGCTTTAACTGACTCAGCGAAGAATAACCGGTGCCAAAGTCATCCATGGCGAGCGACACACCCATGTTGCGCACCTTGTTGAGTTCCTCGATACCAATACCACCGCGTTTCATCAGTAAGGTTTCGGTTATTTCGAGCTCCAGCTTGTGGGCGGGAAAACGGGTATCAAGCAATAGCTGCTCGATCCATTCTGAAAATCCCTTAGTTAACTGGGCCACAGACATATTAAGAGAAATATTCGGTAGTCTGAAACCGCGTTCTAACCAGTCCACACCCTGGCGACAGGCTTTGTAAAAAACCACCTTGCTCAATTCGGTAATAAGCTGAGACTGTTCAGCAACCGGTATGAACTCCCCAGGCAGTAAAAAGCCTCGCTCTGGATGGTTCCAGCGTATCAGCATTTCCAGCGACTCTATTTGATCACCTGCTTCCAGATACTGGGGTTGAAAATACAGCTCAAACTCATCCCGGACTAATGCCTCTCGGATTTCCTGCTCCAGCTGAACCTTACGCAGGATTTTTTCACCCAGCGATTTTCTGAAATACTGCACCGAATTCTTACCCACAGCCTTGGCCTGGTACATCGCGATATCAGCATTCTTCATCAACTCTGCGGAGGTACTGCCATCGTCTGGATACAGGCTAACCCCAATACTGAACTGCACAGAAATCTTGCGACCCGCAATTTCCATCAGCATACTGAAATTATGCAGCAGTTTTTCAGCAATCACTTCGACCGCCAGCTTGTCGCTGATATTTTCCAGTATCAACAGGAATTCATCACCACCATGACGCGCTACTATATCGCCTTCACGTAAGCTCTTTTTTATGACTTCCATCGAGCGTAACAGCACTTCATCACCAAACTCGTGCCCATAGCTGTCATTAATATCCTTGAAGTTATCCATGTCGATAAACATCAGCGCCAGATAATTGCCGTTTCTGTCTGCATTGCTGATCGCATGCTGGATTTGAGAATCGATAAAATGGCGATTGGGTAGCCCAGTGAGCGCATCGTGATGTGCTATTTTCCACATCTGCTCCTGTTGGGCCTCTCGATGCAGGATAATGCTGACCATATTCGAACACACCTGAAGTATGCTTTTCTGGAAATCGGTGGGTTCCCGAATTTCAAAACTGCTCAGGGCGAAACTACCGATGGGATGGCGGTCTTCGTAAAAAATAGGTTGCGACCAGCAGGCAGCAATCTGGTACTTTTTGGCGATCTCTTTCAGGTTGCCCCAGCGATCATCCTGTAAGGTATTGCAGACATAGGTCGCTTCGCCGGTAAAAACTGCGTTTCCGCAGGAGCCATTATCTGGTGCTGGTTTGAGCCCCTGTAAATCATGAATGACCTGCTCTGGCACATTAGGTGCCGCCTCAATCTGAAGCGAATCCTTAACTTCATCAAATAGCATAACACTGGCTATTGCCCCAGGAACTAGCGCTTCGGCACAACGGCAGAGATCATCCAGCAGGTCCTGAGATTTTTTTGTGTGCTTAACAATTTCATCCAGAATTTGATTCTGCAAGTTCAGCAATTCATTTTGATGGCTGATGTTAGTGGTTAGCTGTGCAATATCTAGAGCTGAAGTCGACATCTAGTGTACTGTCCTAAACTGTATGTAGATTATAGAAGCCCCCAAATTTCCCAAGACAAGGCGCAGTTCGCAGGCAATGGCCCCGCCCTTGTCAAGAACTGCAAGGCTTACCGCATCCTGCTCACGCCCCTCACCTGCATCCCTGTAGGCGACGCCGGATTGGGGGATTTGGGGGCTTCCCTTCGGGCGAGACGGGAAACAGCCATCTGCTGCGTTGTCATCCTTGAAAAGGGCATGCCATTCCCTGCGGATGACGCCTTGCATATGACTATTTCCCGTCACGCTATAATCTGCATACAGTTTAGGACAGCACACCAGTCTTCCAGTGAATACATGAACACAATGAATACCAGAGTATAGCAGAATGTCTTCCCTGAGCTGGTGGTTAAACCTCCAGCTCAGGAAAGCCCGTTTTTATAGCTGAACAGTAACTGCTGATGCAGCATTGAGCGCTTTCTGTTTCGCCTCTTCAATATCTGCACCACGCGCCAGGGCCACACCCATGCGACGCTTACCTTTCACTTCAGGTTTACCAAACAGACGAATCTGGGTATCTGGGTCTTGCAGCGCAACTTCGAGGTTACTAAAACGAACATTATTAGAATCACCCTGTACCAGAATAACGGCCGATGCCGAAGGTCCATGTAGCATGATATTAGGAATAGGCAGGCCCAGGATAGCGCGTGTATGCAGTGCGAACTGCGATAGATCCTGAGAAATCATCGTCACCATACCGGTGTCATGCGGGCGTGGAGAGACTTCACTAAAATAAACTTCATCACCCTTGATAAACAGTTCAACACCAAAAATACCCCGACCACCCAATGCGCCAGTCACCTTCTCTGCGATCTCTTTGGCACGAGTAAGCGCGGCGTCACTCATGGCCTGTGGCTGCCATGATTCCTGATAATCGCCATCTTCCTGTCTATGCCCTATCGGCATACAAAAGCTTGTTCCGTTAATATGGCGAATAGTTAGCAGGGTTATCTCATAATCAAAATCGACAAAGCCTTCAACAATCACTCGACCTGCACCAGTACGACCACCTTCCTGTGCATACACCCAGCTTTTTTCGATATCTGACTCGGATTTAATGGTGCTCTGACCCTTGCCGGATGAGCTCATGATAGGCTTCACTACGCAGGGAATACCAATCTCCTTAACCGCCTGAATAAAATCTTCTTTATTATCAACAAACTGGTAATTGGAGGTAGGAATCCCCAGCTCTTCAGCTGCCAGGCGACGAATTCCTTCACGGTTCATGGTGAGGCGTGCGGCATTTGCGGTTGGAATCACTGTAAAACCTTCTGACTCCAGAGCTACCAGTGTATCGGTTGAAATGGCCTCGATTTCCGGCACGATATAATCCGGCTTCTCCAGCTCAATCACACGACGCAGCTCATCCCCATCAAGCATCGAAAAACTATAGGAACGATCAGCCACCTGCATCGCCGGTGCATTTGGATAACGATCACAGGCAATCACTTCACAACCAAAACGTTGTAACTCGATAACCACCTCTTTTCCTAACTCACCTGAGCCACAAAATAGAACTTTAGTTGCCGAAGCTGAAAAAGGGGTGCCGATGGTTGTCATAATGTGATCCTGGAAAAGTTAAAGCGCGCATAATCGCGTAAAACCGGTGAATTCGCAACGCATTAGCTAACGCGATTTTTTAAAGCGGGGGATGCTTTAACAGGACTCTAGAGCGATCAATACACAGAATCTATTCATCATCTCTGGTGACACTAACAGCAATACTGCCTTCGATATCCAGCATCACCCTGACATTGATTGGCTGGCAGCAAACGGAACAATCTTCAATATAGTACTGCTCATCAACCGAGTCATCGATAACAATACTGATGCGCTCGCCGCAGTAGGGGCAGGTGATTTCTTTTTCCGGAAGTATCATCAGCAGATTAACCTCAAACACAGGGCTGTGGTAACCGGTATCATACTAAGCCATCTTCTGGTGCTGTTCACCTTATTCAAAACTGACGGCCTCCACCTGCAGGTAGACTCCTGAGAAGTCACGATTGACCTGGCCTTTCAGCCCCGGGTAATCGACAGAACGCGACATTCATAATTACCGGATTAATAGTTTCAGGGTATTCGAAATAATATCCTGATTACGCTTAGCCTGTTGCTGACTGGAAAGCTCGCCTTAAACAGTGAGTATGGTGCTTACTGCGAGTATCTGGACTTAAAATGACCCACCCGGCAACGGTGCCGGGTGGGTCGAGCAGATAGAAAAATTAAACTTCGGTTTGATACAGTCGTTGCTGAAACAGCCCCGTACCTTTTAGTTGATGCAGTGACTTTGCCATCGCCAGTACGGCAAGATCAATTAACGGCTCTGCGACAATCACCAGCGCATAGGCAGCACCAAAGCTCGCTACATTAGCCAGATTCTCGGCACCAAAACCCTGACCATACACTGCCCAGAATGCAACCCAGCCAATCACGCCACCCTGAAACGCCGTGGATAGCTGCAATGCCTGTTTATAAGTGACATCCTGATAGGCCGTATCAGCCGGAATAATGCGATGAGCCAGTGCGCTCAGTGCCAGTAGTGGAACCAGCAGGCTGGTTACATTCATGCCATACTGCGGCAGATCGGCGGGTGCAAAAAATACCCCCTGTATCAATAATCCCATCGCCAGGCCAATTGAAGCCGGTGCAGCACCGAACATTAAGAATAAGGTCGAGCCCAGAATTAGATGAACCTCAGAAACACCGACAGCGTAATGCGGTAACACCTGAAAAAAGCTGAACACTAATAACGTTGAAATCAGGCTACGCACCAACATAGCGTTAAAACCGTCTTTTCTGATTGTTTTTAAGGCCAGTTTTGCTGAATATCCAATAGCGCCAGCCGCGGTTACATAACCGAGAGTCATTTTTGCGCCTTCAACGACGCCAGGTTCTATATGCATTTGTTTATCCTCATTTCTATTTTAATCAATATCCACATATACCCCGATTTTGCCTGGGGCTGTTTTTGATACAATTTCACGATACCTGTCCACAGCATCGATTGCGTAAAACTATCCTGTTGAGCTCTATAATTGTCCAATACCTAATACCGATGCGGTCTATAGGCAAAACCTATAGTTGTCTGCTGACCACTAAATTTATTCTCCCATTTTCAGGCCACGTGTTACTGTTACGCCCTTTGATCAGAAGGATCCCATTCTCGATATGACCCAGCAGCTGGAACGATTTAAGGTGTTAAGTGCCGGCATACTGAGCCTGATTCTGACACTGGGCATTGCACGTTTTGCCTATACACCGCTATTACCCTTAATGCAGCAACAGGCAGGGCTGGGTATTTCTGAGGGTGGCTGGCTGGCTGCTTTTAATTACATGGGCTACCTGAGCGGTGCACTGATCGCCTCTTTCACCAGCAACCTGATCCTGAAGGATCGCCTGTATCGTGCTGGGCTCATCATAGCTATTCTTACCACCATAGGGATGGGACTGACTGAGAACCTGTGGGTCTGGAGCCTGCTGAGATTCTTTGCCGGTCTCAGTAGTGCCGCCGGGTTATTACTCGGATCGGGGCTAATCCTGAACTGGTTAATTCGGCATGATCACCGCAGCGAGCTGGGTATTCATTTTGCGGGTCCTGGTCTCGGTATTGCTTTTTGTGCCATAGTGGTTGAGTTAATGGTACAAAGCCTGGACTGGCGCGAGCTTTGGTACCTTTTTTCTTTTCTGGGCTGTATATTGTTAATTCCTGCCTGGCTCTGGTTGCCGCCACCGGATACCACATCGCTGACGCGTAGTGGTGGTAGCATGCACGATAATCCACCGAGCAAGGCTTTTTTAAGAATGTTTATACTCGCTTACTTTTGTGCCGGTGTGGGGTATGTGGTCAGCGCGACCTTTATTGTGGCTATTGTTGATCAATTACCCGGTCAACAGGGTAAAGGTACCTTCACCTTTATGCTGCTCGGACTGGCAGCTGCTCCGGCCAGCATCCTGTGGGATTTAATTGCGCGTAAAATCGGTGATATCAATGCTTTACTGGCGGCGTTCATGCTACAGATTTTTGGTATCCTGTTGCCGGCATTCAGTAGCGCACCCTGGCTGACGTATTTAAGCGCTGTGCTTTTTGGTGGCACGTTTATCGGCATAGTCAGTCTGGTGCTGACCATGGCAGGCAGGTATTACCCTACGCGCCCGGCAAAGATGATGGGCAAGATGACGGTCTCATACGGTGTGGCTCAGATACTGGCACCCGCCGTCACCGGCTTGATAGCAGAATACAGCCAGGGCAGTTATCACGCCGGACTTTACATTGCGGCCATCTGTATGGGGCTTGGTAGCGTATTCATATTACAGTTGAGGTCTTTATCCCGATCAGGCGTTGAGTCGCTCACGGTGAAAGATATATAAACCACTGGCGACCAGTATCGCGGTGCCTATCCAGGTTGTGGTAAGTGGAATGTCGCCAAACAGTAACCAGCCCAGCAGGACGGCTGTGATCAGTTCAGAGTACTGAAAGGGTGCCAGCACCGAGGCATCGGCATACTTAAAAGCAGACGTAACCACCATGTGTCCCACCGCTGCCAGAAGACCCACCAGCACCAGTCGCTGCCACTGCCAACCCTCTGGATTGGTCAGCTCAAACACCACAAAATCGAAGGGCTGCATCAGCAGCATGGCCAGCAGGGTAAACAGGCTGCCAAAGATTCCTGAATAAAACTGCATCGCCAGTGGCCTGACACCGCCACCTTCCCCAGTTCTGGCCAGCTTGCGTGTGTACATCAGATAAAAAGCAAAACCCAGCGCCGTCACCAGGGGCAAAAAGGTACGCCAGCCGAACAGCTCATGCCCCGGCTGAATAATAATCACTGCCCCCATGAACCCGACGGCTACCGCAGTCAGTCGATGCCAGCCTACTGTTTCCTGCAGTATCCAGGGTGCCAGTAGCGTGACCAGCAACGGCATGACAAAAAATATCGCCAATGCATCCGCGATGGGCATTACCTGTATCGAGGTAAAAAAGCATAAGGTGGCAAAGAACAGGCTGAACGACCTTTTTAGATGTAGCACCAGCTCTTTGCCTTTCGGAATATGTAGCGTGCTCCATACCAGGGGTAACAGGAACAAACTCTGAAAACCAAAACGCGCCAGCACAATCATACTGGAGGCGATTGTTTCACCCAGCGTTTTGGCGGCGGCATCCATCATGGGCAGGATAATGCAGCCCAGCAACATCAATTGAATACCGCGAGTTTGATTTTGACACAGCATGTGGATACGCTACTTGAGAAACTTCTAACTGAACGATTAATGTAAGTCAGTAACCCTATACAGGCAAGCCTTATTCACTCTGTCACTTTTATGGACTATTCGCATGCAAGCACCTGAAGATGCCAAACAACGCCAGTCAGCTTCACCGGTAATCTGTTACCGCGTAGACCAGTTGCCCGAAGTCGATCAGGGCTTTTACCAGCAGGCTCGCAGCGCGCTAGTCAAGATTGATGAAGTCATTGTAGCGCCACGCGATGCGCGAACCTTTGTCGTCCCGGGCGGGCATTTTTTCCGCATCAACAGCATTCAGGGACCACAGGTGGGTGATCTCAACCTGTGGAATCTACATAATCTTAACGAGCGTTTTTTCAGCGGCAAAACGCGTCAGCTACAGGCCAGCCACCTGACCCGTGGCGACCGATTATGGAGCAATCTGCCACATCTGCGTCCCCTGGCCACTATTACCTACGACAGTCTGGAATGGTACGGCTGGGATGCCGATGGTGCCGGCGTACATGATGTGATTGGCACCCGATGCGATCCCTATACCAATCACCTGTTGAATGCTGTCGACTACCATTACTGCTGTCATTCCAACCTCAGCCGCGCCCTGTCGGAATACCTGCAACTTCCCGTTGCAGAGGCCGAACAACACGTTCACGATGTGCTGAATGTTTTTATGTGTACCGGATTTACGCATGACACGCACCAGTATTTCATGAAAGCTAGCCCGGTCAGAGCGGGCGATTTCATTGAGTTTTTTGCCGAGATCGATTTACTGGGTGCCCTGTCCAGCTGCCCCGGGGGCGACTGCGGTAGCAGCCATAGCGATGACAATACCCCATGCTACCCGCTGCAGGTTGAGATTTTTAAATCGACTCATAATTGCCTGCAACACTGGCAGCCGCCTGCGTTCAGTCGATATTCGGGGAATCATGGGGTTAAATAGACGTTCAAACTCGGTATCCAAGCTAGTTCTCCCGATCCAGATGTTCTACAGTAGACGCTGTATTTAATAAATTGTCAGCGGGGTAAAGCCAATGAATATCAAAACACCGTATCTTTTATTTCTGGGTGATGCTGCTGATCCACTTGCTGCCAAGGTTGCACAGGGCATCTGCGACTGGCGTCCTGAAAATGCGCTTGGACAGTATCGAATGGCTAATTGTCAGGCTGATCTTGGGCTGCAGGATATGAGCATTGAGCAGGCGCTTGCGGCAGGCGCGAAAACCCTCATCATCGGAGTTGCTAATCGCGGCGGTGTGATCTCAAAAGACTGGATTGAGGTACTGCAAAACGCGCTGGAACAGGGACTCGATCTGGCTGCTGGCCTGCATAACAGGCTGTCTGATGTACCCGAGTTAAAAGCCGCAGCCGAACGCCTGGGTCGCCAGCTATTCGATGTACGCCATCCCAGCCAGGTGTTTGAAGTAGGTGCCGGTGTCAAACGCCCTGGAAAACGTCTGCTACCAGTCGGTACCGATTGTTCCTGCGGCAAGATGTATACCGCGCTAGCGCTGGAAAAAGAGATGCGTGAGCGGGGTATGAATGCAGATTTTCGTGCCACCGGCCAGACTGGTATCCTGATTACCGGACGTGGTGTCTCGATAGACGCGGTAGTTGCAGACTTTATCTCTGGCGCAGTGGAATGGTTAAGCCCGGCCAATGACCCCGACCACTGGGATCTGGTGGAAGGTCAGGGCTCTCTGTACCATCCCTCGTTTGCCGGTGTCACCCTGGGGCTTATTCACGGCGCGCAGCCGGATGCACTGGTGCTGTGCCATGAACCCACTCGCACCCATATGCGCGGCCTGCCCAGCTTTGCGCTGCCCAGCCTCGCAGATGCGATGGATGCTGCACTCAGGGCCGCTCGCCTTACTAATCCCGATGCTCGCTTTGTCGGCATTTCAGTGAATACCTCAAAGCTCTCTGAACAGGAAGCCGATGAATACCTGAAAGCAACCGAGCAGGCACACGGCCTGGTTACGGTGGACCCGGTGCGGCAGGGCATGGGACGCATAGTCGATCAGCTTATATAGCGCTAACTGATGGAGCTGAAAGTCACAACCGAATGCTGGCCCATACGTGGCCAGTTCACCATCTCGCGTGGTGCCAAAACCGAAGCCCGGGTGGTGGTGGTTGAGCTAAAGGATGGCGTCTACTGCGGCTATGGCGAATGTGTACCCTATGCCCGCTATGGTGAAAGTTGCGAATCAGTCATTGCCCAGATCCAGCAATTTTCTGCTGATATCTGTAGCGGCATCAGCCCCCAACAACTGCAACAACTGATGCCCGCCGGTGCCGCGCGCAACGCGGTTGACTGTGCACTGTGGGATCTTATGGCCAGGCAACAGCACAAGCGCATCACCGAGCTGCTACAGCTACCCCCGATGCAACCCGTCACCACGGCCTATACGCTATCGCTGGATAGCCCACAGAACATGCACCAGGCAGCGCTAAAAAATGCATATCGTCCGCTGTTAAAGCTCAAGCTGGCGGGAGATGGGGATGTGGAACGGGTACAGGCAGTACGCGAAGCCGCACCCGATACACGCCTGATTGTCGATGCCAATGAAGGTTGGGATGCCGAAATATATCAGTACATGGTACCCAGACTGCAGACGCTGGGTGTGGAGATGATAGAGCAACCATTACCAGCGCATAACGACGACATCCTGAGCACACTGGAACGGCCGATTACGATCTGTGCTGACGAATCCTGTCATGCCAGCGACTCTTTAGGCGATATCGTGGGTAAATACGATATGATTAATATCAAGCTTGATAAAACCGGAGGCCTGACCGAAGCGCTCAAGTTACGCCAGGCTGCCGAACAGCAGGGGTTACAGATCATGGTAGGCTGCATGCTGGCAACCTCTCTCGCCATGGCACCTGCTATTGTCGTCGCCCAGGGCGCAGCGGTGGTAGACCTGGATGGTCCGCTGCTACTGGAACGCGACCGCGAACCCGGACTCAGGTTTAGTGATACCCTGCTATACCCACCTGAAGCTGAAGTCTGGGGTTAACAATGAAAAATCTGGAGATCAATCTATGAGTCGTATCGTATATGTAAATGGTGAATACCTGCCGGAAGAAGACGCCAAAATATCCGTTTTTGATCGTGGCTTCCTGTTTGCAGATGGCGTATATGAAGTGACCTCGGTGCTAAATGGCAAGCTGATAGACAACGCCGGACATCTGGCACGATTGCATCGCTCTCTAGACGAACTGGACATGGCAGCACCAGCCAGCGACAGCGATATCGAACACATTCAGCATAAACTGATTGAAAAGAATCACCTCGAACAGGGCCTGATATACCTGCAGGTCACACGCGGTGCTGCCGATCGGGATTTTGCCTATCCCAAAGGCGTCGCTTCCTCACTGGTGATGTTCACCCAGCAAAAGAACGTAACGGAAAATCCACTCGCGAAAACCGGCATGTCCGTCATTTCAGTGCCTGATATCCGCTGGCAGCGACGCGATATTAAAACCGTTGGCCTGCTCGCACCCTGTATGGCCAAAATGGAAGCCAAACATGCCGGTGCTGACGATGCCTGGATGGTAGAGAATGGTTACGTGACCGAAGGCAGCTCCAATAATGCCTACATAATCGATGCCAATGGCACCCTGGTCACGCGGCAGCTGGGGCATGAAATTCTGGCCGGAATAACACGCAAGGCGGTGTTACAGCTGGCTAAAGAACAGGATATTCAGATCGAGGAACGGCTATTTAGTTTAGAAGAAGCCTATGCAGCGCGGGAAGCCTTCATCACCTCGGCGACGACCTTTGTGATGCCGGTGACACGAATAGACGGGAAAGAAATAGGGGATGGGAAACCCGGGGCGTTAAGCTTGCGTTTAAGGGAGATTTATATTCAGACGATGTTGCAGTCGATTGCATAGTCAGTAGGTATATTGTCATCTCGTACATAAAAAACCCGCCAGGGGTACTGGCGGGTTAAAAGCCTCAAGGAGGATAATGTCTACATTTACGACAATTAGTTCATATATGCTTTAGCTTCTTCACCTGGGTTCGGTAACCCGGCCATCTTCCACAGATTCAGACAACTGCCAAACTGTTGCTTTAATTCACGTTTATCCAGTCCAGCAGATTTACAGACACTACGCATGGGTGGCAGTGCGCCCAGTCTCAGGTATTTATCGCGAATAATTTCGATTAAATGCCAGTGCTGGGATGTCAGCTGAATATCGGCTTCGCGCGCTCTGTTCTGAGTAAAGCTTTGATTCCAGTCGCTGGGGTCAATCAGGTAGCCTTCTTCATCCAGAATCTGGTTAGTTTGCAGGTTTTCTGCTGAATTATTGTATGTTGCCTGTAGCATGAAAATGCCTCCAATATGGTTTATGGAGGGGATTATAGGCACCCCTTCTATATTAATTGAAATAATAAATAATGAATCAATATCATCAAATTTGATATACTCCGCTGATGGAAATTCGACAGTTACAGGCCCTAATAACCCTGATCAACAGTGATTTCAACGTTTCCGTGACCGCTGAAAAGCTGTATCTGGTGCAGTCTGCCGTGTCCCAGCAGCTCAAACGGCTGGAACAGGAGCTGGGGGTCGACCTGTTCATCCGCAAAGGCAAGCGCCTCACCGGGCTGACTCGATTTGGCGAACAGGTCGAACAGCAGGCACGTGACGCCATTCAGGTGATCAAGAACATCGAGCGCATGGCACAGGATCAACAGCATCTGAACCAGGGCATCCTACGTATCGGTTGTACGCATACCCAGGCACGCTATATCTTGCCGCCGGTTATCAAGCTGTTTAATCGGAGATTTCCGCAGGTCGAATTGCAGATGCATCAGGGAAACCCGCGTCAGCTGGTGGACTGGGCAGTGCACGATGTAGTCGATTTCTCTATCTGTACCGAAGAACTGGCACAGTCGGACAAGCTGGAAAGCATTCCCTGCTATCGCTGGAATCGCTGCCTGATCACGCTCCAGGATCATCCGATACAAAAAATCGACCAACCCACATTGGAAGACCTGTGCCAATATCCCATCGTCACCTACGTGATGGGATTTACCGGACGCAAAAGCTTTAACGATACCTTTCACCGGCAGCAGCTTAAACCGAATACGGTACTCAGTGCGGCGGATACCGATATCATCAAAACCTACGTGCTGGATGGACTTGGAATCGGGGTAATAGCGAGCATGGCTTATAACGAGACTATCGATAAATCGCTCTGTTTCAAGGATTTAAGCCATCTGTTTCCCTGGGAAACCACGCGCATAGCTTTTCTCAAAAACAAATATATCCGCCAACACCAGCAAACCTTTATCGATATTTTTCTGGATACGATTCGTCAGGATCAATCTACCCGCTTCGAAGCGGTTTAAATCCGCCTATTCGGTATCACGGACCTTCGAGCGCAGATTTTTTATCTGGCCCTTATGAGTTTTTTCATCCATGCGCTTTTGCTTCGCCGCCCGCGTGGGCCGGGTAGCGATGCGTTTTTTCTGGTGAACGTTTACACTCTGAATCAATTCAACCAGGCGTTGTAGCGCATCATCTCGATTTTTTTCCTGGGTACGGTAGCGTTGGGCCTTGATGACGATTACGCCCTCCTTGCTGATGCGTTTGTCCTTCAGATTCAGCAGGCGCTGTTTATAGAAATCAGGTAGTGACGAGGTCGCTATGTCAAAACGACAGTGAATCGCACTGGACACCTTATTCACATTCTGTCCACCCGGTCCCTGTGCACGGATGGCTTCGAGCTCTATCTCGGTTTCAGGCAGTGAAACGTTTGAAGAAATCTGTAACACAGTCATTTAGTTCGCGTGGGAAGTTAGATATTAATACCAGTATACCTTTTGTAGGTCGGATAAAGCATAGCGCCATCCGACATAACCAACCCAGGCTCTCTGATCAATGTTGGTAGGCGTCGTTCCTCCTTTTCCAAACTACGTTACCTGGTTACTCATTCTCCACGTTGTTGATCAATTCGTCTTCTAAATGACGCCATAATGGCCTGATATAGCTGCTGGCCCAGCACCTTGTCTTCCACCTCGGAATCAATACTGGGATTATCATTCACTTCAATCACAAACACCCCGGTATCGGTTTCTTTCAGGTCTACCCCGTACAGCCCATCACCGATCAGGTTGGCTGCTTTCACTGCAGTCCTTACCACTTTTTTGGGTGCAGCTTCTACCGGCAAGGTTTCGAAATCTCCCCCATCCATTTCCCCGCCATTATGATCGTAGATCTGCCAGTGGCCAGATGACATCATGTATTTACACACAAACAGCGGTTTGCGATCGAGGATGCCAACACGCCAGTCATAATCCGTGTACATATATTCCTGCGCCAGGATCAAATCTGACTCATGAAACAGTTTTTTGCAGATTGATTTCAGCTCTTTGGCATCGGATGCCTTGTACACGCCACGCGAAAATGAACCATCCGGTATTTTCAGGATCATTGGAAAACTGAGTTCCTGAGTCAGCTTTTTTTCCTGCCCTTTGCTCAGAATCAGGGTCTTTGGTGTTGGCACCTTATTGGCGCGCAATAGCTCTTCCAGAAACACCTTGTTGGTACATCGCAGTATCGAATCAGGGTCATCCATCACCACCAGCCCTTCATTCTGTGCGCGGCGTGAGAAACGAAAGGTATGATGATCGATAGAAGTCGTCTCACGTATAAATAGCGCATCATATTCGGCGATACGGCTATAGTCTTTTTTGGTAATTAACTCTGCCGACATGCCTGACTGGTTAGCCGCCTGAATAAAGTAGCGCAGTGCATCTGCATCTGATGGCGGTAGTTTATCTGCCGGGTTATGCAAAATAGCGAGTTCGTATTTGTACTGCCGCTGGGCCTTTGGTTTACGCCAGGGTTTACTCAGGTAAGCCTGTAGCGCAGAGACAAAAGCGATTTGTTCCTGATCATTCAAGGACTTTAATGCAACCGGGCGTACATCATTTATACGCCATCCATTTTTATAGCGGAAGTCCACTTTCAATAATGGTGTTCGGAAGATCTCGAATATCTGTTGACCCAACTCCTGTAACTCAGGGATGGAGGCCCGGCCGAACATAACTTTCATTTTCAGGCGATTTATATCTGATGATAGCCCTTTATTACTGATCGCCTTTTCGACCTGATCCTCCATATTGCGCGTCATCAGGCTGTAGATTGAGCGTCTGCTCAAATCCTGAATGGTGCGCACCGAGGGTATCACTTTATGGTTCCTCGCTTCTGCCAGTAAGGAGCAGTAATAGCCGAGGCTGGCATATCGATGACTACGACATAAATTGACTATACGTAGTGACTGTCCTGGTGGATAGCTGCTTCCGGTGAGGTAATCATTAGCCGTAATCACCAGCAGTTGTGGAAATTGCTTCGGCCAGTGTGACAGCTTTTCGACGATGACGATATGCTCTGACATGTTATTAACCTGTATAGGATTTTTTATTATTAGTTTTTGAGATCAAAACAACAGCCTGCAATCCAGAACGACCAAAGCGCGCCATACGGGAAAACTCCCTGCGCGGAATTGCAATATGAATGGAATCGGTGGGCGTCTCTCCTTCATCTCGATCAACAAAGGGGTCATTGACATAAACCAGATGTTTATCGAAACCACAGACAACAACCCAGTGCGGATTCTTCTCTCCGTAAATTCGGTAGGAGCTGATTAGAACAATGGGAATTGCTCCCGCGTTCAAACTCTCTTCCATCTGCTCCAGTTCCAGGCTCTGATAATGTAACGGTATCTGGTACTCATTGATCTCGCCCAGCATTTCTTCATGCACCAGACGCATGACTTCTTTTTTTTCCGGGCTGCGCACCGTGTCAACTAGCGGTACACCCTGATCATTCACATGTATGACCACGTTAAAACCGCGCTTATGCGCCGCCAGCGCCAGACCAAAGGGGCCACAGCCGCCGTGACCCGATGTCATAAAGATGGTCGTTGCTTCACGCCACAGCCGTATCTCTAGCGTTCTATCCAGTTCCAGTTCAGGTTGCAGGCTTTTCATGGCCATCATCAACGCTGAAGAGCCACAGGTAAAATCCAGTGTCTGCTCGTAAAACGGTATATCGGTGAGTTGCGGTGGTAGCTCAGGTTGCAGGCTTTTTTCGAAGCGCAGTGCACGCATATGGTCTTCGTAGTAGTCTTCCAGCAGGCCAAAACGCTGATAGCCCATTCCTTCAAACAGGCGCAGGGAGGCAGTATTATCTTCACGAACTTCGAGCCGGATATAGAAACGTCCCTGATCTCGCGCGGCCGTTTCGGCAGCCTCAACCAGGCGCCTACCCAGGCCGCTACCGCGTGCGCGTTGTTCGATTGCAATTGAATACAGACGGGCTACCGAGGTGGCGCGGTTATACAGCACCATGACATACCCGCTCAGCCCATCACCGTCTTCAGACAATAGGATATCGGCATGCGAACGGGTGAGCATGTATCGCCATTGGCGACGTGAAATCAGGTCTGTCTGAAAGCAACGTTTTTCGAGGCCAGTCAGTGCATCCAGGTCAGAAAGTAGGGCGGGGCGGATCAACTAAGTATCGCAACAGGATAGAAGAGATACAGATATTAACAATAATTTTTAAAATTGAAATCGATATTTACTGAATTACGCCAACAACTAACAAGATGTCATTCAGCGCCTCAGGAAAGCTAAAGCGGGACAGGTAGCACCACCTGTCCCGCCGTCATGCTGCTACTGCTGTAGCAGAGTCACGTCAATCTGGTAGACTGAAGTCGTACCGCTGACCTCATTACCCACCAGCAGCAATGGTTTGCCATTGGGGCTTTTGTCAGCTGCTACAAACTTGAATCCTTCAGGACCGAAGTCACCCGCTGCTGCCTCATCAACCTGCGGATCTTTAGTCATATCGCGTGGGTTGATGTATTGCACAAAGTCCGCAGCAAACGGGTTGGAGATGTCAAACACCATGACACCACCCATGCGCTCCAGACCTACGAATGCGTAGGTATGACCATTAATTTTACCCACGGTAATGGCTTCAGGCTCTGGCCCTTTTGCATCGCTGCGTCCGTCCGGATCCTGCTCATCGTTGCCATTGTTAAAGTTTATGCCGTATTTGAGCGCTGTAATGCGTTCTATCTGGGACCCTGAATCGTATACCCGCTCTCCGCTATCCGCATTCCATATCGAAAACGAACGTCCACCATACACATACAGTTCATCAAAATCACCATCATTATCGGTATCACCCAGCTTTGAGGTCACCTTCAGTCGCCCGAGGTTTTCATTATCCTGAATTGTCGCATCACTGAACGCACTGGCATCCAGTACCAGATCCTTAACCCGGAACTCTTCCATGTTGACATTCAACGGATCGCCCGCGCTATCGAGCGCACCACCGCTTTGAGCGATACCCCAGTCAGCGCGAGAATCACCTTCATTGGCTGTGACAAAGTAGTTCACGCCATTAAACTGGTAGCTGGCGATGGAGTCGGGCTGGTACATACCGAATACCGGCCAGTTGGTAATATTTACTCTGTCATCCTTATCGCTCACATCCAGTTCATTCCCCGGCAGGCGATGATCCTTGAAACCCAACGCAATAATCTTTTCAACGCTGGCAGTATCAAGATCAATCACGGCGACGGCATTGTTTTCCTGCAGACTGACATAAGCGGTTTTTGAGTCTTCGCTGATCGCAACATATTCGGGCTCCAGATCTTCTGCAACGGTTGAATCGCGTAACGGCAGACCTGCTGCATCGACAATCTGTCCAAAAATACGCACATCCGCAGGCAACTCGGCTGCCCGACTACCCGTACTATTAAAATCAGCAAAAGATACCGTGCTAAGCGCAAACGTCGTTGTATTGATAATCTCTACACGCCCTTCCGGATCAACCGTATAGTCTTCCGGCTCTCCTTCTACAGCGACCACAACCCTGGATCCATCCGGCGTAAAAGTCAGCATATCAGGTAACGAACCGACCTGTACCGCCGTGACCATCGAAAGATCTGAAGTCTTGATAAAAACCACCCAACCTGCATCCGTTTTGGGATCTGCTTCAACAGCTACCGCAGCCAGATCGCCATACACATCTACACTATTGGTTGCGCCTACTTCAGATGTACTCGCGGCAGCACCGGCGTTAACCAGCATACTGCGAAGGTCCAGGCTTTGTTCCAGCGTAGGCGCGGTTACATCGCTTAGCTTGAACACATCGACCTTGCCACTCTCGGCATTCACCGTAAATATACGCTGATCTTTGGCATCCCAGGCTACGATTTCAGCTGCGCTGGTACCGAAACTGCCCTGTGCTTCCGAGCGTCCTACTCTGCTCAGGGTCACCACCTGACCCGCACCATCAGCACCCGCTGCGCCATTAACACCGTCATCCACGCTGCAGCCTGACAGCATGAGCGTTGCGATGATAGAAGCCTGAGAAATTCCCAGCATAATTTTATTCTTCAACATAGAGTTCACATCACCAGTAATTATATTTCAGCGCTAGAAGTTAGATATAAATTATTAAGATTTGATGACAACACAACTATGCAGCTGATGCTGGGTAACTCAAATGAGACTAAAACGAAGATGATATTTATGTTTTCGTCCGCTCTGTAAAGTCTATCGATGACTTTATCAAAGCTTCCTTAAAACAATATGGTCAATTGTAAACCGGTTGACGCGTCAACTAATTGTGGTGAGATCAATATGAATTTGCGTTGCGGATCAATGAATGCCTGGCCCAGGTTAGCGATAAAATGCCCAACCGCCCAGCCTGCCAGTACATCTGCTGGATAATGTTTTCCTGCCTCAACCCGGGCCCAGCAGGTGAGCGCAGCAAAACTGTCAAAGGTCACGCCCAGTAGCTGCTTTGATGTCCTGCTTATCGGCAGGTATTGACTATTCAGACGGGCCATAGCCGCCTGCGACGATGCGGATGTCGCGTGCCCGGAGGGAAAGCTGCGTTTATTTTCTGCATTGGGGCGCTCCCGACTGGACAGGTCTTTCAGTCCAGAGGTTACCATTCTGGCTGATTTTACCGTTAACCACTCAGCGCCCACTACACTCGCCTTGTTAGATATCCAGGCGGAAGATGTATCCGGGCCGGGCGCGATTAACGCCGTAGTGACATAGGCAATCTCTGTTGCCGATGCAAAGTCATCACTGGCATCTTCGGCGGTTTTCTGGGATCCAAATATAGGCGTATGCTCGATTAACTGATCGGAAATCCTCTGATCCAGATCGTCGATCTGCAACAGCGCAGCAGCGGCCAGCGTCGCCCACACATTAGGGTCCTGCATAGCCTGCGTTGTGGATTGCTTAAAATGCGCCCAACCTGGTGAGAATGTCATACCCTCCCCCAATAAAGGGCCGGAGTCTCTGGCACAGGCTGTCAGCAGCATTATCAGAACCAGCAAAGCAGTTTTAACCATAGCCATCATCACGATCACTCAAGGTAAAATTCATTCACCCGGCAACGGATCTCGCATACCGGATAAGTTATGTATAATGCCATACTATTTGGCAGAGTGATAATCTATGAAACAGCCTCCTAACAGTAGCTATAAAGGCTCATGCCTGTGCGGCGCTATCCAATTTGAAGCCAGTCAGCTATCAGCGAAAATGGCTCACTGCCACTGCAGTATGTGCCGTAAGTTTCATGGCGCGGCTTTCGCCACCTTTGGTGAAACGACCTCAGATAATTTTCACTGGATTTCAGGAGCAGAGTTTTTAAAGAGCTATCAAGCCCCGAACGGAACCACTCGCCAGTTCTGTAGTGAGTGCGGTTCCAGTCTTATTTTTAAGCCCAGTGGCGAGGATAACGGTCTGGTGGAGTTTGCTCTGGGTGCATTAGATGATCCCATTAATGAAAGGCCTGATGCTCATATCTTCACCGCTTATAAAGCGAGCTGGATGGAATTAACTGATGACTTACCAAAATTTAAGGAAGGAAGAGATGGTTGATACCAGTACCATCAACATTAGAGATTTTCGATCCTCTGATACAGATCTGATCGTTTCGTTAAATCATGAGTCCGTCGCCGTACTTAGTACAATGGATGATCAGCGTTTTGAACTTTTGCGGCAACAAAGCCATGCACTGTGGATTGCTGAACTTAACCAGCAAGCTGTCGGATTCTTAATGGGCTTTTGCGAAGGGAGTGACTACGACAGTGTCAACTATCAATGGTTTAATCAGCGCTACGATAGCTTTGTGTACATTGACCGGGTGGTCGTGGGGGCAAAGGCGCGCGGTACTGGTATTGGCAGTGCCTTTTATACAAGGCTAGAACAATGGGCAGGTGAGCACAACAAGTCATACCTGGTTGCTGAGGTTGATATTGTTCCGCCTAATCCCGCTTCCCTTAGCTTTCATAACCGACAAGGTTTCAAGCAGGTTGGCGAACAGGTTTATGGTGAACCCGAAAAAAAGGTGGCTATGCTGGAAAAGGCTATCGGTGCTTCTTAAACTTAAAATTCCGCAGCTTATCTTTGCAAACTTATAGGCTTATTTTCGCCTGGCATATTCCAGTGCTTCATAAAGGTAGCGCTCATAATCCTCTTCAAATTCTAGCGGGATAATTACCCACTCCTTGAAACGCTTTTTTGTGAAGTTAAATTCTGTACCTTCACCTGCATCAATCAATTCATTCACGCGTTCAGGTGATACCTTTATAATCAGTCCGTCACCTTTACCGAACATCATAGCTATAAATGCGCCGTTGTAGCGGAGACAGGGAGATGACATCATCGTAGATCGCTCTACGCCTGGTTCCATCAGCAGTTTTGTTTCTGCCAGTTCATAGCTCATGACAAGACCTCAGTATGTATTCCAGTAACCGGGGATTGTTTTCCAGCTTGCGTGCACCCATTAACATTCCACTCAACCCATGCTGCTTGAGATATGCCAATGCGAGAGGGTTTTCAGACTCAGGAGGAATAATCTTTTCCGGGCACAGTTGCATGAAGTGCATTTGTTTCTCTCCCGTTTTTTTATCCCCTTTTATAAAAGGCTGAATTTTTTCTATCACCTCCGCCTCTTCGATGCCTGTGTGGGTTACATCGCATACGAATCCAATCTGTTTGTAGGGCGCCGCCAGATAAATAAATATCTTATCCGCTACTGTCACCTGGGTATGCATAGGCCACCAGGTTTGTTTTTCGGCCATGGCCCCAAATACATCATAATATTTTGTATTAGCCGGATATAACCAGTGAGTCATATATCTGTACCTCTTTCAGGAAAACTCCTTACGATACTCTTCGGCATCATAATAGACTCGAATACTGCGAATTTTTCCTTGCTCTACTTCATATACTTCAGCTATTGGCAGTTGTATGGTTTTTCCGCTCGGTGCCTGCAGCGTAAATACACCTTCCAATAAGGCCATATCATCCTGTTCAAAGCTGGAAATTGATTCGTATCCCTTTATAAATTTAGAGAACTCCCTGTTTAATTCACCAAGTTCCTGCTTTCCCTGTACCTGCATGGCAGGCCCGACAAAACTGACATCATCGGTTATTAAATCTGTCCAGGCATCGCTGCCACTACCCAGATTTTGTTGGTACTGTTCCACAGTTTGTAATGCGGTATTTGCCATAGTATGCCTCTAGTTTTTGTTAGCATTATCATTTAGACAAATGAGCCATCGATTTCGGACGGGTTTTCAACACATTTTTTTGTTTACCCTCAGCAACCCACTGCTCACGTTTTTCCAGCATATAGGTATTCAGCAGGGTATTAGGGCTGTTAAGGGGGTCAATGGATCTAACCAGTTGAAGGCGCAAATCCAGCAGGTATTCTCTATCTGGCGAGTCACCATGCCTGACCATTGCTATTTTTTTGGCTTCGATATGTGCATCCTGTTGCGGATTCAAGATACCCTTTAACGCGGTGCACTGATTACACATACCCTGTTTTGATATAAAGGAACAGCGCGAATCAAAAATCCGAATCATATCTCGACGCGCATCGGCAATAGCATGCTTAACCTTGCCCAGAGTAAGCCCGGTGATATTGATGATTTCATCGATCTTAAATTCATACACCTCTTTAAGCAGCAGGCATATCTGCTGTTCGAGAGGGAGGGTTTTGTTGATACAATTCAGGCAGTAAGCAATATGTTCACTGATTTCGTATTGTCGCGTGGGTGTTGCATCGAATACCGCGCGAAATTCCGTCCAGTGTTCTGGCGAATGAGTGTGTAGCATGGCACCATAATCCTGGCTATTTTCTTCCCAGCGTTTCTGCTTACTCAACTGATTTCTGGAAAGGTTCAACGCTATAGTAAATACCCAGGTCTTGAAAGATGATTCCCCTTTGAATGAATCAATTTTCTCATGCACTCGTAGATAGGTCTCCTGCACGATATCTTCCGCATCCTGGCGCTGTGGAATAAGACGGAACACAAAAGAAAGCAATTCATTCTTGATGGAAAGAAAAGCATCAGCTAATTCTTTCTGATTCATAGCATTATGATACCTCTAAGTTATGTCAAAGGTTCCGGCTCGTCGATTCATCTCCTTTACTATTCTGGAGCTATTTGCCTATACGAAAATCTAATAGATTAAAATTAAAGTAAAAAATGCGAATACCGATTCAAAACAGGTAAGGCGCTTTAGGATGCCTTTTTATCTAACACTACGAGCAAACTGACTTTAAATAAAATCTAATTCAAGCTGACGAATTCGTCTTTCTTCTTTAGTCCATTCCTGCGCCTGTGCATTTCTTTTTATAAATTTTCGCGCCTCTATTTTTACTCCATTAAAGCACTTTCCATTTAACTCCTTGATTAAATCATCTGCTGATTCAAAGCTATTAGTTTTAATGAGTAAAAAATGCGAGTCATTATGTTCATGTTGGTGTGCAGTAAAATCGACTGACATTTCATGATTTCCAAGAAAGTTCTGAAGCTCTATTAGAGTGCTATCTCCAGGTAAATTGCCAACATATACAAGCATGACTTTAATTCTAGTTCTGATGAGACTATAAAATATACCACAGTAACCTGAATGAAAACCCTGGGGCAGAGGGTTTTTCTTTCGACATCGACAGCATGAGAGACACTTTTAGGAATGTAGTGCTACGAAAGATGGTTCCGCCCATGCGGCAGCATAAAGTCAATATCGGGCCCTCTGGGAATAATTCCGGTAGGGTTGATTGATCGATGGCTGGAAAAATAGTGGCACTTAATGTGATCCATATTGACTGTTTCAGCCACACCTGGGACCTGGTAAAGCTCTCGTGTATATGCCCAAAGATTGGGGTATTCGATCAGGCGTTTTTTATTGGTCTTGAAATGGTTGTAATACACCGCGTCAAAACGGACCAGAGTGGTAAATAGACGCCAGTCGGCTTCTGTGATCTGTTTACCGACCAGATATCTCTGCTTCGATAAATGCTCTTCCAGATCATCGAGGGTATTGAACAGACGTTCATAAGCAGCATCATAAGCCTGCTGGATGGTTGCGAAGCCCGCGCGATATACACCATTATTAACATTGTCATAAATTGTTTCATTGATCGCATCGATTTCCTGCCGCAATTCTACGGGGTATAGATCTAATTCTTTTGCACCATCATCATTCGAAAATTCATTAAATGCAGAATTAAACATACGTATGATTTCAGAGGACTCATTATTGACAATGGTCTGACGTTGTTTGTCCCATAACACGGGTACTGTTACCAGACCATCGAAGTCAGGGTCTGCTTTGCGGTAGTTTTCATACAGGTACTCAGCGTGGTTTATATGGTCTTCTGTCGCTCCCGGATACTCGCCAAACACCCAGCTTTCTGAGGGCATTAGCGGATGGACAACGGACACAGAAATCACATCCTGCAGTCCCTTCAAAACACGATAGATCAGGGTTCGATGCGCCCATGGACAGGCGTATGAAACATACAGATGATATCGGCCCGGTTCAGCCTTGAAACCACCTTCACCACCTGGTCCCGCACTACCATCCTGAGTCACCCAGCTTCTAAAGCCGGATGTTGCCCTGATAAATTCCCCGTTTTCTATTTTTAAACCTAAGTTCATGGTTTTGCCTCTTTATTATTGATTAGGGAAACTCTGAGCAATTCATGCTTTGTATTTCCCGCTAAAAATGCCCCGATTCTTCCCCAAAATCTCATCAATAAGGGAATTATTACAGCTCACTTTTAGACATATTGGAACATTATAGACGCTAAAATCAACACTCCTTTATCTCCGACAAGACATCCACCGCTTGTAGAGGACTGTAAACACTTTTGATTGTTGAACGGAGACTAAGCCCATCCGGTTTCAATGGTTTTAAGTAAATTATGGAAGAGACAGTAGCTGGTATCGTGATAGCATCTGGACTTAACAAACTCACATTCGACGCTTCACTATGGCCGATGCTAAAAAGCTACTAATCGTTGCGCACCAACCCTCAGCAAACACCCGAGCACTGGTTCAGGCAACGCTGCGTGGTGCTCGTACCGAACAACATAATGGTGTCGAAGTCCGCCATATACCTCCACTCGAAGCCTGCGCTGATGACGTACTATGGGCTAACGCGATCATCCTAGGCACAACAGAAAACTTCGGTTATATGAGCGGCGCATTAAAAGATTTTTTCGACCGGATTTATTATCCCTGTCTGGAGAAAACCGAGGCCTTACCTTATGCCTTATACATTCGCGCTGGTCTCGACGGCACTGGAACCAAACGAGCGGTTGAAAATATATGCAAAGGCCTCAGGTGGAAGCCGGTTCAACCTGCCATGATTCTACACGGCGAGTACCGTAGTGAGTTCACTAACCAATGTCACGAGCTAGGATTGCTGATGGCAGTAAGTCTGGAAGCAGGGATTATTTAGTATTGCCGCGACAAAGCTACTAAGTAGTGTACGCATTGTGGAAATACCATTAAGGGTAACCATTACCGCTACCGGGTTTGCTGGTAGTCCTTTATCGCATTATTGAAGCTTATTCATCACTATTCAGTGCATGAGTCGCGGCTCGATGAATGATACGTGCATCGTTCAAGGCGCGATGTGCACGATAATCACTCGCCAGTGACAACTCATCTACACAGGTAGCGAAAGCGCTCGCCTGGTTAGCACCCAGCAACGTATTAAGATCCGCCACAAAAAATGTTTGTTCAACAGACACCGCTTCAAACAGGCGACGTACCCAGAAACTGTCCCAGTCTTCATGATCGGAATACACAGTTTCAGACGCCAGTAGATGGTTAAGCGCCTGTGCAACCACATCAGCTGGTCTGCCTTTTTCAAAGAGATCCTGACGCGAAAGCCCGTGCAACTCATTTGCTTTTTGACTCCAGTGCACCCAGGACGCTTCAGGTCGAATAAGTGTTTGATACTCCTGCCGAGCGTTGACGAGGCCAATCTCAATCGGGTAACTAACAGGGCTCAACCCGCTGGCTTCGATATCCAGGATCCACAGGTCACTCATCTGCTCTCCCCTTGCAGAAGACACAGTTGCGCTTCCAGTTCTGCGATCCTCTGATCACGTTGTTGCAACAGCTCTTCAACCTCTTCGCGATCAATCCGTTGCGGAATATGTTGTGGACAGTTCCGATCCCAGGCTTTAACGCTAAACATTATTATCTGTTCCGGTCGCGTCCTGTATTGATCCCGACCAGGCATCAATTCAGCTAACAGCGCTGGCTGATCCTCTATGACTTTTGCGCTACCCCAAATTTTGATTCGAACCCTGTTGGCATAATCCATCAAGAAGATAAACGCCCTGGGGTTATCGGTTAAATTTCCCTGAGTAATGAACTGCCTGTTTCCCCTGTAGTCCGCAAAAGCGAGGGTTTGCCTGTCGATCACTGTCAGAAAGCCCGGCGGACCGCCACGATGCTGGATATAAGGCTGACCGTCAGCATTAACGGTCGCCAGATAGAAACTCCTCTGCGCTGCTATAAAGCCAGCCAGATCGGGCGTGATTTCACTTTGCCACCCGCCGCTTTGTTCCATTCGGGCGTAACTATCTCTGGAACCTTTTCTGGCCTGAATAGCCTTTACACTCTCGGTAAAGGCGATGTCGCTTGTATAGGTCACCTGTCATACCTCTTTCTCTAAAGGCCCAGATCGCTCAGGCTAGGGTGATCATCAGGACGACGACCATGAGGCCAGTGAAATTTTCGATCCTCAACATTGATCGTATGCTCATTAATGCTGGCGATGCGTTGGTACATCAGGCCATTAGAATCGAACGCCCAGTTTTCATTGCCATAGGCACGAAACCACTGTCCGGAATCATCATGAAATTCGTAGGCAAAACGAACGGCAATTCGGTTATCCGTGTAAGCCCATAGTTCTTTGATAAGCCGATAGTCAAGTTCACGTGTCCACTTGCGTGTCAGCAACTGCACGATTGCTTCGCGCCCTGCGACGAACTCGGCTCGATTACGCCAGGAGCAGTCCTCGGTATAGGCCAGAGCTACTTTCTGGGGATCGCGGCCATTCCAGGCATCTTCGGCGAGTCTGATTTTTTCGATGGCCGCGGCTTCGTCAAAAGGCGGTAAAGGGGGTCTGGACATAGTACATCCTCCTATTAAGGGGTAAAGGGTGGCGAAAACGCCACCCAAACACGGAATCAGGCTGCCAGAGTATCTACAGTCGGAAAGTCGACTTCGGTACCCAGCACTTCGTTCACGTAGTTAGTCAGGGTGTTCAATGCAACGTGCCCGACGATCTCTACGATCTCTGCGTCGCTATAGCCGGCAGAACGAACAACCTCGAAATCAAGGTCAGAAACCTTGCCGCGATTTTTCACGATTTTTGCAGCGAAGCTCACGGCAACTGCGGCTTTCTCGTCACTGGAAGTGCCACGGCGATTGGCTTCCATTTCAGCGGCGCTTAGCCTGGCCAGATTGGAACCAAGATACTGATGCGCAGCAAGGCAGTAATTGCAGCCATTGATCTCAGCAACAGCAAGGGCGATTCGCTCACGCGTCTGGGCATCCAGAGAACCTTTGCTGAGTGCGCCATTTAGGCCGAGGTAACCCTCCAGTGTTTGCGGGCTGTTGGCAACAATGCGAAACAGGTTGGGAACACTGCCCAGCAGAGAATTGACCGCTTCAAGTGATCCTCTGGCGGCTTCCGGTGCAGCCTTAATAGATTCCGGTGTAGGTATACGAGACATGATTAACTCCTATAGGTTATTGGATTGGAGCGCACAGCATACAATTAACATAAATAAAGATAATTAGACTGAAATTTAATTATCTATTACGGTTAATGAAATAATGTAGCCAATGAATCTGTGTGAAATTGAATGGATAAACTTGAAGCGATGCGGGTTTTTATCGAGGTTGCGGAATGTCAGAGTTTCGTTGCCGCCAGCCGCAAGCTGGATCTGTCTGCCCCTGCCGTAACCCGCTCAATCTCTCAGCTTGAGAAAACCCTGGCTGTGCGCCTGTTCAACAGAACCACTCGTCATGTTCGGCTCACGGATTCGGGGGCCCGGTTTTTCGAAGATGCCAAACGAATTCTAGAAGATGTTGAACAGGCCCTGGCTACCGCATCAGGAAGCTACGCCGAGCCCAAAGGGGTGTTATCGGTGACGGCCCCGGTCCTGTTTGGTCAGATACATGTCGCACCGATTCTGACAGAATATTTGCAGCAGAATCCTTCAGTATCCGTCAGAGCGGTTTTCTACGATCGCATCAGTAATATACTCGATGAAGGTTTGGACGTAGCTATCCGCATTGGCCACCTTAAGGACTCAAGCATCTATGCCACACCCGTCGGAAGCGTTCAGCGGCTGGTATGCGCTTCGCCCAGCTATTTGCAAAAACATGGCATACCCAGGCACCCTTCCGAACTCAAGGATCATGAAATTATTCAGGCTTCAACGGTAGAACCGTCATCAAGCTGGCAATTTGAATCATCCACAGGCAAGGAATCTGTAAAACTGTCTCCGCGCCTGCACTGCTCCCAGAATGGAGCAGCAATAACAGCGGCCAAACAGGGGTTTGGAATTACCCGTCTAATGTCCTATCAGGTTGGCGAGGAGTTAAAAAACGGCTCTCTGACCCGTATATTGCAGAACTATGAAAACAAACCACTGCCGGTTAACATTGTTCATCTTGAAGGGCGACAGGCCAACGCAAAGATCAGAGCCTTTATCGACCTTGCGACTGAGCGACTAAGAGCCAACCCCTATATAGACCACGATTAAGTGGATTAAAGGGGTCTGAGGTATATGGGAATAATTTTTATGTACCTCCGACCCCTTTACTTTCAATTCCAGAAACTAATATTAGAGAAAATTTTGATCTGATCCCAGTTATTTAATATCTCGCTTTCCTTAGTATATAAGATATCTTTAAGTTGAGAGGAGTTCTCAAGTACCTCCGACCCCTTTAACGTTACCGACCCCTTTAACGTTAACGCTCGTGAAGCCTCTTTTACCTTTTAACAATTTCGTCCATTTCCTGAACACTTTCCATGAGTTCATTAAACATTTCTTTATTCATATTCAAATCTCAAGAATTGTTTTCATCTTTTGTTAGTAGATAAATATTACTTACCCACAGATATTCTAGGCTTATAAAACTCTGGGGGATACGGTAATACGTTCTAATATTAGCGGAGATAGCTCTCTGACCTGGGTTTTCTTGAATTATTAGTAGCTTTAAGTGTAGGAGCCATTTGGACTATCTTTTTGAAATTTATCTTATAAATTTTTTTATTTTGAAAATTTAACTTGCAGCGTCTATATAAAAAGTTCGGGTTTTTAATCTTGTTAAAACTTTCCTCCGCAATAAATCAGGTCGAACTGAATGAAAATAGTAAAACCGGACTACGAAACGTTATGTAAATGCAGCAGCGCTCTTGTCTGCGCACTCAAACACAGGGATGCGCACACACAAATGCATTCTGATCGGGTAGTAAGCTTAGCTGAGGAAATCGGCACGGCCTGCCAGCTACCTAAAAATGATACCGAGATTCTGAAGGTCGCCGCCTGTTTTCATGATATTGGCAAGATCGGCATACCCGATGACATCTTGCTTAAACCCAGCAAGCACGATGCTGATGAATGGGAAGTCATGAAAACCCATTCTGAGATTGGAGAAGATATCGTCAAACGCCTCGAACTTGAACACGGTAGCATCGTGGCCCGGGCTGTTCGTCATCACCATGAATACTTCAACGGAGCTGGTTATCCAGATCGACTGTTAGGTGAGCAAATCCCACTGTTTGCCCGAATTATAAGTATTTCGGACAGCTACGATGCGATGACCAGCACCCGACCTTATCACAAGGCAAAGACACATCAGCAAACCACCGACATATTGAAACAGGAAAAGGGAGTTAAATTCGATCCGGACATTCTCAATAGTTTCCTTTCGATTATTGAAAACAGCAAAAACAGAGTTAGCTGACACTTTCTTGTTAACTGAAATCAAACCGGGGTTAAATAACGGATTAAAATGAACAATAAGCTCATAGAATCAAAGAGCTACCTGGGTCCAACCCGGTTTAGCAATCACCTTCCCCGATCAAAAAACCGGGCAGGTTAGCAGTGAAAAAACAATGCGTAGAAAAGATTCTGAATCAATAGCTTACGCAGGTCCTTCCCGGTAATACAGCCAAGTAACTAATCGACCCTAGTTTTTACCGTTGTTTGAATGTTGCTCGATACTGACTGGGTGTCTTGCCTATAAGGTCCTGAAATGCTGCATTAAACGCCGATAAAGAGCGATATCCAACGTTGAAGGCAATCGTCGTTACGGGTTCATCGCTGCCAGCTAGAAGCTCGACAGCCTTCATAAGCCGTATCCTCCTGAGAACCTCGCGCCAGGTCATACCCATTTCGGCCGAAAAACGGCGAGCCAGCGCACGTTCTGACTGGCCGGTGGCCAAGGCGATATCTGTGAATTTGGGATCATTGTCATATTGGCTTTCGGTCATTTCCAAAGCCTTGACAAGGCCTATGCTCTTCGGGACGGGAAGCGAGCAAGCGCTTGGTGTTTTAACCAGATTTTCCACAACGGTTGCAAGCGTTGAGAAGATTTGGGCTGCATAGGGCGAAAGCGGCTCGTTCTGACTGACCCAAGGTCGGCATTCTGCAATGAGTTCCCGCGCGAGGGACGACATGTCGAAGACTACCAGTGGCGTCTTTGGCGCTAAGAACACGGTGGGAGAAAACAGCACCGAGGCAGAGGTTACCTTTGTTAAAATTGATATCGTGATCGGCTCACCAGCTGCGATAAAGGCTGCGCGCGCTGGTGGCAGCAGCCACCGCCTGCCATTTGCTTCAAGCTGCAAGGTGCCTGCATAGGCATAGAGAAGATAGTGCCGGTCCATTGTGAACACAGTGGGCCCGGCTGGTTCGAATGTTTTGTGGAAGCAATAGGCGGCTGGTTCCATGTCGTCAGTTTACTGTTTCAATCAGCATGGCGTCAAAACGTAGGCTTTTGGGCGACTCTATCATTATTGGGCGCAACACGCGCCCAAGCTCTGCAAAGGGCGGTGAATTCGTATAGCCCTTAAAGGCCTGCTGGTCTTCCCATTCATGTAGCACGCCTATCCGGGTTTCATCAATGGGATCGATGAAGGGAATGAATGCTTGGCATCCCTCCATGGCATGCACCGTGGGTGTTTGCTCAACAAGTTTGGCCAAGGCGGCTTCTCGGGCCTCGGGCTTCACGGCGAAATAAACATGGGCGATAAACATGGTTTAGACCTTTCCTGATTTCTTGAAAATGTAGCCGAGGCTCGTGCGTCTGGGCGGGCCGTTGCTGAAGCTGTATGTCATGTGATGTTGCAGATCGGCGGCATTTGCCATGGTGATAACCTGCTCTTCTGTGAACCAGCGATGCCGGAATTTTGGCCAAAGGAGCCAGTTGCAGACATGCGGTTTTGAAATGACCAGATAAAGCCTGCCTTCAGGTGCGAGCCATGCGGCCATCTGCTTTAGTGTTACTGCGGGGTCTGGGCATTGTTCCACAACATGGGCTGCGAGAACTGCGGCAACTGGCTTTACAGGTTTGAAAACATTGATGGAGGCCTGCACACAAGAGAGCGTGACACACCTTTCCCTCAAGCGGTCGCTTGCTCTTGCGAGCATGGAAGGTGAGGGGTCAAGGAGTATCAGGTCGGTGCTGCCACCTGCTGTTATCCATGCCGCTGCGAAAGCGCCGGTTCCCGTTCCTGCGTCAATGATCGGGCCGCTTGTCATGGCATTTCCCTGAAGTAAGCGTTGATAAGCTGTCGGATATCCGAGGTGCTGAATGCGCCCATGCCACTTTGGTGCTGCGCGATCATATTTGGGTGTGATATCCATGGCGCTAGAATGGCCTGGTGTGGCCTTAGCCAGCTACCGGCTGTCGGTCAGATTTGCGCTTGAGGCTGCCAAACTGTCAGAGAATAACTAGGGTCAGATACACGTTATATTTGAATAACTAGGGTCAGATACACGTTATATTTTATTTGATCTATAACACTACATTTCCAGTTAGTTTTATACCCAGTAAGCTTCGAAAAAACCAACAAATAATTTAATTTGTATCTGACCCCAATTATTTTAAATACCTAATTCAGATAAACAAATACGCAATTTCGTCTTAATACCTATTACTTTTAAATGAAGCCGTTGCTGAATAGCTTAAGATTATTTTCTTTTTCAATTGATGGGTGTCTCAAATTATTATCTACAATTATTCTTAAGTCACAAATAATTTCCGCTAAGATCAGAGTCCTTTTCAATACAAAGTACTGCAAGCCATTTGACTACAGGTATAACATGAAGGATATTGTCGGCTTCTTCAGAATAAGGTTTGAAAATAGCGGTTACTGCCCCGTTACGACTCTTCTTTGAGTGAACTATTGCGCACCTTACAGAATACATCCAGAGAGATAGATTCTTAGATTTTTCGCTGCTTTCAAAATCAAAACCTTGGATATCAACTTCTGTAGAGGTTTCTATATTTTTCTTTACTTTAAGTTGGTAATCGACACCTTTCTCATTAAAATAATTAGTTATATTTGCGTCATTAACCAACCAGCTAACCACACACTCAAGCTGTTGCTTTTCATTCCTTGCTTGTCTTCCGATTATTTTCGGTGCTTCTTCGAAATAGTATTCGAGTACGTTGTAAAATCCAACAAAACTTATTAGTGGATTTATTTCTTTAAGGCCGGAGAAATAATATGACAAAAGCATTGGATCAAATTTTTTATCTAGATGGATAGATTCAACCTGAACATACATGTCAAATATATTTTCATGCTGAGACTTAAGGACTACTTCTGACTTATCTGGAGTTATATCCCTAGGGTTAAAGCTATGATCAATACTTTGGGCTTGATGATAATCTAGTAAACCTTCATTGCATTCTAACAATCTTATTTTTCCGAAATACCCATCTCTTTCAGGAGTTGGAACAACTTTAATAAGTATTTTTTTCTGTACCAAATCACTCATTGATGAAACATAGTTTTCAATAATTTCATCACTATAGTTTTTTACGAGACACCAATCATAAAACCCTGCCTTATCATTTTCATCGAGAGATTCAATACTTAAAATAGATTCATCGTTAGCCATATCTAGTACTAAGACTTCAGTATTGCCCTGATCGTAGAGCATATACATCCCCGACCCGTCATCCTTCCAGTACTTGGGCTCTGTTATCTTAGTTGATATCTTTGAATCTGTAGTCAGCGCACTATATTTAAACAGATAGTTATCAACAATGTACTCTAGTGCATGTACGTCTAAAACTTCCTGTGAATTCTCTAATCTAATCTCTGCAACTGATTCCATTTCATCTAAATAGTAAAAAGCTTGCGATGTTAATATTGGTTCACCATGAATAGTAGGATGGACCACAACATTGAAATCTAGGCCATAGAAGACTAATGCCTTGCCAAGCCCCTTACCTTCTGATAATTGCAATCTCAAATGTATAGCCATATCTACCTTTTATTTACAAAAAACACGGGGCAGAGAACAATATTTGCTAATATTAGAAAGTATTGCTCTCTGACCCGGGTTTTCCTGGTTAGCACGACCCAAGGTTGCCCTCTTGATAACACCACTGCCCAGGTGATAGTTCAGATGCTTCTGGCTCGCCAATGTTGCCTCGATATCACGAAGACTGGAACGCCCGGTTAACTGGGCTGTCGCCATCGCAATAAATTGAGTCCAACGAGTCAAGGCGTCACTTCGACGTTGCCCATCATGCTTTTTTGCAAGTGATGAAAATTCATGTCTAGGAAGCAGCTTTAGTAGTTGAGAGAACACAGTGTTATGATGTGGCAAGGCTTAAATCCTCTTGTTATTACTATGTTTGTTTGCACTTCCATTGTAACAACTGACTGAGGTTTAAGCCTTTTTATTGACGACTAACTGGGACAGCAGTGAGTCTGACCCTATTGATTTATGACCCTATTGATTTATGCTATTGATTTTTGATTCCTATTGATTCAATTGATGGGTGTCTTCAATTATTTTTTCCAAGACTCCCGGTATACAGCAGGCGTTATCTAATGCTTATCTTAAATCGGAAGGACTGGTTTCTTTACGTGATGGATAGAGTTTGGTTTATAATCTTTGCGAGAAAGGTTTCTTGCAAAGGATTTCAACAATAACTATGAAAGAATGTATTTGGTGTGCTGAACAAATAAACGATGGTGCGATTGTTTGCGTAAAATGTGGGCGTCGACAATCCGCTTATAAACATTATGCGCTAGAAAACCCAGCATTTGCCTCGGTCCTGATTTTTATCGTTTCAGTGGTATTAGGATATTTGGGATACCGCCAGACTTTAGACGAAGTGGCGAAAGCGAAAGAAGCGGTCGAGCAATCTGAAGTAGCGACCAAAAAAGCTGAAGCAGTTACTCACGATTTAGAGTTATTAAAAAAGGATATTAACAGAGCTGGCATAGAAGTAGACAAAAAGTATCGATTATTAGAAAAACAAGCTCATGATTTATCGTCTAACTTCGAATCCAGAGCGCAAGTTGTTGATATGTCTTTAGAGGAATCATCAAAACAGACTCAACTGATCTCAAAGAATTTACACTCCGCTAAAACTCTAAATGATAGATTGCGAAGTGACTTACTCAAATCCAAGGCGGATTTACAGAATCTCGAAGAAACAGCCCGCATACTACGTTCCAGTATCGGCGACGTTTTTGAATTGTCAAATCATGCTATCTTAGAGACGAATCGAGTAGCTTGCCTGGTGTTTGAAGCAAAACTAGAACCTTATAAGAATAGCTTTCATTTTCAGATATCGGAATTGGATAGTATTAAAAGTAACTCAGCGCATGCACAAAATTTGATGACCCAAATTTATCAAAATTTTAATGCGGTAATTCTTGTTATAAAAGAACTGGATCTTTTTGAGATAACGCATGATTTAAGGTGCGCTGGGATAACGCACTTTCAAGTTGAAGAAGAACAATTGCATGAGGTACAGAATTATTTAATAAAAATTATAGACTTGATCGATACGAGTAAAATGAACACTATTTCAACGAAAGAAGAGGCGCAGGAAGTGTTAAATACTGATATTAATTGGGTTATTAATCGAAATAAGAGAATAGGAAGGCGAAAAAAAGCTTGGGAACAAAAGGATAGCTATAGAGAAGATACCGGTGTTTTTATTATCTATTCTGCTACCCCGGGTGGGTACGATTTAAATTTCATCCCCCGATCTTCACAAACAATTTTATTTGACAATAACAGTTATTCGCTTTCAACAGTTGAGAAAAAATTATTAGATGGTTTATCCAACGAATTGGAGATCTTCAGTAATCCTCAGCTTATAGTAACAGGGCACTCCAATCCTGACGAAGCAGATACAGAAGATCTAAGCAGAAAGAGGGCGTTAGCAGTAAGGGATTATATTGTGGCTAAAGGCATTAATGCTGAAAGAATAATAGTGGAATTCGCGGGTAGCAATTATCCAATAGCCGATCATAATACAGAAGAAGGTAAGCGCGTAAACCGCCGTGTTGACCTTGATCTGAAGTCACCTCTTTTGTAACCAATAGGAAACTGTTCAGGAGGCTGGTCTCCATACTTCTAGTGGCTAATTAAAACTAGTATGCATTACCACGCTAACTTTCACTCTCTGTGCCCTCCGTGTTCTCGGCAACAGCTCCTGCGTTGCCCTACTTACGGGCATCCTACCCTAATCTGTGGTTAGGTCTCTATATTGGCTTAGCTAAAAATTCACACCCCACTCAACCTCTCCAACAACCCAGAAACCCGCACCGTCTTCCGCTCAACCGCACTCCCAATAACACTACCCAACCCCCAAATCTCAACACTTTCCCTAGCCCGAGTAATACCCGTATACAACAACTCCCGAGTACAAACACTAGATTCATAACCCGGCAATACCATCAGTACCCGTTCAAACTCAGACCCCTGAGATTTATGCACCGTCATCGCATAGGCTGATTTTGATTCCGGTAACTGCGATAACGAAAGCGCCCGATAACCCTTGTCATCAGCCTCAAACCAGACCTTAAGTTGCTCATCCTTATCCGGCCAGACAATACCAATATCCCCATTATGGATACCATACTGATACATATTGCTACTCATCATCAACGGCATACCGGCAAAGTAGAGACTGTCGTCTGATATTCTATTATGCCGTTTTAAAGCCTGTTCAATCACACTATTGATTTGATCGACGCCACTCACGCCATCCCATACCGCTGCCAGAATCTGAAAGCGATAAAAACATTCAAAAGCCTGCTTAATATCCTTTGCATCAATGATTTGCTGATAGTGCTGTAACGCCTGTTGTATTAACTGCTCATTGAGCTGTTGATCGGTTAGCTGTTGCCATTCAACTTTCTGGGCTGGCTGGGATTCCATCAGGAATTGCAGGCTTGCTTCGCTATCTCCCGCATTGATCAGGCGTGCTAACTGGCCAATACCCGAATTGCTATCGAATCGATAACTCTTCTGTAACACAACGACCTGATCGGCCAGGCGATAATCACCAGTGTATTCGGGTATCTCGTAATCCAGGGTTTGCCTTATCCATTTGCATTGAGGCTTGCTGAACTGGGTGCCTTTCAGCTCTCCGCATAGATCGGCGAAGACACTACCAGCCTCTACCGATGACAGCTGGTCTTTGTCTCCCAGCAGGATTAATCGTGCATGGGGCGGTAAAGCTTCACACACCACCGCCATCATTTGCTGATCGATCATGGAGGCTTCATCCAGCACCAGTACATCGCAGCTTAATGGGTAGTCGGCGTTATAACGCGGTCTATGTGTGTAGCGATGGATACCCAGTAGCCGATGCAAGGTGACGGCTTTGTCGGGTATCTGCTGTTCGACAAACAGGTCGTGAGTCATTTCTGCGCGGCTTGCCTGTATGGATTGCGATAATCGAGCTGCGGCTTTTCCAGTGGGGGCTGCCAGCTTTATCTTTAGCTGCGGATTCTGTTGTATTAGCAGCGAGAGTATAGAGCTAACCGTGCGGGTTTTGCCGGTACCCGGTCCACCCGAGATGATGCAGAGCTGGTGATGGCTGCTCACCAGGGCTGCGATTTCCTGGTAATCAGGGTTTTCATTACCAGTAAATAATTGCTGTAGTTGATCCGCTTTTATTTTTGGTAACGGGCCGCCAGGTTTTGATAATGCCAGCAGTCGCTGTGCGAGCTGATTTTCATAATGAAAGTAGCGATTCAGGTAGAGCTTGTTTAAATCAAAAATTAGCGGCCTGTTTTCATTTTTGTTGCCAATGATCGGACTGGCTTCAATGGATTCAATCAGGCTCTGGATTTCCGGGGCGGGGCATAACAACAGCGCTTCGCTGCGCTTAGCAATATCATCGATACTCAGGCAGACATTGCCCTGTTTGATTTCATGATTCACCAGCACGGCAAGGTGAAGACATAGCTCAGTTGCATCTGGATGCTGCTCCAGTAAATAACGCGCCAGAGTGATCTGAGCATAGTCCAGTCGATTTTGCTTAACGGCCTGATTGATGAGTTTTAGTTTATCCATCAGTCAAATAGCTCATCCAGTTGTTGAATCACTGCACTATCGGGTCTATCAAAATAGATACCCTTACCAGCATGCTCAGGTGACATGCCACGGATGAACAGGTAATAAACACCGCCGATGTGTTGCTCATATTGATAGCCGGGCAGGCGTTGTTTGAGGTAACGATGTAATGCCAGTGTGTAGATGAGATACTGTAAATGGTAATGATGCTGGTACATGGCCTGTTTGCAGCTTTCTTCAGCATAGTCGGCAAAATCATTGCCCAGATAATTACTTTTATAATCTGCTACAAAGTACTGCCCCTGATGTTCAAAGATCAGATCGATAAAGCCTTTCAGGAAACCATTTAAACTGCTGAATGAAAATGACTGATGGGGTAATAGATAGTCATACTGATGTAACAGCTTATTCAGTCCCTGTTGGTTCAGCTTGTGGCTGGTCATGTAGAATTCCATTTCGCACAGCTTTTGTTCGGGCTTTAAGTCAGCAAGTTTTACTGTGCCGAGACTGCTAGCCAGAATCTCCTGCAGCCATTGCCTGAGAACAGGCTGCCAGTTTTCTTCAAATCCATATTCCTGTAATTTGTCCTGGATGAGTTTTTCATCAATTGCCTGATCAAACACCTGATCTTCCAGCAGGTTATGTAAAAAGTTACCAGCTGTGGCGCCTTTATTAAAGGTGAATCGATTCCATTGTTCTAAAGCTGCCTCATCTTTATCTGTTTCAGCCGAAACACTATCGTAGTCTGGTCGATGGACGCTTTGATCATGCTCACTGCTGGATGCGATCTGACTATAGGAACTGATACGCCATTGCTGCTGGATACTGCGGTTGAATGGTTTGGCCGGTATCACTGGCTCTGCCTGATCACTGATTGTGATACCATCGTCAATCTGGAACTCTGAATCATCCAGACGTAATTCAATACAGGGGTGATTTTCATTGATATCGGTGAATGGCTTTAAAAATTCAGTCTGGTCCTGCGCTTTTAATTCGCCTTTATACAAAACATGTGCGATAGCCGAATCCTGCGCACCACGGATATTGCCCCAGGCCATATAGCATCGATACTGTGCGCGTGTTATCGCTACATAAAACAGGCGTATCTCTTCGGCGAGTTTTTCCTGTTTCCAACGCTCCAGTTTTGCATCGTCTTCCAGCATGATTTTTTTATAGCCCTGATCATCATGATAATAATAACTGGAAGGTGCTTTGCTCGGCTCTTTAACATTCCACATAAAGGGCAGGAATACGATGGGGTATTGCAGGCCTTTACTCTTATGTACGGTGACGATTCTGACCAGCTGGTTATCGCTTTCCAGTCGCAGTTGATGTTCTTCGTTATCCATCAAATTCGCGCTGTCTTCAATCTGCTGGTTTAACCAGTGCAGGGCCTGACTCTGACTGGCATGCAGACTTGCCTGTTCCTGTAACAGCTCCATGATATGAATCCAGTTGGTCAGGCGGCGCTCACCATCGGCGTAATGGATATTTTTATGCAGGCTTTGTTGATCTTCTATCAGGCGGAAAAACATCGACAGTATGCCATGCTGCTGCCAGTGCAATTGATAGGCTTTCATCGCTTCCAGTAACTCAACCAGTTGATGATCCTGCTGTTGCAGGCGATAGATGTCCTGGCTATTCCAGCTGAACAGATCACTCGCCAACAGACCGAATAATAATGAGCTATCGGATGGGTTAATTAATACCGCCAGTAACTGGCTGATGTCCATCGCCTGCTGGCTGGCAAATACCGAATCGCGCTGAATCATTGCGCTGGCAATACCGCGCTCGGATAGTTTGTTTTTCATCAGGCTGGCCTGATAACCGGTTTTAACCAGTATCGCCAGATCATTTGCAGCCACCGGTCTATCATTCAGCATCAGTGTTTTTTGACTTAACAGACTCTGGATTTCATCAGCACATAAGCTGGCAAAGTAATCATTGGCCTGCGTCTTATTGGCAGGTTTGTCAGTGAATGGATAAATCCAGCTGACCAGTGCAGGCAGGTTTATTTCATCCTGCGTCAATGTGAGTTGTTTGTTTTGATTCGCTTTGGCTGGATAGAACTGGATTAGCTCCGGGAAGATAAAGGCATTTTCCTGACAGGAAAATAGCTGGTTCAACATGGCCACATAATCTTCGGATGAGCGGTAATTGGTATCCAGCGTGAACTGGGCACTGGTCGACTGGCGTGCACGCTGATAGGTAAATACATCGGCACCCCGGAAGCTGTAGATGGCCTGCTTGGGATCGCCGATCATGATCAGGGCGGTATCTGTACGCTGTTGATACAGAGTTTTGAAGATCCGGTATTGCTGGCTATCGGTATCCTGGAACTCATCCACCATGGCGATTGGGAACAGGCTGGCTATCTGGTCATTCAGGAAGGTATTTTCTTCATTGACTACTGCGCATACGCGTTCGATCAAATCATCGAAGGATAGATTCTGCGCCTGTGCTTTTTTCTGTCGAATGCTTTCAAGTACAAAACTGGTGGCATCAGCGAGTAAGGTTAGCTTCATCTGCCTTAACCAGCTTTTGTGTAATTGAAAAAATGATTCTGCTGTAGAAAAGAACGACCAATCAAGCCGATCATCCTGTTTATTTTTATTCAGGCTGTTGATTAATTTTTGCCGTGTAATTAACTCCCATTTGGCAGGCAGCGTTCGGGGCAGGGTATCCTGAAATAATAGTTCTAACTGTTCAAACAGTATGGCTACGGTTTTGGGAGCAATACTTCGTTTATTCAGATTCGGGTTATCCAGTAATACTGCTTTTATTTCTGTGTGTGACTGCGCCCAAAGTGTCGATAGCTCCGTCCATAAGCTATTAATTTGCGGGTCGAGATTTTCATCACTTTGCACAAGCTGTTGCAGGTTTTCCTCAAACGCGAACAGGGGATATAGCTCCTGTAATAAATCATCGGGTGTTTTCCATAGCTGTAATATCCATTCCAGTCGGCTGCGCTCACAGCCGACTATGTTTTTACGCCAGTAATCGCGCACTGCCTGTTGCTGTAATTCTTTTTCATTGCTGATGATCTTTTGCTGTAACAGCGATTCTGTTTCCAGCGGAAATACACTTAACAGTCGTTGGCAAAATCCATGTATCGAATAAATAGCGGCTTCGTCAAAATTGATTAGCGCGCGTTG
>JBNKDE010000022.1:0-44866 GCA_050288105.1 Gammaproteobacteria bacterium
TGGTTGTTAACGTTTCCATTTTGGCTCTTTTGAAGCCGGTATAAAAGTGGAGTGGGTCCATACCATTATCCATGCAGTCGTGACGTTTTCCCCGGTCTGAACACCACAAATTTGCCGCGGGATAGAAAGGGTATTTAAGTCTAAGAATTTTGAGCTTTGCTCAAAATTCTTATTCTTTTTGGTGCCCTTATTGAGTGCCGAAAATCGAGTCATTTTGTAGGGTCAGCGGACAGGACGTCCGCTGAGGACAGTCGAGCAGGGATGCGAGTCTGTCCGTGCCCTGCAAAATGGCTTGATTTTCGGGAAGCCGTAGGCCGCTCAATTGGGATGTCTTTTTTTCGCCTCTTTTTTTGGACAAGCAAAAAAAGAGGCTCGCACGCCTGTTAGGAAGACACTACGGAGTGACGAAAGCCAATGCGTGTGAAAACATAATCCAGATAAGCAGCTATCATTGTAGAGGGGGCGATGCATGTGCTTCGATATATGCTAGAACGTTACCGGAGCGTAATTACTACCCCACCCTACGTATCAATTCAACCAACGCCGGCAACCGCGTAAGCAAAACCGAAACAAAAATCAGCACCGACCCAGTTAACTGAAGCGCAGACATTTGTTCATCCAGCCACAGCGACGCGAGCAAAGCCACCCATACCGGCTCGAGTGTCAGAAACACAGCTACATGACTGGCTGGCGCCATACCATGCGCCCACATTTGCAGCAAAAACCTGAGGCTGGTCGCCAGTAGCACGCTGGCAGCAAACCAGCCCCAGATTGAGGTATCAACCGGCCAGCTAATCCCTTCAATAAAATAAGCCAGTATTAACAGCACAACACCCACCGTTGAAAGCTGGATAGTGGTTAACAACAATGGTGGCACTTTCGCCACCACTCGAGTAGTTACATTGATATACAACGCAATAGACACTGCACTGGCAATAAACAGGTATTCGCCGGTCTCAAATTGAAAATCACCATCGGCAGATAGCAGGTAAAGCCCTGTGCCTGCCAGCGGCAGCGCTGCCCAGACCCGCTTCGGTGGCCTGTCTCTAAAAAACCACGCCATCACCGGTGTCAGTAACACCCCCAGGCTAAAGATAAACGCGCCTACCCCCAGATATCTTGAGTGGTAAAGCCCTTCTATCCACAACACCATAGAAACACTAAACAGCAATCCCGCAAACAGTGCTTTTTTTAGCTGCTGGAACGACATTAAGCGTAACTGCTTTAGCGCAAACAGCGACAGAATACCCCCGGCGAGCAAAAAACGAGCGCCCATAAAAGTTAATGGGGTAAAGCCGGCCAACGCCTCGCGAGTAAATATCCAGCCCGCCGCTGCAATTAAGGTCACCCCTAACAGGATCAAATCTACCTTGTGATAACCATACTGCATTCAATTTAACTCTGGCTGGGAAACACCACTAAGGGTATTGCGAAAATGCCGGACTATAAACGATATCGCTGGCGCCCGATAATAATAATTCAATTTCCCGCAAACCATGCAACCACATGCCACCCAGTAGCATTCACACCACTAGTACACAGCATAGCTTTGTGAAAACCCTTCCTCATTCAAGCCCTCTTTAGGTAACCGGGATCATGGCGTTGGCTAACGGCTTCCCGATAATTCAAAGTCACGCAGGAATATGCATTGATTTTCAGCTAAAATCGAACATGTTTTACAGCATAATTAACGAAGGAATATGACGATACTAGGAATAGATCTAGGCACAACCAACAGTGCCTGTGCAGTCTGGAAAGATGGAAAGGCAACACTTATCCCCAATCGCTTTAATGAATACCTGACTCCTTCGGTAGTCGGTGTCGATGATCAGGGTGAAATACTGATCGGAAAAAGCGCAAGACATCGACTGATTAGCCACGCAAAAACGACCGCATCCGTTTTTAAACGCTATATGGGTACGGATTACAAAATCGAGCTGGGCAAACGCAGCTTTACTGCTACCGAACTTTCTTCACTGATATTGACCAGCCTGAAAGAAGATGCCCAGGAGTATCTGGGCGAAACCATTACCCATGCAGTGATTAGCGTACCCGCTTATTTTAATGACGTGCAGCGAAAAGCAACCAAGCTTGCCGGAGAACTCGCCGGATTAACCGTAGACCGGCTGATAAACGAACCCACTGCCGCAGCTATGGTATACGGCCTACATGAAAAACGTGATGGCATGCAGTTCCTGATTCTTGACCTGGGCGGCGGCACATTCGACGTATCCCTCGTAGAGTATTTTGACGGCGTACTTGAGGTACACGCCTCTTCAGGTGACAACCATCTTGGCGGAGAGGATTTTCTCCAGCTGATGGTGAATGACTTTCTGGAAAAAAACAGCATTGATAAGGCTTCGCTGTCGAGTAATGAACTACAACGCCTGTATGAAGTCATGGAAACAACAAAACGTAAACTCAGTTCGCAACGCGAAGTCGAGATCACCCAGGCGCTGAACAAAGCTCACCCACCCTACAGCATTACTCGGGAATATTTTGACCGCCTTGTCCAGCCCCTGCTGCATCGTGTACAGCTGCCTATAGAGCGCACCCTGCGCGATGCCGGAATCACCCCGGCAGAGATCGATGAAGTAGTTCTGGTTGGTGGCGCCACCCGTATGTTTACGTTTCGTTCGCTGATCACACGAATGTTTCGCCGTATGCCCGCAGCCAATGTTGACCCTGACCTGGTAGTCGCAATGGGCGCAGGTATCCAGGCAGGCCTGAAACAGAAACATGAAGACCTGGACGATGTCGTCCTGACCGATGTATCGCCTTATACCCTGGGCGTCGAAATTATTAATCACGGCGATAATAATGGAAAACAGGGTGGACTATTCATGCCAATTATTGAGCGCAACTCTGTCGTACCTATCAGTGTCGAGCGTTCGCTTTGTACCGCTGAAGATAACCAGAAAGAAGTGAACATCAAGGTTTACCAGGGCGAAAGTCGTCTGGTCAAAAACAACGTCTATCTAGGAGAACTGGAAGTCCAGGTACCTAAGGCAAAAGCCGGAGTAGAAACTCTGGACGTTCGCTATAGCTATGACATGAATGGCCTGCTGGAAGTTGATGTCACGGTAAATTCAACCGGAAAGACCCACCATGCCACAATCGTAAACTCTGCCAGTGGCCTCTCTGATGAAGAGATAGAGAAATCTCGTGCCAAGCTGGCCAAATTAAAATTTCACCCACGTGAAGATGCCGAAAACCGCAACTTTATCGCGCGTGCAGAACGCCTATATGAAAGTTCTCTCGGTGAAAAACGTGACTATATCAGCCGTATACTGTCACAGTTCGAACAGGTACTGGAGCGACAAAACCCACAGGAAATCAAGAAAGCTGCAAGTGAGTTTGGTCATATCCTGGACAGCCTGGAAGAAGACAACCTGTTCTCATGAGCTGCTGGCATATACTGGGCATCGCCCCCAACAGCGACTTAAAAACCGTTAAACGGGCGTATGCAGCAAAGCTAAAGGTGACAAAGCCAGACGAAGACCCGAAAGGTTTTCAGCGCCTGCATGCCGCCTACAAACAGGCTACTCAGCTTGCCCGAAGACAATCTGCTGACGCCGCACCTCCGGTTATTGTGTTAGATAACAGTACTGCTGACGAAGTAGCACCCATAGAGAAAACCGACACTACCGATCCTGGCCTGGAGCAGGTTCGGGACGAAGATGGATTTAAATTTGAACTAGACGAACTTTCGACACCCGCTTCTGAAGTTAAAACACTCACCGAAAGTGAGATTTACCAACAGGAACTGGAGCAGATAGCGCAATCAGATCTTCAGCAAGCGCAGTTATTTCTTCATCAACAATGGGAAGAGTTAACCAGCAGGGTTAACAGTATCACGCAGGACATCAAAGCACTGAACTCAGTTGACTCATGGTATTTCCTGGACCAGCGCCAGGCGCTACTCGACCTGGAGTTTAAATCTGAATTCTCAAGCTATGTTTTTAGGGCACTCACCAATGGGCTAAACGAAATGAAAAAGCCCAAACTGGACAATGAGGTATTTACCTATTTAGACAGCATCTTTCTGTGGAGCGACCGCAGCGACCTGCTGGAACAGGAATTTGGCCATGAAGCAGTAGAAAACCTGATACAGGCCGTTACCGCAGTGAGCGAAACAACCATCAAGTGGACCTCACCCAAACAGCATCAGGGCGAGATGATAGCCGGTAACTACTTTGCGCGCATTGTCGCCACCTTACTGGACTGGATCCTGCTGGGTATGATTGCCGTACTCATCAGTAAAATAGGCTGGTCTCTTTCCGGCAAGCCGGATAGAAGCCTTGATTTCATCCTGGGTACACTCTGGTTCCTGATCATTGCACCCGCCATGGAAGCCACACCACTACAGGGTACACCAGGGAAAATCCTGTTTGGAATGAAGGTAGTCAATAGAAAAGGGCGACGACTGAACATACTGCACGCGCTGTGGCGTTCGATGATGTTTTTTCTGAACCTGGTCGGATTCAAGTTAACGGTATGGATTAATTTTTTTATGAAAAATAATCGTCTACTGCATGATCGTGCTAGCTGGTCTATGGTGATTAAACGTTGATTTTTTAATGCGCTGCTAAAAACCAGGAGCAGAGAGTAAGATTTCTACTCAATTATAAAATATTAAAACTGACCACGCACAGGCCTTCGTAGCTCTGGACTCCTGAAGCAAGGTCTTTTATGCTCGCGATGCTTAAACTCTAAGGTTTCACCATGAATATAAACACTTCAGTTAAAGAAGTGATCGAGATCTATAACGTCCGCCACTGGAGCCAGGGATATTTCGGCATTAATACCGGTGGCAATGTTTATGTCGCGCCGAATAAGGAACATCCTGAGATACAGGTTAACCTGACCGATATCGTTGCAAATATTCAGCAGCAAGGGGTTTCTCTGCCTGCGCTGGTTCGTTTTCCGCAAATCTTACATCACCGTGTTAATAGCCTTTGCGAGGCGTTTAATGATGCTATTGAACAATATGGTTATGAAGAGCGTTACCTGCTGGTTTATCCCATTAAGGTTAATCAGCAAAGAGAAGTGGTCGATGAAATTTTAGCCAGCCAGTTGAATAGTGAGGTGAAACAACTGGGACTGGAAGCAGGTAGCAAGGCTGAATTGCTTGCAGTGCTGGCGATGGCTCAAAAAGCCAGCTCGGTAATCGTATGTAATGGCTATAAAGATCGTGAGTATGTCCGGCTGGCTTTAATCGGTGAAAAGCTAGGTCATCAGGTGCATATTGTTTTAGAGAAAATGTCGGAGCTTGCGCTGGTCCTGGCCGAAGCAAAAGCGTTGAATGTAGAACCAAGACTGGGCATTCGAGTACGCCTGGCGTCACAGGGCAAAGGAAAATGGCAGGCCAGCGGTGGTGAAAAATCCAAATTTGGTCTGTCCGCAACGCAGGTTTTGAAAGTTGTCGAAACGCTTAAGATGGAGAAAAAACTGCACTGCCTGAAACTTGTGCATTTTCATCTGGGCTCACAAATGGCGAATATCAGGGATATTCGAATTGCGGTTAGCGAAGCAGCACGGGTGTATTGCGAACTGCATAACCTGGGTGCCAAAATCTCCTGCCTGGATGTGGGTGGTGGCCTGGCGGTCGACTACGATGGAACCCGCAGTCAATCCACTAACTCCATGAATTACAGTCTGGCAGAGTACGCTAATAATATTGTTCATACCATTGGGGATATCTGCAAAAGCTATCAACAACCGATGCCAATGATTATTTCTGAGTCAGGCCGCTCCCTAACTGCCCATCATGCCGTGCTGATTGCCGATGTAATCGGTGCAGAAGGTTACGAAGCTGAAACGATTGAACCTCCGTTAGATAATGAATCTACCGTTTTATCTAACATGTGGACTTCCTGGCAACAGCTAAAACAACGCAATGATGATCGGGCGTTAATTGAAATTTACCATGACACCCAAAATGATTTAATCGAAGTACACAGCCAGTTTGCCATGGGCTTGATTGATCTTCAGCAACGCGCCTGGGCAGAACAGGTCAACCTGCGCATATGCAATGAACTGAATGGATTAATGGATAGCAAAAACCGATTTCATCGTCCCATCATTGATGATTTACAACAGAAGTTAGCGTCAAAATATTTCCTGAATTTTTCCCTGTTTCAGTCACTACCGGATGCCTGGGGCATCAGCCAGGTATTTCCGGTATTGCCACTAAATAATCTGGACTGTGGCGAAATGGAGCGCGCAGTACTGCTAGACATCACCTGTGATTCTGATGGCACTATAGACAGTTACGTGGATGGACAGGGTATCGAAAATACCCTGTTGGTTCCAAAATGGCAGCCTGATCGAGAATGTTACATGGGGTTCTTTTTAGTAGGTGCTTATCAGGAAATATTAGGCGATATGCATAACCTGTTTGGTGACACCCATAGTGCTGTTATCGAAATAAACGATAGCGGGGACATTGAAATAAAGGAAATCAATGAAGGGGACACAGTCGCCGACATGTTGAGTTACGTACATCTGGACGTCGAGCATTTTAAAGAAACCTATGCAGAACTGGTCAACCATAAATTGCCCTTAGCTGAGCGCAGTGCAATATATGACGAACTCGTTGAAGGTTTAAAAGGTTACACCTATTTAGAATAACCAGAACCATTGAGGCTGGATCCAATGAAAAATATATTTCAACAAGTTGATCAATCAATTTACTCAAACGCAATGACCTATTTGCGTCGCCCGTATTCGAATCAACCCGATAAGAGTGATGCCGATGTCGTTGTGCTAGGCTTACCTTTTGACCTTGCAACCACAGGTCGATCAGGCGCCAGAATGGGACCGACTGCAATCAGGCAAGCCTCTATTCATTTAGCATGGGAAGGCAAACGCTACCCCTGGAATTTCGCCCTGACTAAAAAATGTAACATAGTCGATGCCGGTGATTTAGTTTATACCAGCGGTGACTCAGAAGAATTTACACAGCATGTAGAAACCGCCGCGACTGCTTTATTAAAAAAGAAAAAAACAATCCTGGCTTTCGGCGGCGATCATTTTGTCACACTACCCTTATTGCGCGCGCATGCAAAAGCTCACGGTAAACTGGCACTCATTCATTTTGATGCGCATACCGACACCTACGAAAATGGCGGTCGTTATGACCACGGCACCATGTTTTACCATGCCCCAAAAGAAGGCCTGGTAGATGCTGAATCCTCTGTACAAATTGGCATCAGAACCGAATATAAAGTCAAAGGTCATGCTTACGAGGTTATTGATGCCGCTCAGGCAAATGACCAAAGCGTTGAAGACATCGTAGCGACGATCAAAAAGACGATTAAAGATTTACCGGTATACCTGACGTTTGATATTGATTGCCTGGATCCTGCTTATGCACCGGGGACAGGAACTCCTGTGATAGGTGGAATGAGCACCGACAAGATTCTAAAAATTTTACGCGCACTCGTTGGCATCAATATCGTAGGCATGGATGTTGTTGAGGTATCACCCGCCTATGATCATAGCGAAATGACTGCGCTAGCAGCCGCATCTATCGGCATGGAATTGCTGCACCTGTGGACAGTTAAGCACAGGATAGGAAAAACCAGAGCTTAATTTTTTGCAGCTGATTTTTAGTGAATAGGAAATGCTACGACAATCTTCCCATTAAGGAAGCTCTGAATAATTCATCCATGAATTATTCAGAGCACCAAAAACGAAAACTATGATTTTCATTTTTCTCGCCCCTTTTTCTGCCTTATCAGTTGATGGCACAGCTGCGAGCCACAACTTTTATCTGCAATTGATTAATATCTAATTTTAATTTAAACCAAACCTTGTGTAAGATTGGTCGCTTAATCAAATATGACTTAAACTGCTCATCCTTACATTCCAGGCATATAAGGAACTGGACACAGGCAAGGAAAAAATATGCACAATATTAGAGATAGGATCGAGGGATATTTCACCCATCTGGGGCTTCTTGTCTATCAGTTTAGTTATCTGGCATTAGCTGTCGTACTGGCACTGACTGTATTCTTATTCTTACAGCTTCCCAGATTGGCGATTGATACCTCGAATGATGCCTTTTATCATCAAGATGACCCAATCCGACTTGAATACAATAATTTCCGCCAGCAATTTGGCAAAGATGACCATATCATTATTGGCTTAAAACCAGCCGAAATCTTCTCCCCATCTTTTTTACAAACCCTGCAGCAGTTACAGTCTGAAATAGAAGATAAGGTTCCTTATGTTAAAAAGGCAACCAGCTTATTGAATGTGCGCCATACCTATGGTCAGGACGATGAACTGATTGTTGAAGATCTCATCGAATCAATCCCACAAACTTCAGAGCAGCTCGCGGCTTTGAAACAAAAGGCTACAGGCAACCCGTTTTATCAGAATTATTTATTATCTAATGATGCCACATTTACCTTTATCGATATCGAACCGGTGGCCGTTAAGGTTATAAAAGATAAAGATCCTGATCAGGCCGCACAGATAAAGTACGTCAGCACCCAGGAATACGCTGAAATGGTGGATGCACTGCAACCGATTCTGGCGAAATATAAATCATCTGCTTTAAATACCTATGTCGCAGGTTTCCCGATTATCACCGACCGATTAACTCGCGCCATCGAACAGACTATGGCCGAATTAATGCCGATATCCATGCTGGTAAACCTTATTTTCCTCATTCTGTTATTCCGCCGTATCAGCGGCGTTATTTATCCATCCGTCATAGTACTTCTATCCATTACCTCCACAGTAGGTGCCATGGCATGGCTTTCAATTTCCATGGATCTGATCACGTCAATTTTACCGTCGCTATTAACCGTTGTAGCCATCGCAGATTCGGTTCATTTAATGTCTGGTTTTTATCAGGAATATGAGAAAAACGGCGGCGATAAAAAAGCCGCCATCGCCCATTCCCTTGGACGCAATGGCCTCGCCATTCTGATGACCAGTGCAACGACCAGTGTCGGATTTGCTTCTTTCTTACTTGCGGATATGGCACCAGTCGCCCATCTTGGTATTGTCGCACCTATAGGTATCGCACTGGCTTTTATTTATACGGTTTTATTACTGCCCGCATTGATCGCAATCTTCCCCATGGGTAAGCCAAAGAAAAATCAGATCCTCACAGGGTTTTCTGATCGAATTCTAGACTGGGTTGCCGAGGTAAGCTGTGCACGAAACAAAACCATATTATTCGCAAGTTTCGTTTTATTGCTGATTGGAATTTCGGGCGCTTCACAGCTCAGGCTTTCCCATAATGCATTAAAGTGGTTTCCACCGGATAGCCAGGTACGCGTCGATACCACGATGATTGATGCCGCATTAGGCGGTTCAATCCCCATTGAAATCACCATCGATACGGGTAAAAAGCGGGGGCTTTATAATCCCGATCTGATACGTCGTTTAGCCATTTCTGCTGAGGCTGTAAAAAGTCTGGGTACGGATAGTGTAGGCATTGCTAACATCATCAGCTTACACACCATACTCAAAGAGGTGAATAAGGCATTACACGCAAACAATGATGCGGATTATTCAATCCCAGATAGCCGCGAGCTGATTGCACAGGAGTTGCTGCTATTTGAAATCAGTGCAGCCGATGACCTGTATAAGCTTGTAGATGATGATTACTCAAAGGTCCGCTTTACGATCATCATTCCTTTTACCGATGCGATACAGATCAGACCGGTATTAAACCGGATTAAAGAGCATTTTGTATCAGCTTACCCCGACACAACGATTTCTATTACCGGGATTGCACCTATGCTGGTTGAAACCATGTATGACATATTAACCAGTATGCTTAAAAGTTATGGAGTAGCATTAATCGCAATTACCTTTTTAATGATTGCCCTGATAGGTAGAATAAAGTTAGGAATAATGAGTATGGCACCTAATTTATTGCCGATTATTTTAGTCATGGGGCTAATGGGCTGGATGAGCCTGCCATTCGATTTCTCGAATATGCTGGTAGGCAGTATCGCTATCGGTCTGGTGGTTGACGATACCATACATTTTTTACATAACTTAAGAAGACACTTTGATCGAACAGAAAATATTACAGTCGCCATCAGAGATACCCTGCATTCAACGGGGCGAGCCATTTTTATCACCAGTATGGTTTTAGCCTCTGGCATGGCCGTTGCGATGACCGCTGATTTAAGCTCTACTGCGAACTTTGGGTTGATTACCGCGAGCGTAATCCTGCTGGCCCTGCTGGCTGATTTTTTTATGGTGCCAGCCCTGATGTTCGCTCTGTATAAAAAGAATTCAGTTTCGATGGCCATCGCTGATGCAACAGCTAATGGCGAGTAATTTCATATGAGAGAAAAGCGAAAATCACATTTTTCGTTTTCTCGACTTTCTTACTCTAAGCATGTATGAGTGAATTATTCAGGGCGTCACCAGGGTCTGTTAACAGGCCCTAAGTATTATGTTTTTTGGGCCTTAGATTTTTGATCAAGAATTTTTTGAGTAATACATTCCACATTCACGTTTCCTAAATGGTCGCTTCAGGTCGATACCTGCTAAATCACCCAAAACGCCCAATATCGCCTATGACTTCGAGCGCAGTTTCTGCGCCTGATATTTGATGCCCCACGAATCATAGAATCAAAATATTAGAGGGAGTTGTTCTCTGACCAGGGTTTTTCTCTCGCTAGCGAGTTCGCTGCCCCCTATGTCATTACAAGTATCCAAAGGGCATAAACCACGCGCGGTAGAAGTGCAACCTGGAAGTAGCATTTACGGAAGCAAGGAGTGTCATCTCTTTTGAAAGTTAGCAGCTATCCGGATTATGGTTTCACACGCTAAAGCGTTCCTAGCTCCGTAGTAACTCTCTAACAAGCGTGCGAGTTCCTTTTTACTGGGAAGCGCTCGGCTCTGGCTTCCTGCTTCGCCCTCGACAATAGCTCCTGCATTGTCCTACCTCCGCTCATCCTTGAGCTCGTACCACCTAAGTCCCTTTAGGCGTCCTGCATTCCCAGCACTTCCACCATCCATGGCGGTTGTGCTTGGCCAAAAAAGAGGCGCAAAAACAAAATTGTCTGGAGCAATTTTGAACAGCTCTGCTGGCCCGAAGGGTGGAGGGCAGGACGCCCAGAATAACGACAGCCCAGATAGAGTGGCCTGCGGCTCCCCGGAAATAGACTAATTTTGCACAGAAAATTGCTCCTGCATTTTCTGTATACATGCCATCCTTGGCAATAATGCCACGGATCGACTCGCTCCTCGATAATAGCTCCTGCATTATTCTACCTGCGGGCATCCATGCCCTTGAGCTCGACGATCCTTATCGGGCATCCCTCGGTAACAGCTCCTGCGTTACCCTACCTCCTGCTTCCATGCAGTCGTGCCCTCTATCCTCACAAAATCAGCCTATTTCCGGCACTCCATAAGGGCGATAAAAAACTTCACTCTTTACTACCGATTTTTGATTAAGCTAATTTTGAGCTTCAAACCTGAACTGCTGCTTGCTAAAAACCGGGATTCAGGTTTAAAGCATGTAGCTCTCTGAGTGCCAATTGCTGCCACACATTACTTTTTTAGAGTAATGATTTTAATAGCAAAATTAACCGTTTAAGCACTTCAACACCCCTGTTTTTACCTGATATTTTCCTATAATCAATAACTTAGATAGGTCCAACCTAATACAGGATTTTTCGGTTGACAAATAGCTTTCAAAAATAGTTGTAAGACCATATATATGAGTTAAACTGGTCTTTAATAGTAGTTATTTAAGCATTTAGAAGAAGTTAATTGTTTATAGACACCTAATTTATACTTTATTTAATTTAAACAAATACCGACCATCCTTTTTAAACTATGTTAATAAAAATTTTATGGGAAAAATAGATAACTCACCATTAATCGAAGCAATTTTCGAACTTAAATGGGGTATGACGAAGGATCAGTTTGAGTTTAAAAAAGATGAAGCTGATCTTTTCCCTGGCATGTTTTATCAAGCTGTTAAGGAAATTGGTTTCGATAAAAATGAACAGGTAAATATTGAACCTGGAAGACCTCGCTTCCCACTTGAAGTAAATCACCGATTCCGTAAATCTCAGAATGGTTGGCCCCTATTTCAAATAGGGTTAGGAATATTTACAGCAAATCAAATTGGTGATATCTCTATCGAGGCGACTAAAGACGAGCAATATGATTGGGATACATTTAAGCCGACAATAATTTCAGGGCTGAGCGCTTTAAATAACACATATCCAAATGGGATTAATTCATTAATAAATCCAAAAGTTTCTTTACGCTATCAAGATGGATTTATCTTATCTGAAGGAGAAACTATCGAGTCTTTCGTAAACAATAAGATACAAGCCAATATTAATATATCTAGCGTTTTCACCGATCAAAAAGATATTAAAAAAGATTCTAAAGAAGTAAACATAAATCTTGTCTATGAAACTACTCGCCCAAATGGATTTATTACAATTTCTGTCATAACTGCATTAATTAAGGGAGAAAAAGGCATTATCATAGATACAGCAGTTAGCTCAAATTTTGAATCCGAACATTTATCAGTAAATGCTTTAGAAGAGTGGTGTGAGCAAGCACATGATCTTCAGAGACATGCATTTGAAACCTTAATTGAAGTAAAAAATCTATAGGGATAGGTATATGGAAGTTACAACTACAAAATATTATAGATTCAGTGATTCAGTGCTAGATAAGGATCGTCCTTATTCTCAAGAAACCATCATTCAACCTTGGTTTGATAGTAGTCTTCATCACAAAACATTCAGAGAATTAGAAAGCTCTTCTATAACTGGGACTAAATTTTCATCTCGCTTTGATTTCACTAACAGCACTAATAATATTGTAAGAATTTCTAATAATGTGAAATCAGAAAAGAAAACTCTAGAAAAACTATCCTCAGCGATCATCCCTGGGCTTCTTGTGGTTACTGCTACTCAATTCATACCCTTTGATAGTGCAGAAGCGATATTTAGCCTTCCTAAATTTGAGTCAGAATCAATTTTAAACAATCACTCGCTCGATAAGTTAATTAGTCAAATTAAAGAGTTTGCTTCACTTCAGGATAACTGGGATGGATACAATGCTGCCCGGTTAACAGCCCAAGCAATTAATGATGCTATAGATTTAATAAAACTAATTCCTCATGATTTGCTTCCATCTAGAGTGGGAGCCTCCAATGATGGTGAAATTAGTTTGATCTGGGAAGAAGGTACTTTATTTGCTGATTTTGGGGTTTTGGGTGATGGTAAATTCTGTTATTTCATAAATCGGAACAATACAAAGCTCTATGGTGATGATTTAAAAATATCTAGTCACATCCCTAAAGAAGCCCTAAATTTATTAAAAAAGTAGTTATTAATGTGTTTTCAATATGGAATGCCTTTTTATAAAAGGAAAAGGTATATATTAGAACAACAAAGGATGTCCCAATTTGCCCCAAGAATTAGGTGCAAGGGGCCTCATATTAGAAAACAAGAAAAATTATGTAGGGTAGTCTTCGATCCTGACCATGTCCGAGATAACAAAATTTACGTAGAAGGCATCTCCAGAGCAGACCTTACTCACAAAGGTTTCTCAATATTTAGAATTAAATATTCTTCAAGATTGCAAGTTAATAACTTTGTCCAAAACTCCATATCTAACAAAAAAGAAAGAACACTTATGGGTGGAGCTAGTTTTACTGCTTATTCTGTAAGAGATTTTTTGGACAAAGATGGGAGTCAGGCTTTCATCATAGTTGACGATGCTCCAACTTTAGACCTTGCAGGACACGCATTGATCTTGGTAGCAGGAGATCACAAGCCTTCTCATATTAAAGAGCTCCGTAAAAAATTAGCTTCGTTACTCGAAAATTTTCAGGCATTAGACACTCTACCTTTCAACAAATAAGGAAGGGGCTAGGGTCAGACTCGATTGAAGGACTCCAGACAACCATTTCGGGTCGATACCTGTCAAATCAACTAAAACTACTAATGTCTCCTATGAATTCAAGAGCAGTTTATGCATCTGATATTTAATACCCAGGAAATCATAAAACCAAAATTCATCTTTTTTTCATTATTATGATTTCAAGCCCTGCTTGAAATCTCAGGTTTTTTTATCGCCCTTATTGAGTGCCATAAATTGAGTCATTTTGTAGTGTCAGCGGACATGGACGTCCGCTGAGGGCAGTCGAGCATGGATGTGAGTCTGTCCGTGCACTGCAAAATGGCTTAATTTTTGGGAAGCCGCAGGCCGCTCAATTGGGATGTCATTTTTTTCGCCTCTTTTTTTGGACAAGCAAAAAAAGAGGCTCGCACGCGGGCACGACCAAACTACAGAGCTAGAAAAGTATTCAGCGTGTGAAACCCAAACTTAGTCAGATGCTATATGCATTCCCACTATCAGGAAAGGCAGCAATGGGTCGATTCCTGCCAAATCAGCTAAAACTACTAATGTCTCCCATGAATTCAAGTACAGTTTCTGGACCTCATATTTGACACCTAGCGAATCGCAGAAAAAGAATTCATTTTTTCTTCTTATCAAGATTTCAAGCTCTGCTTGAAATCTCTGGTTTTTTTTCGTTTCTTTTAATCCCCTTTCAAGCCCGCGGCAAAATGGTGTTCAGATCGGGGGAAAACGCCAGGGATGGCGTTTTAGGCAGGGTCGCGTCTGGAACGCGTCACTGCCGACCGCTATATGAGTGCCATTTTGCCGATGAAGGGATTGTGGGGCGCACTTTCTTTGGTAACTTTCTTTTTGCGTAAAAGAAAGTTACTCGCACGCCTGTTAGGAAGAGGCTACGAAGCAAGGAAAGCTAAGGCGTGTGAAACCATAATCCGGTCAGGTGCAATCCGTGCAAAGATTACATCCCTTGGTTCCGTAAACGCTACCTCCCTGTAGCACTCCTGCCGCACAGCGTTCGCACAAAATCATAAGGAATGATTTTGAACAGCTTCAGCTGGCCCGAAGGGCGGAGTGCATGGATGCACGAAGTAATGACACTATTACATTAAGTTGCGTCGAAACGACATAGACTTCAAGTCTGCGCAAAAAAATCCGAAATCACCGGCGCAAAATGATCCCTATCCACCAAAAACGCATCATGCCCATTTATAGAATCAATCGCCACAAACTCAACATTGCGCCCTGATTTAATCAACCCCTCCGCTATCTCTTTCTGCTGCTCCAGCGGAAACAGAATATCCGTGGTCACACCAATGATGAGCGCTTTCTTAACACAGATCTTCGCCAGACCAGCATTCACCGATCCACCGTGATCCGCCACATCAAACCAGTCCATTGCGCGCGATAGATACAGGTAACTGTTGGCGTCAAAATTGCCCACAAATTTCAGTGCGTTGTAATCTAGATAGGATTCAACTTCAAATTCGATTTCAAAAGGATCACCCTTGCGACGTTCACGACTGATACGTGCACGATCAAAGCGCTGATGCCACTCCTCTGCGGCACGATAAGATACCAGGCCCAGTTTACGCGCCAGCTTCATGCCATCTGCAGGTTCTTCGCTGGCGTGATAATGTCCTTCATTCCAATTGGGGTCACAGCGAATAATCTCTCTTTGCAGGGACCGCATGGCGATTGTAAATGGTAACGCGCGCGTGGCTGCGGATATGGAAATCAGGTAATCAAATTCTTTAGGGTACTGCAGCGCATAGGCCAGCGCTACCATCCCCCCCATGGAAGGGCCGACAACAGCATGTAGATGGTCGATACCGAGTTCAGGTAACAGGTGATGCCCCGCCTTGGCGATATCTTCAATAGTCAGATCAGGAAAATCGGTACCATACGATTCACCAGTCGCAGGATTGATGGACTCGGGTCCAGTAGAACCATAACACCCACCCAATGCATTCACACAAATCACATAAAAGCGATTGGTGTCTATGGCCTTACCCGGCCCGATCATAAATTCCCACCAGCCTGGTTCCGGGTTTTCCGGTGATGATGCCGCATGTGCAGTTGGAGATAGCCCAGTAAAAATGAGAATCGCATTATCGTTATTAACTGATAACTCGCCCCAGGATTCGTAGGCAATGGTCACTTCGGAGAGCCTGCCACCGCGCTTCATCACAAAATCACTGGTGCCATAGTCACCAATCAGGTTGGCAAAACGCGTTGCCGCAGTAATGCCTCTGCGAGTACGCGATGGGTGTAACTGTTCGACTTTACTGGTTTTCATGACAGGTTATTGAATACGCTCAATCAGCTGGAGATATCCAGCATTCGTTGCAATGCAACTCTGGCACTATTAGCTACCTGTGCATCTACCTGAATGCGGTTAACAACATTGTCTTCCAGCAGGTTTTCCAGTACCCAGGCCAGATGCTGGGGATCAATACGGAACATAGTGGAACACATACAGATCGTAGGTGACATAAATTGCACACTCTTGTTCTGTGACTTCATCTGATCATGCAGGCGGTTGACCAGGTTGAGTTCGGTACCCACCAGCCACTGTGTCCCAGGCTCAGATGCGGCTATGGTATTGATGATGTATTCGGTCGATCCTACATAATCAGAAAGCTGACAGACTTCAAAACTGCTTTCCGGATGCGAGATGACCTTGCCTTCTGGATATTGTTTGCGAAAGTTTTCGATCTGTACAGGCTTGAACATCTGGTGCACCGAACAGAAGCCTTTCCATAAAATGATCTTCGCCTGCCTGATCTGTGGTTCGCTTAATCCGCCCATTGGCAGGTCATAATCCCATACCACCATTTCTTCCAGTGGTATTCCCATGCGGTAACCGGTATTACGCCCCAGATGCTGATCAGGGAAGAACAGGACTTTATCGCGTTGACCAAACGACCATTCAAGAATTTTCTGCGCATTGGTGGAAGTACAGACCACACCATTATGGTCTCCGCAGAATGCCTTCAGGTTGGCCGCTGAATTGATATAGGTGACCGGCGTAATCTGCGCATCAGCATCGATTACGGATGAAAGCTCCTGCCAGGCTTTTTCTACTTTTTGCAGATCTGCCATATCCGCCATGGAACAACCTGCAGACAGGTCGGGCAGTATAGAGACCTGATCCGGGCGGGACAGGATATCAGCAACCTCAGCCATAAAATGCACGCCGCAGAATACAATATACTCGGCGTTAGACTTGGCTGCTTCGCGTGATAGCTTTAATGAATCTCCCGAAAAATCAGCATGTTCGAACACTTCATCGCGCTGATAATGGTGCCCCAGGATAACTACACGATCTCCTAACGCCTTTTTTGCTGCAATAATACGCTGCCGGCAATTTTCATCGTCGAGTTGTGCGTAGGGCTGTAGCTCTAGTGGATTAGCAACCATATCAATCTATCATCCAACGGTAATGTTACTCTATGTTACTTTAATTGCTGGCTCTGGCAATACCAGTTACCCCTCTACTACCGGCTTGCGCACCCGAATTGAAAGCTCTTTCAACTGGCGTTCACTGACTTCAGAAGGGGCCGAAGTCAACAGACAGGCGGCTGTCTGGGTCTTGGGGAAGGCCATTACATCACGGATTGAAGTCGCACCCGTCATCAGCATGATCAATCGATCCAGGCCAAATGCGATACCGCCATGCGGAGGACAGCCATATTTCAGCGCAGTCAGCAGGAAGCCAAATTTATCTTCTGCTTCCTGCTCGTCGATACCCAGGAGCTTTAGCACTCTTTGCTGCATATCTGTGCGGTGAATACGAATAGAACCGCCACCCAGCTCGGTACCGTTGAGTACCATGTCGTAGGCACGCGATAACATCGTGCCTGGATTGGCTTCCAGTTCCGCCGGATCATCCGTATTGGGTGCCGTGAAGGGATGATGTAATGCGCTCCAGCGAGCTTCTTTTTCGTCGTATTCGAACATCGGGAAATCCACCACCCACAGGAAGGACCAGCCCGCTTTAACCATACCCAGATCATGCCCCAGTTGTACACGTAGCGCGCCCAGTGACTCGTTTACGATACGGGTTTTATCTGCACCAAAGAAGATCAGGTCACCAGTTTGTGCCCCGGTGCGCTGCAGGATGCCATCAATCGCTTCATCCGGCAGGAATTTCAGGATAGGGGACTGCAGCCCTTCACGCCCCTGGGTGACATCGTTACATTTGATATACGCGAGACCCTTGGCACCATAACGACCTACGTATTTGGTATATTCATCGATATCCTTGCGCGACAGGCTGTTTCCACCCGGCACACGTAGCGCGGCAACACGTCCATCCGGATCGTTCGCGGGTGCTGAGAATACCTTGAATTCCACATTCGCCAGCAGATCAGAGATGGTGATCAGCTCCAGATCAATACGCAGATCGGGCTTGTCTGAGCCAAAGCGCTCCATAGCCTCTGCATAGGGCATACGTCTGAATTTTGCATCGATATCGACATCCAGCAATTGCTTGAACATATTGCGCATCAGACCTTCCATGATATCCATGATCTGGTCTTCATTCATGAACGAGGTTTCTATATCCAGCTGGGTAAATTCGGGCTGACGATCAGCACGCAGGTCTTCGTCACGAAAACAACGTACGATCTGGTAATAGCGATCCATACCCGACATCATTAGCAACTGCTTGAAAAGCTGTGGAGACTGCGGCAGCGCAAAAAACTGCCCCTGATGGGTACGACTGGGCACTAGGTAATCGCGTGCACCTTCAGGCGTCGCCTTGGTCAGCATAGGGGTTTCGATATCCAGAAAGCCCTGCTGCTCCAGGTAGGCACGCATAAAATGGGTAACCTTACCGCGTAGACGCATACGCTCCTGCATCTCAGGTTTACGCAGGTCGATATAGCGGTATTTCAGGCGTAGATCATCGGAGACATCCTCATCCAGCTGGAATGGAGGCGTTTCAGATGCGTTCAGAATTTCCAGTTGCAGGGCAAGCAATTCGATCTCACCGGTAGGCATGTCCTTATTCACGGTGCCTTCTGGACGCACGCGAACTTTTCCACTGACCTTGAGCACATACTCATTACGCACACGCTCGGCATTGGCGAACATGGTGGCATCATCAGGGTCGAATACGACCTGTAAAATACCATCTCGATCACGTAGATCGACAAAAATAACTCCCCCGTGATCCCGACGACGGTTGACCCAACCGCAGACAGTAACGTCTTCACCGATATGGGCCGAGTTTAATTCACCACAATAATGCGTACGCATGAAACACCTGTAAAAGAATAATAAACCAGAACCTGCTCTTGCCCGGTTCTAGTAAAAACTGAATATAATTACCTGAAAAAGCGCCGAATATGCATTAAATCACGCATAAAACGACCCGTAGCTAAGGGCTGAACGATAAAACCGGCCCTGACAAAAACAAAGCCCGCAATAGTATCCTAAGCCTATTGATTATTAAAGCATCGAAATAAGGCGCTGTATAAAAAAACCCGCTACAGGAGCGGGTTTTCGATGAGCGATTTCTACACTTAAGCGCAGCTGCTGCATCCCCCGCTACCGCAGCTATGACCTGCTGCCGGAGCTGCTGGCTTGGCGTCGCCCTTTTCCGCGACATTGCGTTTATTGCCGGATTTAAAATCGGTTTCGTACCAGCCAGAGCCACTAAGGCGAAAACCAGGAGCAGATACCTTCTTCTTTAAACTGGATTCTCCGCACTGAGGACAATCGGTCAGGGGCGCATCGCTTATCTTCTGCAGTGCATCCAGCGTTTCATTGCAAGCTTCACAGACATACTCATATATAGGCATAATTAACCTCTGCCAGTAGAAATTGATCAGACAAATCCCTGAAATCCATGGCTTCAGGAAATAATAAGCAGTCTATAATATAGGGCCTTTACCTGCCATTTCAATAATGAATACAAAATCTATTTTAATCACCGGTTGCTCCAGCGGCATCGGCTATACCGTCGCGCACGGGCTCAAACAACGCGGCCATCGAGTGATTGCCAGTTGTCGCAAAAGCGAGGACGTGGCCCGGTTGCAACGCGAAGGACTGGAATGCATTCGCCTGGACCTGGATGACTCACAATCCATCTCTGGCGCAGTCAAGCAGGTGCTGGCGCTATGCAACGGGAAACTGGATGCCTTGTTTAATAACGGTGCTTTTGGGCTGCCTGGCGCAGTGGAAGACCTGAGCAGGGAGGCGCTACGCAGCCAGTTTGAAACCAACCTGTTTGGCTGGCTGGAACTCACCAACCTGATCCTGCCGACAATGCGCCAGCAGGGTTCTGGCCGCATCATCCAGAATAGTTCAGTGCTCGGCCTGGTCGCGTTGCCGTATCGAGGTGCCTACACTGCCAGTAAGTTTGCGCTGGAAGGCTTAACCGATACCCTGCGTATGGAGCTTGGAGGTACGGGTATAGAGGTCTCGTTAATCGAACCAGGGCCGATAGAAAGCCTGTTCAGGAAAAATGCTGAAAAAGCCTTTCATCGATTCATCAATATGCAGGACAGTGCGCATGCCTCCCGTTATCAGGCGATGCAGCAACGCCTGCAAAAAGAAGGACATGCAACCAGCTTCACCCTGCCCGCCACCGCAGTGCTTGAGCGCGTTATTCATGCGCTGGAAAGCCCGCGCCCCAAAGTCCGCTACTACGTCACCACACCGACGTATCTCTTCGGTTACCTGAAACGTATGCTTTCGAGTCGCATGACCGACCGCATGATGCTGAAGGTATCGGGTGATGGCAAAAGATGAGCAATAAAGTCGCACATAGAACGAAAACCCGTTTCGGTCCGGTCTGGATCAACCGTCATCAGGATATTCTTCAGCTCAAGTTTGACCGGCTGGCAATCCAGTCAGAGATCAACGCGGTTGAACCCCATCAACTACGCATGAAAAACCTGCAACTCCTGATGGGACTGCTGTTGTTTATGGATGCACCGAAAAGTGTTTTACTGCTGGGTGTCGGAGGCGGATCACTAATCCAGTTTATGCGTCATTATTTTCCCGACACGCATATCACGGGCGTTGAATACGATGAGGAACTGCTACAATTCGTGCAGAAACACCTGCTGCTACCACAGCCGGACGACTTCCTGAAATACGAGATCAGCGACGCGCGTGACTATATTGCTCACTGTAACCAGCAGTTTGATCTGATCATTGTCGACATCTTCAATGGCGACCAGACCCCCGACTGGCTGATACAGAACGACACCAGCAAACGTCTTAAACGTCTGTTATCAAAGCGTGGTGCGCTGGGTTTTAACCTGCTGATCGAGAATGAAAAAGTGTTTAACCGCTTTTACCAGCAACTACGCAATCAATTTGCGCGCCAGACACTGGTGATAGAAAGCGAGGATTATGAAAATCTGCTGATATATGCACTGAATTTCAGCGCGCACAAAAAATCCATTGCCGAACAGATGCAGCATGCACAGCTACTGCAGGAGCAATACCCGCTGCCTTTTATGCAAACCCTGTCGATGATTTACGCGATGAACAGCAGTGACTCTGAGATTATCTATTGATTTTTGCCGCCACCCTGACACAGTGGCGAATCAGCAACCTTGCCCCCTTTGTCAAACCATTCCTGCGGTGTCATGGTATGCAGTGCCAGTGCATGTATTTGCTGCAATTCAGATTCCAGCACCTGATTAACCAGCCGATGGCGCTTGATCAGCATCAAGCCTTCAAACTGATCACTGGCAATGCTGACCTTGAAATGAGATTCAGAACCCGGCGCGACGTTATGCATATGGCTTTCATTTTCCACCTGTAAAAAATCGGGGGAAAACGCCTGCTGGAGTTTCGACTCAATGGTTTGTTGAATAGTCATACTAAAACGGTACGGTAAAAGCGTTAGTGTTACATAAGTTCCTTGATAGTATCCCGCACATCTTTCATGGATTGATAACGCTTATCAATATCGGCCGCCATCATTTTTTCCACCAGCATACTGATACCTACCCTGATGCCCAGATCCAGTCTATGTAGAGGCACCGCCTTGCCCTCAATATGCTGAAATAATAGCGACATAGGCTCACCTTTATAAGGTGGCTTGCCGCTAAACATCGTATAAGCAATGATGCCCAGCGCATAGATGTCGGATCGGTGATCCGCCACCAGACCTTTGGCGCGTTCGGGCGACAGATAGGCTGGCGTACCAATAATCATGCCGGTTTTGGTGAGCGTTGCATCAGTTTCCGAAGTGGCTGAGGCAATACCAAAATCCACCACCTTGACCAGTCCCGCTTCATTAATCAGAATGTTACTGGGCTTTAAATCCCGGTGAATTACCGACTGCGTGTGCGCTTCAAACATGCCGCTGCTGACCTGGTACAGGATTTTGAGCGATTGCTCCGGCGTTTTCAGTAATTGATGTTTGATCATGTAATCCAGGCCGTAACTTTCAAAGTACTCCATGGAAATTGCTGAAATACCATCTTTTATCAAAAAGTCATGAATACGGATGACATTTGGATGACTGATTTTGCGCGAGTATTTCAGTTCTCGCAAAAAGCGTTCGCGCGCCTTGCCATCGCTGGTCAATTCCGGATGCATAAACTTCAGAATCATGGTTTCGCCAACCGCCTCATCCTCCACCAGCATGACCCTGCCCATGGCACCGCGCCCGATCTCCCTGACGATCTTAAAGCGATCCATCCAGAAGTCACCCGCTTTCAATTCCTCGATGTGCTGAAAACTCACCACTTCGGTTTTTTCCATATCGCGCTCAGGCTGTGTCTCTACACTGGATTGCAGCGATTTATCCCGATTCTCTTCGATTTTCACCAGACGCGTTTCAAATAGACTGTCTTCATCCAGATCCAGTTTTGCCAGCCTGTACTTTTCAGTAATAGTATTGATGACTTCCTGCGCGGTATCCCTCACCGTCGCCTGCAGCTTTGGCACCATTTTAACTATTCCATCCCGCACATTCGCAGCATGACGCTCTGTCACGACATCATTAATGGTACGCAACGCCTGGCGTTGAATTGCGGCTTCTTTCATACGCATACAACGGGAAGCAATTTCCAGCCCCTTACTGAAGCCTAGATTTGATGTTGCCTTGAGCACCGCTATAGAGGACTCGGGGTACTTATCAAGCACCTGGGTTAAATACTCCAGTGCCTTTCTATTATCGGTCTTGCCTGCGGCTTCTATTGCCCTTTCCCTGACCTGCCAGTTTTCACTCATCAGAGGTTCGATTAAATCGGTAATCTCTCCCGATTGGGTGGTATTGTTTGCAGCCAGTTGCTGCGCGGTATTCTGCACAAAATCATTCTCATGACTGGTCAGCGTCGCAGCAGATCGAAATAACTGATTATTGCCTGTTGCAAGCAAGCATTTTACCGCCTGCTCCTTACCCCACCACTCGTGCACATCCAGCGCCACCAGCAACTTTTCCAGACTTTTTGCATTCGCGTGTTGACTGACAATTGCGCAGGCCTGCTCACGCAGTTCATCCGATTTTCCAGTCATCAGCATCGTCAGCGAAGGCAGCGTTGCGTCGGAAGATTTCAATCTTAAAATCTCCAGCGCCACCTGCTGGTCATCTTCTCGCATTTCGGGGATAAAGCGCACAATAAAACCGGGATCAAAATCCGTTGTCATATTCTTCAGGTTTTTTAGCGCCTCAATCAGGATGATCTTGGATTTATCCGCCAGGAAATGCGCGATTAATTTCGCCGCCTCCGGCTGGTTTACCGCGGCAAGAAAACGAATCAGCATAATCTTGATATCCGGATTATCCAGGCTGTCTATATCGATACTCAGCGCAGACATGTCGGTGCGTTCAGCCTGCGCCTGCGCCATTTTAAATAGTCGTCCGGCGTTGGATTTATCCAGACGCAATGCATTTTTTACCATCAACTCTGGTGCAATATGCTTTTGCTGAAACTCCAGGATGTCGATAATCTCGGTCACAGATCCGTCGGATTCATGCAACTTCTTGAACAGTTTGGCGGGATTGATTTGTTGTGAGTCGCTGAGCAGGTTTTTGGTTGCAGCGCGCACCATCGTGGTTTCGCTACTCAGGTTGTCCAGAAAAAGATCTTCTTTACCCTGGCTTAATACACTCTGGCAAATCTCTACCAGCACTTCGCTATGTGGATCATCAACATCGGGAATAAACTCAAGGATCTTTTCCAGATTTTCTTCTGCCTGCGATTTGATCTTTTCGACCAAAGCTTTGCCATTACTGCTGGTTAAATCCTTGCAGGCGAGAAACTGTTTTAAAGTGCGGTTAAATAGGAGTGAGCCGAAAACAGCCATATTTATTATTTATAGTTAAGCTATCGTGACTAAGATTATAGCCACGATAGCCGATAGAACACAGTCAAATTGATAAAAATCAACTAAATACGAACGACTTATTCGTGTCTACATCAATATTAACCGTACTTCCTGGCAAGAACTGTCCTGACAATATGGCCTGTGCCAGCGGGTTTTCAATGGATTGCTGGATCTCACGCTTAAGCGGTCTGGCGCCATAAACCGGATCAAACCCGACCTGCCCCAGTTCATCCAGAGCGGCATCGCTGATATTCATACCCAGATGGCGATCCTGCAGACGCTGCTGCAAATATTCCAGCTGGATACGTGCAATCACCTTGATTTCCGCTTTGCCGAGCGGATGGAACACGACGGTTTCATCGATACGATTAATAAATTCGGGTCTGAAGTAATTACCGATAGTCGCCATCACGGCGGCCTTCATTGCCGAATAATTTTCTTCACCCGCCATGCTCTGAATTTCCGCAGAGCCCAGATTGGACGTCATCACGATGACCGTATTCCTGAAATCTACAGTCCTGCCCTGACCATCAGTCAGGCGTCCATCATCCAGCACCTGCAACAGGATATTGAACACATCGGGGTGTGCTTTTTCCACCTCATCCAGTAATACCACTGAATAGGGGCGCCTGCGCACGGCCTCGGTCAGGTAACCGCCTTCTTCATAACCCACGTAACCCGGAGGTGCGCCGACCAGTCGCGCGACACTGTGTTTTTCCATAAATTCGGACATATCGATGCGCACAATGGCATCCTCTGTATCGAACAGGAACTCAGTTAACGCCTTGGTCAGCTCAGTTTTACCTACACCGGTAGGCCCCAGAAACAGGAAGGATCCATTCGGACGACTGGGATCAGACAACCCCGAACGCGAACGACGGATCGCATTGGATACAGCGCTCAGTGCTTCCTTCTGGCCAACCACTCGTTTCGCCAGCTGATCTTCCATCTGCAATAACTTGTCGCGCTCTGACTCCAGCATCTTGGACACGGGGATACCGGTCCAGCGTGACACTACCGCAGCGATTTCTTCTTCGCCAACCTTGTTACGCAGCAATTTCATATCCTGCATTTCAACGTTAGAGGCCAGGTCCAGCTGTTTTTCCAGTTCAGGAATGCGGCCGTACTGCAGCTCTGACATACGCGCCAGATCACCCGCACGCTGTGCAGTTTCCAGATCCAGGCGCGCGCGCTCCAGCTCTTCCTTGATATTGGTACTGCCCTGCAAAGCGGCTTTTTCCGAGTTCCAGATTTCTTCCAGATCAGCGAATTCGCGCTCCAGATTATCGATCTCCGTTTCAAGATCAGTCAGGCGTTTTTTGGAAGCCTTGTCGCTTTCCTTCTTCAACGCCTCGCGTTCAATCTTAAGCTGGATCAGGCGACGCTCCAGCCTGTCCATGTCTTCCGGCTTGGAATCAATTTCCATACGGATACGACTGGCCGCTTCATCGATCAGGTCAATTGCCTTGTCGGGCAGCTGGCGATCAGTAATATAACGATGCGACAGGTTGGCTGCCGCAATGATTGCCGGATCGGTAATATCCACCCCATGATGCACTTCGTAACGTTCCTTCAATCCGCGTAGAATTGCCACGGTATCTTCCACCGAAGGTTCCAGCACCAGTACTTTCTGGAAGCGTCGTTCCAGTGCCGCATCTTTTTCGATGTACTGTCGATATTCATTTAAGGTGGTGGCACCGATACAGTGCAGCTCACCACGCGCCAGTGCAGGCTTCAGCATATTGCCAGCATCCATCGAGCCTTCGGCCTTACCCGCACCCACCATGGTGTGTAATTCGTCGATAAACAGGATGATCTGGCCTTCCTGCTTGGATAGATCATTCAGCACGGCCTTCATACGTTCTTCGAATTCGCCACGGAATTTAGCGCCCGCAATCAAGGCACCCATATCCAGAGACAATAGTCTTTTATGCTTAAGACCTTCAGGCACTTCACCATTGATAATGCGCTGCGCCAGACCTTCGGCAATAGCGGTCTTACCCACACCCGGTTCACCAATCAATACCGGATTATTCTTGGTACGACGCTGTAGCACCTGGATGGCACGACGGATTTCCTCGTCACGCCCGATCACCGGATCAAGCTTGCCCTGTTCCGCGCGTTCGGTCAGGTCCAGGGTGTATTTTTCCAGCGCCTGGCGTTGATCTTCTGCATTCTGGTCACTCACCACCTGACCGCCACGAACCTCTTCGATGGCCTGTTCCAGTTTTTTGCGATCAGCACCGGAGGACTTCAGCACATCGCTCAAGGTACCTTTATCGGCCAGTGCGGCAATGATAAATAACTCGGAAGGAATAAACTGGTCACCACGCTCCTGTGCCAGCTTGTCACTAATATTCAGTAGCTTGCCCAGCGCATTGGATATATGCAGATCACCCGCAGCACCCTCTACCTGTGGTAATTTTTCCAGTAACTCACTTAACTGCGAGCGCAATACATTGACGTTAACGCCCGACTTGCTTAGTAAGGGTCGCACGGAACCACCGCGCTGATCGAGCATGGACAGCATAACGTGCACGGGCTCGATAAACTGGTGGTCACGACCCACCGCTAGCGACTGGGCATCAGCCAGCGCTTCCTGAAACTTTGTGGTTAATCGATCCATTTTCATGGATTACACCTCTTCAATAAATTTTAACTATCGAATAAATGGGTTTGATTCGTTTTATTTCAACGTCCTGATCAGGGTTTTTTATTGATATAGATCATCGAAGCCTGTCTTCCAGTCACATTTTCACGTCGGTACGAGAAAAACAATGCGGGCTGACTGTAGGTACAGAACTCACCACCTGAGATATGGGTGACACCCGCTTTATGCAAGCGCAGCCGTGCCAGCGCGTACAGATCAGCCAGAAAATGTCCTGCTCGGTTTGATTTAAAGCAGGCTGCGGCATCTGCGTCATGCTGGATAAACTGTGTTCGCACTTCCTCACCCACTTCAAACATTTCCGGGCCAATTGCCGGGCCGAGCCAGGCCAGCAGCTGTGCATTGTCCGTGCTCATCGCCGCCAGGGTTTTTTCCAGTATGCCATTTAGCAGGCCGCGCCATCCGGCGTGCGCCGCTGCAACTTCGGTGCCGGCGGTATTACAAAACAGAACCGGCAGGCAGTCTGCAGTCATTACCACGGCTATGCGGCCGGGAGTTGCGGTATAAGCCGCGTCACCGTCGCGCTGCTCACTGTGATCAAGATCGATAACGCGGGTACTGTGCGTTTGTTGTAGCCATTGCGGCTCCTCGGGTAGTTCCAGCTGCTGCTGTAGTACGCGGCGATTGGTATCCACATGCGAGGGGTCATCCTGCACATGATCTGCCAGATTCAGGGTGCCAAAATCCCCTTCGCTGACACCACCCGCACGCGTGCTACAGAATGCGGTAACATCCGGCGCAGGCACAGGCCAGTGCGCTGCGATCAGTTCCAGTTTACGGTTGTGCATCCTGCTTCAGCACCTCGATCATGTTTTGCATATCGTCAGGAATGACTGCTTCAAAGGACAGGGCTTCTCCGCTTAGCGGGTGCACAAAACTCAGTCGTCGCGCATGTAGCGCCTGACGTTTAAACCCTCTTAACGCCTGCTCCAGTTCGGCAGACACGCCGGCAGGGAGTGAAAAGCGGCCACCATAGACAGGGTCGCCCAGCAGCGGGTAGCGGATATGCGCCATATGTACGCGTATCTGGTGGGTACGCCCGGTTTCCAGCTGCACATCGATCAGGGTATGGTAGCGATAACGTTCAGCCACGGTAAAATGAGTCACCGCGTGCTTACCGCTTTCCTGTATCGACATGCGCTTACGATCTACCGGATGTCGCCCAATAGGTTCATCCACCGTTCTACCCGCTGTGATCACGCCGCGCGCAATCGCCAGGTATTCGCGCTTCACTTCACGCAGTTGCAGTGCCTCAACCAGGGCGCTATGCGCCTGCAGTGAGCGCGCTACCACCATAACCCCGGAGGTATCCTTATCCAGCCGGTGCACAATGCCCGCACGCGGTAACTGTTCCAGTTTCGGCTCACGGAACAGCAGCCCATTCACCAGTGTGCCGCTCTGGTGCCCAGCCGCAGGATGTACCACCAGCCCGGCTGGTTTGTTGATCACAAACAGATGTTCATCCTCATACAGCACGTCGAACTCTATCGGCTCGGGGCTGTCGAAGGTTTTCGTCGTTTCGGGAATATCCAGCTGCAGGCGATCGCCCAGGTAGACCTTTTCGCGTGGTTTGACGATTTTATCGTTGAGCGTGATGAAACCTGATTTGATCCAGTCCTGTATCCTGCTGCGAGAATAGTCCGGCATCATCTGACTGAGTGCCTGGTCCAGGCGGTATCCGCTGAACTGTTCTTCGATAGCGAGCTTGTGCTGTATTATTTTCATAGACTGGTTATACTTCCCGACCCTTATTAAACATGACCAATAGCTGATTCGTGTGAAAAAATTTGCTCTTATAGTATCAATCTTTCTGCTCGCTGGCTGCTCTACTGCACCTAAGGACCCCACTGAAGGTTTATCTGCCGCTGAAATATACAGCCTGGCCAAAGATTATATGGATTCTGAGAACTACACCCTGGCGATAGAAAACTTTGAACGACTGGAATCTCGCTACCCATTCGGGGTTTACGCAACCCAGGCACAACTGGACGTTGCCTACTGTTATTTTCTGTACGAAGAGCCGGAATCCGCAACCGCCGCTGCCGAACGTTTCATCAAGCTGCACCCCCGCCACGCTTCGGTAGACTATGCCTACTATCTGAAAGGTTTGATCAATTTTGGCCCAAAAGGATCAGTGCTGGATAATTTTTATCAGCGTGACCCGGCCGATTATGACCGCAGCAAGCTATTGCAGTCCTATCAGGATTTTCAGGTACTGGTCAACCGTTTCCCGGAAAGCAAATATGCCCCCGATGCCATCAAACGCATGGTGTACCTGCGTAACCAGTTGGCACGAGCCGACCTCAAGGTTGCCGAGTATTACCTGACCCGAAAAGCATGGATATCAGCTGCCAATCGAGCAAAAAAATTATTGAACCAGTTTCAGGGTAGCTCTTCTATCAAGCGCGCACTGCAAATCCAGTTGCTGAGTTACCAGCAACTGGGACTTGAACAACTGGCAGCTGACACCAGACGTATTCTGGTGCACAACTATGGGGAACAGGCAGCTGAAGTCAGCCTGCCATCGGAAAACTCCTGACAGAAGTCATCAGGGTGATGATTATGAAATCGACGTATGGCTCCTTATAAATACAGCGATTTCTTCGAGTGACTGCATACCCTCGTCCAGCATGGGGGCAAATAACTGCCAGCAGTGCACCATGCCCGGCCACACTTTCAACTCGGTTTTCACACCTGCATCCTGAAGGCGCTGACTGATTGTAATGCTGTCATCCCTGAGCAACTCCCAGTCGCCCACATGTATCAGACAGGGCGGTAATCCAGATAAGTCACTATACAGTGGCGTTACCGATGGCGAACGCAAATCTCCATCCTGTACATAGACGCTGTTAAACACATCCATAACTTCCCGCGTTAATAACGGAGGCTGCTGTTGCACATGATGGGATTCCCCGTCAGCTGCAAAATCCAGCGCAGGAGACATCATGGCCACGCAGCCAGGTATTGGTAATCCTTCATCACGCGCACGCAATGCGGTAGACAGGGCGATATTACCACCCGCAGAATCACCGACCAGTGCAATCCGGCCAGCCTGAAATCCTTGTTCCAGCGCCCAGCGATAGGCAGAAAAACAATCATCATGTGCAGCGGGTGCAGGATTCTCTGGTGCCAGTCGATAATCAACACTGAGTACCTCAGAGCCTGAGGCGAGTACCAGATGGCTGGTAATCGTGCGATGCGATTGCGATGAACCAAACAGAAAGCCACCGCCGTGAAAGTAGATAATCAGCCGTCCTGATTCACTATTGTTGGCAGTTAATCGCTCTGCGCTCCAGGTCCCGTAGCTGATAGTTTCCACACTCATACCTGGAGCCTGCGGCGTTTGAGCGTTGATGGACTCAAACCAGTCTCGCCAGGAAACCGGATTCAACGTTTCGGGCGGCGGTGCCGCTGCAGACACCTGTAGAATAGCCTCTAATTGTAATTTGGACATTGTCTTATATTCCTGAAAAATGATGGAAAGCTATGACATGCGGATGATGGGCTTAATAGAAACCCCGGTTTCTGAATCATGAATCGCTTCGTTAATCTGATCCAGGGTATAAAACTTCACCAGCTTATCGAACGGAAACAGGCCTTTTGCATTCAGATCCGCCAGCATGGGAATAAAGGTATCCGGGTTAGAATCCCCTTCGACTATCCCCATCAGGCGTCGGCCCCCGCTCATAAAATGAGTTTCATCAAGCTCAATCTTGCTCTCGGGTACCGGTGCACCCAGTATGCCGCAGCTGCCTCGATTGGCCAGAGACTCTACTGCATCACGAATTACTGAGGGGATACCCGTAGTATCGAGAGAATACTGCGCACCAACACCAGTAATCCTAATTACCTCTTCTGAAGCATTCACGTTTTGAGGGTTAATGGTATGCGTGGCACCCAGCTCTTTCGCCATTGCCAGTCGATCTTCATTCAAATCAACCGCAATGATGGTTGATGCACCAACCACTCTGGCAGCCATTACCGCAGACAGGCCAACCGAGCCCGCACCAAAAACCACAAAGGAGCTACCCACACCCACCTGTAACGAATTCATCACCGCTCCAGCGCCTGTCTGTATGCCGCAGGCCAGCGGTCCCAGCAGTTCCAGTTGCAGCTCATCAGAAACCTTCACCACATTGGCTTCATGACACAGGGCATGCGTGGCAAACGAAGACTGACCAAAGAAGTTCGCGTGAATCACCTGGTCATTCTGGCTGATTGCCGAGGTACCATCTGCTCGCGTAGCAAAGAAATTACGCGGGAAGAATTCATAGCAGGTGCTGACATGATTATCAGCACAGCTGGGGCAGCTGCCACAGGAATTAAACGTCATGACAACATGGTCACCCGGCTTCACCTTGGTGATTGCGCTACCAACCTGTTCCACTATGCCTGCACCTTCGTGACCCAGGACCACCGGGAATGGTGTCGGTAAATGACCTGCCAGTACCACCAGATCGGTGTGACATACACCCGTGGCAACGACTCGAACAAGAATTTCATGATCTCTCGGTGACTCAAGATTGACCTGTTCTACTGATAAACCTTGCCCCTGTTGGCGGGCAACCGCTGCTTTTATTTCCACTTCATGCCTCCTGAAAAATTATTACTTCTCATAATTAGCTCCTCAGCAAGATGCTGGACGAGACTGTTTGTTTTATTCCACTCTCAAAAAAAACCAGATAGCCCGGACAGGCAGGCTATCTGGCAAACTTTCATTTGAGGAATGAAATCTTTAAATCCGGGCTTTTCATGCCATTTGCTGCTCCATGACTACCTGATCGCTAGACCTTGCCCGCCTGTTGTTAGGCAACAGGAAGTACGCCAGCGCAGGCAACAGAAGCAACGCTCCAATCATGTTCCATAAAAACATGAACGCAAGCAGTATGCCCATATCAGCCTGGAACTTGATCGGTGAAAATACCCACAGAGCAACCCCGATTGCCAGCGTTGCTCCTGTTAAAAGTACCACTCTGCCAGTAAACAATAACGCCCCGTAATAGGCCCTGGATAAACTCTCACCAGCACGCATATAAGCAAGAATCACGGATAACACATACAGCGCATAATCGACACCAATACCGACACCCAGCGCAATAACCGGCAGGGTTGCGACTTTGACCCCCATACCAAACATCACCATCAATGATTCACACAGTATCGATGTCAGCACCAGCGGTAATACCGCGACAACAACGGCTCGCCACGAGCGGAAGGTTATCCAGCACAGCAGTATCACCGCGCCGTAAACCCATAACAGCATCTCGCGGTTAGCCTTTTCCACGACGATATTGGTCGCTGCCTCTATACCCGCATTACCTGCTGCCAGTAGAAATTTTGCCTCCGGCGCCGGATGATCGGCAAGATAGGACTCAACCTTGTCAACTACGCGTATCAACGTCTCCGCCTTATGATCGGTAAGATAGACATACAGTGTTAGCAGACTGCAGGTGGTATTGAGCATCTCGCGCGGTGCACGACTCTGAACACCACCCAGCACCGAATTGTTGGGGATTAGACCAATCCATTTAAAATTGCCCTCATTGTATCCAGCCGATGCGATACGTGACATCTTGGCCATTGAATTGGTCGCTTCAACACCGGGCAACTGTTCCAGCTCCCAGCCCAGTTCATCCACCAGTGACAGGGTTTCGTAACGTGTGCATTTATCTTCTGCGGTACGCACCATGACCACAAAGATGTCAGAGCTTGCTGCATAGTTCTGCACGATGAATGCATTGTCGCGATTGTAACGTGAGTCAGCGCGCAGTTCGGGCGCACCGGGATCCAGATCTCCAACCTGCAGCCGTGTACTGATGCTATAGCCCACCACAGCCATGATCAGTCCCAGTATTACCGAAAACATCGCCAGGGGTTTACGCGTGAACTGATCAAGCAATGCCCACAGCCAGTGTTTGGCTCCCGCGATATCCTGCTGCTCTGCCTTCAGGCTACGTATGGCCGCTTTGGGACTGACGCCGGTAAAAGACAGTAAAATTGGTAGCAGGATCAGATTAGTAAAGATGAGCACTGCGACCCCTATACTGGCAATCAACGCCAGATCCTGAATGACCTTGATATCGATAATCATCAACACGGCGAAACCGACGGCATCACATAACAGCGCTGTCAAACCGGCTACGAACAGGCGGCGAAAGGTATGCCGTGCCGCCACCACACGATGGGTGCCACGCCCCACGTCCTGCATAATGCCGTTCATTTTCTGTGCGCCATGACTCATGCCGATGGCAAACACTAGAAAAGGCACTAGAACCGAATAGGGGTCAAGCTCAAAACCCAGCAGGGTAACCAGCCCGAATTGCCATACCACAGCCACCAGTGAGCAGATCACCACCAGCAGTGTCGAACGTATACAGTGCGTGAACCAGAACAATGTCGCGGTCGCAACCAGTATCGCGATTAGAAAAAACCCCAGCATCTGTAACAGACCATCGATCAGGTCACCGATCACCTTGGCGAAACCAGTAATATAAATCTGGATCGTATCACTCTGGTACTTTTGTCGAATCTCTTCAATCTGCCGGGTAAAAGCGTGATAGTTGAGTTGTTCCCCAGTTTGCGGATTGATATCAAGTAGCGGAACAAAAATAATACTCGACCTGAAATTGCTCGCTACCAGCTGACCGATCTCGCCAGATCGCTCCACATTGGCGCGCACCTGCTCCAGGCTCTGACGCGAGCCGTCGTATGCATCGGGAATTACCGTTCCGCCCTCCAGACCTTCTTCGGTTACTGCAGTCCAGCGCGTGGCTGTAGTCCATAGTGACTTCATGAACGGGCGATCAACCCCGGGTAACAGATAAATCTCATCGTTCATTTTACGCAGGGTATCCATATACGCCTTGTCGAAGATGGTTCCCGTACGGGTTTCCACTGCGATTCGCAAGGCGTTACCCAGCGTTGACAGGTCTTTTTTGTTATCCAGATAATTAGCCACGTAAGGATGATTGATAGGGATCATCTTTTCATAACTGGCATTGAGCCTGATATTTAACGCCTGCCAGCCAAGCACGGCAGTGATTATCAAACATAGAATCAACACCGCGCTTCGATTGTTAAACAGGACGCGCTCGACCAGATTGCCCGAGCCAGTATCGAAATCTTCCAGCCGTTCTACTATTGGCTGCCTGGGTGAATTGGAATGTAAACTCAAGACAAACTCCTCATATTTATTGGCTACTGACGAGACTGCTCAGCGCAAGGCTGGTCAGTCCACGTAAACTACCCAGCACCAGTGCTCCCGAAGCTGCCTGAGTGAGTGAAGTAAACGGTGTGCCGGGCATGCCCTGCAGGGGAGTGAAGTTTTTTCCCTGATCATTGCTGGCGAACAATTGCCCAGCCTGATTGGCGAGCACAATACGGCCATCGGATAATTCACGCGCAGCCACAAAAGAGACCTGGCTAGCGCTATTGGCAGGCTGCCAGCTTGTACCCTGATCCATAGAGACAAAGACATTTCCGCGCAGACCGTAGGCCAGCAGGGCACCACCCTGGGTAGCCAGCAGACCAAACCAGGTTCCTTCATAAGGGGATTGCAGAGCATCGAAATGCTCACCGCCATCCTGCGAGCGCAACAACAAACCCTGCTCTCCGGCGATAAAAAAATCATCGCCCAGTCGCTCGATATCATACAGATGCAGACCGAAACGATTGGCTACCTGTGGCGACCAATAACGCCAGTGCGCACCGCCATCGTCGGTGCGAAACATCAGATTAAAAGCACCGACCACAAAGCCATGACCATCGGCATCCATAGTGATATCAAAAAACGGTTTGTCTGGCCCATCTTTGACCAGAAAATCAGCCTGTTTGATGGCACGCTGATTATCGCTGCCACTGACTGCAATAACGGCCAGGCGCGCAGCTTCAATTCCATCGAGCTGTTTATGCCAGGTCAGTCCGCCATCGACAGTATTTAGTACTATGCCCATATGCCCAACTGCCCAGCCACGTTTGGCATCGACAAATTTCAATGCCGTCAGATTAGCGCTGGTTGGCACCTGTGTCTGTTGCCAGCTGGCACCATTATCTGAGGAAATCAGAATAATGCCGCGCTCCCCTGCCGCAAGCAGATTGTTGCCCGCCTGCGTCACTGCCATAAGCGTACTGTAAGGCGCTCTGGCACTAATTAAAGCAGGACGATTCATGGCTGCCGGATTAATCCCCTCAGCCTGACTCAGACCCGGCATAAAACACAGTAGCGCCAGTACCATTGTTATCATCTGACGGCGCCTTGCGCCGTCAGAATCATGAGCAATATTGCACATCGCTAACGCAACCCAAGGTCAGCCAGTTCTTCCGGTGAGAAGAATGATTCACGACGGTTAGGTACCACAGCGAACTGGCCGGTACCGTTGAGTGCCGCATTTAGATAGTAACCGCCTGTCTGCAGGTTGTAGACACCCCAGGAAATATCTGCCACCAGTGATGGTACATCGGGTGCCAGCAAGGTCAGGGTATAGGCCATACGCCATAGCTGATCCTGCGCGTCCCAGCCATCCATCAGAATGATCTGCCAGCTGTCTTCATCCAGATAAAAGCGACGCTTGGCAACCACATGACGCTTGCCCGGTGCCAGAGTCGCATCGATCACCCACACACGGTGTAATTCCCAACGCACCAGATCCGGGTTCATGAAATTCGGCGTGAAGAGATCTTTTGGCTTTGCTGCATTGGCGCGGTTATTGTTGTAAGGGATGTAAATCTCTTTCTTGCCCACCAGTTTATAATCATGATGATCCCAGGGGCCAAACAGCATGAATGCCTCGTCAAAAAATCCCATACCAGAGGTTACAGAATCTGGTGTGTCATAGGAGACCGATGGCGCACGTCGTACGCGGCGCTGCCCAACCAGATATTGCCACAGACCGCGACTTTCATCCGCAGAGCTTGGATCGTGCAACAGAATCGCCTCACCAGCCTTAGATGCCGGTGCGGTCTGCACGAATCGGCCCAGAGTATGAAACCCCTTATAGCTATCCAGGCTGCCATCATGGTAATGAAATGGCTTTTGCATTTCCTGTATGCCTTCGCTCACCATACTCATATTGCCGTCCGGGGTTACCGTAAAACAACGCGAAGGGCTGGTTGAAGATTCACCTCGACGCCAAGCTGTCAGGTTATTCAGAATCATTTCGTTAGCATTCGTTGTGATCGGAAAAGGCACTCCGCCATAGGCACCTTTAAAGGTGTATCCATCGCTATTCAAGCTGGCACTGGTCGCGTTCTTGAAGGTATTGTCATAAAACCACTGTGGTGCAGCGGCACTTCGGTGGGTCGGATAAACATCGATACGGTAATCCGCATACTTTTTCATCAGACCTTTTACACCATCGTTGAGCTTGTCAGCATACTGATCCATATTCGCTGCACTGATTGAATACAGCGGTTTTTCGTCAGCAAAAGGATCAGGACGAGGATCACCCTGCTTATAGTCAGCCGGCGCTTTGGTGTAACCACCAGTCCATTCCGGGATACTGCCATCAGCATTGCCCGCACGCTCTGCTCCCATAGGGGTCAGAGTAGTTTTCAGTTTTGCGGCCTCCTCGGGGCTAACTGCTGCCTGGGCGCTCATCGCTGTCATCAACAGTGCCGAGGCAACGACCAAACTCATTTTATTTATCATGGTCTTATTCCTCTTTAAAATCGTTTGCATATTTAAATGCTTGTTTATTAGATTGTTCATTTTCTATCACCTTGTTATTGTTCTGCGCGCTTAAAATGCACGGGACACATTAAAGGAGATATAGTCGCGATCGTACTGGGTCTGATCAAAACTACCGGCGCCAATACTGGCACCTTCGTCACCCAGAAAGTGGTGATAGTTGAATCCACCCTTCCAGGTATTGCGATAGGTAAAGTTCAGCCCCAGATCGATTGATCCGCCATCTTCCACCCAGCCCACATACATTCTTGAGCGACCACTGACATTACGTGACAGGACGATGGGTACTGACAGGTCGAGACCATCAGCAACCTGAAAAAAATCAGCAGTGAATGCCACGGTAATCGTTGAAGCACTTTTGGTTGTTGTTGGATCAATCATGTCTTCGTTCTTTGTCACACTATCGACCTGATGCCAGTCAAACTGCGTAGCAATGGAACCGCCATCAGGCAGCAGACCACCAGGTTGAAACAGGTGAATATCAACCAGCGTCATATGCGTGGTTTTGCCCACGGCGTAGCCCGGATTGTCGTTGTTATCCAGAGCCGGCCCACCCAGTAGAGTGGTGGTGTTGATGAAGTAACCACAGCCCGCTGGCGGTACACACAAACCACCCGTAATCGGCGCATTCTCACGCTTCGAAACTTCTATAGAGACATTGTCGTCACCTAATACAGTGCTCGCGCTAAAGCCGAAGGTACGAATATCTTCCTGATAAACTCGCGTATAGGTTGTTGGTGCAATATTGTCCGGTGGCGTCAGACCTACCACATTGGTTAAAAAGTCATTCTGCCCAATATTGGTATAAATCGCAGAAGGCAGCTTGTCATGATAGTTGGCAGCATAGAACCCCAGCTCCACATCGACACTATCAGGACGGTAACGTAGTTGCGCACCCCATTGACCGCTATCTTTCGGTTTCAGATCAGCGCTGCGTGGAACCGGTAAATTATTAAGAAAAGTTTCGCCTCCAGGTCCAACCACGTCGTTAGGTGACAGAAAACTACCTGCCGGGAAAAAATCGGACTCTTCCCATTCAAACTGATAGTAAGCACCCAGCGACACGCCACTGGATGGTCGCAGAGTTACTGAAATCTGATTGGTCGGTAACAGGAATTCCTTAACCTGTGCACCTGGTACGGTAGCGGCCTTGACTATATCAACAGGTCCCTGCGCGGCAGCAATACCGTTCGCGCCAGACATCAGGGTTTCACCATAGATCACGGTATGACGACCAATGCGCACGCTGGCTGGCATGTCACCCAGCTCACCTTTGTAGAAGGCAAAGGCATCCATTACACGAAAATCTTTGCCGACCGCTTCCTCGGTTTCGCTATTGAACTCATCGGCGGCAACCGTCAGATTATGGGTGTAGGTTGTTTTATTATCGTTATTGCCCTGGTATACCGAATCCAGCCAGCCAGTTGCGCTGAGGCGAAACCCTTTGTCGCTGGCATGTACCAGATCAAACTCGGTCAACCAGTCAATGCGGCTGGAAGCGATACCTTTTTTGAAGTTGTAATCACCATCACCAGCGGGTGAGCCAATATAGCGATCCAGCTGTGCCTGATCTGGATCTTCCAGGCGGTAAATAGTGCTGTATTTCAGAGTGTTATCCCAACGCATTTTGAGGTCAGGATTATCGGTTTGCAGCTTAAAAGCATAAACCGAGGGTGTTGCAAGCAGGATAGCCGCTGTCATGCTGACAGGGCCTAATAGTTTACTTCTCATATTGCCTCCAGTTTGCGTGCTAAAAATTTTTACCCACGCGTTTTATTAATATTTATGACACTCATTCGGTTAATGAGCCCATCGCCACTATTGCTGTGGCTATCCCCCTCAAAGGAAGGTGCTAAACATTCCTGAGCTAACCCCACACGGGGTTAAGCTCAAGATCATCCAAATTTTTTAAAAGGGGTACGGGTGGGCAGCGCCCTGTACCGTTACCCAACGCATCTGGGAAAAATTCTCCCAGTTGGCTGGACCACCGATATTGCCGCCATTGCCCGAGCAACCACAGCCACCGAAAGGATTCACACAATCATCGTTAACCGTTTGATCGTTGATATGCAGCATGCCTGATTCCAGTTGATCACCAATGCGCTGGGCGCGAGCAAGATCCTTGCCGATGATGCCGGAGGACAGGCCATATTCGGTATCGTTAGCCATCGCGATAACTTCTTCGTCTGTACTAAAAGTAATAACATTGGCAACCGGACCGAACACCTCTTCGTCGAAGGCACGCATGCCGGGTTTGACGCCAGACAATACTGTTGGCTGGTAGAACAGGTTGTTATATTCACCTCCGGTCTCCAGCCTGGCGCCAGCTGTAATACTGTCGGTGACAATCGCGTGAACCTTGTCGCGCTGGGATGCATTAATCAGCGGGCCAATCGCCACATCTTCCAGCGCGGGATTACCGACCGGTAGATGTGAAGCGTGTTCAACCAGCTTCTGAGTGAATGCTTCTGCGATCGACTCATGTACAAAGATACGGCCAGAAGCCATACAGATCTGGCCCTGATGCAGGAACGCACCCCAGGCTGCGTTACTGGCCGCAACATCCAGATCGGCATCATCAAGGATGATGAGTGGGCTTTTACCGCCCAGCTCAGTTGCGACCTTTTTCAGATGACGGCCCGCAGTTTCAGCCACGATTCGACCGGTTGCTGTAGAACCTGTAAACGCAATCATGGCAATCTCTGGTGCAGTGCACAGCGCATTACCTGCTTCAGCCGCACCAGGTAACACCTGCAGCGCACCCTCAGGCAGGCCTGCCTGGTGCAGTGCTTCGCAGATCATGTAACCACCGCTAATAGCGGTTTGTGGATCGGGCTTGAGTATCACGGCATTACCTGCCGCCAGTGCCGGTGCAACCGCGCGCATAGAAAGAATCAATGGGAAGTTAAACGGAGAGATGACACCAACCACACCCAGTGGGACACGTTTGGCATAGCTCAGGCGACCGGCAGTGGACGGCAAAACAGCACCCTGAGTTTCCAGGCACATACCCGCTGCAATATTCAGCAGCTCTGCACCTTCGCGTACCTCATGCTGGCCCTTGAGCATGACCGCGCCGGTATCACGCACAATCCACATCGCCAGCTCGTCGATATGGGTAAGTAAAATATCTGCGGCACGACGAAAAATCGCGGCTTTCTCACGTGGTGCCACGTCTTTCCAGCTCTTCTGAGTGAGTTTGGCCCGGACAGCCGCAGCATTTATATCATTGGCATTCGCCAATCCGGCCTGCGCCAGCACCTCGCCCGTGGCGGGCTCCATAATGTCGTAGGTGCCGCCTTCGCATGAAGTCCAGCTGCCTGAAAAAATATTTCCTGCCCACATACCTGAGTCAAGCAGGTTGCCAGTATTACCTGTCATGTATACGCCTCCAAAAATCATTTTTTTGTTATTGATTGTTGATTAGCAAGCTGTACAGATCGCTAATCGCATGATTCTTGGAGAGCAGAGAATGTGCCAACTCTTAACCTCAAAACCAATGCTGCAGCGCACATTCCTTTAAAATCAAAGATATTGGTTATAATTTATAACTAACTTAAGTTACTTTTTGTTTCGATATATTTTTAAATAAATTACTATTTGATAACTTTTTTCTGATTCATCTTAGGAATAACTTATCATTTGATAACTTTTTGAGATTTCACCATGACCCCTAAACGCATATCACTCGCCGAAGCATCGGGTGCAACTGGACGACTTCTCCCCGAAGACCAGTCCCTCCATTTAGAAGGCGACAAGCCGACACTAAGTGACTTCGCAGAGCATTTGTTTTTTTCACCCGGGGATGGCCGTATCTGGCTTAACGACCAACGTATGATTCTGATGCGTAGCGGCACCATGGGTGTATTACGTAAAGAATTGGTATCAACTCTGGGTATGCAAAAAGCTCGCGGTCTGCTGACCCGGGCCAGCTATGTCTCTGGCATGCGCGCGGCTGAACTGGTGCGCGAGCAATACGCCGATGCTGACCCGATCACCATGTTGCTATCGGGGACGAAATTACATGCCCTGGAAGGCATTGTTCAGGTCGAGCCCGTAGCGCTGGAATTTAATGCCGATAAAGGCGAGTACTATGGTGAATTTATCTGGCATAACTCCTATGAAGTGGAAGAGCACGTGGCTGCATTCGGTGTGGGTATCGATTCCGCCTGTTGGACACTCATTGGTTATGCCATTGGATACGTAACCACACTATTTGGCAAACTGATCATCTTTCGTGAATCAGAATGCCAGGCAGCCGGTTGCCAGCATTGTCGTGTGATTGGCAAGCCCGCCGAAGAATGGCCAGATGTAGAACAGGATCTAGCCATGATCAATGCCGAAGGTTTCGTTAGCAGCAGCGCCTACAACTCGCCACGTAACAATATGCAGGATCTTGACTCCAGCCTGCCCAGCATTTTAACTACCGACAGCGACAGTGAACACATGATCGGTGTTTCAGCGTCATTTAACGCTGCCTGCCATATGTTGCGCAGGGTTGCTCCAACCCGCGCCACCGTGTTATTCACTGGCGAATCCGGCGTTGGTAAAGAATTGTTTGCATCCATGCTGCATAACATCAGTCCGCGCAAGGACGCACCGTTCATATCGGTGAATTGCGCAGCCATTCCTGAGACACTGGTCGAATCGGAACTGTTTGGCGTAGAACGTGGCGCGTTTACCGGTGCCAGTATTTCGCGTCCCGGACGCTTTGAACGCGCCGATGGTGGCACCTTATTCCTGGATGAAATCGGCACACTGAGCATGGTCTCACAGGGCAAACTGTTGCGCGCGATTCAGGAAGGGGTTATCGAACGCGTGGGTGGCACCAAACCAATCAAGGTTGATGTTCGACTGGTCGCGGCAACCAACGTCAATCTATATGAAGAGGTTCAGGCTGATCGTTTTCGCGAGGATCTGTATTTCCGCCTCAATGTTTACCCAATTCATTTACCGCCATTGCGAGAACGTCGTGATGATATCCCCTTATTACTGAGTTATTTTCTGCACCATTACAGCCAACGCCATGGGCGTAATGTTAAGGGCTTTTCCCCCAGGGCGGTACGCTCATTACTCAGTTATCATTACCCCGGCAATATTCGCGAACTGCAAAACCTGATTGAACGTGGTGTGATCGAGGTTGAGGATGAAGGCATAGTGGATCTTATCCATATCTTCCGCAATGAAGAAGTCTCTTTCGATGCGCTGTATTCTCTGGATAACAAAGGGGAGTTAACCAATAAGCCAGTGAATGATGAAAACACGCCATCAGATACTGGAAACTATCTCGACCTGTTTGCAAACGCGAAATATGACGAACCCTTAACCCTTGACCTGTTACAACAAAAAGTGATTGAGCAGGCCGTCGAACACACCGGTGGCAACCTTGCCAAAGCAGCAAGATTGTTAGGATTAACGCGACCACAGCTGGCTTATCGTATGCAGAAGTTACAGTTAAATGAAGATACCCAGGATTAATAAATATTGTTAAACATGCATACATCCTCTTCCCATATGAGAGATAACCCGTTAGTTTAAGCACCAGTTAAATTAATCAGGTAATGTTCATGCGCTGGCGGGGTAATCGACAGAGTAGCAATATTGAAGATAGACGCGGATCAGGCGCGCCGTCCATGGGTGGTGGTAGCGGCCTGCTACGCCTGTTACCCATGGTGTATCGACTACTGGGATTTAAGGGTACCGCAATCGCTGTAATTGGACTGGTCGGCTACGGCCTTATCTCTGGTGATCTCAATCAGATACTTGTTGGTATGTCACAATCCAGCCCCGCTGCAACTTCCAAATCTCAACCTCTACAACAAAGCGCCGAGGAAAAACAGCTGGTAGAATTTGTTAAAGTGGTGCTAGCCGATACCGAAGATACCTGGGGATCTCTGTTCCAAGCCAAAGGTAAAACTTATCAGCAACCGCATCTGGTTTTATTTCGCAAAGCGGTAAAGACAGCTTGTGGTATTGGCTCCGCGCAGATGGGACCTTTCTATTGTCCAGCGGATAAAAAGGTTTATCTGGATCTAAGCTTTTATGATGAGCTGGCCAGGCGTCATGATGCACCCGGTGATTTCGCACAGGCTTATGTCATCGCGCATGAAATTGGTCACCATGTACAAACCATTACCGGCATATCTCAAAAAGTTCAGCAGGCTAAAAAGGGCCTGAGTGAGGTTCAAGCCAATCAGTTATCTGTAAAACAGGAATTACAGGCCGACTGTTATGCCGGCATCTGGGCGCATCACGCCAACCGCTCACGCCAGATACTGGAAGCCGGTGATATTGAAGAAGGACTCACAGCAGCCAGTGCGATTGGCGATGACCGCTTACAGAAACAGGCCAGAGGTTATGTGACCCCAGATTCGTTTACCCATGGCAGCTCCAAACAACGTGTGCAGTGGTTTAAAACAGGTCTTGAGAAAGGAACACTGGAAGCCTGTAATACCTTTGTTCGATAGTGTTTACAAATACATTTACCACAGATTAGGGCAGGACGCCCGTAAGTAGAATAACGCAGGAGCAGTTATCGAGGACACAGAGAACACGGAGGGTATGATTCATTCTTATTTTACAAATAGTTATTCAACTCTTGGGAAGAAGAGCTCTGTTTAAGATTTGTACTAACCAGACAGTTCTTTTTCTCTGTGTTCTCTGTGCGCTCCGTGGTGAAAAGCCCTTATTACTAGCTAAACCCAATCTTGATATCTAATGCAATTCTCGGGATAGTATCTTGTCGGCATCCAGAGAGGCGATTGAGATATCGGTTCTTTGCGGTATCTCGCCACTTAGTTGCAGTGCAAGATAACGCATGCAGCAAACGCGTAAAAAGGAAGTGAAGTTTCCCAGATCGTGCCCGGCATCGATAGATTCATGGTATAGCCGGGTAATCATTTGCGGAATATTCATCCCATCTCGCCGGGCAATCTCTTCCAGCGTAGTCCAGAAATAATTTTCCAGCCGCACACTGGTGACCATACCATCGATACGCAGTGAACGGGTACTGCTAACCCACAGATTACTATCAGCCTGTATGAATAATTTACACATGCCTCCTCCTCTGATTTGGTTTTAATGGAATGGACCTTTTTCAAGGCCCTTCCACCTGTTATTTTATTTGTTCAGTAACTGCATAAACTGCGACAACCAGGCTGGATGTGCTGGCCAGGCTGGCGCAGTCACCAGATTGCCATCGGTGACAGCCGAATCTATAGCAATCTCGGCATAACTGCCACCGCTTTGTACAACCTCCGGTTTGCATGCGGGATAAGCGGAGCACTGCTTACCGGTCAGCACACCCGCTGCAGCCAGAAGCTGAGCACCGTGACATATTGCTGCCACCGGTTTATTAGTTTCAAAAAAGTGTTTCACCATGGCGATAACTTCATCATTTAATCGCAGGTATTCAGGTGCTCGGCCACCAGGAATCACAAGCGCATCATAATCCGCAACATTAATCTCATCAAAGCTGGCATTCAATGCGAAATTATGTCCCCTTTTTTCTGAATAGGTTTGATCACCTTCAAAATCATGGATTGCGGTTGCCACGGTTTCACCACTTTTTTTACCCGGACAGACTGCATGCACCTCGTGACCCACAGCCAGCAATGTCTGGAAAGGAACCATGGTTTCGTAATCTTCGGTGAAATCACCCGTTATCATTAGTATTTTCTTGGTCATTAGAATTCCTCCTCGGTTATGAGCCTTAACCATATCAGCAGCCTGTGGCGAGGTGGTATTAAGTCAATACTACAGGCAGTAACACCCTATGGAACCTCGGATTGAATCGTGTACTGCGATTCCCGAGTTAACCACGAATTAGGGCAGGACGCCCGTAAGTAGAGCAGCGCAGGAGCAGCTGCCGAGCACACTAAGAGCACGAAGATTTTTTGGTTTATGCTATCTGTAATATTGGGGCTTGCTTTCGCTGCGGTGAAAAGTGTGCTGCATTCCAGGTTTAGGGCTAACCACAGATTAGGGCTCGACTCCAGGGAAGGAGGAGGTAGGGCGAAGCAGGATGCTAGAGCCGAGGACGCCCGTAATTAGAGCAACGCAGGAGCAGTTGCCGAGGACACGAAGAGCACGAAGTTTTTTTGTTGGTGCTATCTGGAATATCGGGGCTTGCTATCGCTGCGGTGAGGGTGGTGCCAGATTCCAGGGAAAATCTTAACCACAGAGCACACTGAGGACACAGAGAAGAAAACGTTTATTCTTCTTCGTGCCCTTCGTGTGCTTCGTGGTTCACATCAAAAACCTCTGTGTTCTCTGTGCCCTCTGTGGTTATTTTTCCTAAAGAGGATACAAAGAAGAAAACATTATTCTTCTTCGTG
>JBNKDE010000023.1:0-44398 GCA_050288105.1 Gammaproteobacteria bacterium
GGATATATGAGAGCAATGATTTTCTCTCACCTTAGAAATTTATGTCTTGCAAGCCGGGGTGGGTCCATATATGCAGGGCGACACAGAGGTCAAAGCCGAGGGAAGGTGTTTTGTGCAGGGTCGCGTCTGGAACGCACCTTTGCCGACCGCGATTTGAGCATCATTTTGACGGTGAAGGGATTGAGGGCGCACTTTGTTATTTCAAGCGTCCTGCCCTCCACCTTTCGGGCCAGCAGAGCTGTTCAAAATTGATCCTGTCAATTTTGTGCTGACTTGCTTTCGCGTAAAAGAAAGTTACACGCACACCTTAAAGGAAGATACCACGAAGCAAGCAAGGAAAAGGTGTGTAAAACCATTCTACAGCCAGTTGCTATCGACTAAACCGATTCACCTGATTCCGCCCCTGGTGCTTGCACAGATACAAAGCCTTATCTGCCTGGTCAATCATTTCATCTACTGTGAGACTGGTGTCAAATTCTGTATAGCCAATACTGATAGTCACTGGATTAAGCTTGGGGAATACCTGGTCTTCAACATTCTGGCGAAAACGTTCCAGAGCTTTGTGACATCGGTTGTCATCCAGGTTCATTAATACCGCGATGAATTCTTCACCGCCGTAGCGGAATAGTAAATCGTATTCGCGGAATGAGTCGGTCATGATACGCGCGACTATTGCGAGTACTTCGTCTCCGTATAGATGACCGAATTCATCATTGATTATCTTGAAATTGTCGATATCCATCATGACGAAGAATGAGGGGTTGAACTGGTTTTCACGCGGGGCGTGATTGTGTTCGTTTAATAACATCTTCATGCGCTGATTAAATGCGCGCCGGTTGTACAGCCCGGTCAGGCTGTCGCGGTAGGTGCCTTCCAGGCTGAGCAACTGATGGCAGTAAAAGCTGAACAGTAACTGGATGTACTCCTCATCGATCAGGTGGTCGGGGTTGGAGATAGTCAGGAACAGGACAAACTGTCTGCTGGTGAGGGGCTTGTAGGCACACAGCCAGCCATTTATTGCGTGTTCGTAAAACCAGATATTGGTTTCGTCCTGATTGATTTTTTGTTCCAGTAAATCGCGCTTTTGCTTATCGATTTCCAGCGTGGTGCAGCCATTGCGCGTGACCCGGTGCCAGATGTGGTCGAAATGCTCGTAGATTTCGACCTGCAGCTCATCGCTGTGATCGGGCGCGAGCTGTTTCAGAAATACCTCGTTTAGCAACTCTGGGTCGTTGATTTTAACCAGGGCGCTGAAGGATTCGTATTTACAGGCAATTGATGTGACGACAGGCATTCAAATCTGTTGCTGTTGCAAAAAATTCGATGCTAGAAGTATTAAACCGCTTTGTCCATGGTTTGGTATGAAAATAGGGCTATTTTTCCAGATACTGCAGCTTGTCCGGTTTACCATCCCATTCTGCTGCGTCGGGTAATGGATCCTTGCGCGAGGTGAGTACCGGCCATATCTGGGAAAGCTCTTCGTTTAATTTCAGAAAGTGTGACTGCTCCACCGGCAGGTCATCTTCCGAGACGATGGCCTGGGCCGGGCATTCTGGCTCGCACAGGGTGCAGTCGATGCATTCATCGGGATCGATAACCAGAAAGTTGGGGCCTTCGTGAAAACAGTCAACCGGGCATACATCGACACAGTCTGTGTATTTACAACGGATGCAGTTTTCCAGTACTACGTAGGTCATGACAGGGCTCCTGGTTTTGCGGTGTTTATCAGTTGACCGATAATAACGCTTTTTCAGGTAAATTAATCTGTAGTTTTTGTCCGGAGTAAGGGTGAGTAAACTGTAATGCAGTAGCCTGTAGCTGCAGGTCGCCTTGATGAGGTTGGCTGCCATACTGACGATCATTCAGCACCGCATGACCGATACTGGCAAGGTGAATTCTTATCTGATGCTTGCGGCCGGTTTGCGGCCTTGCTTCGACCAGGCTGTGTTGAGTCTGTTGATTATACGCCAGCACCTGAACCGTGGTCAGTGCGGCTTTGCCCTGAACATCGCTGTGTATGTCGAAAGGGCTTTCACGCCCAATTCGGCCTTTTACTCGTGCGCGATAGATTTTCTGAACCTGTCGCTGTTCAAACTGCCGATGAAGACGCTGGTTACATTCCTCATGGTGCGCCACGATCATCAATCCCTGCGTGTAGCGATCAAGCCTGTGCGTGATAAAGCATTTTCGCTGCGGCCAGAATTGCTGTTCTATCCAGCGGTAGAGCGTCCAGTGGTCACCCCATTTGCTACCCTGGCTGAACATGCCTGAGGGTTTGTTCCAGACGCTGAAACTGTCAAAGTCTTGAATCAGTTCAGGTTGATAGGGGCAGGGAGTGAGCGTGCTTTCGTTGCAGTACAGGTGTATCTGCTGTCCCGCTTTTAGCTGATGATTGCTGTCTCGTGTCCGCATCGGATTTGCTGAGGATTGCAGCCATACTGCGCCGTTTTCAAAACAGGTTTTTATGCTGTCGGCTGATAGTTCAGAATGCTGTTGCAGTAACTTAAGGGCCTGGCAATCCTGCTTAACCTGCAGGTGCAGCTCCAGCGGCAGCTTCATAGTTTGTCTTTGAGTTGATAAAGGTAGTCGAGTGCCTGCCGTGGTGTGAGGCTATCTACATCGAGTTGCCTAATCTCTTGCACAACCGGGTTTTCTGGCGCAGCTGCTTTTTCTACGACAGCGCCTGGAGCACTGAATAAATCGAACTGCGGGTGCGCCAGGTTCTGCTGTTCCAGTTCCAGCAACTTGTTTCTAGCCTGTCTGATCACAGGTTCAGGGATACCGGCCAGGCGTGCTACCTGCAGGCCGTAACTCTGGCTAGCAGGTCCGGGTTTAACCTGATGCATAAAGACAATATTGTCGCCATGTTCGATCGCATCCAGGTGCACATTGATCAGTGATTCATAGGTTTCGGCCAGCTGGGTCAGCTCAAAGTAATGCGTGGCGAACAGCGTCATCGCGCGTGTCTCGCAGGAGAGTTGCTGTGCGCAGGCCCAGGCCAGTGAGAGTCCATCAAAGGTGCTGGTACCGCGCCCGATCTCATCCATTAGCACCAGGCTGTACTCAGTGGCATTGTTCAGGATGTTGGCTGCTTCGGTCATCTCTACCATAAAGGTGGAGCGACCGCTGGACAGGTCGTCACTGGCGCCTATGCGGGTGAAGACCTGATCGATAGGTCCAATTCTGGCACTGCTCGCAGGTACATAGCTGCCCATGCAGGCCAGGATAACGATTAATGCGGTCTGACGCATATAGGTAGATTTACCACCCATATTGGGTCCGGTAATCATGAGTACGCGTGTGGTTTGATCGAATGCGACATCGTTGGCGATAAAGGGGTCGGATTGAACCTGTTCTACTACCGGGTGGCGGCCTGCCTGTATATTGAGAATGTTTTCTTCGCATAATTCTGGCTGGCACCAGTTGTACTGTTCAGCACAGAGTGCAAAACTTGCCAGTACATCTATCTGTGCCAGTGCGCTGGCTGTGCTCAGTAGTTGACTGCAGTAGGCGGACAGTTTGACCAGAAGCTCTTCGTATAACTGCTTCTCACGAGCCAGTGAGCGTTCACGTGCTGATAGTACCTTGTCCTCGAAGCTTTTCAATTCTGGCGTGATATAGCGCTCCACGGCTTTCAGGGTCTGGCGGCGTACATAGTCAGCGGGTACCTGTTCGCTCTGTAGTTTGCTGACCTCAATATAAAACCCATGCACCCGGTTATACGCGACCTTGAGGTTGTTGATACCGGTTTTTTGCTGTTCACGTTGTTCCAGGTCGAGCAGGAACTGGTCTGCGTTTTCACTCAGCCCCCTTAGTTCGTCCAGTTCTGCGTCATAACCACTGGCGATGACGCCGCCATCACGGATTAACATGGGTGGTTCCGCAATCACCGCGCGTTGCAGCAGGTCGATCAGTTCTGGTAGCGGTTGTATGGCTGAGCTTAAGGTATCGATGAGCGGACTGTCGAGATTAGCCACGATGCTTTCAATTTCAGGCAGGATGCGCAGACTGGACAGCAGCGCGGTGAGGTCACGGGGGCGTGCTGAAGTAAGTGCAATACGGCTGCTGATACGTTCGATGTCGGCAATCGATTTAAGCAGCTCAGACAGTGGCTGACGCGATTGCTGCAGGATGATCTGGTCAACCGCCTGGTGGCGCTGGCGTATGGTCTGCTGTTGCTTCAGTGGCTGTTGCATCCAGCGCTTGAGCTCGCGTGTACCCATGGCGCTACCGCAGTGGTTTAAGATATCGTACAGGGTATTGTGAGCGCCTGATTCGGCCGAGAGTGATTCGGTCAGTTCCAGGTTGCGTCGGCTGGCCGAGTCGATCAGCAGACTGTTGCTGATGCTTTCGGTTTTTATGGAATGTAAATGGGGCAGAGTCGTACGCAATGTGTCCTGAACATATTGCAACAGGCAGCCTGCAGCACAGATGGCAACGGGATAATCCTGCAGGCCAAACCCTCGCAGATCGCGTGTATGGAACTGTTCGTTAAGTAATCGGTAGCAGGTATCGTAATCAAAATACCAGGCAGGTTGATAATGAGCCTGTTTCAGGTAGCGATTTTCCAGTGGTAATTGCTGGTCTTCACAATAAATTAACTCTGCAGGGTTCAAGCGGGTGATTTCGGCGCGTAACTGGACGTCAGTGGATAGCTCACTGCAGATGAATCGACCCGTACTTACTTCAATACTGGCAAGCCCCCAGCGACCATTGTTATGAAACAGGCAGCTGAGTAAATTTTCCTGTCGGTCCTCCAGCAGGGCTTCTTCGGTGAGTGTGCCGGGAGTTACGACACGCATAACCTTGCGCTCTACCGGACCTTTACTGGTTGCTGGGTCGCCAATCTGTTCGCAGATTGCAATCGATTCGCCCTGCTTTACCAGTCGAGCCAGGTAAGAATCTGCCGCGTGGTAGGGTATGCCCGCCATCGGTATCGGTTCGCCCGCGGATTGTCCGCGTTTGGTGAGGGTGATATCGAGCAGGCGGGCAGCTTTTTTCGCGTCATCGAAAAATAATTCATAGAAATCCCCCATGCGATAGAACACCAGCATATCCTTATGCTCTGCCTTGATTCGCAGGTATTGTTGCATCATCGGGGTATGGGTTTTGTTCGTTGTCATTGTGCCTGCTGCTGGACCTGAATCGGGAATGTCGGGCTGGCCGATCAAAGTCGAGCAGAATAGCAAACCTGACAGCAAACCACTACCGTTAGGCTGACAGTTTTGGGCTTTGCTGAGACTGGATTTTTAGCGGCGGACCGCCAGTTGCGGTCCACCCATCAGATTTACGGTGTTAGCTCGCCTGGCGCCACTCCAGACCATCATCTATCTCGTTCTGATCGTTGCTGGTTTGCTGCGCTGTTTTCATTGTTACCAGCTCTTCGGCGCTACTGGGATGTATCGCTATGGTGTTGTCAAAGTCTGCTTTACGTGCCCCCATCCTGACTGCCACTGCAAAGCCCTGCAACATTTCATCGGCATTGTCGCCAATGATGTGGATGCCCACGACCTTTTCCTCTGCTCCTGCGCACACCAGTTTCATTGCGGTGCTTACCCCATGTTCAGATAGCGCGTAGCGCATCGGTGTAAACTCGCTTTGATACACGCTGACATCGTCACCAAACTGCTGCCTGGCTTCGGCTTCAGTCATGCCTACTACGCCAATGGGTGGGTGAGAAAATACCACGCTGGGTATATTTGTATAATCTACCTTGCTGTCTGGTTTATCCTGCAACAGGCGTTCGGCGAGCTTACGTCCTGCGGCAATGGCGACCGGAGTTAACGCGACCTTGCCGGTGATGTCTCCAATCGCGTAGATCCCGGCTACGTTGGTATTTTCAAACTCATCTACCACAATATTGCCGTTAGAAAGGGTTTCTACGCCTGCTGCGCTGAGGTTCAATGCCTGGGTATTCGCTCGACGACCTACCGCCCAGATCACCGTATCGTAACCAGACAGTATTTCATGCTGCTTGCTGATGACATTTATCCCGTTGGCATCCTGCATCAGGGCACTCACCTCAAACCCACATTGAATCTGAATCCCCTGTTGAGTCATTTCATGGGTCAGTACCTGACTAATCATGGGGTCGAAACGCTCCATCAGGCGTTGTTCCAGCGCAATGATTGTAACCTCTGAACCTAAAGCACGTAATACGCCCGAAAGCTCTACACCAATATAACCTCCACCAATGATTGCAACTTTTCTAGGCTGTTCAGTTAGCTGGAAGAAACCATCCGAAGTGATGCCAAGCTCTGCGCCGGGTACAGGCGGTACGATGGGCTGTCCACCCGTTGCGATGACGATATGCGCCGCTGTGTAATGCTGCCCATTGACTTCAACGCAGTGTCGATCCACAAAACGCGCATAACCCTGAATGGTATCGATACCACTGTTACTGACGTAGTTATACCAGTAGCCATTGATATTGCTAATGTAATGACGGCGGCCATTGACCAGTTTCTGCCAGTTGGTGTTCGCGCGCTGTGCGGGAATGCCAAAGCCGTTGGCGTCGTCAATCGCATGTGCCAGTTGCGCCGCGTACCACATCACTTTCTTAGGGACGCAACCATTGTTAACGCAGGTTCCCCCTATTTTGCCTCCCTCTATCAGGGCGACTTTTTTACCGTATTCGGCTGCTTTTTCAGCCATGGCTAAACCACCGCTACCGGCACCTATTACAATCACATCATATTGCTGCTTACTCATTACTGACTCCTGAAATCTGTTCAAAAATGGCTGCAGGGGCAGGCCTGCTATGGGATGTATTATTGGGAATTTTATTTGATAGTTAAAATCGTTAGTAATGATTGTATTAATCGGTAAATCCTATTTACGCATGTGCTGGATTTTATATCCGGGACCCTGTCGGAAGGGCGTTAAAGGCGCCTGCAAATCCGAGCTTGCAGGCTTCAGTTGATCGATAGGCTGCCACAATCGGTTGAACCATCTGCCAGGTTTCTGTCTAAGCTGGAGTATTAATTTGAACTAAGCCTGTGACCTTTGATGCCAGATTATTCATATTACTGTTAGCGCTGTTGACAGCGTTTAGCCCGCTGTCGTTGGCTAGTTCGTCTGTGATCAATGAGGCTGGAGAGCGACAGGGCTCAATTCAGGAAATGAGTGGGCAGCATGCAGATGCGCTTCGCTACTGCCCTGAAATGAGTAAGAGTTCAGCAGAGTGTTGCTCTTCATTTAACCTGATTGTTGACCGCGCCTATGCCGATTTGCTGTTTTCCACGTATGCTTTTGCCCAGAAAATAGATTCCCTTCGACTACTACCTTTCCCATCTCACGTAATCAGACCCCTACTTCCTCCACCGATCACCTGAATAGTGCACTCAGGAGTCCGAATTCACAGCTTAATCCGATAAAACAACTGGTGATAAAAAATGAAAAAATTGTTAATTCTCCTGCTGTTCGGGAGTCAACTGTTCGCATTTCAGGTATCAGCCCAAAGCAAATCGGCCAGCGATATCCCTTTTCGACTGGCGATGGGGCAAATGCTGTTTGATAAGCATTGTAGTGAATGCCATGGCGCTGACCTTAGAGGGAGCGAAAGTGGTCCCCCTTTGCTTCACCCTTATTACATTCCCTCGCATTACCCTGACAGTGCATTTTACAGCGCGGTATTGCAGGGCGTGAAAGCTAAGCACTGGAATTTTGGCGATATGAAGCCAGTGGAGGGGATAGGCGAGGCACAGATACAGAGAATTATCGCATTCGTTCGATATGTACAGAAGCAGAACGGAATGCACTGAGACCGAGGTGTCAGCATTTTTAGTGTAGCGGGTTAGATCAGCTGTGGGCAGCTGTAACGCAGCCTGACCGGCAGCAGTAATTTACAGGGATAAAACCAAATTGGTAAAAATATGAGTATTCAATATAATGCTAAGCTATCTTGAACAGGGTTGTATTAGCTGGATTACGGTTTTTTAGGTATTCATTATTTTTTGATTACCTTTCTTTATGACCAGATAAATTAAAATTCACTTCTGAGAGGTTGATTTTAAAACGTTTTTCAGGATTAATTTAAGTGGATAAAGAGGAAATTCAAAGGTATGGATACTTTATAAAACTATACAAAACTATAAATAATAGGAAGCGAATAATGAGTTCAAAATATTATTATACATTTGCGACAGGCCTGGTTTGCTTGATGCCTGTCATTGCTGAGGCTACCAACGGGATGAATATGGAGGGCTTCGGCCCTGTTTCTACCTCTATGGGTGGCGCGTCTATGGCCTATGACAATGGCGCCGGGGCGATGATGAATAATCCCGCAACTCTGGGTTTAATGAAGGATGGCGAAAGTTCACTGGAGCTGGCTATCGGTATATTAGCGCCTGACGTTCAGGTTGATGCGGGCCCCATGAGTGTGACTTCAGGTGGTGACCAGTACGTCATGCCAGCCGTGGGCTGGGTGAAAAAAGCAGGTCAAATCTCCTATGGCGTGGGTCTGTTTACTCAGGGTGGTATGGGTACCGAATATGCGGCTGATACCTTTATGGGTGCTGGTACCGGACAGGAAGCACGTTCTGAGGTTGGTGTGGGCCGTTTGATGGCGCCTTTTGCCTACTCGGTCAACGAGCAACTGAATATAGGCGGTAGCATCGACTATGTCTGGGGCGGACTTGATATGATGATGCCTATGCCAATCGGCACCGGCCAGCCAGGCACATTCTCCGATTTTCTGACCGGGTTCGGTGGTGGACAGGTGCTAGGTGAAGCTACGGTAAGTGGTGGTCTGGCAACTCAAATTGGTGGTGCTGTGGGTGCTGGTTACGATACGGTTGCGATCAATTTTTCCAATAACAGTGACTTCTCGCAGGAGACTTCAGGCAGCGGGTTTGGCGCAAAAATCGGTTTTACCTATTCAGTTAACCCTCAGCTGACTATTGGTGGTAGCTATCATAGCAAGACCTCAATGGATGACTGGACCGGTGACGCTTCCATGGTGATGTATGATACCGATGGCCCTAATCCAGATAATGAAGTTCCCGGTAAAATTACGGTTAAGGACTTTCAATGGCCCGCTACCTTTGGTTTCGGTTTTGCCTATACACCCGATAGCAACTGGTTGCTGGTTGCTGATATCAAGGTGTTGAAATGGTCAGATGTGATGAAGGATTTCAACCTGGTTTTTGAAACCGGCGGCGAAACGGCAGATATTACCTTCTATCAGGAATGGGATGACCAGAATGTTGTGAGTCTGGGTGGTGCGTATAAAGTGGATAGCGATCTGACGGTACGTTTCGGTGCTAATATCGCCAGCAATCCGGTTCCCGATGATTTCGTGCATCCGCTGTTTCCTGCCATTATCGAAAATCACTATACAGCTGGTGTTGGTTACATGCTGAGTAAAGTGAGTCACTTCGATGGTTCCATGAGTTATGCGCCAGAAGTTAACCAAACCAACAGCTCGACTGGAATGGATGTCTCGCACAGTCAGCTGAACTGGCAGTTTATGTACACCAGACATTTCTAAGGTGTACTGACAATATCGAAACTGATCTGAATTCCTGTTTCAGCAAATTCGGGCGCTGATTTGGAATACAAAGGGGAATAGAATAAAGCCCCTTTAGTCAAGGCAGAATTTGCATGGAACAGATTTTCAGTGAGTTGATGCAGGACCTGTCGAATAAGGTAAATGCTATATTTACCTTATTCGACTATTTTGTTCTCGCGATCAATGCACTCATTCTATTGCTCTCACACGCTATCGTAACGCGCTTTGGTTACGCCCCAGGGGAGCGCAAACACAATACCTCAGTCTGGATGTTGCGCATGGTTAACGTCATCCTGTTCCTGTTGTATTTCCTTGCGGTATTTTTTACCGATAAGGCGCGTCCTCTCTCCATTACCGGTCTCACCCTGTTATGTGCCTACCTGCTGGTTAATCTGTTTCAGCTGCATGTTCGCAAGCGTTATGGACGCGTACGCCAGATAGACGATGTCGCGGTTTTATCGCATACCTACCAGTCTGAGGTGCTGGGCCTGATCGGCTGGGCAGTGGCCCTGGTGATCTCGTTTCTAATCATTATCAATACCTGGGAAATGACCAGCTGGTTGCAGGCAACCTCGGTGGTTGGAGCGGTGATGTTGATTATTTATTCGACCAAGGATGTGTGGGCACCAGACAATATTAATGGGTTGATCCTGCTGTATAACAACGATGTAGAGCCTGGTTCTGTGGTACAGATCAGGGAGCTGGACCTGCTGGCGGTGGTGATGCGTACCACACTGACCCAGACGGTGTTTAAGGACCTGCGCAGGAAATATAAAATCCTGCTGCCCAATTCTAAATTTCGCGCCTGCAAGATAGAAATCCTGAGTAGCGACTCGAATGATAAGCTGGGCTGTTTTGTCGATTTCAAGATTGGCTATGGGTTTAGTAGCGCGCAGGTTGAGGCGTTTCTGGGCGAGGTTTGGCAGTATGCTTGCGAGAATAGCTCCCTGATTAATAGCGAACGACCCTCCCGCGTGCAGATTGTAGAGACAGGTGACCACGCGGTGGTGTGGCGTTTATCCTATCGTATCAATAGTGCTTACCGGCTTATCGAAGCTGAGTACCTGATCAATAAGATTGCCTATGACCTGTCTCTGGAAAAGGGCATAGGTCTGAATACACCAATGACACATGCGCTGGAGAATGTCACCAGCCTGAAAGCCCTGGCAGAAAAGTAAACTACCGCCATCCTGCAGTTAACTGCGGATGGCGGTAGCCATATTTTAGTCGGATTAATGAATCCCGCTTTTATCGCTTAACGTCCAAGCATACGCGACAAAGTACCATCCTTCTGGATGTGTTCATGTTTTATTGCGCCCAGGATATGCAGAACGATAAACACGATCATCAGCTTACCACCCAGACCATGCATGATGTGACCGATTTTAGACAGGGTTTCCATCTTCTCACCGGATCCAGCGATCAGTTCAAGGCCGAATACGGCTAAACCATGTCCGCCACCAATCGACATGAAGATGCCGGAAACGGGTAGCATTACTGTGCCGAGTATCAGTACCAGCAGGGTTAGCTTGGCGATAATGTCCTGCCATTTGGGTACTTCACTGAGTGGGGCCGGGTATTTGCTCATTGCACGCCAGCCAATGCGCACCAGCGCGAGCAGCAGGATGATGACGCCGATAGATTTATGCAGACCGATCAACTCGCCTTTTTCCGGGCTACGTGGCAGGTCTTCGACATACATGCCAAATGCAAGCATTGCGATGAAAGCGATTGCAATAATCCAGTGCAGACTGATGGTTGGGAAGGGAAGTTTTTCCGAGGATTTGTTCATGAGAATTTCCTTATGCTAAAAACGCGAAACTCTAATCAAGCTACGGTTTTTTATCAATTAAAAAAATGCCCTCTCATGTAACGAGATAAATTGACCAGGCATTTATTGCAGTCCAGAATCAATGAGATGGATACCTTACTTTCTTCAATTCCTCCCAGTGATCCCGTCTGGCTGACGATCGCTTTTGTCTCTGGGTTTCTGGTCAAGCTGGCAGGTTTGCCCCCGCTGGTGGGTTTTTTGTTTGCAGGCTTTCTACTCAATGCACTGGGTGCAGAAGGGGGGGCATTCCTGAGTTCAATTGCCGATCTGGGTATTACGCTGCTGCTGTTTAGTATCGGTCTTAAGCTAAAAGTTAAGTCCCTCGCCAGGGCTGAAGTCTGGGGCGTGGCTTCCGTACATATGCTGCTGGTGACCTTGCTGCTGTCAGCAATCGTATTCCTGCTAACCACGCTGAAGCTGCCAATGTTTCAAAGCTTGACCTTTACCAATGCCTTACTGATCGGTTTTGTGATGTCTTTCTCGAGTACGGTATTTGCGATAAAAATCCTCGATGAACTGGGGGCGACCTCGGCATCGCATGGAATCATCTCGATTGGCGTCCTAGTTATGCAGGATATCGTAGCCGTGATATTTCTTGCGATATCAGTGGGTAAGATGCCTTCTATCTGGGCGCTGGGCTTATTCATGCTGATACCGCTGAGGCATCTGCTGGCAAAGGTGCTGGATTACTCCGGGCATGGGGAACTACTGGTATTATTCGGCATTGTGCTGGCTCTGGGAGGTGCTGATATTTTTGAGCTGGTCGGAATGAAAGGTGATGTTGGTGCATTAATCCTGGGCATGCTGCTGGCGAATCATGCAAAGGCCAATGAGTTGTCAAAATCTTTAATGAGTTTTAAGGATTTGTTTCTGGTTGGTTTTTTTCTCAGTGTTGGTATGACTGCATTGCCGGGCTGGCAGGAGTTTCTGGTAGCGTTGGTCTTTATCGTTTTCCTGCCTGTTAAGACGGCGCTCTATTTTGTGCTATTCAACCTGTTCAACCTGCGAGCCAGTACCTCATGGCGTAGCTCCTTAAATCTGGCGAATTATAGTGAGTTTGGTCTTATCGTGGGATCGCTGGCAATCGCTTCAGGCTGGCTGGCAAAGGAATGGCTAGCGGTATTTGCCATTGTTTTATCCCTGTCGTTCATACTTTCTGCGCCACTGGTTTCAGTACGAGACCATATCTATACCCTGTGGCGGCCGTTGCTTAAGAAGACTGAGCGTAAACGCAGGATAGCAGGTGAAGAGGATATGGATTTAAAACATGTAGAGGTGGTGATATTTGGTATGGGGCGTATGGGTAGCGCCGCATATCAGGCGATTGAGCGAGATTATCATGAGCGCTTACTGGGTGTGGAAATTGATGCTGAGAAAGCTCAAAGACACCAGGAAGCAAAGCGTTTTGTGATTGCTGGGGATGCCACCAACCTGGATTTCTGGAAAAGAGCGGCAACGCTTATTGAGGGACTGCAATGGGTGTTGCTCATGTTACCGACGCATAGCGCGAATATGGCAGCGGTCCTGCTTCTTAAGGAAATGGGCTACCAGGGTAGAATCGCAGCTACCTCCAGGTATGACGATGAAGCTGAACAGTTAAAGGCAATGGGTGTGGATTATTCGTTCAATATCTATGCTGAAGCGGGCATCGGTTTTGCCAATGATCTCAAGGGGCGTTTGAATCGCTCAGGCTAGCCGGTGGACAACACCGGGTGTTTTGCGCTTGATGGTTATGACTATTTTGATGAATCGGTGCGTGTTACTGTAAGCGCGGAATTCCAACCAATCTATGTACTATGAGTAAAAATACTGCTTATTCTGTCTGTCCCCACGATTGCCCCAGTGTCTGTGCGCTAGAGGTTGAGCTGCTGGACAGTAATCGTATTGGTAAGATTAATGGTTCCAGGGCTGTGCCCTATACCAACGGTATTGTGTGCGGCAAGGTGGCACGCTATGCCGAACGTATCCACCATCCTGATCGGCTGTTATACCCATTAAAACGAGTCGGGCCGAAAGGCTCAGGGCAGTTTCAACGTATTAGCTGGGATGAAGCGCTGGATACCGTGGCGGATGAGTTCCTGAAAGCAGAGCGCAATCATGGTGCGAAATCAGTGTGGCCGTATTTTTATGGTGGCACCATGGGGCTGCTGATGCGCAAGGGTATCAACCGTCTGCGTCATGCCCGCGGTTATTCCAATATGGCAGGTACCATCTGCGTTGGTTTGGCCAACCCTGGCTGGCAGGCTGGCGCGGGTGGTTTTAACGGCGTTGATGCGCGCGAAATGGCGCAGTCTGAAGTGATCGTCATCTGGGGCATGAATCCGGTTTCGACCCAGGTGCATGTGATGTCCTATGCACTGGAGGCAGTGCGTAATGGTGCCAGATTGGTCGTGGTGGATCCTTACCGCACGAAAACCGCTCAACGTGCTGATCTGCATCTGGCCCTGCGCCCCGGTACCGATGCAGCCCTGGCCTGTGCTGTGATGCATGTGATATTTCGTGACGGCTATGCGGATAGAGACTATATGGCGCGTTATACCGATGCGCCAGACGAGCTGGAACAGCATGTAAAATCAAAAACACCAGAGTGGGCGGCTAACATCACGGGTCTGTCTGTGGAGCAGATCGAAGCCTTTGCTCGCCTGTATGGAAGTACCCAAAAATCCTATATTCGCCTGGGCTACGGCTTTACCCGCTCGCGTAATGGTGCGGTTAATATGCATGCGGTTTCCTGCCTGCCTGCGTTGACCGGCGCATGGTCGGTTGCGGGTGGAGGTGCGTTGTATTCGCTAAGTGCGCTGGCGGCAGTTGATATGCAATTGATAGAAGCACCAGAGCTGGCGCGGGCAGGGACGCGAACGCTGGATATGTCACGCATAGGCGATATCCTGTGCGGCGATACTGATGCCCTGGCAGGTGGCGGTGAGGTTAAAGCGATGTTGATCCAAAACTGCAATCCGATGGTGGTGGCGCCGGAATCGGCAAAGGTCAGGGCAGGGTTCGCACGTGAGGATTTGTTCGTCTGCGTACATGAGCAATTCATGACCGAAACCGCACAAATGGCAGATATCGTGCTGCCTGCTACGATGTTTCTGGAGCATGACGATATTTATAATCCAGGCGCTCATGCGGTGTTGCAGGTTGCCAGATCCGTGCTGCCAGCTGCGGGAGAATGTCGCTCCAATCATGAAGTGATCTGTGCTCTGGGTAAACGTCTGGGCGTCAGCCACCCTGCATTTGAAATGACGGCCTGGGAGGTAGTGGATAAATCGCTGCGTCTTTCGGGCTATCCAGATGCTGAGCAGATTCATGCGCAAAGAGGGCTGGATGTCAGCACGTCATTTGAAGATGCCCATTTTATGCACGGTTTTCTGCATGCAGACAAACGCTTTCACTTTAAGGTGGACTGGTCTGGTTTGGGGCGTGTGGGGCCAGGTATGCCAACATTGCCTGATCACTGGGCGATCACGGATGAAATATCTGAGCAGCGACCTTATCGTTTGGTTACCGCGCCAGCGCAAAATTTTCTGAATACCAGCTTTAATGAAACAGCTTCCTCATGTAAAAAGGAGAAACACCCTAAAGCGATGATTCATGTTGATGAGCTGAAGAAGATTGGTGCTGCTGATGGTGATCTGGTGCGCATAGGTAATGATAGGGGATCTGTTTTGCTGATGGCTGAAGCGGTATCGGGGCAGCATCCTGATAGCATTATTGTCGAGGGGATCTGGCCCAACAGCGCCTTCATTGAGGGGCTGGGGATTAATGCGCTGGTTTCTTCAGAGCCTGCGTTCCCGTCAGGTGGGGCAGTGTTTCACGACACCAGTGTCTGGCTGAAACGTTCGTGAGTGGCGCTCCAAAAAAAGCAGCCACCTCAATAGAGGTGGCTGATAAAAGTACAGCTTTTATGGGATATTGTTTTTAACAACGTGAATTCACCTAATATGGGCAGGTCATCATGACCCCTTGCGTTCAAGCTCTAGTGAAGTTGCCCAGATATCATCCTTAAAATAGATAATCACCGCTTTGTCACCTGGTTGAATGCCTTCAAAGACGGTAGCGTTTCCATTCAGGAACATCGAGCTATCTCGCTTCAGATACCTGGCAACGACTTCACCGTTATCGCCATTTATCCACACCGTTCCTGCAATCCGACCGCACCAGTATCTATGGTGTAGAGAGCAGTCGTACGATTCAACATTCTGTACCTTGCCTTTTATTTCAACGGGTTGAGGCAGGTTTGGTAACTCCTCAGCTGATGTGAATGTGGGTAATGCGGCAAGGCAAACTACCGATAAAAGAGTTGCATACTGCTTTTTTACATGTATATCCATCGTTTATCTCCTGTACTAGTTATTACCCCCGATATTGTATAGCCAAGAATTAATTTGGGACTATATTCCCAATAATCTTCTTCGATAGAATAGATGTCAAGCTTTCGAAAGCTGCGAAATGGCTTTCTGAGACGGATCTGGGTCCATTTCAGCAGAACAATGATGACCCTGTTAAATGTAAGTGTTTGACGCTAAATAATAATTTGGCCAGGTGTAATCTTTAGTAGTAAATAGTGCACATTTGACTCTACCCTCATTTCTCGATCCAGAGATATATTTAAAAAAGCCTGTTCAGCAGCTCAGTTTAATCATCGTTTTTACCCGGATTCTGACTGAGTAAAGTTGTCAATTGTGGATTTGATTTTGAGATAACAAGGAGGGTATTTAGTCGCACTGTGGGCTGCTTTCAGAGCCTGGCTAAATGAATATCAGGTTGTTAGTGTGTCCATCAGGTCTATCAAAAATTCGGCATCTTCGTCGGACATGGGCTCAAAATCAGTGACACCTATCTCCCGAAGGATCTTCCTGCTACCCTCATCTGCTGACATAGCGCTTAACAAGTCTCTAATCTCTGCTCTTTTGGTCACCAGATTTGGCGACACTAGCATTGCATGATGGATCATATGTATCTGGCTGCTAACTAGTGGAAACAGTTGCTGTTTAACCAGTGCTGACAGGTCGTTGAAAGACTCGGCAAGGAAAAACCCAACATCGGCATTGCCCTTTATGATTTGCCTCGCAACCACTACAAAGCTATCACAATGGACGACTTCGACAGCGTTTTTATCAATATCGGCTGGTTCCAGCATAATGTTGCCGATGGTATTTACTTCGGGTGTATCGGTTTGTGCGACCTTTATTGTGCCAGGTAAGTCTCGGATATCTGTAAAAGTGCCAGACTTGCAGGCAATTATCGCCTCATCCGGTTTTGATACAGGTTTTACTATGGGCAAAAAACCCCTGTCTCTAACAAGCTTGGATACATCGAAGGGATTAGCGTAAATCAGATCAACCTTGCCCTGGTCAATAGCGTCGTGCTGTTCCTTGAAATCCTGATGAATTTCCAGGTGTATTCCCATACCCAGTTGTTTTTGCAACCAGGTATTAAAGATAAACCACCCAGATATTAATTCTGGTTTGAAGTCGGGGCTGATAGCCAGATTGTACGACATCGTTTACTCCCTTTTTTATTCGAATTGGAATTGCTACTCTGGTGCAACCAGATCTAGGAAAGTGTTTTATAAAGTGCGCTGCACTCTTCGATTTTTTTACGCGAAGCTTCTCGTCGAACTGACGTATACCCCTGCACCTCACCGTTTCGAATATTGGGAATTGCAGTCGCAAATACCCAGTAAAAGCTACCGTTTTTGCGTAAATTTTTGACATAACCCTGCCATTTTTCACCACGCTTTAATGTATCCCATAAATCCTTAAATGCGGCGGCTGGCATATCAGGATGTCGCAATATATGGTGTGGCTCACCAATCAGCTCAGACTTTTCATAGCCCGACATGAGTACAAAAGATTCATTCGCATGAGTAATGATTCCCTGTGTATCGGTGCGCGACACAATTAAGCAACCTTTAGGAAACGGTGTTTCCTGCTCAGTAACCAGCACCTTGCGACTACTGCCATCAAAATAGGTTAGTTGATGCTCTGTATAATCACCGGTAATATGCTGCGGATTCATATCGTGCATGACCTGATGCCTCCCTGTAGAAAATAAAATATTTCAGATCCGGTTTAAACCAGCTGGGCGATGTTTACTGCTGCACGTTTTACATCGAGAAATATCAGTCCCAATTTTGCATTGGGTTTAGCTAAAATGGTCAATACGGCATCTTTCCCGGCGGATGTCATGAGTACGTATCCAGTGGCCCCTTTTATGAGTACCTGCTCCAGATCACCACGAGCTAACTCGTTCGCAGTACGATCACCGAGGGATAACATTGCCGCACTCATTGCACCAACGCGGTCTTCATCCAGGCTAGCAGGAAGCTGGGAGGCTATCATTAAACCATCGGTAGAAATCACTGCGGTTGCTTCTATATCCGCCGAGGTTCCATTTAATTCACTAAGTATCGAATTGAGCATATCTGAACGCATTTTATTTCTCCCAGTTTTTCATATTATTTAAGCCAAGTTTTTTCAATGGTTAATAAGTTTGCTATTACAAAGAACGCTATAAATTAATTGCCATAGCGTTTACACAGAGCCCATATCAAGCTGGTCATACTGTGTTGGTTTAGATGCGGAAGGCCGCTAAGAACCAGCACAAAACGTTGGTCGCCAACATACATTGGCCAAAACCCTACCTGGCTGCAGCCTGCTGCATCTACCAAAGACCAGGCACTTGTGGTCAACCCAAGATTGTTGTGAATCAAATGCCGACGCCTATCATGCATCGAAGCGATATCAGCGCTTAATGCAGATAACTCTTCAGCTGTTTCATGAGGGAACCCCTGTGAGCAGATATAAAATCCCTGCGAGTCTGCTAGCAGAGCCTTATTGGTATCAGTGAGGTTCGACAGCAAGTCGGGTAAAACATCCTCCAGCACGCCTTCAGGTGCTAGCATGGGTTCATCTAGTCCTCCTACCCAGCCCAAGTTCTGGGCATGAAAAAGTAGATCGAGGACTTCATCTTCATCATCCACTTGCTGCCACTGTTTCAGTTTATCTATCGTTAAAAGAGGGCTAGATTTCTGGCTCAATAGTGTATGCAGTAAACGGCGGGATGGGGTGGGTTCATTATCCGATACACTGTAGTAAGCACCAGCAGGGGTTGGCATTATGTATAGCCCCTGATTCATTTGATATCGATTCATAATCAGGCAACCAGTCCAGGATCAAGGGTGTAAAGTAGCGCCTCAATTAGCAGGGCGACATCCCTTCGTTCCCTGGCATCTATTTCTAATACGGGAACTTTATTTTTAATGCGCTTCAGTTCTTCGCGATAATCACTAATTGTCGGGGTTGCGCACTTATCCATAAAGGTAACGCCTACCACAAGTCTTGATTTCTGAATAAAGGGGTCGAAGGCGTCAAGGAAAAAGTGCAAGTCCTGAATTGGGTTTGCTGCATCATTGTTGATGAGTAATACCAGTCCGACGCCACCCTCGGTGAGTATGTCCCACATAAAGTCAAAACGTTCCTGACCAGGTGTGCCATACAGATGTAATCTTTCTCCTCCGTCAAGATTCATCACGCCATAGTCCATGGCAACCGTTGTTGTTGTCTTATCACTTTTGGAGATATCGGTAGCAAATTCTTCGGTGGTTACAGGAGGGATGTCGCTAATGGCTCCTATTGCTGTTGATTTTCCAACGCCGACGGGGCCGGCAAAAATAATTTTATGGTTGTTCATGGTTTCTGCTCTGAATTATTTTTAGTGTCGTCCTTTTAAACGTTCCAGAATGCGTCTAAAAAAAGCACGTTTGTGGTTCTTTTGTAGCGGCAGGGGTTTGCTTATATTATCGGTAGATTCTGGCTCGACTGCCGCTACATCAATAGCATTGCAGGCACTGTAAAAAGCAAATACATAACGTTGGGGTATTTGTAGGGCCTTTGCTGTATCCACCAGAGAACAGGGATTTTCTGACCAGAGTGCTGCTATTCGTAAAGCATGCGGAGGTAGCTGTAAGCGCGATAAATTTGGCCAGTGTCGAAAGGATACCGATGACGTCAGGCTTGTACCTGTCGGTAGTCGGCCTCTACATGACCAGATGGCGGTTTTCCATAGTAACTGTTCCAGACCCATTAACTCGGCCTGTTGGCTATATTTGGATAAATCGCTCTGTTTGAGAACTGATCTGGTTATAGTCTGGTCGGTGATAGGCAATGCACTAAAAGCGCGTAATTTGGATTCTTTAATATTGATGAGTACCGATTGCGATTTGGGTCGTATTACCACCCAGCCTTCAGGTATCGTCAGGAGAACAGCCTGGCCGGATACTCCAGCCTGGATCACTGCCTGATTAATATATCCCTGAAAATAAAGTTCAGGGTTATATTGGGTGTTAGCCAGTTGTTTGGGGTCAGTGTGATCAATATCTGGTGCAGAGCCTATGAAACTGCGTTCATCGTGCAAATCCAGGTATATTGCAGCTTGATGCGTCTCTGATCGAGATTTTGTTCCTGAAACAGGTGAGTTTTCATTCTTAGTCTCGTTCGAGCCTGCTGGTTTCACCGGTACTGCTGACACTGAATTATTTTTTCCTGCTGTAGTATGCACAGGTGTATTGGCTGGTTTCTGTGTGTTTGCTCCCCTGTAGGTATCCGCGTTGACAGGCTGCTCACTTTGCGTTTGTACTTTAGATGGTGGGAGGTCTGATAAGGTGCTGTGACGCATTTTCTGTTGAGCAGTCTCCAGTGCGGAAATAAATTTCTCAGTTTGCAGCGGTTTGTGAACAAGAATTGCGCCTTCTATTTCTTTGTTATTTACTGATAGAACAATCAGTGGCTTCTCAGGGGTTCTGGTTCGATGATCTTGCAGACTTTGCTGTCCGTTTAGCCCATCCAGGTCAATAACACTCAGTACGGATGAACCATCATCCACCATCTCATAATAATCATTACAGGGGCCATGAAAAAAATACTGCAATGTATTACGCATTTTCTCTGTTAGCCCATACACCGAGACCCGCAATGGTTGTTTCTGATCTACACGCATAGGTCATTAATCGCTAGCAGCAAAAAAGTCATCGAGCTCCTGCCAAAGACGCCGGAGTGAGTCCTTATTGATTTGAAGACGAGGAAATACCTTTTGAAAATTGATCTTGTCCTGAGTCTGGCGATAGATCTCAATTAGATTCGAATGGATTTCCGGTTGTTCTGAACCGTTAAGAACTTCCGATTCCAGCACCGATCTGGCGGAATCTAATTGCCCATACTCCATGTAGCTGCGCCACTCTGCGTAAGAGTCCCCGTTTGGATCGCTGACGGCTTTAACTTTTTCTACCAGTCGGTAGGGACTTACAAAACCAGGGGAAAGAACCGAGCGCGGACACTGCGGGATTTTTTCCTGCTCTAGTAGATTTGCATCAAGCAATTGCTGTAATCGTTCAAAGCGTTCGCCCAGCAGGAGAGGGCGAGCGTAATTTAACATGCGCTCCTTAAGGGGTCTTCCGTGATTTTTCAGCACGATAAACAGATCTATTAGTGCGCCATAGGTATCCTCGGTATTTTTATGTCGGATATGATGAAAGATTCGCTGTACATGATTGAGTAGATTTTCCGGGGTGCGAGCGGAGAGCGCTGTATATAAATTAGCTGCTTCCTTACTCCAGTTACGGGTGTCTAACCACAGGCCTCGATAGCCAGGAATACGAAAAGCAGCCTCAATTTTCATTGAGGGTAAGCCGAACGTATGAGTTTGAGGGGCAGCTACTAACGCCACCAGAGGTTTAAATTGATCTTTATAGCTCATAAATTCCTTATCAAAAACGATTGCACTGTCGTTAATACGTACAAATCACCTGGTTAAAACCAGCAACCGAAAAACTTTGATTGTGCAAAACCTGCAAAGTGAGGGGCATATTTAGTAGCCCATAACCCTGTGTCGATTCTGGTTATGCATGAGTGCTAAAAATGGATAAACAAGCCAGATAAGCATTGTTTTCATCCATTACTCCTTAAAGTGGATCTTATAATTATTATGGGACTATATTCCCAATTTTGGTCTCTGGGTTTGTAATTGTCAAGCTAATAAGCATACAAAATATAGGTGAATTAAATGCTGCTCTATGTGCAGATTGGCGCCTGCACAGCCAGCAGAGGTTGCGTCCAGTAAACAATAGAACAGCTAAATTTAAAGCGCTTAGCAAGCGCTTTCATTATTCGAAAAAACCGATGTATTGATCAGCTAAATTCAGTTTTTTACCCAGGCTGTATCACATTAGAGTATTGATGTTTAGGGCTATGACGCCAAATTTACTGGTAAGCTAATCATTAAGTATTTAATGGAGTCTTTGTATTATTTACGCTGAGGAATTGAACGAATGACTGCTTTTTCTGCGCAACAGCTTCTGTTAGTTCAGGCCGCAAAGGTACCTCATTAATGGAGGCGACCATGCAAGATTGCTTTCGCACTCGATTGCAACAGTTCATTCAGCTGCCGTTGGTTCAAAAATCGATTATTACGCTCATTCTGATCAATGCGGTTATTCTGGGGCTGGAGACTTCGGCAGCCGTGATGCTCAAGGCAGGGCCATTATTACTGGCCATCGATCACCTGATCCTTGCTGTTTTTGTAATTGAAATAGCGGCCAGGCTGTATGTTTTCCGCAGTGCGTTCTGGCGCGATCCCTGGAGTCTGTTTGATTTCACGGTTGTCGCAATCGCATTGATCCCTGCGTCGGGACCGTTCGCTGTCTTACGAGCGCTGCGTGTTTTACGGGTGCTACGCTTACTGACCATGGTGCCCTCCATGCGTCGGGTGGTCGGTGCATTACTGGCTGCAATTCCGGGTCTGGGGTCGATTGGACTGATGCTGATGATTTTTTACTATGTGTTTGCCGTCATCGCCACCAATCTGTTTGGGGAGGCATTCCCGCAATGGTTCGGCACGCTGGGGCATTCGCTGTATACTCTGTTCCAGATCATGACGCTGGAAAGCTGGTCTATGGGTATTGTACGACCGCTGATGGAGACCTTTCCTTATGCCTGGGCCTTTTTCGTACCCTTTATACTGATTGCTACCTTCACCATGCTGAACCTGTTTATCGCGATTATCGTCAATGCGATGCAGAGCTATAGTGAAGTGGAGCATCAGGCAACAATGCGCGCAGTCGAGCGCTCAGAGCAACATATCGAAGCAGACCTGCACAGGGAGATAAAAGCCCTGCGCGAAGAAATCATTGAGCTGAAGAAGCTGATTAAACAATAGCGAGGGTTACAGCTCACCCTCCTGGAATTCAAGCCGCGACTGGGCAGTGGGCAGCTCAACCCTGAAATTGACGCCACGTACGTCGACCGGCTTGAAGGTAAGTCGGGCCGATTTTTTCCGATTGTTGATCTCGATCTTCCAGCGCGGTATCAGTGGGTTGCTGCAATCTGTGTGGCTTACCGTTTCAGTATTCAAGTGGTTAATCATCTGGGTGGTGGTGCCGCTGTGGGCGCTGACTTCAACGCTGCTTAGCGGGTTGTTGAATGACAGGGTTAGCGACGCGCTGGCGCTTTCTTCACCCTGTTTAAGGTGGCACAGTGCTTTTCCGTTGTTCTCTATCAGTTCGATAAAGTGGTTCTGTATTTCTCCATTCGCGAGTTCAATGCGCAACGATAAGCTGCATGGCTGGTTTTCAATGTTCTGGTAGCTTACCTTTCCTTCGAAGCCTTTACAGATTTCATTTACAAAATATAGCCCTAGCCCCTTGCCATGATGGTCTCGAATGCGGCGCGATGAAAAACCAAGCTGGAAGATATGTTTACTATCCTCATCCTTTATGCGAGGCCCGTGGTTATAGATTTCAACCACAGCCTTATCCTGTTGTCTGGTCAATAGAATATTAATGCGGTTGGCATGGTTTTTAGCGCTTTGCTGGGCAGCATAGTAGAGCGCGTTATTGAGCAGGTTTTCCAGTAGCAATACCATGTGATTGATATTGCCCAGCATGTCGCTGTCTGATTCTAATCTCAGTTTGACATGATCATCGGCGTAGCTGTACGGCAAAGCCAGCAGGCTACTCTCGTTGATGGCAGCGGGGTTATCGACGATATCGGTGAGGGTCTTATGCAGCGCGTTAAACATGGAGAATGTCGGCACATAGGGCAGGGTAGAGGGATCGCTGTTATTCAGGGTGGACTGAAAATAATACTCTTCACTGTCGTAGATGCGATTGGCGACATGCAGGCTGATGTTATCTGTGGTGGCGATATCGAGTAGATCCCACAGGTATAGCAGGCTTTCGGCAGCATCCTCAAATTGCGCGATCTGGTCGTGGTGCTGCAGTTGATCAGCGCACAGCGCGGCGGCTTTTTTTAGTGCTGTCTGTGCCTTGTCGTAACTAATCACACCATTGTGTCTCACCTCGGAGGCGATGTTCTTGAAATGCAGGAATTTCTCGTCGTACTCGATGTATTCCAGCAATTTATCGCTGATGAATAACTTGAGTTTTTCGGCATGTTCGGAGTAAGTTCTGGCTCTGGAACCTAATTCGCGACGCGAGTCGAATAGCTCGCTAATCTGGTCCTTATGATGCTGCAGCCTGGCACGGTATCCGCTCCATCCTCGCAGGAAACGATAGATATCCAGAATCACCAGTATGACCCAGAATATAGCCGCCGTGATTTGCAGTTCTGTATTCAATAACAGATCGGGCAGCACATCGGGGTGTATCCATTGTGGTTGAGCCAGTATGAATTGCCAGCTGATAATCAACAGTGCTGCGAGCGTACTGATCCAGGGGTAGGGGATACCGGGACGGGTCATGGCTTTTCCACCGCGGGTGGTTTCCAGAAATAGGCGCCTTCGTCACCAAAGGTCACAATACCCGAACCGTTTTGGCAGAGTTCCAGGAAATGACCCTGACCCCCTTCTGCGGCATCAATGGCTCGGCGCAGGGTTTTGATATGCTGGCGATAACTGGCGTAGGAAAATTTTTCCAGGTCTGCATCGATGCGATCTGCGATCTGCAGGCTGTTTAGCGGTCGCGGTGAACACTGCAGCAGTTCGCGCAGGATTTTGCGCGGTGTGGGTGCCAGCGGACGCAGTTGGTTGTTGGGGTTCATTAATCGGACCTGTTTCCAGTATACATTCCAGTTGTTTAAATCGATGGTTAGATCCCCGCTGCTGAGCTGTTGCTGGTTTGCTTCTGAGTTCTGGTCGCCAAGTGCGCGCTGGCGTAGTACTGCCTTGATGCGCCAGCACAGCACCTGTTCCACATTATGTTGGTGTTTGGCAATAAAATCGGCTGCAGAAAACTGTTCCAGCGCGTCGCGTTCTATCTCGGTACCGCTATGTTCCGACAGGTAAATGATTGGAATCTGCGGCCACTTTTTACGTAGCGCGCTAGAGACTGAAAATCCAGCCTGATCGTTACCATTCATGCGCGCATCCAGTAATGCCACATCCGGTGGTGACTGGCTATCGGTAAGCGCGATTTTCTGTTTTGCCGCTTCGGCAAATTTAAAGATATCGAGCTGATTCGGTTTATCATCAAATTCACCTTGCTGCAGAATCGATGAAAACTTTTCTATCCAGTGTGACTGGTCTTCTACCCAGAATATTGAAGCCATCAAGCTGATTTCCAGTTAGTCCGAAATTTTAAGTATACCTCGCTAAGCGTAGAGCACTTTCGCATGAAGTGTGAATTAATCACATTTCACGCAAAAGTAGTTTTTTCTTTTCACCGATTTTTCACAGCCGCGCCCTACATTCTATTCACAATCAACACAACGAGGTGATTATCATGTTTACTCAATTGCTGTCGGTCTGGTCCGACAATCCCAGTGTATCTGCCGCAGTCTGGCTGGTGATTCTGGTGTTTATCGCCTACCTGGCGCGCAACCCGGCGCATGCCCTGTTTCGCTCTACCGGGCGTTCAATTTATATTGCCTGTCGTCTGTTTGCTACTTCGCTGCGCAAGCTGGAGCAAAGTCTGCAACGTCGCAATAAGGAAGTGGTGCTAGCGATCGGTCAGGAAGCCTGCCAACGGACTATAGAGCGCGAGTTCCAGCGTGTGAACAGTATGGTCACACGAGACCTTAGTAGTTACCCCGCGTTACATCGTCAGATCAGCGATGCTATCGATAAGATTGAGCAGGACTACCAGTCTGCAACTGACGCACCCCCGTTGCCACCAGCCTGGTTGCAGGCGGTAGATGCGGTGGCAGCAATCCCCCGTACCGGGGATGCGACGGTTTGCGATATTCTGGATAGTATTGGTGACTCGCTGGAAAAGGCACATCAGGAGACACAGAAGGCTTACCGTAAATCAACCCTGGAACGCCATAAGCTGCTGGGCGCGATGCAACCGCAGTGGCGTCACCTGGGCCAGTCACTGACTCAGGTTAAACAGAAAATCGATGGGCTGGATGAGCGTTCGGCACAGATCGACCAGCAAATGCAGCGCTATGAAGCCATGCGCAACGGGGAAGATAGTATCGCCCGCACGCTGGCATCTTCTTCTATGACCCAGTTTTTTATCTCTTCTCTGGTGCTGGTGATTGCACTGTTTGGCGGATTGATCAACTTTCAGCTGATAGCCATGCCGATGTCGGAAATGGTTGGTGGTACCAGTTATATCGGGCCCATGCGTACCTCGGATATCGCGGCGCTGGTGATTATTATGGTTGAGATCGCGATGGGATTATTCCTCATGGAGTCGCTACGTATCACCCATCTGTTTCCAATCATTGGCTCAATGGATGACAAAATGCGCAAGCGCATGCTGCTGATCACCTTCAGCATTCTGGCGATACTGGCTACGGTTGAAGCCTCACTGGCCTATATGCGTGACCTGCTGGCGCTGGACAGAGAAGCATTGACACAATCGCTCGCAGGTGCCGGTGTGGTAGAAGCCCAGTTCCGCTGGATACCCTCGCTGGGGCAGATGATCATGGGCTTTATCCTGCCGTTTGCACTGTCATTTGTCGCCATCCCGCTGGAATCCTTTATTCATTCCCTGCGCACTGTACTGGGTGTGATTGCGATGGGTGTATTACATGCCATGGCTTTTGTCGCACGCCTGATTGGCGGGGTGGCTCGTCAAAGCAGTTTAATTCTGATCAGCCTGTATGATTTGTTCATTATGCTGCCATTGGGCATCGAAGGCTGGATCAGCCGGTCCCAGTCCGATGTGCAAAACGGGATAAAACTTAAGGCCGGCAGTCTGGCGGAGGAAAAGTGATGAAAAAACTGATTTTGATTTTGTTACTGACTGTTTTTTCCGGCTGTGACTCGGCGCAGTCCAAAGCGCGCGCGGTATTCCTGCTGCTGGATACCTCAGGCACCTATACCGAGGAAATGGGAAAGGCGCAGACGATTATCAATTACCTGCTGGCTACGCTGAACAGTGGAGACTCGCTGGCGATTGCGCGTATCGACAGTGGTAGTTTCAGTGAGAAAGATATCATCGCCAGTACCACCTTTGATGAGCGTCCGAGTACCACCAACGACCAGAAGCGCGCGTTTAAAACCACGATTGAACGTTTTGTTGCGGATACCAAACGCGGCAGTCGACATACCGATATTACCGGCGGTGTATTGCAGGCCAGTGAGTTCCTCACCGAGACCGGTGCAGGTGAACGCTATGTGCTGATTTTCTCGGATCTGGAAGAGGATCTGCAAAAGGGGCATATCCGAGACTTTCCGCTGTCCTTGCCTGGTATTCACGTGGTGGCGCTCAATGTCACCAAGCTGCGTAGTGATAATATCGATCCGCGTGATTACCTGAAACGGCTGGATCTGTGGCAATCGCGCGTACAGCAGGCGGGCGGAGACTGGGCGGTGATTAATGATCTGGAACGTATCGATAAATTAATCGCGCGACGTTAACGCTGATTAGATCGCCTGAATAGATCAGGCGATCCTGTTTTAATCTAGAGCAACTGCTATGCGCAAATTTATTGATATTTTGATAAATGCAAACAATTTCACTTACAGCTTGTAAGAAGTCTGGGATAGCATTTCGCAACTTTCTGATTTAACTCACACTGCTTAAACTATGGAGCGCAACATGAAAAAGGCTTTTCTTATTCTTAATTTTTTAATGATCCCGGCAGCTTTCGCCCAGAATGCTGCAACCTCGTTGGATTTTAAACCGGATGTACACCTGTTCCAGAATTTTCTTTTTGATAGCCCTGTAGCCCGGTCGAGCTATATCGAGGCTGGTGCAAGCTATGCAGACTTTGAGCACGCCAATTCATTTGATCTGGAAGTGCAAGGAGGATTTCCGATTAACGATAAGATCGAGGTAGGCGGATACCTGTCTTTCGATAATACCGACCCCGATGGTGGTGCAAAAAGTGAATCGGGTTTATCCGATTTGACTGTAGTTGGGAGATACCTGATCAAGTCAGGACCTACGCAGATTTCTGCCGGAGGTATGCTAACCCTGCCTGTTGGTGATAAGGATTTAGGCTACGATAACTTTAATTTTGGTGGATTCGGTGCGCTCAGGCACGCGGTGGCGAAAGACCTGGTGTTAACCGCCCAGGCAAGTCTTGATTTTATCGAGATCGCAACGGGTGGTAATTCTACCGACCGGAAAACATCGTTTTCAATTGGCGGCGGCGCTATCTACGCAGTTAATTCTCAGCTGCATTTAATTGGCGAAGCCAGGTTGAGAACCAAAACAGACCAGTTTTTGATTTCCGGGGGTGCTGATTATGCGCTTAAGGATAAATCCAGAATCCGTGGTGGCTTAGGTTTTGGGCTGGATGATGGTTCCCCTGATTTTATTATCTCAGGTAGTTACCTGGTTGCATTTTAGTAAACCCTGAACCTTATAAAAACCGCTCCATTTGGAAGCGGTTTTTTTATGCCTGCCAGAGAGGGATGAAGATTGCTTGAAATAAATGATTAACATCGCACTATGCATGGAATAATTAATTTGTGTGTCCAATCGTCGATGACGGATCCAGGCGCTCCGGGTTATTTTTTTAACAACTGCACTCGTTCATCCGCTATTACGCCGATCTGCGCGCGGCGAATCAAAATTAATCACCTTTAAATACCTGATGAATAATGTTATTAAGCCGTTTCCATAAAAATTGTGATCCAGGGACCTGACCATGAAATCGCTGCTACTTTTACCCTTCCGACTGATTGCGCTACTGACTGGCAGTTTTTCGTGGGTAGCGCCGCCCTGGCTGCGCGGCCTGTACGGGTTGATAAGCACCCATGTCAGGGGCTCGTTAGCAATTTTAATGTTAGGTATAGCTGCGATTGCAGGCTATCTGTATTACGACAGCTTGCCGGGTCCTGTTATGGTGCGGGCCCAGCTGGAGCCGATCCAGATTACGTCTAACTATGAAGAAGCCCAGCCTGATAATTTAACGATTCACTTCAGTTACGATTTTTCAAGACTTAAGCAGGGGCAGCCTCGCCCGGATGGTAGGCCCTCGGTTGCACGTATTGATCTGGTAGGCAAGGATATAAAATCGGGTATCAGCCTGTCACCCGCAAAGCCCGGTATCTGGAGCTGGGTGGATGATAACAATCTGCGCTTTGTGCCCGAAACAGACTGGCCTGCAGGTACGGAGTATACGGTTAGTTTTGACGATCCGGGTATTTTTTCCGAAGAAACCGTGCTGGCAGAGAATGGCTATTCAACAGCAACGCCTGATTTAACAGCCAATATTAGCCAGATGGAGTTCTATCAGGATCCTCAGGATATTTCTGTTCGGCGGGTGGTGTCGACTATCCAGTTTTCACATCCAATAGACAAGGCATCATTCGAAAACGCGTTGAGCATGACAATGCGCCCATCGGGTGAAAACATCACTACGCAGCCAAAGCCCTATGACTTTTCTGTCAGCTACGATAAGAATTATCGTGAAGCCTATATCCAGTCTGAAGCAATCGCTCTACCCGAACAGCCCAATTACATGCAACTCAGTCTGGCGAAAGGTGTGCGCAGCCTGTTGGGTGGCAATGCAACTGAGCAGGGGGTAGATGACAAGGTATTGATTCCTGATGTGTATAGTTTTCTAAAGGCCAGCTCGAGTATTCAGATCGTTAGAAATGATAACAATGAGCCTGAACAGATTGTGACACTGGATTTTACCGATGATATTGCGGATAAAGAACTCGCCCAAAAACTGTCTATTTATCTGCTACCGGAAAAACAACCCCAAAGCGGTAAGGGCTACTGGCAAAGCCCGAGAGAAGTCACTCCCAGTGCGTTGAAACAGAGTCAGAAGCTGGATTATGTGGTGATTCCCAATGAAAGGATTTACGCTAAACTGCATAGCTTCAAAATTGATGTGCCCGAGAACCGATACCTGTATGTAAAAATCGACAGGGGACTGACCTCGGTAAATCGCTTTGTGCATGCGACCTTCTACGATAATGTTTTATCGGTGCCAGAGTACCCGAAAGAGGTCAACATTACTGGAGAAGGCTCGCTATTGACCTGGTCGGGTAACCATAAGTTGAGTGTGCTGAGTCGTGGCGTGTCGGGTTTGAAATACTCGGTGGGCCGATTGCTTGATGAGCAGCTGTATCACCTGGTCTCTCAGACCAGTGGAGATATCAGTAACCCTGATTTTTATAGCTGGAATTTTAACGAGCAGAATCTGGCAACATTCGATAAGCAACTGGTGCGTTTGGCTAACAGTCATCCTAAACAGGCAAATTACTCATCGTTTGATCTTTCGCGCTATCTGCCAAAACAGGGTAAACGATTTGGTCTGTTTTTTGTTGATATCAAAGGATACGATTTTAAACATAACAGAGATGTTTATCAGGCGAGTGACAAACGATTAATACTGATCACCGATCTGGGTGTGATTGTTAAAAATAATGCGGATAACTCACACGACCTGTTCGTACAATCGGTCACTTCGGGTGATCCGGTCGCTAACGCAAAAGTTGAGTTACTGGGTAAGAATGGTGTAGCAGTATTTACCGGCTATACCAATGAATCCGGTCATGTTGCTATTCCCACCGTACAGTCTTTAACTCAGGAAAAAACACCCACCGTGTATGTAGTGAAGTCAGGTGAGGATATTTCTTTTATCCCGTTTGATAGAAGTTCTCGCCAGATTAATCTGTCGCGTTTTGACATTGGTGGTGAGCATTCCAGTAGTTTCAATCGTGATGCCTTAAATGCCTATGTGTTTACTGATAGAGGTATTTATCGTCCCGGAGAAACCGTGAATGTGGGGATGATTGTTAAGAACTTCGACATGACCAATATTGAAAATGTGCCGCTGGAAGTGGTAGTGCGCGGACCACGTAATAAGGAAATCAAGGTGAAGAAGTTCCGCCTGCCAAAAATGGGACTAGCGGATTTTCAATACCCGACCGAAGCCACTTCTGATACCGGACGCTATCAGGTTTCATTGCATCTGATGCGCGATAACCGCTATCGCGGGCGTGAGATTGGCAATAGCAGTTTCAAGGTGGAAGAGTTTCAGCCCGATACCATGAAGATTCAAAGCAAGCTGCTGGATGTCATCAATCATGGCTGGAATACTCAGCAGAAAATTAATGCCAGAGTGACACTGGGTAATTTGTTTGGTACGCCTGCACAGGATCGCAAGATGTCAGCACGACTGAATATTCAACCGCATAATTTCCATTTTCAGGAATATCAGGATTATCACTTTACGGACCCTTATTTTGACCGCGATCAACAGCCCTTAAGTCTGGATACCATGCTGCCGGATCAAACCACCGATGCGGATGGTGTGGCCGAGTTTGAGCTGGATCTATCACGTTTTCAACAGGGTAGTTATCGACTGAGTTTTACGGCTGAAGGTTTTGATCAGGCCGGTGGTCGTAGTGTGATCGCTAACAACAGCACGTTGATTTCACCCCTGCAAACGTTGGTGGGTTATAAATCGGATGGCAAACTGGACTACATCAATGCCAAAAGCAAATGTAATATTGAGTTGATCGCCATCGATAAAACCCTGAATAAAGTAATGGCCGAAAACCTGACCCTGCGTCTGCTTGAAATACAGAGTGTTTCAACCCTGGTTCGTCAGCAAAATGGTACTTATAAATATCAAACCATCCGTAAGGAAGCGGAAGTGTCATCCAGTGATCTGGTGATTGCTGAAACTGGTTTCCAGTACGCCATCGATACCAGTCAACCCGGAGATTTTGCACTGGAAGTGATCGATGAGCAAAAGCATAGACTGGCCAGGGTGAATTTCTCGGTTGTGGGTTTCGCTAATCTCAGCGGCAAGATAGATAAGAATGCCGAGTTGCAATTGAAGCTGGATAAGAGTGATTACTTTCCAGGTGATACGATACAGATGAGCATCAAAGCACCCTATTCGGGTTCCGGCTTAATCACTATTGAGACCGATAAGGTGCATCAATATAAATGGTTTAAGGCCAGTGAAGAAAGCACGGTGCAGAGTATTCTCATCCCTGAAGCTTTAGAGAGCACCGGTTATGTGAATGTTACCTTTGTGCGTGATGTGAGTTCGAAGGAAGTGTTTAGCAGTCCATTAAGCTATGCGGTACAGCCCTTCTCGATTGATAAGAGTCGGCGCCGGGTGGATATCGAGGTGAAGACGAAGGATATCGTTCGCCCGGGCAAAGCAATGCAGATTCATTACAGTACTTCCAAAGCTTCCCGTATCGCTATCTTTGCAGTTGATGAAGGAATCTTGCAGGTGGCTAAATACCGCACTCCAGACCCATTGGCGCACTTTCTCAAAAAGCGCGCACTGGATGTGCAGACGTTGCAGATACTCGACCTGCTGCTGCCTGATTTTGATATTGTGAAAGAGCTATCCGCCAGTGGCGGTGGTGCGGATGCGCGTGAGAAGGCGCTGGCGAAAAACCTCAATCCATTTACGCGTAAGACCGATAAACCGGCGGTGTTCTGGTCCGGTATCTATGATGCCAGTGAAGTGGATCAGGTCATTAGCTTTGATGTGCCGGATACCTTTGCCGGCCAGTTGCGGGTAATGGCAGTCGCGGTAGCGGAAGATTCAGTGGGCGCAAGCAGTTCTTCGGTTACGGTACGTGGTCCATTTGTGATTTCACCCAATGTGCTGACTCAGGCCGCGCCTGGCGATGAATTTATGGTGACGGTAGGCATCGCTAATATTATCGATGGCTCTGGAAAAGGGGCCAAAATCGATGTCTCAGTTAAGCCATCCAGGCATCTGCAGATTATGGGAGAAAGCACGGCTCAACTGAGCATTGATGAAGGTAGCGAAGGCAAGTTTAGTTTCAGGGTGAAAACAACATCCCAACTGGGTGCGGCAGAGCTGCTGTTCACTGCTAAGCACGCTGATGAAGAAGCCTCTCGTACCGCCAGTTTAAGTGTGCGACCGGCAATGACCTATTACAGCAGTTTTGCCAGTGGTTATGAGAAGGATGGTGATGTAGAGCTGGGCTCACTCAGGAGTCTGTATCCTGATTTAGCCAGGCAATCAGTAGCTGCTTCGGCCAGCCCGTTGGTCATTGTAGATGGACTCACCTCTTATCTGGAAAGCTATCCGCATGGTTGTACCGAGCAGGTGGTGAGTAAGGTATTCCCGCTGATCGGTTTGATGTCGCACCCAGCCTATGGGCCTCAGGTATCCAATGCCAGAAGCTATTTCTCTCATCTGATTGATAAGCTGCGCGAGCGGCAACTGGCTGATGGTGGTTTTTCTTTCTGGCCGGGGCATAATCGATCAGCCAGTTATCCCAGTATCTATGTGATGCATTTTCTGCTTGAAGCTTCAGAGCAGGGCTTTCCTGTGCCAACGGATATGATGAAACGAGGTCAGGATTATCTGCGCTGGATCGTGGGTCAGTCTTCATCAAGCCTGTCTGATGCCAGAGATCGTGCAAATGCGATCTACCTGCTGACACGCATGGGAGAGGTAACGACTAATTATCTGGTTGATCTGGAAGAGGGGTTGATCAAAAACCATAAACAGGTATGGCAGCGGGATATTCTCTCAGCCTATATGGCGGCGACCTATCAACTACTTCAGAAAGATAAGGAAGCGACTCGCCTGATCAAAGGCTATAAGCTCGGCTCAGTGCATGAGGACCTGAATGACTTCCATTCAGAACTGACCATAGATGCGCAGTATATCTATCTATTGACCAAACACTTTGAGTCCAGGGCGCGTCAGCTGGAGGGAGAGCAGATACTGCGGCTTACCGATCGCATCTTTAAGGGTGAGTATAATACCATTTCGTCGGCATACTCTATCCTGGCGCTTGGTGCTTATAGCAAGCTGGTGCTTTCCAATGAGTTTAATGAAAACATCAGTTTTACCGCGATGATGCCTGAAGACAAGAAAAAGGTATTAACCGCTGCACTGACACCTTTCCTCAAAGCTAGCTATCCAGTCGATGCGCTTTCACTACAGATAGACGGTAATGAAGGGCTGTTTTACCTGAACGTGCAGTCGGGATTTAATAAGTCATTGCCGACTGAGGCTACCCGTGAGGGTCTTGAAATCTTGCGTAGCTTTGTGGATGACAAGGGTAACGAGGTCACCGAGTTTGAGCAGGGTAAGGAGCTTACGGTAAAACTTAAAATTCGAGCTTTAGACGGTAAATCACTCAGTAATGTTGCTGTTATCGATTTACTGCCGGGCGGGTTTGAAGTGGTGAGAAGTTCAGTTGCCAGAACAGCACGCGGATGGCAACCTGATTATGTCGATATCCGCGAGGACCGTGTGGTGTATTACGGGGATTTTGGTAGCTCTGTGCGTGAACTGAGCTATAAGGTTAAATTGACCGCTGCGGGTGAGTTTGTGATACCGCCATCCTATGCTGAGTCTATGTATGACCGCTCCATCCGTGCCATCTCTGCATCAGGGCGCTTCAGGGTTACTGTATCGAAATGAAGTTCAGGCTGGTAGCCAGGCTGTTTATTGTTGTAGTGCTTGCGATCATCTTCGGCTACGGGTTTTGTCCCAGGCCGGAGATAAGCTCATTTGTTCCCTACTCCAAAGCCTATTTTGATGAGCAGGGCGAGCTACTGCGGCTGACGCTGGCAGAAGATGATCGATACCGTTTGTATACCCGTCTTGAGGATATGGCGCCAGAGTTTGTCGAAGCAACCCTGTTATACGAAGATCAGCATTACTACGATCATCTGGGTGTTGATCCACTGGCGCTGTTGCGCGCCTTCTGGGTGACCTATGTGACACAACAGCGGCGTATCGGTGCATCAACCATCGTTATGCAGCTGGCACGGCTACGTTGGGGCATTCCCTCAAGTACGCTGTCGGGTAAGTTGATTCAAATCCTGCGTGCGATACAGCTCACACGGCATTATTCAAAACGCCAGATACTGGAAGCCTATCTCAATCTGGCCCCTTATGGCAGAAACATTGAGGGTATAGGGGCTGCCAGTCTGGTTTACTTTAACAGGAAACCTGGTGAGCTCAGTCTGCCGGAAGCCTTGACGCTGGCGGTGATTCCGCAAAACCCTAACAAACGCAATCCTACAACCGATGCAGGCTATCAAAAGCTACTAACTGCCAGAGATACCCTGTTTGAACGCTGGCTTGAATATCATCCAGAAGCGAGTGCAACGTCGAAATATATGGACCTGCCTTTGAGCATACGCAGCCCGGATCAACTGCCCTTCCTGGCCCCGCATTTTGTGGATTATCTGCAACAGCAAATATCGCGTTGGGATAATGGTCTGATCCATACCACCCTAAAAGCGAATACTCAAAGAACGGTTGAAAAAGTTTTAAAGGATTATATCCAGACAAAATCAAAACAGGGTATTCGAAATGCTTCTGCGCTACTGGTTAATTATAAAACGCTGTCGATAGAAGCGATGGTTGGCTCGGCTGATTTTTTTAATGCAGATATTTCTGGTCAGGTTAATGGGACAACAGCAAAGCGTTCTCCAGGATCGGCCTTAAAACCCTTTGTGTATGCATTGGCAATGGACGAGGGTTTGATCCATCCCATGTCACTGCTTAAGGATTCAAAGCATAAATTTGGTGGCTTTACACCGGAAAACTATGACAAACAGTTTCTCGGCCCAATCTCGGTTAAGGATGCGCTTATCGCCAGTCGTAACGTGCCTGCGGTTGAGCTTCAATCACGTCTGCGCAAGAAATCGTTTTACCAGTTTTTGCATGAAGCAGGGGTAAGTGGCCTGCAGGATGAATCTCACTATGGACTGGCGCTGGCACTGGGTGGCGGTGAGGTGACTGCGCTGGAGATGGCCAGCCTATATGCCATGTTGGCCAATGGTGGTGAAATGCACCCAATACGGGCTTTAAAAAGCGATCAGGACGCACAGGGTAAGCCATTGCTAAGTCCTGAAGCCAGTTATCTGGTGCTGGATATATTGCGTCAGCATGCAGCGCCTGATGCGCTAAATTTCGATATCGAGGCTAGTGGGCATAATGAGGTGGCCTGGAAAACAGGTACTTCCTGGGCGTTTCGTGATGCCTGGGCGGCGGGTATCTCTGGTCCTTATGTATTGATTGTCTGGGTAGGGAATTTTGATGGCTCGGGAAATAATGCTTTTATTGGGGCCAAAGCAGCCGGGCCACTGATGTTTCGTATTATGGATGCGGTATTCCCCGCTCAGGGCTGGACATTCAACGGCGCTTATCCTGTGGATGAATTAAACCTTAAGCGTCTGGAGGTTTGCAGGAATACTGGTGATCTGTATGAAAAGAACTGTCCACAATCCCTGCAATCCTGGTTTATTCCGGGGGTATCACCGATCAAGCTATCCAATGTCTACCGTCGTATTCCGGTGAATATCAAAACCGGCCTGCGCGCATGCTGGCATGAACCCGGCAAAACACGGATGGAGGTTTACGAATTCTGGCCTTCTGATTTTCTACAGATTTATAACCAGGCGGGCATTTTTCTTAAAACACCACCGCAGTTTGAATCCGGCTGTGATTTAAATCAGACCAGCAGCTCGGGGCAGAACCCGGTGATTACCTCACCTCAGTCATCTATTGATTATGTGGTTCGTTTAAATCAGCAGGATGCTAACCCGATCCCTCTGCAGGCGATAGTGGACCCGGATGTTGAGCAGTTGCACTGGTTTATTGAAGGTCAATATATTGCAAGTTCTCGCAGGGGAGAACCTGTACTATGGCAGGCAAAACCTGGTCGCTATCATGTCAGGGTGGTGGATGATTCTGGTCGTAGTGCGAGTAAGTGGTTCACGGTACAAAGCAGTAGCCTGTAATATTGCTGTTATAGTGGTAACCCTGAAAATTCTTAAAGGCAAATCGTAAAGAAATATGGCTGTAGTTTCTGCAATCATCCCCGTGTTTTTAATTATTCTTGCGGGATATCTGTGCCGCTATTTTCAGTTTCCTGATGCTAATTTCTGGCGCGGTGCTGAAAAGATTACCTATTTCCTGTTATTCCCTGCCTTGCTTTTCAGCAAGATGGCCTCGGCCGATCTGACGAAGATTGATTTCTTTAAACCCATTATGGTCATTATGTTGATGTATGTGGCGGTGACCGCTTTACTGTTAGCCGTTAAGCCATTGGTAAAAATAGGCAATGCGCAATTTACCTCGGTATATCAGGGCAGTATCCGTTTCAATACCTATATCGGCCTGGCCCTGGCGTCAGCGCTTTACGGTGCTGAAGGGCTGGTGGCGGCGGTTGTGATGACATCGGTGATGATTCCAACGCTTAATGTGCTCTGTGTGATGATGCTGGAGTTTTATAATGACCAGCATGCCGGCAATACATCCCGGAGAATTTTCAGGTCGATTATTAAAAACCCTTTGATCATCGCCTGTGCAGCGGGAATGGGAATTAATTTTGTGGGTATTTCATTACCTGCGGTATTGATGGAGACTTTGAATGTTTTTGCACGTGCCGCACTACCTCTGGGTCTGTTAACCGTCGGTGCAGCATTAGCTCTGGATGCAATTAAATCTGCACTAAAACCACTGCTATTGGCCAGCGTAGCCAAGTTTATCGTATTGCCTTCAGTGGCCATGGGCTTATGTTACTGGCTGGATATAGATTCCATGGTGAGAAACGCCATCCTCATATTTACCGCCTTACCGACCGCTCCGGCATCTTATGTGCTAGCCAGGCAATTGGGTGGAGATTATCACCTGATGGCGACCATTATTACTGTGCAGACCCTATTGGCTGTAGTGTTGATGCCGCTAATCCTGGTGACTTTAGGGTAAGTATATTTTTACGACTCATTTATAATGCCGCTATGAACCTTAATCCTGAACAACTGACGCGCGAGCTCGCCGAAAAACTCACTCAAAGAGAAGCGATGATCTGTACTGCAGAATCCTGTACGGGCGGTTTGATCGCTAAAACCTTTACCGATCTTGCAGGTAGTTCTGACTGGTTTGAGCGTGGATTTGTCACCTATAGCAATCAGGCCAAGATGGATATGCTGGGTGTCAGCCAGCAAACCCTGCAGCAGCAGGGCGCGGTCAGTGAAGCGACAGCCAGAGAAATGGCGCAAGGGGCAATCGCAAATAGTCAGGCTCAATATGCGATTGCCGTGACCGGTATCGCCGGGCCAGGTGGCGGCAGCCCGGACAAACCGGTAGGTACGGTATGGTTTGGTTTTGCTACACCTGAGCAGTTGGTCTGTGAAAAACAGATATTTGAAGGTGATCGTGAACAGGTGCGAAACAGCAGCCTGCGATATGCCTTACAACGAGTTCTTCAATTGATTAACTAATATTTTCGATTAATTTGCAAAAATAGTTTTTACAGGCTCATCTCATGAGCTACTTGTCATTTATCCTTTAATCCATGAGACAAACGAGTCTGAGGGAGAGGGAAAAAATATCTCCATCAGACAAAAGTTCTCTTTATGTTCTCGTTGTCCTGTGTGATAATCCGGGGCTACTCAATCCACTCAACACGATCAGGAGTTAAAATGGACGACAATAAAAAGAAGGCGCTAGGCGCAGCGTTATCACAAATCGAAAAGCAGTTTGGCAAGGGATCTGTGATGCGTATGGGCGACGGTTCCATCGACCGCAATATGGAAGCGGTTTCCACAGGTTCATTATCACTGGATATCGCGCTTGGTATCGGTGGTTTGCCTAAAGGTCGAATCATTGAGATTTACGGACCGGAATCTTCCGGTAAGACCACGCTGGCATTGCAGGTGCTGGCACAATGCCAGAAGAATGGCGGTACCGCAGCATTTGTCGATGCGGAACACGCGTTGGATCCTCTATATGCCGAGAAACTGGGCGTGGATATGGAAGAGCTGCTGGTATCGCAGCCGGATACCGGGGAACAGTCGCTGGAAATTACCGACATGCTGGTGCGTTCCGGTGCGGTGGATGTGATCGTCATCGACTCAGTTGCAGCGCTAACCCCTAAAGCAGAAATCGAAGGCGATATGGGTGATTCGCATGTCGGTCTGCAGGCGCGCCTGATGTCGCAGGCATTGCGTAAGCTGACCGGCAGCATTAAGCGCTCTAACTCGATGGTGATATTCATCAACCAGATCCGAATGAAGATCGGTGTCATGTTTGGTAACCCCGAAACCACAACCGGTGGTAATGCGCTTAAATTTTACGCCTCTGTCCGTCTGGATATTCGACGTATTGGCGCGATCAAGAAAGGGGATGAAGTGGTGGGTAATGAAACCCGTGTGAAGGTGGTCAAGAACAAGGTGGCGCCGCCTTTCAAACAGTGTGAATTTGAAATCCTGTATGGCGAAGGTACGTCACTGGAAGGTGAGCTGATCGATCTGGGCGTCAAGCAGGGTATTGTGGATAAGGCTGGGGCCTGGTACAGCTACAAGGAAGAACGCATCGGTCAGGGTAAGGATAACGTGCGCAATTTCCTCAAGGAGCATCCCGAGATGGCAGCCGAAATCGAGGCGCGTCTGCGTGCTGAATTACTGCCATCGAAAAAAGGCAAGGCAGAAGCCGAGGCAGTAGATGCAGAAGCTGAAGAAGACCTGATAGAGAGTTAAGCGCCGATGGTAGTACGCAGTGCCCGCAATACAGCCATGGATCTGCTGTCCCGACGTGAGCACTCGCGTAGTGAGCTGGTCGAAAAATTGCGTCAACGAGAGTTCGACGCTGAGGCCATTGAGCAAGCGCTGGATTATCTGCAGCAGGAAGGCCTGCAAAGTGACCAACGTTATGCTGAAAGTTATGTATACCAGCGCGCCCAGAAAGGATTTGGGCCGCTAAAAATCGAGTACGAACTGCGCCAACGCGGTATCGCCGATCACATCATAGAAAGCGTCATGCGGCCTGAGCAGGAAAGCTGGTCAGAGCGCATGCGACAGCAACGCGCCAGGAAATTTGGCGACCGCCCCCCCGAAGAATATGCAGAAAAGATGAAACAGGCGCGTTTTTTGCAAAATAGGGGTTTTTCTCCAGAGTTAGTCATGCGATTATTCCGCTGATATGGAGCCGCACTGTAGAACAGTAGTGGCCTTGGGAATATTCAGCTCAATCAGGCTTGTGTATTTATCCTTGTACACCCACCTACAGGGCCCATCCAGTATTCAGTAACTTGCCAGTTTAAGGCTTGAAAATATCATCACTTATCGGGTTAAACAGTATTAATGACTACCAGCGCAGAATTACGAGAACAGTTCCTGACTTTCTTCAAAGATAAAGGGCATGAGGTTGTGGCTTCCAGCTCCCTGGTGCCAGGCAACGATCCTACACTTTTATTTACCAATGCCGGTATGGTGCAGTTCAAGGATGTGTTTCTGGGGAATGACCAGCGTGATTATACCCGCGCTACCACATCACAACGTTGTGTACGTGCAGGCGGCAAGCATAATGACCTTGAAAATGTTGGTTACACCGCACGTCACCATACCTTTTTTGAAATGTTGGGTAATTTCAGCTTTGGTGATTACTTCAAGCGTGAAGCCATCCAGTTTGCCTGGGAATTTCTCACCGAAGTGATTGGCTTACCTAAAGAAAAGCTATGGGTCACTGTCTACGAAGAGGATGACGAAGCGGCGGATATCTGGCTCAAGGAAATGAATATTGATCCTGCTCGATTTGGTCGCATTGGCGACAAGCCGGGTGGGAAAAAGAATGAAAGTGATAATTTCTGGTCCATGGGCGATACCGGCCCCTGTGGTCCCTGTAGCGAAATCTTTTATGATCATGGTGATCATATCTGGGGTGGGCCTCCTGGATCACCTAAAGAAGATGGGGATCGCTATATCGAGATCTGGAATCTGGTATTTATGCAGTACAATCGGGATGCTAGCGGTACTTTGACACCTTTACCTAAGCCATCGGTAGATACCGGTATGGGACTGGAGCGTCTGGCTGCTATTTTACAGAATGTGCACAGCAATTATGAGATTGACCTGTTTCAGGCACTGATCAAGGCGGCTGCCAGATATACCGCGGTGACCGACCTTGAAGATAAATCCCTGCGCGTGATTGCTGACCATATCCGTTCCTGTGCATTCATGATTGTAGATGGTGTGCTGCCTTCGAATGAAGGTCGAGGTTATGTATTGCGTCGAATTATTCGACGTGCTTCACGTCATGGGCATCAGTTGGGTTGTAACGAACCGTTTTTCTACAGGCTGGTTGAGGATCTGGTTACGGAGATGGGTGAGGCCTATCCTGAACTGGTGAAAAGCAGTGAGCATGTTGCTAATGTGCTGATGAAGGAAGAGCAACGCTTTGCCGAAACACTAGAACATGGCATGAAGATTCTGCAACAGGCCATTGACAGCATGCAGGGTAAGGTAATTGATGGTGATACGGTTTTTAAGTTGTACGATACCTATGGTTTTCCGGTAGATCTGACCGCTGATGTGGCACGTGAACAGAATCTCGAAATCGATCACGATGGTTTCGAAAAAGCCATGGCAGAACAAAAGGATAGAGCGCGTTCACATAACCAGTTTTCTGCGGGTGGGAATGTTATTCAATTACAGGATTTACAGAAGACTGAGTTTAAGGGGTACGAGTCATTGGCTGAGGACTGTGTAGTCGTCAGCGTTTTAAAAGACGGTGCTGAAGTGGATGCACTACAGGCCGGCGAAGAAGGTATTGTGATTTTAAATCATACGCCCTTCTATGGTGAGTCTGGCGGACAGGTCGGTGATAGCGGAGAGTTGCTGGTTAATGAGTATCGATTCATGGTGCAGGATACCCAGAAGCAGAACGACGTGTTTATGCATATCGGTAGCATGGAAAGCGGCATGATTAAGTCGGGCGATCAAGTCTATGCACATGTCAATGAGCAACGCCGCCAGGCGATTAAATTAAATCACTCCGCGACCCACCTGATGCATGAAGCCTTACGAACCGTACTGGGTGACCATGTACAACAGAAGGGCTCACTGGTGGATGAAGAAAAGTTGCGCTTTGACTTCTCTCACTTTCAGCCCTTGACCGATGTCGAGATCCGCCAGATTGAAGGCCTGGTGAACGATGAAATTCGCATGAACCTCGCAACCAAAGCGCAACTGATGTCGATTGATGAGGCTAAAGAAACTGGAGCGATGATGCTGTTTGGCGAAAAGTACGGCAGTACGGTTCGCGTTTTGAGTATAGGGTCGGATTCGGTAGAACTCTGTGGGGGTACGCATGTGGATAGAGCAGGTGATATCGGACTGTTCAAGATCGTGATGGAAACCGGTGTGGCTGCGGGAGTGCGTCGTATAGAAGCACTCACTGGTGAGGCAGCTTTACAGCGTTTTTACGATGACGAAGAGCAACTGGAGCGTCTGGCTACGCTGGTCAAAGCGGGTCGTGACGATGTACTACAGAAGGTAGACCAGTTGCAGCAGAATCAGCGTAAGCTGGAAAAAGAGCTGGAGCAGCTCAAGTCCAAAATGGCTGCTCAGGCAGGTGGAGATCTGGCATCGCAGGCGGTTGATGTCGATGGCATACAGGTACTGGCTGCCCAGCTTGAGGGAGCCGATGTGAAAACCTTACGCGATACAGTCGATCAGCTAAAAAACAAGCTGGGGCAGGCGGTTGTTGTACTGGCTGCTGTTGACGGAAGTAAAGTGTCGATTATCGCTGGTGTGAGCAAGGCTGAAAGCGCAAAAATTCGTGCTGGTGACGTGGTAAATGTCGTTGCGCAGCAATGTGGCGGAAAGGGCGGAGGGCGCCCGGATATGGCCCAGGCGGGCGGTAATCAACCGGAAAATTTAACCGAAGCGCTGAATTCCGTCGCAGAATGGGTAAAACAGCAAGTATCCGGCTGATTTACAATAGATTTTTCGTGACTTACCGCGCTCTGATCTCCTATAATCGCCGACCCAATTTAGGGTTCAGCGATTTTCTTTTGATCAAGTAAATAAGAATGGCACTTTTAGTTCAGAAATATGGCGGCACTTCAGTCGGTTCTGTCGAACGCATTGAAGCGGTTGCTGAAAAAGTTATTGGTTATAAAAACCAGGGCAACGATATGGTTGTTGTGGTTTCCGCGATGAGCGGTGAAACCAATCGTCTGACTGATCTGGCCAAGCAGATAAACCCATCGATTCGCGGTCGAGAACTTGATGTTCTGTTGACTACCGGGGAGCAGGTTACGATAGCACTGCTGACCATGGCGATTGAAAAAAGAGGATACGCGGCGAAATCCTACACGGGTGGACAGGTTAAGATACTCACCGATAACGCGCATAACAAGGCGCGTATTCTGTCTATTGAAGCGGTGAACATTCGCCAGGATTTGGCGGATGGAAAAATAATTGTGGTTGCCGGTTTTCAGGGCGTTGATGAGAAAGGGAATATCACAACCCTCGGTAGAGGCGGCTCTGACACTACGGGTGTTGCGCTGGCAGCCGCGTTAAAAGCAGATGAATGCCAGATTTTCACCGATGTCGATGGTGTGTATACCACCGACCCTCGCGTGGTACCCGAGGCTCGGCGTCTGGACAAGATAACCTTCGAAGAAATGCTTGAAATGGCCAGTCTGGGCTCGAAGGTACTGCAGATTCGTGCTGTGGAATTTGCCGGAAAATATGAAGTACCTTTACGTGTGTTGTCCTCTTTTGAAGAAGGGGAAGGCACTCTGATTACATCTGAAACGAACGAGGATGACGCTGTGGAACAGGCAGTAATTTCTGGAATTGCTTTTAATCGTGATGAAGCGCAGTTAACCATAAATGGTGTACCTGACACTCCAGGGGTGGCTTTCCAAATACTAGGGCCTATCTCTGATGCGAATATTGAAGTGGACATGATCCTGCAGAACATTGGTGCTGATGGCACCACTGATTTCACTTTTACGGTACATCGCAATGATTATGAGGTTGCGCTAGAGATCCTGAAAAAGACTTCACAGTCTCTGGGTGCGCGCGAAGCGTCTGGTAACAACAAGATTGTAAAGCTGTCGTTGGTTGGTGTAGGTATGCGTTCGCACGCAGGCATCGCAAGCAAGATGTTTGAGGTTTTAGCTAAAGAAGGTATTAATATCATCATGATTTCGACCTCAGAAATTAAGATTTCCGTCGTCGTTGATGAAAAATATTTAGAGTTAGGTGTGCGTGCCTTGCATGACGGTTTTGACCTGGCGAACACGATAGAAGAGACCATTTAGCGTCATATATAGTGACGAAGTCAGCATATCTGCCAGATATGTAACGGTTGGGACTAGTTCTACCAGAAAATGTCGGGTAGAATTTGCAGCTTCGGACGTCATGGGAATTTTGGTAATAATAAGACAGGTATTGTTCGGAAAACCTGCTTTTGTGATTGACTTATTTGGAGAAGAAAAATGCTTATTTTAACAAGGCGAGTAGGTGAGACCTTAATGATCGGTGACGAGGTAACTGTTACTGTATTAGGCGTTAAGGGAAATCAGGTGAGAATTGGTGTAAATGCACCTCGTGAAGTTGCTGTGCATCGTGAAGAAATTTATGACCGTATTAAAGCGGAGCAAGATCAGGAAAATCTCGGCAATAGTTATTAGGAAGTTTTAAAAGAACGGAGAGATGGCCGAGTGGCTGAAGGCGCTCCCCTGCTAAGGGAGTATACGTTAATAGCGTATCGAGGGTTCGAATCCCTCTCTCTCCGCCATAAACAAGCCCCGCTTCAGCGGGGTTTTTTTATGGCGGAAACGACTGCATGGATAATGGTATGGACCCACTCCACTTTTATACCGGCTTCAAAAGAGCCAAAATGGAAACGTTAACA
>JBNKDE010000024.1:0-35681 GCA_050288105.1 Gammaproteobacteria bacterium
AGTACCACCTGAGAAAAATGGGTGGGGCCAAACTTGTAGCGCAACCCGCCATCAAAAGACAGATAGACATTGGCGCGATAATTCTGCAGGTCAATTTCCACCTGATGGCGAGAAAACCGGGCCGATACATATCCGCGCTCAGACGCCAGGCGCGCCAGTTCAGACTTAAGGCGCTCATATTCAGCGTGTCGGAACGGGGCTCCCGGCCTTAACCCGAAGCTTGCCAGTAATTCCTGGAATGCAGGATCGCTACGCACGATATCATCCAGCTGTAAATCGAATACCCCCACTGGAATCGCTTGCCCGGCATCGATATCGTAACGCGCCTGCCAGCCATCCCCATCGACTTTTTCCAGGCTTGAATTGATGACTTTGGCCCGATAATAACCAAAAGGCTCCAGCGCCTTACTAATCTCCAGCGCTGCTTTTTTGTGCAACCGCTGCAAGCGCCCTGCAGTTAACAAGTCACTATTTTTCTGCTGTTCAATACTGAGGAACAAACGCACATTCTCTTCCAGCTGCTGATCGATGCCTGTGATGACCACATTTACATCCACCTGTGCATGCACCTGCTGTAGATTCAGTGCAAAAAAACATAGCAGTCCTGTGATTATTTTTCCCTTCATACAGGCAGCAACTTACAGGCCTCGCATATTTAGATTGATGCCCGTCTGCAAACCGACCACCTTGAACTTGTCGCCCATCTCTCCTGGCAGCGTCAGGGTTTTCACCTGTTGCGCCAGCGCTAGTTGTGCGGCATCTTCCTGCTCAGCAGCTGCAACCAGCTCCAGCAGGCCATTATTAATCAGAAACCGGGCCTGGGTAGTCATCCCCATCAAATTAAAACCACTGGCTAATACCGCATCGGCAAAAGCATCAAAATCGACAAACGCAGTAATATCCTGTAATCCCGGAAATATAAACGGGTCAGGGTGAGAACGGTGCTGGTAAAAACACATCAGGGTGCCAGTATGGCGTGCCGCATGGTAATACTGTTCGCGCGGGTAGCCGTAATCGATTAAAAGCATGACCGCCTGTGCGCAGCTTTGTATCACGCTATTACACCAGGGTGCGTAATTCAGGTTTACCTCGGTACAGTAATGCTCAGGAAGCCGCTTATCGTCATCGATAGCCTGTATCGCCTTTACCGCTGCACTATCCGCAGAGTACTCCAGCCACTGGAACTTCTGCTCGGCAAACCCGACCCCCAGCTCGATCCAGCGCTGATCCTTTACGACGACATTCACTGGCATGGCATCCAGCACTTCGTTACCCAGCAGCAATCCACTAAAGCCCTGCGGCAACTCGCTTAGCCACTGCAGTTTTGCATAATCCTGCGCTGATAAATGCTGCGCAAGATAAGCCTGCTGCCTTTGTTGCAGGTCTGCGCTGGGCTCCAGAATAGAATAGGCCTGCCATTCGCAATCAAGCACATTCAGGCGCTGAATAATGTCCGCACAAAGCTTTCCGGTACCCGCCCCAAACTCCAGCAGCTGAGGTTGCAATCCCTGCTCGAATAACTGCTGTGCCTGGTTGCCAATACACTGCCCAAACAGGTCAGAGATTTCAGGTGAGGTCACAAAATCGCCCGCCGCACCAAACTTGGTAGAACCTGCAGAGTAATAGCCCAGACCCGGTTCATACAGGCAGTGCTGCATATAATCACGAAATGAAATCACCCCACCCGACTGTTCTATATGCTGAATAATCTTTTCGATTAATTGAATACTATGTTCAACCTGCTCAGTGGAAGGCTGTGGTAACTCGTGACTGGAATGGTATGATGACATGCTTATTTCGAATTTGATGAGAAAAATGAAGTTATCCGGTAAAACTGCTCTGATCACTGGCGCTGCAAAACGTCTTGGTGCGGAAACAGCAAAGACTCTACATCAAAATGGCGCCAACATCATTATTCATTACGCCAGCTCCCTGCAACAGGCCGAGCAGCTGGCACAGCAATTGAACCAGATCAGACCGGGATCGGCCTGTACAGTTCAGGCGGATCTATGCCATACCGACGAAGTCCAGCAACTGGCAGACCAGGCGGCAAACTGCTTCGACTCACTGGATATCCTGGTTAACAATGCTTCCACTTTTTACCCAACACCTCTGGGTGAAATTAGCGACAATAACTGGGATGACCTGATGGGCACCAACTTCAAGGCGGGGCTGTTTCTGGCACAGGCCTGCTACCCCCGGCTGAAATCCACTCGCGGCTGTATTATTAATATGCTGGATATACATGCTCGTTCACCACTTAAGGACCATACCCTGTATTGCTGCGCCAAGGCGGCCAGCGTAATGCTGACACGCTCACTGGCGCTAGAGATGGGGCCGGAGGTAAGAGTTAACGGGGTAGCGCCGGGCGCGATCCTGTGGCCTGAAGGTAATCCGCAGCAGGACGCTGCTGCCCAACAGCAGATTCTCCAGAACATCCCGTTAAAAAGAACTGGTCAAGCCGAGGATATCGCCAGCACAATTCTGTTTCTGGCGAGCAGCGATTATATCAATGGGCAGATTATTGCTGTAGATGGCGGACGCCAATTGTTTTAATTCATTATTGTTTTTCATCAATGTTTGAAACATGAATATAGCAAGGCACGACAACGACAGTCATAAAGCATTGCAACTAATGTCAATTAACAAACGATTACTGACTCCGTATTGCTGCACCATTGTTATTCTGCTGCTTCTCCTGCCCACGCGGGCATATTGCGCAGAATTGAAATCGCATGACTTTTTTACCTTTACTTTTGAAAACGATTTTTTCGTTGCCGAAGACAATGGCTACACCAATGGCATGGCGCTTAGTTTCGGACATGGTCCATTCGAAAATTTCAGCGCGGAGCATATGCCGCAATGGTTATTCTGGCTGACTGAAGATCTCTACATCAGCACCATGCCCGGTAAGCATCGAGGCATCGCACATGCGATTTTTCAAGGTATGCAAACCCCGGAAAATCTCAGCCGCAGCGAGCTGATTGAAGACGATGTACCCTATGTGGGCCTGCTCGGTTGGCAATGCAGTTTGCACGCCTGGGATGATCAGGTATCTGACCAGTTTAGTATCCAGCTGGGTCTGGTGGGTCCTGTATCGCTGGCAGACAAAACACAGACACTGGTACACGCCGCGTTTGGCGCAGATAAACCCAGAGGTTGGGATAACCAGATCGACAATGAACTGGCCTTCAGGATAGAGGCACAGAGGGCCTGGAGGCTTTACCAGAAACAAGGAGATGCCCTGGATTACGATATCATCGGCATACTGTCTGGAGGCATAGGCACACTGGAATCATCCGCCACGGCAGAACTTGCGATTCGCTGGGGCAACAACATAATGGCTGGATTTCCAACCTTTTCATTACAGGCAGATCGCCAGATCAACCCCTTATCCCTGAGCCAGAAAAGTGACTACTATTTTTTTGCGGGTATCGGCGTAACCTATATTTATAACAACATTATGATTAATGGCAATACCTTCACAGACAGCCACCACCTGCCATTGGAACATTTTTTCAACGAGCTGTCTGCAGGACTGGTCTGGAGTACTGGCGCACAGGTTTCCTTCGTTTTCCAGATTTCATCATCCAGCCCACGCAGCACCATAAGCAACAAGCGAGAAAACTATGGCGCATTAAGCGTTACCTACAGTTATTGATAAAACACTATCAATCTGACCCCATAACCCGAAAACGGTTACCTGAAAAAAATGCGCTCAATAAACCTCAATTTTGTAATGGCTAAATAACCCTGCAAATAAAATATTTTGATCATTCCGGGAGCAAAATCAACTTCATAAATTCTGCCAATTTCAATTCCATTTTTTTGCGTTATAGACTCCCCGGACGCGGAACAGACGCTTCGCGAAAATAATCAGGAGGAATAATAATGAAAAAAATTCGTATCATAACCATTCTGGCTCTGAGTTATGTTTTTGCCATCCCCATTGCTCTAGCCCAGTCATTACCTGAGTCTGTCACCTATAAAAAAGAAATGGTTGTCAGCGCCAACCCGCTAGCGACAGCCGCAGGTGCACAGGTGTTAAAACAGGGTGGTAATGCCGTAGATGCCATGCTTGCGGTACAGACCGTGTTAGGCCTGGTTGAGCCGCAGTCCAGTGGAATCGGTGGTGGTGCTTTTGTGGTTTACCATGATGCAAAATCGGGTAAAACAACAACCATAGATGCACGCGAGAAGGCACCAGCCGCTGCCACTGAAGACCGGTTTCAGGGACTTTCATTTTCCAGCGCCTGGCAAAGTGGTTTATCGGTTGGTGTTCCCGGAACACCTCGTATGATGGAATACCTGCACCATAAATATGGTCACCTGCCCTGGCGTAAACTATTTATTCCTGCGATCAAACTCGCCCAGCAGGGCTATCCACTAACCGCACGCACCAGCGATCAGGTCGCTGGGCTGCTTGCTCTTAACCCTTCCTGTGATGACCGTCTATTTTTTCGCGATCCGGCCGCGTTTGAGTATTTTGCTTATCCAGACTGTACTGCTAAACCCGCGGGAACGCTGATGAAAAACCCGCAATATGCAGACACCCTGAAAGCCATGGCAAAAAATGGTGCCAATGCAATATATAAAGGCGACATTGCACAAAATATCGCCTATGCCGTACAAACCGATCTGCATATCGCCGGGGATATGACTACCGAAGACCTGGCAAACTATCAGATAGTTGAGCGCAAGCCGGTATGTTTCAATTATCGGGGCCATAATGTCTGTGGTATGGGGCCCCCATCCTCCGGCGCACTGGCTGTAGGACAAATCCTGGGTGTGCTGGAAAACTTTGACCTCAGCAATCTGTCTCCACTGGATGTGGAAAGCGTCCATCTTTTTACCCAGGCGGGTAGACTGGCATTTGCCGACCGCGGTCTTTATGTGGGTGATACCGACTTTGTCACGGTGCCGGTCGCAGGTATGCTGGATAAGGATTACCTGGCCTCGCGCGCAGCATTAGTCAGCGACATGGATATGGGCAGTGCCAGCCCGGGTGTGCCGCCTGGTGACTTTGACCCTTCCGCACCGGATAACTCGCTCAACGAGCATGGCACCAGCCACGTGTCTATTGTTGACCGCTACGGTAATGCGCTGTCCATGACCACTACCATCGAAAGTTCATTCGGAAATGGAGTGATGGTGAACGGCTTTCTGTTAAACAATGAGCTCACCGACTTTTCTTTTGCAGCAACAGACGCTAGCGGCCTGCCCATCGCAAATCGTGTTCAGCCTAACAAGCGTCCGCGTAGCTCCATGTCTCCCACCATTGTGTTTGATGATAATGGGCAGGTTGAGATCGTCACCGGCTCCCCTGGTGGATCGCGTATCATTGGTTACACGGCTCAATCTATTGTGAATATGATTGATTTTGGTCTCGATCCGCAGCAGGCCATTAATGTACCCCATTATATGAACCGCAATGGCCGCACCGATCTGGAAACCCCTATCCCCGGAGTTACACTGGACTATGACGCCAATGCGCTGGCCGACGCACTGAAGCTGCGTGGACATAGTAATCCCAGCGTACCACTGGAACAGCGTGCTGTTGGCATTATCGAACAAACCAGTGGTTTATCCATCATTCAGGTGCTCAGGAAGTCCCGCTCATCACATGATGATGAAGAGCATCATGGCCGTCATGAGGATTCCCGGCATAAAAACCCACACCATAAAACCCTCCTGATCGGTGGCGCAGATTACCGCCGTGATGGCACGGTGGGTGGTCGATAACGTTAAATCGCATGGGGGCCTCTGTGGCCCTCATGCTACTTCAACAGCTCTGCGCCAGGAACTGGCGCAATCCCGTCGGGTGGTTTGAGCCGTTAATACGCAGCGCTCGAATTTTTTCAATCAATATTGTGCATCGCGCAATATTCTCGTTGCCGCAAGCCCTGATGCATGGCACTCTATGGTTATTCTTTCCGTTTCTTCCGTAAATTAACCATGAGCCGATACTGGACCGATATCGTTAACCAGCTTGATCCCTATGTTCCCGGAGAACAACCGCAGGACCAGCAATACGTCAAGCTAAACACCAACGAAAACCCCTACCCGCCCTCACCCAAAGTACTCGCAGCGCTGGACTCTTATGACAAGCAACGCCTGAGGCTTTACCCTGACCCGGAATCGAGTTTATTACGTACTGCGCTCGCTAAGCGCTATGCGGTGAACGTTGAAAACGTATTTATCGGCAATGGCTCGGATGAGGTGCTCGCGCATGCGTTTCAGGCCTTTTTCAAGCAGGACAAACCGTTGCTGTACCCTGCTATCAGCTACAGCTTCTATCCTGTGTACTGTGGGCTATATCAAATTGAATACCAGACAATTCCACTAACTGATGATTTTTGCATCAATGTGGATGACTACCAGGTCGAAAATGGCGGCATCATTATCGCCAACCCGAATGCCCCTACCGGACGCGTGCTTGACTTATCCGATATCGAAAAACTTTGCCAGCGCAGCACATCTGTTGTCATCATCGATGAAGCCTATATCGACTTTGGTGGCGAGAGTGCCATCCCGCTGACCCTGCAATACGATAACCTGCTCATCGTACAAACCTTTTCCAAGGCACGTAGCCTGGCCGGACTGCGGCTGGGCTTTGCGATCGGCCAGCGTGATCTGATTGAAGGTTTAAACCGCATTAAAAACTCTTTCAACTCCTATCCCGTTGATTCGCTGGCGCAGACTGCCGCAATCGCATCAATAGAAGATGACGAGTACTTTCAGTACAGCAGCCAGAAGATTATCCAGACGCGTGAAAATCTCTCTCAGGCCCTGACCGAACTGGGGTTTAGCGTGTTACCTTCAGCGGCCAATTTTATTTTTGCCCGCCATCACAGCCGGGCAGCAGAAGAACTCTATCTGGCACTCAAGCAGGATGGCGTACTGGTGCGCTATTTTAATAAACCACTGATCAATAATTTTTTACGCATCAGTATTGGTACGGATGAAGAATCCAGCATTCTGATCCAAAAGTTGAAAAACCTGCTCTAAGGAAGCGCTCGTTAATTCAGTGGTTCCCTGATTGCCGCGCAGGTTTACGGCCTGCTCACAGTGAAAATTAAAATAGTGCCACCTGGCTTTGCTACACAGGTACAATAGCTGGTATGCAACGTTATAAAATTCTCCATCGAACCTACTATAACTTTAGTGCCGAAGTTGAGCTAAAACCGCATTACCTGCGCTTACGCCCGCTGGAAGGCCACCAGTTACGTATCGAGTCATCCAAACTCAAGATTACCCCTGAAGCAACCCTGCGCTGGCAGCGCGATGTAGAGGACAACTCGGTCGCCATCGCAACCTTTAGCACACCCAGTAACCAGTTACTTATCGAAAGTGAGGTCATCATCCAGCAATACAATGAAACACCGCTGGATTTTCTGGTGGAAGATTACGCGATAAATTTCCCTTTCGAATACCCTGAAGAAGATAAGGTGGTTCTTTTACCCTATATGATTCTGGCGCAACCCCAGTACTCAGGCCTGCTCTCTGAACTGGTGGCTCAGATCTGGTCTGCTACGGAAGCCATACAGACCTATACCCTGCTACAACGCCTGACCACCCATATCAACCAGCGTTTCCAGTATCAGATACGTGAAGAACCCGGTGTGCAGTCACCACAACAAACCCTGCTGCGAGGTAGTGGTTCCTGTCGTGACTTTGCTTTCCTGTTTATGGAAGTCGCGCGCAGCATCGGACTCGCCGCGCGCTTTGTTAGTGGTTATCTTTACACCATGCCGCCTCCCATTGACTACGGTGCCACACATGCCTGGGCGGAGGTCTATCTACCTGGCGTCGGCTGGAAAGGTTTCGACCCCACCAATGGCAGCATAGTCGGCAGCGATCATATTGCTGTCTCCGTTTCACGCCTGCCAGAATCGGTCCCACCTGTTTCCGGCGCATTTATCGGACCACCTGATTCCACCCTGAGTGTTGGGGTATGGGTTAGTGAATTGCCCTGACAACAATAAACAGGCCTCGAGCTCGTTGATATTTTTTCCTGCTAATAACGTTCAACTTTGACGACTGCAAGTTTGCCGAGTGGCTCAGTTGATATTCGCAATAAACGAGATTCCTGGACTGCGTCTTTCCTGACTGTCAATACGGCCTCTGCTACTGGCTGCGAGCTGCCGCTCTCAAAAGTATCGACTATCGCTTGCTTTATCCTGCACCCTTCACAATTGATATCTTTGCCACATCCCGCTTCAGTAAATGAGTGAATACAGTCGAATACCTCTCCACCACGGCGGTTTTCTACCTGCGCCAGTGTTTTACCAAACAGCTTGAGCGCATGATGATTAGCGCTGATTACCTGCCTTGGTTCGGCCTGCATCAATAATGCTGGCTGATTGATCGCTTCAAGCAGATCCCTTGTTTGTTTGCGGTTGAGGGTTTCTGTTTCGCAATCCTTAGCGTCTGGTCGCGCACGATTCAAAACCGAATCAATAGTTTTCGAAGTGAGTGTGTCTTTGCGTAATGCGCGTTGTGCTGCCATTTTAAACCTCCTGTTCACAGCACTCGCTGCCAAGCGGACAGCAACTGTCATCAGACACTTCATGTGCAAACAACTTATTCACCTCGGCTTTGGTGATACTATGCGCACCGCTAAGCACACTTTCGGCGACATTGAGTGCGGCATTCATCGCTTCATTACTTAATCCGGCCTTGATGGCTTCATTGCGATGAACTTTCATACATTTTATACAGTTGATCGCATAGGCGGCACCCAGCGCGATAAGTTCACGAGTTTGATAGTCGATAGCTTCTGACATTTCTGATTTCCTCTTTATAAATAATTACTGATTACAAACAATCAGTTATAAAGACGATATTGCGTTCAGAAAGGTTACAGAAAGCTGATCAATTAATTATAAGCAGGCAGATCGTGTTCAAAACTGGGAAGGCTACCCGTCATATGAATAGCGCTATAGCCGTTTATTGTTTACGTTCACAGAGCATCTGGTTATTGCAGTCGGTGGTAATCAGGCAACCTTGTTCAAGTTCATCTTTTAAACGAGCCCTGGCTCTGTGCAACCTGACCTTTGTGGTGTTTTTTGTCAGCTCGAGTAGCTCAGATATTTGCTGGATGCTCTGCCCCTCCAGTTCGCTTAAGGCCAGTATGGTAGCGTATTGGTCGGGCAGGCGATAAACGAACTCTCTGATGCATTCATTCATTTCATGAGCAATATTCAAAACCTCAGGGGATTCCTTATCGACCAGTGATGCGTCGTAAGTTTCGAGATCCTGTTCCGATATAGCATCGCTTTCTTTTTTGTACCGGCTTTTCAGGAAATCTTTCGCCGCGTTAGTTGCAATCCGATAAATCCAGCTTTTAATACTGCATTCACCCCTGAATTGATGCCGACTTTTTATCACCTTGATAAAGACTTCCTGGGCAAGTTCTTCGGCATAATCTGCACCGACAAATTTATCCAGGTATCGTTTAACAGGCTCAAAGTACTGCTGGTAGAGGAGATCATCTTGCATAGCTGAGGACTTTAGTGATTTGCAACAATACTAACCCAGCTCGATGGCCGCAGCATAGGGCACAATCAGTCTGTAGCGTAAATTACACCCAAACAGCCTTTGCATTATACTTATGGTAATTACTCCCATAAGAAGTACTCAATTTGTGAATACAGCTGCAACCCACATCGATGACCGCGTAAAAACTGAACAGCTGAAGCTGGTTTACGCTTCTTTACCCGGCTCTCAATTTACCGTGATCGTAGTTTCTATCGTCATTGTGGTGTTTAGCTGGAATGAAATTCAGCATTCGAATTTGGTTTTCTGGTCGCTGTTATCTGCCTCCATCGTCCTGCTAAGAGTTTTAGACCTGTTTCAGTTTAAAAATAAATTCACTGAAAAAAGTAGTCTTGCTTTCTGGGAGAAACGATTTATTGGCGGTGTTATTCTGGGCGGAGTGAGCTGGGCAACTGCTTCACTATTGCTGTTTTCTGAAAGTTCGCTGGAGCAGCAGATGCTGCTGATCTTTGTTTTTGCCGGATTAGCGGCGGGTTCCGTTACCAGCCTCTCTGCCAGCCATAAAGGAGTGATGATATTCTGCGTGCTGGTACTACTTCCTCTTATGCTGAGAGTATCACTATCAGGTTCTACGACCAGCCTGATCATGGGCACGCTGATCTTCTTTTTCATGATTATGATGGTCGTTGCTGGAAAACGTTTTAATCGCTCTTTAACCGAGGTGCTGTTTTTGCGTTTCCAGGCTGAACAGCGAGAGAAACTGCTACAGCAAGCCAATACCGCCGCTGAAGCGGCGAATAAGGCGAAGTCGGAATTTCTCGCCACCATGAGCCATGAAATACGTACCCCCATGAATGGTGTCATCGGCATGACCGGGCTGTTGATGGAAACCCCGCTGGATGAAGAACAGCGACATTTTGCGGATACCATCAAGACTTCAGGAGAGGCACTTTTAACCATCATTAACGATATTCTGGATTTCTCGAAGCTGGAAGCGGGCAAGATGGAACTGGAGAAATCGCCTTTTTCCCTGCATGAACTGGTAGAGGGGGTGATCGAATTGCAGGCACCCAAAGCCTTTGAAATCGGACTGGATATCGGCTACACCATGGCGCCGGATTTACAGCTCATTCTGCTGGGTGATTTTGGCCGTTTGCGTCAGGTTTTATTAAACCTGGTCAGTAATGCAGTAAAGTTTACTCATCAGGGAAGCGTTAAAATCAGTGTTAAAAAACTGGATCAATCAGAGCAGAATATCAAGCTGCGCTTCACGGTTAAGGATACCGGCATAGGCATAGATAAAAAGGGGCGCGAGCGCCTGTTTAACAGTTTCACCCAGGTCGACTCTTCTACCACGCGTAAATACGGTGGCACAGGCCTGGGTCTGGTAATCTGTAAACGCATCATTGAGGCGATGGGTGGAAACATTGGCGTGAAGAGTAAGCCCGGGGCGGGTAGCAAGTTCTGGTTCGAGGTTGAACTTCCGGTAGCGCCGCACCCAAAGACATTCGAGTCACAACACTATGCAGACCTATTCACTAAGCTACGCGTACTATTGCTGGATGACAAGCCGCTACACTGTGACATTCTCGAACAGACGCTGCAACAATGGGGGCTGCGTGTTGAGGTATCTCAGCATTACCATGAAGCCTGTGGACTAGCCCGAAAAGCCGCAGATGATAACTGCCCTTACGATATCATTATCAGTGGTTTCGAGTTGCTAGAGTCGGATGGCCTGAGCTTCCTGCAATGGCTTAGGAAGCTTGAGGCCTATGCAACAGTACCTGTCATTTTATCATCCGCGGGTACACTACCCGCAGAAGCAAAACAGGCCCTGGAGGATATTTCGGGGATATTACTGGCAAAGCCGATTAGACAGTCTCGCCTTTTTGACGCCTTGACGAAAAACTTGAATCTGCATAAGGACGAGGGTTTAAACACAGCCTCAGAAAGCCCGCTGAACCCCATCAAAACTGCTACTGAAAAGCCTTTTTCGCACAGAATTCTGGTCGTCGAGGATAATGTCATCAACCAGATGATTGCACAAAAACTGCTGAAAAAAATGGGGTACCAGGTTGACCTGGCGAGCAATGGCATCGAGGCTATACAAGCAGTAAAGGATACGCCCTACGATATGGTATTTATGGATTTGCAAATGCCCGAAATGAATGGACTGGATGCCACACAGGAAATCCGCAAACTTGACACAAAAGCCAGCCAGACACCCATAATCGCCATGACTGCCAATGCACTAAAAAGCGATGAAGAGCGTTGCCTGCAGGCGGGTATGAACGGTCACATCTCCAAGCCGGTGAGTCGAGATCAGCTTGCCGAACTTCTGGATACCTATTTCAACCAGCACAAGACAGCTGAATAACGTCTTTATGGGTGAAAGGCTCTGTACCTGCAGAATACCGCTTGCCAGTGTTTTAACCATTCCATGTTGTGTTCACCAGCGTCATAATAGCCGGGTATTTCGATCAGTTATGTTTAATGGATTAGCCCCATGCTCCTTCTGCCTGTCAGCACTGCACTAACACTGGCCCACCCGCCTAAAGCAACCTACGCCACTGTTGCGCTATGCTGTATTGTTTTCCTGTTACAGCTTAACTTCCCAGTAACCGAACATTTGGTCTATGAGCCCCTCTCATGGAACCCTTTCACCATGATTACCTCCGCCTTCGCACATGCGGGCTGGCTGCACCTGATCTTTAACATGATATTTTTTCTTGCGTTCACCCCCGCATTGGAAGCGATCATTGGCAGTACTACACGCTTTGTCAGTATCATCCTGACGCTGTGTTTTATCATCGGAATCTGCTATTCGATCTCGATCCTGCTCGGCCTGTCCCGTGATATGCCAACGCTGGGCTTCTCGGGTGTGGTGACTGGCTTTATCGGACTCTCCGCATTTCTCATCCCTAACGCCAGAATCCGCGTGTTCTGGTGGTATATCGTATTCTGGAAAACCTTTTACATACGCGCCTGGATTGTTGCGCTATTTTTTATTGGCGTCGACGCCTGGAAGCTGATCACTCTGGATGACTTTCAGGGCATCAATCTGGTTGCGCACGTGGCCGGTGGCGTGGCGGGATACCTGTATGGCTATTTCATGATGCAGGATAGAAAACAGGAAATTGCTGACGAACTGAATGATGAAATTGAAGAGATGAAACGGGTGCAGCGCCATGGTGGAAACCGCGGCATGCAAATGCGAGAAAGCAAACGCCTGCAGTTTGAAAGGGAACAAAAGCAGCAACAACTTGAATATGACCGACTGATGAGCCGCCTGTATAAGGCAGTTTCGGCCAAACAGGACAGCGAAGCGCTAGCCGTATTACTGCAGCCTTACCAGCTGGATCAACTGACCAGTGCCGAGGTCGAACAATGGTACGATCGCGTAAAAACCTGGGGACCCTCGCGTACCCTGCTCTGCCTGGGACGCCTGATGATTGAATTGCTGCAACAGGAAAAAAACCAGGCGCGGGCGATCTATTACATCAAACAATGTCAGTCAATCAACCCACAGTTTCTGCTACCTGATCTTTCCCAGACCGTGGTATTTGCTCAGATGGCGCTGGATACGCGCGATATCGATGTAGCCAAACACCTGCTTAACAAGCCCAATGAAAGGTATCTAGCGTATGTAGAAATCAACCAGCTCAAGCCGGCAATTCACCGACTCAAGCTGGAGCTGCAAATCTGATTGATCAATCCTAAATCAGGAAGCCAGATTTCCGCGTAACAAGTTACGTCGGGAAATCACTTTATCAACAGCGGAGTGGGGTTCTTCCTCGGCTCCAACACGGGTTGAGGCTATGGAGTCAAACGTATCAAACTGGCTCAGATCAATATCCGAGGTATCTTCACCACGCATCACCCGCCCCAGTAAATCCGCATCTACCAGGTCTTCTTCAGTCGGCGTGCCTTCCTCCATCAGCGCGTCAAGAAAATCCTGCGCCACCTGCAATGCCTGTTGATGACTGGAAAAATCGCGCATCGGGGAACACATGGAGTAAGTCTGGCAGGGGCCAATACCCTCGATATCATTCGCCATGAACTGATAGCTTCTGGAAGGAAAATCATGCTGCTGCTTGTGGCCCAGCTCCATCTGGCTCCAGTCTTCGCCTTGCGCAGGTAGCATCACCAGATTCATCATCCACGGCGTGATAATGACACCCAGCGCCCTGTCCTGCCAATACTGAAAACCCAGCGCCTGCACTCCAATCTGAGGGTTCAGAATGGGGATACCCTGCATATTTTCCAGGTGGATACGCTGAAATGATTGCTCTATGCGCTCGCTAATCTGTCGCAGCTCGTTCATTGTTCACCTCCCAGACCAGGGAAATAATGGTCGATATCAACATTACTGGCACCGGACATAATCTCGCTCAGGCCATCCAGCGCTTTATTGATATTGATGGCATCCTGTTCGCTGATCACTTCACGTGCGGAACCCAGAAAATTCAGTACCCAGCTACCTTCGGGCTGAGTTCCAATCAGCATCATATTGACGCGCTCTTCACCATTGCGACCACGGCATAGCGCCATCAGGTCGCCGGCTTCAATAATCTGCATGGGTATACCTATGCACATAATTCCTGTGCTTCTCGTTCGGCTTCCCTTTTCCAGTGACCCACCCGCCTTTCACTGCGCGGCTGTAACTCGATTCCCATGTCCGAAAGCTCCGAAACCAGCATATCCACCATGGCATCCAGACCAGCTTCTGCTTCCGGCGTCAGGCCGAGCTTGTTTTCCAGCGCATGAGGAACCATGCCAATGATAGCGACATGCCCTGGGACCTCGCCTTTTAGGGTCAGCAAGGCCAGTAAATCCGATAGCCCCAGTTGATGATTGGATAGCTTGGTTTGAAAGAAAGCCGGGATTTCTTCGTTGGCAATGCGCACCAGCGTACCGTAGGCATCACCGGTATTGATTGCATCTGCCACCAGCAGTTGATCGCAATTGCGGATTGGCTCAAACAGTTCCATCCCCGTAGTACCGCCATCCACCACGTTAACATTGGGTGGAATCAGGTAACGATTTTCCAGCTCTTCAACTGCGCGCACACCCACACCCTCATCCTGCATGAGCACATTGCCCATGCCGATGATCAGCACCCTGTTTTCACTTTGTCCCATTTAACCAGCCTCTTTTTAAAGCGCTTTGACCTTAACAATTTCCTTCTGCTCGGTATCCACCATGTGTATCGCACAGGCGATGCAGGGATCAAAGGAATGCACGGTACGCAATACTTCCAGTGGTCTTTCAGGATCAGCTACCGGGTTATCCATCAGGGAAGATTCGTATGGACCAATCTGCCCGTCTGCATCACGTGGGCCCGCATTCCAGGTACTGGGCACCACCGCCTGGTAGTTCTTGATCTTGCCATTTTCGATAACCACCCAGTGCGACAGGGTGCCGCGTGGCGCCTGATGAAAACCAACACCTTTGATTTCCTCTTTTGGGAACACAGGTGCATTAAAGGTATCCAGGTCACCAGTTCCTATATTGTCCACCAGTCGCTGCCACAGATCATGCAGGGTATCGATCATCACCCCACAACGGATGGCACGTGCCGCGTGACGCCCAATGGTAGAATGAACCGCAGACAATGGAATATCAGGATTTTTAGAAACACCTTTCAGAATATCCATGGTCTGGTTCAGGTACTTTGTATACCCTTCATGACCACTGGCTACACTGACCAGTACATCTGCTAATGGTCCCACTTCTGCGCGCTGGCCATAAAAAGTAGGCGCCTTGACCCAGGAATACTTACCATCATCCTGAAAGTCGGTGTACTGAGGCTCGGTCTCGCCATCCCATGGGTGTAGCGCTGCGTCCCCTTTATACCAGGAGTGCCTGGAGCTTTCGGCCACACCATCACGGAAGTAAGGGTCACCAAAGGTTTTGATTGGTTTCAATGATGACAGGTCTGCGTTCTCGATATAGCCGCCAGGTAGCAGGAATTCGGTGCCTTTGGTATCAATCGGACAATCGGGTACCGTCAGGTAGTTGTTCACACCACCACCAATGCCAGCCCAGTCCAGATAGAAGGCACCTATTGCAGGTACGTCAGTCATATAGGTTGACTTAATAAAATGATCAAGCTTGTCGATAAAGCCCTTGATCAACATCAGGCGCTCAATATTCAGCACTGAAGGCGCATCATGACTGATGGAGTTACTCACACCACCTACCGCGACATTCTGGATATGCGGGCTTTTGCCTCCCAGAATCGCCACAATCTTATTCGCATGATTCTGGATATCCAGTGCCTGTAAATAATGTGCCACAGCCAGAAGATTGACTTCTGGCGGTAATTTCATGGCCGGATGTCCCCAGTAGCCACTGGCGAAAGGTCCAAGCTGTCCGCTGCCAACAAAGGTTTTAAGACGTTCCTGAACCGCTTTCATTTCGTGCGGGCCATTCAGATGCCAGTCCGAAAGAGATTCAGCGAGCTTTGCGGTTGCCACAGGATCCGCATCCAGTGCTGAAACCACATCCACCCAGTCTACTGCAGACAGGTGATAGAAATGTACAATGTGATCCTGGATCGCATGCGCGGTCTGGATGATATTGCGGATCAGCTGTGCATTCAGCGGTATTTCAAGGTTTAGTGCATTTTCAACTGCGCGCACCGAGGTAATCGCATGCACAGTGGTACATACACCGCAGAAGCGCTGGGTATAGGACCAGGCTTCGCGCGGATCGCGACCAATCAGAATCTGTTCAATACCACGCCACATCTGGCCGGAAGACCAGGCCTTGCTCACCTTGCCATCATCAACTTCTACGTCAATTCGAAGGTGTCCTTCGATACGAGTAATCGGGTCAACTGTAATACGAGTAGTCACTTAATAAATCTCCTAATGTTGGGTGCGATGCATGACGGGCAAAATCTTGACCAGAACCATGTACACCATGATCTCAAAGGCTATGATGCCGAGCGTTATCATGATCTCCGGCGCGGAGGGAAAATAGCTGTAACCCGGGCCCGGATTAAAAGTAAAAAGAAAGGCGTCAAAGCGGTACAGACTGCCTGCAAGCAAAAGACTCACTGCAGCAATCAGTAACTGACCACCACGTTCGCGTCTTGCTGGGGAAAGCAGTACCACCAGGGGCACAATAAACAACAGGGTTTCCACGATAAATAGAAGCGATGCAAAATCACCAGTAAAGATCAGTCCGAGTTTGCCCTGCATGAGAAGTACCGCCAACCTTACCAGCAGGAACACTAGCAGCAGTCCGACAATCACCTTATTCAGTTTGCTCAACAGGGAAGTTTCAGACTCTCGTTTGAAGCCAATGGCAGAAAACGAAGCCTCAAAGATGACGATAGAGAATCCCATCAGCAAGGCGGTTAGCAAGGCCAATAGCGGCTGCATATGCTGTACCTGCCAGAGCGGGTGTACCTTGTGCCCCATCGCAATCAATAAAGACCCGAGCGAAGACTGATGCATAGTGGGCAATAACACGCCCAGCGCAATTAACAGAAACAGAACTTTATTCAGTGCCTTTAACAGCCCCTTCATGCCCAGTCGCTCCAGTACAGCCGGGGCAAACTCCAGCGCCAGGATGATGATATAGGTCGCAACACACAGGCCAACCTCCAGCATGACTGAATTAAAATTCCAGTTAGCCGGCATAAAAATTTCATAAAACTGCCAGAAGCGCCCCATGTCAAAAAAGGCACCAAAGCCACCCAGTGCATAACCGAGCAGACTTGCCAGTACCGCCGGACGTACCAGCGGATGGTACTGACCCTTATTGAAGACATAGACCATAAAGGCCAGGGCATACCCACCACAGGCAAAAGCGGTACCTATGACGACGTCATACACTACCCATATACCCCAGGCAAATCCGCCATTCAGGTTACTTACCGAGGCAATCCCGGAGCTGAAACGTTCAACGATGAACACACAGCCAATCAGGAAAATGACCAGTAACGCAAAAAATGGAAGGGTAAAAATACGGCCACCCAGGGCCTGATGATTACTCATTCCTCACCTCCTTCTTCATCATTTCTGGTATTGCGCCTTACCGTATAGCTAAGCCCCGCCAGCGCGAGTGCAGGCAATGCCATAAAGCCATACAGAGAATGCTGGACGGTTTCAGCAACCGAGGCAGCCGAGCGCTCACCCAGTGGCGGCATACCGAGTTTGTCAAAAGGTACCGCAGAAATATGCATGACATTGGTTCCACCGGCTTCCTTTTCTCCCCACACATGCTGCTGATATTCAGGCACTTTCTTTTCATGATAACTGTCGGGATTACGCACATCGCCACGCGGATAGTTATAGGTTTCGCCAGGCTTCAGTTGCACACGTTTTTTGGCTTCCTTCAGTAATGCTTCACGCGAACCGAATAAAGTCGCTCCAGTCGGACAGACTTCGGCACAGCCAGTCATCTGGCCATTATTGATGCGCTCAACTCCCTGCTGGTTACACATCTGACATTTCTGGATCTGACCAAAAAGTTCGTTGTACTGGAACTGTGGCACATTATAGGGACAACCCACCATGCAGTTACGGCAACCGATACACACTTCAGGATGATGCGTGACGATACCCGTCAACTTGTCATGCCGCATAGCGGTACAGGGGCAGACCGAGACACAGCCTGGATCCACACAGTGCATACAGCTACGCTTCTCGAAACAGAAACCATTCACTTCTGAATCTTTCAGTTTGGCATTACCTTCTTTATAAACCTTGATCACATTCAGGGTTTCGCCAGACAGATCCCGTGCTGAATCCCAGGTGGTATTATCGCCATCAATGACGGGGGGCATGTGATTCACTTCCTTGCACTTGCTAACGCAGGCCTTACAGCCGACACATAAAGTAGAATCAAATAACATACCGACAGCCTGTGGCGCCGGCTCCAGATTTGGTCGCGCTTCAGCGCTGCTGCACAGTGTCGCTGCAGTACCGCCTAGAGTGGCCTTGAGAAAATCTCTACGTTTCATCACGCCCCCTAATTCTGGTCTTTTTCTTTCTGATCCAGCTTTTTAGCACCTATTGCGGTAGCACCAACCACCGCGCCTACTGCAGCACCCGCCAATGCGGCGCCACCAGCGCTCATACCCCCGCTGGATTCACGTGCTTCTATAGCGGGGAACATATTTGGCGGCGTATGCGTAATCACATCAGCCAGGCTAAACATTGGCTTTTCAAATCCCACACCGCCTTCAGAGCAGCCGAAACAGGGATGTCCAACACCAACCGGCCACACACCACCGCCAATATTGTTATATTCCAGCGATGAGCAGTTGTTATAGGTCTCTGGCCCCTTACAACCCAGCTTGTACAGACAGTAACCCTTCTTATGACCTTCATCACCAAACTCGGTGGCGAAACGTCCCGCATCAAAATGCGGGCGACGGTAGCAATTTTCGTGGATGAGCCTGCCATAGGCCCACTTGGGTCGACCCTTATCATCAATAGGTGGCAGCTTGCCGAAAGTCACAAAGTAAAGCACAGTGCCAATAAAGTTAGCCGGGTTCGGAGGGCAGCCCGGAATCGTTAATACCGTTTTATCCTTTAACACCTGTGGTGCACCGGTAGCGCCGGTAGGATTCGGAGCCGCTGACTGCACCCCGCCCCAGCTCGCACAGGAACCGTAAGCAACGATAGCTGCCGCATGCTCGGCAGCCTCATGCGTCAGATCCAGCATAGTCTCACCCGCTATCTTGCAGTAGATGCCGTTATCCTTGACCGGTATTGCACCCTCGATGACCAGCAGATACTTACCCCTGTTTTCCGCCATAACCTGCTTCTTGATAGATTCAACCTGATGCCCGGCACCCGTATCCAGCGTCTGGTGGTAGTCCAGCGAAATCAGATCCAGTATCAGGTGCTCCAGGCTGGGCTGCTCGGATCGCAATAATGCTTCGGTAGGCCCGGTACACTCCTGCCCATGCAACCAGATTACCGGAGGTCGTCGTTTGGGATCAGCTACCGCGTTCGCCATTGCGACGGCGGCATTGGTTGACAGCCCGAGTGAAGCTGCAACGCCTGTACAAAACTTAAGAAAAGTTCTTCGGCTTACACCCAGACGCTTTTCTACTTCTGAAAAATCGATCTCTTTTTCCACTACTAGTTATCCTCCGGTGAGTAGATGCAGTTCGCAACCACTGTCATTTATCAAGACAATCTGGAACACAACAGCAATAACCATGCAAAAAGTACTTTTATTTCAGGCAATCAAATAGTTAGTGAAATATGTCACAACTACCTTAGTTAATTTACGGTTACTTAGTTTTCAGTTGATTTTTTTAACTGGTAACTAGATGAACATTGGAACGAGGAATACCACCTTATAACGCCAATTAGATAAATACTAAGCACTTGATTTACGTCAATTTTATATCCTTCTATTTTTAATGGTTTTAGGTTATAGCAACAAAATTCCTTCACCTGCGCCACATCAAGCAGACACAACTTCTGTAGTTTATGTTATCTGACCGTTTCCCAATTCGTGCTAACATCGCGCCTTTTTTATCAGGCTGCTGAAACCGCAATCTACCCATGAATATCGAAAACAAAGCTCCCATTCGCATGACAGAATACAGCCACGGTTCAGGCTGTGGCTGCAAGATCGCCCCCAAACTGCTGGACGAAATCCTCAATAGCGGCTTTAGCATTACCCCCAACCCTAACCTGCTGGTGGGCAACGACTCCAGTGACGATGCTGCGGCATTTAATCTGGGTGATGGGCGCTCGGTGATCAGTACGACAGACTTCTTTATGCCGATTGTTGATGACCCCTTCGAATTCGGGCGAATCGCGGCCACCAATGCGATTAGCGATGTGTATGCCATGGGCGGCACTCCCATCATGGCCATAGCCATCTTTGGCTGGCCCATCGACAAACTGGGGCCGGATGTCGCCAGCCTGGTTGTGGATGGTGGTCGCGCCGCCTGTGAAGATGCAGGAATCCCATTAGCCGGCGGCCACTCTATCGACTCCCCCGAACCCATCTTTGGTCTTGCTGTAACAGGTGTTGTGGATAACAAACATCTAAAGAAGAACAACACGGCTGAGGCCGGTTGTAATCTATATCTCACCAAACCTATTGGTATTGGGATTCTCACCACCGCACAGAAACAAAAGAAACTGAAACCGGAACATGAGCGTATTGCGCCGGACACGATGTGCCAACTCAATAAGGTCGGTGCTGCACTGGGAAAACTGGATAGTGTCAAGGCTATGACCGATGTCACAGGTTTCGGCCTGCTTGGGCACCTGCGCGAAATGTGTGATGGTAGCAGCGTACGCGCCGAGATTAATTATGATCCCGTGCCCAAACTGCCGCATGTTGAAGAGTATCTAGAGATGGGCTGTTCGCCCGGTGGCGCACAGCGTAACTTTGATAGCTATGGACATAAAATTGGCCCTGTAGAAGAAAGTAAGCGTAAACTTCTATGCGATCCACAAACTTCAGGTGGACTACTGGTAGCTGTTGAAGCAGGCAGTGATGACCAGTTCCTGGCTGCTGTAAATGCTGCAGGGCTATCATTAAAACCTATAGGCAAACTACTTCCATCTGGTGACGGCCCGCTAATCAGCATTATCTAGGCAAGCAAGCTGTATCCGTTCATAAGATTCATCAACCCGTTGATTGAAGGGGCACTCTCAAGTGCCCATCAACACTGCCCCCTTTTATAACCTCTTTGCTTGATATTTCTTTCTTCTTTTACTTGACTGCTTACCACTTGCCCGCTTCATTACTCAGTCGTCGAATATGCCCCATGCTGCATTTTTGTAACCTCGTACCGCAACAGAGTTTCCCACTGACTTGAATCGGATTCTATTGCCTCGAAAACCACGTAAACCTCTTCGTAAAAGCCACTCAACTGGTACCCTTTTTCTACAACATAGCGACGTAACTTTTCCAGCGACTGGGGGATGTTTTCATATCGGCCCATGTGGCGGATCTCGGCGATGCGGGTTTCGTTTCTACGCTGATAAAAGATCTTCACTTCAGCGCTGTCCTTAATATCAGCGAGTCCAACCGCTGTTTCTGCTACTAGCCTCGCATAGTCGATCTCCCATTCCTGCGCAGGTTTGCTTTCCCTTTGCTGCCAGTCGAGCTGCCTGCCGCTTATATAAGCGGGCGACAGTTTGAGTTTTCTGCTGGCGCTGTACAGGGTTACCGCTGCAGTGTCTCGGGTAACCTCGGGGTCGCCTGTGATGCGCGCGACTAGTACCTTGCCTGCCGTGAGCGTATATATACGCGGCTGGTAGCGTTGTTGTTCAACGCGCCAGTCGTATAGCGCAGCAAATAAAACCGCAGGTATCAATAGCGCGAAAAATTTAACCCGCATCATTTCAACGCACCAGTTGTGGAATGAGTGGGCCATCGAGTCGGGGCTTGCCGATCAACTGGGGTATCAACGCGTTGAACAGGTAAACAAAAGGCACAGTCAATGCCATGCTGATTACGGTCACACAAACACCACTGACGAGAATCAAACCCGGTCCATCCGCAAAATGGTTTAGCAGCCATGCCGCCAGCCTGTCGTTGATGAAATGATAAAAAACACCGTTCAGGCCAAAAACGACCAGGGTGTTGGCGCCCAGATAGACAAGAAATTTCTGTTGGCCGGATAATCTGGCGAGCAGCATAATCATCACACTGCCGATGATCGCGGTGATGGGAAAAAGGATCGGATTGCCATGCGATGAGGCAACCATCACCACGGCATCGTAAGACGGTATCGTGAACATACCCTTATTCAAATCGTAGGTGAAATAGACCAGCGCCAGACAAGCTGTCAACCCGCCGATAGCTTTAAGCAGAGGCATCGATTCAACGAGGAAGTTTTTACGTCTCAGGTAAACCCCAACCAGGTACAGCGAGTAAGCAGTAAACGCTTCCAGAATCATGAAGTAGGGGTAAATCTTGCCGTCGGGTGATAGCAGATTGAGCGGGTTCAGAACGCCCGCATTCCAGGCAAGTATCGAACCGATCAGGTAGTAGCCCAATGCGATGCCGATAATTCTGGCCTGAGAGTTAAGATAGCGAGCGGTGAAGTAATGCATGCTCTCTACCACAAACAGGCAGATCAGGAACCAGGTGGGGATATTGAAAAAAGGAAACCCTGCTAGAAAAGTAGCTGCCAGCCCTTTCACGTAACCATCAACCGAGGGTAGTTCAAGTCCCACGTTGAAACAGCTGACCCAGAATGTCGGGACAAGCAGAATCACCGTCAGAAAGGCATAGGGAAGCAGGCGCGACAGTAACTGTCGCCTTGTAAAGGTGGCAAAGTCATGATTGCTACTCAAATCTTTCGCGATATAGCCGGATAGAATGAAAAACAGCGGCATGTGGAAGGAATAGATGAACTTGTAATGCACAGCAGCAATCGCGCTACCTTCCTTCATGCAGCTTTCGATAAAGTGGCCGTAATAGACCAGAATAACGCCATATAGCCTGGCGACATCGATAAATTGAATGCGACTGGCGGACAGCTGCTTCACGGCACCTGCCCCAGAGAAAACCCTTTAGCCAGATGATTGCGCACAAAATAGATCATCAACACACCCGGCAAAATCGCCACCACAGTCATGGCGCTCATCCAGCCTATGGAATTCAACCCTAGCGCCGTCCCTGCGCGTAGCAGAATCGAGCCAAAGGGGACAGCATCAATCGTGGTCACCCAGTTTGCCAACAGGATTTCAACCCAGGAAAAGATAAAACAGAAGAACGCAGTCACGCCTATGCCCGGCGCGATAGAGGGGATCAGCACACGCATAAAAAACTGCGGCAGGGAATAGCCATCCAGTAGTGCGGTCTCATCAAGCTCACGCGGGACCGAGGAAATAAATCCTTCGAGAATCCACACCGCGACGGGTACCGTAAAAAAACAATGCGCGAGCGCGACGGCGACATGGGTATCAACGATGTCAACACTGGAGTAAAGCTGCAGCAGTGGTATTGCCACTGCCGCCGGTGGGGTCATTCTGCTCGCCAGAAACCAGAAAAACACATGACGCTCGGCGAGAAAGGAATAGCGCGAAAAGGCAAAGGCGGCTGGCACGGCGACAATCAGCGTGATGATATTGTTGATAAGCACATAAATCACCGTATTCAAAAGCGCCATATAGGCCTGTGAATCACTGAATATGGCTTCGTAATTGACTAGCGTTCCCAGCATTGGAATCGGGGTGATGCTGTTCTTGATTTCAAATTCCGTTTTAAAGCTGTAGTTAACGATGGAATACAACGGCAGCAGTATCACGGCCACATAAACCATCGGGATGTATTGTTTGATTGCGCGTAGTCTTTTCATAGTAACAGCTAATGCGGTCAGTGCTGCGGTGACATCACTTTGTAGAGAATCCACGAAAACAGCAGGATGATCAACAGATAGATCAGAGCGATGGCGGAAGAATGCCCCAGATCAAATTGCTTTACTGCAGTCTGCATAATCTCATGTGACAGAAATATGGTTGATTTGCCCGGCCCGCCACGGGTCAGGATAAACGGTTCAATATATATCATGAAGCTATCCAGGAAACGTAACAGTACAGCGATCATCAGCACCCGTTTCATCCGGGGTAACTCGACATGGCGAAAGATATTCCAGCGGCTCGCACCATCGACCTGCGCAGCCTGATAGTAAGGGTACGGAATCGCCAGTAAAGCGGAAAAGCACAGCAACACCACCAGGCTCGTCCAGTGCCAGACATCGACAAAGACAATGGCCGCCCAGGCCGTTATCGTATCGTTCATATCAATGCTCGTATCAAACACAGACAGCAACGCGCCGAGAGAGCCCCACTGTGGGTGAATAATCAACAGCCACATCAATCCCACTGCCACCCAGGGAATCATCAACGGCACCGCGATGACCATGATATAAAACGAAACCAGTTTGCCTTTCCTCGGCAACGCGAGCGCAATCAGAATCCCGAGGGGTACTTCGATACTCAAAACGATGATAGAAAAGGCAAAGGTTCGCAGCAGGCTGTGATAAAACTCGCTGGAACCCAGTACTTCGCTAAACCACTTGGTACCCACCCAGAAAAAATCGTTGCCGTAAAAAACGTCCTGTACCGAATAGTTCACGATTGCCAGAATCGGGATAAAGGTGCTGAAACTGACCACTAACAGCGCAGGCAGGATAAACACAAAGGCTTTATTATTCGGTTTTTTCAAAATTATTTTTCAAGCGGGTCAATACAACAAACCTTACCTGAAAAGTGCCAGTTTGATCCAGTTGAATTGTTTTTATCTACTGATGCGCTATTAACAACACAAACTTACGGTCCGAAGCAACCAGCTCAACCTGCTTAAATCAGGCTTTGAGTTAATTATAATAATTCTGGGCGTTCATCCATCAAAAGATAGTCTGACCATTTCCTTGCTCCCTACCGTGGAAGCTTAAGAAAATTATCAAAATGATATTTACTACCTGGTCAACGATGACACCTGCTAGCTGATAAACCAGTCAGTTTATCAGCAGCTTGTCTGCAATAATGTCGAACACCCTTCTCACTCGCGGATTACTGCGCAGTTCGCGATGGCTGACGAGCCACAGGGGCAGGGTCATCGGCGGTCCAAGATCCGGATAGAGGATAGACAGCGAGGAATCCTTCATGCCGATATGCTCGGGAAAAAGCCCCACGCCCATGCCGCCTCTGACCAGCTGCCACTGCGTGGTGTGCGAGTGAGTGATTACGGAGATATTACTTTGACCCAGTTTCCAGCCAGATGCATTTAATATCTCAAGCATCTGCCGGGTATCATCAAAGCCTACCACGCGCAGTTGAGGGAACCCCTGTTCGGGTGGGTCCTGATTGAGCTTGCCGACATAAGCAGAATCGCCAAAAAACCAGATACGCTCATCGCCCAGTTTTTTTGCAATCAAATCAGGCTCGGTGGGCCGAAAGCTTCGAATCGCGATATCAGCCTCTCGCTGTTTCAGATCACTGGCCTGATTGCTGGCAATAAGCTTGATCTGTATACCCGGTTCTAACTCATTAAGGTTAAGAATGATGTCGGGCATTCTGAACATGGCATCGATTTCACTGGCTGATATGCACACCTGCCCTTCAAGATTTTGCGATTGTCCGGTTGCGACCAGAGAAAACTGCTTGAATGCCTCCTCCATGGTCCGGGCATGTTGCAACAGTTGCTCACCCGCCGAGGTCAACATAACGCCCTTTCCTACGCGCTCGAACAGAGTGAGTTCCAGTGTTTCTTCCAGCGCAGAAACCTGGCGGCTAAGCGTAGGTTGTGAGGTAGCCAGCTTTTCAGAGGCCCGGGAAAAAGAACCTGTCTCTGCGCTGAGCAGAAAGGCTCGGATATGATTCCAATCTATTCTTGCTGACATTCCCAGCCCCATACAAATACGTATAGATAGTATACACATACTGTAGATTAAATTTAAAAATGAATAGATATACTGAGCTTAACAAAACCAGCGAGGTACAACATGAAAACAAAACGCATCTGCATTATTGGGGCATCAGGAAAGCTAGGCCAGTATATGATTCAGCACTGCATCGATAGAGGCTATCAGATCAATGCTGTGTGTCGCCCGCAAAGTATCGATAAGCTAAACCGTTACCGGGGGTGTATCGAGTTGTTTCCTGGTCGCAGCGACGATACGGCTGTGATTCGTGAGGCGGTTGCTGACTGCGATGCGGTACTGACGGTGCTGGTACCCTGGGGTGTGAATGATTACTCTAGCGGCACTGCGCAGGCAGTGCTGGACCATGCTCCCACGAATGCACGCCTGATTTTTTCCTGCGGCTGGCACATCAGCCTGGATGGTGAGGATAGCTATTCATGGTCTTTCAAGGCATTTCTTAAGGTGTTTGGTTTTGTTGCCCGAGTACTTCGTTTTGCCGATATCAATGATCAGGTCGAAGCCTGCAAGCGCATTTTTGCCAGCAAGCGCAACTGGACTGTGGTTCGTTGCAGCGATATAGAGGAAGGCGAGTCCGAGGGTTTGCCGGTGTGGAGCGAGCATGTAGGGGATGCAATACTGGCCACTAACCGGACTCGTAGAGTCGATTTTGCCCTGTTCATGGTGCATGCCATAGAAGATGCTTCATTGATTCATAAGGCACCAGCCATCGTAAGTCAGGCTGCGGAGTCCGCACAGAAACATCTTTCGATCAAAACAGGATAACTGGATCCATTAGGTAGGGTGCAATAGCATCTACATATTGCACCAGAACTATGGTGAATGTATCGAATCTTAGCGTGTTATCACTCCCTGCGTTGTTTAACGGCGGTTGCAAAATCAAGTAGAAACTTAGTGGTCGCCGATTCGAATTCAGGTTGATGCAACAACTCATCCACTTCATCGGGTGACCTACCGATGAGCGGTATCCGTAAAAACAACTGTTCAAAAAAATCTTTACTGACGGTCGAAAGCACCAGCCTGAGTGAATTCAACATATCGTCTCCGCGATGGGATGCATGCACCAAAGCAATTGGTTTGTCGATAATTTCGAAGCGGGAAACCATCCAGTCAATGGCGTTCTTTAAGCCGCCGGGAATGGCCCGGACGTACTCCGGGCTGGAAATGATGATGCCATCGTGAGCATTCAGCAATGTCATGAACTTTTCGACCACCTCAGGGGGTTCTTCTTCCTGGTCCGGCGAAAACACAGGCAACGTGTTGAGCGCGTGAAAAACCGATATCTCGAAACCAGCCGGAGCCATGTCTTTCATGGCTTTCAATAACGCCGTATTGGTCGATGCAGCGCGTGCGCTGCCTGAAACGGCCAGTATCTTCATATTCATTCCAATCCAAAAAAACTACTATAAAACCTATGCCTGTCAATATGATGCGCAGTGAGTCTCACTCGTACTGGCAATACCATAACACATGCGTTAACTTTTCAATTCGGCTCATGTTTTATTTCTCCAAAGCTTCGTTGTGGGGACAACTCGGCTTCGAGTATAAACATAGGCCGTCATTCGTGACAGGCTGAGTCTATCACTCATCAGCACGCCCTAAGGACGAGGTTTTTTAACGCTAAACTAAATAATTTTTCCAGCCCTGTGAAGCCCCCTGCTCATAGTCTCGCCGCAACACCTGAAGGTATCACCCTGCTAGAAGACAGTTAGGGCAAGCAGCATACTATTGACAAAGAATAGCCATCCTGAGCATTACCACACATACTGGAAGGGTATAAAACACCCGAAACTCAATGCGTGGAGACCTGACCGCTTCTGAATCACAGAGGTCGTTTTCAGACAACTCAGCTGCCCGGATTTGACGATGATCTATGAGAGTGCGATGCCCTTTACTTTAGGGCGTTGCATATGCTGCAAGGTGTCACTGGAAACAGTGAATAATTGGGAAGCCGGTGTAAGTCCGGCACTGCCCCCGCAACGGTAACAGAGCGATGGACACGGTGAATACCACTGGAGATTAAGTTCTCTGGGAAGGTGCCGTGTCCGGCCATTTAGCCACTCTGAAGTCCGGAAACCAGCCCTGCATAAAACGTTAACCACGGGTGGTGGTGTAAGCTTCCAGATAGCCGTACGCAATGCATGCGTTTCGGATGGTTTGCTTTTCTCCCGCCCAGGCAAATGCCGCGGGGCGCGGCTGGAGTAAAGCAATGAAACACGATCTTTCGCAGCTGATCGCTGCACACAAACCAAACTATTCTTTGGAGCGGCCCTTTTATACCGACCCCGAAATATTCGCGGCGGATCTCGAGCATATTTTCTATCGAGACTGGCTGTTCGCCATCCCTGCCTGTGAACTGGAAAAACCGGGGTCCTACGTCACCCATCAGGTGGGCGACTATCGCGTCATCCTGGTACGCATCTACGATGGGACGATACAAGCCTTTCACAATACCTGCCGTCACCGCGGATCAGTCTTGTGTAAGGCAGCAAAAGGCAATGCCCCAAAGCTCGTCTGCCCCTATCATCAGTGGACCTACGAGCTGGATGGTAGCCTGCTGTGGGCGCGCGATATGGGAGCAGATTTCGACGCAACTGAACATGGCCTGAAGCCTGTGTATTGCCGCGAGCTTGCAGGGCTTGTTTATATCTGCCTCGCCGATGAGGCCCCCGACTTCGATGAATTCGCCAAACTGGCAGGCCCGTATCTCGAAGCGCATGATCTGCAAAACACCCGAGTCGCACACGAATCCACCATCATAGAAAAGGGCAACTGGAAACTGGTCTGGGAGAACAACCGGGAATGTTACCATTGCGGCGGTAACCATCCTGCATTGTGCCGGACCTATCCTGAAGACCCTCTCGTTACCGGTATTGGGGAGGATGCCTCGCCACCCCATTTGCTAAAGCATTTCGAACGCTGCGAATCAGCAGGATTGCCTTCCCGCTTTAGAATCGCAGACAGCGGTCAATATCGACTGGCACGTATGCCACTCAACGAGGGCGCCAAAAGCTATACCATGGATGGCAAACCGGCGGTGACCAGAACACTTGGCCGTATCCCGTTCGATGATGCCGGTACACTCGTCAAGTTCCATTATCCGACGACCTGGAACCATTTCCTGCCCGACCATGCGATCGTTTTCCGTGTCACGCCGATCTCGCCCAAAGAGACTGCGGTCACCACCAAATGGCTGGTACATAAGGATGCGGTTGAAGGACGCGATTATGATCTTAAACGCCTGACCGAGGTCTGGAGCGCCACCAATGAGGAAGACCGCCGGGTTGTCGAGGATAACCAGATGGGCATAGATTCACCCGCTTACCAGCCGGGCCCGTATTCAGCAGTTCAGGAGTCCGGAGTCATCCAGTATGTCGACTGGTATTGTAAAACAATGGCTGAGCGGCTGGCACCCCGTGTCCATCTTGCCCTGGCAGTGGAGTGAATATGGTGAACGATCTCAGCCGCCTGCCGGCGCGTGCAATCTGGTCCGATGATGAGTTGTTGGAGTGCGTTTCGGTCATCCCCGAGGTGCCCAATACAGCGACTTTCAGCTTCCAGGCGCCATCGGGCGCATTATTTGATTACCTGCCCGGGCAGTTCCTGACTCTGGAACTGCCGGTACCGGGCGGACCGCTATACCGGACCTATACCATCTCTTCCTCACCGTCACGACCGCGCTCAGTCTCCGTCACAGTCAAGGCTCAGGCAGACAGCATTGGTACGCGATGGATGCTCGATCATTTACATCCTGGCATGCGTATCAAAGCAATCGGGCCCGCAGGGCTGTTCAGCCACCTAAACCATCCGGCCGAGAAGTACCTCTTCATCTCTGCCGGTTCCGGCATTACGCCGGTGATGTCTATGACGACATGGATGTTCGATCTAGGCACCATACCGGATATTGTTTTCATCAACTGCGCCCGCAGCCCCAGCGAGATCATCTTCCGTGAGCGGCTCGAAAACATGTCGAGTCGGGTACCGGGCATCGATCTGCACTGGGTCGTTGAAACCCCTGACCGGTTTCGCGCCTGGACAGGTTACCGGGGCATGTTCAACCAGCTCATGCTGGGGCTGATGGCACCGGATTATCTGGAACGTGAAGTGTTTTGCTGTGGACCCGAGAGCTTCATGCAGGCGGTGCGCGAAGCCCTGCAAGGCCTCGGCTTTGACATGAACCGTTACCATCAGGAAAGTTTCCAGGCTAAAGTTGAAACTGAATCAGATGCACCCGAACTCGACGATGTGATCCCCAATGAGGAGACCCGCGCCGAGGTAACTTTCGCGACCTCGGGTGTCACTGCCAGGGTCGCCCAGACCGAAACCATTCTGGCCGCGGCGAAGGCAAACGGGCTCAACATCCCATCCGGCTGTACCTTCGGAGTCTGTGGAACCTGTAAAGTCAAAAAAACGTCTGGTGAAGTGCATATGGTACACAACGGCGGCATTTCCGAGGACGATATCGCCGATGGCTATATCCTCGCCTGCTGCTCGAATCCGATCGGTAGTGTGACCGTGGATGTGTGAAGCAAAAGAGGGAAGATTTAGGATCATCCGTTTCGTGCCAGGACCTCTTAGGACCTGTTGAAAGGTATTGATAGTCTCTGTTATGACTAAAAATATCGTCTAAGAAAAAGCGTATCTGCCAGGCAGATAGGCTTCTTCTAACAATGCTTGCAGATATCGTCTAGCTGTTGTTCCAGATCATCAATCATTTCCAGCAGAAAACAACTATGCTGGTAATCCGCATAACTCACTTTGAGTTGATCAGTGGAATAGACCTGAGTAGAAAGTGCAGCGATGGTTTCCAGAATCTGTTCTTCATTTGTGGGATACAGGTCTTTCATAACAGTCACCTTAAAAATAATATCTTTAATTGTTATATCGGCTGGTAACAGTATTGGTTTAATCTTTTTCAAGTGAAGTGTCGGATTATGTCTAAACTATTTCACTTGAGCGATCAGTATCATTCATAAAAATCGCGCCCTGAGCATTAGCGCGCCAGGTGATCACCCGGGAACTAAATTGGTAGAGATCTGGTGACTTTCTTCTTTCCTGCCGTGGAAAAGCCAGCAAATATCAACTCGAAAATCATGTGTCAAATGTAAGGCCGGGTCCCGAAGTGCTTTTTGCAGAAAAGCTAACTCGTTGGTTCTACACTACTCCGTATAAAAGACACCAAAATATTGCCCCGACCCTGAGCATTTCGGAACAGAGTTACTCAAAGGATGCGCATCACCGCTAGCAGTGATGCGCAACACCAAAAGCTACCAGGAGAAAGCCTGCACACCTGATCCGGTTAACTGCGTGCCTGATACCTTGACCTGCCCACTGCCATCGTTCTGCACCGTGTACAGATCAAACAGATTATCGACGTCAATATCAGCCCTGAAAGCCAGGTGCGAACCATCGGGTGACCATTCGAAATCGACGATGTCACCATCGGCAGGCAGGGTACCTGATAGCTTGAGATTACCGGTTGCGTCCGGTGCGACGCTATACAGCTCGGTAACACCGAAGGTGTGCTGGTCGGCTAGATAAGCGAGGCGACTGCCATCCGGGGACCAGGCAAAATCGGTGAAAACATTACCGCCCGCAACCAGAGCCCCGGAAACCTTGAGGTTGCCGCTGCCGTCGGCCAGTGACATGTACAACTCGTTGACAAAATCGGTATCCTGGTCAGCCAGATAGGCCACCCGGCTGCTATCCGCGGACCAGCGCGCCTCACTCAGCACATCGCCACCCGTGACCATTGTTCCGGAAATCTTTATCGGGGCACCACCGGTGGCTGGCACAACATACATCTCATTAAGCTGATCGACCTCCTGATCGGCGCGGTAGGCCAGCCGGGTGCCGTCCGGCGACCAGCTAAAAAGCGCCACGTCGCCGTTGGTCACCAAAGTACCCGATACCTTGATCCTGCCCGTTCCATCCGGAGCGACCACGTACAGCTCGGCCACATTGTCGGTGTCCTGCTCGGCGCGGTAGGCGATCAAACTGCCATCAGGCGAGAACTGCATGCCATCGCCATTAAATACACCGCCACCCGTGGGCAACGTGGCTGATACCTTGATGTTGTCGCTACCATCGGGGCGCACGGTAAAAATTTCGAACAGGTTCGAGTCTTCCTGGGTAGCCTGGTAGAGCAGGCGATCGCTGGCCGGCGACCACTTCAGATCGAATACATTACCTCCGGCTACCAGATTACCAGATACCCGCCTGTTACCCGTGCCATCGGCCTGTACGACATACAACTCGTTAACGGTATCGGTATCCTGATCGGCAACATAGGCCAGGAATCGACTGTCGGGCGACCACACAAAACCGGCCACATCGCCGTTCGCCACCAGCTCGCCGGACACCTTGACCGGTGCCGAGCCATCGACCAGGCTAACCACAAACAGCTCGCTCACGGTATCGGTCTCCAGGTCACCCCTGACTGCGACCTTCGTTTTATCCGGCGATACCAGGAAAAAAAACGCGTCACCGTTACCCGGTCGGGGACCAATCAGCTTGCCCTCCACCGCTGAATCTTTCTGGGTACGGAATAACTCGGTCACGCCAAGCTGGTTCGGGTCGGCCGTATAGACCAACCCATCGAAGTTATTGGATGACAGCGCACACAGGTAACGGGTATCGGTAACTTCAGCAACCTGCAGCACGCCATCGCCACTGCTATCTATACCAGCATCAATACGGGTGCCGCCGAACTCGCAATTGACGCCGGATGCTTCATCAGATAGCGCCACCAGGCTAATCTCACCATTGCAGATAATCTCCGAATTATCGATCTCACTGCCATCCAGCACGCCATTGCCGTTCTCATCGATGCCGGTATCGATCTGCACGCCCCCGGTAGGACACTGCATGCCAGGCGCTATGACGCGGGATAAGGCGGCAGTGGACAGTTGGCTGGTATCGACTCTCGTTGTGCCCGACCCGCCTCCGCCACCACAGGCAGCAACCGAGCCAAGTAAGCATATTGCACTAAGTTTTTTAACCGAAGAAACAACCCTTGAATAACGAATCCGTATTAACCCCATTAGAAATCCCCCCCTGTATGCTAAAAAAGAAATGCCCCCCCTCGTGCCTGTTAACAGCCTGACGCCGGAATGACTGAGAACCATTCTCGCTGAAAAAATCAGCAATAGATGTGAAATCGATTACATTCGGCGTCGATTCGATAAATGCAGGTCAGGATTATGTAGAATTTCAAACAGGTGTAGTGGTTCACCTCATCAGATCGGGGCTGAGCTACTACATTTTAATTTAAGTCCGAATCTCTTTTAGAGACTCCAAACCTAACTGGAGTCAGAAAATTAACTGAGATCAAGACTATGAGCACCATAGAGGCTGGGTCGAGGTACGTATCCTTAAACACGCCACAGTTTTTGCCATCAAAGTATGGCTCATGCAGTGATGCCCAATCATCATGATATGGTATTGCGTATCGACAGAAATCAGGTAGAGCGCTGGATGACTCAGAATCGCAGCGACTATCCAGACCAGGTCAACAAGCGTCTCCAATTAACATCGCAGTGTTTAGCGCTCAAATGCAGCATGACTATGCATGGCAGGACGCCCCAAAAGCTGCCTCACCATTACTGGTAAACACGCCATATCGTACTAGAATCCTTTATCCATACCCCCTTACATTTGAAGGAAGAGAACGTGCCAGACCCGTTGAGCACCAAACTTGAAAAGCCTTATCCACTAGCCGAGAAATTTCGCCGCATTGTGTTACCCGGCCTGATCATTTTAATGGTGGTGATCGCCTTTACTTTCGGCAAGGGGAGTCGATTTTTGGTCGAGGAAATCTACCTGCAACTCTCCCAGGCCAGGTCGCAAGTCATAGACCAGGCGTTAATCGATAAAGATAAAAGTGCCTGGGAATCCCTGCAACTGACTAAGGATCCTGTAGCTTTTTATTCCACCGACCAGGGAATATCTCTGATCAATACGATACGAGGAGAAATCAACGAGCTGAAGCTATCGCATCTAAAAATATACGGCGAGAATGCACTACTCCTCTATAGCTCAGACGAAGCAACAATAGGCACCAATGACATCAGTGACGGGTTTATTAATGCCAGCAAGGGAAATAACAACCTGGTCCTGAAGAATATGGATGACGGCTCCATGCTTTACGAGCTATATGTACGCATACCCGGAAATACTAATCATATCGTGATGGAACTGTATGAACCCATTGACTATCTTGACAGTTTATCCCTTGAAATCATCGTCCCCGCAATCCTGTTTCCAGTCGGTATACTAATGCTACTTAGCCTCATCATGAGACAACTGGTCATCAGGGCACAGCGAGATATCAATTTAAGGACAGAGCTGATCCAGGAGTTTCGAAGCAAGCTGCAAAAGCTGGTCTCGCATGAAGCGGTTTCCAGTTTACGATCCTCATTGGAGACAGGAGAAGTCAGTTCAAGACGGATACGGGCCACCATACTGTTTTCTGATATTCGCGGGTTCACCGACTTCTGCGAAACGGAAACGCCTGAAAATGTCGTGTCATTTCTAAACCAGTCGCTGGAAATTGTAATCCATGCGGTAATCGAAAATGATGGTGATATCGATAAAATGATCGGTGACGCAGTCCTTGCCTATTTCCAGGGAGAGGACACTGAAAAAAGGGCATTCAATGCCGCGCAGCAAGCCATGCAGAGAATGAAAGCCAGCAACCTCAGTAGAGGCATCGGCATCGGTATCTATACCGGCGATGTCGTCATCGGCACAGTCGGTGCGGCAGACAGGATGGATTTTACAATTGTTGGCGATACCGTCAACGTAGCCTCACGATTATGCTCAGCCGCTGCTGAGGGCGAGATCGTCATTGACCAACAGAGCTATGGCACCATTACAACCGATGACAGCGAAGAATTCGAATCACTGAAAGTAAAGGGTAAAAAACACGCGCTCAAAATAAAAAGATTCAGGTGGATTCACTGACAATCAACCAAAGCCCGAGGTAAGTTTTCACTTACTATTTCGAATCTTGACCGTTATATCAAAGTCTATAGCAGCTATAGTGAGAAACCAAGGGTCTTTGGATTTGAGTCTAATTCAAAGACCCCATACCGCTGACCTGACCCCATACTGCCTAACCCCTTACTGCCCCGTGGATTTGTCGGAGCTTCCCCTTTAAGCGGAAATAAATATGACCTGCTTGTTGAATAAAACCCTCAAACTTGGCCTATTAAGTTTTTTGACACTAATAAGTGTAGGAGCATGTGCAATGTCTAACTATCTGGAATTAAAATGGGAATGGCCAGCGAATCGTAACATTGAATCGAAAGTTCTTGTAAAAATTGATTCGTTGGGAAAAGTCAGCTCCGGCTTTTATAGCATTGGAAAATCGCCTTCTATCGCAAACAATTTGCCTGACCCTTATACAGTCAAAGGGACGGTACTGAAATCAACTAGCAGCTTCGAAGAAAAAGCTATTCAACTTATTGCCCCAAAACTCGAAATTGAGAATATCCAAAAAGGAAAAGTCGCAATGTTAGGACTGGTTGATAGCAAGACTTGTGTATGCATCGTAGCAATTGACGATCAAAACTCGAATCTGGATGACATTAGCTGCCCAGTCGCGGATCAATAGAATACAAGAGATTAGATCCCTTGCTTCCGTATACGCTACTTCCCTGTAGCATTCCTGCCACGTCGTAAGCTCGGTAACTGCTTCCTGCGTTACCCTACCACCTGCATATATGGACCCACCCCGGCTTGCAAGACATAAATTTCTAAGGTGAGAGAAAATCATTGCTCTCATATATCC
>JBNKDE010000025.1:0-21891 GCA_050288105.1 Gammaproteobacteria bacterium
CAGGCTGAGTTTGGTGGGTAATCAGGAAAAAAATAAGCCCGAGCCTGTAAAGCTCGGGCCGGTTTTAGAAGTTACCCGATTGATAGTCGTGGAACGCCTGTTCCACTTCCCTGCGCGTATTCATTACAAATGGCCCCCCGCGCGCAATCGGTTCATTTAACGGTTTGCCTGCAATTAGCAAAAATCGGCTACCCTGTTCGGCGGCCTTGACTGCGATCCTGTCCCCTTTGCTCAGCACGACGAGCTGGTCTTTACCGATGGCGTATTCACGGCCCTGGCTGTCGTCCATTAAGGTGGATCCCTCGATACCATACAGAAAGGCATTGTGCTCGCTGTTGAGGGTTTCAATGAACTCGGCATTCGCATCCAGCGTGACATCCAGGTACAGCGGTTCGGTCAGCGCTTGCACCACCGGGCCACTGGTACCCTGGCAGGTAGTCCCGGTGATGACGCGGACCTGGCTGCCTTCACGCTGTTCCAGCGGGATCTTGCTGGCGTTAAATTCCTGATAGCCAGGCGCATCCATTTTGTGCTCAGCAGGCAGGTTGACCCACAGTTGAAAACCTTCCAGCAGGCCATCTTCCTGTTCCGGCATTTCTGAGTGCACGATGCCGCGTCCTGCAGTCATCCACTGGATACCACCGGGTTCAATGACACCTTCGTGTCCGGCGTTATCCTTGTGGCGCATTTTACCATTCAGGATATAGGTTACCGTTTCGAAACCTCGATGCGGATGCGGAGGAAAGCCGGCAATGTAATCATCCGGGTTGTCCGAGCGGAATGCATCCAGTAACAGGAATGGATCCAGCTGCATCAGGGCGGGCTGGCCGATGACGCGCACCAGCTCGACACCGGCGCCGTCAGTAGCGGGCATGCCTTTGATAAATTGGCTGATATGTCTTTTCATGTTTTAGTCCTTATCCAGCGATAGTTTGCCTGCACCATGCGCAAAGATATACAGCAGTCCGCCACTCAGGGCCAGGTTTTTCATGAACAGAATACTCTGCATCTGGTCACTGAAATTAGAATGAAAAATCAAGGCGGCAATGATGCTGAAGCCGGCGAGTAAAAGCGCGGCATACCGTGCCTTGAAACCAATCAGCACTGCGATACCGCCCAGTAATTCAAGGGCGATGACGGCCGGTAACAAAGCACCGGGTACACCCATGGCCTCCATATAGCCCTGGGTCCCTGCATAACCGCCGATCTTGTTCCAGCCTGCCAGGATGAACATTACGGACATTAAGATACGTGCAACCAGTGAGGTTACATCACTACGTGTAGTTTGGCTCATGTTACTCCTCCTATGCGACTTTAACGCTTGGTTGAAAGATTTGTTGAATCTGGTCGTTAGCGCGTTGCAGGCTGTCTTCAGCTGAAATGTTCATGCCTTCTGCGCTAATCACGCGGATATCGGTGAGACCGATAAATCCCAGTACCTGCTTCAGGTAGGCGCTAACAAAATCCATAGCACTGCCAATCGCGACACCACCGGTACTGATAATCAGGGTGACTGGTTTGTTTTCAAGCAGGCCCTGCGGTCCTTCGGCGGTGTACTGGAAAGTTTCACCTGCGCGAGCCACCAGGTCGATCCAGGCCTTCAGACCAGCAGGTACAGAGAAATTGTACATAGGTGTTGAGATGATGATCTGGTCAGCGTTTTTAAGCTCTTCAATCAATGCATCCGAAAAGGCTAACAGCTCATGTTGCTCGGGGCTGCGGTCGGCTGCTGGTGTGTAAGCGGCACCGATCCATGCGGAATTGATCAAGGGCATGTCGCTGCTCACATCGCGCTCTACCACGTTTAATTGCTCGTGTTGGGCTGTCAGCAAATCATGTACCTGCTGACTGAGCTTGCGAGTGGTGGACGCTAATGGGTTGGAACTGGCATTTATGGTTAAGATGGTTTGGCTCATTTTTATGGTCTCCGTTGGTCTGTTTATTCAGATACGGAGCATTATTATTGTTTTGCATATGATGATAAACATGTGTATATGGAATTTATAGTTGCGTAAAATGCAACAATGGTTTGTGTTTATCATCTGGGGTAGAAGTATGCGTGCGAATAAATTTGAGCAGATATATGCATTTGTAACGGTAGTGGAGCAGATGAGTTTTACGCGCGCTGCCGATAAGCTGGATATGGCAAAGTCTTCACTCTCGCGTCGCGTCAACGAACTGGAGCAACGACTTGGGGTGCAGTTATTACATCGTACGACGCGTAAGCTGTCTCTGACCGATCAGGGGCAGCAATACTATCAGCGCGCGTTACAGATTTTAGGTGAGCTGGATGAGGTAGAGCAGCTGATTAGCGATGAGCAGGTGGAATTAAAAGGACGCATCCGCATGGCAGTCCCGCTTTCTTTTAGCAACCAGCATCTGTCGAGTGTGGTGTCGGAGTTTAAGTCGCAGTATCCACGCATCGAATTGAATATCGACCTGAATGATCGTCAGATCGACCTGGTCGAGGAGGGCTTTGACCTGGCCGTACGGGTCGGCAACCTGCAGGACTCCAACCTGATTGCACGCAAGCTGGGTACCATTCGCATTGTAACCTGTGCCAGTCCCGATTATTTGCAGCGTATGGGGACGCCCGAACACCCATCGCAACTGTCACAGCATCAGGGGCTGTATTACACCAACGTTCCGGTACATAGAAGCTGGCAATACGAGGTGGATGGCAAGCAGCAGTCATTTTTACCCAGGAATAATCTTTCTGCTAATAATGGTGATTTTCTGGCTCGTGTTGCGGAAAACGGTCTGGGGCTGGTGTATTCCCCAACCTTTATCCTGTATCAGCAGTTACGCGCGGGTAAGCTGGTTCAGGTGCTGGAGCATTTTCCCTCGCCACAGACCGGTCTGTATGCTGTGTTTCCGCCCGCACGCCTGATGCCAGCGCGGGTGCGGGCACTGGTAGATTTTCTGCGTAACCGCTTTGGTGACGAGCCGTATTGGGATAAGTGGAAATAATCCAGCGCGCCAGTAAGTCATATCGAGAGTACGTGGTAAGCACTCGGACCTGCAGAGAAGGGTGGCTAAATGAAAAATTATCATCAGTTACACTCAGCGCTGAACAGGCCACGATATTGTATAGCATGACGCCATCTAGTCTTTTATCCGTCTGGTTGGGCAGGTATAATCCGCGCCTTTATTGTTCGGGGATAAGCGGTGGCGATTAAGTCAGACAAGTGGATTCGGCGTATGGCTGAAAACGAGGGCATGATCGATCCCTTCGAAAAAGGGCAGGTACGCGAGTCAGATCAGGGTCGAATCATCTCCTATGGAACTTCCAGCTATGGCTATGATGTTCGATGTGCGAGTGAATTCAAGATATTCACCAATATCAATTCGGCAATCGTGGATCCCAAGAATTTCGATGACAATAGCTTTGTCGATGTACATTCTGATGTCTGTATTATCCCCCCTAACTCTTTTGCACTGGCGCGTACGGTTGAGTTTTTCCGCATACCACGCAGCGTATTGACCGTGTGTCTGGGTAAGTCAACCTATGCGCGTTGCGGTATCATCGTGAATGTCACCCCGCTGGAGCCGGAATGGGAGGGGCATGTCACCCTGGAATTTTCTAATACGACCCCGCTACCGGCAAAGATCTATGCCAATGAAGGTGTTGCTCAGATGCTGTTTTTTGAGTCTGACGAAGAGTGTGAGACTTCCTATCGGGATCGTGGTGGCAAGTATCAGGGGCAGCAGGGTGTAACCCTGCCCAAGGCTTAAACCTTTCATCGTGTATCAGCGCTTGCTGAACCGTTGATAAGCGAATAACGGTATTAGCTCCCCATAAGCGCAAGGATTTCCTGATGCAGCTGCTGACTGGCAGCAGCAATGACGTGCCCGTCCGATTGCAGGTTTAGCGGTTTTCCCTGCCAGTCACTGATTACCCCTCCAGCGGCCTCGATAATGGGGATCATCGCCATATAGTCATAAGGCTGCAGCGACATTTCCATTACCGCATCGATATGCCCACTCGCTAACAATCCATAGCTATAACAGTCCCCTCCAAATCGCCGCATACGCGCCTGCGCACTGACGCGCTCAAACGCAGCTAGTCCAGGCGCATCAAAACTATCTGGCGAGGTCGTGTATAACGAGGCCTGCGCGAGCCGCAGGCAACCACTGGTACTGCATTGGGTTGCGTTGAACAGGGCGGTTTGTCCGGCGATTGCCTGCCAGCGCTCACCGGTGGCCGGGATATCGATAATTCCTAAAACCGCGACGCCATGATAAAGGTGCGCGATCAGGGTGCCGAAGGTGGGCATGCCGGTGATGAAACTTCTGGTGCCATCTATCGGGTCGAGTACCCAAAGGTGTTCGCTGCTGGTGTTTGCTTTACCGTGTTCCTCACCAAAGATACCGTGATCGGGGTATTCCGTTTCGATATACGTTCGCATCGCGGTTTCCACATTGCGATCGGCGATGGTAACCGGTGACTGGTCAGTCTTTTGCTCAATATCCAGTGTCTGACGAAAATATTGTCTGCTGATCGGTCTTGCGATATCCGCAAGCAGTAATGCCACGGTCGACAGTTTTTGCAGGTTTTCAGGTAGTTGGAGCATGAATCTTCCTCTTAACAGATGGCTATCTGGGCCTGGTAAAAGTGTTTTTGTGTGCAAACCTCCACAGGGTGTATTTTTCTTGCCCCGATATGGGGCGGTATTGGAGGATTTTGCCGCACGAATGACATTATCTTCTTTTTCTAGACATATATCCAAAAAATTGCAAAAATCCACAAATATCCTCATGCCTGGTTCTCATTCCCCCTGACATGGGTGGACGGAACCGACCTGGATCAGGCTATCGGCCGAATGCTTATACCCATCGCGGTTGATAAACCGCACCATGAACCCAACAGGGGGAGAAATGATGAATATGTGGAACAAGACGATTACTGCCGCAATTTTGGCTTTTGCAAGTTTAGGTGCCGCCAACGCCGGCTCGCTAACTGTTTATACCGCGCTAGAGGAGGAAGAGATTGCCGATTACATCAAGGCAGCCAGGGTTTCGATGCCTGATATCGAGTTTCATGTCTTACGATTATCTACCGGTAAACTCGGTGCGCGTTTGCTTGCTGAGGCAGGGAATCCACAGGCGGATGTGATCTGGGGCTGGGCGGTTACTGCGATGATGGATCCACGTATCCTGCAAATGCTCGAGCCTTATAAGGCTAAGGGGGCTGAAAAACTGGCTTCGGCTCACCGCGACCCTAAAGCGCGCTGGTTTGCGCCTACCGGTTACATGGGCGCATTCTGTGTCAATACCGAACGCCTGAATGCCAAAGGCCTGCCGATGCCAAAAAGCTGGAAAGATCTGGAAAATCCGGCATTCAAGGGCGAGGTGCTGATGCCTGATCCCAATTCTTCTGGTACCGGATATCTACACGTTATTTCTCTGTTACAGGGCTTAGGTGAAGAGGCTGGCTGGGCGCAGTTGAAAGCGGTCGATCCGAATATGGCGCAATACACCTCTTCTGGATCCAAGCCCTGTAAAGCGGCGCGTGCAGGTGAATATACCGTCGGCGCATCGCTTGCCTTTACTGCATTGAAATCGATTGAAGCAGGTTATCCGCTGGCGATGGTATTCCCTGAAGGTGGAGCCGGTTACGAGCTTGAGGCGTCAGGCCTGATGGCATCCAGCGATAACAAGGCCGATGCCAAACGCTTTCTGGACTGGACCCTGTCCAGTGATGCAACCAACCTGTATGGAGCATTCAAGGCACTCATCACGGTTCCCGGTGTGAAAACTTCTGCAGCTGCTGAGAAAGCAGGGTTACCCGCCGACATTAGCTCCGTGCTGGCAAAAATTGACTTTGCAAAATCAGCTGAAGAGCAGATTGCTATCAAAAAACGCTGGAAAGAAATGTTCGGGCGCTAGCCCCATTGCACCGGCGCTAGTGTATCGCTGGCGCCGGTTTTTCATATATGCAGCTCTCATGACCAATCCTGGCATCAGCTGAGGCAAAATAAAGCAGTTATGTATCTCGACGTCCATAATCTGATCAAGACCTACGATGACTTTACCGCGCTCGATGATGTATCGGTAAGTGTTGAATCGCATGAGTTTGTCTGCCTGCTCGGCCCCAGCGGCTGCGGTAAGACGACGCTGTTACGAATCATTGCCGGACTCACTGAATGTGATAGCGGGCAGGTCCTGTTACAGGGGCAAAGCCTGTTTGGGCAACCGGCGCGCAAGCGTGGCTTCGGTATAGTCTTCCAGTCTTATTCTTTATTCCCCAATATGACGGTGGCTGAAAATATTGGTTATGGGCTGAAGATTCGGAATGTGGCTAAATCGCAGATATCGGCGCGCGTGGCTGAGTTGCTGGAAACGGTTAAACTGCCGGACCTGGCGCAGCGCTATCCCTGGCAACTGTCGGGTGGGCAGCAACAACGCATTGCGCTGGCACGTGCGATTGCAGTAGACCCGCGACTGTTGTTGCTGGATGAGCCACTGTCTGCGCTGGATGCCAAGGTGCGCAGTGAGTTGCGTGGCGAGATTCGCGATTTGCAGCGCTCGCTGGGTATTCCAACCCTGATGGTGACGCATGACCAGGAAGAAGCACTGTCATTAGCCGATCGAATCATCTGCATGAACCAGGGTCGGGTTGAGCAATGCGGTACTCCCGAGGATCTTTACCTGCGGCCGAACACGCGGTTTGTGGCGGATTTTATGGGTGTCAGCAACCTGATCGAGACGCGTTATGTGCGTGAGCATCTGCCACAATTAATGGCCAACCGTCCAGCTGGTGATGATAACGACTACATCGCCTGCATCCGACCCGAGCAGATCGAAATCTCAGCCGATGCCCGGGGCAATGCCATGGTGCGCGCGATCACCTTCCTCGGCAACCTGAACCGTTTCGACATCGAGTATCCGGCCGGGCGTTTGAGCGTAGAAACCCATGGTCATATCGCGGTAGAAGAGGGACAAAAGGTACGCTTCGATATCCGGCCTGAGGATTGTTGCTGGGTGATGAATGCGACAAACTGAAACAGACCAGGCTATGAACGCTGATATTTCGTCTGCTTCCTGTTCCCCACTTAAACGGTCATTCGATCTGGATCATTTATTTATCGCGCTAAGCCTGGGTATTCCCCTGGCAGGTCTGTTGCTGTTTTTCATTTACCCTCTGGCGATTGTGTTTCTGCGTTCTATCACCGAGGCAGACGGCGGCCTTGGCGTTGCGAACTATGCCGAGATTCTGGCATCGCGCGGCTTCTGGCGCGCCACCTGGCATAGCCTCGAAATGGGCCTCGCAACCACTGTGTTGAGCATTTTATTCGGATTCATTATCGCGCATGCATTACATCGCTGTGCGTTTCGCGGCAGATGGTTATTACGCGCTGCCATTGTTTTGCCATTGCTTGCGCCCTCGCTGGTGCAGGGGCTGGGTATTATTTTCCTGCTGGGGCGCAACGGCCTGGTGAATAAGTGGTTTGATCTGGGGCTTGATATTTACGGGTTCTGGGGCCTGCTGATTGCGAATACCCTGTATGCGCTGCCACAGGCAGTGATGATTATTGGTGCCACATTGACGTTATCCGACGCGCGCACCTATGAAGCAGCCGAAGTGCTGGGTACTCGCCCAGTGCGTCAGTTCTGGGATATCACGCTGCCCAATTCCAGGTTTGGTGTGCTGAGCGCGGCCTTCGTTGTCTTTACGGTGACGATTACCGACTTCGGGAATGCTGCAGTGATCGGTGGTGACTACTCGGTGCTGGCAACCGAGATCTATGCGCAGGTTATCGGGCAGATGAATTTCAATATGGGGGCCGTAGTCGGTATTATGCTTCTGCTACCGACGGTTGTGTCGTATTACATAGAACGTGTCGCACAAAAGCGTCAGTTTGGCGCACAGGCCGAAAATGCAGTGCCTTTTGTAGCGAGGTTTTCTGCGGCGCGCGATATCCCTATGGCCACGATTTCATTTCTAATCGCTTTACTGGTGACTGCGGTAGTAGCTATTGTAGTTTATGCCAGTTTTGTCAAATTGTGGCCGTATAACTTCAGCCTGACCTTTAAGCATTACAATATTACGCTGGCAGGAGGTTATGCACCGCTGTGGACGACCATATATGTATCTCTAATTGCTGCGATTGGCGGTACTGTGGCACTATTTCTACTTGGGGTTGGAATTCGCAGAGTGCCTCAGCCGCTCGCCCGGCTGGTTTATTTTATCTCGGTAATGCCCGCTGCTGTGCCTGGTATGGTAATTGGCCTGGCCTATGTGCTGACCTTTAATTCGACTGCGACACCTTTATATCTGCTGTATGGTACGGCGGCCCTGTTAGCACTGTGCAATTTTTATCACTATCATACACAGGGGTTTCTGACCGCGATGACTGGTTTTCGACAGGTGCCTGCGGCACTTGAGGAGGCTGCATCCTGTCTGGGTTCGGGCAGCCTGCGCATCGCGCGTGATGTGATCGCACCTTATGTTTTACCTATGTTGATTTCGATACTGTTTTTTCTATTTATGCGCTCTATGGTGACGCTGTCTGCAGTAATTTTCCTGACTACCCCTGAACTGACGGTGGCTGCGGTAACTATTATGCGTCTGGATGATGCGGGACTGACTTCGCAGGCGGCTGCCTACTCAACCTGTGTCATGTTGATAGTTGGTTTTGCATTGCTGTGTATGAAGCTTGTGCTGAGATACATGGAGCAGAGGCGTTTTGCTATGGCGGAGTCGTAACATGTGGTTGCCAGAACGACAGCAGCATATTATGAGCCTGCTGCAGGCGCATCACAGGGTCAGTACTGATACCCTGGCAGATGAACTGGGTGTGTCGCGTGAGACGGTGCGTCGAGATTTGCTGGACCTGGAGCAAGAAGGTCATGTCAAACGTGTACATGGTGGGGTGATCCTGCCGCATCCGGCGACTGAAGAGCCGTTTCGTCAGCGTATGAACCTGCATCTGAACGAAAAAAAAGCACTGGCCAGGAGTGCCGCCTCGTTGATCGCACCAGGCAAGTGCGTGCTGGTCGATGCGGGAACAACGACCTCGGTATTCGCGCGTGAGCTGGCGAAGATTCCTGGCCTGCTGGTGGTGACCAACTCGGTGGATATTATGAGTAACGCGCATAAAGCCAAAAGGGAGATGGATGTGCTATTGCTGGGTGGACGTATCGTCAGCGATGTCCCGGCTACCTATGGAGAGTTGACGCTGTCTGAAATCGCGCGATTCAATGCTGACTATGCGGTGCTTTCGCCGGTTGCGCTGCATTCACAGCAGGGCGCGATGAATTACGATATCCACGAAGCGGAAGTGGCGCGTGCAATGATTGCGCAGGCTCATCAGGTCATCATGCTGGCGGATCACAGTAAGCTCGAGACCACCAGTCGGGTGAATTACTGCGCTCCGGACCAGATCGATATTCTGGTCACCAGCAGTGGCGCGCAAAAGGAAGATCTGAACGCGTTGCGCAACAATGGCATTGACGAGGTGGTTGTTGCGTCCTGAAAAATGCCTAGCGGCGTAAATCTATAATTGGCCAGTTGCGCTGTGTTGCGACCTCGAACAGACGATCGTCCGGGTTAACGGCAACGGGGAAATCGACCTGTTCCAACAGCGGAAGGTCATTATGTGAATCACTGAAAAAACTGCTGCCGCTCAGGTTCTCATCATGCTGCTGCATCCAGTGCTGTAGCGCGCTGACCTTACCCTGCTGAAATGTCGGTGTGCCGAGATAGTTGCCGGTATATTGCCCATCTAGCATTTCCGGTACGGTTGATAGAATATGTTCGATACCGAGTAATGCTGCGATGGGTTCAGTGACAAACAGATTGGTCGCGCTGATGATTATCAGGGTGTCGCCCTGTGCACGGTGCTTTTCCAGTAGCGCGGGGGTACCGGGAGCGATCAACGGCTGGATAACGCTTTCAACAAAATGTGCTCGCCACTGGTATAACTGATCCAGTGGAAACTGTGTCAGTGGCTCCAGCGAGAAACGCAGGTAGCTGTCGATATCCAGTTTGCCCTGTTCATAGTCTTCGAAAAACTGACGGTTTTTCTCTTCGTATTTCTGAGGATCGACAATATTATGATCAACCAGGTATTGACCCCATAAAAAATCACTGTCATTGGTAATGAGGGTGTTATCCAGGTCAAATAAAGTCAGGGCCATGATTGGTGCGCTCTCGATAAATTGGTCACTATAAGGATTTTGTGCAAGAATAACAGGTCATTTTATCTCAAGAGTTTTCTGTAAGTGATTGATTCTGATGGTTATCGCGCGAACGTGGGCATAATCCTGACTAATAATCAGGGTTCGGTGCTGTGGGCGCGACGTATGGGGCAGGATGCCTGGCAGTTTCCGCAGGGTGGAATTGATCCGCATGAAGACGAACAGCAGGCCATGTACCGCGAACTGTGGGAAGAAATTGGCCTTAAATCCGCGGATGTCAAGGTGATTGCTTCAACCAGCAGCTGGTTACGATATAAACTGCCAAAACGAATGGTCAGGCGTAATACCCAGCCTGTGTGTATTGGCCAGAAGCAGAAATGGTTTTTGCTGAAACTGGTTGGAGAGGAAACAAGCCTGAAGCTGGATGCCTCCAGTAAGCCTGAATTTGACGAGTGGAAGTGGGTAGATTACTGGTATCCGGTCGATAATGTGGTGTATTTTAAAAAACGAGTCTACCGTTGCGCATTACAGCAACTTAACGTTCATCTTCAAAGCCCTGACCCGGCGCTAACACCCTAAGTTTATGCCGTCCTTGATCCACACCTTACAGAAGATAGTCAAGAAGGTTGACCAGGCCCCTGATATTCAGCATGCGCTGGACCTTATCGTGGAAAACCTGATCGATGCGTTGAATATCGATATCTGTTCAATCTTTTTGAATGTTGAAGATGAAGCGGAAAACCTGCTATTGATGGCTAACCGCGGCTTTAAGGAAGGATCTGTTGGCCATATTCGACTCAGTACGGGTTCCGGCCTGGTGGGTATGGTTGCAGAAAAGGCAGAGCCGGTGCGGCTTGATGACGCCTTACAGCACAAAAAGTTCGTCTATTTTGAGGGCTCGGGTGAAGAGCGTTTCCCGGTGTTTATGGGTGTGCCCATCATTTCGCAACGTAAAGTACTGGGTGTTCTGGTTGTCCAGCGCAGGTCTGTGGGCTTTGATAATGATGATGAAGCCTTTCTTACAACGCTGGCGACGCAGTTAGCGAACGCGATTTTTCATGCCCAGCGAAGCGGAGAAATGGCGCGCCTGCTTTCAGATGAAAGTGCCTCAATCTCCTGTACTCTGGATGGTGTTGCCGGTGCGCCAGGGCTGTCGATGGGGCAGGCCGTGGTGATCAATCACGGCATTAATCTACATAATGTGCCGGATAAGAAAATCGAAGGTCGCGAAAGCATTATCGAGCAGGTGGTAAAGTTTGACGCTGCGGTAGACAGTGTCAAAACGGCGTTGTTTGATCAGGCGGAGCGCATGAAGCAGTCACTACCGGAGGAAGAGTGTGCCTTATTCATTGCGTATGCACAGATGCTGGACAGTGGTTCGCTGATTGATGACACCTGTCAGCGCATAGAGGAAGGTAACTGGGCACCCGCAGCCTGGCGCAAGACAATCATGGAGCATGCGGAGGTTTTCGACAATATGGATGATGAATACCTGTCCGAGCGCGCTAATGATATCCGCGACCTTGGGCGACGGGTGCTGCAGCGCATGATGTCTGAGCAGTCTGCGGATATGACTTACCCTGATCAGTTTATGCTGGTTGGTGAGGAGATTACTGCTACTGATTTCGCCAGTGTGCCGCTGCAGCGTTTGCAGGGCATCGTTTCGCAGCACGGTTCCAGCTCGTCGCATGTGGCAATCCTGGCGCACGCACTGGGTGTACCTGCGGTTATGGGGGTGGCAAACCTGCCCTATACGCAGATGTCTGATCTGGTGGTTGTTGCGGATGGCTATAGTGGTCGGGTATACATCGATCCCAAGCAGGCATTATTGAATGACCTGAAAAAGTCTATCAGAGAAGAACGCCAGATTACTGATAGCCTGCTAGCGCTAAAGGATAAGCCGGCAATCACCACCGATGGTGAAAGGGTTTCGCTGTTTGTGAATTCAGGTTTGATGTCGGATTTAACGCCTTCATTACGTAGTGGCGCGGAAGGCGTGGGCCTGTATCGAACAGAGATACCTTTCCAGATTCGTGAAAGTTTCCCCAGCGAAGACGACCAGTATCGTATCTACCGCGATGTGCTGAAAACGTTCGACGGCAAGCCTGTGGTCTTGCGTACCCTGGATGTCGGGGGGGATAAACCACTGAGTTATTTTCCAATCAAGGAAGCTAACCCGTTTCTGGGCTGGCGTGGTATCAGGATCACGCTGGATCATCCGGATATCTTCATTACCCAGGTGCGAGCGATGATTCGTGCCAGTGTCGGACTGGAGAACCTGCACATTTTACTGCCTATGGTCAGCTCGCTGCAGGAACTGGAAGATGGGTTAATCCTGGTACACAGAGCCAAGGATGAGGTGCAGGAAGAGTTGGGTAAGGATATACGCTTCCCCCATGTGGGTGCCATGATAGAGGTTCCCAGTACCATTTTTCAGATAGATGAAATCTGCCAGCTGGTTGATTTTATTTCTATAGGCACCAACGATTTAACGCAGTACCTGCTTGCCGTTGATCGAAATAATGAATCGGTGGCGAAGCTGTTTTCTTCATTGCATCCTTCCGTTTTGCGCGCGATGGAGCAGATTGTTAAAGGTGCCGCAAAACGGGGAACCCCGGTAAGTGTCTGCGGCGAACTGGCGGGCGATCCGCTGGGCGTCATGGCATTGATGGGGATGGGGATAGAAAGCCTGTCAATGAGTGCAGGTAGTTTACCGCGTGCGAAAAAAGTGATTCGCTCGTTTAGCCACCAGGAGTTGAAAGACCTGTTTGAAGAGGCGAAAAATCTGCCTGATTTTCAGGATATCAAAGATCTATATATTGAGCAGCTTGATGCACGTGGCCTCGGAGGTCTGATTAGAGCAGGTCGTTAAGTGGCAATCAGAAAGGCTTGAGCACCGCCAGAAATACGATTGCCAGCAGGATTAATACCGGGATTTCATTGAACCAGCGATACCAGACGTGGCTATGCTGATTGTTATCATCGGCAAACTTCTTCACCAGCATGCCGCAGTAAAAATGATATATCACCAGTAGAATGATGAGGGTTATTTTTATATGTAGCCACATCATCTTTCCATACGCAGCCCATGCGTAGTCGTAAAGCATCCATATCCCGAATACCAGTGTTAACACCATCCAGGGCCCAATAAAGCGATACAGTTTGCGCTCCATGATTTTAAAATGCTCGCTGGTTTCCTTATGCTCAGTCATTGCGTGATTAACAAAAATTCGTGGCAGGTAAAAAAGACCCGCAAACCAGGCAACCATAAAAAAAAGGTGAAACGCTTTTAACCAGAGCATATTTATTCCGAGAGTTGGGTCAGTTGTTGTGAGAGGAGTTTGAAATCAAGCTTTCCAGTATGGCGATCAATTATTTCTCCTCCTGCATTTAATAAAAATGTGGTGGGGGTGGCGACAATATTGCCAAAAGCCTTTGCTAATTCATTGTTTAAATCCAGATATACAGGGTACAGCATTTGTTTCGCTTGAGCAGTATGCACCACCTGGTCCGGTCGGTCGTAGTACATCGACAGAGCGAGTAATTCAAACCGGGTCCCGCCTTCGAGCCTTGTGTATAGCTGATTCAGCTCCTCAACCTCATGCATGCAGATTGTACAGCTGGGGGACCAGAAGGTGACGAGCAGTGGTAAGCCCTTATGATCGGCAAAAGTTTGCTGTTGACCATCGATACGCTGAAGCAACAAATCACTGTTGATCACAGGGTATTGCGGCTCGCGTAGTTGTAGTGCCAGCACGATCAGTGCTGATATCAACAATAAAAAAGCGATAAATTTTGCAAACATTCTTGTTCGAAATAATGATGTGGGTGATAGATCAAGGTATAATTCCGCGCTCATTTTATTCGCTGTGGTAGAGTCGGATACAACTGATACTCCGATAGCTCAGGTTTGTCAGTGGGTGATGATAGAAACAAACGGCAGCATACGCAAATTTAGTCCAGACGAGTAAGAAATTCGAAATGTTCAATGTAGGAATAGTAGGTGGTACCGGGTATACCGGCGTTGAGTTAATGCGCCTGTTGGCTATTCATCCCGAGGTGAAACTACAGGTCATCACGTCGCGATCAAATGCGGGCACCGCCGTATCGGATATGTTCCCTAATTTGCGTGGGAAGGTGAACCTTCAGTTTACTGAGCCATCCACCGATAGTTATAAAGACTGTGACCTGGTGTTTTTCGCGACACCCAACGCGATTGCTATGCATGAGGTCGAAGCATTACTAGAAGCTGGCGTCAAAGTAATAGACCTGGCGGCAGACTTCAGATTGAAGGATATCCAGGTCTGGGAAAAGTGGTATGGCACTACGCATGTTTGCCCTCATATTGTCGAGCAGGCTGTTTACGGGTTGCCTGAAATGAATCGTGAACAGATTAAGTCAGCGCAACTGGTTGCGAACCCGGGATGTTATGTAACAGCGGTAACCCTGGGTCTTTTGCCATTGCTGCATCATCGTATGATCAATCCTAAAACTATCATCGCCGATGGTAAATCTGGTGTAAGCGGCGCGGGTCGCGGTGCTCATGTTGCGACACTTTTTTCTGAAGCCGCAGAATCAGTGAAAGCTTATGCATCTGCTGGTCATCGTCACTATCCAGAGATAAAGCAGAACCTGCGCATCCTGGATGCTGATGCCGACCTGGTATTTGTACCTCATTTAATGCCTATGATTCGAGGCATCCACGCGACGTTATATGCGGAGCTAACAGGTGATGCTGATCAGTTGCAGGCGCAGTTCGAAACGTTTTATCGTGATGAACCCTTCGTTGATGTGATGCCCGCAGGCTCTCACCCTGAAACGCGTTCGGTCAAAGGTGCGAATGATTGCCGTATTGCGATCCAGCCATTAAAAGACGCAAACAGAGTGGTTGTGATGTCCGTTATCGATAATCTGGTAAAAGGTGCGGCTGGCCAGGCGGTACAGAATATGAACCTGATGCTGGGCCTGGATGAAACCAGTGGATTGCATGCAGTTGGCTTGATGCCATGAGTAAGGCGCATCTGGGTTTTCAGGTCAGGGAGCATAACCCCTGGCGAATGTGGCTGGGTATTGGCCTCATTTTACTGCTGTTGGTTGTCATGTTCCTGATGGGTAGAGCGTATCAGAGCTATGAACTGAGCCAGTTAAAGCTGCTGCAGGAGGCAATGGAGGCTCGTATATCTGAGCTGGAGCAAAGGAATGATAATCTGGTTAAGAAAAACGCCCAGCTGGATGGGATTAGCAAGATTGAGCATGATGCCTATCAAAAATCAAACCAGTCTCTAGTGCGACTTCAGAAGGAATTGCTTGAATTGAAAGAGGAGCTGGTATTCTATCAGGGAATTGTCAGCCCAGAAGAGCTAGCCCTCGGTGTCAATATCCAGACATTTGAACTAACACGAAGAAATGATAGCGGACTGTATGGATATAAGCTGGTTCTGACCAAGCGTGGCAAAAGTAACCAGGTTGTTAAAGGGAATCTGGAAATGCAGGTTAAAGGTACCAAACAGGGGGAGCAAGTGGTTCTCCCGCTTGAGGGTATTAAGCAGGAATTTGATAAAAAAGATGAAGTTTTCTCATTTCGGTACTTTCAGGTTTTTGAGGGTGAACTATTATTACCGGATAGTTTCGAACCCAGTGATATAGAGCTGGCGATAAAACCCACAACTCGTAAGATCAAAAATTTCACAGAAACCATCTCCTGGGTGCAGGCGCTGGCTGGAGGCGACAATTAATATGTTCAAGAAAAAGAAGAACCTTGGCTCAACTCGAATCGATACCTTAATTGGGCAGGGAACTCAGATTAAAGGTGATCTGGTATTTTCAGGCGGTTTACATGTTGACGGTAAGATTATCGGAGATGTGGTTGCTGCAGAAGGTAGTGACGCTTTATTAATCCTCAGTGAGTTCGGGCGTATTGAAGGGGATGTTAAGGTGCCTAATATGGTGCTGAATGGGGAGATCGTTGGCGATGTTTTTGGATCGGCCCGAGTTGAACTAGCGCCAAAGTCGCGTATCAATGGCAGTGTTTACTACAACTTGATAGAGATGGCGATAGGCGCTGAGGTGAATGGGGGTCTGGTGCATGAAACTGCTGAAAACCTCGCCCCAAAAAGACTGGAAGATAAATCCGGCGCTAAAGAAGATGCTGCAAAACTGGCAGCTGACTAATAGTTGACTAATTTAGTCAGGAAAGATATCTTTACTGAATAAATTTAAGGGTGAGAATTATGGTAAGTGTAAATATCAATGCGAATTTTGGTAAGCCGCTCAATGCAAACGCTTCCACTGTGCTAGATTTCAGTGATGCTGCCGCGAATAAAGCCAGGGTTTTGATTGAGGGTGAAGGTAACCCTGAGTTGAAGCTCAGGGTTTTCGTTCAGGGAGGTGGTTGTTCAGGTTTTCAGTATGGTTTTACCTTTGATGAAAAAGTGAATGACGGCGACCATAAGGTGGAAAAAAATGGAGTTACTTTAGTGGTGGACCCCATGAGTTATGAGTACCTGGTGGGGGCTGAGGTTGATTATAAAGAGAGTCTTGAGGGATCCATGTTTGTGATCAACAACCCTAATGCTACAACGACCTGCGGTTGCGGAGCTTCATTCTCGGTCTGATGTGAAACTTGCTGTTTTCTGGACAGGATAAAAAAAGCCAGCAAATTATTGCTGGCTTTTTTGTGTTCATATGCGAGTAATTCAACTAGAAGTGGAAATAACCATTCAGGTAAATACCATCGTATTCAAGGTTGGTGTTCAGGTTATTCGCATCCTGCAGGTCCAGTGAGAAGGTTTTGATACCACCTTCAACACCCAGTCCAGACTTTGATTCATAACCAATCATTAGAGTGGTGTCTTCAGACGAGTTGTCGCCGATACTAAGCTGCTGAATGTTGGCACCGATGTACATACCGGTTAAGGGTAGGTCAAACCGCGCTGCAAGATAAAGCATAGGAATGGTTTCATCGACATCGATAGAATCATTGTTGATAGAGTCCTTGATGGAAACTTTACCGTTAAATTTCTTCAAGTCGAGGCCAAGATCCAGATTTACCCAGTTGTCGAGTAGTTGATAGTACAGAACTATGTCTTTATGGGATAAATCCAGCGTTGAGTTTATATTGCCAGTGTACGATGTGCCATTAAATGTAATGTTGGTGTTTTTTACACTTGATGTATTCAGATCATACCCAGAGTACTTAATATTGGGTATGAAAGGCACAGGGTGCTCAAAGCTTAGTGACAATGAAGTAGAGGTTTTATCTTTGTAGCCCAGATTATTCTTGAGATCTATTGAAGGGTCGTTGTTGGAATTAAATGAGCCGGTTACGTCAGGGGTCCAGTGGTTAGCCCCAATATTCAGGCCGACAAAATCTGCCCGTACAGGGTTTAGCGCGGCTAAAACCAGTAACGATGAGTAGATGCCAACCTTAAAGGATTTCATAGTGAACTTAAAAAAATGACGAACTCGTAATTCTATCACATGTATCTTGCTATACCAGACTAAAAATAAACCGCTCCCAAAATTGTGAACTTTTCTGCATTTGTCACAGAGGGCAGATTGCCTGGTTTCTGTTGAATAGTCTGATTAGCCAGCCAGGCGAAGGCGCTTGCTTCAACCCAGTCAGGATGGATGCCCAATTTTTCAGTCGTGTAAACATGGTTACTCTGTAGCAGATCCTGCAGGCTCTGTTGCAGGAACTTATTGTGGGCTCCGCCGCCACAGAGATAGTATTCCTCAACCTCGGTATCCAGTGATTGCAGGGCTCGAGCAATGCTTCTGGTTGTTAATTGAGCCAGGCAGGTTATGGCGTCTTTGGGAGAGAGTTCGAGCAGGCCTGTGGATTCCAGCCACTGAGGAGAGAAATAATCCGTTCCTGTAGATTTAGGAAACGGGAGCTGAAAATACGGTTCGCTATTGATTATCTGTTGTACTTTTTCCAGGTGAATCTTTCCCTGATTGGCGAGACGGCCATCTTCATCGTATTCGCAGTTGAATTTCAGTTGGCAAAAATGGTCCATCAGGGTGTTTCCGGGGCCGCTGTCAAAACCAACGACTTGTTTGGTCGGATCTGCTGGCAGGAACGTAATATTTGCGATACCACCTATATTAATAATGGCGCGGTTAACAGCTGTGCTGCGAAAAACCTGATTATGAAAAGCGGGCGCCAGTGGTGCTCCCTGCCCCTTAAGAGCTACATCTTTACGGCGAAAATCAGCCACTACCGTAATTCCTGTGTTGGCAGCGACGATATTAGCGTCACCGATTTGTAAGGTATATGGATGAGGCCACTGCACGCTATGCCGAATAGTCTGTCCATGTAACCCTATAGCAGCTATAGATGAGCTCGAAAGGTCGTTCTGTTGCATGAAGTTAGTAATTTCCTGCGCATAAAACTGACCAAGTTCGGTATCAAGCTGACACATCTGGTTTAAAGAAGCTTGTGCGTCTAATGCCAGCTCTCGCAGCCGCTGTTTAAGTGACGCGGGGTACGGGGTGAAATGGGTAGCCAGTGTTTCAATCGGCAAGTCTTGCGCAAAGCGGATTGCAACGAGATCCAGGCCATCCATGCTGGTACCGGACATGGTGCCTATCAATATTGGATCAGATCCAGGGTTAGTTTGGATTGCTGATGGGCTCATCTGCTGCCTGTGCTACCGAGTCGTTGCCCATGATATTGAGCATGGCCAGATAGGATTTAGTTTGCTTATTAAAATGAGGCTTATAGGACTTATCGATGGGTTCAGCGGCAGGTAGCTTTACCGTAAGGGGGTTACGATGAACGCCGTTGACGCGAAACTCATAATGAAGATGTGGGCCTGTCGCCAGTCCAGTACTGCCTACGTAACCTATTACTTGATCCTGTTTTACGCTCTTTCCTCTGGACATGCCTCTGGCATAGCGAGACAGATGTGCATAAACCGTCGTATAGGTCGCGCCGTGTTTGATCATAATGGTTTTACCATACCCACCTTTGGTACCCAGGAAACTGACCTTTCCATCACCGGAGGCCCGCACCGGAGTGCCACGAGCTGCTGCGTAGTCTACCCCTTTATGTGAACGCCATTTTTCGAGTACAGGATGAAAGCGGGCATTGGTAAAACGCGAACTGATATGTGAAAACTTGACCGGTGTTCTGAGGAAGGCTTTGCGCATGCTTTTGCCGTCGGGCGAATAATAGCCACTCTTGCCTTTGGGATCAGTGTAGTAAACCGCCTGGTATTGCTTGCCCTGGTTGACAAATTCAGCTGCAAGAATATTCCCATTGCGGATTTTTACGCCATCTTTATACAGTTCATTGTAGACGACGCTGAATTTATCTCCCTTGCGGATATCCAGTGCAAAGTCGATGTCCCATCCAAAGATAGCAGCCAGTTCCATGATGATATTTTCAGAGATGTCGCTTTTAGCGGCGGCTTCAAATAACGAAGAATCGATGGTTCCAGACTTATAAACTGGGATCGGCTCCAGCGGGTGGTGCTGTATCTCGGACTTAAGAGACTGGTCCTGTAATCTTTTAATCACCAGAGTATGGGTGACATCTGGCATATATTTCAGGCCAATGAGTTTTTTCTGATCATCCAGTAGCAGGGAGATATCCTGCCCAGGCTTGATTCGACTTAACTGTCGGGTTTGTTCGTTCAGGCTGACTGCTTCATAGGTGTCTGACGCATTGAGTCCAGCTTTATCAAAGATGGAGGCCAGTGTGTCGCCTGCTTTAATCTTCACCTTATACCAGGGGGCTTTGTCTGTCTGGGCTGGCTGGGAAGGTTCTATGTTAGCCTGTGTCTCCGATAATTCTTTTTCAGGTAATAAAACCGAATAGTGTAATCGCTGCTGCTTGAGGTTAGAATTCTCGACTTTGGCGATGCTGTCAGGTAGAAACGAAAGTGCGAACAGGGTTGCGCCAACCAGAGTTCCCAGTGCGGTGAAACCTCTCACCAGGTTATTTGAGAATAAATGGCGTGGAAAACGACGCTTTGGTTGGAGTGCCTTGGGTGTGTGTGTTGATTTAAAATCAAGATCCAGGTAGCTCATGCAATCCAAAACCAGTTTTTAGTTAATGTCGTCAGCAGCAAAATAAGTTTAATTCGAGGTAATAATGAACTCTATAGAAGAAGCATTGCAGCAAATCCAGAGAGGCGCTGACGAAATTCTAGTTGAATCGGAGCTGATTAAAAAGCTTAAAAAGGGAAAGCCGTTAAAAATAAAGGCTGGATTTGATCCAACGGCGCCGGATTTACATCTGGGGCATACGGTGCTGATTAATAAGTTACGGCAATTTCAGGATCTGGGGCACGAGGTCCAGTTTCTGATTGGTGATTTTACTGCAATGATTGGCGACCCCACCGGTAAGAGTGCAACACGTCCGCCGCTCACGCGCGATGAGATTCTTGAAAATGCAAAGACCTATGAGCACCAGGTGTTCAAAATTCTGGACCCTCAAAAAACCACCGTGTTGTTCAATTCTCAATGGATGGGAGAAATGCGCGCTGCGGATATGATCCAGCTTGCTGCAAAACATACCGTAGCCAGGATGCTGGAGCGAGACGACTTTAGTAAGCGTTATAAAGGTGGGCAGTCGATTTCGGTACACGAGTTCCTCTATCCACTGGTACAGGGTTATGACTCGGTTGCGATGAAATCTGATGTAGAGCTTGGGGGTACCGACCAGAAGTTTAATCTACTCGTCGGTCGTCAGTTACAGGAAGCTTACGGGCAGGAGGCGCAGATCTGCCTCACTATGCCAATACTGGAAGGGTTGGACGGTGTGCAAAAGATGTCCAAATCTTTGAAAAACTATATCGGCATCACCGATGAGCCAAACGATATGTTTGGCAAGATCATGTCAATCAGTGATGATTTGATGTGGCGTTATTTTGAACTACTGAGTTTTAGGCCCATGAGTGAGGTCGAGAATTTCCAGCATGAAGTGCAGCAGGGCAAAAATCCCAGGGATGTAAAGTTCCTGCTTGCAGAAGAAATCATTACCAGATTTCATAATGCTGAGGCAGCTAAGACAGCGCAGCAGGATTTTATCAACCGTTTCGCCAAAGGCGCGATACCGGATGACTTGCCTGAGGTGTCCATCCCAATGACTGAGCAAGTCATTGGGATTGCTGCATTACTGAAACAGGCTAATCTGACTAGTAGTACGTCGGAAAGCTTTCGCATGATTAACCAAGGGGCGGTTAAGCTTGATGGTGAGAAGGTTGAAGATAAGGGGCTAGAGCTGGAGAAAGGTCAGGTCGTTGTTGCTCAGGTAGGAAAAAGGAAGTTTGCTCGGGTAACGTTGAGCTAATTTTTGTGCTATCTGTAACGGCTCTTAGATAGACTTCTGGGTTGTTTTCAGGGGTTGTGAAAAATAAATTAAAATTATGCTTGACGGTTGCTCTGAACTCCCTATAATTCGCGCCTCGTTAGACGAGAGGCGAAGCCCGAAAGGGAAATTTGTATCTGGTTTAGCAAGTAGTTCTGGAAAGAAATTTCCGCCCCTGATTCAGGCGATGTCTGGGTTTGGAGAAGTCATCGGGTGTTCCCTGATGTAAAGATCTTTAAAAATTGATTAGGTAATTTGTGTGGGCGCTCATGTCAATCATGTAGTTGTACATGATGAATTGAGTGACCAAACTTACTCGTTATTTTGAAACGTAATAAGTCGAGGTTATTCTCTTCGTTAAAAAATTGTTGTACGGATTGCTATCCGTAAAATAGCTTTAAACTGAAGAGTTTGATCCTGGCTCAGATTGA
>JBNKDE010000026.1:0-18712 GCA_050288105.1 Gammaproteobacteria bacterium
TGCCGGCCTGATTGATCGCGATCTGAACGGTATCCCTCTTGACGCCGATCCCGAAAGACGCAGCACCCTGGACTTGCTGCGCAATATCCACAACCACTTCAGCGTCCTGTTCGTGCTCATGCCCAATGGCGATCACTATATATCGCATCCCTTCGAGATACAGACCTCCCTGAAGCGTTACAATCTCTCAACCCGCCCCTATTTCATGGAAGTTGTACGAACGTTCAAACCGGCAATTTCCGATAGCTTCGTCGGTGCCGATGGGGTGCCAGCTGTGGCAATCGACGTCCCCGTCATCAATGATGACGGGAAAATCACTTCTCATGTCGGCGGCGTATTCCATTTGTCACGTCTATCGAAGATATTCGACGAGAGTCCATATAAAAACCGAAAAGAAGTGACGTTTCTCCTCGATCGGGTCGGCAGGGTCATCACCTCCGATAATCGTAATAAGACAGAGATTGAGAATATTGTTTCCCAACCATTCGTACAGCGCTTTATTACTGAAAAGAGAGCCTCTGCCGACGTGATGGGCTATAACATCACCACCCAACAGCTTCCGGCAACAAATGATCTGGATGATCGGATAGTAATGCTAGTGCGACTGAAAAGCGGCTGGACCCTCGGTGTCTCATCTGATCTGGAAAATATCGTCACTCAGTTCAAACCGGGCATCTGGAAAAACGTTACTCTTGCGGCATTACTGATGATCCTGCTGAGTGCCGCCGGCATTCTGGCTGTGCACAGGATCGGTTTACGTTGGCAACATGCTGAAGACAGGGTCAAGGCTGCACGGGATAACCTTGAGCTCAAAGTATCGGAACGAACCCAGGAACTCGGCGAACAGGAACGTCGTCTGCGTCTCCTGATAGAAACCATTCCCGATCAGGTTTGGATGAAGGACAGCGAAGGAAGGTATCTCTCATGCAATCAGAAATTTCAGGCATATTACGGTGCTAGCGAGGCGGAAATCATAGGTAAAACAGATTTTGAACTGTTGCATCATGATAGCGCGGAGCAGGCCCAAAGCGATGAGTTGTATGTATTGCGCAGCGGATTATCCACATCCCGCGAGGGCTGGATCACTTATCCCGAAGGGGGGCGCAAGGAGTACCGTGAAATCACTCTGACCCCAGTTGTCAGTGCGAAAGGCACGGTCATTGGCGTATTGGGTATCGGGCGCGATATCACCGAGCAGAAAAGGGTAGAGAATTCCTTGAGAGAGAGTGAGGCGTTTCGTCAACGGGTGTTTGAAAGCTCCAGCGTACCGATTGTCGTGATGGATGGTGACAGCTATCAGTTTATCGATTGCAATCCCGCCGCGGTGGCCGTTTACGGCTTTCAATCCCGTGATGAAGTCCTGGGGAAAACACCATTAGATGTTTCTACGCCAACCCAGTATGACGGTACGGCGTCAGAGGCCGCGGCAACTGTTCATATCAACAAGGCACTAAATGGTGCCAATGTAATATTTCAGTGGCGTCACCAAAGATCTGATGGCGAAATTTGGGACGCCGAAGTACATCTGATCAGTTTTCTATCCGGAGAGCGTCGCTTACTGCAGTTCATACTGCATGACATTACCGAACAGAAACGAGCCGCCGAGCAGATACGAACTCTGTCCCAGGCTGTCGAGCAAAGCCCAGCATCGGTGATAATCACAGACACCGATGCCAATATCGAGTATGTCAACAGCACCTTTGAGCAGATCACAGGTTACCAGTTCAAAGATGTGATGGGTAAAAATCCGCGCATCCTGCAGTCGGGCGTCACCCCAACCTCTCGATACCGTGAAATGTGGCAGACCATCAGCGATGGAAAATCCTGGCGAGGCGAATTCCAGAACAAGAAAAAGAATGGGGAAATTTATTGGGAGCTGGCTCACATCGCACCTGTATTCAGCGACAACGGAGAAATCCTCCACTATCTGGCGGTCAAGGAAGACATCACGCTGAGTAAAACACAGGAACAGCGCATTCTGCACCAGGCTCACTTCGACGCGCTGACCGACCTGCCCAACCGGTTTCTTTCTCTTGACCGGTTGTCACAACTGATCAACGAAGCGCACCGGCAAAAGGACAAGATCGCAGTACTGTTCGTCGACCTGGATGACTTCAAAAAAATCAATGACTCTCTCGGCCACGATGTCGGCGACAAACTGCTGGTGCAGGCGGCAAACCGACTGCGCAATTGTCTACGCATCGGCGATACTGTGGGCCGACTGGGGGGCGATGAATTCATTATCCTGTTGGGCAGTCTGCGCGATGCGACAGATGCCCGCCCGATAATCGCCGAGCTTCTCAAAGAATTCAGGAAACCATTCGCTATTGATAATCATGAATTGATTATTACCGCCAGCATCGGTGTGGCCCTTTTCCCCAATGATGGAGACACCCCGTCGGAATTACTGCGCAATGCCGACTCGGCCATGTACCATTCCAAGCAACAGGGCCGCAATACCTATGCCTTTTTCACCGACGCAATGAGTCAGGAGGTTTCACGTCAGCTGGCTCTGGAACAGCAGCTACACGGTGCGCTGAATCACTGTGAATTCAGCATCCTGTATCAACCCCTGGTAAATGTCGCTGACAAAGCCATTATCGGTGTGGAAGCCCTGCTGCGATGGAAGAATCCAGAGCTGGGTGAAATATCTCCAGAAGAGTTTATTCCGATCGCAGAACGAACCGGATTGATTGTTGATATTGGGCGCTACGTGGCCCGGGAAGCACTCACTCAACTACGTAATTGGCAAAATCATCAAGGGGATTTTAAACTTGCTATCAACCTTTCCCCGCGCCAGTTTCGCGATCCTGAAATGGTGCAATTCATTCGTCGCACAATACAGCAGGCGGATGTCAGTGCAAACGCCCTTGAGCTGGAAATTACCGAGGGCGTTCTGATGAGTGGTCACGCGTATATTGACGATACATTGGAAGCCTTGAGCAAGATGGATGTCGGCATCGCCATGGACGATTTTGGAACCGGCTACTCCTCTCTCAGTTACCTGCGCAGGTACCCTTTCAATATCCTGAAGATTGATCGCAGCTTTATCAGCGATATAAGCACCGACCCGGCAGACCGGGAGTTGATCAGCGCGACCATCGCGATGGCGCACAACCTTGGTCTCAGGGTAGTCGCTGAGGGCGTGGAAACAGAAGCGCAGTTCGAATACCTGCTCGGTTTGAATTGTGATCTTGCACAGGGTTATCTGTTCAGCCCGCCCGTCCCAGCGTCGGAAATCATACTCATGCTGGCACCTCGGAGGGAGTAACTGGGGACACAATACTTAATTATGTTGGGTTGTTCATAGAAACACGAGGGTACGGTGCAAATTAAATCCTTTTCTCGTGCCGGGCATAATTATTTAGCAAATTGTAATCTCTGGTTTTAACTCTTTTATGAAATCCAGACTTTGCCATTGTTGGTGTAAAAAAATTACACTCTCATAAGTTCTTTGCTAGCGAATATATTTCGACTAATAAAAAAGGCCCACCTCCGACAGGAGGTGGGCCTTTAGTATAAACAGCTACACTAATTACCAGGTTAATGGTCCGTATGTCGTACCATCGTAAGTGTACTGATATTCTGTGCAACTAAGGAAGTCGACTGTAACACTGCTAGAACCATCAGTATAAGTAACACTACCTGTACCCGGAAAACCAGAACTACAAAAAGTGACATTCGAGGCAGTAATAGTGAAGTAGCCATAATCAGGATCATATACTGTTGCATCGATATCAAATCCTGAACTGTTATCTCCAGAAACTGATACATCAGAGACTCGATAGGTCCGGTCGTCAAAACCGGTAAAGTCGGAATGAACATCGCAATCAGTGACCATGGTCGCTGTGTTCTCAGTACAGGTTGCTGAATAATTTAATGTATAAGTTTCTGTGTTGCCTGAATAAGTTAACTCAACAGTAAAATTTGAATAGCTAAAAGTAGTGGTCTCGATATTCCCACTCACGGTGTAGCTTCCATACATTGTACCGTTATAGACAGCGGTCGCTCCTGCAGAAGAATAGGTACAATTTGAAAAATAGGCACTCCAGTTATAGTTGGACGCCGATGCGTTATCGGGATAGGTAGCCGTTGCAGAGCCTCCCGCATTACAAATATAAGAGCTCATATCTTCCGTTCTTTGTGCTAAACGCTGATCTTTATTAACGTTCATCACTTTAGCGACCTTCGATAAAAATGACTCCATAATCGAATCAAAGGCAGCAGAATTAGCTGATGGCCTTAGTGGTGCATTTGAAGTATCTGCAGATAGTGCCTGTTTGGCACCTGAAGCTGCAGCTATAGCGAGTTCATCCGAATTATCAGCGTTGATGGTTGCCGCACTGGTGTTACCTGAAAATGTGGTACCGGTTAAGGGGGCACTTCCACCACCACCGCCCCCACAAGCAGCTAGATTGACGATAGATGCAACAATAAAAGCCCAAAATATATTCTTTTCCATTAAATTTGTCCTTGAGTCGATTAGAGAAAGAGGCTCAATTGTACAGATAACTTATTCCATTTCTATGTGCATTGGGCTTAAAACTGTGAACCAGCTCAAGTTCTGATCAGATGCGAGTCCAGATATTTCCAACCGGTTGCTGCTTCTTGCGGATGCCAAATAGTAAATACGCTTCTGAATGCACCATTTTAGTGAACTCAATGGAAATATTGCCAAAACAAATTTGTACCAGTGTTTATGCTGTGCTGGCGTCAGCCAGAATGAAGTCTAATCAAGTATAAAACCCAGGCAACTCCTCAGAACTCACAACATGACAATAAATCATATTAATAATCTCCAGCTCGTGACGATGAAGTTCCTCTGTAGCTGCTGCACAGCAATCCTCTACCACAACGACATTAAAACTTTCATCCGCCAGACTGCGCACTGTAGATGACACGCATTGGTCGGTAAATATCCCCGCTACAACCACATGTTCAATACCCATATTGTTCAATATCAAACGCAGGTTGGTGCCGGTGAGGGCGCTGTCGGTGGTTTTGGTCACTACAATTTCATCGCCCTGTGGCTGTAGTTCTGGAACAATCTGGCTTTCTGCGCTGGTCATTGGCATTAACAGGTAATTAAACCCCGGTTTTTTCTGGCTCAGTGATCGATCTCGTCCATTGTCTTTAAGACAGGCGATACGTGCAAAGATAACTTCAACACCACGTTGACGTGCATCTTCAATCAACTTTGCGGTGCCGGGGATGACCTGATGATTCATCCGATCATAAAAAGGCTGCCAGCGCTTAAGTTCAGCTGAATCTTCGGCCGGCTGCAGGTAGGTGTTCTGGATGTCGATGACGAGCAGAGCGGTTTTCTCTGGCGGTAAAACAATGTCTTCGGGTGGCTCCGCATTCTGATAATAAAATGAGCGGTATGCGGTTTTCCAGTTCATGCCGGTGATCCTGTTTCGCTAAAAGTTTTCCTGATACCTCAAAGCTGGGCGTATTGCAAGGTATTAACCACAGAGAGCACAGAGGACACGGAGGTTAGGATGTTTATCGTAGGATTAATTACAGTATTGCTATAACGTAAAAGGTGCCAGGCTTTTGAAAAACCGGGAACCCCTTGCCGTAATAATTCTCTGTGTCCTCTGCGCTCTCTGTGGTGGATCGTTCTTTTACAAACTGGGCATAAAAAAACCTCGCACATGGCGAGGTTTTGTCTGTTGCTGATAGCCGTTTAGGAAGCTACTCCAGGATAGTCTTCAATACCCGGATTGGTTTTGACATTCACCAGTGTAGGGTGATTGATCTTGGGCAGGCGCAATACATCGTCCTTGTCTTTTTTAGCAAGAATATAATCATGCACGATATCCCACATCAGGCGACCTTCGGGCGTACGGTTGACACTGGCCCAGCCGGCGACTTTGTAGGTTTTATCGGGCTGGATCAATTCGCCATTGTCGAGTTTTGCATTGGTGATGCGTTCGCCGAGTTTTTTGGCAGGGTCGATGGTGTAATCCAGGCCGCCAACACGTACCATGTCGCCACCTGACTGTAAATAGGGGTCGGGGTCAAACAGGTTGTCGGCAACACCTTCCAGGGTGTTCAGTAAATCTTTGCCCTTCATCTCTGCGACATAGGTTTCTGCATAGGTCATGGAACACTGTGTCATGACGTCTTCCATGGTGATCCAGTCGCCTTTCAGTGTTGTAGTCCCCCAGCGTACACCGGCAGACATCGCGACATCGGCCCCATATTCATGACGCAGGGCGTTACATAATACCTGGTCCCAGGTGCCCATGAAGTTGCCGCGACGGTACAGGGTACGGTCCGCGATAGCGAGTTTTTCATCCAGGATCTGCTTGAAGGTTTTACCTACACGTTTGGGGTTATAGGAAAATTTGCTGGAACGGCTTTCGATGATTTTGTCGCTATATACGGTTTCGCGCATCTGGTCGATGTAGGCTTTCATTTCCTTGTCTTCCGGCAGCCACTCGGAAATGACTGGCAGCATTTTGTAGCTCATGTTCTTGATGCCATTGTCGATGTCAAAATCCATCACGCCAATATACTTGCCATTGGAACCGGCATTGGTTACCCAGCATTCATTGCCTGCCTTATTCTTGACCTTGATCGGTTTGGGCATGCCGTCATGCGTATGTCCACCGAATACCGCATTCAGGCCAGGAACGCGCTCTGCCATCTTGATGTCTACGTCCATGCCATTGTGTGAAAGCAATACCACGGCATCTGGTTGTTCTTCACCGCGGATTGTTTCAACCAGATCGGCCATGTCGTCTTCACGAAGTCCAAAAGACCAGTCCGGGAAGAATTCCTGAGGGTTGGCATTCGCAGTACGCGGGAAGGCCTGACCAACAACTGCAATGCGTGCACCACCGACTTCTTTCATCACGTAGGGCTGGAAGGCATGACCGCTGTCTTCATTGTACAGGCCGCGACCATCAAATTTTTCTACCATGGTGGCGTATTTGTCACCAAACAGGGCATCTTCCTTAACACGCACGTTCTGTCCGATAAAGTCTCCCTTAAACAGCGCGACATTGCTCAGCACCTCGTCTTCTCGGTAGGTGAATTCCCAGTGACCGACCATAACATCCAGTCCCAGAATGTTAGAGGATTCAACCATGTCGACACCACGGGTCCACAGTGAGGTACCAGAACCCTGCCATAGATCACCACCATCCAGGGTCAGGGTGTTTTCACGTCCACCGGCCTGTTCGCGCAGCATGTCGAGCAGGGTCTTGATCTGAGGGTAGCCGCCGGTCTTACCGAATTTCTTCGCCTGATTGGAGAAATCCAGATAGGTGTAGGCATAGGCTTCGGGCGAGTCTTCATGCATGCCCATATACTTCAGGAATTTCTTGCCGACCACGTGCGGCGGGCGTCCATAGGCATCACCAACACCCAGGTTGACATTCGGCTCGCGGAAATAAACAGGTAGTAATTGACCGTGTACGTCAGTGATGTGCAGGATGCGCGCATTACCTTTCATGGGCAGGTTGTAAAAATCTTTTGGCATTTTCTGGGCCAGTGCTGAGGAGGGCCAGAAAACCGGTATGGTGGATGCAGCAGCACCTGCGCCCAGTAACTTGATAAAGTTACGACGATCAATTTTATTCATAAGATCTCCAATTATTTTTTTAATGGTTATGGCAGAGTAGGAACCCCGTTTTTGGTATATGATGCTGCAGCTATCACGTTTATTCCTTATTTTTATTATTATAACTATGCATTGTAAAGTATTTGCCCTGGGGTTTTTAGTGCTTGTTTTCTCGCTCCCAGTGGCGGCAGATGTGGTCAGACCAGCGCTGATTGAAATCAGCCTGTACACTACCGGTAAGGTTGAAGTTGAAGTGCGGGCCAGTGTGGAAGCGCTGCTCACGGGAATAAATGGACGTTACCGAAATACCCAGGATGCGCCCACTGCAGAGCAGTATGACCATTTCCGCAAAATGGAACCAGAGGAGCTGCATAAGGCTTTTGAGTCATTCAAAGCCGAGTTTGTCGAGGGGGTGGATCTTAAGCTGGATGGTCAGTCGCTGGCGCTGAAATTTGATTCGGTAGATATCCCGGAACCGGGTTACACCAAGGTGCCGCGCATCAGCACACTTAAGCTCACGGCTATGGCCGAGCGTCATCACAGGCAGCTCACCTGGTATTACCCCATGCGTTTTGGGGACCATGCGACAAGGGTCAGGCAGGTGGACGAGGAAAACCAGAAATGGCACTGGTCCGATCACCAGTGGATCAAGAAAGATGTCTACACAGAACCCTATGCGCTGGACCATATCTTCAGCAGGCAGAGCATGTGGCAGGTGTTCAAGACTTATGCATCCTCGGGCTTCCAGCATATTGTTCCCAATGGTGTCGATCATATCCTGTTTGTGTTGGGGATCTTCCTGCTCAGTGTATCGCTGAGGCCTTTGCTGTGGCAGGTCACCATGTTTACCATTGCTCACTCCATTACGCTTAGCCTGTCTATGCTGGGTATTTTCAGTTTACCGGCACAGATTGTAGAGCCGCTGGTGGCACTTTCTATTGCCTATGTGGGGATAGAAAATGTGTTTCAACCGCGCCTGCATAAAAGTCGCCTGTGGATTGTATTCGGCTTTGGTTTGCTGCATGGACTTGGTTTTGCATCAATTTTGTCAGAGTTTGGTATGCCTAAAGACGATTTTGCTCTGGCCCTGATCAGCTTTAATGTGGGTATCGAGCTGGGACAGCTGGCGATTATCAGTCTGGCCTATGTGATGCTGGCGATGTGGTTTCGAGACCAGCAGATATATCGTCGGCTGGTTGTGCTGCCTATGTCTGCAGTCATTGGCCTGGTTGGTTTGTCCTGGTTCTGGCAGCGTCTGGAATGGGTCAGCTAAAGCGGTTTGCAATTAGCGATTGACTGGCGGGCTGAGAAACAAATCTGTTAATAGGGAGCATCCTTTGATATAAATCAATATGCAGTTTCCCGTTGAAGAATATTATCTTTAATATCAGCAATCGAAATCACAGAGGTGAACTTTAGTGGACGAATCCTTAAAAGATTTACTGGAGGCTGAGCAGCAGGCTGAAGATATTGTCGCTCAGGGAGAGCGGCAACGAGATGAAATAATCCAGCAGGCTGTCGACGATGCGCGCGCGATGGAACAGCAGTTCCATGATCGTTTACCTGAGATGTATCAGTCATTTACCGATAAAGCACATGAACGGGCGGCACAGAGCATCGCTGAAATCAAGGTGCGCTATGACGAGCGCAACAAGGAATTGAGATCGCTGGCCGAGCAGCATGCTGAGGATGCGGTAGAGCATGCGGTTAAAATGATACTATCTGCCGACGCCAGCAAATGACTTCAGTTGTCAACGATGCCTATCTTTCAACTCGACTGGATCTGATGATTCAGCGCCTGCTGAGTGTATCCAGTTTAAGCAGCATACTGCATAGCGACCTTGAGCAACTGCCATCTTTAATACAGCCGGTGTTGCCCGATCACAACCTGGAAATTCCAGTGCAACAATTAAGGAAATTGCTGAGCATCAGCATGTTCATGGATTTCCAGCAGTTATTACGCCCTTTCCATGGCAATAACCGGCGCTTCTTTAAACACGCAATTCGCTGGTTTGAGCTGGCTAATCTAAAAGTGTTGATTCGCGGAAAGTTTACCGGTGTGAAGGAATCTGCACTACGTCAGCAACTGGTTGACCTGGGACAGTATGCGGATCTGCCAGTTAACACCCTGATTGATACTGATGACCCTTTTGAGATGTTACGCCTGCTGGAGCAAACCGAATACGGCAGTATCGTTAGACAGGCGCGCCGCGTTTTTGAAGAACAGGGGCATGATCTATTCTCGCTGGACTCTGCGATCGATCGAAATTTTTTTATTGAACTGGCACATCGCGGCAGGTTTCTATCCTTTACTGAGCAAACCCATCTTAAGCAGGTATTCGGAGTATTGATGGACCGTTTCAACCTGATGTGGTTACTGCGCTACCGATTCTCCTATGGGCTTTCTTCTGCACGCTCCTACTACCTGCTCACAGCTACTGGCAAACAGCTGCATTCGACCGAATTGATGAGACTGGCACAGATGAGTTCCCTGACAGCGGTCATCGAACAATTACCGGAACCGTTGAAAGCACTTTTATCCAGTGCGCACGACATCTACCAGGTTGAGCAGTTAATGGAGCTATATACCCTGTCAGCAGCAAAAAGGGGGCTTAGCCACCAACAATCTGATATTTCCAGGCTGTTTTCCTATTTTTTGCTGCGCGAGGCCGAGACGCGATTTCTTCTGGCCGTAATCAAGGGTAAGCAACTGGGCTTTGCACAGGAATTGCTGGGCATGGCTGTCGGGGAGCGTGACTGATGTTAAGCACGCCGGTAGCAATGAAACGCATGAAGCTTCGACTGATGGATGCAGATGCCCAGCTTGCGGCGAATATTCTTGCGGGTCTTTCGGTGATACACCTGGAAGAGACTGAGGATGATACGCAATTTAAGGATTTTCCTGCGGCAGAGTTTCATCAATACTTTCATCGCATCCATTCTCGTTTTAAAAAGATTGCCAGTTACATGGAGCAGCCGCTGAATGAGTCGGCGAGTAGTGAATTAACCGAGCCGGTTAGCATGCAGCAGATGCTGGAAGCGGATGAGAAGCTGCGTCAGATCTGGTCTGAAGTTTCGCAGTATGAAGAGCAGCAACGCCAGTTAAAGGAACAGAGTAGTGCGATCAATCAGTTGACTGGTAGTTTACAGCGATTTCTCAGCCTGGATATTGATCTCAACCGGCTGGGGCATAAAAGCCAGTTTCTGAATGTACGTTCAGGGATGGTGGCCAGTACCAACACGGCGCAACTGAAGCGAGCATTATCTATCAGTGGCTATGTGATCGAAATATTTTATACAGGCGATGGCGTTGATTATGTGGTGATTGTGGGATCTACGCAGCAGGAACGCGAGGTGGAAGATCTGTTACGGACAGCGGACTTTCGTGAGCTAACCATCCCCGAAGAATTTTCAGACCGTCCGCAGCAGGTGAGCCAGAGACTCGAGCAGCAGCAACGAGATATCAATACCAGGCAACAGCAGGCACAGCAAAAGCTCAGGGAATTGATTGACAGTCAGCAGCCCTTGTTGATGGAGATCGGGCGTTTAATTTATCGCGCGATGGCCTACGCCAATCTTGCCGCATTCCTGAAAGGGAAAGGTCAGCTGCTTACCCTGCAGGGATGGGTGCCAGAGTCACGGATGGATGAGATCGAAGCAGAGTTACAGGGTAAGATGCGCTATCCATTTCAACTGTTATTTGAATCACCTGGCCGTGAAGAGCTCTCCCAGGTGCCCACCAAGCTGCGCCAGAACTGGTTGTTGAAACCCTTTAATCAATTAATTGGTCAATTCGGCCTGCCGCAGTATGGGGAATATGATCCCGGTATCCTGTTTGCGCTCAGCTATACGCTGATGTTTGGCATGATGTTTGGGGATATCGGACACGGTGGCATTATCGTCCTCGCAGCCCTGCTGTTTATCAGGCGTATGCCCGCGTTAACGGTCATCGCTGGACTGGCAGGTTTATCGTCCATGTTTTTTGGCTGGCTATATGGAAGCGTGTTCGGCTACGAAGATATTCTGCATCCGGTGTGGATGTCGCCAATGCATGATCCGCAGCACGTGCTGATGCTGGCGTTGTACTGGGGTATCGGTTTTCTGGTAATCGCCAACCTGCTGTCCATACGCAATACCTGGGTGATGGGCCAGTTTGCACAGGCCCTGTACAGCCCTCAGGGCGTTGCCGGACTGGTATTTTATCTGTCCGGGGTTGGATTTCTGCTATTCGGTGAAACGCAGGGGCTGATGTTAAGCCTGCTGCTTAAACTACTGGTGGTACTGGCAATGCTGGTGATGCTGGTTTACCAGTGGTCACATTCTACAGGTGCATTTTTCGAGCGCGTACTGGTGGTCGTGATTGAGGGCCTGGAGATTGTTATCAACAGTGTTTCTTCCACGCTGTCGTTTTTACGTGTCGCCGCGTTTTCACTGAACCATATTGCGCTGGCCTCGGCGGTGTTTGCCATCGCGGCAATGATGGACAGCTTCGGGCATGGGGTGTCTATCCTGCTGGGTAATATTTTTATCATCGTGCTAGAGGGCGCGATTGTTGCGATCCAGTGCCTGCGCCTTGAGTATTACGAAGGCTTTTCGAGATTTTTCAGCGGCAAGGGTAAACCTTATCAACCCTTAAGCATTGAACCCATTTAACAACAGGAGAAAGTCATGAGCACGATTACGGTATTTTTAACGATCAGTATGTTGTCGTTAATAGCGCTAGGTATATACCTGCAACTACAGCCTGCAACGCAGACAAAAGGGATCCCCAGCTGGGTACGCGGCGGCGTGGGGCTAAACTTGCTGGTGTTTGTGGGTGGAATTGGTTTGATGCTGGTTTCCGGGATTAATGATGCCTTCGCGCAGACCGCTGCAGTGGAAGGTGCTCGGGAGATTAGTATCGGCTATGGACTGGCGCTGATCGGTATTGGCTTACCTACCGGCCTGGCTACCATTGGTGCTGGTATTGCAGTGAGCTCGGTTGGTGCCGCATCACTGGCCGTTATCACTGAAAAGCCGGAAATCTTCGGGCGTACTCTGGTTTATCTGGGCCTGGGTGAAGGTATCGCGATTTACGGACTGGTTGTCACCATTTTGATGCTGGGCAAAATCTGATGCGAGTGCTGGCAATGGGCAATAGCGCATTGATGGATGGTTTTGCGCTGCTCGGGATGGAGACATTTCCCGATGCGACAGTGGCTGAGGTTGAGCAGTTGTTGACTCAGTTGTCGCATAGCAAGGAGCGTGCTTTGATCTATCTGCAACAGGATCTGGCTCAGGCCGATCTGCCCATACTCCAGCTCATCCGTAACGAAGGCGGTAATATCCTGGTAAGTGAAATACCGGATATTCTTTCAGCAAACAATTATCAGGCACCCGTGGATCAGTTACTCAGGCGAGTACTTGGTTCTTCATCGGTGCAGGATTTGAATAATGAAGAATGAATCGGGAAACCAGGTTCGAGCGCTGCAGGATGCAATAATCAAGCGTGCGCATGAACTTAATGAAGAGCACATCAATCAGGGGCAGATGACGCGTAGTCGTATCATGGAAGACGCGCGCGCCAAGCTAAAGCTGATGGAGCAAAAAGAATTGCTTGCGGCGAAAGAAAACGCGGAGCGTGAATTCCAGCGTCGCGTGCAGGCGAGTGAGATCCAGCTGCAGGCATCGCTGGATAGAAATCGCTGGGGGCTGGTGCAGGCAGTGATGGACAAGGTGCATCAGCAGATTGAGCAAATATCTGCAGACAGTAGCAGTTATGATCCTGTATTTAAGCAATTGCTTGAAAAAGGAGCCAAAGCCCTGGGGCAGGAGCATCAGATTGCCATGCTAAACCACAGGGACAGGAAAAAATACCAGCCGGTATGGGATAAAATGGTTCAGCCTCTTGGTATCAGTATTGAGCTATCAGATGAATTATGTGACTGCAGCGGTGGACTACGTCTGGTTTCTGCGGATGGCAGCATGATGGTTGATAACACTTTCGAAGGGATTGTTTCACGGCACCATGACGAGCTTTTACAGACCATATTTGAACGCTTGTTTTCTCAGGTACCCAGCATGGGAGTAATTAGTCATGGGTGAAGTGATAGAGGTCAATGGACCCATCGTAACCATCCGCCAGCCGGGTGTAACCAATGGGGAGCAGGTCAAGATTGGTAAATTGGGGTTGGTGGGCGAAGTCATCCATCTTCGTGCAGAGGATGCCCTGGTTCAGGTTTATGAGACTACCGATTCGTTAAAGCCTGGCGAAGAAGTTATCGCTTTGGGACATCCGCTATCAGTGGAGCTGGGGCCTGGCATGTTGGGGCAGATTTTCGACGGTGTACAACGTCCGTTGAATAAGATACTGGAATTAAGTGGTCAGCATATCAGTCGTGGTCTGGTGGTCGATGCGCTGGATCGGGAAAAGCTATGGCATTTTGTACCGAATGATCGGCTGCACATTGGCGTGACGCTAAATGCCGGCGAAGTAATTGCTTCGGTACAGGAAACCGAAACCATCGTACATCATATCCTGGTACCTCCCGACTGTTCCGGTGAAATCGTAGAACATGCACCAGAGGGTGATTACACGATTGAGCAGGTAGTGGTGCGACTACGTAATGCGCAGGGACATATTACCGACCTGAAGATGTACCACAAGTGGCCTGTGCGTCAGCCGCGACCCTATAAGGAACGTGATAATTCCAGTAACCCACTGCTTACTGGACAGCGTGTGCTGGATACCTTTTTTCCGCTGTTAAAAGGGGGCAAAGCTGCGGTGCCAGGGCCGTTTGGTGCGGGAAAGACCATGGTGCAACAACAGATTGCACGCTGGGCTAATGCGGATATCGTGCTCTATGTTGGCTGTGGCGAGCGCGGTAATGAGCTGGTTGATATTCTGGAGTCTTTTCCAAAATTGACTGATCCGCATACCGGACGTTCGTTGATGGAGCGTACTTTTCTGGTGGCGAATACCTCAAACATGCCAGTGGTGGCGCGCGAGGCGAGTATCTATGTCGGAGTTACCATGGCCGAATACTATCGCGATCAGGGATACGATGTGGTGATGGTTGCAGATTCCACCAGTCGCTGGGCCGAAGCGCTACGTGAGGTTGCGGGTAGACTCGGGCAGATGCCGGTTGAAGAAGGCTACCCTGCCTATCTCTCTTCGCGTCTTGCAGCTTTTTATGAACGCGCCGGTTCGGTTAAAACACTGGCCGATGATACCGGTTCGGTGAGCCTGATTGGTGCGGTTAGTCCGCCGGGCGGTGACTTTTCCGAACCTGTAACCAGTCATACCAAGGAAATTATTCGAACCTTCTGGGCGTTGTCCAAACCACTGGCGGATGCTCGCCATTATCCTTCGGTGTCCTGGCAGGAAAGCTTTTCTGATTATCAGCATCGGGCGGCTGAATGGTGGGCAAAGAATGTGGATCCAAAATGGGCTGAGCGACGCAAGCAGGGCCTGGCTCTGTTAGCGCAGGCTGATGAACTGGAGCGCATCGTCAATCTGGTAGGCCCCGAAGCGCTATCCTCTTCTCAGCGCTGGGTATTGGAGAGTACCGCTCTAATTAAGGAGGCGGTATTGCAGCAAAGCGCGCTGGATCCGGTTGACAGCTATTGCTCACCAGAGAAACAGTTTAGATTACTGGACATGGTTTTATTGCTGCATGATGAAGGTAAAGCGTTGATCAAGCTGGGTGTGCCGGTAGAACAGTTACAGCAATTAAAGGGTATCGGTCAGATGAAGCGCCTCAAGTCCACCTATAGTAGTGAGCAGGTAGAAGAGATGATGGCATTTCGCCAGCAGTTGTGTGAAGAGGTAGACCGCATCCGAATTGAATATAGCGGTAAGCAGGAGACAGCGAAATGACAGCGATAGAATACCGCAAGGTGGATAATCTGCATGGTGCGCTGATGTACATGAAAGGCGTGCAAGGTGTTGCGGCCGGGGACAGAGTGGTTATTCGCGACCATAAGGGTAATCGCCGTAATGGGCAGGTATTGAAAACCTCACAGGAAGTGGTGCTGGTGCAGGTCTTTGAAGGGACCGACAATCTGGACCTTGAGAATACCTGGGCACGTTTTCTGGATAAACCATTTGAGATGCCGCTATCGCCCGATTTACTGGGGCGCAACTTTAACGGTATTGGTGCACCACGCGATGGACGTCCACCTATTATTTCCAGTTTGCGTCGAGATGTGAATGGATCGCCGGTAAATCCTGCTGCACGCGCCTATCCGCGTGAATTTATCCAGACCGGGATCTCAACTATCGATGGTCTGAATTCGCTGGTGCGAGGACAAAAGCTGCCCATCTTTTCGGGCTCGGGTCTACCGCATAATCAGCTGGCCGCACAGATTGTGCGCCAGGCCAAACTGACCGGAGAAGCCTCCAGCTTTGTGGTGGTGTTTGCGGCCATGGGTGTGTCCTATTCCGACGCGCGCTTTTTCGAAGAGGAGTTCGAATCAAGTGGTGTATTGCGTAACGTGGTCATGTTCATGAACCTGGCCAATGATCCCCCCATGGAACGCCTGATCCTGCCGCGTACGGCATTAACGGTGGCAGAGTACCTGGCCTATGATCTGGACCTGCATGTACTGGTCGTGATTACCGATATGACCAAGTACGCTGAGGCGCTGCGTGAGGTGGCAACAGAAAAAGGTGATGTGCCTTCGCGTAAAGGCTATCCCGGATACCTGTATTCTGACCTGGCTGAAATCTATGAACGTGCCGGGCGTGTGCGTGACCACCATGGCTCGATTACCATGATCCCGGTGCTATCCATGCCGAGTGATGATATTACTCATCCCATACCCGATTTAACGGGGTATATCACCGAAGGCCAGATCGTCATGAGTCGTGACCTGCATAGTAAATCGATCTACCCGCCCGTTAATGTGCCTCCTTCGCTGTCTCGATTAATGAAGGATGGTATCGGTAAAGACGATACCCGCGAAGACCATCCACGTGTTGCCAGTCAGCTGTATGCCGCTTATACCCGCGCACTGGAAGCGCGTAATCTGGCTTCTATTATCGGTGCCGAAGAACTGTCTTCACGCGACCGGCGCTATCTACAGTTTGCCGATGCATTTGAAGACCGGTTTGTGCGCCAGGGGCTGAACGAAGAGCGCAGTATTATCGAAACCTTAGACCTTGCCTGGGAAATTCTCTCGTTATTACCCACGGAAGCGTTAACCCGTGTAAGTGAGAAAGACCTGCAGAAATATCACAGTTGGGATGACAGTCAGTAATGCAGGATAGACTCAACATTGCGCCCACCAAAAGCAACCTGCTGGACTTGCGTAACCGGGTGCAGTTCCTTGATCAGGGCTACCAGTTACTCGAACGCAAGCGAGAAATGTTGACGCGTCTGGTGTATGGTCAGCTGAAGGAATACCGGGTATTGCGCAAGAGCGCACATGCCAGCCTGGCAAAGGCTTATCGCAGCCTGAGCATTACCCAGATGCGCATGGGAACCCAGCGTATTCGCCAGCTGGCACTCGGTATGCCGCCAGCGCTTACTGTTAAAGTTTTGCCGAGAAGAAATATGGGTGTGCAATATCCCTCGGTAGACATTACTCCGCAACCTTTACAGCCGGTAGGGATTTTGGGGACCGATGTGATGCTGGATGAAACGCGCAAGGACTTCAGTGATATGGCGATGCAGATGGCTCGCCTGGCTGAGGTCGAATCCGCTCTGTGGCGCTTGCTGGAAGAACAGCGTAAAACCCAGAAACGGGTCAATGCGTTAAAATACAATGTTATTCCGCGCTACTGGCGCACCATCAAATATGTGCAGACCAGTCTGGAAGAAGAAGAGAGAAATGCACTGTTCCAGTTAAAGTTACTGCAACAGGGTAGCCGCTGAGTTTTTGTGATCCCTGTTGTCTGATAAATCTATGAGTGAAAAAACCTTTGAATCTGCATTTGGCAGCTTTCAGCTTGAACGCCTGCCACGACGTAAACACGAGTTACTCAGGGCCTGGGATGCAGCGGATGAATACCTGTTGCAACAGCTTGAATCGCTCGACCTGTCAGCTACTCGTCCGCTGATCATCAACGACAGCTTCGGTGCATTAAATATCGCATTAAGTCAGTTGAATCCAGTTAGCTGGAGTGACTCCTGGCTAGCGCAGCAGGCGGCCAGAGAAAATCTAATCGCAAATAATCTTGACGACTCCGTCGTTGAGTTTTTACCCAGTGCCGCAGGTTTATCCGGCAACTTTGACCTGGTATTAATAAAGGCGCCAAAGAACCTGGCATTACTGGAATACCAGTTGATTCAACTAAAACCACATCTGCACAATGACAGCAAAGTGTTATTAGCGGGTATGGTGAAATCAATGCCAGCCACGATCTGGAAAATGCTGGAGCAGATCATCGGCCCCACTGAAACTAGCCTGGCGTATAAAAAAGCACGTATCGTTACTGCAAAACCTGACCCTGGTCTGTCCCCTGTTAAATCGCGTTACCCAACCAGCTGGAAACTCGAGAACACTGAATACACCCTGCTAAACCACGCCAATACCTTTTCACGAGACCGGCTGGATAATGGTACGCGATTGATGTTGCAGCATTTACCGGCAAGCGAAGGCGCGATCGATATCGTCGACCTGGGCTGCGGCAATGGCGTACTCGGGATGATGGCAGCACACCATAATCCTGCAGCAAACATCTCGTTTATCGACGAGTCCTTTATGGCGATTGCCTCAGCGCGCCATAACATGCAGCAATTAACCAATTACACGGGGCATGCGGATTTTGTTAACGCAGATGGATTAAAGCAGTTCGCAGACGATAGCTGTGACCTGGTGCTTTGTAATCCACCTTTCCATCAACAACAGGCGCAACTGGATACGGTGGCAATTTCCATGTTTGCCGAATCCGCCAGGGCATTACGCCAAGGAGGGGAACTATGGGTGATTGGTAATCGACATCTACATTATCACAACAAACTGAAAAGCTGGTTTAGGCAAGTTGAGCTGGTGGCATCGGACCGTAAGTTTGTGCTGTTAAAGGCCGCATAAAACGAGAGCCGAATGGCACTTACTTCAGGATGATACGGCGTCTTTGCGAGGACGCCTGCATGGATAATGGTATGGACCCACTCCACTTTTATACCGGCTTCAAAAGAGCCAAAATGGAAACGT
>JBNKDE010000027.1:0-17513 GCA_050288105.1 Gammaproteobacteria bacterium
ACTTGATGACTCCGCTTCCTTTTTACGTATTTTATCATCCTGATGGCTAAATTGAAGGTTTTTCTACAGCCTCAACGCCCAGTTAAGCGGCGGCCAGTATGGAGCGCTGTTTGCGCAATGATGGCGAAGCCATGCGCAAAAAGGCGCGGAGTACTGGGCGTCCGAGTGAGCGTATGCGAACGACTTGAACGCATTGTTATGAGCTTTTCGCCCGATGCGGTGGAAGGCAATCAGCGAACTCAATTTGAAGCCTCGAAATCTTCCCTGATTGAGCTGGATCACCGGAAAGTATTACGAGAAGCATACCAACCATTAGTGAAACCCCATTCGATGCTCTTAGAGCCTGATCGAGCAACGGAACTGGGTAGCCCTTGCTGTGCCGATTTATCGCATGGATGCCGCCATGAATGAAGGAACTCAGCGGCTTCCATGAATACTGCTTAAACTCCAGCAGCATACCCAATGGCTCGGCTGGCATTTTGCCTTCTAATTTGCTCAGCATTTCGGAAAGCATGGGTATCTTTTCGGCTTTCTTTGCCTTTTCGTCGGTTAGCTCAGCCGCAAGCTTTTCGACCGCCGCATCAGAAGCTGCGTAGAGCAACCAAGTTGCGCGGACCAGCGCTTCGTATTGGAGCCTGAGGAGACCAACCGCAGAAGTGAAGTTACCAGACACTATAAGTAGCTTCAGGCTTTCAGCATGCTCTAATGCAACGCTGCAGAGAATTCGACTAGCCACCAGTCGCGATGAATCATCAAAGGGCTTCAATGCCAGAAATTCATTTAGCACGGCTTCCAATTCTGCAGAGTGGCTTAGCAACTGGTTAATGATTACCTCCCTTTCTGCTCATAACAGCTGATTATTGTACACGCACGTATATTGACTTATGTTGCAAAAAATTCTCATAGCTTGTTCTTGTTATTTTTCCTGAATCCATTGTCCATGCTATTGGGAGGTGTTCAGCATACCTTAGGCAAACCGCTTTACTTGAGCAAGTATTTTTTGGGGGAGGGGTAAAACAAAACGGGCGTTCAAGGAACGCCCGTTGGTTGCGTAGGTTTAGAAAAAACCCAGCGGGTTGATGTCGTAGCTGACCAGCATATTTTTAGTTTGCTGGTAATGGTTTAGCATCATTTTGTGGGTTTCGCGGCCGATTCCGGATTTCTTGTATCCACCGAATGCGGCATGTGCTGGGTAATGATGGTAGCAGTTGGTCCATACGCGTCCGGCTTCGATCTTGCGACCCATGCGGTAGGCGCGGTTCATGTCGCGTGTCCACAGGCCTGCGCCTAGTCCGAATTCGGTGTCGTTGGCGATGGCGAGTGCTTCGGCTTCGTCTTTAAAGGTGGTGACGGATACTACTGGTCCAAAGATTTCTTCCTGGAATACGCGCATTTTGTTGGTGCCTTTGAGCAGGGTGGGCTGGATGTAGTAGCCTTCATCATAGCCGCTGCCCATGCTTTCGACGCCACCACCGATGAGGACTTCAGCGCCTTCGGCTTTACCAATTTCGACATAGCCGAGGATTTTGTCGAACTGTTCTTTGGATGCCTGCGCGCCAACCATGGTGTCGGTATCCAGCGGATTGCCACGCTTGATCTGCTGCGAACGTTCGATGACCTTGGCGATAAACTGGTCGTATATGGATTCCTGTACCAGCAGACGTGAAGGGCAGGTACAGACTTCACCCTGGTTGAAGAATGCCAGTACCGCGCCTTCGATACATTTGCTGACGTATTCATCTTCCTGTGCCAGGACATCTTCGAAGTAGATGTTGGGTGATTTTCCGCCCAGCTCGACGGTGGAGGGGATGATGTTTTGCGCGGCATTTTTCAGGATTAGTGAGCCGACCGGGGTTGATCCCGTGAACGCAATCTTGGCGATGCGGGTATTGCCTGCCAGTGCCTGGCCAGCTTCTGCACCGTAGCCGTTGACGATATTCAGCACACCAGCGGGTAACAGGTCTTCAATAACTTCCATCAGCTTCAGGATAGATACCGGGGTTTGCTCGGCGGGTTTTAATACGATGGAGTTACCTGCAGCCAGTGCAGGGGCGATTTTCCACGCTGCCATCAGTAGTGGGAAGTTCCACGGAATGATCTGACCGACCACGCCTAATGGCTCATGAAAGTGGTAAGCGACGGTTTGTTCGTCGATTTCACCAATGCTGCCTTCCTGCGCACGGATACAGCCAGCAAAGTAACGGAAGTGATCGGCTGATAAGGGTACGTCGGCGGCCAGTGTTTCGCGTACGGCCTTGCCATTATCCCAGGTTTCAGCCACGGCCAGCATCTCCAGGTTCGCCTCGATACGGTCTGCGATTTTGAGCAACAGGTTAGAGCGTTCGGTGACCGAGGTGCGTCCCCAGCTGGTCTGGGCCTGGTGTGCGGCATCGATGGCCAGTTCAATATCTTCTGCACTGGATTGCGGAATCTGGCAGATTTTACTGCCGTTAACCGGGCTGTAGTTGTTGAAATAGCGACCCTGTACAGGTGCGACCCATTGGCCACCGATATAGTTTTCATAGCGTTCATTGAAAGAAACGACGGAGCCAGTTTCACCGGGATTTGCGTATATCATATAAAATTCCTCGAAATCAGTTTTTTATTGGAACGCTCATGCTAACGATGAACCGGTGAGTGACAGTGGTATCAAGATGTGAATAACTTGATCCAGAATCCAGATCACTTGACTGTCATTCCCAATGACTTGACTGAGCGTCCAGCCTCGGTGCAGTATGGACAACTTGAAGCTCACATGAGATGAGACGATGCCTTTTGCCACAGTTATTAACAAACAACGTAAACCGCTGAAAATGGTGGAAAACCAGGTCTGTTTCAGTGGCCAGGATTCTGAACTGAGTATCTACGATACCTATGCCAGTGCGCAGCGGGTGCCTCTGGGCGCAGATCAGTTGCTGTTCTGCGGTATGGTTTCTGGTCGTAAGGTGATGCACAGCAAGCATTTATCCAAGCCGCAGTCTTTCCTGCCACATGAGTCATTTATTATGGCGCCCGGAGAATGGGTAGAAATCGACTTTCCTGATGCAACCCAGTCTGCCCCCACTACCTGCCTGACGGTAGAAATCTCGCGGGAAAAGGTGTGCCAGGTGGTCGAGCGCATGCGTGACCTGGGATCTTTGAAACTGGCACCTGCCAATGGCTTGTCTACCGTATTACACACTCCGCATGGTGCTGAAACGCAACGCCTGCTAGACCGGCTGGTGCGTGTGTTTGTGGATAATGATCCAGACCGGGATATGCTGATTGACCTGGGGTTAACCGAATTGATCGTTCGTATGCTACGCCATCAGGACCGTGAGTTTGTACTGGCCCATTGCAGTCGAGAGCCGGACCGCAATGGCCTGTATGCGGCGCTAACCTACCTGCGTAACAACCTGTCACAGCCGCTGTGTATCGATCAGCTGGCGAAGCAGGCCTGTATGAGCCGCAGCAGGCTGTATCAGGAATTTAAAAAACATTTTGACTGTACACCTGCCGAGTTATATCAGCAGATGCGACTGAAGCAGGCGGCGATAAAAATAGAGCAGGGACACAGCATCAGCCATGCCTGTTACGAACTGGGCTATACCGATCTGAGTCATTTTAGCCGGCGTTTTCGCCAGATGTTCGGTTGTTCACCTACAGCTTATCGTGAGCGTTTTCAAAACGGTGTAATCCAGCAATAGGGTTGCACACTTCGACCATAGCTTGAGTCACCTGCTTATTCCTGGCTCATTGTTGCAAAGCCTGTCCCGAGGCAACAAAAAATTCTAAAATCCACCTGTTTGTTGGCATACAGGCTTGTAAAGCCACATTATTACTGTAAGGATTCATGAGTTAAATTCACCGCGAGGAATACATCGTTATGCGCATCTTTTTTGCCGGAGGAGGCCAGTGTACAGAATATATCGCCCGGCGCCTGATCCGCGAAGGGCATGATGTGGTGATGATGGAACAGGACGAAGATCGTTGCCTGTTTCTGAATGAAAAGCTGGACGCGCGCATTATCATGGGTAGCGCTTCCTGTATCGCTGACTGGGAAAAGGCCGGGCTGCATGAGGCCGATATGTTCATGGCCTGTACCCATAATGATGAAATCAACGTGCTGGCCTGCATCATCGCGGATGATCTGGCGCCGACTGCATTGAAAGCAATTCGTTTGCGTACCCCCGAATATGATCGCTGGCGCCAGACCTTTGAGCGCTTGAATATTCAGGTGGATCGTGTGGTGCATCCGGAATCTGATGTGGTGAACCGTATCCTGCGTGTCATCGCGATTCCGGGGGTATCAGATATCCGAAATTTTGCTGGTGAACGCATCAAATTATTCAGTATGACGCTGCGCGCAAGCAATCAACTGGTGGGGACTCGGGTAGGCGATTTTCATCAGCTGGTAGGCGCTGGCGTCGCGACGATTGGTGTGCTGCTAAGAGGCGAGCAGGCTATTCTTCCGCAGGCGGATGAAGTACTGGTGGCAGGTGACTATGTGTACATAGTGACTAGCGCTGAAAATCTGGACGCTACGCTGAAGCAGGTGGGCATCAGCAAGCGTCACGAGATTAGAGAGGTTTTTATTGTCGGTGGCGGAGAGATCGGGCTGGAACTGTCGCGTGCGCTGGAACAGCAGAAGATCGCGGTCAAATTATTTGAAAAAGACCTCAAGCGCTGCGATTACCTGTCGCGTGAGCTGGAGCATACGGTGGTGATCCATGCCGATGGCACCAGTCAGGATGTGCTACTGGAGACCAATGCTGAGGGTATAGACGCTTTTGTCTCTTTGACCGGTGACGAGGATGCCAACTTGATTGCCTCTCTACTCGCGCGTCGTATGCAAGTGGAAAAGGTCATTCCACTGGTCACCAGTATGAATTATATAGAGCTGGCCCAGCGTCTGGGCATCAATACCACGGTAAACCCGCGTATCAAGGCGGCAGATGCCCTGCTGGAGTTTATCCGCAAGGGCGGAGTGCATTCCGTAAGAACGCTGGGCGAAAACAAGGTCGAGGTGATCGAGCTGGAGGTAGCGGATGATTCTGATTATATCGGTCAGACTCTGGGAGAGATCAGCCTGCCGCGGGGTAGCCAGATAGGGGCCATAGCAAGATTTGAAGGGGAGGTGTTAATCCCTGATAGTACCTGTGAAATAAAATCACAGGATACGCTGGTCATCTTTAGTCAAATAGAAGCTGTCAGGGAGCTGGAGAGAAAGATACTCTCGGCTAATCACTAATGCATACACATGTGGTCAATGCGCAAACCATTGCCTGGGTATTAGGCAGCTTTCTGGCCTATCTGGGGGCGACCATGATGGTGCCTTATCTGTATGCGCTGGCGACCGATCATGTGGACCAGGCCGCCATGCTGGATGCGAGTTTAATAACAGCCGCAGTTGCGGCTTGCTTACTGTTTCTGGGTAGAAAGCGAGAACGCAGAGATCTCTACCATCGTGAAGGTATTCTGCTGGTGTCATTTATCTGGCTGGTGATCTGCGGCTTTGGTGCCTTACCTTTTTATTTTTCAGACAGCTATAGCAGTATTACCGATGCCTTCTTTGAGGCGACTTCAGGTTTTACGACCACGGGTGCCACCGTGATTGTGGATGTAGACGGGCTATCGCGGCCGATTCATCTGTGGCGATGCTTTAGTCACTGGCTGGGAGGCATGGGGATCGTATTACTGGGTCTCGCCATACTCCCTTTATTGGGTCAAAGTGGTAATGCGCTGTATCGGGCTGAATTTTCCGGTGCATCATCAGAACGTATGCGACCCCGTCTGGTGGAAACGGCGCGAGCCTTATGGCGTCTTTATCTGCTGTTTACGGTGGCTGAAACAGTACTATTGGTGCTGGCAGGGATGAGTGTATTCGAAGCCATCTGTCATTCCTTTTCTACCCTGGGCACGGGCGGGTTTTCCACGCGTACTGCCAGTATTGCCGGATTTAACAGCCCGCTGATCGAATATATCGTGATCCTGTTTATGTTCCTGGCAGGGATCAGCTTCATTCAGCACTACCATTTCTGGGTAGAAGGTAAGGCCGCTTCGGTGTTCCGCGATTATGAGGTGAAGACCTACTTTTTCATTGCAGTAGCTTCAACGGCAATATTTTCCCTGACTCTGATGGGCTCCGGGTTGGGTCAGTTTGAACCGGTTATGCGCGTTGCCCTGTTTCAGGTAGTTTCGATTATCTCTACCACCGGCTTTGTGACCGCAGACTATGGCCTGTGGCCACCGGTGTTACAGATTTCACTGTTGATGCTGATGTTTGTCGGTGGCTGCACCGGTTCAACCGCAGGTGGTTTAAAGGTTGCTCGCGTGTCGCTGATGTTTCGTGCGGTGTACCGTGACTTTCGTCGGGTAGCCGAACCGCAGGGCGTATTCAAGATTCGTGCAGGTGATGAGGTTTTACCGGAGCTGGCAATCACCAGCCTGTTAAATCTAATTTTTCTGGCACTATTTGTCATGCTACTGGCAAGCTTTCTGGTCGCCGCCAGTGGTGTGGATCTGGTCACCTCGGTTTCCAGTGTGATTGCCTGCCAGTTCAATATAGGCCCCGGTCTTGGCCTGGTAGGACCAGCGCAGAATTATGCCGGGCTAAATGATTTTGCCAAATGGGTACTGTCTTTTTGTATGATCGCCGGCCGACTGGAGTTTTATACCTTTATAATTTTGTTTACTGCTGTTTTCTGGAAACGATAACAAAGCAGTTTTCGATAACCTAACGGGTGAAGTCAGTGAGTTTAAGCGCTCAACAAATGAATGAATTTCTGCAAACTGAGTTTCCGCAAACCAAATGTGTGGTAGAGGCTCTGGGTGAAAAAACAGCAACCCTGAGACACCACATAGGTTTTGAAGAACTACGGCCCGGCGGTACCGTCTCCGGCCCAGTGCTGATGACCGTGGCCGATGTGGCGCTGTATGCAGCTATTCTGGGGGAGATCGGAATGGTACCCCTGGCAGTGACGACCAGTCTGACAATTAATTTCCTCAGAAAGCCGGTAGCCGATAAGGACATTATCGCAGTGTGTAAGCTGCTCAAACTAGGCCGGACGCTGGCAGTCGGTGAAGTATCGCTTTTTTCAGAAGGCGATGAACAGCCGGTGGCGCATGTGGTCGGGACTTATTCAATTCCGCCTGCGCGATGAGATTTATCAACAGTAAAAAGCAGCGAATTTATCCAGAACGAAGTCCCGCCAAATCGCCTAATACAGTTTACTCCTGCATCTGTTCCTGCACGATTTGCAGGTTAACGGGCTGCAAGCCTTCCCACTGGAATTGTGGCAATTGTCGAAAAGCGGTATTCATCGCTTCATTCCATGCCTGTTTGATGCTGTGCAGATAGGGGTCATCCTCTTCCATCTTGATGTAATGGCTGGTGGTGAAAGAGTCTTTTTCATACATCAGCACTTCGATTGGCGGTCCCACTGTGGCGTTTGATTTGATTGTGGAATCCATCGACACGATGCAGCACCTGGCGCAATCTTCCAGCGATGTGGCGCGCGTGAGGATACGGTCCAGGATTGGTTTGCCGTATTTACTTTCACCAATCTGCAGGAAGGGGTTTTCATCCGAGTCGGTGATAAAGTTCCCCGCCGAATACACCATGTAAATGCCAGGATCGCCACCTTTGATCTGGCCACCAAAAATCAGTGAAACACTGGTGTCGATACCGGTAGAAGAAGTCGCGGCCTGCGCCTGATCCATTTCCTCGCGTGTAATCTGGGCGACATAGCGGGCAGCTTCCACCAGTTTGCCGGGGTGTCGCAGGCTGTTGAGAGCATCCGGGGTTTCCAGATCCTGTTCGATACGCTGCACAATGGCCTGGGTGGTAGACAGATTTCCTGCGGAAAGCATAACGAATACACGGTCTTCGCAGGGGTCGAAGATATGCATTTTGCTATAGCTTGAAAGCATATCCGGCCCCGCGTTGGTGCGCGAATCTGAACAGAATACAAGTCCACTTTGAGTGGAAACTGCAACACAATATGTCATTTCAAAATTCCAGACAGTTAATACTTAAACTACTCCCGGCTAAACCCAACACCATATGTCTTTAATTTTCAAAGACTTGGAGGCTCATCAGGGGGTATCCGATTACCAGATTGATGTCGATGCGGGATTACATAAGGTACAGTATAAAGTAGCACAAAACCATTAATTCATTCGAAAAAAGTGGCCTGTTGAGCGATCTGTGCCAGACATCACAAGCAGTGGAATCGGGCTATTATTTCAAAAATAAGCTGGAAAATCTTGTCATTTTGCGACCAGGGCGGGCGTATCGATAGAAGGTATTGGAATAGAGTTTTGCAGCGAACCCGTTTGCGCGGTATGTTATTCTGCGTTTTTTAATGTGGTGATTAAGGATCATGTTCGGATTTCTAAAAAACCAGTCACGAGGCGTATGGTACTGGCTGATGTTGATACTGGTTGGCGTGTTTTCAGAAGCGGTGGCGCTGTTTTATCAATACGTGCTGGAATACGGTCCCTGCCCATTATGTATTCATACCAGAATTCTGGTGCTGGCCTTTGTGCTGCTGTCGATTGCGGCGCTGTTAATCCGCAACATCGCGATGATTCGGGTGTTTCACCTGCTCACCACGGGCATCATGCTGTGGCTATGCGAGCGCGCTTATGTGCTGCTGGGCACCGAAAGGGGCTTTGTGTTGACCGAATGCGGGGTGGATTCGGGTTTGCCTTCCTGGCTCGCACTGGACCAGTGGTTTCCGCTGCTGTTTGGCGTTAAGGAATCCTGTGGCTATACCCCGCAGATGATGTTTGGCGTGAGTATGGCAGAAGCACTGATCGTGGTTTTTCCGCTGCTATTTTTGATCAGTTTGCTGATGCTGGTTGCGTCGTTGGCATCCAGGATAGACTCTTAAGCACGAGATTTTCTTGATCGGTAAAGTCGGGCATGTTCGGGCAGGTAACTGGGCAGCGGGCCGCAACGAATCGCCTGTGCACTTAACTGCCAGGCAGGTTTTAGATAGCAGTTGACCTGCAGCCGCGTCGTTGCGTTTAATTTTCTGACAGCGATTTGCTGGCGAGTATAACCGTCCTTAAAACCTGTACGCTCCAGTTCATCCAGCACGCTCAGGGTTTCTTTATCAATTTTGTAAACCTGTCCAGTAACCGGCGTACCACTTCCTGCCTGGTCCATCATCCACGGGGAATACCTGTCTCCAACCAGATATAACGGATAAGCCTGTTCGGTTTCAAAGTCACCCACCAGGGTCTGCTGGGCGATATAGTGATGATTAGGAAAGCCCTGTTTTAAGGTGCCAAAGACGAAAACCAGCTGGGACATTACCGGTCAGGAACGAATAAAGTTTAACAGCCATTGTGTGAATACGCGGTTATCGGGTTCCTGGTCCAGTGTCTGTAGCGCCGTTTCGATGGTTTGTGCCGGGATAATATCCTTGCGGTAATTCATCAATGCTCTGGAGTACTCGGCCTGCCACTCGGGGTGGCCCTGTACACTGATGAAGTGATCCGACCATTGCACGAAAAAGTAAGGACAGAAATCCGATTCAGCGATGACGCTTGCGCTCGCTGGCAGCGTTACGATCTGGTCCTGGTGGCTGGCCAGTATATTGAGTTCTGACTTGCTCGGTTGCATCCAGTCGGGGCTGGCAACGATACGGTTACGCGCAATGCCGACGCCCCAGCCTTTATCCGATTTTTTGACCTGGCCGCCCATGGCCTCAGCAATAATCTGGTGCCCAAAGCAAATGCCGATGAGCTTTTTCTGCAGTCGGTCGAGTTGTTTTACAAAATCGATTAGCTGCCTGATCCAGGGCGTATCCTCATACACACCGGCACGGCTGCCGGTGGTAATGAAGAAATCATAAGACTCAGGCTGGTCAGGGTAGTGACCAGCCTGGCAATCAAAAATGTCGAACTCGATACTGTCATCAACGGCGGCGAACATGTCCTGAATCATATCGCTATAGTCGTTGAAAGGAGGTCGGAACACCTCCATGACTTCATCACATTTTAGGATCGCTGCTTTCATCCGACTACAGACTACCGTTAACGGCGTCGGTGAAAATCTGCTGGTACTGCTCAGCACTAAACGCAATCGGGTTACCGCCAGCGGATGGGTCTTCTACCGCCATCTTGCCCACCAGTTCCGCCTGCGCCAGGTCGATGTTGATCTCGGCCAGTGTATGCGGTATGGCAAGCTGTTTGCGCAGGTCGAGTACCCATTGCAGGAAGCCGTCGAATCCTGTTGCCGCGAGGCCCATGTAACGCGTCATGCGGTCAAGGCGTTGCTCGATTTCACTGCGGTTCGCTTTTAGTACATAGGGCATCAGGATCGCGTTCAGCGTGCCGTGGTGCGCATCGTACAAAGCACCCAGCGGATGTGCCAGCGCGTGCATGCCACCCAGGCCCTTCTGAAATGCAGCGGCACCCATGCTGGAGCTGACCAGCATTTGCATGCGCGCTTCGATATTGCTGCCATCAGATACTGCAGTTGGCAGGTATTCCTGCACCAGGCGAATGCCTTCCACAGCGATACCTTGTGCCATTGGATGATAGAACGGAGAACACAGAGCTTCCAGGTTGTGCGACAGTGCATCCATACCAGTAGCTGCGGTAATGCCAGCGGGCAGTCCAACGGTCAGTTCGGGGTCGAGGATGACGAACTCGGGCAGCATTTTGGGATGGAAGATAATCTTCTTTACGTGGTTACTGGCATCGGTAATCACCGACGCGCGACCGACTTCCGATCCGGTACCTGCAGTGGTAGGTACTGCGACCACAGGTGCCATGGCTTCGACGTTGACGCGCGTCCAGTTGTCGCCGACATCTTCAAAGTCAAACACAGGGCGATCCTGTCCGACCATCAAGGCGACTGCCTTGGCGGCATCCAGTGCCGAGCCGCCGCCAAAAGCAATGACACCATCGTGTTTGTGCTGGTGATAGTAATTCACCCCGTCATCCACATTTTCGCCAGTGGGGTTGGCTTTAATGTTGGAAAACAGGCCACATTCCAGACCGCTATTATTGACTGAATCGACTACCGATTGCAGCATGGGTAAAGCCGCGAGACCGGGGTCGGTAATCAGCAGGGGCGATTTCATGCCCATCTGCTTGCACAGATCGGCGAGTTCACTGATGCGACCGGCACCAGCGCGGATATTGGTTGGATAATTCCAGTTAGCAGAGAAAGTCACTTGAGTGTCTCCAGTTAAATTTTGCTTTTGATGTGAAAGGATTTTGGACGGGTCAGGTATTCGTAGCCGAGTACCGACAGCGTGCAGCCATGCCCTGAGTTTTTAACCCCGGTCCAGGCCAGGTCCGGATCCAGGTAATCACAGCGGTTGATAAAAAAGGTGCCCGTGTCGAGTTGCTGGCCGAGTTCGATTCCGGCGTCGATATCTTTGGTAAAGATGGCGGCGGTCAGGCCGTATTCGCTATCATTCATTAATTCGATGGCTTCATCATCGGATGCAACCTTCTGGATGCCCACCACGGGGCCAAAGCTTTCCTCGGTCATAATAGACATCGTATGGTTTACACCTGTCAGGATCTGCGGCGCCAGGTAAGGGGTGCCAGCTTTATCCAGTTCGTACTGTGTACTGTCGATATGGGTTTGTGCGCCCTGGGCGACAGCATCGTTAATCTGTTTGCGTACAAAGTCAGCCGCACTGGCTCGCACTACCGGTCCCAGTGTGGTTTCCTGCTCATCAGAGCGTCCCAGCTTGAGTGCCTTAACCCAGTCGACTGCCTGTTTGACGAATTCATCGTAAACCGATTCATGCACGTAAACGCGTTCGATACCACAGCAGGATTGTCCCGAGTTAAAGAACGCGCCATCCATTGCGGTGTCGACTGCATGCGCCAGATCGGCGTCTGCGCGGACGTATGCGGGGTCCTTGCCACCGAGTTCCAGGCCAATGCCAATGAAACGTCCCGCAGCGGCTTTTTCGACCATTGCGCCACCGGGTACGGAGCCGGTGAATGCCACGTAGTTGACGCGCTGGTCCTGGATCATTTTTTCGGTATCTTCGTGAGTCAGGTGCAGATACTGGAATACGCCTTCGGGTAAACCGGCTGCGCTAAAGGCTTCAAATAAACGCTCTGCGCATAACGGGGTTTGTGCGGAATGCTTGAGGATCACAGCATTACCCGCGAGTATCGCAGGTAGCACGGCATTGATCGCAGTCAGGTAAGGGTAGTTCCACGGTGCGATGACAAAAACTACGCCTAATGGCTCGTGCTGGATCCAGCGCTCGAAGCCGGGTTTTTCTTCCAGCTTGACCGGCGCAAGTCCGCTGTCGGCATGCTTGATCATGGCGCGCGCGCGTTCTTCGGTGCCGTTGACTTCACCTGCGGCTGAGCGAATGGGGCGACCCATCTGCCAGCAGATTTCCTGTCCGATTTCTTCCTTCTTCGCAACAAAGGCATCAATGGCCTTGCTGCAGTATTGCTTGCGTTCGGACAGTGGCGTTTTTTTCCACTGCTTTTGTGCTGTTCTGGCTTTATCCAGCGCGGTGTCTATATCCTGCTGGCTGGCGTAGGTTCTTTCTACATACACCGAGTTGTCGATTGGACTGATGGTACTAAAGCTTTTGCTCATGGTCGTTCTCTAAAAAATAAACAAAAAAATCTTCGGGTTTTGTCAGGGGCTGAGCGGGAATAATCTGGGGCCGGTTCAGTTTGGCGCCAGTAATATAATTCCAGTTCAGCAAACTTGCCTGACTTTTTTTAAATAATTTCAAAATATCTTTCCAGCTCCCAGTCTGAAATGTGTTTGCGATACTCGCGTTCCTCCCATTCGCGCGATGCGGCAAAGTGTTCGACAAACGCATCGCCGAACAACGAGCGCGCGGCTTCTGAAGCTTTCAGGTTCTGTGCGGCCTCCCACAGCGTCGCAGGCAGTGATAGATGCTCAGCATGTGGCTGGTCGTAGGCATTGCCCTTGACCTGCGCTTCTGGTTCCCATTGCTGCTGGATGCCGTACAGACCGGAGCCTAATGCGGCTGCCAGCGCCAGGTAGGGATTGGCGTCGGCGGAGCCGAGGCGGTATTCCACGCGTTGCGATTTGTCGCTGCCGGGGATCACGCGCAATGCGGTAGTGCGGTTTTCTACACCCCAGGTCGCATCGGTGGGTGCCCAGAAGCCGGGGATCATGCGCGTGTAGCTATTGATGGTCGGTGCAATCATCGGTAGGATCTGCGGCATCAGGCGTTGCTGACCGGCGATGAAGTGGCGTTGCAGTTTACTCATGTTGTGCTCACCGCTGGCGTCGTAAAACGCTGATTTACCCGTTGCGCGGTCGCGCAGGGAAACATGAATATGCCCACTCTGACCCGGATAATCGCCAGACCATTTGGCCATGAATGTTGCCATCAGATCGTTGCGTTGCGCCAGAACCTTGATAAAGGTTTTAAACAGCGCGGCTTTATCCGCCGCCGCCTGTGCGCTGTCGACCGCGATAGCGGCCTCGATGACACCCGGACCGGTTTCGGTATGGATGCCTTCCAGCGGAAAGTCCATGGTTTCGGACAGCTCGATAATCTGGTGGTAGAGCTCGGCATAGCTCGAGTTACGAATCATCGAATAGCCAAACCAGCCGGGGCTTAACGGTGTCAGGTTTTTGAAGCCTTTTTCGCGGATGGATTGCGGTGTTTCATCGAACAGGAAGAATTCGTATTCCAGCGCGGCGTAGGCATCCAGACCCATTTCTCCAGCCAGGTCTATGACACGGCGTAACGCAGCGCGCGGGCAAACGGCTTCGGCGGCATCGGCGAATTCGGCGATAAATAACAGCATGTCATCCTCGAATGGAATTTCGCGGCAGCTTTCGGGCAGGATACGTACCGGGGCGTCGGGGTATCCGGTGTGCCAGCCGGTGTAGCTCACATTATCGTAGAGCTGGTCTTTAACGTCCCAGCCCAGCACCACATCGCAGAACGCAAAGCCCTTGTCCAGCGACGAAAAGAATTTTTCACGGCTCATGTACTTGCCGCGCATCACACCATCGTTATCAAATAGTCCGACCTTGACGTGGCTGAGTCCGCGTTCTTCGACTATTTTTTTTGCATCATCAATGGTTTTTACGTCTCTTGCTTGCATGATTTGTTTCCTGTCGATTTATCGGTTGTAAACATGTTCGGGTAACCACAGCGCGATTTGCGGGAATGCAATGACAATCGCCAGTGCAAAAATCATTACCCCGACAAATGGGATGATAGAACGGTAAATGTCAGTCAGGGTAATCTCTTTGGGTGCCATGGCTTTCATCAGGAACAGATTGTAGCCAAAGGGTGGCGTCATGTAGGCGATCTGGCAGGTAATGGTGTAGAGCACACCGTACCAGACCAGGTCGAATCCCAGCACCTTGACCAGAGGTACGTAAAGCGGCGCAACAATCACCAACATCGCGGTGTCATCCAGGAACATGCCCATCAGAATATAGGATAGCTGCATCATGATGAGGATTTCCCAGGGAGTCAGCCCCAGTTTACCAACGAAGAAAGACTCAATCGCCTTGACTGCGCCCAGACCATCGAATACCGCGCCAAAGCAGAGTGCAGCAAGAATGATCCACATGAACATATTGCTGATCGCCAGGGTTTTGCGGATGGTGTCTTCAAATACCTTACGCGTTAAGCGTCCCTTGATGAGTGCGGCCAGGGTGGCCGCCACCGCGCCTACCGCAGAACTTTCCGTGAGATTGGTTTTACCCATCAGGAACAGCCCGGTCATGGAAAAGAAAATCAGTAGTGGCAGTATGCCAGCGTGCAGCATCTTGAGCTTTTCAGCCAGGCTATACTGACGCTCTGCTTTGGGCAGGGCAGGGCCCAGCGCAGGATTAATCTTGCAGCGGATCAGTATATAAATGATAAACAGGCTGGCCATTAACAGACCGGGGAATACCCCCGCCAGCCACAGCTGGCCGACGGGCTGGCGTGCGATCATGCCATATAACACCAGTACCACGCTGGGTGGTACCAGAATACCCAGCGAGCTACCAGCCTGAATAACCCCGGTAATCATGATCTTGTCGTAGCCTCGCCGCAGTAACTCGGGCAGGGCAATGGTTGCACCGATTGCCATACCGGCAACGCTGAGTCCATTCATTGCCGAGATAACCACCATCAAACCGATAGTGCCTATCGCAAGCCCGCCGTTGATAGGTCCAGACCATACATGGAACATCTGGTACAGGTCATCGGCGATTCCTGACTCTGACAGCATATAGCCCATAAAAATAAACAGGGGCAGAGTCAGCAGGGGATACCATTTCATCAGTTTCATCGCGGCGCTGAAGGCCATTTCTGAGCCACCATCACCCCACAGTGCAAAGGCTGCAATCACTGCGACAAAACCTATCGCGCCGAATACGCGTTGACCGGTGAGCAGTAACAGCATCATGCTGGAAAACATCAGTCCAGCGATTAATTCATAACTCATATGACTTCTTCCGACTCTTCAGTACCGGGAAGAATGTCCCAGCCAAGCACCCTGGACAGGTCCTTAAAAAATATGGATATGGTTTGCAGGATCATCAGCACGATACCAAAAGTCATGATGATCTTTATTGGGGCCATATAGGGTGACCAGGCTGAATAACTGGTTTCGTTATACTGGATCGCATAACCCGTGCTGGAAAACGCACCATACAGCAGAAAGCTCAAATAAGTGACCAGGCATAGTGCGGTCAGTGTATCCATGAAAGCCCTTCCGCGTAACGACCAGCGCCCATACAGCAGGTCCATGCGCACATGCGAACCCAGTTGCATCGAATAGGCACCGCCCAGCATGTAATACGCCGCCATTGAAAACTGAGCCATCTCCAGTGTCCACAGGGAGGGCGTAAAGAAAGATTTGGAGATTGACGAATACAGTAACAAGCCCATCATGACGAAGATACCGTACATGGTCATTCGTCCAATAGTGCGGTTAATGACATCGACAATCCTGACGTAGTGCCGGATGATATTTAACATGTACAGCCCGATGTGATTTTAAAGTAAAGGTAATCGACGCAGGTTATCTGCAATAACCTGCGTCAACATTTGACCTTAACTGTAACGGTAAGGACGACCCGCTTTGGACATAATGCCTGAGTATTCCTTCAGGATTTTGACCACCTTGGCAGAGCGTGGGCTTTGCTGGGCGATTTCATCCCAGAACTTGAGGGCTTCGGCTTCTACCGTTGCCCACTCAGCATCAGGAATTGAGGTTAATTGCAGCTTGGTTCCTTCGACACGCAGCTTGGCTTCACCACCCCAGTACCAGTGCTGACGATAGTAATGTGAGCTATCCATAGTCAGTTTCAGCAGGGTCTTGAGATGTTCAGGTAGCGCATTGTACTTTTCTTCATTAGCGAAGAAGGAACCGATCCAGGCGCCAGTAATGTTGTTGGTCAGGAAGTATTTGGTAACGTTCGCCCAGCCCACGGTGTAATCCTCGGTGATGCCGGACCAGGCCATACCATCGAGTTCACCGGTTTGTACTGCAACTTCTGCATCTTCGTATGGGATGGAAACCGGCACGACACCAAAGCGCGACAGGAATTTACCAGCACTGGGGAAGGTGTACAGGCGCAGGCCTTTCAGGTCAGCCAGTGAGTGTATGGGCTTGACGGTATTAAAATGGCAGGGGTCCCAGGAGCCAGCGCTCAGCCATTTAACGTTTTCCACTTCGTTATAGGCTTCTTCCCAGATTTCATTCAGGCCATACTGGTGGAAAAGGGTAGGAACGTCGAGGCTGTAACGTGTGGCGAATGGAAAATAACCTCCAAATACAGAGACATCGACTGGTGCGGCCATGGAGTCATCATCGCTCTGTACCGCATCTACAGTGCCTTCTTGCATAGCTCGGAATAGCTCGCCTGTAGGAACCAGTTGATCAGCAGTATATAGTTCAATGACCATATCGCCATTGGCTACCTTATTAAAATCATCGATAGCAGGTTTGATAACATGCTCTGCCAAAGCTGCACCAGCATAAGTTTGTAGTCGCCACTTTATGGTGGTTTTTTTAGGGGTTTGAACGGCAGGTGCAGATGTGGTTGGAGTGCTATTTTTTTCTGTTTCCTGCTGGCAGCCAGCAGTGGCTAATATAGCCGCACCGACACCGGCTTTTTTAAGGAAATCGCGTCTATTGGTCATTTGAACTAACTCCTTCGGGTGATTTATAAGTGTGATTGAATTTATATCTGGATCATGGAAGAATGAAATCTACCGTGTAAATATTTTTACATTATTAAAACTTTTAGGTCAAATTATTAATTTATTGCCGATTGTGACCTGTACCTGCTGGCGTTTTGCACAACATTGAAGCATAAAGATATGGCTAAAAGCTCCAAACCACCGATTGACGAAAGGCTGAGGAATCAATTTAACGAATTCAAACCGGCCGAATTAAAGATTGCGCGCTACCTGCTAGCCGACTATCCAATGGCAGGGCTGGTCTCTATTACCGAGCTTTCTGCCAGCTGTGAAGTATCGACGCCAACGGTGATGAGAACCCTCAAGCGTATCGGCTTTACCAGTTTTGTC
>JBNKDE010000028.1:0-13457 GCA_050288105.1 Gammaproteobacteria bacterium
CAGGGACTGGACTTCTCTACTGGGGACGCCTCAGTACAGGCGATCCAGCCCACCGCCACCGACCATGGCCGCATCGCCGCGATGAACATGGCCGGCAAACGCAGCACACATCATGGATCGCTCAACATGAACGTGCTCGACACACTGGGTCTGATCTCACACTCGTTCGGCTTATGGATGGGTGTCGCCGGCGGCGACAGCGCCGAGCTATACACCCCGGAGGATTACAAATACCTCAACCTGCAGTTCGACCAGGACCGCCTGGTGGGTGCCAGTTGCAGTGGGATGACCGCACACATCGGTATCCTGCGCGGGCTGATTGAAAGCCGTATTCCACTGGGTTACTGGAAAGACAAACTGCTGAAGGATCCTACGCGCTTCGTTGAGGCATATATGGCTTCTACTCAGGAAATTGGGTACCAGTAAAACTCCACCTTTAGTAGTAAGGCTAAATAGCGAAATTTTCACCCACCAAAGTACTGACGAAAACTGTCCTGTTGAGGAATAGGTTGTTCCGGGTATCGGTGTAAGATCAATTCTACGTTCACAAAATTAATTACTGTCAGGAATCTAAATGAAAAATTATCAATTGATTTACTCATTCCTTATCGTGCTGGGGGCTTCGTTTTTAACTCAGGCTTATGCCGCCGACTGTAGTGCAGAAAAGTTGAGTGAAATCTATGGCTGTAATACCTGCCATAGTGTTATGCCACAAAAATTAGATAAATCACAAAGACTGCCGGTGGGTCCATCATTTCTGGAAATTGCTGAATTGTTCCGGAGTGAAAAAAAGGATAGTAGTTATCAGGATTTAGCCAGGATAGTTAAATATGGCAGCAGTCCTTTTCGTTCAAAATTCAAGGGCAAGATCAGTGGACTGGCGATGCCACCCAATGAAGATACGATCTCTGACCTGGATATTAATCGCCTGCTGGTATGGATACTGGCACTGGAGAAAAAATAAGCCAGAAATTATTTTCATGATTGAAAAAATACCCTGTCAGCAGGGTATTTTTTTGTTACTAAAAAATTCACGATCAATAATTGATTTTAGCGGCACATCCTTGTGCCGCTGAATTAATCAGATATTCCCTGATTGAGAAAAGCCCTTTTTGGGCTTTATCTCTTCTGCTTCCAGTTGGAGATATCGCTGCTACTCAGTAGGGAAGAAGTTACTGACCATGCTGATACATTCGAATAGAGATCGGACTAATTTCCCAGTCAAGGTATTCGGGATCACGCGCATAGCTGCTCAGGTCATGTCAGCTCAGTTCGTAATAAGCCCTGCATTCTGTTTTTTAACCCAACTGGATCAAATTGCTCGGAGTACTACTCAGCTCTGCGGGTGTTTTGGCTTTTACGCCCAGTGCATGCAGCTTGCCCGTTTTCAATTCTTCGTTAAACAGGGACAGGATAGATTGCTGACGCTTGAGCAGGCTCATGCCTTCAAACTCAGGGCTGACCACAAACACTTCGAAGTTGCAGTTTTCGCCACTGGCTTCCATCGCTGCATCGGGGTATAGAGTCTTTATGCGCTGTAAAATTTCTGATTCCTGCATGCTGATTATTCCGCTGTGCGGTTTTCAGCGAGTAATTTCTGCAGTTCACCTGAGTTGAACATATCCTCTACTATATCGCTGCCACCAATCAGTTCCCCATTGATAAAAACCTGTGGAAAGGTGGGGAAGTTGGAGAATCCAGGCAGACGTTCGTAGATGAAGGGTGACTGTAAAACATTCAGGTAGGCAAAAGGTGCCCCAGTCTGTTTGAGTATACTGGATGCCCTGGCCGAGAAACCGCACTCGGGATTATCCGGGGTGCCTTTCATATAAATCATGACCTGGTTTTCGCTGATTTGTTGCTGGATTTTTTCTTCTGTTTTCATGGTGTCTCCAATAGGTTAATAGAGGTTTTAATTAAAAATAATGTTCATGCCATTGATTGTTGTAGTAATTGAGCAAGATGCAGGGATGAACGCCGGGTTCCTTCCTCGATCTGGTGGCGGCAGGAAAATCCGTTAGCAACCAGTACCGAATCTGGATGGTTTCGGATGCTCGGAAACAGGGCCTGTTCTCCCATTTGTAGAGACAGCTCGGCGTTTTGTTTTTCCAGTCCAAAGCTTCCCGCCATGCCACAGCAGGAGGCTTCGATTATTTCGAAATTCAGATCAGGAATCAGTTTTAAAACCTTGCGCATGGACTTCATCGCGCCGACGGCTTTCTGGTGGCAGTGGCCATGAACCAGTAACGGTGGCTGGTTTTTGTCCGCAGCCTTAAACTTGACCTGGAATCGTTTGGCTGAGACTTCACGTGCGATGAACTCTTCCAGTAGCAGCGCCTGTTTTGACACCTTTTCTGCTATATCAGCAAAACCCAGAAAGCGATAGTCGTCACGTATCGCGAGCAGGCAGGCGGGTTCCAGTCCGATGACTTTGCGTCCTGCTTCAACATGGGGAAGGAGAACGGAAAGCATTCTTGCGGCTTCCTGACGTGCCTGCTCGACCTGACCATTGGCAATATGAGTCCTGCCACAACATACCGGACGTTTTTCCAGTAACACTTCTTCATCTTCGATCTGGGTGGTGTACACACGGTAACCTGCATGACTTAGAAGCTCGATGGCTGCGCTGGCATTTTGCGGAGCAAAATAATGAGTAAAGGTATCGATGAGCAGTACTACTTCAGCGATGTAGGGTTTAGTCGAAGTTGCAGGGATTAGCTGACTCGAAAAAGGGGTACTAGCGGGTACAGGCAGTTGCCTGTCTGCGTTTAAACCAGTCAGCCATTGTGCTGCTCTGGCCAGGGTTTTGTATCGATTGCGCAGGCGGTTGAATCTGAATAGCAGCGGATAACGCTGCAATAGTTTAGGGAGATTGCTCAATAAACGTGTTTGCAGGCTCACTTTATGCTGTCTGTAGTATTGCGCCAGGTACTCCACCTTGATCATGGCCATGTCGATATTATTTTCGCATTCCCGTTTACAGGCCTTGCAGGCGAGGCATAGCTGCATAGCCTGTAATAGCTCGGGTGCGTTTAAATCGAGCTGGCCATTGAGTGCTGACTTGAGTAATTTGACGCGGCCACGCGGCGACAGGAAGGGGTTGGCTGTCACGCGATAGCTTGGACACATGACGTTTTTAGTTTCCATCTCACACTGGCCGCTATTAATGCATACGGCAACTGCACGCGCGAAATCACCACCCTGTTTGGGAATGTCGGCATAGGCATCACCCAGACCGGCATCTCGGTAGCTGGACCAGTCGAGAATGTTTTTCATGGTATTGAAGTTAAATCGCGCCCCAGCCTTCGCGCACGATATCTACCGTCGAGGCTAGCGCCTGATCCAGTGAAACATCCGGGTATTTGGGTTTATAGCTTTTTAATTCCTGGTACAGGGTGGCGATTTTGTCGGCTGCAGACTGGCCTTTAAAATCACTTTTTTCCAGTGCCAGTTCATCCAGTATCTCATTCCAGGGCACACCCTGTACCAGAGGAATCAGCGTGACCTTGAAGCCACTCAGCTCAACCTGCATCGCGCTTTCAATATTCACTACAAAGATCACGATCTTGATATCGCTATCAAAATCAGCCTGATATTTATCGAAAAATACAGGCAGTAACTCCAGCTTATCCAGTGCGCCAACGACCATTTTGAGTTTCTCAGCAGCCAGTAACGCAACGCCGCGCATGATTTCGACAGGGGGCTTTGCATGCCCTTTGGCATCTGCGATTTCCCCTTCTATCAGAACCAGCTCACCACGATAACCCAGTACGCCAGGCTCGCTGGTGGCCTCAAGAAAATTCGAATTGAACAGTAATGCATTAGATTTGTAGGTTTCCAGTAATGACATAAATAATCTCTGATGAATTGATTACTTTTGCTTTATGCAGAATTCATACCAGTCGAGGAGAGATGATTTTCTATCTTTAAATCAATGGATTAGAAAAACAGCTGTGCTTTTTGGTAAACAAATTTGTAGTAAACTCTACATCGCAGCAAAGGAAATCAAACAATCAGGTGCGCCTGTGACGAAGCCATTGGATGCCCGCAAGGAAAGAGTTGAAGTGGTTCGGTTTGGTGCTTTAAGGTATATTGCAGGCAAAAAAAACCCGGTTTTGGTAACCCGTGGTGATAAACCTTAGGGGGGTTATCACCAAGAGTTCCGAACCGGGTAAAGGGAGGAATTCTTATGAACGGCAGGGGACTAGACCTGCTTCATGGGTGTAACTATAGGTGATATATTGCACTGCAACAAATGATTTATTCTTGCCGCTTTGATGAAAATAACTCAGCTGAACTAACTTGACTCAGTTCAAGCTTTTGCAATTTAAAGGTTGCAAAATGAAACCTTACTGTCACCCCCGTGATGCATTGACGGCGATAATTAATCTGTATTAACTGATTCTTACGTATCACGCGCGATTTGCAGCAAATTCAGAATTATCAAAAGTAAAAATGATTGCGCAGGTGTATTCGAAATTCGACTGGCTTTTTAGCATTTCTTACTGGGTACTGACAGAACGTTGTCAGCAGTAAGCATTTAACCTTGGGTCTCGATCAATCAATATGAGGTTACGAGGTTAAATAATGAAATCGATATTCAAATACGCCGCTGTGCTCCTGTTCCTGTTATTCGCTTCCAGCAGCTATGCAGAAACCATCGAATTAGTAGTTTTTTCGGCTAAAGCGGGGGTTTCTGATGAGCGCATCGTTAAATCCGCAGAAGGGATGCTGGATACGATACAAAAATGGCAGGGCTTTATATCCAGAGAATTAATTAAAACGGCTGATGGGAAGTGGGTAGATATCGTGCACTGGAGTGATCTGGAAGCGGCGCTAGCTGCTCAGCATAAGGCCATGCAGAGCGATTCCTGTCTGCTTTTCTTCTCTTTACTGGAACAAGATAACCAGCAGATATTTCATGGTGACAGCTTGCTGATCCAGAATCGGTAATTGAACCGCCAGCCTGGCTTCATTTAAATGGTGTCAGGCTGCTGTTTTTTCAGTGATTGAAAATCAGTATCTAATAACCTATGCTTTTGCGGGCAACATTGCTGAAGCTGTTCAGCTTTCAAGGGATATAAAAGCCCAATTACAACAAAAACAACTATATAACAAAGGCGGAATTTCTATGTTTAAAAAACTTTCAATACAAATCCTTTATGCCTGGCTGCTGGCAGCCATTGTCTTTTCTTCACAGGCTTATGCCGAAAATCTAAAACCTTACATACTGGCAAAAACGACTGGCGGAAGTCTGTCTGCGGTTGTTGATGAAACGAAAACTGCGTTACAAAATCAGGGGTTCACCATCGCTGGCGAGTATTCTCCCTACGAGAGTGCGCAGGTGATTGTGGTCACCAACGACGAGCTAAAAGCGGCGGCTACAAAATCTGAGAATGGCGGGTTTGGTGCCGCAATTAGTGTTTCGGTAACCAGGGTTGGAGATAGCAATCAGGTTTCCTATGCGAACCCACCCTATCAGGCAGCCGCCTATCGTATGGAAGGTGATCTGGCTGGCGTGGCGGCCAGCCTGGAAACGGCGTTAGGCAAACAACAGTCTTTTGGTTCTAAAGAAGGTCTTTCAGAAAAGGACCTGCGCAAATATCACTATATGTTTGGTATGCCCTATTTTGATGAGCCCGATGAGATTGCCAGTTTCGATAGCCATGCAGCTGCAGTAGAGGCTATGGAATCAGGTCTCAGGGCTGGTAAAGAAGGAACTACGCTGGTTTATCGCATCGACATCCCCGGAAAGGAAGAGACATTGCTAGGCGTTGGTTTTGCTGAAGGGTATGGCGCTGATAATACGGTTATGTCGACTATCGATAGCGGTGAGTTGAAGCATACGCCCCACCTGCCTTACGAGGTGCTGATTAGCGGGAAAGATGTGCTCAGCCTGCCGGGCAAGTTCCGCATTGCGATTAGCTTTCCAGACCTGGGTATGGGTAACTTCATGGAGATTTCCAATGCCCCTGGTGCGATAAAATATTTTCTGCAGAAAGTTGCGGGCACAAAATAACTAACAGCACAATATGCCCCGCTTGAACCTGGTTCGCATTTTGCTGTGCCCGAGACTATGGGCTACGCGATGACACAGGTCTAAGGGGTAAAGTCCACGGGGCCCTGTCTTCAATGACATGGGCCCTTCTTGTTTCTATATTGATTGAATTGCAGCCTGCCCATCGGCAGGAACGGTACTATGATCGGGTGTCATAACCGGGTGACTCCGATCAGACTGATGATAATTTAGCCCGCGAAGCTGGGGGCTACATTGTTAGTTAAAATGGAGGTGGAATTAGCCTGAAACTGTACAGGCAAAAAAAGACCCGGTCAGGTAATCCGTGATGATAGACCCCAGGGGATATATCATCACGAATGCCCAGAACCGGGTTAAGGGAGGAATTCTCAGGCAGCGATAGACTGGCGTTTTTTCATATTTATGTTTCTAGGGTCTTCATCCAGTCTGGGACGCCCATTGCGCACTACAAATTCAATGTTCTCGCGCGCGATATCCAGGTCTGCTAATTCTCGATCAGAATAAGTTCTCAATTCAGCGATGGCCTGACGTATCTCTTTTTCCTGCTTGTTCACCATGCCGTAGACATCATAGGTTTTCAGCTTCTGGTCAAATGACAGGATCCTGGCAATCGAGGGTCTCCAGGGCCAGCTGGAGATGCCCTGCTGGAGCATATCGCGCGAAAATCCAAGATCTTTTAACGCACGGTCACTCAGGGTCAGTAGATAACTGCGCAGGCGGGAGCGCCCTGCAAACATTTGATAATCCACAAATAATGTTTTCAGTCGGTTTAACATGCCATTTCTCAAAAGATTAATAATCTGGTCTCCGCTTTGCTTGTCAGCTGTGTCTCGTTGATTCATGGGGCCAAATATAGAGGATATGTTGCAATGCAACAATTGATAAATATTCGTGTTCGAGATGAAAAAAAATCATCTACAAATAGTGTGAACTATCTACAGTTCTGGGAACTCCGGGCTTGTCAGCTGACTGCAGGGTGGGCGGACAGCGCTACATTCGGCTTATGATCAGGTGTTAAAATGCTGCCAGGCTAACCAGCCACCTTCGAGGTTGTACACCTGCTCAAACCCCATGCCGCTGAGTAAATGACAGATATCCCGACTGCTATTTCCATGTGCGCAGTAAACCACAACAGGTGAATGACGCTTTTTCTGCAGGATCAGGCGCCTGATTTCATGGTCTTCGATCATGCGTGCGCCTGGTATATGCGCCTGTGTGAAACTGGCAGCATCACGGGTATCGAAAATGGTTACATCATCGCGTGATTGTAATGTCGGGAAGTCCGCTGGTGATAGCTCAAGATAATTCATCGCCTGTGCCCACAGGGGAGGTCACAGCACTCACCCGTTTGTCATCAATGTAAATAATATCGTTGTGAATCTTAAGCCTGATGGCCTGTAATTTTTCACCATTGCATATACTGCTGATCGACTCCCCCGTTTCAGGCTGGTAGACAACGCCATGCATGGAGCAGCGCAACAGTTTTCCTGATTCATTGAAAATGGTATTGGTGTTGCAGTCTAGATGGCGTGGCATGTGCACACACTGGTTAATATAGGCGTACAGCCGCTGGTTAAAGCGAAAAAGAATACCCGTGTGTGGCTGCTTTTTATAATGCAGGGGTATGACTTTGTAATCCTTTTCACCCAGCTCTGCATTGGCACAGATTCTGAACTTGCGGTCGCGCATTTTGAGTTAGCTGGCGACCCGTTTCCAGAATTGATGAAGCCCCATTTCATTCTTGATAAAGGCTTCAATCCCATGCGTTTGAATAAATTTAAGTTCGTTGTTCAACCATTCGCTATGTGCCTCGAACTGATGGATAAAGTGCCTGAGTAATTTTGCTATTGCGTTGTCACTGCTATGGCTACAAAGTGCTATCGCCTGCTGGTAGCTGGTCTGACATTGCGCGCTTGCTTTATGATCAAGCTGCAGGCAAAGCAATACTGAAGTGCCTGTTAGCATGTTTTCTGCTGCCAGGTTATCTAATTTCCCTGCTGATAGCTCAATATGATCAGCCAGTAGTTCGGTTTGTGTGATCAGCTCAGCTGATTTGTCGCGCGTTACTTCGGCCAGAGCACTGAGTCCCCATTTTTTATAGAGTCTTGCATGCAGGTAAAACTGGTCGCTGGTATTTAGCTGAAGATTGATAATATGCTCCAGATGTTGAATGAGTTCCTGATTTGAATGCATGCGAGTTCTCCAGGTAGTTAAGGGTTACTGATAGATACTGGATTTTCCTGATCCGCCTGCGTAGCGCAGGATTTAATATGTGCAGCAAGTGCGCTATCCATGGTGATTGCATGCAGATTGAACCAGCCGGGAAGCATCTCCCTCACGTAGGCACGGGCCATTAACAGGGAGCCATTTTGCAGGGTGCGAGTCATGCGTTGCAGGTCACCCAGAATCCGCAGATGTTCTCCCTGGTGTTCCTGGCTGGCGGGAAAATGTGTTTGCTGCATCAGCTGTTTTTCTGATTCAAAGTGTTGTTCGGTGTGTTCAAGCAGCTGTGCGAATAGTGGTTTGAAGCCGGCTTTATCGATAATGTCTAGCTGGTTCACCAGATCGATAAACTCCAGGTGGGTAGCATCCATCTGGCTAACGCCCAGCTGGTAGCGAGAATCATCGGGGTTTAACAGCTTATTCATTCGCTGCGCCTGCGTTATCGCGTCTATGCTGAATGGTCTTTATCACCTTGGCGCTGACATAGCTGGCGTATTCTTCAATATTGGCGTAGTTGTATTCATTCGCGAGACTGGCGAGCTGGTCTATCAAATCGCGCAGCCAGACAATTTCATCTAGCTGGCGTCCACAGCTCAGGCAGCGGCTACCATCATCGCGACAGTGCTGCTTTCCCTGGCAAGGTGTGAAGGTTTTCATGGTGTGCTCATCAGTCCCGCTAAACTAAACGGCGACTGCCTTTTGCGCGTCGCTAAAGTCTGCGGCAGCGAGTAGATCCTGTACATCAGCACGGATGATTTCAATATGCTGGCGTTTACAGAAACGGATTTCCTTATCGCTAGGCTCGGGGATTAAAGCCCAGCCGCGCGGTTCCCCTGCGCTGTAAATCATGTCGGATAAAACCATGCGCTCGGTGTCGCGCGTCATGCGTAAACCAATGAACAGGTATTGTTTGTTTTTGCGATATTCCTTAATAAAATCAGGTATCGCAAAACCGCCCATGAGTTCGGTGATGTAATCGACATAGTCTGCGTCTGATGCGATATAGGTAGCGTCAGGAACCGGGCTGCCCATGGCTTTAAAAAGTACCGGCAAGCTGGTATCGACTTCGCTTTGATCAATTTCTTTTGCACTGTATTGCTCACCATCGTAGTGATGGATCTTGAAGCGAAAGTTGGTTCCTGCGATACGTGAAATACCACGTATCAGCGTATGCGGTGTATTACTGTAGCTCTCCTGTAACTGGCAGTCGCGGTTAATATCAATCACATAAGCGGGTTGTATGCTGGCGAGCCAGTCGTGTAAAGGTGCCCGAGTCCACTCGGTGTCACCGTAGGTGGTCTCAAGAAAACGGTGAACTGCATTGCGTCCGCGTTTTAACTCAAGGTCCATCGCTGCACGCGCAAACTCATACATCAGGCGAGGTGCCATCGGTTTGCCTCCATTCATGGCCAGGATCAGGCTGTTGCTGTCGGCGGGTATGGGTTCACCCGTTGCGGTGCTCACACTGCCGGCAAGCGCGCCAGCGCCGAGATAGGGGATAATTTTATTATTACTGATGCCTTCTATGAGGTCATTGAGAGTGGTATCGGCCATTTGTTGCTCCAGATATGGTTATTTAGTATTTGATAGCAAGAGCCAGGCCAATCATCGGAGTGTAGGTAAATCAATGGCTTAGCGAAGGAAGGTTGCATAATCTAGGGTCATTGTCGGGAATGCTACAAAAAATCACGACAATTCTGGCGGGGCTATCAATCTATAAAGTTTTATCGCCAGCCAGGCCTTGAGTTTGCTTGAGAAACAGTCTGATGGCATGAATATTGATTGCAAACTCATTAGAGAACTTTTTATACCGACGAGGTGAACCCGGTGCAGGAATCAGATTTTCACGAAGTGGCAGATGAGTTCATACATCTGGCCAATGAATTAAGCGAAGACTGGGCAATGCCTTTTTTAAGTGCGACGTTCATGTATGCGGCAGCCCGCTATAACACTTTCTTCTTTTATGAGAGTGATGGTAAGCCTGAAAACAAAGCTGCAGTAATTGACTACTATTGCGGGCAGTATCGCAAGATGCTGGAAGAATGCATGGTGGAGCTGGAAGCTCAGCATGCTGGCGTGTAAGCAGGGGAGCAACCGATGTTAGCATTACAGCAAACCCGCGATTATCGTGATTTCCCGGATCTTAAAGCCTGGGCCGAACAACAGCGCTTTGATGCGCAAACTCTGGATTGCCTGACTGCGGTGATGTTAAAGATTGTGGATGAGAAATGTCAGATGAATGCTGAGACACAGCAGCTATTTATCGATATCTATCGCGCCGTACAGAAAAAGGACAGCCTGATTTTCGATCTGGCGATTCATCCTTTTATTGAGCAGGTACTGGATGAACCCGATGCGCTTGCATTAAGGCATGCGCACGAGCTGAGGTTGTTTGCTGAGTCTGCCATTGAGAAACCCGTGATGAAAGCTTTTAAACAATCTTATAGTTTTTCATGATTACCCATCTGTTTCAGCTACGCTGTGGAGTTTGACAGCTAAAATTCCCAATCAACTGCTGAGTCTTAACCTTTTCGGGTTTCAACAATAAGGGACAAATGTGAATGTTACGGTTGGTTTTTATCGACCCTTCTGGAGTGCCGAAAATCGGGCCATTTAGTGAGGTCAGAGCAAATGGACGTGCGCTGAGGACAGTCGAGCAGGGATGCGAGTCTGTCCGAGCCTTGCTAAATGGTTCGATTTTCGGGAAGCCGCAGGCCGCTCCAGTAGGGCGCCCTTTTCTTTCGTCTCTTTCTTTTGGGCGCGCAAAAGAAAGGGACTCGCACGCCTGTACTATCTTAGCTACAAAGACCAGGCTGCATTGGCGTGTGAAATTCTACACGATCAGAAAAACAAACTTCGAAACGCTTCACAACCGGCTGAGTTTAGTGGGTAATCAGGTAGTTTTTTGATGAAAGACTAGTGCTGAATCCACTCTGACACCAGCTATTTGATACACCGCACAGTCTGGATAGCAGACTGTTTGGGTTGGTCGATGTGAATAACATTCTGGGCAAGGCCCAGTTCGTGGTTTATCCCTTGTCACGGTTTGGGCTTTCTTTTTGAATCACATAGGGACCTGGAGTTTTTCCTGAATGTCTTCGGTAATCCGTTCCCTTCCCTCAAGGAAAGATACTTGTTGAGTTTTTTGAGCCACAGGTAGCCAAAACCAGCCATCATCAACATCTTCATCCCAGGACATAGGGTCATCGGGTATCTCGTATCCGGCGAGCAGTTCAACTCCATCAAGTTGTGTTAAAGGAAATACATCCTCAAATTGGAGGCCATCCTCCTCATACCATATCAGTATCAGAGTCTCGCCATCCAAATCCGAACTTGATGGGTACTCAATATCATCAATTACCTTAAATGCAGCGAGATGCTGCGACTCAACTTCATCTTCAAATATTGGCCGGGTTTCCCGATCAAGCAAGCTTCGATAGCTTTGTGCCTCTTCTTCCGAACTGCAACGCAATAGTATAGAGAGTTGATAGGCCATATTCATTCGTCTTCATCAAGATGCGCGTTAACAGCCCAGTTTGCTCTAATCTCTTCTTCGTGGCTCAAAAGTTCTTTGGCAAATTCGAGAGACAGCTCCGAACCTTCTCCACTCACGGCCAGTTTCTCGGCGTTTTCTAGGAGTAAAAACAGGTTATTGTTTTTCCGGACCTTTAACTTGGTCACAAAGGGAATAATCGAAACAAAATAAGGTACACAATCAACATATGCATGGTAGTCAATTTTTTGATCAACAATTCTTAAGGCATCGTAAGCATACATGTCAAACCAAAAATCAGGATCCGGTGATATCTTGCTGGGACGACTACTGTTTGGAGATTTTTCCCAGATTTCCTGATACTGTTCACCCAATACCCCTTCAATAAAGTACTGAACATGATTGCGCAGCCAGGACAATCCCCCCCCCATTTTGCGACAGTATATAAAAATTCGTCGTACAATCTTTTATGCTCATCAGGCCCAAAAAGCACCTCAAAGACCAGTTTCGCATCAGCGGCTGACTGGAACGGGGTGAATAGGTATTTGGATACTGGCGGAATGTAATCATTACATTTGCCATAAACATAATACTGCATATTTTTTTTGTTAGTCTTTGCCGAGTTATCCTGATATCGATTCTCGGCTAAAAACTTCCACTCCTTTTTGCGGTTTTGCAGCCAGGCTTTATCGTCCACCTTCCATAGATAACTAAGTTCCTCCAGCCATGCGCTGTGTTTTTTTCCTTGCAAATCGTATTCAACGGTAATCATCAGGGCATCTCACAATGGTTCTCGAACATAGATTCATTAATCGGAAGCTCTGCAGCATACTGACGCAATTCTTCCGCCTCATCACCTAGCACCAGGTCACCGACGGCATCCTCAATATCACTGACTATCGGGATATCGATCAATAGGTATTGCCAGTTACCCAGGAACTCCAGCATTTTGTCGGTGATTTCATCCCTCAGTGCCTGTATCTGTTCTTCGGTCAGGCCACCGTTATCGAGCGCATTCTTTAATTCCGCGAATTCCTGGTTTCCAAATTGCTCGAGCATCTGCTTCCAGAGTTGCCGGGCCTGTTGTTCGCCGACCTCGGTGGCGAAGAAGGTTTGAACGGTAAACGGCAGTATATCCGAATTGGCAAATTCACTGAAGTTAGTGGTGACCTGACGATCAGTATAGTTTTTATGTTCATTACTGCCAATCGCGTAACCGACCCTGTCCTTGAATACATTTTTGTTATTCCTTCCGGGGAGGCGAGAAACTCCTGCAAGGCCCTGAACTGGGTAGTCGTCGAGTGCACCACCCCGCCTGTGACATGGGTAATGTCTCTGTCTCTGGAGTCTTGTCTTTTGCCTCAACATGAATTAAGAACTTCACTCTGTCTCATTAATTGCATAAGACCTAATAGAGATTACAAGGTCTGCTTGAAATCAAATTTTTTTTAATCCCCTATCGAGCCCGTGGTAAAAGTTAGGTCAAATCGGGGTCAAATGGCAAGGATGCCATTTGAGGGACAGCCGCTTCGGGAGCGCGTCTGACCCGACCGCGATTAGGCTATGCTTTTGACGAGATAAGGGGTTGTGTGGGGCGGCTTTTCTTAGTGACTTCTTTCAGCTGTTAGACACTACTGTCCGGGGAAATCATGAAAATACCAGCTGAGGTTGGATCTTATTGATATATTCTCGCCTGTGCCTTCG
>JBNKDE010000029.1:0-10117 GCA_050288105.1 Gammaproteobacteria bacterium
GCTAGTGAAACCACCCACCATGCCGCTCTGGTGGGCCAGCGCAAGATCAGAAAACATTACCAGCAGTATGCCAATACCAGTGACGATAGATCGATCCATATGTCATCTCCTCGTAGACTTTAATGATTTGATTTTTCAAGGCGCTAATATTAACCGACAAAGTCACACCAGGTCATAAAGTTTTTATCTGTGTCTATAGCAATATCGCATCAGTATCGATAAGCCTTTTCCACCATATTGCGGCTTAATACACCGAATATCTGGTGCTCACGGCGGCGTATGCTGCGCTCTACATACAGGGCTTCGTGGGTTCCAGATTCGAGTAATTCATACGCCTCCTGCAAGTTAGCCTGCAGATGAATCATGCCTGCCTGCCAGCGTAATGCCGGAATCTCCAGCAGGTCGATGGTTTGCGGTAAATCGTCCTGGTTGGCTTCGATGAATTTGGCGAGTTCTACGGTGGGCATGAGGGTCTGCGGAACATTATCTTCGTCGATAAGCAAAAACTCGGGTTTGTTAGTCACAATCTCTTTCGCCAGCAGCGCCGAAATACGGTTATCAACATGCACAAAATTCTGCTCCATGATGCTGCCAACCCCGACCCGACGCAGGCTTTGCAGGATCGGGTTGGTGCGATAATCCTTGCCCGAGCCTTTAAGCATCGACAGAAATAGCGATTGCTTACGAAATATCTCACTCGCGGTTACCCCGGCAATAACTACCGCCAGCATACCGGGCAGGATCACCGCAGGGTTATCGGTTAATTCCAGCATTGCCACCAGTGCGGCGAGCGGTGCCTGCAGGCTGGCGGACATCATTGCGCCCATGCCCAGCAAAGCGAAAAATCCGACTTCAGTATGCAGGTTGAAGGGGAGTAGTAAAAAGATCTTGGCCAGCGCGGCACCCAGCATGGCACCGATAAACAACGTCGGCCCAATCATGCCTCCAGGCACGCCGAGACCCACGACAATCGCGGTTGCCAGAAGCTTTCCAGCTACCAGAGTTAGCAACAGGCCGATGGCCAGGTGGCCGTTTAAAGCCAGTTCCACCGTGTCGTAGCCAATACTCATCAATTGCGGGATCAGCATGCCGGTCAGGCCCATAAAGCCGCCCGCCAGAATCAGCCGCCACCAGATTGAAATCTCTTTGCTACTGCTGGCGATATGTTGCAACAAATGAACAAACAAAGCCGAAACCATGCCCGCTGTAATGCCAAGGATTATTACCAGTGACAGATCGCTGAGCGACCCCATTTCCATTGCCGGGACGATAATCATGGAGGAAGTACCCAGGAAGGCGTTAGACAGTGTGGTCGCTGCCACCGCGGCCAGAATCACCGGGATGAAGCTGGCAACGCTGTACTCCATCAGTACCACTTCCAGCGCGAAGATAACCCCGGCCAAAGGGGTGTTGAACGATGCCGCAATACCCGCAGCGGTACCGCAACCGACAAAGGTGCGGATGCTGTTATTGGGTAAGGAAAGGTATTCCCCCATCAGGCTGCCGGCCGCCGCGCCCAGAAACACATGCGGGCCTTCGCGTCCAACCGAATGTCCACTGATGATAGCGATCGCGGCGCCAATAAACTGCAGGATAAAGCCGCGCACGGTAAAATGCCCCTGGTGATAAGTCATACGTTCCATGACGCGTGCGACACCCAGCACCTGCACGCCTTTTGAAGCAAACCGAAACAGCAGTGCGAGCAGGATGGCACCGACGATTGGTAAAGTGAAATTAGCCCATTCGGGTAAAGCTTCGTAGTTATCTGATCCAACTCCGGGCAGGATAAAGTCCTGAATGCTTTCCACCAGCAGGCGAAAAAGCACGATGGCAGCGCCCGCCAGTAATCCGGCCAGTAAGCCAAGCAGTGATAAAGGCAGCAGGGCATCTGTGCGAGCTAGCTGAATTCTTACGGCGTCCATGCGGTCAATTCGCTGGTATGATGAATGGTTGCCGGTTTTCTTTTTCAACGCCTGGTCCGGGTGATGTTTAAAACAATCTTAAACGCAGTGTATTACGAAAATCAGCCAAATGGCAGTTAGCACAGGATTTAAACCTTCTGATCAATGTTAGAAACTTTTGCGCCTGCGATTCTGCTAATATGCGCGCCTGATTTACTGAGACCAATATGAACCAGCCACTGGACGAAACCCATCAACCGCAGGCCCATGAAACGGACACCTTACTGCAACGCGTTCAATTCGAGTGGCTGACTCTGGCACGTCTGGGCGCGCCTATCCTGATTGCACAGTTTGCACAAATGGCGAACGGCGTTATCGATACCCTGATGGCGGGTCGTGCCAGTGCGGATGACCTGACTGGGGTTGCGATAGGCTACAGCCTGTGGGTGCCGGTATTTTTGTTCGTGATCGGGGTATTGAATGCACAGCAACCGTTGATATCCGGCTACAACGGTGCACGCCAGTATGCCCGTGTCACACCGGTTGCCTGGCACGGCATTTACTTCGCCTTAATTGCAGCAAGCCTGGCCATGATCGGACTGAACCAGGTCGACCCCGTGTTGCAGTGGTTACAGATGGAGCCCCGTCCCGCTCAAATTACCAGCGGTTACCTGTTTGCCTTTTCCATGGGTTTCCCGGCTATCCTGCTAATCGTGTCATTAAGGGGCCTGACCGACGGACTGGGGCATACGCGCATCATCATGATGTTTACCCTGCTTTCAACACTGATCAATACGCCGCTGAACTACATCCTGATTTTTGGCAAATTCGGCATGCCCGCAATGGGCGGGGTCGGCTGTGGCTGGGCAACCGCGATTGCTAACTGGGTTGCGCTATTTGGGCTGTGGGCTTACATCCATCGTGCGCAGGCGTTTGAGCGATTTCGTCTATGGTCCCGGCGCATTGATCCGGACCTGACATTGTTTACGGAATTACTACGCCTGGGCCTGCCGATAGGGTTAACCATCTTTTTTGAAGCGACCATGTTTTCGGTGATCGCATTATTACTGGCGCCTTTGGGATCGGTAGTTGTGGCTGGCCACCAGATTGCGTTGAACATTGTCAGTGTGCTGTTCATGGTACCGCTCAGCCTGGGCATGGCGCTGACACTCAGGATCAGCTTTCTGATTGGTGCTGAGCAATGCGACAGTGCACGCCTGGTCGCGCGTAGTTCTATCGTTCTGGCGTTTGGGATTGCGCTCAGTTTTGCAGGGTTTCTACTGCTTAACCGCAGCATGCTCACTGGCTGGTATTCCAACGAGATCGAAGTGATGGATCAGGCGACGCATCTGTTGCTATTTGGTGCGATCTTTCAGATTGCCGACGTGATGCAGGTGAGTGCCATTAATGCATTGCGCGGTTTTAAGGATACACGCATTCCGATGTTGATTATGTTGTTTTCATTCTGGGTTATAGGCATACCGCTCGGCTACGTGCTGGCGTTTAATGGCCTGATAACCGATCCGCTGGGTGCAGCCGGTTTCTGGATAGGATTAATCGTTGGACTATTTCACGCAGCGCTGTGGCTGATTGCGCGCCTGATCATCATCAGTCGCAGGATTCAGGTCTAGCTCGAAACACGGGCGTTATGGGTCGCTCTAAAACGTGTCAAAGCAATACCCAGTAGAATAATCCCCAGCGCCAGCAGACTACTGAACGCCAGCGGTTCAGACAGTACCCATACCCCGGCCAGGAAAGCGACGACTGGTATCAGGTAATTAATCGTGGATAAAAAGGTAGGGCCTGCACGCTCAATAACTGCAAACAGAATGATGGTCGCGATCCCGGTGGGGCCTATGCCCAGCCAGATCACAGACCACAGAGAAGCCGGGCTGACCGCTGTGAAATCCGCATGCGGTTGAGTCAACCAAACAGGCAACAGGCACAGACTGGCTGCCAGTAGCACACCTGAGCCGGCCACCATTGGGTTTAACGGTGGCAGGCGCCTGACCAGAATAGTATTCAAGGCATAGCTACAGGCCGCGATGAAAATCGCTATAGCACTCAGTATCTCGCGCGACTCACCTTTAAACACCGGACCCAGCAACAGGGTGACACCCGTGATCCCCAGTAAAAAGCCCATTATCTTGAAACGGTTAAGTGATTCGTTAGGGATAAAATAATGTGCCAGTATCATCGTCACCAATGGCATGATGGCCATAATCATCCCTGCCAGACCTGAGTCCAGTGTTTGCTGTCCCCAGGCGATAAGAAAGAACGGCAGCAGGTTACCCACAAAGCCAAACAGGCAGAAGATCAGCCAGCTCCTCACATCAAATGGCAATCGCCGCTTACGCAGGTACAGATAGACAGTCAGGATCAAGCCACCGATTAATACACGAAAGAACACCAGCGAAGCAGGGTCAACGGTGCGTACCGCAATAGACGTGAACATAAACGACGTGCCCCAGAACAGCACCAGGCACAGCAGCAACAACCAGTTGATTAAGGTGGGGTTTGATTTCATGGGGATATTTTATTGTAAAACCCTATATTTTTTTGAAGTATTGTTACTGGTGACAGACTACCAGAAATAGTTATTAGAATTTTATTAAATCAAGGTTGTTTTTGATATTGAGGGTGTCTGTTGATTTGAACATTATTGCTATTATTTGTTCTCACACAATATTGTTCAGTCCAATAGACTCTGCTAGCATTGTGCCGCAAAATTCCACTTCAATGAGTATTTTTAACAGGCTATGTCGTTTCTGGTTTAGCAATGCTTTTCTTATAGCGCCTACCACTAGACTTTTTTTGGCAGAGTAGTTTCCTATTTAGAAGCTGAACCCGTACCATCATATGGCTTGCCATGAATTTGATAGCCAACCAGATGTTTTTTTAAAAAGGATATTTATATGACCATGCATTCTTTTGTTCTTCGATCAGCAACTTTTTTTATATTAATAACTAATTTTATTTATCCTGTATTTGCTGACAGTGGACGTATTGATTTCGATGTTGATGATGATGGTCTCATAGAAATCAATGACCTGGCTGATCTTGATGAAATTCGGAATAATCTGGATGGTAAAACTCTGTATGGGGTCAGTACTGGCTGTCCAGCAGAGGGGTGTACTGGTTTTGAACTCACCCAAAGTCTGGATTTTGATACTAATGCTGATGGAGTGATGGATTCACAAGATACGTACTGGAACTCTGGAGCTGGTTGGGTGCCCATTGGATGGGTTTCTACTGAATTCAGTTCGACGTTTGAAGGTAATGGTTATGAGATAAGTAATCTTTATATCAACACAAATTATGGTGGGACTGGACTTTTTGGCTTTGCAAATGGAGCTATTTTGAGGAATTTGGGACTGGGCGGTCCACTAATGCAAATTAATATATCTGGGGGTAATTCCGTTGGCGGATTAGTGGGGTATTTGATAAATAGCAGTGTCATTAATTGTGATACTACCGGCTCGGTAACTGGGGGAGGGGACGCCGGAGGTCTGGTAGGATCCATGGAAAATAGTAGCCTTACTGACAGCTATTCTTCAGGCGTGGTTGCTGGAGAAGGTGCTGGGGGCCTGGTTGGGCTGATGGACAATAGCAGCATCGTTCGCAGTTTTGCTACTGGGCCGGTATCAGGAGTGGGGATTAGTAACAATGGTGGACTGATCGGATTCATGGATGGCAGTAGTCTGGATGCCTGCTTTGCTACAGGTGCGGTAATCAGTGAGAATACATCAGGTGGTCTCGTAGGACGCATGAACAACAGTAGCGTTACTACCTGCTTTGCGACAGGCGCTGTTTCAGGAACAGTGTATGCTGGGGGGGTAGCGGGGTATTCGGATTATCAGTCAAAAATCACTGCTAGTTTTGCTTCAGGTGCAGTATCAGGAGCCCCAGAGCAAGGTGGTTTGGCAGGTTATATCGAGATTAACCCAGGCGTTTTTGATAGTTTTTGGGCGATAGATTCTACTGGGCAAAATAGTAGTGATAGCTCTGCTAATAATGCTGGAATAGGAGATACTCTGGCCCATTTACAATGCCCGACTACAGCTGATGATAGTAACTGCAGCACCAATGCGTTATATACTGGATGGTCTAGTTACAGTTATACCAATGGTACAGGAGATACTATTGCTTACTGGGATTTTGGAACTTCTACTCAATTGCCTGGTTTGAGTTTGAATGGGGTTGTTTACCGTGATACTGACGGTGATGGTTTTCTGGATGAAAATGATCAGGATGCCGACAATGATGGTGTGACTAATAATCAAGATGCTTTTCCTTTTGATAATTCAGAAACTACGGATACTGATAGTGATGGAGTAGGCGACAATCAAGATGCTTTTCCTTTTGATAGTTCAGAAACTAAGGATACTGATAATGATGGAGTAGGTGATAATCAAGATGCTTTTCCTTCTGATAGTACAGAAACCAAGGATACTGATAGTGATGGCGTAGGTGACAATCAAGATGCTTTTCCTGATAATTTAGCGGCTTCGGTAGATGCGGATCAGGATGGTTTGCCGGACGAATGGAATGCCTCTTGCGATCAAGTTTGTCAGTCTAATTCAGGGTTGATTTTAGATACTGAGTTACCCCCTGGAAACGGTGTTGGTACTAGCTCCTCTTCAGGTGGTGGTGCTTTAGATACCAGCTGGCTGATCATATTTAGCCTGCTATTATTTCGTCAGAGATTGTTAGCGAAGTATATTAAGACGCTTTCGAAATAATGAAACGTCTCGGTGCCTGAGTTATCCTGACGCTTGCATTTGTGCATGCGTCAGGATGACGTAATTAATCAGTTCTGGAGTAAAATTACATCCTCTCCAAAACAACAGCGATCCCCTGACCCCCACCAATACACATAGTCACCAGCGCATAACGCCCATTCACCCGCTGCAGTTCATAAATCGCCTTGGTTGCAATAAAGGCGCCAGAGCAACCCACCGGATGACCCAGTGCTATCGCGCCGCCATTCGGGTTGGTTTTTTCCATATCCAGACCCAGCCCTTTGGCCACCGCAATCGCCTGTGCTGCGAACGCTTCGTTGGATTCAATCACGTCCATCTGGTCCAGCGTCAGGCCGGCTTTTTCCAGCACCTTCCTGGAAGCTGGAATTGGGCCTTCACCCATGATCTCATTCGGTACACCAGCTACTGCATAAGAAACAATTCGTGCCAGTGGTTTCTGTCCGGCTTTATCAGCCGCTTCAGCTGAGGCCAGCACCATAAACGCCGCGCCATCATTCAGTCCAGACGCATTACCTGCAGTAACCGTACCATCCTTCTTGAAAGCTGGGCGCATCTTGCCGAGAGATTCCATCGAGGTGTCTGCGCGAATATGCTCATCACTATCGACAACTATGTCACCTTTACGCGATTTGATCGTGATCGGAACAATCTGTGATTTAAAACGGCCTTCCGCCTGGGCCAGGGCAGCTCGTCGATGTGACTCAACCGCAAACGCATCCTGCTCTTCGCGCGAAATGTTCCACTTCTCAGCCAGGTTCTCAGCGGTAATCCCCATATGACCGACACCAAACGGATCGTTTAGCGCAGCCACCATCATATCGATCATCTGGCTGTCACCCAGGCGCGCACCCGTGCGCAGTTGGGTCGACATATAACCCGAGCGAGACATTACCTCAACGCCACCGCCGATTCCGTATTCATAATCACCCAGCATAATGTTCTGTGCGGTGGTCACAATCGCCTGCAGGCCCGAGCTACATAAACGGTTAACCGCCATGGCGACGGATTCAAGTGGCAGGCCAGCATTGATAGAGGCAACACGAGCTACATAGGCATAACGTGAATCGGTAGGGATACAGTTGCCGACCGTCACGTAGTTGATCTTGGCTGCATCAACCTGCGAGCGTGCAATCGACTCACGCATCACATCAGCAGCCAGTTCGCAGGGTTCCAGCGAGCTTAAGCCACCGCCAAAACTACCAATGGCAGAGCGTACTGCACTTAAAATGACGACATCTTGACTCATTAATGTATTCCTCTTTGTAGGGTTATTATGGTTGTGTCAGATCTTGATAGGGCAATATATGCCAGCCTAAAGCGACAGGGAAACAATGCGTTAAAAATTTGCATTTGATTTATCAATGGTTACTGTGTTGAATACTGATGATCTTCCCTGAAAGATAAGCGAGAGGTAGCCACATGCAGCAATCACTCCATAAAATACTACTGGTATTTTGTTTGTTCGGGCTAATAGCACCTGCTTACGCAGATAAATCTGAATTAGATAATCTATTCGAAAAGCTAAAAATCTCACCCGATGAAACCACTGCCCGCGAAAACGCAAACAGGATATGGGAAGCCTGGTTCAAATCGGGTGACAGTAAAATCGACGAACTGATGCAGCAGGCCATAAGAAAACGCGAAACTTACAACTACGATGGTGCAATAGAGATACTCAACCAGATCATAGCCCAAAAGCCGGACTATTCGGAAGCCTGGAACCAGAGAGCCACTATCTACTTTTTTAAACAGGAGTATGAGAAATCCCTGGAGGATGTAGCCAAAACCCTGGAGCTTGAACCCAGGCACTTTGGAGCATTGGCGGGCAGAGGGATCATCCGTTTAAGGCAAAACAAGCCTGCGCTCGCAGTGCAGAATATTTTAAAGGCTATGGAAATACATCCCTTTCTGCCTGAGCGATCGCTTATTCCTGATTTGACACAGCCTCTGTAGTGGTTGATTGTTCAGGTTGATCCGGGGATATAAATGATTCCCTCTTGAAGGAGCAAACATCATGAAGTTTGAACCACAGAAGTTTTATATCGGGATGATTGAATTCTTCTCAGTCATTCTCCCCGGCGTATTGTTTACCTACGTGTTGATGAGCGAATACAACCGCTTGACTGGCCAAAGCTATCAGGTTGAAACCAGCGAGCAGGGGCTGATATTTTTATTCATCAGCTACGTGGCTGGTCATTTCATCTTCATGATGGGTTCCACCATCGATAATATCGACCAGTATCTGCGCAACTGGACCTTTCAATCGCAGCTACGCCGAGTAGCCGAAGGAGAGCAACCCGTAGCACGCATCAAGCGGTGGTTATCAAGCTATATCCTGCGAGATCGTGATGAAGCGATGTACCGGGTGTTACCCATCAAACAACACTACCTGGCCAGGGTAGGGGGGCAAAACGCGGTCAATGCCTTTCAATGGTCGAAAGCCTGGCTGACCGAAAAAAATCCGCAGGCCCTGGCCGAGGTAGAACGTTTTGAAGCTGACTCCAAATTTTTCCGCAGCTTTATCGTCGTACTGTTCTTAATCGCATGCTGGAAAACCTATTTCCCGGATCCCGCAATACAGCTAACCGCCATGATACTTGCGTTACTCTCTTTCTACCGTTTCGAAATCCAGCGCATCAAGGCCACCAGTTCAGCCTACTGGTATGTATTAACTTTTGTCGCCAACGAACCCACAGGCTACCAGGCACCCAAAGTCGATAGCGATGGCAGTAACCGCGAAGTCGGACTGGTCATCAAACAGGCGCGAGAAAATCATAAAGGCAGAGAAGAAGAGGTAACCCGAATTCTGCTGGTCAGGGCAAAAAACAACCCAGACCAATGGGTGCTACCCAAAGGCCATATCGAAAACGGAGAAAAACCTGCAGTAACCGCCGTGAGAGAAGTCTACGAAGAAACCGGCGTCTGGGCTAGGCCATTAAATTTCTCCCAGGTAAAAGAGATTAAAACGCCAAAAGAAACCTACAAAGCCAGATTCCACCTGATGGAATATATCGAGCAGGAGAAATCACCGGAAGAACGGGAAACTGGCTGGTTTACCAAGCGAGAGGCATTGGCAGAGCTGGAGTTTGAGGAGAGTAGGGAGTTTATTGAGGCTGCGTTTGAGATATTGAAAGATTCGGGTAGCTAAGTCACTTCTGGTTAAATCGCTCGAAGCTGTCATAGCGAAGACAGCATTGCATTAGGTCCAGGTTTCTTCCACAATCCGGTCAGGACAAAAGGAATACAGGAGCGTTTCTTAAATGTTTTACCGTAATTATCTATATTGGGTGGGTGCCTTTATGGTTATCTCGCTCACCGCGTGTACATCCAATGACCAGGCGCGGGTAACCGATGCTGCAACAGTCCCTCTTAATGACCTGAATCTTGTGCACGCTGAAATACCGCCAGCACTGATTTCCGCACTCCGGCACCCTTATGCAGTACCAACAGAAC
>JBNKDE010000030.1:0-9970 GCA_050288105.1 Gammaproteobacteria bacterium
CATGGGGTTGTGACTGGCGGTAATCATAATGCCGCCGTCCAGCGAAAGATGGAATGCGGCAAAATAAACCTGCTCGGTCCCACATACACCGAGATCGAGTACCTCCACGCCGCTATCCATCAAACCATCGGACAGCGCTTCAAACAACATATCGCTGCTCAGGCGTACATCGCGTCCAACGGCGACCTGTCGTGGCTTGAATACCTCGGCGTAGGCTCTTCCAATCCTGTAGGCAACATCTTCGTTAAGTTCCGAGGGAACCTTTCCACGTACATCGTAGGCTTTAAAGCAGTTAATTGTCTGGCTCATCGTATTTCCGCTTGATCTTTAAGGCTCATAGTAACTGCTCGATTGTTATTTAAGAATCTCTTTTAAATAGTGACCTGTGTAGGATTTTTCTACTTTCGCTACATCTTCAGGCGTACCTGTTGCAATAATTTCACCACCCTTGCCGCCACCTTCAGGGCCCAGGTCGATGATCCAGTCTGCAGTCTTGATGACATGCAGGTTGTGCTCAATAACCACAATGGTGTTTCCATGATCGCGCAGGCGATGTAAAACCTTTAATAATTGTTCCACATCATGAAAGTGAAGTCCGGTTGTGGGCTCATCCAGTATATACAGGGTTTTACCGGTATCACGTTTGGATAGTTCCCTGGAAAGTTTTATGCGTTGTGCCTCTCCACCAGACAGGGTGGTGGCGTTCTGGCCCAGGGTGATATAACTCAGTCCCACATCCATCAGGGTTTCCAGTTTGCGCTTGAGAACGGGAATCGCCTGGAAAAACTGCAGTGCATCCTCCACTGTTAAGTCCAGAACCTGATGAATATTTTTACCTTTGTAGAGTATGTCCAGCGTTTCGCGGTTATAGCGTTTACCTTTACACACATCGCAGGTGACATAGACATCAGGCAGGAAATGCATCTCAACCTTGGTGACGCCATCGCCCTGGCAAGCTTCACAGCGCCCGCCCTTGACGTTAAAGCTGAAACGTCCGGGTTTGTAGCCACGAGAGCGTGCCTCCTGTGTGCCTGAAAATAACTCGCGGATTGGCGTGAACAGGCCTGTGTAAGTGGCTGGATTAGACCTGGGTGTGCGCCCTATCGGACTTTGATCGATATCGATTACCTTGTCGAAATGATCAAAGCCTGAAAACTTTCCGTGTGCGGCAGCGTGAAGCGTACTTTTGTTGATCTCAATAGCCGCCAGTTTATATAGGGTCTCATTGATCAGGGTCGATTTACCGGATCCGGAAACCCCGGTAATACAGGTCAACAGGCCTACCGGCAGTTCCAGGTGAACATTTTTCAGGTTGTTACCACAGGCGTCGTGGATATGAACCAGCAATTGTTTATCGACCGGCGTGCGTTGATCAGGTGTTGGGATAGACTTTTTACCACTGAGGTACTGACCTGTAAGCGAATTCGGGTTGCGCGCAATTTGTTCTGCGTTACCTTCTGCAATGACTTCGCCGCCATGTACGCCAGCACCGGGACCGATATCGACGATATGATCAGCTGAGGCAATGGCATCCTCATCGTGTTCAACCACAATTACGGTGTTGCCCAGGTCACGCAGGAAGGTCAGTGTCTTAAGCAGGCGATCATTATCTCTCTGGTGCAGGCCGATGGAGGGCTCGTCGAGGATATACATCACGCCGACCAGTCCAGCACCTATCTGGCTGGCAAGGCGAATGCGCTGGGCCTCACCGCCGGAAAGCGTTTCCGCGCTACGACTGAGGGAGAGGTAGTCCAGCCCGACATTGACCAGAAAACTCAGGCGCTCTTTGATCTCTTTGGTTATTTTTTCGGCGATCTTGCCTTTGCTACCCTTGATTTTGAGCTTGTTGAAAAAGTCCAGTGCTTCTCCTATCGGGAGGTCGACGATTTCAGGCAGGGTAATCTTATTGATAAATACATGCCGAGCAGATTTATTCAGGCGTTTACCATCGCAGACCTCGCAGGCGGTATCAGTCAGGTATTTAGCCAGTTCCTCGCGCACGACATTAGAGTCAGTGTCTCGATAGCGACGCTTCATATTCGGTAATATGCCTTCAAAAGGCTGTACCTGAACTCGTTTATCCCCACGTTCATTGGTGTACACAAAGCGTATATCTTCCCTTGATCCATTAAGAATAACGTTCTGTACTTTTTTGCTTAGTTTGGAATAGGGGGTTTCAACGTCAAATTTATAGTGCCTGGCTAATGATGTGAGCATCTGGAAGTAATAGCCATTGCGTCTGTCCCAGCCGCGGATTGCACCACCGGCCAGGCTCAGCTCTGGCGACTTCACCACCAGCTCAGGGTCAAAAAATTGCATGGTGCCGAGGCCATCGCATTCAGGGCAGGCGCCCATTGGGCTGTTGAATGAAAACAGGCGAGGCTCCAGTTCGGTCAGCGAGTATCCGCACACCGGGCAAGCAAAGTTGGCCGAGAAAGTCAGTTCGGTAAAGTCATCATCAGCATTCATGGAAGCGATGCGCACGATACCATCGGTCATCTGTAGTGCTGTTTCAAAAGATTCAGCCAGTCTGAGCTTGATATCTTCCCGCACCTTGAAGCGATCGATTACCACTTCAATATTGTGCTTCTTGCGTAAATCGAGTTTTGGCGGATCGTCCAGCTCATATACCTCACCATCAATACGCGCGCGCAGGTAGCCCTGGCGCTGCAGGGTTTCGAGCAGCTGGACATGCTCGCCCTTGCGATTGCTAACAACCGGTGCCAGCAACATCAGCCTGTAATCTGGTGAAAGTGCCATCACCTGGTCAACCATCTGGCTGATCGTGCTGGCTTCGAGTGCAATATCATGCTCGGGACAACGTGGCGTGCCTGCACGTGCGAATAGCAGGCGTAGATAATCGTATATTTCCGTGATGGTGCCGACGGTCGAACGCGGATTATGCGAAGTGGTCTTCTGCTCGATGGAAATTGCTGGCGATAGACCTTCTATATGATCAATGTCGGGTTTTTCCATCACCGACAGAAACTGACGAGCATAGGTCGACAGCGACTCGACATAGCGCCGTTGACCCTCTGCAAAGATCGTGTCAAAGGCGAGCGATGATTTACCCGAACCGGACAGGCCAGTAATGACAATCAATTTGTCGCGTGGCAGGGTCAGGTCTATATTTTTCAGATTGTGCGTACGGGCACCTCTGATGGTGATTGAATCCATAAATCTACATCGCGTGAAAAACCCATAATTCTAACCCAGATTAATATTAATGTACCTGTCAAAATGATATTGGCACCATTATGGTTGGGGTGAATGTTTGTGTTAAAATCGAACTCTTTTTTTGTTTTCCAATCATAAATACGTGCTTTTAAAAACTGAAAAACAGGCCATGTTCTCGCTGGCGTTAGTATATGCATTCCGCATGATTGGATTGTTTATGATACTGCCGGTGTTTTCCCTCTATGCTGAAGACTATGCAGGCGCGACACCGGTGCTGGTAGGGTTGGCTATTGGAATCTACGGTCTGACGCAAGGCCTGTTTCAGCTGCCTTTCGGCTTTCTATCCGATCGCGTCGGGCGCAAAAGGATGATCGTGCTGGGACTGCTGCTGTTTTGTGCAGGGAGTGTCATGGCCGCGCTTGCAGATAGCATTTATGCCATTATTGCCGGCAGGGGGCTGCAGGGCATGGGTGCCATAGCTGCCGTGGTGATGGCCCTGGCTGCAGATTTGACGCGCGAAGAAATGCGTATGCGCATCATGGCGGTAATTGGGATGTCGATAGGGCTGGCATTTATGTTTTCCATGATTGTGGGGCCGATACTGGCGTCCAGTGTGGGAATCTCCGGCATCTTCTGGGTGACCGCGGCATTGGCGCTGTTCAGCATCGTGCTGGTGCTGACGATCACGCCAACTCCTGATCAGCAGAGTTTTCATCGTGATGCACAGCTGTCGGTGGCTGACCTATCCCGTGTGCTGGCGAATAACGAATTACTCAAACTGGATTTTGGTGTGTTTGTCCTGCATATGATTCTGTCGGCAACTTTTGTGCTGTTTCCCCTGGTTTTGCGCGATCATTTAGGTGTTTCTGTGGATCAGCACTGGAAGACCTATTTGCCGGTCTTTATGCTCTCCATCCTGTTCATGGTCCCCATGATTCTGACCGCAGAAAAAAAGCACAAGATGAAGTTTATGTTTGTGACAGGCATCAGCCTGGTTGCGTTATCTGAATTTGGTTTATTCCTGTTTCATGAATATATCTGGGTGTTTGCGATGTTGGTGCTGTTTTTCTCGGGCTTCAACTTTCTCGAAGCATCCATGCCTTCACTGGTCGCCAAGATTGCACCTGCCGATATGAAGGGGTCTGCCATGGGCTTGTTTTCCGCCTCCCAGTTTATTGGGGCATTTAGTGGTGGTTTGTTAGGTGGCACTATGCTGGCTTACGATTCTACTCAACCGGCCTTTTTCCAGCTCGGCTTTATCGCGCTACTGTGGGTGGGGGTAGCATTGTTTATGAAAAATCCGAAGCCGGTCACTTCGCGCATTGTGTCGCTACAGAATATGGACGATCAGGCCTTACAGTGCTTTCGTCAGAAGGTTGAAGGCTTGCCTGGGGTACAGGAAGTGTCGGTATATCTCGAGGATCGAATGGCCTACCTGAAAATTGACAAGAAGCAATTTGTTGATGAAGAGCTCAACAGGTTGCTGATTCAATCCTAGCTCAAAAAGTCAGGCAGTGCTGTGGGGCTATTTGCCGGCTGTGAAATAAATCATTTGCAATTCATTGACTTATGATTAATCTTAAGGGACAGGTAGAAGCCTGTAGGAGTCATTACTGACAATTTCAACTGGACTTGAATAAAAATGGAGTCAATTATGAAAATTTCGACAGCAATCGCCGTAACACTTATCTTTTTCTCATCTCATCTGTTTGCAGCCCCGATCAATATCAACAGTGCATCAGCCGCTGAAATAGCCGCTGCACTTAAGGGTATTGGGCAGAGCAAGGCTGAAGCCATTGTCGCGTATCGCAAGGAAATTGGCGGGTTTAAAAACGCCAGTGATATTGTACAGGTTAAGGGTATAGGCAACGCCATCTATGAAAAAAACAAGGCTGATATCTTGCTGAAATAAGCAGGGCAGGAGTCCTATGGACAGGGACGTCTGAGTTAACCGAAAAAAATCAAAATTGAGTCTTAGTACTCGTACCTCAGCAAACCAGCGCTTACAATGCGCTGGTTTTTTTATTTAAATTTGATATGACCGCTTACGATCTATTTAATGGTGATGCTGATGGTATTTGTTCCCTGCAGCAATTAAGGTTACATACACCGCAACAAACCACACTGATTACAGGGCTAAAACGTGATATCAATCTGTTCTCAAAAATAGAACCGCAACCTGGGGATCAGATTACCGCACTGGACATCTCGTTTGATAAAAATCGTGCTGGTGTGCAAAAGGCCCTGGCTGCTGGCGCTGAGATTTTTTATGCCGATCATCACTTTACTGGTGAGCTGGTCGAGTCAGATAGGCTGGAATTGCATATCCATACCGATGCCAATACCTGTACCAGCCTGATAATCAATGCTTTACTCAAAGACCGTTATTATGGCTGGGCGCTGACAGGCTGTTATGGAGATAACCTGTATGATTCGGCAGAAAGCCTCGCCGATCGTATGCAGGTTTCCACTGAAGACCGAGACTTGTTAAAGTTGCTGGGCACTGTGCTTAACTACAATGGCTATGGCTTTACGCTGGATGACCTCATCTATCATCCAGCCGAATTATTTCGCCTGGTAAGTGCATACGAAAACCCAATCGAGTTTATGGTTACAGATCATTTCTTGCGTTTGAATGACGCCTATCAACTTGATTTAAAGCGCACACATGAACTTTCGGCGTTAGATGAGCGCGAAAATGGCGCGATATTTGTGCTGCCTGATGAAGCCTGGGCTCGAAGAGTTAATGGGGTTTTCTCCAATGAGCTGGCCAGAGACTTTACCGCAAGGGCACATGCTGTCATGGTGCAATGCGGCGCAGGTTGTTATCGCGTCAGTGTACGGGCGCCACTGGAAAGGAAAACCGGTGCGGATGAGTTTTGTCGCCAGTTTGAAGGTGGGGGCGGGCGTCAGGCAGCAGCTGGTATCAATGAATTACCTGAACAGGAGCTGGCGCGTTTTACTGAATTATTTTTTCAGTCGTTTTAGGTATTAGAAATTTTAATTTTAACGTTTATATCGAAATAAGATTTATGCCCTCGAATTGTAAGGGCTAAATGTGTAGACTATGCGCGCCGTAATAGAGCGGCGAATGCAAAAAAGGGGATCAGAATGGCCAGAGGCATCAATAAAGCAATCATCGTAGGCACCCTGGGACGCGACCCAGAGGTTAAATATACCGCAGGTGGAAGCGCGGTAGTGAATATCGCTGTCGCCACCAATGAGACCTGGAAAGATAAAAATACCGGTGAGAATGTCGAAAAAACTGAATGGCACCGTATTGTCATCTTCGGCAAACTGGCCGAGATTGCTGCGCAATATCTAAAGAAAGGTTCGCAGGTATACTTCGAAGGTAAAATCCAGACCCGCAAATGGCAGGATCAAAGTGGTCAGGATCGGTATACCACCGAAATCGTCGCAAATGAAATGCAAATGCTGGGCGGGCGTTCCGATGCTTCCGGCGGCACATCTGACTTCAAACCACAGCAGCCCGCTTCTAAGCCATCATCTCAGTTTGACGCACCTCCTGTCGATGATGGGTTTGATGATATTCCGTTCTAGATTAGAGATCGCTTAAGTAAGAATGTAAATATTAGTACTTTTTTACCTCAGAGCGCACAGAGAACACGGAGGTTAAACGTTGAATGTTTTTAAACGGTTGTTCAAGTTGCTTAGATAAATTGCTGGGCTAGTTTTTTACTCTCTGGGTTCCCTGTATCGTCTGAGGTGAGTTGTGTTTTTTATATACAAGAAATAGCCGAGCTTCATAGGTAATCAGGAGTGATTATGCCAGTAGAACAGGGAAATGGAGTTTTCAGTATAAGGCATCATGGCGCGGTGAATGGCGTTACCGGCTCCTGTCATGAGCTCAATATTCAGCAGGGCGATCATCAACAGGGCGTGCTTATCGACTGTGGCTTATTCCAGGGTGCTGAAATTTCTGAATCCAGCGATGAGCTGGATCAGCTCAAGATAGACTTCCCTATCCAGCATATCAAAGCCCTGGTCGTCACCCATGTGCATATAGATCATGTCGGTCGCATCCCTTATCTACTGGCTGCCGGTTTCAGCGGGCCGATCATCTGTAGCAAGGCTTCTGCCATATTGCTGCCACTGGTACTGGACGACGCGCTGAAGATCGGATTTACCCGCAATGAACGATTGATTGAGGCCTTTTTATCAAAAATCAGCGATCAAATCGTCGCGCTGGACTTCAACCGTTGGCACAGCGTGATTTCCAGTGAAGAATCCTCGTTAAAGGTAAAGTTGAAAGAAGCCGGGCATATTTTAGGCTCCGCCTATGCAGAGTTCTCGGTAACTCAGGGCAAAACCAGGCAGCGAGTCGTATTTTCTGGAGATCTGGGGCCGCCTCATACCCCGCTTTTAAATGCTCCCAAATCACCGTATCGAGCGGATTGCCTGATTATTGAAAGTACCTACGGCGATAAGCTGCACGAAAACCGGCGCACCCGACTCAAAAGGCTAGAAGCTATCATCATTTCTGCCCTGCAGGATAACGGGGTTATCCTGATACCAGCATTTAGTATTGGCCGCACTCAGGAACTGCTTTATGAGATTGAATCGTTAATTCACAGGCTATCCGGGCAAAAGATAACGAAGCACCTAAACTGGCAGGATTTGGAAGTTATCGTCGATTCGCCGCTGGCCGCTCAATTTAATACAGCTTATCGCAGCCTCAAACCCTACTGGGATGCCGAAGCCAGGGCAAGGGTGAAAGCCAGACGTCATCCGCTTAATTTCGAACAGATGCTCACCATCGATGATCACGCTACCCATTTGCGAACCGTGGAATATCTGTCCAAAACCGCCAGGCCTGCAATAGTGATCGCGGCCAGCGGCATGTGTACGGGCGGCAGGGTGGTGAATTATCTAAAAGCACTATTACCTGATAAAAGAAACGATATCCTGTTTGTCGGTTATCAGGCACGGGGTACAGCTGGGCGCGACATCCAGCAATATGGCCCGACACATGGCTATGTGGATCTGGATGGACAGCGTTATGATATCCAGGCGGCTGTGCATACGCTGGGCGGGTACTCCGCCCATGCCGATCAGTTTGATCTGTTAAAGTTTATTCGGCGCATTCGACATAAACCCCGGGAGATTCGTATTGTCCATGGCGATGAGGATGCGAAACTGGCTTTAAAAGATGCAATTGCAAAGACCTTTAATATCGAGGCCGTGATTCCGAAGGGTTGATTACATGGTAATTCAAAACTTTCATCTGAAAAATGAGTATCAAATCTCAATCGCTTGTCATTTACATTACATTTTGCCGGCATAACGGCTAAAATGCGCAGGTTTTTATAAGCACTTTATCCTGTAAGTTAATTTATTAGAAAGCAAATACGAAAAGAGGCTGTTGTGAAAATTGCTGTCGCCGGAACCGGCTACGTTGGTTTATCTATATCAATGTTATTAGCCCAGCACCACGAAGTCGTGGCACTGGATGTAGTACCTGAAAAGGTCAAAATGCTGAACAATAAACGGTCTCCCATCGTCGATGTTGAGGTAGAAGATTTTCTGGCTAATAAGCCGCTCAACTTCAAGGCCACACTGGACAAGAAGGAAGCATATCAGGGCGCAGATTACGTGGTAGTCGCCACCCCGACCGATTACGATGAAGTGACTAATTACTTCAACACCTCATCGGTAGAATCTGTCATCAAGGATGTGATGGAGATAAACCCCGCAGCCGTTATCGTCATCAAATCCACAGTACCAGTTGGGTTTACCACTAGCGTAAAACGTAAAACCATGTGTAACAATGTGTTGTTTTCACCGGAATTTTTACGTGAAGGCAAAGCGCTATACGATAACCTGTATCCGTCAAGAATTATCGTGGGTGAAAAATCAGATCGTGCAAAAGTCTTCGCCGACCTGCTGGTCGAAGGTGCTGCCAAAGACAATGTAGACGTACTGTTCACCAGCTCAACAGAAGCCGAGGCAGTGAAACTGTTTTCAAACACCTATCTCGCGCTACGTGTAGCCTACTTCAACGAATTGGATACCTACGCCGAAGTCCATGGTCTGGATTCCCGACAAATTATAGAAGGTGTTGGTCTCGATCCCCGAATTGGATCACATTACAACAATCCATCGTTCGGCTATGGTGGCTACTGCCTGCCGAAAGACACCAAGCAGCTGTTAGCCAACTATAGCGAAGTACCCAGTAACATCATCAAAGCGATAGTCGATGCTAATTCGACCCGCAAAGACTTTATTGCATTCTCCATACTGGAAAGAAACCCAAAGATCGTCGGCATCTATCGCCTGGTCATGAAAAGTGGTTCAGATAACTTTCGAGCTTCAGCTATACAGGGCATCATGAAGCGTATAAAAGCAAAAGGTATCGAAGTCGTTGTCTATGAACCGGTACTTGAAGAAGGCGACTTTTTTTATTCCAGAGTAATTAGAGACCTGGATGAATTCAAGGCGATGTCTGATGTAATTGTGGCGAATCGGGTAACAGATGAACTCAAGGATGTCGCGGATAAGATTTATACTCGGGATTTGTTTGGTAGTGATTAATTTTTAAATTTAACCTCAATTTTGTAAGTGGTTATTAATGTCTAATTCTTTTATTTTTACCTCCGAATCAGTCTCAGAAGGCCATCCAGATAAACTCTGCGATGCCGTGTCAGATGCAATCCTGGATGCAGTACTTGCACAGGATAAACACGCGCGAGTCGCGTGTGAAACCTTAGCTAAAACCGGTATGATAGTCCTTGCTGGTGAATTAACAACCTCGGCACATATCGATTTTGAATCG
>JBNKDE010000031.1:0-5412 GCA_050288105.1 Gammaproteobacteria bacterium
CTCTTTGCTGGAGATGTTGAACTTGGATTTGGGCATATATTCGCCATTGCGTTTCTGGTAGCGGCGGATAGTGAACTTATCGGGACCGTATTCACCCTTGCTGCGGTTCCAATCCTGATAGCGAAAGATGATGGTGGACCATGCGCCCTTGGATAGGATCTCTTTGTCCAACTCTTTTACCACTTCGATACCGTCTTCAGTGTAGGTGATGCTTAATTCGTCAACACTGGATGCCATAATTGTTTTCCTTCCTATATGTTTGTTTCGAGGCGGAACTTACCAGAACATTGGTTTCAGGTCACGGGCTAGTTGTCGACCGCACCGTTTTTGACCAATAAGCGGATAATGAACTCATTTTTGACCTGTTTTGCCAGGTGTAAAGGTGTTTGACCTGTGTTATCTGGTTTATTGACATCAGCGCCATAGTCTATGAGTAGTTTCACCAACACCAGGTTGTTTTGTTGGATCGCTGCCTGCAGCGGGGTGTTGCCCTGGTCTGTAATGTGATTGATATCGGCGCCATTCCTCAATAGTAGCCTTATCACATCGCGGTCCGTTAGGTTGTTGCTCACCATGTCTTCTAACAGTTTGTCTACTTTGAACTCTGCTCCACGCTTGATCAGAAGTTCCGCCACCTGGGTCCTGCCCGACATAATAGCGGTATGGAGTGGCGTATGGCCTTTGCTGTCCTTGGCGTTGATTTCCGCCCCGTGTTCCAGCAGCAGTTTGGTGACTATGGGACGCCCTTTTTCCGCAGCGATATGCAACGGCATCTGTCCGTTGGGTCCGGCCTTATTGATGTCTGCTCCCCAGAAGATGTGCCGTTCAATCTGATCAATATCTCCCCGCTGTAAGGCCAAGTAAAGTCCGATGGTGGGGCGGTCAGGGTCTGAGCATCCTGTAAACAGCAGCGTCGCTATCGATAGGGATGCTAAAAGTTTTGTTATGTTTATTTGATATGAAGACCGCATATCAGATAAATATAAGGTCGCTTGTGCTATAGCACAAGGGCCAAGCCGTCGAGTTGTTGTATATAGGGGGGTTAGTGGCCAGTTATTTTATATTGGTGCGGCTTCCAGCAGGGCCGGCAATCCACCTGAGCCTGGTCCGGCCTGCGCCTTAAGTGCTTCCAGAGCGTTCCCTTCTATCTGGGTGCGAATCTCAGCTGCAACGACCTTGGCCTGTTCTGGGTTGGTGATAGCGTTTTCCCCTGATGGCTGTTTTGGCGAAGATCTGTTGTAGATCTGATTTGCGCGCTCAACGTCGACAGAGCTGGTTTCGACGCCTCCGTTATCCTGAGAAACAGTGTTTTCGCTGGCACTATTCTGGGTTGCGACGCTGTGATCTGCCTTCTTTTTATCAGTAACCGCACTGCCAGTGTTTTCCGATGGCAGGATTTTGTCGTTAGAAATAGGTGTTACCACAGCTGTGCCTCCTGTAAGGCCGATATATTGACGTTTCTGGCCATTTTATTACTGTCAATGACATACACTGCAAATCATAGGCCAAAACTTGCCTATTTCTAGGGGTAACAACAAATTAAACAATGGGAATTTTATTCCGGAAGTTGGTGTGCTGAGATTGTCTTTCGGTCTAAGGCAATCCATCGAAATTTCGCAGTGCTAGTTCGCGCAGTGTTTTTAGTCGCTCATCGTCAATTTGCCCAGGTTTGGGATTGCGTAACATGGCGCCGACACGCTCGCAGGCTTCAGGGATGTCACCAGGGTGCAACCAGACGGTATCGGGTGATAGGCCCATCCGTTTGAGCATGCCGTCGATTTTCTGTGTATTGCTCGCTGTGACGAGAAATGGCGTACCCAAACAAGCGGCTGCTATGCTGTGGTGGAATCTACCAGAGATCAGCAGGCTTGCGCGGGCTATAGCACGTAGCCAATCATTCTCACTTGTTGCAGCAACTAGCGTATAACGACCACGTGATCTTTGTTGTAACAAGTCGAGCAAATACACGTCATCGGCTGCAAGTAAGAAATTAGCTCCGACTAGCACGTCGACGGAGTAATCATGCTGAATTGCCAGTTCTATCATTTCGACCAGCAGGGTTAGAAATTCCGCGTTCAACTGTACCGAACCTGAAATTACCATACGACGTTCACGCTGAGCCGGTAAATTCTGCGCGTACTTTGCGATGAACAGTGGCATGCAATCAAATGATGGTACGCTTGCGATATCAAGTTGCGCTAACTCCTGTGCGCTGTTTTCTTCACGTACGGCGATGAAATCGAGAGACTGATATACCTTGCGGTAAATTGCTTCTGCCTCGGCGATTGCCGCACCGGTAGTAGCGGGATAAACCGAGTGATTGATTATACGAACCTGTTTGTGTAGTCGCTTCTTCGCGATATAGGCCAGATATAGCAGTGCGCGAGCCGTGTGGCCTAGATCATGTAAACTGCCTTCCCCATTGATTACGACATGAGGCGCGGCATCTAATCGGTCAACCAGTTCGGTATTGTTTTGTATAAACAGGCGGTAAAAATCATCATCGTCAAATTGTGCGGCTGATTCCGGTAATGGAATGAGTGAGTTAATCATCTCGGTTGACACAGAATCGACCGCCATCCCGGCGGCGCGTAAATTTTCATGCAGCGCCAGGCTGGTACAAGTACAGCCCCAGTGATACCAGTATGTGGTGTCGTTAAGAAGTATGATATCTGGTGCACAGGTCAATGCGACTTGTTGTGTGCGTATCTCGTTTGGCACGGGTTGCGTTGCCGGTTTCCTGGGGGTGATTTCGCTCAGTTCGGTTCGTACCAGCGAAATCACATCATCCCAGGCATTTTGTCCCGCTGTGGCCTGGCGAAATATGCGAAGCGAACGATACCAGTAGCTATCTTCGCGCTGGTACATCCAGCGCCAATCGGCGTGTGACGGGAGTAATAGCCAGGTTGGCACTCCGAGCGCACCAGCCAGATGGACGGTTGAGTTGTCGATCGTGATTACTAGATCGAGCGTGGTCAGCAAAGCTGCTAAATCATCCATATCCCGTAACGGGTCTACTTCATCGAAATGCACCAGGGGGTGCGGAGATTTTTCGTTGAAATGGGCGATTTCAACGCTGTGATCACCGTATTGCACATCAATTATATGGACGTCTGGAATATCGAACAACGGTGCTAGACGTTCTAGATCTATCGAACGTGCCGCACGCGCATGCGGCGATGCCCCGCCGCGCCATGAAATACCAACCTTCACACCAGGACCGAGTTCTTCTAGGCGATTGCGCCAACGTTCTGTGGCTTCGATGTCAGCAACTAGAAACGGCTCCCCGGGGAAGTCGCATTCCCGGTTGCGGAAAAACTGCGGCAAGCTGACGAGGGAACAGCGCGCAGTGCAGGGGTGATCCGGATTCAGTATCAATGGCAATATTGCGGGAGGCTTGGCTTCGACCTGGATGCCTGGAAACGAGCGTGCAAACAATCTAACCAATCGAGGTTCGCATAAAATTGCAACATGGTTAGAGTGCGTTATGGCGTCCGGTATGCACGATGCGAGCATAATTTCATCACCTATACCTTGTTCGCCATAAAGTAATAGGTTGTCTGAGGTGGATCCATCCCATTTCGGTAGAGGTACATGGTAAGGGCGGTCCATCTCCGTGCCTACCTTCCAGTAGCGCCATTCGTTCCAGCGCCAGCCTGCCTCAAAGTCGCCGCGAGCCCATACAGTCGCACTGTATTGCATGGCTATGTCGGCATTCAGCGGAGAACAATCCAGTGCTTTTAGGTACTGTTCTTCAGCTTCTCCAGGTCGTCCTAGAACTTTCAGCACGTTGCCCAGATTCTTATGCGCGATTATTGAGCAGCGATCTAGGCGCAGTGCGTGGCGATAGGCATTTTCGGCTTCGTTAAAACGTTCTTGCTCCTGTAGTACGACGCCGAGATTCTCCCAGCATTCGCGGTAGTCCTTTTTATGTCTTAATGCCTTTCGATAGGCGGCTATAGAGCCGTCGGCATCGCCGGCTTTATACCGCGCCAGACCAAGGTTGAATTGAAATACCGGCTCGCGGGGTTTTTCTTGTACTGAGGCCTCGAGTAGATCAAGTGCTCCCTTGATATCATCTTGCGTTAGCCGAATCAGGCCAAGATTGTGTAGCGCATTTGCATGATGTTTGTGCAGGGATAGCACCTTTCTATACAAGACTTCAGCATTTACCAGATCACCTGCCTGATGGCACTGTACGGCTAATTGCATTGCTTGCTCAAGGACTTGCCGCAATTCCGGTGATAATTTGTTCATGAGGATTCACGCCTCTGCGCCATATAATCTTCCCTCGTTTACACTGGGCACGAGAAAAATCAAAGTCCATGACTCTAGTATCTATGATCGTTAATTGCAAAAATTGACGCATAGAAGTCTAGTGGCCGGGGCTTTCTTTCAGTAAATGCCACCGAAGACCCTGCCGGTATCTTCAATAGTCTTCTTTCTTCATATATGCGGGCAAATTTTAGTCTATAGTTGCTGTATTAGATGAGGTATGTGATGTAATATTGTGTGATTGCAGGCAAAAAAGGTGTAAAGTTACGCCGCATGAACCTGCAGCATGCCTTGGCATGTGTCGAGAGTTCTTCCATGGGGCCAATCATAGGCCCCTTAATAACAACTAAACCTGGTTTGGATACGTCAAATGGATGAACTAAAAGCCATTCTTGAATCACTCCAACTCAGTTCAGTCGACTGGGAGTTGACCCTGCGCTGTCTTTTTCAGCTGGGGTTGCTCATTACGTCCGCCGCATTTTCTGGTTCAGAAACCGCGCTTTTCTCTCTAAGCCGCATCGACCTGCAAAAATTACGGCATGAACGTGGTCCGCGTTCGGAGCATATTCATGCCATGTTGGACGAACCGCGCCGCTTGATTATTTCCATACTCTGCGGAAATGAGCTGGTCAACATCGCATCTGCGGTAAATATGACCTCCATCCTGATGCTTGTTTTTGGCAGTAAGGATATTGCCTGGGTCAATATCATTATCATGGCCCCTTTGCTGCTCCTGATCGGCGAGGTGACGCCAAAGACCATCGCGGTCAGCTTCCCGATAAAATTCGCCACCAGGATATCTGCGCGCATCCTTCCGCGTTGGATTACCTTAATAACTCCGCTACGCGAAGTGGTTAGGTCGGTTGCGGACAGGATCACCACCTTTATTGTGGGAGATGCGGTCAGCCGAGAGAACATCCTGCAGCCGGATGAGTTACGTACCCTGCTGGAGGAGGGGGAGGAGACCGGTATCATCGATGCCACCGAGCGGGTCCTGATCGATAATCTGCTGGAGGCGTCTGAGACAGATATCTACCGCATCATGACTCCAAGCCCTAGGATCAGGTTTCTCAACGCCAGCCTACCGGTGCCGGAGCTCATCGAGAAATTCCGCAAATTGCGTCATCCCAGGGTGCC
>JBNKDE010000032.1:0-4874 GCA_050288105.1 Gammaproteobacteria bacterium
AGTTTAAGTCGCAGGTGATCCGCCCTGAAAATTCACTATTCGGCGTATACAGCTGATATAAATATAAGTGTATAGCCTATTTATCGGCAATAAGTAAAAATGATAAAGCATGAATTTAATACCCTTGCCCCCAGGGCCATCTAAAACATGTATTGATACCGCATAAAGCCACCAACCGCCCCAAAGGCTACTTTCCAGTACCCGCACTGAAATATCTGGACAGAGAATACCTGGGTTTTGTACAAAACATCCTGAAACAGTCATAAGCTCAGCAGAGCGGCATCATCCAGCCGGAATACATCAAAATCAAGGATCGAATTTTTTTAGAAAGCCTGGCAGAGCAAGGATGCCCCCCCTTCAATGTGTTAACTGCTTAATTGAGCTTAAATTCCTGCTTGATATCACTAATCATCTCAGCGCTGTCCCATTCCCGTGCGCCATTCACTTTTTTCAGTATTCGACCTTCTGCATCCACCAGTATGGTGAGCGGTATGGTTTTGGCGCCCAGCATTTTTTCCAGCACCAGTTTGTGGTCGATAAAGTTTTCGAATTCGATTTTCGACATCTTGATCGCTTGCAGAGCATCATCACGATAATCATCAGTGGATATGCCGATAATGTTAAATTCCTTTCCATTAAACTTTGTAGCCAGGCGCTGCAAAGACCCCATTTCTGCTCGGCAGGGTCCACACCAGCTGGCCCAGACATTGATGAGCAGCGGTTTGCCTTTATACTCGGAGAGTTTCCTGCTGTTTCCATCAAGTCCATCCATGGTCGCCTCTCTCAACAGGCTGCCAACCGGTATTTCACTGTTTTGCAAAAACAGTCTGGAAACCGCTGGTGCAACCGACTTGTTGCTATTGATTTGCTCAAGTAACTGTTCAGCTGGTGCCTCGCTTCCACCCACATCAAACTGTTTCACAAAGTAGATAACTGGAAACGTGCGGTTCAGGTTTTTACTGAAAAAATTCTGCATCGGCATTTGAGCAGAGAAAGACACACGGTCACCCTTTTTGATCGCACTGCTGCCGATCCCGGCGGCCCACACCGTGGAACTCGCATGCTCTATTTCAACGTAGGTAAAATTCCCGGATACAATCACATCCACCACCTTACCTGAAATAGTTTGCATACCAGCCTGCTGAGCATGTGCAGTTTGAAGCATGCTTGCTGCCAGCAGACCTATACCGAATAATACGGTCAATAGCGGTTGAATTCTGTCTAAATATTTATTCATAAAGTTACTCATCACGTAGGTAAATCGGCCTCTGTCCCATTAAATCAGGCCAATGTTTTATCGTTTTCATTCTGGATCAATTACCTGATAGATAGAAGAATAATCCATCAGCGCCGAACCCTGTTCGACTGCGCGACGGGTGATTTGTTCAATACCCTGTAACGCCAGCGTGTTTAAACCGCGCTCATTTGCATCTTCGATAAACAGGCCAATATCCTTTAATAAATGACGCGTAGAAAAGTTAGCTGCTGCAAAATCGCGCTGTAAATATTTATCAAGTTTTTTATCGTAGGTTGTTGCGTACAGTGCACTCTCTCGCACAGTATCCATAAACAAATCGATATCGACCCCATTTTTTAACGCATAGCCCAGACTAAGTGAAAACCCCGCAGTCAGGGCTGCAATCAACTGATTCATAGACAGCTTAAGCGCTGAGGCGGTACCAATACCCCCAATGTATCTGAGCTTATCCCCTAAAATACTCAGCGGCTCCACAGCCTGATCGTATACTGCCTGATCGCCGCCAGCCATGATGATTAACGTCCCCGCTTTGGCCTCGGGGATGCTACCCAGCACCGGCGCCTCCAGATAGCGGCCACCACACTGCTCAACCGCCTGGCTGATTTGTCGGGATTGTTCAGGCGAAATGGTTGCCATCTGTAACAGGGTTTTACCCTGCAGGCCATCCTTTTGCTGCAGCGGTAACAGCTGATGAATTGCCTCAGCATTGCTCAGCATCAGGATAACCGTGCTCGATTGAGCCAGCAACTGCTGCACGGAATCACACACCTTAACACCATCCTTAGCCATCCCCTCAAGCGCAGCTTGCGTGCGGTTAAACACACTGACGCTATAACCGCAATCTACAAAGCGCTGCACAAAAGCACTACCCATTAGACCTATGCCAATGATACCTATTTTCAATTTTTTACCCTATCGCATCAATTCACAGGCTCCGATTCTAATGGATTTCATGTAAAGCGCAGAAGCATTTATGCATGACAGTATGATCTCGGCATGACTCAGCCTGTGTCTGGTGTCGACAGTTCGATGAGTATCTGCCGCCTGCTCAGCAACTTCAGCGTTGCTGATTCGGCCTAATTTAATACCACTGCTGAGTCATCGCTTTGTCTTCATCCAGTAAACGAAATGGCATTATCCAGGCATCGCAATGAATAACAGATGGTTAAATTAAAGGGGGATGTTGAATATCCTGTTACCCTGTGGACACAGGCTAACAGTTAATCTCACAAATCATTTGATCATGGATCCATTGCTGTAAAAAACCAACCGCAAGCTGTGGTGTTTCCTGTTCGTTGTAGAAGGTCATCAGCACTTCACAGATGTCGACAAAGCTTCCGCCGCTCAAAGCGCTTTGTAGCGCGGTCAACTCCGGCTGCTGTAGTGAACGGTAACGACTGACCAGATCCTGGCGCCAGATTACCCAGCAACTGCTATCATCGGTCCTGGCTGGTGGTGCCTGTTCTTCAGACAGCGCCTGCCAGATCTGAAAGCTGTTATAGCGCTGAGGCAACAATTGCACGGAGTCATGAAAAGTCAGGGTGAACCTCGTCCAGGCCTCAGGCGCCAGCGCCTGTAGCTGTGATAGCGTGATCGCGTCCGCATTGCAGGCATCAAAACTGTTATTAAATGCCTGTTCTATGCTGGCAATCTCTACCACCTCGGGCCACTGGATAAATGGTTCCACAGTCGAAACCAGTTCGACCACGTGTGCCCCAAAGTATCTCAGACTGGGATGACTGGATGGATAAAGATCAATATATCGGTCCATCAGGTTTTCAAACAGCTCATCACCCAGATAACCGTGCAGGCGTTCATAATCTGTGCTTAAAGCCTCTTTCAGGCGCTGCCGGTAGGCATTACCATAAAAATGCATGCGCTGCGAAGCTGAGCGTTCAGGGGTTGAGACGATACTATCAATAATCTGAATTTCAGAATTATCCAGCAGATAGTCCATAAAATTCTGTTGCAGATTATGCAGTGAGGCCATATCTCGCTCCAACTTGCCGAGTAAATTGCTGATTTCCTGCAAGCACCCTGGATGCAATATCCTCAGCGATTGCCAGCTCCTGGCGCAGCTCATTGAAAGGAGGAATATTGTCATCGCGTTCTATCATACTGCTGACTGGGCCAAAATGCCTGAGCGCTTCGGCATATAGCTTCCATACCGGATCGCAGACATCATGATCATGGGTATCGATAATCATGTCACCATGATAACTGTGCCCGGCCAGGTGAAACTGCATAACCCGTGACGGCGTAATCGCATGGATATAATCCAGCGCGTCAAAGTGATGGTTATGCGCGCTGACAAAAATATTATTAATATCCAACAGTATATGGCAATCTGCGCGCTCAGCGATTTCATTGATAAAATCCCACTCAGTCATCCCGGAGTTTTTATAGGTGACATAGCTCGACAGGTTTTCCAGCAGAATACGCTGACCGAGATAATCCTGTACCTGCAACACCCGGGAAACCACATTATCGATAGCTTCCTGATTATAGGGTAAGGGCAGCAAATCATGGCTGTTGGTCTGATCTATACTTGTCCAGCATAAATGATCTGAAACCCACTCGGGCTGTACTCGCTGAATGAGTTGTTTCAGGTTCTTCAGGTAATCGGTATTTAAGGGGTCAGTGCTACCAATAGACAGTGAAACCCCATGCATGACCATGGGATAGTCCTGACGGATCTTATCCAGAAAATATAACGGCTTACCCCCTGGCACCATGTAGTTTTCAGAGATAATCTCAAACCAGTCGACGTCTGGCTTGTTTTCCAGCACATCGTTGTAATGATCGGTTCTAAGCCCCAGCCCAAAACCCAGAAATGGACGTGTCACCTGTTAAGCCTCCTGTGTTCGGTTGAAACACGTGGGACCGAGTCATACATAGACTCGGCCCACAGTCAAAGCCAATAGCTTTAGTGACCTACCTTGCCACCTACTTTGTCGCAGGATTCAGCCGACATAGCTACAAATCCCATTCCTTTGCAGGAGCCCATGCCTTTACAGGAATTTTTAGCCGTTTTACAGTCATTGTGGCCCTTGCATTGATTAACACCATAACAATGAATACTTGCCCCTGATGAAGCGGCAAATACCGGTTGTGCGGCACTGATCATACCGGCTGCAGCAACTGCCATTGCAACACCCATCGCTTTTTTTGAATCTAACATTTTATCTCTCCAGGGTTTTGATTTTTGATTAAGACTGAACGTTTCCGCCCATATGATCACAGGAACTAGCAGGCATACTGACAAAGCCCAGGCCCTTACATGACCCCATTCCCTTACAGGAATTAGTCGCCGTTTTGCAATCATTGAAGCCTTTACACTTGTTGACTCCAAAACACTTTACATCTGCCTGTGCACTGGTCGCGTTGGAAGTATTGGTGCCATAAGCCGAACACCCCACTAGACTGGCTGCGGCCAAAGCCATCGCTGCAGCACTTGATTTCACTAATAAACTCATTGAATTGCACTCCTATAGGTTTGTTGTTTGCATCTAAACTGATCGAATTGACATCTGAAGATTCAACGGAATTCTGTTCAAAACGCCGTTGTTATTGAAACGTTATGCAGCTGTTAGAGATTTGTTACAAACTGGCGTCC
>JBNKDE010000033.1:0-3951 GCA_050288105.1 Gammaproteobacteria bacterium
AGCGCAGGGGTTAGCAGCGGCAGGGTAATCTGCAAAAACACGGTCAGTGGTCGAGCGCCTAGATCCATGGCGGCTTCCTCTAATAGCGGGTCGATCTGTCCAATACGGCTGCGGATAACCACTGCAGCATAGGCCAGACTGAAGGTGATGTGGGCCAGGCTGATGGTGGTGAATCCCCGTCCCGCTGGCCATCCAATCAATTGCCCCATCGATACGAACAACAGCAACAAGGACAGACCGATGATGACATCCGGCATTACCAGCGGTGCGGTCAGCAGTAACTCAAAACCGGTACGTCCGCGGAATTGCCTATATCTGTTAAGCGAATATGCTGCGAGCGTTCCCAGTATCACCGAAAAAATTGCATTCACGGTTGCGATACGCAAACTCAGCCAGGCGGCATTCAACAGGGCATCGTTATGTACTAACGCGCCATACCATTTCAGCGAAAAACCGCTCCAGACCGTAACCATGCGCGATTTATTGAAAGAATAAATCACCAGCAGCATCACCGGGATATACAGAAATGCATAACCGAAGGCAACCATGGCAAGCATGAAATGGCGCGATTTCATAACGGCTTATCCTCAAATCGCTGGTGCAGTCGCTGCATGGCGATAAATGGGATAACCAGCAGAAACAGCATGGTGAGGGCCAGCGCCGATGCAAGCGGCCAGTCTTTATTGGAAAAAAACTCGGTCCACATAAGTTTACCTACCATCAGACTATCCGGTCCGCCGAGCAGGTCAGGAATGACGAATTCACCGACTGCCGGGATAAACACCAGCATGCTGCCGGCGATAATGCCGGGGAGAGATAGCGGCAAGGTGATGCGCAAAAAAGCAGTCAACGGACGCGCACCCAGATCGGCTGCAGCTTCCAGCAGGCTGAGATCGAGTTTTGCCAGATTGGCGTATAACGGCAGCACCATAAACGGCAGATAGGAGTAAACAATGCCGATATACACCGCAGTCTGGGTATGCAGAATCGACAGGGGTTCGCTGATCATGCCCAGTGCTAATAACAGGTCGTTCAATATACCCTGTGGTTTGAGTATGCCTATCCAGGCATACACCCGAATCAAAAAGGAGGTCCAGAACGGCAGAATAATCATCATCAGCAGGATATGACGCCAGCGTTCGCTGACTGTGGCAATGGCATAGGCCATCGGGAATCCGATCAACAGACACATGATGGTACTGATAGCAGCTATCTTGAGTGAGTTGATAAATGCATCCAGGTAAAGCTCATCCTCGCCCACCAGAACATAATTGCCCAGGTTGATTTTGATCTGTAATGTCGATTCTTCAGTCCATGAGGTGAGCGGTGTATATGGGGGTTGGCTGAGCATGGGCTCAGACAGACTGATCTTCAGTACGAGCATAAACGGGAGCAGGAAAAAAATCGCCAGCCATAAATAGGGCAACCCAATGACGATGCGTCGTCCCCATCCGTTGGAGAGTTTGTTCGCTGCTGAGCGCAGATACAGCATCATTCGGTGATTACCACACCACCATCAGGATCCCACTCAATCACTACTTCCTCTCCCCAGGTCAGTGTTTGCTCGGTTATCGGGCGGGTATTGGTGAGCGTCATCTGTACCTTACGCCCCGTGCCAGTTTTTATGTGGAATATGGAGAGATCACCCAGATAGGCGATATCCTCTACCCGTCCCTTTATCCGGTTTGCGGTTTCAATCTCGGGATTTCGCGCCAGCCTGATTTTTTCCGGTCTTATCGCCACAACGACAGGTAGTCCGATAGCCAGTGGTTGCAGGCAGTGCATATGGTACTGCTCTCCATCAGTGCCCTCGATCATTGCATAGTCTTCGGTACGTTCGATGATCTTACCTTCAAACAGGTTGATGGAGCCGACAAAACCGGCAACAAAGCGACAGTTGGGGTACTCGTAGATACCTGAAGGCGTGTCCACCTGCAGGATATAACCGTCATGCATGACTGCGATGCGCGATGACATCGTCATCGCCTCTTCCTGATCATGCGTTACGGTAATGAAAGTAGTACCCAACTTTTCCTGTAGGTTGACCAGCTCAAACTGGGTGTTTTCGCGCAAACGCTTGTCCAGTGCACCGAGTGGTTCGTCCAGCAATAGGAGTTTGGGATGTTTGGCCAGACTTCGAGCTAGCGCCACCCGTTGCCGCTGGCCGCCAGACAACTGGTCAGGTCGGCGATGACGCAGCGGCCCGATATGCAACAGCTTCAGCATCTGTTCGATACGCTCATTGCGTTCTTCAGCACTGAGTTTTTCCTGTCTCAGACCGAATGCGATGTTGTTTTCCACCGACATATGTGGGAACAGCGCATATGACTGGAACATCATATTGACCGGGCGACGGTAGGGTGGCATGTCGGTAACGTCGACACCATCAATCAGGATGCGGCCGCTGGTAGGCATTTCCAGGCCTGCCAGCATGCGCAACAGAGTCGTTTTACCGCAGCCTGAGCTGCCAAGCAGTGAAAAGAATTCACCTTGATAGATGTCCAGGCTGACATCGTCTACCGCGTATATATCTCCGTACTTACGGGTAACTCGCTGTAACTGGACATAGGGCTGGGCTGATGGATCCTGCCAGGACTCCAACAGTCGACGAGGCGTCTTGACTGTTTTGACCACTCAGGGCGCCTCAGCGGTTTGCTTTAATATGAGTCCACATTCGATTGATATTACGTATTTCCTTGTCTGTACGTTCCTTTAATACGAACAGTTTCTGCTTGACGGTTTCATCAGGATAGATGCCGGGATTATTGCGCAGGTCTTCATTCAGCAGATCAGTCGCCCCCAGGTTGGCATTGGCATAATTCACAAAGTTGGATGCCGCGGCAATATATTTTGGTGTGAGCATAAAATTGATAAAAGCCATGGCCTGTTCCGGGTGTGGTGCGTCAGCAGGAATGGCCATTACGTCGACCCAAAGTACCGCCCCCTCTTTGGGAATGATGTAGGAGACTTCGACTCCGTTCTTGGCCTCTTTGGCGCGATCACCGGCCTGCAAGGCATCACCGGAATAGGCATGAGCTACGCAGAGGTCCCCGTTGGCCAGGTCACTAATGTATTGCGAAGAGTGGAAGTAGCGGATGTTAGGCCTGATTTTGATGATAAGATCCTGAGCCGCCTTAATATCCTCGTTGTTGCTGGAGTTAGGATCTTTGCCCAAATAGGCCAGGGCCGCGGCAAAAACCTCAGTAGAGTCATCCATAAGACTGATACCACAACTCTTTAACTTTGAGCTGATGGCAGGATCAAAAATTAACTCCCAACTGTTCAGTGGCGTATCTTGTCCCAGAATCTCTTTAACCTTCACTGAATTGATACCAATACCGGTAGTACCCCACATATAGGGCACCAGAAATTTGTTGCCTGGATCAATATCCACCAGACTTTGCATCAACTGCGGATCTAAGTTATTCCAGCCGGTGAGTTTGCTGCGATCAGGTGCCTGGTAGATGTTCGCCTTAATGTGGCGTGCGGCAAAAGGTCTTGCGGTCGGAAACACTACATCGTAGCCACTATGGCCGGCCAGCAGTTTGGCTTCCAGGGTTTCGTTCGAATCATACAGGTCGAGCACTGGTTTGATGCCGGTTGCCGATTCAAACTGTTGCAACGTATCCTCGGCGAAATAATCATTCCAGTTGTACAGATTGACGGTCGGTTGTTCTGCAGCAACAACACCTGAAATCATTAAAGCCAAAAAGGAGAAAATAATTTGATAACCGTTCATGTTGATCTCCGACAAAACAGGAGCCGGGATGGCGCCGAGGCGCATATGTTAATGGTGAGAGAGTCGAGCGTACAGTGTTTTTTAATGCCTTACTTAGGTACGGTAAACCTGAGATTCTCAATCTTCCGAGATTAAGCCTCCCGGGGTCAGTTTAGTGGGACAGCAGCGGCTCTGACCCTGTTAACTCTATTTGTCAGCAAGGGAAGCAAGCC
>JBNKDE010000034.1:0-2816 GCA_050288105.1 Gammaproteobacteria bacterium
CGTAGTAACGATTAGAAAGGCCTATGGTAATTGGAAGAACCCTGCGTTAAAGCCATGGGAAGATCTATTACATGAATACGCCATACAGCCGATACAGCAATATGACTTGACCAAGGGTAAGAATGCATCAGATATCGCCCTGGTCATAGATGCAATGGATGTGATGTATACAAAGAACATTGATGTGATGTGCTTTGTATCTTCAGACTGTGATTTCACTCCCATGGTTACCCGTGCCCTGGCGGAAGGAAAGGTTGTCCTGGGTTTCGGGGAGCGTAAGACCCCTTCTGCATTTGTTAACGCCTGTTCCAGATTCTTGTATCTTGATCAAGATACAAAACAAGATGGTAAGATTTCTGAGCAATCAAAAAATATCAAATCTGATACAAAACTGATTAATTTGCTTAGGCAGGCGATAGAGGCAAACGAGGACGATAATGGTTGGGCTGCCCTTGGTCCGGTAGGATCGCATATATCCAACAAAACATCGTTTGATACCAGAAACTACGGCTATAGAAATCTCAGCAGTCTCATTAAGGCTATTGATTTGTTTGAGTTAAAAAGAGGGCAGGGTAATTCCTATTTGGTTAAAGATAAGAGAAAGAAAAAAAACTAGAGTTCAAGAGCGAGTATTTATATTGTTGGGAAAATAAATTCGTCCCTTTTTTTAGCTGCGGCCGCATCGGTTGCCGCGGATTTGTTGAAGGGGTTCAATCGAATCTGACCCATTGACCACCAAGCATCCCTATTTCTTTAAATCTTGTAGTAACTTCTGAAAGGCTGGATTGTTGCGTAGGGATTCACGCCCGGCGGATATCAGGGCGTCGACCTGTTTGTCGGTAAGGGTAAAACGGGTTGGGATCTGGTTGAAGTATTTCTGCCGTTCTTCCGAAAATGATTTTTTAAATCCAACTTCGACGAAGTGGAGTTTGGAGGACCAGCCTTTGGATGATAGTTGGGAGTGCCAACGTCTGATGCTGTCCTGCATTAGCTCCAGTGTTGATGCGTTGTAGCGATGAAGTTGAATATCACTCATGGCGGTTACTGCCTGATCTACCGTCGGTTCATCAATCTTATCGGCGATATCCTGTGCTGCGTCCGTGGATGCATCCACAACAATCACCACTGAGTGGCTGATTTTTCTGTGTCCGATTGTATCCATGAACGGTTTGATGCCGCCGGATAATTCGACGATTTCAAAAAACGAACGTAGTCCCAGATTGTCTGTGATACCGCCATCGACTAGATGCAGATAACGGTACTTCTCCTTATGGTCGATAATTTTTTTCAGGTCTTGTGCAGCCAGAAGCACCTGTGAATCGGTATTCTTGCGTTTGGCTTGGCTAAGTGTCTGCTTTAATTCGCTGGTATCACAGCCCTTATAGTTTTCTATTACTACCGGATTGAACACCAGTGGTACGGCAGACGAGGCGGTAACCGCCTTGGCCACTGGAAAACTGTCGATGTCTGAGCAAATGAAGTTGAAAAACTCCTGTACAAAGGAGATGCGTGAGCCGGTGCTCAGATCTGATGCATTAATCAGTACTACAGGCGCGTGTTGTCGGCGCATATCAGCGAAGGTGGCGTTGCCGAACAGTTTAGCCTGATAATATTCCACGGCCATCTCAGTTCGTTCTTTACCGGCTAACCAGCGCGCGGGGCTGAGCAGGCCATTCACCAGACTGCTTTCTACGTCCGCTCTCAGGAACTTATCTTCAAAGTCTTTGAATATTCTGTCGCCATAAAGCCCGTAATAAGCTGCGGTAAAACTGCCTCCGGAAACCGAACTGATTACGTTTACATAATCCAGCAGACGCCGGGTTTTGCCTTTGACGGTGACGAGCGTATCGCGTAATTCAAGTAAAACGCCGTAGGAGAGTGCAGAGGCGCGGGTACCGCCGCCGGAGAAGCTCATAATAATGCTCAAATCGTCGTGCGGACGATTGCGCAGCATGTCGATCATGGAATAGGAGGCATGCGGTAGCATGGTAGTGCTTGGCTGGTTTCGAATAATGGCGTGGCTGGCGCACCCAGTTAACACAAAAAACAGCAATGACAGCAAAATTCGTTTTAACATTTACAATTCACAAACAAGGCATACTTGTTTAGCTGGATCAATATGTAGGAGCAGTGTAAAAACTCCTGATATTTATTGCTATAAAAAATGGGTTTTTACACTAAGTACAATCCTTACAATGTATCATATATACATTATGGGTAGTTCATCGTGATCGCAGAAAACATCCGCATAACCGGCACAGTACAGGGCGTGGGCTTTCGTCCTACGGTCTGGCGTCTGGCTAATGCGTGCGGCATCGTGGGTCGGGTGTGGAATGATGCCGAGGGGGTGGTTATCCAGGCCTGGGGTAGTAGTGACGCATTAGATGAGCTTGTCTCGCGTATTGGAACGGAGCAGCCTCCGCTGGCGCGGGTGGAGCAGATCATCAGGACACCCCTGGATGAAACAGCACCCAACGACTTCCAGATCGTCCTGAGCCGGGAAGGGGAGGTGCGCACTACCGTGAGCGCAGATGCGGCGACCTGTCCGGAGTGTCTGCGTGAGGTGCTGGACCCGGCAAACCGCCGCTTTCGCTATGCCTTTACCAACTGTACCCACTGCGGTCCCCGGCTCTCTATCATCTCGGCTATCCCCTATGATCGCGCCAACACCAGCATGGCTGCGTTTACCATGTGTGATGAGTGTCTGCGTGAATATGAAGATCCGAGCGATCGGCGCTTTCATGCCCAGCCCAACGCCTGTGCCGGCTGTGGTCCCCGGCTCTGGTTGGAGGACAGTATGGGTAAGTGCCTGGCTG
>JBNKDE010000035.1:0-2353 GCA_050288105.1 Gammaproteobacteria bacterium
CATTCGTTGTCAACGATCTCCAGGCTTGGGAGCCCGCGAGAGTTGTGAAATGTTCCGCTCAGCCGAAACGGTGCTCCGGGTTCCTCGCCACCCTTGATCTCAAAAAGGGGTGCTCCCCGCACTTCGATGGGAATAGGGCAGTTTGTAAGCGTTACACCCGCAAAGACCAATGTGGGTTGACTTTTCCCGATATCAAAGAATTCATTAGAGTAGCCTTGCCTGTTCGAGCAGGGTTTCAGCATAGCCTCCTTAACCGTTTGCTTGGATAGGAAGCCACGCGTTACTTTTGCATGGCACTGAGGACACAATAGGGCAATGGCGCTTGGATCGTGTTCCTTCGCATCGCTGAATTCTGGATCAACGTGTTCATATTCAACGATGCTTGAACCGCACAACACGCAACCAAAACCGCAGGCCCTTCTGATCTGCCGTTTAACGTCCGCTGGAATATCTTGGGATAGGCCAAATTGGTTCTTCAACTGCTCACCCTCTTAACAACTCTAACGAGCTTGTAGAAAAACCCACTCACGTGGGCGCGATAAAACTGTGTGGTGAACAGGCCTTGTAGGGTTCATCGATTTTCTACACCTCTCGTTTTCTTGAAAACTGCCACATCAGATGAATGATCTCAGCGCAGTGGCGCCGACCTGCTTCCTCTTCATGCCCATTCCCATCCGTATCGATGGATCTTCAAGATATTGTGCAACATCATCATCAATTTCCACTGCCCATCGACCTTCTGTTTGCCTCTGAGACTGAATCTCTTGATTCCGATCGCATCAGTGATGTGGCCAAACACCGGTTCCACTGTGCCGAGCCGCTGGCTGTAGATGTGTCTGCCCCAGGGGCTGTCGATCTTGCGCTTCATCCGCTCGATGATGCCTGCTTTCTGTTCCTGGGTGATGTCGAGAGCGACATTGATCTGTCTGGGGGTGCGCTGGTTTTCATCTCGCAGGCAACGCTTTCTCAGACCGCAGTTCAGACAGTCCTTTTCATAGGCCTGAAACTGCATGAACAAGTGATGACCAATCCGAGCCTGCCTGGCCGCCAGCCACATCGAGTGGCCCGCAGGGCAACGACAAGTCTCGCACTTTGTGTCGATGGTGAATTCCTGTTGGGTAAAGCGTGTTTTGTCCTTTCGCTTGTTTCGCTCGGCCGCCTCCTTGTGGTCTTTAAACCGGGGATCACGTGAACGAAAGCCGGTATCGGCGATGTAGCTGTCGATCTTCTCTGATTCCAGATACTCAAGCGTCTCCCGGTTGTGATAGCCGGAGTCAGCCGTGAGCTTTGTTTTTTCCAGGACCTGGGATGACTCGTCTTTGAAGGTCTCCTGTATCCCTTCAACAACCGGTTTGATCAATCCATGCTCCTGACCCTGGCCAAAGGCTTCGGCGTGCACCACCACCTGATGCTTGCTGTCCACCGCCGCCACTCCGGTGTAGCCCTGAACCACACCGTGACCGGTCTTCATCTTGGCGCTGTCGTTGTCGGTGATGTTGCCTTTGACTTCCTTCCCGCTGACGCCCTTGCGGGGGGATTCGGTCTCGATGAAGCGCTTGATCTTTTGGGAGGCGGCTCGCAGCTTGCGGATCTGTTCCTGTTCCCGCTCGTACAGGGTGGGCTCATTCTCAGCTAGGTCCTGTTCCCGGTGTCGCTGCAGCATGCGCCGTATCGCCCGGTCGATCTTCTGGCGCTTCTTTCTCAGCTCTTTGTGTGTGCCGCTCCAGCTCTTCGAGGCATTGGAGGGCAGCTTGCAGCCATCGATGGCGAACATCTCCTTGCCGATCAATCCCAGTTGGTCGCACATCAGTACCACCTGGGCGAACAGATCGGCAACGGCCTGGGGTGAGCGGGAAATGAAATCGGCAAGAGTTGTGAAATGGGGCTGCTGGTCTGCAGAAAGCGCCATGAAGATGATGTTCTCCCGACACAGCCGCTCGATCTGCCGGCTGCTTGTGACGCCCTTGGAGTAAGCCAGGATGACGATCTTGAGCAGCAGGCGGGGATCATAGGCGGGTCTACCGCCGTCGTCATTTCGATACTGATTGTCGAAAGCCGTGAGGTCGAGTTCTTGATCGACCAAGTAGGAGAGCGAGTATTCGAAACTGCCTGGAAGGATCTGACTTTCGAAGGAGACCGGGATCATTTTCATCTGATCGTAGTTGGTATCCTTGTATCGGGCCATGGTCCTTTTCCCCTTGCCTGATGTTTCTTGAATTCTAGCGTAAATGAGGTTTTTCTACAGCCTCAACGTCGCAAATCACCGGCCGCTAAAAGGCGCAGAGCAAAGTGGCGCAGCTTTTGGCGGTCCGAGTGAATTTGCCTTGTTAGGGTTAAATGGCATTATTCAAAT
>JBNKDE010000036.1:0-1423 GCA_050288105.1 Gammaproteobacteria bacterium
CTGCATGGATAATGGTATGGACCCACTCCACTTTTATACCGGCTTCAAAAGAGCCAAAATGGAAACGTTAACAACCATTTAAAAAGCGGAGTGGATCGAAATGAAGACTACAACAATTGGGCTGGATATAGCAAAGACTGTGTTTCATTTAATTACCCAGAGTAAAACAGGCCATTTATTGAAAAAGAAGCAACTCAAACGAAATCAGGTTATGCCCTATATGGCCAAAATAGAACCCTGCCTGATTGTTATGGAAGCTTGCAGTAGTGCTCACTATTGGGCAAGAGCCTTTAAGAAACTGGGGCACGAGGTTAAATTGATTGCCCCTCAATACGTCAAGCCTTTCGTGAAAGGCAACAAAAATGATTACAACGATGCAGAAGCGATAGCCGAAGCAGCACAACGTCCGACGATGCGCTTCGTACCGATCAAATCGAAAGAACAGCAGGATGTGCAAAACTTTCATCGGCAAAGAGAACGCATCAAAAAAGAACGCACTGCGCTCGCCAATCAGGTTCGTGGGCTGCTGGCGGAATATGGAGTCACCATCCAAAAAGGGATACGAGCCGTAAGTAAAAGTTTACCGGATATTCTAGAAGATGCTGAGAATGGCTTAACCCCCTTAGCCCGAGAGTTGTTTGCCGAGCTTTATGATGAATTACAGGGGCTCAATCAACGTTTCGAAGCCTGTGAACAACGGATAAATCAGATCAATCAGGACAGTGAAATCTGTCAGCGCCTGGATGAAATTCTGGGCATAGGCTCACTCACGGCAACAGCCACTTATGCTGCTGCCGGTGATGGAAAAGATTTTGTTAATGGCCGACATTTTTCAGCCTGGTTAGGCCTGGTGCCAGGGCAACACTCCACAGGAGGTAAAAACACCTTATTAGGCATCAGCAAACGCGGCAACGCCTATCTGAGGACTTTGTATATCCACGGTGCCAGAGCCGTATTGCGATACTCGACGGGTAAGAAAGATCGCTTTAGTCGATGGGCTCAGGCGCTATTAGAACGACGAGGACATAATAAAGCCTGTGTTGCCGTGGCGAACAAAATGGCACGAATGGCCTGGGTAATAATGGCTAAGGGAGAAACATACCGAATGCCGGTATAGAGATTGAGAGACACTGAAGAGCGCCTGACTCGAGCAACTTCAGCTAGAGAAAGAAAGACCCATAATGACAGTTGCAAAAGACAGAAATCGGATGGTGAGATAGGTCAGACCGGTTCATTCAAAACCTGTTCCCTGTATTGGCTAGTAAAGGCCGGAAGGATGATGAGGAGAATGAACGCAGATAACCATCGGGGCCAGGAAGACAAAAGCTTCCAAAACAGGCCGGATATATGAGAGCAATGATTTTCTCTCACCTTAGAAATTTATGTCTTGCAAGCCGGGGTGGGTCCATATATGCAGGAGGTA
>JBNKDE010000037.1:0-1271 GCA_050288105.1 Gammaproteobacteria bacterium
TCCTGTTGCAGATAGTTACTCACCTGATACACCAGCTCACGAATACGGCCCCTTAATTCCTGCGTCGCGGCATTGGTAAAGGTGACAATGAGTAACTGGTTTACCTGGTAATCAGTTTCCAGTAGATAGCGTACATACAGATGGGTAATGGTATAGGTTTTACCGGTACCCGCGCTGGCTTCTATCAGTGAAACACCGCTTAATGGATACTGGGCCAGATTAACGCTTTGCATACTCATTATCATTTCTTTATCGATATCCCATCAATCATTGGCTGGATTAATTCATCACACAGTTGAAAGAATTCTGCATTGAAAGGCGTATCATTTTTGAATGCGGTCGTGATATAGGCATCCTGTGATTCATAAGAGGGATAAAAGCTATCTGGCTGCCAGTCGCTTAGTATCTTATTCAGCGCATCCTCTTCATTTTTATCATTCCTGACCCTTTGATAATCGTAGGCGGTATTGATATACAGGGGCAGTATGCGCTTGCTTCCCTTGATGTAAGTTTCTATCAGCGTGATCAGAATTTTTTGCGCCTGAGATTTTTGCAGGATTTCCAGGTTGATGGTTTTATCGTTGAATATGATCTGGCTGAATTGCAGAGTCTGGGTGGCACATAAAAAACAGTGTTGAATCCAGCTACTGAATAATCCTTTACCACCCAGCTTAGACTGAGTGATCTGCAATAGCCCTGCGTTTGAGTAACTGATGATGCGACCCTGTATCTGATACTCCTGCAGTAACAGGTTTTGCTCAAATAGCGTATGCCCGGAATAGTATTCGTGGCTGGTCAGTTCATGCACCATCATTTCCACTTCGGCCAGTTGTTGTTGCAGCTGAATCTCGCCACTGGTTAAGGGCGATAGCAATCCACTATTTAAGTATTTTGCTGCCTGCAACTCACCCTGTTGCATCAGGTCATTGAATAGCATTTGTCTAAGGCCATGACGATTTAATGGATCCAGAGCAAAGGGTTCATCGTCATCTATCTCGCTACTGGCTGTGGCCAGGCGTAGACCGAGGCGTTGCTGCATAAAATGTCTGGCGGGATTATTGTAAAAGCGAATGAGCTCATCCAGTTCGATGTCGCTATCTATGTCGTCAAAATCTATCGGCTGATTAATTCGATAATCAAGCCTGGGGGCTGCCTGTAGCTGCCATTGTTCAGCATAACTGCCATAGGCAAAATTACTTTGTGCAAAGGGCTGTAAGGCCGTTTGACGAATCTTAATACGATGCCCGGTATTCTGTTCAATAGTGTCCAGT
>JBNKDE010000038.1:0-1250 GCA_050288105.1 Gammaproteobacteria bacterium
ACAGATAACCAACTGACCAAGACTACATGTTCATACATCTTGCCATTATGTCATCCTGCTACTTTTCGTAGTACTATTGCTGCTTGTATGAAAGAGTGGACATGTCAATGTTCATGATCCTATCTTCTTCCAGTTCTCTTTGCAAATCTGCCCTGTCTCTTTCAATCCGTATCCTTTCTTCCTGCAATGCAAATGACTTTTTACACCTCTCTTCTTTTTTTAACTCTTTCTCAACATCTGCTTCTCCCTTCTGAGAAACCAAGTGGACCGTTACTTGGTTTGATAGTGATGAGTCATTGACATGGCAAGGTTTAAATTCGAATCCGGGATGTTTTTGTTTTTCTTTACCCTTAGTTCGTTCGGAGAATCGCGTTTGCTTGTCTCGTGGTGTGCAGGAGACAGGGGCGACATGGCGTGCAGCGACGTGGACCGTGGCACGAGTAGGAGACCTGGTGCAGAGGACTGGAGATGGTCGCACAGGTCGGTTACTCAGTGGTCGGATAATCGAGAGGTCGGGTGACACTGTGTGCGGTCTGCACCGTGCACGAGGAGCGCGGGTTTCTTGGTTGAGCCTCAAAACCAAGGTCGATGGTTTGTCAGTTGTTTGACCTCAAAACCATTGGGACGGTTTGTCAGTGGTTTCACCTCAAAATCGTTGGGATGGTTTTCTCCGGTTTGGCCTCAAAACCGGTGGCGACGGTTTTCTCCAGTTTGGCCTCAAAACTGGTGGTGACAGTTTCTCCCGGTTTGGCCTCAAAACCGGCGGTCGGTTTCTTGGTTGAGCCTCAAAACCAAGGTGGTGGAGGGTTTCCTGGTTTGGGCCTCAAAACCGGCAGCTCTGGTTTGGTGATTTGGGCCTCAAAATCACCGCGACGGTTTCTTGGTTTGGGCCTCAAAACCAAGTGGGCTTCGGTTTGTCGGTTGCGCCACAAATCTGATGGGAGGATGCATCGGCGCAGGAAACACATCGAGATCTAGCGGCTTGCTTCACGTGGAAGCAAGTCAGGCTAGGGTTTCCCAGTTTTGCCTCAAAACTGGCAGAGGAGCGACAGCGAGTGATGCACGAGGTATCAATGCGGAGGTCGCATAGAAGTGAAGCCAAAAAATAGTCGGTTTGATGGCATCGGGTGCAACGCAGTGGAAGTTAGACCAAACTACCCTTCATTAGTTATAAATTTCCTTTTAGTCCATAGGGGCATTCTAGTCTTTTGATCTTCGCTATAAATAGACCCATGGGGTTGTTATGGGAG
>JBNKDE010000039.1:0-1215 GCA_050288105.1 Gammaproteobacteria bacterium
GGAGTACGTCCACATTATGATGTCACGTTTTTTAGTTAGTTAAATTTAGACCCCCCTCTCTTGTCACAAAGTTTGAACTCCCCACCCCAAATCGACTCCGGACCCGTTACCCCAACTTGATCCGGGCCCTCCGAGATAATTATATTTTGTATCGAAGCAATTGAGGCAGTTGATAAGATTAAAGGAGTGAGTCATGAAAAATTTACTTCATCTGTTGTTTCTTTTCTTTTGACTCTTCTTCAGAAAGGAAGTGAAAAACAATCCAATTTGAATTCAAGAACTGATTTGTTAGAAAAGCTATTTGGCGAGAATGGAAAATTAGTGGGAGTTTGTTTGGTCGATATATTTGGTGCGTCAAATTCCAAGCCAACATTCGACTTTAGAGGTAAAGAGTTGGTTGGTTGTACTTTTAATAACTATGAGTATTTCTGGGAATGCTATATGGACGATAACACCATTTTTTATGAGTCCATATTTAAAGACATCGATCCAAGGGTTGGAGTTAATTATAAAATTCCTGAAGGTGTATTCAATTCCAGTTGTGACTTGACTGCAATACAACATCTGCTATCAGAAAAACAGCACGAATCAGAGAGTACAGAAGAGGCTATAAAATTAGAATTGGAAAAAGTTTTTAAGCTCTTTTATCAACGTGGGAATTTCTATCCTAGAAAGCAGGAAGAAGTTAGAAAAAAACTTTCTGCGGTTAAGTTGTTACCTCAACTAATGGATATAGGTGTGATTAAAAACTACAAAGACCCCAAGAAACCTAAATTAAAGCAATATAGAATTTGTGAAAGCTATAAATCGGTTATTGACTATATCGAGCAAGGCAGCCCTTCAAGCGAATTCCAGATATTGGTCAAAAAATTGGTGTAATGCATATACGAAGCAAGCGAAGCAAGCGGGTCGGACCGTAATAAGTGACTGATTACACAGATATTTTATACCAAAACACCGACTTATTTCTGCTTAAACCAGCCATTTGGCTATCAAAATAGTCCCTGTAACGTTTTGGCATATATCGAAGCACATACAGTTTGTTGATTACTGCTTTAATCAGCTCAAAATAACCCCGTTAAAAAACGATTTGTTTGGACGAGAGATTTTTTATCCCCCTTCAAGCCCGCGGCAAAAGCATGGTCAAATCGGGGTCAAATGGCATGGGCAGAAATTTGCTCCTGCAATTTCTGCATTTACTACTTCCATGTAGAT
>JBNKDE010000040.1:0-868 GCA_050288105.1 Gammaproteobacteria bacterium
TGAGATTGGAGATGGGTGCGCGTCAACACGGCAATTTGCCACGGCTCGATCTTCTCCCGGGGCGCGTTCAACAGCCGCACCGCCTCCTCGGCCACCGCCGCCGCTATGGCCTGGGTAGCCTCCTCCTGGTTGATCGGTTTGGAAGGCGCTTCGCCCGGGGTCCGGGTCAGGTACCAGAGGGTCAGCGGTGCCGGGCCCGGTGAGGCTTCCTGCCGTGCGGCCGTGGCGCTATGGTACCGGATTTGTTCGTATCCGAAGGGGCGGGCGTGGGCTTCAAATATCGCATTGACGGCTTGCACCAGGGCGGGCGTGGAACGCCAGTTGCGCGTCAGGGTGGCGCTGCGGTCCGCGGTGTCGGCCGCCTTGAGGTATGAAAAGAGATCGGCACCCCGGAAGCTGTAGATGGCCTGCTTGGGATCGCCGATCATGAAGAGCATCATGGGGGGGCGATCGAACAAGCGCTGAAAGATCTCGCACTGCACCGGGTCTGTATCCTGGAATTCGTCCACCAAGGCCACCTGGTATTGACGCCGGATGGCCTGGGCCAGGGCACCACCATGGGCGCCCTCCAAGGCCGAATGGATCAGCAGGAGCAGATCATCGAAAAAGAGGATGTTCTTCGGCCGTTTCTTGCGGTCCAAGGCCGTGCGCGCCTGTTCCAGCAGACGAACCTTGAGATACCGCAGATAGCGCGCCAGCTGGTCTTCCATCCGTGCCTGGGCAGCGAGGGCGTCGTCGCACGCGTCGAAGAAGGGATGTACCGGCGTAACCTGCCCTTTTTTGGTGTATTTTCTCAGCAGCGAGGCGCCGAGATACTTCACCCGCTTCTCCTCCAGCGGATATTTCCCGTTCCATTGGTCCAGGTAGG
>JBNKDE010000041.1:0-868 GCA_050288105.1 Gammaproteobacteria bacterium
GTCCCTATAATTTTACATTTAGGTCCCCAATTAACTTTTTATAATTACCATTAGACCCCCTGCCTTAATTAATCTTGATTTTTCGCAATTACCTTTTTAATCTGTTAACTTCAAACCCTCATATCTTTTTAACCGTAGCTCCGATTTAGGTGATCTTGCGCTCACGCGTTCATAGTGACGAGTAGAATAGTTTGGTTCTATTTGTTTAGTATTTAGGTACTATTTTATTTATTGTTTGTATTGTTTGTTCTAGTTGTCGTTGTTTAGGCATTTCGTTGTGTGAGAAGATTCAAGACTACAAAGTACAAGACTTTGAGCAGCAACAAAGCGGAAAGCAGGGCAAGTGACCCTTGACCATTTTGTTCCAATATGCTTTGTCTCTCTAGTATACACTAGTCGCATGCATTAATTGTACCTAAGCCTCATACTTTAGGATTGAGTTTTTATGGTTAGTTGTATTGCTTAGCCCGGCAGTCTTGAGTGTCGTGCAAGTCTTTCTATCTTTATGATGTTGAGTTTGATTTATGTGGTGTTGAAAGTGTTGGTCTTCCATCTGTCGTGATGTGAGGTGACCGTGGTGAGGTTCGATGCTGTGGTTTGAGCAAGGTTTGGAATGGTGGAGATGGTTAGAATCCATCAGGTGATGTGGTTGGTTATGCTTGAATCTGCTAAGGACCGAGTCATAGGAGTAGACACCCCAGGACAACAGGTGCCGCCACATGTCCGGTATGGGACGACTTGCTTACTAATTAGGTATGCTATGGGTTGTGTGTCGTGCTCGGTTGAGTGGGGATGGCACCATACTTTGTGACATACTTTGTGAACTGCCTAAACCCCATGGTGCAAGAGGGGACGTTTGTGCGAGAAA
>JBNKDE010000042.1:0-850 GCA_050288105.1 Gammaproteobacteria bacterium
TGGCACATATGGGATTCATGGGGCCCCGCAAACTTATTAGTGTCATGTATTGCTGAGACAGAAGCTATCCTACCATACCTCATGGATGCCTAGAAGGGATAGTGCATGGGCCACCCACGGATAGCCTAGTGTGTGGTATTGCATGGAAGACGTGCACTAGGGTGAGGTGGGCCCTAATCATCTCCTTGACCTCATCGTGAATTGTTGCCACTCAGGGTGTTCTCCGGGCCTACGTGTGTCGTGTTGTCAGGTTTATACCCTTGCAAGGTTGATTATTGATTCGAATCTCCGTAACACCCTCGGATATGGGTGATGGCTTGTTCGCTATGTTTAAATGTAGTAATTCTACCTTCATAATGTTACTTATATCATGAGATAGGTGTCGACTACTCGGTAGTCGATGAGATGATTAATATTAAGATTGTTTGATTACACTTGCATGCTTAGAATAGGATGCAAACCTATGATGTTAATTTCTTAAATTTGGCTAATAACATGTTTGAAGGTATTTAAAGTTAGTTGTTGTAGACTTATGCATCCTTTACCACTTGAAGCCTCTGCATGTCTAGAAGTCTGACCGCTTGGTCACGACAGGTTAGTCTTATTGAGCGTAGTCGCTCAAGCTTTGCTTTGTGTATCTCTTATGTGTAGGTGAGGATCTTCCCCTTTCTTGTGATGCCGACAAGGGTTGCCAGTGGGAGATTCAGATCGACGAGGGCTGGATCCTGTACTGGGACTCATCATAGGCTTGAGTGGCCGAGGAAGGTATCCCCCTCTAGGGTGAGGTGGATGTACTTGATGTGAGAGAGAAACTGCTTCCACTAAACAATGTTCTATCTTTTGAAGCACC
>JBNKDE010000043.1:0-792 GCA_050288105.1 Gammaproteobacteria bacterium
CTTGATAGGGAAGAGAGTCAAAGGCTTGAATCCACCTCAACGTGGATTAGGGGTGATCGGCAAATCACCGAGACCACGGGAAAAATATTGTGTCTCTCTTGCTCTCTTGTTTCATTACCTGTTGATTATCCTTCCTAGAAATTGTATTGATGCATGTCACCTAGGATTGCAAACCTACTCTAGTTTTAACATAGGCATAGTGTTATTTACTTGCTCTTAGTCTTCTTCATTAATTTGCGTTGTTTATTGATTAAGTAGTAATTATTTTTTAAAACAGCCTATTCACCCCCCTCTAGTCGGTATCCTAGATCCTACAGATGGTGGAGCTGAGCACTCGTCTACTGGTCGCTCAGTGTGAGATCGAGACTCTCTGCATCCAGCTATGGAACGCAGACGCCACCATCCGAGGCTACATGAAGATGGTAGAGGGTCAGGCCAGTGACCTCTACGCGTTAGACACAGACACCTGGACAGCCACCTCCTCGGTCCAGAGTTCGGGCAAGGAGCCCGCAGTGAGCAGCCACTCCCCCTCCGGATCCCGCAGTCGTTAGGAGTCACCTGAGTCTGTAATAATGTGGCGTTAGTCATCGCTTGTTTGATGATTGATGTTTGTGGTTGTGCATGTTATTGGGAGTCGTGGGTTGCTTCGGCACCTTGTCCATGACCTCATCTATATTAAGATAAATAAAATGGCAGCATTTTTCCCTATATCCCTTGTGCATATAGTTGGGTTACGTGGGATCTCACTCTCCCTTTTTACCAAACCATCAGATGGTGAACACAAGGAACAGC
>JBNKDE010000044.1:0-754 GCA_050288105.1 Gammaproteobacteria bacterium
CTTCACTGCAAACAGCGCATTCAATAGTTTAAATGTGGGCGACAGTGTCAGTGAAACCTTTAACGTTACCAGCGTTGATGGTACAACCTCCACTGTTCAGGTTACCATTAATGGTAGCAATGACGTCGCAACAGTCTCTTCTGCATCAGTCATGCTGACTGAAACCGATGCACTAGTGTCTACGTCAGGCATCCTGAGCAGCAGCGATGTGGACAATACCGATAACGCATTCAACCCGGCAGTAATCACCGGCGCTTATGGTGATTTCAACATTGATGCATCGGGTCACTGGACCTTTACCGCAAATAGTGCATTCGACAGTCTGAATATAGGTGACAGTGTGAATGAAACGTTTACGGTAACTACCATTGATGGTACCGCGAGTACGGTTCAGATCACGATTAATGGAAGCAACGACGCAGCGACTGTTTCTGCGGCTTCTGTGACGCTCACCGAAACCAATGCGCCGCTCACTACAACGGGCACCCTGAGCAGTAGCGATATTGATAATCCTGACAATGCCTTTATTGCTTCAAGCACTGCAGGTACTTATGGCAGCCTGAGCATTGACGCTGCGGGCAACTGGACTTTCACAGCCAATAGTGCTTTTGATAATCTGGCAGTAGGGGAGAGCGTCAATGAAACATTTAGCGTTAACTCGGTCGATGGTACTGCCAGTAGTATTCAGATTACTATTAACGGAACCAACGACATGCCCACCACGTCGGTCGATACCTACTCGGTGGCGGAAGGC
>JBNKDE010000045.1:0-717 GCA_050288105.1 Gammaproteobacteria bacterium
CTAGTGGTTCCTGAGAGCCCAACTGCTCAGGACTCGCCAGCTGAAGAGCAACAACCGGAGGACCATGGCACAGAAGACAAGACTGATGAAGAGCAACCTCCCCCAAGCGATACCGAACCTGAGAAGATGTACCGGGATGCTGACGAGGTGGAGTCCTTCAGAGCTGAATCTCCGATCCTCGCCGGCAGGCTTCGAGCTTTGTTGGAGCACCTGGGCATCACCACCGCTCCCTGGTACAGGATCAAGGAAGTCCCGCATTCAGGGCGAGTGGAGTTCAAGGCCATCACAGAGATTTTCTTCGGATCCAGGATCCTCTGCCGACACAAGGGACCAACCTTCGGGACTTCGCGCAGCGATGCTGTTGCCGATGCCGCCTGGCAGGCCATCACATCATGGGTCCATAGCAACAAGAGCCGGTTGCAGAACTTGGAACACTACCTCCTGCCATACAGGAAGAAAGATCAATTCAAGGCCTACGGGGTGAAAAAGGATATCCCCAGGATGGAGATGGTGCACCACTAGAATGTGATGGTGGAGCTGAGCCCTCATTTACTGGCTGCTCAGCGCGAGATCGATTCTCTCCATATCTTGCTATGGAACGCAGACGCCACCATCCGAGGCTACATGACGACGGTAAAGGGTTAGCCCAGCGACCTCTATGCGTCAGACACAGACACCTGGTCAGCCACCTCCTCAGTCTACGGTTTAGGCAAGGAG
>JBNKDE010000046.1:0-715 GCA_050288105.1 Gammaproteobacteria bacterium
GCGCCCGCGTGGCTGCGGGCCGCGCCAGCGCTGCGCACGCGGGTCGTGCCCCGCGTGGTCGCGGGCCGCGCTCGCGCGCCGCGCGCGTGGGCCGAGCCAACGCCCGGGCCACGCACGCGCACTGTGCAACTGGGCCGAGCGCGAATTCGGCCCAGTGCACCCGGGTTAAATTTTATTAATTTCTGATTTATTCAATTCTTTGCAAATTAAAAAATTTGTGTAGGATTCATTTGAACTCGGAAAATTATGAAACAAATTTTGCTGGAAGGGCTTAAATCTGTTCTATATTATAAAAATATTACAAAAATGATTCCCATACCCAATTTTCCTATTAATTTGAATCCATTTAAAGCTAGTTTAAATCTCTAGAAATTCATAGAAATTGTATAAAATTTCCTAAAATTATGAAAATTTGTTTCTAAATTCAAATTAGAACTTCGTCTAGCATGGCAAGGTTGTGTAGCTCTTGGTTGTGGCATTTTGCTAGAATTAGGCCTTCTTTTCCATATGGATAAAAATGGAGACTTAATTATTTGGCGGTAATTTTTGTCGTGATGATCCTTGCCGTTGATCGAAATACTCTTGCATGTCATGCCGTATAGGACCTAACACCGAGTTGGAGCGAGGAGCTGCTGGGGGACAACCACCGTCAAGCCTCGAGGAGACTAACCTTTTCTCTGAACAAGGCAAGCACCGATGCATAACCCTTGTATAG
>JBNKDE010000047.1:0-707 GCA_050288105.1 Gammaproteobacteria bacterium
ATGTGATCCTTTGTGCCCTTTGTGACACTTTGTGCACCTTTGTGGATCAAACTTTGTGATCACTTTGTGCCCCTTTGTGCCTTTGTGATCATACATTGTGATATACTTAAATTCAACTTAATGGGTAGTTTCAGCCTGCAACTTTAATCTAGTAAATAGGATGCTAATAATTAATGAGTCAAGTATAGGTGCATTTCTACTTTCAGCCTTACTACATCTTTACCTTATCGTTATATCTTGCATATGATTTATTCCTGCACTTGCTGAGTACCAACCATAAGTGTACTCAACCTTGCTATTTTTTCCTACTACTCAAAACCCACTGCTCAGAAGGAGAAGATGGACTGGAATTCTTTGATGAGGAGTTCTAGGCTAGGAAACGTATCCTGTGCACATGGGTTTGCTGTGCACATACCGTGCACATGAACTAACAAAGTTTATAAATAAAATCTAAAAAAATTCATACATGTTCTTTCCATCATTCTCCATGTATAAAATTTCAACACCAAATTCCTAATAACAAATGAACAGTAAAAAAGATAAAATTTTTGACAGATCTAATCTCACAAATCTATTAAAATTTTCTCTTTTTGTTGTAGCTAATTTATAATAAATTTTATCTTGAAATTCTATATGTAGATAGCGTAGGATCAAAAGAACAGATGCGGTGGTTGCATAAAAACAATGATTACACCGGATACGTTCCC
>JBNKDE010000048.1:0-698 GCA_050288105.1 Gammaproteobacteria bacterium
GGATTCGTTACCTGCCTGAATGATACAAATAATTTAACATTTCCTTCCGAGAAGCCGGACCGTCGCATTGATTGGATTATCGGCCAAAGAATCGGACGCTTTTCGAATTCAAAAATTATCAAATCCCATTTATCGGACCACCTGATGATCGCAACGGAAATTGGAATTCCCCCGATGTTGCATAAAAAATAGCCATCAGAAAAAACAACTTTTTATCTTTCAATCTTCCCGTTATCATAGAAGCCAGGTGTGCAATTTGTATATGATGGCATACAGGCAGAGACTGAAATATTTAACCACAGAGGACACAGAGAGCACAGAGAAACGTATTATGACGCTGTGCTCTCTGTGTCCTCTGTGGTTTCAATTGGGTTGTGCTCTTGAAGAGTTGCCGCGTTTCCTGTGATTTTGCTCGATACGCGCCAGAAAATCGTAATCGTTTTTCAGCCTTGGAAGCGGCCCTTGGCATAGAGGACGGCTCGCCGGTCGCTTCATCGGGAATTGCTGAGAGGGAGAACAAATGACCATCTTTTATCGCATCCAGACCGCCCGCGACAGCGGGGATCGCCTCAGCCCCATCGAGCCGTTGGCTCTGGATCGCCGCGACCGGACCGACATGCCCCGCATCGATGTGGACGGCAACGGCCTGTGCCAGGAGATCATCGGCTTCGGCGGCTCCTTCACCGAGAGCGCCTGCC
>JBNKDE010000049.1:0-696 GCA_050288105.1 Gammaproteobacteria bacterium
TCTTCTTAATAAAGTACTCATCTTCCAGCGCAATCTTCTCCAGCGCCATAGCAATCTTGAACAGAGGATCGTCAGCCCGCCCCGTCTCTTCCAACACCCCGCGCGCCGCATCACGCAATACTTTAGCTCTTGGATCATAGTTCTTGTATACCCGATGCCCAAAGCCCATGAGACGGAAGGGATCATCTGGGTCGTGCGCACGTTTAACATACTCTGACACACGATCCGGGGTCCCAATCTCTTCCAGCATACGCAACACCGCCTCGTTGGCGCCACCATGCGCAGGCCCCCACAGGGCACTAATCCCGGCAGAGACACAGGCAAACGGATTGGCCTGGCTGGAACCGGCCAGACGTACAGTTGCAGTAGAGGCGTTCTGCTCATGATCCGCATGCAGGATAAAGATCTTATCCATTGCATCCACGATTACCGGAGAAATCTTGTACTCCTCACAAGGAGTGGAGAACATCATATTGATAAAATTAGCTGCAAAGGAAAGGTTGTTGTTCGGATAAATGAAAGGCTGGCCGGTGTAATATTTATAGGAGGCAGCGGCTATGGTCGGCAATTTCGCCAGGACGCGAATTGCAGAGATTTCCCGATGTTTTGGGTCACGAATATCCAGCGAGTCATGATAAAAGGCCGACAGCGCGCCAACCACGCCGACCATGATTGCCATCGGATGTGCGTCACGGC
>JBNKDE010000050.1:0-687 GCA_050288105.1 Gammaproteobacteria bacterium
GGCAACATCCTGTGGGCGGATGAAGGCTTTGGCGTGCGTTGCGTGGAAGCGATGAATGCCGCTTACCAGTTCGGCGACGACGTAGTCGTGCTGGATGGAGGTACGCAAGGCCTGTACCTGCTGCCCTTTCTCGAAGAAGCCCGCTACCTGATCGTGTTCGATGCCGTGGACTACGGCAAAACTCCCGGCGACATGGTCATCGCCAAAGATGACGAAGTGCCGCGCTTTATGGGCGCGAAAAAGATGAGCCTGCACCAGACCGGTTTCCAGGAAGTCATCGCCTGCGCCTCGCTGGCCGGCAAGCTGCCGGAATCCATGATGTTGATCGGCGTGCAGCCGGAACAACTGGAAGATTTCGGCGGCAGCCTGCGCGATATCGTCAAGCAGCAGATCCCGCGCGCGCTGGAAGTGGCGCTGGAACAGATGCGCGAGTGGGGCTACACCTGCACGCCACGTCATTCGCATGTGGTGGATGAACACCAGCATGTGCTGCGCATGGATGAGTACGAGGCGGGACGGCCATCCGCCGAACTGGCTTGCCGTTTCGGTGATGACAGATTCATGAGTGGACAGGTTTGATATGTGCCTCGGGATTCCAATGCTAGTGCTGGAAGTGCACGAAACCACCGCGCTGTGCGAAGGCCGCAACGGGCGGCAATTGATCAACACCATGCTGCTGGAGAAAGT
>JBNKDE010000051.1:0-675 GCA_050288105.1 Gammaproteobacteria bacterium
CGCCAAATGTCGAAGTGGTTTTATGACACTTCCACCAGTGCCGCTACAGGAGCAGCCCGCTGTGGTTCTTTTGTTGGAGGGGCTCAGATCGCACAAGGTGTTGGTTATCAGGGAATATGGTGGACACGAGGATTTACGTGGTTCGGGCCGCCGGAGCGTAATACCCTACGTCCACGGGAGAACTGAGTTGTATTGTGCTCAGGTCTGGCTTGCCTCAGCCATTCCTTTTTCTCGGCCTTTCCAAAGTAGCGTCCACCCGAGCCTTTTATAGCTCAAGTTTGGGCAGTTACAATGAGTCCCAAGGCCCGACAGGTGGCCTCAGGGCAGATAAAACCCTATGTTGTAGGGCACCACCGGCCAGGAGTAGCAAATGATGTCTTGCACGGCGTCAGCAGCGTGGAGTCATCCTGTCCCATCGCTTTGTTGTACTGAACATGGTCAGCACCGTGGTGCCGTTCTATCGGGTCGTATCACCACTATAGCCATGTCCATGAGTGGTCAGCTGGGACTACATTGCACTGTTGAACTGAACTGTAGCGGCACTTTCATCGGTGTCGCTACAGGAGCAGCCCCACTGTGGTTCTTTGTTGGAGGGGTTTTGGTCTCTTAGTCGCTAGCTATGGATGAACGCGGTAGACATAAAAATTTACGTGGTCTAGAACACCAGAGCATAAT
>JBNKDE010000052.1:0-673 GCA_050288105.1 Gammaproteobacteria bacterium
AAGTACTCACTCATGTCCACAAAGGACCAGTACCGAAGTACTCACTCATGTCCTATCAGCTAAACACAAACAACCAAAAATATCCATAAACAATAAAAGAAGGCATACACAAGTCCTAATATTTCTACAAAGGCCACAAACAACAAAATAGATCATCAACAACAAAATAAGATAAACACTCCAAAAATCACAACATACCTTCGTTGATGCAATTCCGTAGTTGCATAAATTAACACATAAGTTAGCTTGCCACCTAAAGAAACTACTAGAGTCCTTATGTGGGCTAAGCGTTCCTCACCGAAAGCGTTGTTTCGATTTTTAGATGCTTTCGTGTGTGTTTTACCCCAATCTTGCTCTGGTACCAACTGTGACAGAACCACCTCAAAAATGAGGGGTTTGTCTCCCAAGATCATATCGGGGGATTCTTGATGAAGCGAGAATACACAAACACACATATGAAACATACAAATACATGATTAAAATGGAAATTAGGTTATTACAACTTGTTTAAGGTTTACAAGACATTGAAGAAACAAGTGCTTCAAAAGAAGGAACATTTGTGGAAGCATATAACTTGACATCAAGAGTATTCACCCCGCCCTAGAGGTGAAAACCTTCTTCGACAACTCTACACCTATGATGCGTTTCAGTAAAAAATTCAGCACTAAGAGCC
>JBNKDE010000053.1:0-668 GCA_050288105.1 Gammaproteobacteria bacterium
CAAGCATCAACTCTTGAAATGCCTAAACCTATCAACCAAAATTCGGTGCGAGATGCGCAGGGGTGCCATAGAAGGATCACGCATATAAACACATGCAAGCAGAGAAGATGATTTGCATGGACTCCAGTTTGAAGTCTGTTCATGTTCTGCACCATTACGATATTTGTTTGCAAGCAAAGTGATATATTCTTGAATTGCACCAGTAATTTAGTATGCGACCGAAGAGGCGACCAGAGGGGGGGTGAATGGGTGCCAATCAAAATTCTCCTTGAGAACTTGGCCTATGTCCCAAAATTAACCCGAAATCCCTCTTTTCTAACTTGGCCAAGACCGACTAGCTATAGACAAGCTATCGACCCTCGGAACCAGGTTAGGAACACAGCGGAAATACAAGTCGATGTCGGCAAGACCACAGTGAGATTGGCGATAAAAATCAGATTGAAAATTGATTTATGTTCTCACAGATATTTCACCGAACATCTGGTGGACGCGTTCGGAAAACCACCGCGGAAGTGCAATTTGAACTGTAAAACCTCAAGCTTTTCGATCCGGCAGCTCAAGAATAAAACCGGGCTTCACCTGCAACAATCCACACAAGAATCGAAAAACTCAAAAACGGTGAATGGAGGTGGAAAACGCAGCCAACTGAGTGGATTCATCATTGTGCT
>JBNKDE010000054.1:0-665 GCA_050288105.1 Gammaproteobacteria bacterium
CACCCGGTTTTTCAATCGATAGCCGTATCGATTTTCTTCAGGTTTGTCCGAGAGACCGCACCCCATATGGTCGGGAACGATGACACGGTATCGGTCTGAAAAAGCATCGACCAGGCTGCGGTAGAAAAAGCTCCAGGTCGGGTTGCCGTGCACCATCACCAGGGGGTCGCCGGAGCCTTCATCGAGATAGTGGTAGTTCAGCCCGTCCAGATCCAGATAGTTGGAACGATAAGGATAGAGGGCATCCCAAATGGGCGATCGACGGACGCTTTCGATTGTGGATGCTGCAGTCCCTGGCATTGGAATCCATTCTAAGGTCGATTTCCTCTCAATAGATCAATATTCACCACAGAGGACACAGAGATCACAGAGATAAAAGGAAAATTAGAAAAATTCTCTGTGCCTCTCTGTGCACTCTGTGTCCTCTGTGGTGAATTATTGCCGTTTTGAGGTCATCATGGCTAGTTGTTAAAGAAAAGGCTTCGACTTCGGTCAATCCGGATCGGCTCCCGTGGCGCCCCATTCGATGCCCAGCATGATGCAGTTCAAGCCGCTGCCGATCCCCAGAAACCCCACCCGGTCTCCGGGCTGCAGGAATCCGCGCTCGGCGGCGATGGCCGCCGTGATGGGTAGGGAGACGGTGCCGATATTGCCGAGGTAGCGAT
>JBNKDE010000055.1:0-661 GCA_050288105.1 Gammaproteobacteria bacterium
AACTCGGCATAGTCACATTGCTACTGCATGTTACAGCTTTGCAAGTTATCAATATAATCAAATTCTGCCTCATTTCGATCTTGTGGCATCCAACTAAAGTCTTTTAATTGCAGTTTAAGCACATTGACATACAATCCAGTGTCCTTTGTGTTTACAAGATTTTTGCCATGGACTGTGCAGTAGTAAATTATGCTTCATTATTACTTCCTCCGTATTTTAATTGTTGTCACCGATAATTTTTTAGATACATTTGATCATTCATCTTATTTAAAATATTTTTTATAAAAAATATATATTTTATTATGATTTATTTTATTACTAAATATGACTTTTTATGTTTGGCTGTTCATTTTATTTATTTTTAAAATTATTATATATTTTAATATTAAATAAAATTTATAAAATTATATATTTAAATAAATATTTTAAATAAGACAAACGATCAAACATAATTCAAAAAGTCAACGATGATAATATTTTAGGAACAGATAGAGTAATAGTTTTCTTGTTCTAAGGGCAGAAAGTAAAACTGATTTCAAAAACTATTAACTATTAGGGGACCGCAAACTCATAAATTTACAGCCAGGTTATACACAATTTTTTCTCAACTAAAATGACGGTTGTTGAGGATGCGGGATAGAGTTCTCTGATGAAGCTTCAC
>JBNKDE010000056.1:0-657 GCA_050288105.1 Gammaproteobacteria bacterium
CTGGTGCCTCTTGCCGCCGCTACACCTGTTCCAAAGTCTTCCCTTCAAATTAAACCACGTGCCGGTCGTGAGAAGCCAAGGACCTAACCATAGGAAAAAGAATCACGTCAAAACTCGATATGTAGCCTCTGCAATCTATCGTCGAAGTCTTGCCATTGTTTCTCATCGGGCTGTGACTTTTCTGGTGAACTTGAAGTCAATCCGACATCATCGGTGAGTTTTGCTTGCCGTACTCTCGCTCCTGGACTTTACGGATCTGAAATCAGAGGTCTATAGCTCAAGTTATAGCAAATTTCAACGAACTTCTGGCGATGTTCCGGCGAGCAAACTCCATAGTCATCTTCTATCTTCAACTCCATCCAAATTTTATAAATACGTTTCTATACGATTTTTATTTAATTACATATTAATCCTTTGTAATTAAAACATTCATAACATTTTAACCGTAGCTCTGATTTAGGTGATTCTTGTGCTCACACGTTCGTAGCGATGAGTAGCATCTTTTGGTTCTATCTGTTTAGTTATTAGGCACTGTTTGATGTACTGTTTATTTATTTGCTTGTGTTGCTTGTTTCTAATCGCTACCACTAGGTGCCGAAGACTTTGAGAATCTCCAGGAGCTCGATGTGCAAGACATTGAGCAGTAGCTAGTAGGAG
>JBNKDE010000057.1:0-648 GCA_050288105.1 Gammaproteobacteria bacterium
GTTCGGCGAGAAGTACGGCGCCAAGGTGCGCGTACTCTCCATGGGCGATTTCTCCATTGAACTTTGCGGTGGTACCCACGTGGCGCGTACCGGTGACATCGGCTTACTGAAGATTACCAGCGAAGCCGGTGTGGCCGCAGGCGTACGTCGTATCGAAGCTGTGACCGCGCAGGGCGCGCTGGACTGGTTGGCCGCACAGGAAGAGCGTCTGGATCGGGTTGCCGGTCTGGTCAAGGCAGGCCGTGATGATGTGGCCGACAAGGTGCAGCAGGCACTTGAGCGCAGCCGTAAACTGGAAAAAGAGCTGGAGCAGCTCAAGTCCAAACTGGCCAGCAGTCAGGGCTCCGATCTGGCCGCACAGGCTGAGGAGATCAACGGCATCAAGATCCTGGCGGCTAACATGGAAGGGGCCGATCCCAAGGGGTTGCGCGACACCGTGGATCAATTGAAGAACAAGCTGGGGACGGCGGCGGTGCTGCTGGCCACAGTGCAGGGTGACAAAATTAGTCTGGTTGCCGGAGTGACCAGCGACGCGACCGACCGGATCAAGGCCGGTGAACTGCTGCAGAGTGTGGCGCTCCAGGTTGGAGGCAAGGGTGGCGGTCGTCCCGACATGGCTCAGGGCGGCGGTACCGAGCCGGCCAAACT
>JBNKDE010000058.1:0-648 GCA_050288105.1 Gammaproteobacteria bacterium
TGAGCAACATTCTGTTGCCAGTGCTTGTTTTACACTCGAAACTAAGCCAGCTAATGCATTTTGAAGCACCGGCTCTTGTGCTACATCCTGAACAATTCGCCTTAACTGGCCTAACATAGGAGCCTCTTTTAAATCGAGCTTATTTGTCTAACCTAATGTTACTACGTCTTTTTTTTACCTTCGCGTCGAATAAACGGCAAAGCAACCGGGGCAAACTCTTTCATGACTTTACGGTAAACCTCTCGCTTAAATGCGACCACTTGTCGTACCGGATACCAGTAACTCACCCAGCGCCAGCTATCAAACTCGGGGTGTGTGGTTTTAAGTAAGTTTACATCTTCATCAGCACAGGTCAGCCGCAATAAAAACCATTTTTGCTTCTGGCCAATACACACAGGGTTACTGTCTTTGCGAATTAAGCGTTTCGGAAGCTTGTACCTTAACCAATGCTTGGTTGTGGCGATAATTTCCACATCCTTTGCTGTCAGGCCAACTTCTTCGTGTAACTCGCGAAACATGGCTTGTTCAGGGGTTTCACCATCATCAATGCCACCTTGTGGATATTGCCAGGAATGCTGACCATATCGTTTTGCCCAAAACACCTGTCCATGGTGATTACAGATCACTATGCCGACATTGGCGCGAAAC
>JBNKDE010000059.1:0-646 GCA_050288105.1 Gammaproteobacteria bacterium
GCCGGTGATGCTGTATGGTGAGACGGGAACCGGCAAGGAGTTGTTCGCCCAGGCCATTCATAACCACAGCAGCCGCAAAAGCGGACGATACACGGCCGTCAACTGTGCCGCCATACCGGAAAACCTGCTGGAAGGCCTGCTGTTCGGCACCATCAGCGGCGCATTTACCGGGGCGCGCAACAAAATGGGGCTCTTTGAACGCGCCAGCGGCGGCACGATCTTTCTGGATGAACTCAATTCCATGCCCTTAGGGCTGCAAGCCAAAATTCTGCGGGCGATCCAGGAGCGCAAAGTGCGCCGGCTGGGGTCGCTGCGTGAGACGGAAGTCGACCTGAAGATCATCAGCAGCGTGAACAAGGAACCCCATGTGGCCATCAGTGAAAACGCCTTGCGGCCGGACCTGTTTTATCGGCTGGGGGTGGTCTTCATCCCCATCCCGCCCCAAAGGGGGAGGCCACACAGTCCACATCGCCGGTGGTGAACGTCGTCTGGATGAAAAGACCGGTCAACACTTCAGGCCGTGCGAAGAAGATGACAAACTCTGGTTCTTCGCTGTCAGTAAACAAAGAAAGCGGTTTAAAAATACAGTATTTTGCAGGAGCTTTGCGGGGGTTGACCTTGTCAAGAAATTTCCTCATGGCCTCGG
>JBNKDE010000060.1:0-645 GCA_050288105.1 Gammaproteobacteria bacterium
GCTAGCCAGGAAGAATCACATATATCTAAGTGTCAATCTTTATTGAATCAAGATATAAAGTGATTTGAAGATCTAAAATGAAAATTGATTATACGGTTTGAAGTATCCCAAGTCACAACCTCCTAAGAGTCAATGACAAAACAAGATCAAGTGTGGCAATCCTCATGAAGTCAAAAAGCGATGAAGTGGCAATAATCAATATTGTTGAAGCTCAAGTTGAAGAATTGTATTTTATATTTAATCTTGAGTATAGGTTGTCGCTCTATCAAGAGGGATGCTACATAGATTGTCAACAAAGTCTCATGCTCAACAAAGCCTAAAAACCCAAGTGAGATGAGTGAAACACTATGGCCACACACACTCCACATCTCACTGAATCTGGAAAAACCGGATGGTCCGGTTTCCAAAACCGGAGGGTCCGGTTTTGGCAGATGAGCTCCAACGGCTATATTTCATATTCCGGATGTTCCGGTTTTCAAAACCGGATGTTCCGGTTTGCCAAACCGAAGTGTCCGGTTTTGGTAAACAGAACATATGATTCTCTTTCAATTAATTGTTGTGAACCTCTTGTCATGTGAATCACATATTACTTATTCACACACACTTTTGTTGCACCCCACAAATGCATAGATATAGGAGGAACTC
>JBNKDE010000061.1:0-644 GCA_050288105.1 Gammaproteobacteria bacterium
GGGAAAGAGCCAGGAACGCTTTGGTTGAAGGCAACTATCGCCTGGTCATCAGCGTCGCCCGCAAGTACACCGGGCGGGGCGTCCCGTTCCCTGATCTCATCCAGGAAGGCAACATCGGGCTGTTCAGGGCCGCAAGCAGGTATGAATACCAGCGCGGCCTCCGATTCAGCGCCTATGCAACCTGGTGGATAAGGCAGGCCGTCACCCGTGCCGTGGCCGACCATGCGCAAGCCAAAGCCGATATGCAACGTTATACGCAATTAATGAGCGAAAGCGATGATGACCTTTCTGCACTCACCGCCGCCTACGCCGAGGCCGAAGCCCGTTTTGAAGCTGCCGGTGGCTATAACGTAGAACCCCGGCTGGAAGCCGTGTTGGCTGGCTTGGGACTGGCCGATATTCCCCGCAATTTGCCGGTAGAGCGACTCAGCGGCGGGCAAAAAACTCGGCTTGGATTGGCCGGGCTGCTGACCCGCCAGCCCCGGTTTTTGCTGCTGGACGAACCGACCAACCATCTCGATCTCGATGCGCTGGTTTGGCTGGAAAAATGGCTAAACGAATATCACGGTGCGATATTGATCGTTTCGCATGACCGCACTTTTTTGGATGCAACCACCACCCGCACGTTGATCATTGATCCCGAC
>JBNKDE010000062.1:0-630 GCA_050288105.1 Gammaproteobacteria bacterium
GATACGGATGAGTTCACTCCAGCCTCACCACCTCGCAAGATGGCTACTCGTGCACCTCCAGTCTACGTCATTCCCAACAATGATGATGACTAGGAGTTGTTGCTCTTTGTTAGGAGTCCTTTGGTTTAGCATCATTTTGTTAAGTTAGGAGAATAAGTTAATAGGTTCGACTAGTCTTATCGAGTCTCTTAGTAATCGCTATACCGCTATGTGAGGATCGATTGTTCTTTGTGTGGTGATCAAATGCTTGATTTGCATCTTTGATTGAGTGCTAGTGTGAATGTAAGGTCTATCTTACACACACAACCCTTAGGATTATATATATAAAATCTTAGTTGGGAATCTCTTTATCCACCGTTATTCCTGACCTCTCTCCCCCACCCCCTTTCTTGCTTATCTCATCAATTCTTCAGATGGTCAACACAAGGAACCGCAATACCAATGCCGAGAATAACAATGCTGAGAACAACAACGCTGCCAACCCGCCACCGACCCTAGAGCAAGTTTTGATGATGCAAGCTCAAATGCTTCAAACCATGCAGCAAACCATGGTCAACATGCAGAATGCTCAGCCTCAAGCACCGCCCCCGCCGCCAAGAGATAGACTTGGAGACTTTCATCGCACCAAGC
>JBNKDE010000063.1:0-621 GCA_050288105.1 Gammaproteobacteria bacterium
TTATATTTATCTGATATGGGATCATCAGATAGAAACCTAGTCGGATTATTGGCATGCCTGCTGTCGGCACTGCTATTCATCACCTCATGCTCAGACCCAGACCGGCCGACCATTGGACTCTATCTAGCCCTACAGAGGGGAGACATAGACCAGATAGAGAGACACATCTTCTGGGGTGCAGAGCTAAACAAGATCGGCCCCAGCGGACAGACCCCCCTGCATATAGCTGCGGAAAAAGGGCGTCCCATAGTCACAGAACTGTTACTGGAACATGGGGCTGAGATAGACGGCAAGGACAGCAATGACCATACTCCTTTGCATACCGCTATCATGTCCGGACGTACCCAGGTAGCGGAGCTCCTTATCAAACGTGGAGCAGTCATAAAGCCGGACATCCTGCTGGAGGACATGGTACACAATAACCTGATGGACCGGGATGTGATAAGGCTGCTGTTGAAAAATGGGGCCGATATCGATCATATTTCAGCCCAGGGCAACACCCCACTGCTGGATGCGATCAAACAAGATAACCGGGTGCTGGTAAAGATGCTTATAGATAATGGGGCCGACGTCAATAGGCCTGGGAAAGACGGACAAACGCCGCTACACACGGCTAAGCAG
>JBNKDE010000064.1:0-619 GCA_050288105.1 Gammaproteobacteria bacterium
GCTTTCTATGTCCTACAATAATGTAAGACTTTCTTAATCAATTTTCAGTGATCTAGGTCTGAAAAACTAATATATGCCAAGATATTCCTGTTTTCTTATACTAAATCAGGGTGAATCTTATTTGAGCATATTTTTGCTTCTGACAGCTGAAGCATTTAGAGCTTACTCCACTTTGATCAATATCTTATTCGAATCTAGATTCCCAAAACTCATCACCCTTGATTCTTAAGGCATGCTAGACTCCATGCATACCTTTTTCTAAACCATGCATTTGCATCAACACTTATACCCCTTTGCTTACTCAATATCTCAGTGAGCTTCAATACAAATATAAAAATGAGCTCCACCAAACATTTCTTATTAGGACAACATGCTCTTAGTTTCTAAGCAAAGACTAATATTATCGCTAGCATCATCTTATAGAATCAAAATGCTTTATCCATTATCTTATTTATTGTCCTCTTAGTGCTTATTCTAATTCATCATCTTAGATCCTCTGAATCGAGATGCTCTTAATAAATTGCCATGAGCCCTTTTATTAATCTTAAAATTTCCCTCTAGAGCCACATATCTCCTTGTAGACCCTCTCGTAGTCCACTGTAATGGCTCCTTTAGGAAT
>JBNKDE010000065.1:0-618 GCA_050288105.1 Gammaproteobacteria bacterium
CAATTTTTCAAACAAAGATTTGAGTTTAAAAGTCAAAGATTCAAATGCATTTAAACCAAATTTGAACTGAAGCAAACTTGGAATAAATTTAAATAACTTTCTGAGAACTTTTCAAACCTGGAATATTTGAAAATTGGTTTGAATATTCAAATTCAAACCGAGGCTTAAACGGAAGGCTTTTAAATTGAATAGGAAAAGATTTTGAAATGAAATTTAAATCTTTTCAAAAAGTAAAATCGACCTAGGGCTCAGAAATAAAAATATGCATGCCATGAAATGCAATCCTATTAAATTATTATTTAGGTGAAATGCATTAACTTGGCAAGTTTTATTTTTTTGCGAAATCAGGATGTTACAGCTTCACTATAGCCCCTTGTGTGAATTCCTTGTTGTGCTATAGGTTGATCAGGTGGCCTAAGTCTATCCTTCAAGACAGTCCCAAAGTCTAAGGTACGTATATGCATTTCACACATTTATATATTAGTTGTCTCACTCTTACCTAGATTAGGTGAACCCTTAGCTCATTCTTTAGAGTTGTGGTTCCTCCATGTGTGTGTCCGTTATCTTCCCATAATGTAAGCCGTACTAAGTCTAGTAATGTTTGCTACTATTGTCCTT
>JBNKDE010000066.1:0-612 GCA_050288105.1 Gammaproteobacteria bacterium
TATCAATACCTGCTTCTCGATAAGCTAAAACTTGAGCACAAACTGAGAGCATTGAGTTCTGAAAAGCCGATGTGCATTCTGACATATCAAGTATTAAGTCAGAGTAACCAGCCTTTTCAATGCAAACATGCACCTGAGACAATAGATAATGAAAATCATCAAGATCGCCTAAAACCTGAATGCGATTATTATTCCTTTCTATGTGGCTCATTTATTCTCCATACGCATAACGCCTTGCTCACTGGGAAATTAGCATAATCGGGGGCAGATTGCAGGATATTCTAATATTAGAGTAAATTGTGATCTGCCCCCGATATTTTAGCAGAAATTTCCCCGCTGCTTGCGCTTGTTAAATGCATCAATCACCGATTTCAGCCTGTGCGTAACGAGGTATATGTCGGCGAACCTCAATGACTTCATACTTTGAGTTGGTAAATATTCCCGTGTCTTCATCTTTGCTTTGATAAATCTTAAGGACAGCTTCAAACGAGTCACCTGGAGCGACAGTTATTTTGTGAGCAAAAAAGTCTTGGTAGAAGTAATCGTCAAGCACTGGCGCAGATATTTTTACACCACGCCATATAAACTCCCATTTTCTCTTTGACCTTTCTA
>JBNKDE010000067.1:0-611 GCA_050288105.1 Gammaproteobacteria bacterium
CAAAACCGGACAATCCGATTTGGGAAATCAGATCATCCGGTTTTGTCAGCAAAACCATAAAAACTGGAACATCCGGTTTATAAAACTGGAACATCCAGTTTTTCCAGACTCAGCATATTGACAAGAAAACATACACCAATGATTTCAAGGCATTCACACATACATATTTGCATAAATAGGACATGAAAAGGATAGGATATAACCAAAACACGTGAACATGCATAATTAAGGTTCAAATAGGTATTACAAGCCTTAACACATAGTCTTACACATATTACATAATTCTCAAGTCCACTAGAATTAGGAAATAAAAAAGATAGCTAAAAATTATGCTGGGTAAAAGCGGACAGTCCAGTTTTTCCAGACAGAACAGAAACTAAAACAAACTGACTTGAGCCTTCAAGCTTTAATCGATATTTCTCCCCCTTTGTCATTAAGCACCAAAAAGATGTCGGGGAGGTCTTTGAGAGGCTTCACTCATCGTCTTCATCTTCATCTCCGCTCTCTTCATGGTCCTCATCATTATGGGTATGAGCCGGAGGGGAGTCAAATGGCGGAGGATGTGAGGATGAACCGGCTCCACCATAGCCAAATCCGAAGCCGCTAAAACT
>JBNKDE010000068.1:0-609 GCA_050288105.1 Gammaproteobacteria bacterium
GTCCCTACTTATCTCATGGAGCTTTGGTAGAATTTTTCATCTTTTCTTGGGTGGTTGAAAGGTGGAACCTTTCATCTATGTCTCTCCTACTTAGCCTCTTCTTTAAAATCAATTGGAGAGAATATGATGCTATGGTTCCTCAACATTAGGCACTCAGGCACTCTTTTTGGTATGTGGTTCCTCACCTCGGCTCAACAAATGTTCCTTCTCATCCTACCCTCTATAGGCTAAATATGTGGAGCTCATGGGTATGGAGAAAGGGTACAACTCAAGTCATGTATATTGCCAATCTAAAGGATGGTCCAAAAAGAATTAAGAAAATTTCTCAATGATTTTGGAAAGATATTTTGAAATGGTATGATGGAGGGAGAGAAAATGGGATCACATCAAAAGGATTTTTGAAGTTGAAGTGTCTTTCTCCTCTCAAAATATTGACTTCCCCTTTATTTGAAGAGACTCTTGGAGCTTTTATTTTTTCTTTTTCTTTTTCTCACTTTTTTTCTGCTCCGTCTCTTGAGGACTTGGGGGTTTTGATGATATTTGAGGAGAAAATCACTTCTTCAAAAACCTCTTTTCAAATGGCATGACATGGAATGACATGGTCATGAC
>JBNKDE010000069.1:0-605 GCA_050288105.1 Gammaproteobacteria bacterium
TTACCTGGCATTCGGGTTGAAAAGGTGTCGAGGGCGACAAGCCTACTCAGTTTGTGGGGATCAGGCAAGTCTGACCTGCTAAGCTGCTGCTATTTAAGTCTTTTCTGTTATTCGTCAGGGGTGGGTCTGTTGCCCTCGTTCCCACGCTCTGCGTGGGAATGCATAACCCTAAGCCGCTGCTATTTAAGTCTTTTCTGTTGTTCGCCTGGGCGGGTCTGTTAGGATATCCCGGTTCGGAAGGCACTCGTGGCGTCTATCCGATTTCTCTGGCCGAGGTACACATGACCATGCATTGGAATCAACTGCTATCCCGCCGCCGCCTTGGGAGCGACCAACCACAGGGCGGGACCACGGCGCGGACCGATTTTCAACGGGATTTTGATCGCATCGTCTTCTCCTCCGCATTTCGCCGCATGCAGGACAAAACACAGGTGTTCCCGCTCTCTCGGGTGGATTATATCCGTACCCGGCTCACTCACAGTCTGGAAGCGTCCAGTATCGGACGCTCCCTCGGAACCCAGGTGGGGGAGCAGGTGATCACCCGGCGCGGGCTGGAGGGTTATGAAGCTTCCGATTTTGGCGATATCTGTGCGGCCGCTTGCCTG
>JBNKDE010000070.1:0-602 GCA_050288105.1 Gammaproteobacteria bacterium
CACTGAAGATGCTATCGGTCACCGATAGCCTCACCGGTCTCTATAACCAGCGTCATTTCCATACCGTACTCAATCAGGAGATTGCCCGCAGCAAGCGCTACCGTCATCCGCTCAGCCTGATCTGTATCGACCTGGATAACTTTAAATCGGTCAACGACACCCTGGGGCATGTCGAAGGGGATCACGCCCTGCGCTTTGTGGGCGAATCCATTTCCGGCATTTTGCGCAATAGCGACTACGGTTTCCGCTACGGCGGCGATGAATTTATGGTGATCACTGGTCTGTTGAACCAGGCGGAAGATGCCCAGGCGATTGCCGGGAAGCTGTTGCAAGTGCTGAAAGAGCCCTTCTCGGTTGATGATAATGCGTTCCACATCTCTGCCAGCATCGGGGTTTGCCTCTTTCCGCAAGATGGAGATGATGCAGAAACCATGCTGCGCAACGCTGATTCTGCGATGTACCAGGCAAAGCGGACCGGAAAGAACAGTTTTATGTACTACCATGACCAGATGACACAACAAGCCGCTGAACGTGCAGCGCTACTGGATGACCTGCGGCTGGCCATTGCGGCGTCACAGTTTGAGCTGTTTTTCCAACCGCAT
>JBNKDE010000071.1:0-597 GCA_050288105.1 Gammaproteobacteria bacterium
GCCATCCGCTCGAATATATTCTTTTTCGTAGACGTCGGAACGGCCCGTGGGAATCACCTGGGATTTGATGATATCCGTCTCGGCGTCATGCCAATGGGATGGGGTCAGGTCGGCTTCCCGCATACCCAGCAATTCAGCTTCTTCATATCCGGTCATCTGCTGATAAGCCGGGTTCGAATCGAAGATGCGGCCTGACATGTCGATTTGCAGGAATGCATCGCGCATGGTTTCGTGCAGGCGGCGATAGCGGATCTCGCTCTGCCGCAGAGCCGCCGCGCCTTCCAGTTGTTTGCGCAACAGCCGGGAGACAAGCAGCCCCCCGGCAAGGCAGGTGGAGACAAATGCGGTGCGGGCAAACAGGTCAGGAGAAGAAACCTTCAGGAGAATGGAATCCAATACGCTTTCCGGGGACTTGAAGATCAGGAAACGCAAGTGCTCCCGGAATTTATAATAGTCCACCAATCCGTCGATTACCCAGAACAAAATGCCGAAAAGCAGCGCGCCGCTGATCACGTAGCCCGTGGTGATTTGACCGAGGCGCTGCCGCAGGCCGAAGATTTTACGAACCGGTCCAAGATTCAACACCACATCGGCGAG
>JBNKDE010000072.1:0-594 GCA_050288105.1 Gammaproteobacteria bacterium
GGCTGCCTTCTTGCCTGTATTCCAGTTAACATCAAGACTTATCCCAGGCTTACGCTTATCGTCTGGTTTTGACAAACAACGTTCTACATTTCGACACTGCATCAGGGGTTCACTTTCGTTCCTCTCCATCATACCCACCTGACTGTTCTAGACAGCCTTTTCCCGGATCGCTCACGACCACTATTATTTACAGCGGCCGCATTGGGTGGTTTGGTCTCAACTTCTGGCCGCAGTAACCGAGGGGCCTTCCCTAATCTTTAATACAGCATGAAAGGCTTTTACCTTTCTTCATAACACACCAGCGCAGCGTAGGTTTTTCCTGATGGCTGTACTTGTTAAGCATTATTTCACCACCAAATAAACAATTATTGTGCCGCCCAGAAACAAACAAAGAAAAAGGATAGAACCATCATTTGATAGCTTACTGATGGGTTCCTTCCTATTTCAAGATTTCTGGTTTGAATAGAGATTTTGTAGAGTTCTTCTTTTTCCATTTCTCAAGTTTCCGTTTTAATGCTTCACAGTTCAAATAAGTGGATTGTGACGTGTCTAAACACCGCATTTACCATTTATGAATGGAATAAACCAGACTTC
>JBNKDE010000073.1:0-593 GCA_050288105.1 Gammaproteobacteria bacterium
ACGATTTTGTCCGTTGTGCTTGCCTGGCCCGGCAGGCCGGCTACGACGGCGTGGAAATCATGGGCTCCGAGGGGTATCTGATCAATCAGTTCATTGCAAACCGTACCAACCAGCGCACCGACCGATGGGGTGGTTCGTACGAAAACAGAATTCGGTTTGCCGTCGAGATCGTCGAACAGACTCGCCGCGCGGTGGGACTGGATTTCATCATCATTTTTCGCCTCTCCATGCTCGATTTGATTGCCGACGGCTCAAGCTGGGAAGAGATCGTGTTTCTGGCGCACCGCCTGCAGTCGGCGGGCGTCACCATGATCAATACCGGTATCGGCTGGCACGAAGCGCGGATACCCACCATTGCCGCCATGGTTCCCCGGGCAGGCTTCACCTGGGTCACCGCCAAGCTCAAGCAGGCGGTGACCATGCCGCTCATCACCAGCAACCGCATCAATACCCCTGAAACAGCCGAGGCCGTTCTGGCCGACGAAAAAGCGGATATGGTCTCCATGGCACGCCCCCTGTTGGCAGACCCGGATTTTGTAAGCAAAGCGGCAACCGGCCGATCACATCAGATCAATACGTGCATTGCCTGCAAC
>JBNKDE010000074.1:0-593 GCA_050288105.1 Gammaproteobacteria bacterium
GATCAAGAGAATATAAGCATCGGTGCATTCCCAACAACGTGACAGAGACAGAGTTTTGGGAAGAAGGAACATCAGATAAACCGATGTTAGTTTGAGAATACTCGTCGGTGCATTTCCAATAGGAGACTACAGCAGGAAATAGAAGATGTGCTGACCGGTTAAACCGACGATGATGAAAGTGAGCGACGGTTGATTCCAACAGGAGATATATTTTCAAGAGCTCAGAGGAAGTGTACTCACCGGTTAAACCGATGATGTTTGAAGTTAGCGTCGGTGCATATCCAACGGCTATATTGGGAGATTCAGTTTATAGAAACCGGTTAAACCGACGATGAAGGAAAAGGGGGCATCGGATTAACCGATGAAGTCTGTGAGTTCTGACGGCCTTTTCTCCAATGACTATATTTGGCTTGCTGCCTATATAAGCGCCCTCAATGGCTCTCATTTATTGTGCTTATTCATCCAAGTGCAGAATACACATCCTATTGAGTTGAGAGCTACTAGAGCTTCATTTATACACTTGTGATCAAGCCAAAGCATCAAGATCAAGTGGAGAGCCCAAGAGATTGAGTAGGTAGCTAGGTGCATCCATA
>JBNKDE010000075.1:0-592 GCA_050288105.1 Gammaproteobacteria bacterium
ACCACCGGGCTATTTCTTGTCGTCGGCCTTGTCGGCCTGGGGGTAGCCGGGAATCGGGAAACCGGTAAACAGTTTGCGCGTCTGTTCCTGCATGTTCTCCTGCATCTGCTGGAACATCTTGGCGCTCTGCTCGACGTAGGCGCCCATCATGCTCTGCATCGCCGGGCCCTGAAAGGTCAGGAATTGCGACCAGAGTTCCTTGTTCATGCCGGTTTTGTCGCCGTACAGATGGCGCGCCTGCTCCTGAAACTGCTTCTGCATGTCGGCAAAGGCATTGACGTTGTTTTCGAGGTACTTGCCCATCATGCCCTGCATGGCATTGCCGTAGAAGCGGATCATCTGCGCCAGCACGTCGGACGAGAACATCGGCGCGCCGGCGGCTTCCTCTTCGAGGATGATCTGCAGCAGGATGTTGCGCGTCAGGTCTTCGCCGGTCTTGGCATCGACGACCTGGAATTCCTCATGCTTGAGCACGAGTTCCTTGACGTCGACCAAGGTGATATAGGTGCTGGTCCGCGTATCGTAGAGACGACGGTTCGGATACTTCTTGATGAGTCTGACTGGCTCGGCCATCTTGCTCTCCTCCAGCCAC
>JBNKDE010000076.1:0-591 GCA_050288105.1 Gammaproteobacteria bacterium
AGCCAGATATTCAGTGGAATTAAATAAATACACCGGTCTATAGTGGAGCCATAGCCCAAAAGGAAAGGCTATAAAGGGCCAAATTGAAATTTCAGTATTATCCATTCTACTTATTTATAACGCCTACAGCAGAGGAAAACCGCAGCGCAGCGTAGGTTTTTCCTGCTGGCTGTAATTGTTATGTGCATTTTTTAATTTCACGCCTTTCTTCGCCCCAGTTTATGCTGCTTTTTAGATTTGTATTTTGCGGGGCAAGCTCAATTTGTACTTGATACTTTCCCCATTTTGCATCTGATTTGACGCTTTTAAAGTTTTCGGCTTGAACAGAAAGTTCGAAAGGTAACGCGTCAGCTTTCTTTATATAAAAACAACCTTTGTTATCACTAGTGGCAGTGTATCCAAATAAAGAAACGTATGCATTTGAAATTGGGTTTCCTTTTGAGTCTTTTACAATTCCAACAACTTCCGTTCCATAATGGCATGGTGCTAAATAACAACAACCTGTTAACAAAACAGTCGGCAATACTCTAAATAAATTTCTCACTGGTTTTTACACATAACAGCCGTATTAAAAGGTTGTCCTTTTAATAC
>JBNKDE010000077.1:0-588 GCA_050288105.1 Gammaproteobacteria bacterium
CTCCAGCAGGAAAAACAGGTCTACATGGGAAACGATCACCACGATGAGGACGTGGGACATAACCAAAGCATCTAGGCTCAAGGCAGTTCTCTCGTGAACCAAAACCATATGAGCGATGGTTAGGTCCATGAGAGAACTGAGGCAAAGCACGAGAAGAAGTGTGAGGCAAAGCGCGAGAGAAAGAGGAAGATGAAAAATTAGAAAACTCATCGTGATATGAGTTTCTAGCATACTCAACACGCCTCCTCTTAATTCTCTTCCGCCGGAAGCAAAACTCATCCAAGTGACCAGCACGGCCACAAAACATGCAAATAAAAGCTTTCTCTCTCGGTTTGGGGGTTTCTTTCCTTACTTCTCTCTTTGGGTTGAAGGATGGCTTTGAGTTCGATGGGTAGTGGGATTTGGTGGATTTGATTGTTGCTTCCTCTTTGTGGTAGGTGGAGCTAGGAATAAACTTGGGAGCACTCTTCTCACCCTTATCCTCACATCTCTCAAACTCAACCCCAATCTGTATGTGGATTTGGTTGCACTTTCCTCAACCCGGCTCAAATCCTCCTCAATCATCTTCTCACTCAAAGCAGTTTTTTC
>JBNKDE010000078.1:0-586 GCA_050288105.1 Gammaproteobacteria bacterium
TACTTTAAAACTACAAGGTAAAAAGGTTTTGAGTTATGTTCTCGGTTCACACATACTGAGCTGATGAAAACAATTTCACCGTTCCTGAGGACAGTTAAAGCTTCTTAATTAGGCTATCTGTTATTTGATTATCAATAATATTATCTATATGTAAACTATCTACGCAAGGGTGGCGCCACCGGGGGGGAAAGGGGGGAAATTTCCCCCCCTGGTTGGAATTTCATCCCCCCTGGGGGGGAAGGGTTTTTGTCTGGGGGGGAAAAGAGGGGGGAAAGAATAGGCACCCATGCTTAATCTAATGCTACAAAAAAAACCTTACTGTAAAAATTTGTAGATTTTCAGTGATAGTTTTATCTTGAAGGTACAAAAATTTTTTCGCTCGCTCCGCTCGCGAACAACTTTCTTAGTTGTTTATTTCTAAATTTATCCAATATATATGATCTTTAATGAAAATTTTATTTTTTCTGTCTTATAAATTAGTATAAATTTCCTTATATTAAGATCATTTTTGAAAAAAATTGACAAGGGGCTACTAGGTGGTAGGGGTACAAGAATGTACAAAAATTTCTCAAATTACCCACCTTAA
>JBNKDE010000079.1:0-584 GCA_050288105.1 Gammaproteobacteria bacterium
GGAAGGCTTATGTTTGCATCATGTGTCCATTGTCTAGGCACACTTTGATTCACTATTTCGGAGAAGCTTACAGATAAAATTGATTCCTTGCCGTCCCACTGGCACAGAACACGATAATGGGATTTACCAAACTCGACTGAGAAGCTTCCGAAGGATAAGGGGTGATATTGATGCTCGTAGAGTGAAATTCCTTCGTTATTAAGATCTTTTGCGATCCTTAATAAATGCTCAAGGTGTTTTATCGATTGCTCTGCGATTTCCATTCTTAACAACCTAACGCCCACATAAACGGCCGAGCGATAGCGAGGTCCGGCGACCATGGGGAGCAAATTTGATGTAATTGTTAGGTGCTTCACTGACCATAGATTACATTCCCACTTAAATCATAAACCTCTTCATACTGAAGTAGTTTCGATATGAATTCACTGAAACTGCTTGCTACTACTAAGCTATTGCCATCATCTGTTTCTGTGACTACAACCTTAGGTTCAATTAGAGAATCACTATAGTCGAGGGCCAACCATGTATGGCCGTCACCTTCCAGCGGAATATATGTGTTTGGAAGCCCCCACTCTTTTCCGGAG
>JBNKDE010000080.1:0-582 GCA_050288105.1 Gammaproteobacteria bacterium
CGGTTTTTCAGCCGGTCGATGGCTTCGTCGATCTGATCCGGCCGGGAGCTGCCGGCGTCATGTTGGATCATCCGCCTCTTTTTCAGCCATCCGACGAAAACCAACACTCCTACCGCTGCAGGATAGATAATCACCAGCACAAAGAAAAAGATGACGATTATCGAAAGCGCGATCACGGCGCCATGATTGTCAGATCGGCAGGGCGCCTGCAAGCAATTTCGCGGTAGATCCTTATTATTATGCGGCGCAAAAAATAAACCACAGAGGACACAGAGAGCACAGAGATCGTTGGCCGGCGACCTCTGTGCTCTCTGTGTCCTCTGTGGTTAAAACGTCCTTCGAATTATTAGGACCGGGCCGATGAATACCACTGTGTAAATTGAACAGAGGTTTCCATGGGCACATGAATGGCGGCGCCGAGGGCGCCGCCATAAAGAGTTAACGAGATTCCGGAAAAATCAGGCCGTAGCCGTTCTCGCTGTGCAGGCTCTGGTCCAGACCCTCCAGTTCGCCCTGTTGATCGATGCGAAAACCGACTGTTTTTTCAATCACGAAGCAGATGAGCAGGGTGCCGACCACGGC
>JBNKDE010000081.1:0-581 GCA_050288105.1 Gammaproteobacteria bacterium
CGATGGAGACCCCAATGGATATCCAAGCGATAATGCAACATATTCCTCACCGTTATCCGTTTCTTCTGGTCGATCGCATCTTGGAACTTGAACCCAACAAGAGAGTGGTCGGGTTGAAGAACGTATCGATGAACGAACCTTTTTTTCAGGGGCATTTCCCAGGGACGCCTATCATGCCCGGCGTCCTGATTCTGGAAGCCATGGCCCAGACCAGCGGTGTGTTGGCCATCGCTTCGATGGAAAAGAGCGGAAAAAATGCCCTGATGTATTTTATGGGTTTGGACCAGGTCAAGTTCCGGAAAATGGTGGTCCCCGGTGATCAACTCATCATGGAACTGAAGGTGCTGAAGCAGCGGGCCAAGGTCATGAAACTGGCCGGCGTGGCCAAAGTCGACGGACAGGTTGTGGCGGAAGCGCAACTCATGGCAACCATAGAGGTCTAAAGATGATTCATCCTACAGCAATGATCAATTCAAAAGCTAAAATCGGCGCGCATGTCACCATCGGCCCCTATGCTATAATCGGCGATGAGGTCACCGTTGGGGACGGCACTGTTATCGGTCCCCATGCGGTTATCGATC
>JBNKDE010000082.1:0-575 GCA_050288105.1 Gammaproteobacteria bacterium
GGACTGGCACCTATTCCGGGTCCATGGGCCAATGGACCCGGTGCACATTGTTTTTTAATTAAAAAAATAAATCAGAAACTCAGTTAATCCTATGAAACATGTATAGAGGTCTCTGAGCTATTCACAAAATCTAATCTAACCCCTGGAACTTTAAACCCTTATATCTTTTGAACCATAACTCCGACTTAGATGATTCTTACACTCAAATGTTCGTAGCGATGAGTAGATCTTTTTAGTACTTATTATTTAGCAAATAGGAAATATGTGATGTACTATTTTATTTATTATTTCTATTACTTATTTCCGGTTGTTATTATTAATATGTTACGATCTTTGATAACCTTCAATATCGCGAAGAAGAAGACTTTGAGCAGCAGATAGCGGGGAATCAAGGCAAGTGTTCCTTGACCATGTTGATCCTATATTCTTTCTCTCTCTAATTTAGATAGTTGCATGCATTTAAATTGAATCATGTGTCAGTTTATCCTTCCTTATTATTCCTTGTTGACCTAGTTATGGGATGAGTCTCTGGGTAGGTCATGCTTAGCATTGCTTTGGGAATTGGGATTGCAATC
>JBNKDE010000083.1:0-573 GCA_050288105.1 Gammaproteobacteria bacterium
GGTGAAATTCACTTTGCGATGAATAGCTTAGGAATGTATCGAGCAAGTGTTGATACTAAAGGTGATCTGCTCATCAAAATATATGCAGATGATTGAGTTTTAATCTGAAAAACGAGAATGACTGCGCACGAATTTATTCGACTATTTTTTGCCTAAAAAATGACTGCAACGAATCAAATTCGATGCTAGAATCCATTTTTAACTAGCAATCAGATTTGGAAAGATGGGTAATAACGTAGTCGTTCTTGGCACCCAATGGGGTGATGAAGGTAAAGGTAAAATCGTAGACCTTTTAACTGAAGATGCAAAATATGTGGTTCGCTACCAAGGTGGTCACAACGCTGGCCATACTCTAGTTATTGATGGCGAGAAAACAGTTCTTCACTTGATTCCATCAGGTATCCTTCGCAATAACGTGAAATGCATTATCGGTAACGGTGTTGTACTTTCACCAGATGCACTAATCAAAGAAATGACAGGTCTAGAAGACCGTGGTGTTCCTGTTCAAGAGCGTCTTTTCATTTCTGAAGCTTGTCCTCTAATTCTTCCATACCATATTGCTCTAGACCAAGC
>JBNKDE010000084.1:0-566 GCA_050288105.1 Gammaproteobacteria bacterium
TTGTCGGTGAGGTTGCTCTTCCTGGGCTTGCCGCTCTTGCCCGGTTTGTCATCATTGTCGTCCAACCACGCTTTGAGCTTTTTGACCTGCTTTCTCAGCGTGCGGAGGTACTGTTGCTCTTTGGCGTGTCGAGCTTCGCTTGCCGGCTGCGTGTCTTCGGTCCGGTGCCGGCGCACCATCCCACGGATCGCCTGTTCGAGTTTGCGCTGCTTCGCGGTCAGTTCGGCTCTGGTGCCACTCCACTCTTTCGATGCGTTACTCGGCAGCTTGCAGCCGTCGATGGCGAACATCTCCTTGCCGATCAGACCTAATTCGTCACAGATAAGTACCACGCTGCGAAACAGCGGGACGATCTGTTCGCCCATGCCGCTTACAAAATCGGCAATCGTGGTGAAGTGCGGTTGGGTATCGGCCGACAACGCCATGAACACCACGTTCTCCCGACACGCCTGCGCGATGTCGCGGGACGATGTAATTCCGCGCGAATAGGCATACAGCACGATCTTCAACAATAGCGCCGGATCGTAGGCGGGTGCGCCGGTCTCATCGTTTCGATAACGAGCGTC
>JBNKDE010000085.1:0-564 GCA_050288105.1 Gammaproteobacteria bacterium
CGCTATGGCCTGGGTGGCCTCCTCCTGGTTGATCGGTTTCGACGGTGCCGCGTCCCGGGTCGGGGTCAGGTACCAGAGGGTCAGTGCCGCCGTGTCCGGCGATGCGGCCTGCCGCGCGGCCGTGGCGGAATGGTACCGGATTTGTTCGTTGCCGAAGGGGCGGGTGTGGGCTTCGAAGAGGGTATTGACGGCTTGAACCAGGGCGGGGGTGGAACGCCAGTTGCGCGTCAGGGTCGCGCTGCGGTCCGCGGTGTCGGCCGCCTTGAGGTAGGAAAAAAGATCGGCGCCCCGGAAGCTGTAGATGGCCTGCTTGGGATCGCCGATCATGAAAAGCATCAGGGGGTCGCCATCGAACAACCGCTGAAAGATCTCGCACTGCACCGGGTCGGTATCCTGGAATTCGTCCACCAAGGCCACCCGGTATTGATGCCGGATCGCTTGGGCCAGGGCGGCGCCATGGGCACCCTGCAAGGCCGAATGAATCAGCAGGAGCAAATCGTCGAAAAAGAGGATGTTTTTCGGCCGCTTCTTGCGGTCCAAGGCCGTCCGTGTCTGTTGCAGCAG
>JBNKDE010000086.1:0-562 GCA_050288105.1 Gammaproteobacteria bacterium
TATGCTTAGATGTATAGACTATCGGTAGAATGTCAGTGGTCGGAAACCGCTCACGATAGGGCCCTATCTATCGATGGAGGTCCTATGTGGTTTAGCAAAATGATCAAATGATTGGCATAATTGGAGATCGGGCGGGGCAATTAGGGTAAAATGAAAAATACTGGTTGGGAAGGAAGGGGAGTGGTCTGATCTAATATTCGGAGCTCCAAGGTGGTAGCCCCGCCTGTGTCGATTAAGGACCGCGTCGGTTGTGCCCTGTTGCAACAAGCATTGAGTTGTGTACTGACGCATAAGGGATTTATGGGGTCCCGCAAACTTAGTAGCTTCGACGGTCGCTGAGTTGGATGACACTCCACCATATCTAACAGGTGTACAATGGGATAGTGTGGGGCGGCCCACAGATGCCCATCGAGGTATCGCGTGGAAGACCTGCACTAGCATAAGGTGGGCCTGGCTCGACTCTTTGATACTCATCATGAACTGTGGCCACTCATGGTGCATTCATTGCTCACATGTGTCGTGTGTTAGGTTTATACCGTTGCAAGGTTGACTATCGATTCGA
>JBNKDE010000087.1:0-558 GCA_050288105.1 Gammaproteobacteria bacterium
GCTTTTATACAAACTCGCCTAAACTGACTCCTATTCCTTTATAGCTCCTACTTTCAAACGACTTCTAGATTACACAAACTCTTATCTGTATCTCTAACTCAACTCGGACTATATTTGAAGTTAATCCCTTCCACAACTCAGACTCCTTGTCTTGATCTTCTTGGCTCGGGCTCCTATCTTATCTTGATCTCCTCTCCAACTCAGATTCACATGATCTCCTTATTCAATCAGACTTGTATTAGCTTGATGCTCCCGTGTGTATATAGGTCTCTTATCCAAAGCAAAGAAAATCTCCTCAGCTTCCCCGACGCCTTACCCGACCACCTTACCTGAGATTTTACCCGAGTGCTTACTCGAGTCTTACCCGAGCGCCTTACCCGAACGGGTTACTCTTACCCGGCCTTACCCGATCTCTTTACCCAGTCGGGTAACTCCTTATCGGCTTTGTCCAGGAACATTTACCTGAGCCGATAACTTGCCAATGCCAAGTCTTACAGACCCAACTCTCTCCTTGTTAGCCAAATCTAGTTTACACCTTACTCGGCCGACAACCCATTT
>JBNKDE010000088.1:0-553 GCA_050288105.1 Gammaproteobacteria bacterium
CGCCTCGGAGGTTGTTATATCATATGCAATGCAACGACTGATATCCAATAATAAATATATTATCTATGACTGGCCTTCCTCCTATTCTGAATATCATCAGATCTAGGCGGGTCTCCCTTTTGGGCCATGTTGCCAGGTTAGGCCCTGATATCCCTCCCAATATAGCCATAACTACCGACATCGGTATTATGTTTGGTACAATGCCTGAAGGTTGGCGCCGCCTCGGCGGCCGACTTTTTTATTGGATCAGATACTTGAGGACCTGCCTGACCACCCCTGGGACGACTTGCTGGCTTGTGCATATGATAGAGATGTATGGAGGGAGGTCGCAATGGCACAGCTACGCGATTGATTGATATTATAAGTTTTTATCTTGGTCAGGAGAGTTAGTTTTAAGATTATAGACCAGGTATGGCGGGTGGGGGTAATTTTAAAAATTTGACATCCATTTGGAATCCTTCAATTTAAAATCTGGCATTCTTTTGCTATATTTGGAGCTAAATCTGGAATCCTGGCCAAAAAAATCTGGCAGCACTGCATGGATAACTTCTGT
>JBNKDE010000089.1:0-552 GCA_050288105.1 Gammaproteobacteria bacterium
CAGCTTCACGCAAAACACAAGTGTGGAAATAAGATATGTATTTTTAAGGGGGAAATAAGATACTGTATGTATTACGCAGCAATTCTATTGCCGCTACCCTTCTCTTTCCGTCTCAGAATAATGCAAAACTAGCCATTGGCGCGCGCCAGCGCACACGTATTTGAGAAGAGTTCTGCTACGGTGTTTCTGAGGTACCTAAACTTTTCTTTAATCTCAGTCATTAATTTTTATTATTTTATTAATAAATTAATAATTTTGATATCTGATCCACACTAATTTAATATTGTCCACCACTTAAAGTACCTCTCAATAGGTAGCTCTCTATTTTTAACTATTAGATCTAGATAAATGAATGACTCACATTGATTGTACACACCGTAGCAAAACTCTTAAATAAATATAAGGTGTTAACGTCACTATCACAAAGCCCGTCTAGCTCAGTCGGTAGAGCACGAGGCTCTTTAACCTTGTGGTCGTGGGTAGAGCACCCCCTACCACCCAGGTTTGAACCTCCTTACTCTCAAATTTGGGTGAATATTTAGTCGTATTTTC
>JBNKDE010000090.1:0-550 GCA_050288105.1 Gammaproteobacteria bacterium
GCAGCAGTTAGCGGGAAATTCAGGCAAGTGACTCTTGATCACATTAAACCTATGCTCTTTCTTTCTCTAGCTCACATATTTGCCTACATGCATTAATTTTGCTACCTATACCTTCATACCTTTAGAATTTGGTTTTATGGTTAGTAGAATTGCTTAGCCCTGTAGTCATGAGTTATCATACAAGTCTTCCATCTTTTATGATGTTGAGTTTGGCTTGTGTTATTGTTGAGTGTTGGCCTTCCAACCGTCGTGATGTGAGGTGACCATGGTGAGGATCGATGCTGTGGTTTGAGGATAGGTTGGAATGATGGAGACGGTTGGATTCCATCAGGTGATATGGATAGTTATGCTTGAATCAGCTAAGGACCGGTTCTTAGGAGTCGACCACTCAGGACAAATTGTGCCACCATGTGTCTGGTATGGAACAGGTTGCTGACTAACTAGGATTTGCTTTAGGGAGTGTGTCTTGCTCGGTGGTGCGGAGAAGGGTATGGCCATACCTATAAACCGCATGGAGCAAAAGGGGCCTCTGTGGGGAAACCTTAGCAAG
>JBNKDE010000091.1:0-544 GCA_050288105.1 Gammaproteobacteria bacterium
TTTCGGAGCGGCGGCAGGGCGATAACGACTACGTTCAAGCGATAATACAGGTCTTCCCGGAAAGTCTGGGCCTGGACCGCTTCCTTGAGGTCCTGGTTTCCGGCCGCGACCAAACGCACGTCCACCTGAATGGGTTTGACCCCGCCCACGCGAAGCAGGGCCCGTTCTTCGACAAACCGCAGGAGCTTGACCTGCATGGTCAGCGGCATTTCGCCGATTTCATCCAGAAAAATGGTGCCTTTATTGGCCTGCATGAAACGGCCTTCCCTGCGCCTGTCCGCGCCGGTAAAGGCCCCTTTTTCATGCCCGAAAAGTTCGGACTCCAGCAGCGTTTCGGTCAGTGCGGCGCAATTGACCGTCACCAGTGCTTGATCTTTGCGCGGGCTGTTGAGGTGCAGCGACCGGGCAATCAACTCTTTGCCGGTGCCGCTTTCTCCGGTAATCAGTACGGTCGCCTCCGAAGGCGCCGCCATGGCCAGCATGTCCATCAGTTCTTTCATGGCCTGGCTTTTGCCGATGATATTGGCGCTGTCGAAATCGGCCC
>JBNKDE010000092.1:147-404 GCA_050288105.1 Gammaproteobacteria bacterium
TGAATCATAGGTTATTATAGTAGTACTAATTTATGACTATGATAACATGAATCATAGGTTATTATAGTAGTACTAATATATGACTTTGATAACATGAATCATAGGTTATTATAGTAGTACTAATTTATGACTATGATAACATGAATCATAGGTTATTATAGTAGTACTAATTTATGACTTTGATAACATGAATCATAGGTTATTATAGTAGTACTAATATATGACTTTGATAACATGAATCATAGGTTATTATAGTA
>JBNKDE010000093.1:0-542 GCA_050288105.1 Gammaproteobacteria bacterium
AAGAGGAGAAACAGGTCCGGGGTAATGCCCACCTGGCCAGCATGCGCTCCCTACTGGGCGGATAGCGGGCCGTCGGACCAGGCGTCCGTAAGGTAGCGATGACCTCGCAGGTTGGAGTGAGGAGTAAATCCCAACACCGCAACCGAAAGGGATATTGTTGGGGTTCGCCAGCTCACCTCAACGGAAACTTGATATTCCCCCTCGTTCCCACGCTCTGCGTGGGAACGCATATCCACCGCTTGGCGACCATGGATGCCTTGGTTTAGGCGGCGCCCAGGCATTGTTGTAATCTGGACGTGCCGTGCCAGTGCGCCGCTAACCCAACCTACAAGCTAAACACTGGATACAATCAAAAAGGGCGTGCCGTGGCACGCCCTATTCAATCCTTTAATCGGCACTACTCAACGCGGCTGTTTACTCAGCCAGCCGGCAAGCACCTTCATATCCTCCTCGGATACCGCAGCCATTATCCCCTTCATCACAGCCGACTGCCCATTGTCGCGGGCACCGCTCTTGATATCCTTCAGCTGATTCAGGATGTA
>JBNKDE010000094.1:0-542 GCA_050288105.1 Gammaproteobacteria bacterium
GCCAGCCATGGAGTTTGGCCTCTAGCGACCTTCAGCTTGGGATTCCCCTCTACCGCCTCTTGGAGAGTGTCACCGCAAAGCCAACCCGTGAGGGGCTGCAAGGTGGAGCCGGCCGGCCAGGGGGTTTGGCCAACCGGCCAGCCACTGGTCAGTGGCCTTTGCATACAGCCTCCTCGTGTCAGGTACACCCCCGGGGTGACACTTATTTTGGTGGAATTCCAAATTTCCTTGTAATTTCTTGAAATGCTCCAATTTGGCACCTATGTTCCTGAAATCAAATAAACACTAAAATCGTGGAACTAGGTTAGTAGACAAGGTGAATGTGTGGTTATTTTATACATTTACTTGACATGTTGGCGCATGAAATCTGTGTTTGATGAGCGCCAACACTGTACCGGTCCCACCCGAGCATGAAAATAGTGCATCGACGTTTCGCGCCCCGGACGCACTGGAATGCACTACGTTACCCGTAGATCCCACCGGATGCAAAAACACAAGTTTGGCATAAAGTGTCCTGAACCGCTTTTTGTCAAATCTGTAAC
>JBNKDE010000095.1:0-541 GCA_050288105.1 Gammaproteobacteria bacterium
GTTTTATCCATTTTCTGCAAGTACACTAACATGCGTTAAATCGATAGCAATGATGTGTGAGTGCGCCTGTGCCAGCAACGATGTGTGAGTGCGCTTGTGCCACTGTATCCAAATGATTCGCATTAGTAGATCATTTCTTTTCATTTGGTGAGGACGAGTTGCATCATCAAATCACTTAGCCAACAAACTTAACTAATCAAGTTAAAAAGTTGTAAGTTACGCCGTCCGAACCGTGGCAAGCCATCGTACTCCACACGTGGGTTGTGTTTAAACGGACGTAACTGTTGCTATGGTTATCAGAAATGTGTGTTTGAGTAGGCATCAGAAAGCTGACTTAGAGTCCTCCAGAATCGGTATTCAGATCCTAGAGAGTCTCACTCTTCTTAGGCCCCTAAACCTGAGAATTCCATTTCTGCATCAGTCTGTCCAGAATCAGTTCAGCACCGTAACCTGACTTCAAAAATCCGTAGCGACCAAACCGTATGTTGAAACGAGTCATATGGGTAACCAGAAGAAAGCTGAGTTCGTTGGTGACATTTTT
>JBNKDE010000096.1:0-532 GCA_050288105.1 Gammaproteobacteria bacterium
CAGATCGAGCGCATGATCGAAAAGGTGGCGCGCACCTCGGGGACGGTATTAATCACTGGCGAGAGCGGTACCGGCAAGACATTCATCGCCCGGCGTATTCATGAGATGAGTGGACGGTCGGAACGCAGTTTTGTTTCGGTCAACTGTGGAGCGATCCCAGATAATCTGATGGAGAGCGAGTTCTTTGGTCACGCCAAGGGTGCCTTTACCGGTGCCGAGCGGGCCAAAAAAGGGCTGTTTCTTGAGGCCGATGGCGGCACCCTGTTTCTGGATGAAATCTCCGAGCTGCCCTTGGGTCTGCAAGTGAAACTGTTGCATGCCCTCGATGAAAAGGAGATCCGCGCGGTCGGGACCGAGATAAGCCGCAAGGTGGACGTTCGCATCCTGGCGGCCACCAATCGGAATATCGAGTCGATGGTTGAAGATGGGACCTTTCGCGAAGATCTTTACTATCGGCTGAACGTGTTGAATCTGGTCCTTCCGCCGCTGCGTGAGCGCCAGGAAGACCTGCCTGACTTGATACGTTATTTTC
>JBNKDE010000097.1:0-528 GCA_050288105.1 Gammaproteobacteria bacterium
AAAATATAAATTTGTATGACTATGTCTTTATCTCTCTATATATAGTTGAGGGACTAATTTAGACAAATATATTTTCTAGAGTTTTCAAAATTATTTTTCAATGGAGATAGGTGATGTGGCATGCTTGCATGTTGAGAAAATTAACCATTAACAACCCTTAGCAAGTTATAATACATTTTTCTAGAGTTTTTAAATTATTTTTCAATGGAGAAATGTGACGTGGGATGAGGTGATTTCCTCAAATTTTCAAAATTATTTTTCAATGGAGAAATGTGACATGGCATGAGGTGATGTGGCATGCTCCTTGAATTTTCAGAATTATTTTTCAATAGAGAAAGGTGATGTGGCATGATGTGATTTTCTTGAATTTTTAGAATTATTTTTCAATAGAGAAATGTGACATGGAATGAGGTGATGGAGCATGCTACTTAAATTTTCAAAATTATTTTTCAATAGAGAAAGTTGATGTGACATGAGATGATTTTCTTGAATTTTTAGAATTATTTTTTTATAGAGAAAGGTGATGTG
>JBNKDE010000098.1:0-521 GCA_050288105.1 Gammaproteobacteria bacterium
GGGTTTCCCTCCCCTTCTTATAAATCCGTAGCCCGGAGGGTCGAAAATGTCAGTGCTCTATGCACTCCTTTTTTATGTTGCGACTGTGCTGCTGGTCGTCGGTCTTGGCGTCAAGATTCGCCAATACTGGTCCACGCCTGCACCGCTCAAGATTCCTACCACACCCGCGCCAACGACCCGTGGCGGCGTGGTGTTCCGTATGGCACGCGAAGTCGTGCTGTTCGAAAGCCTGTTCAAATCCAACAAATGGATCTGGATCTTCGGCTACATGTTCCACATCGGTCTGGCCCTGGTGCTGGTACGCCATGCGCGTTACTTCGTTTCCGAACCCGGCATGATCCTGACCTTCCTGCAGCCCTTCGGTATCTATGGCGGTCTTGCCATGGTCGCCGGTCTGCTTGGCCTGTGGGCACGTCGCATCGTTGTCGAGCGTATCCGTTATATCACTGGCCCGTCGGATCACCTGATCCTGGCGCTGCTGGTGGGTATCGGTTTCAGCGGTCTGATGATGAAATTCGTCA
>JBNKDE010000099.1:0-521 GCA_050288105.1 Gammaproteobacteria bacterium
CATCCTCGGGATAGGTGGCCACGCCGAAGCTGGCCTTCAAGCGGACACCTTTATTGACATTTGACAGGTAGCGGGTCGCCAACATATCGGATCGGATCTCCTGGGCTTTGGCCAGCGCCTGTTCATGGTCGAAGCCGGGAAGCACAATGACGAATTCGTCTCCACCATAGGCAACGCCGTAGGCCGGCTCGTCAATGCACGCCATCAGGGTCCGGGCCACCTCCGCCAGCGCCTGGCTGCCGTTCAAATGGCCGTGCGTGTCCACCACATGCTTGAAATTGTCGATATCCAGGAAGATCAGGGAGAAGACCGATTCGTCGCTCCGGCATTGGTCCATCAAGGTTTCCATGGCGCCATACAGATAGCGCGTGTTGTAGAGCCCGGTCAGGCTGTCGTGAATCGACATTTGGCGATACTCTTCCTGGCTGCGTTTGAGTTCCTCCTCAGCCCTCTTTCGTTCTCCGATCTCTATACTGAGGCGTTGATTGGCCGCCCTCAGTTCTTCCTTTGAGCGGTAGAGC
>JBNKDE010000100.1:0-519 GCA_050288105.1 Gammaproteobacteria bacterium
GCTGTTTATATGCTTCAGGAACGTGATATGACACGCTTTGATGCTGTAAATTACATTTCTCATGGCATTGCAAAGGTTGCTACACAAGGCGAGACCGGCTCTACGCCTAAGGGAACTGAATCCGACGATGAAACCAAAGTTGGGAAAGAAGCCTTGGATGCATACTGTACGAACCTAAACCAAAAAGCCGCAGATGGTGAGATAGACCCGCTCATCGGACGGGAGCATGAGGTTGAACGCACGATACAAATTTTGTGCCGACGCTCAAAAAATAATCCGCTTTATGTCGGTGATCCGGGCGTTGGAAAAACAGCAATAGCAGAAGGTTTAGCCAAACGCATTGTTGAAAAGGATGTTCCTGAAGTGCTTCATGATTCCGTTATTTACGCGCTTGATATGGGCGCTTTGCTTGCCGGAACACGTTACCGGGGAGATTTTGAAGAGCGGTTGAAGGCTGTTTTGGCAGAGCTTAACAACATTCCTGACTCGATATTGTTCATTGACGAAATTCATACGATT
>JBNKDE010000101.1:0-517 GCA_050288105.1 Gammaproteobacteria bacterium
AAAATTCACAGTTCAGGGCAAAAACTGATCGAAACTCCGTATTTATTGGTCGTGACCCCCGTATTGCCAATCGGTTATCTATAACGGTCCCATATTTCAATTTTCACGGGTTTTGAAAATTTTCACATTTTTGCTCGAAATCCATGGGTGTTAGCCTACGGTTTCACCAAAAATTCACAGTTCAGGGCAAAAACTGATCAAAACTCCGTATTTATTGGTCGTGACCCCCGTATTGCCAATCGGTTATCTATAGCGGTCCCGTATTTCATTTTTTACGGGTTTTAAAAAACTTCACATTTTTGCTCGAAATCCAAAGGTGTTAGCCTACGGTTTTACCGAAAATTCACAGTTCAGGGCAAAAACTGATCAAAACTCCGTATTTATTGGTCGTGACCCCCGTATTGCCAATCGGTTATCTATAGCGGTCCCGTATTTCTATTTTCACGGGTTTTGAAATTTTTCACATTTTTGCTCGAAATTCATGGGTGTTAGCCTACGGTTTCACCAAAAATTCACA
>JBNKDE010000102.1:0-511 GCA_050288105.1 Gammaproteobacteria bacterium
TTTCCTGATTACCTTCAATCCGGGTCCCGGGTACAGCTATTTCCCGTCAGTCCCCGAAATTATGGTAACCATCGGCATCATCGCGATTGAAATCATGGCCTATCTGGTCTTCGTTAAGAAACTGCCCGTTCTGCATTCTGCTGAACATGCGTAAGGCAGAACAGACATTCCTTAAGTAGGAGAGAATATTGTGGCTACTCGTATAACTGTTGATCCCGTAACCCGCATTGAAGGACACCTGCGTATCGATGTCGAGGTTGAGGATGGCAAGGTCAATAACGCCTGGTCTTCCGGCCAGATGTGGCGGGGTATTGAGAAGATCCTGGTCGGGCGTGATCCGCGTGATGCCTGGGTCTTTACTCAGCGTATCTGCGGCGTTTGCACCACGGTGCATGCGCTGACCTCCGTGCGTGCAGTGGAAAACGCACTCAATCTGGAAGTACCGCTGAACGCGCAGTTCGTGCGCAACATGATCGTGGCGGCCCAGGCCATTCATGATCATATCGTCCAT
>JBNKDE010000103.1:0-509 GCA_050288105.1 Gammaproteobacteria bacterium
TACTCCATTATCTATGTATAAATACACTGCTTTATCTATGTATAACTGTACTCCATTATCTATGTATAAATACACTGCTTTATCTATGTATAAGTATACTCCATTATCTGTGTATAAATATACTCCATTATCTGTGTATAAATATACTCCATTATCTATGTATAAATACACTGCTTTATCTATGTATAACTGTACTCCATTATCTATGTATAAATACACTGCTTTATCTATGTATAACTATACTCCATTATCTGTGTATAAATACACTGCTTTATCTATGTATAACTGTACTCCATTATCTATGTATAAATACACTGCTTTATCTATGTATAACTGTACTCCATTATCTATGTATAAATACACTGCTTTATCTATGTATAAGTATACTCCATTATCTGTGTATAAATATACTCCATTATCTGTGTATAAATATACTCCATTATCTATGTATAAATACACTGCTTTATCTATGTATAACTGTACTCCATTATCTATGTATAAATACACTG
>JBNKDE010000104.1:0-508 GCA_050288105.1 Gammaproteobacteria bacterium
ATCGAGAACGAAAATCTCAGAAGAAAATCACCCAAAGCAGGAACACACCACCTAGATCCACTGCAAACACAAAGGGGAACATGAGCAGCAAAAACAGGATATAAAAACGAATTTTTCCATTCGAATCCAAACGAGATTACAACTCTGAAATACAGATGTCACCGCCCTCCCTTCCTCATTTAATTATTGAAAACAAAAAAGTAGCTCTTGGCATACTCATCCTAACCTAGGAAATGCAAATGCAAATTAGAGAAGTGGCAAGGAACGCCATCCCTCTAGGGTCCTATTTATAGGACCAAGCAAAAGACTAAAAGACTAAATTGCCCCTAGATCCTAATACACTAAAAATGGTGATTCTGGGGTAGAAGGGTCTGATGCAACCCATCGCATCTACCCATTCTTCTTCAGCTTCAACTCGACACAACCTCTGCTATGATGCCATGTGCACCACCCATCATCGCGCCTCCGTGAGTCTTGAGGCCAGACTATGAAACCATAGCATGACTTG
>JBNKDE010000105.1:0-506 GCA_050288105.1 Gammaproteobacteria bacterium
AGTTCTTTACAGGCACGCAGAATACGCAGCGCAATTTCACCCCGGTTTGCAATAAGTACTTTATCAAGCATGATCGAGCCTTATGAATTCTGGAGTCAAAAAAGGGTTTTCTGTCGTTTCAGCTCAGGCTTAAACAATAGAAACCAGCGGCTGATCGAATTCAACCGGCTGACCGTCTTCAACCAGAATGTCACCGATGGTGCCGTCTTTGTCTGATTCGATTTGGTTCATCATTTTCATCGCTTCAACGATACATAGAGTATCGCCAACAGACACTTTTTGACCCACTTCGATGAATGGTTTTGAATCTGGACTTGGAGAGCGGTAGAACGTACCAACCATTGGAGAAAGAACGCTATGACCTGCAGGTGCACTTGGCTCTGCAGATGCCGCTGGTGCTGCAGGAGCTGGTGCCGCTACTGGCGCAGGTGCAGCTACAGGAGCTGGTGCCGCATAGTGAATTGGTGCTGGCGCAGCAACACCGTGACGACTGATTCGTACCGACT
>JBNKDE010000106.1:0-503 GCA_050288105.1 Gammaproteobacteria bacterium
TCAGCAGAACTCCGCTCGATGAAGGGTGAATTAAGTGGACTTGAAAGAAGCTCATAACGCCGCAACCATGGTGCCCGGTACATCTCAGTCAATTCCATTATGTCTTAACCGTTTCTTGCATTCTTTTCTTTTCTGTTCCTGAGAATCTCGGGTCGAGATTCCTGTTAAGGGGGTAGTCTTGTCACGCCCCAAAATTCCAAATTTTGGAATGTGACTAAAATTCACTAAAATTTAAAACTTTATATCAATAGGTTAAAATAATTTTCCAGAATTTAGAAGGGATTCAAATTTATTTAGGCAAAAGATTATTTTCTAAAATTATTAAATCAATTTAGGCTTTTATAATTGCTTGTCGCATTTCATGTTATCTGCATATTATTTTGAATTGATCGAGTGCTTTAGTTTTAGAGTTCAAGTAGAAACTTGTTCGAAATTTGAATCAAATTTCAATTTGAATCGAAAAAGGAAATAGAAAAGCCTTTAGAATTTTCAAAGCCTTCTTG
>JBNKDE010000107.1:0-502 GCA_050288105.1 Gammaproteobacteria bacterium
AAGCGTGTGTCCGGGCCTGCAAAGAGATCAACGGTCTGCCGCCCGTGACTATGGGTGAGGATGTGCAGTATGACGCCGCGCGCGGGGTGTCCGGCTCAACTTACAACGTGATCAAGGTGTACAAGAACGGTAACTCCGAGCAGAAAGATCGGGAGATCGACGGCTTTTCGTTTGCCAAGAAGAGTTGTATGCACTGCGTCGATCCGGCCTGTGTATCCGGTTGTCCGGTTTCCGCGCTGACCAAGAATCCGGTTTCCGGCATTGTGCAGTACAACCCGGATACCTGTATCGGTTGCCGTAACTGCATGGTGGGTTGCCCATTCAGCATTCCTCAATACGAATTCCACAACGCCAAAGGACAGATCCAGAAGTGCTTCTTCTGCAATCAGGCCGGGGTGGAGCGTATCTCCCAAGGGCTGTTGCCGGGCTGTGCCGAGGTGTGTCCGACCGGCGCCACGCTGTTTGGTCCGCGTAAGGATTTGCTGGCCGAGGCGAAGCGACG
>JBNKDE010000108.1:0-500 GCA_050288105.1 Gammaproteobacteria bacterium
AACAAAGAGCAAAAAAGTTATGGTTGAAAAAGGCGTTGTAAAATAAGCGCTGCCCTAAAAATTCCAGGGTCAGCCATTAGCAGTTCCCCGTCAATAGGCAAAAAGAGCAAAAAGAACAAGGGGTCAGGTCTAGCTTTTAGCCTTAACTAACTAGAAAAAGAACAAGGGGTCAGGTCTAGCTTTTAGCCTTAACTAACTAGTGAGATCACGGGGTCATAGATTCAATGAAAAGGACTGAGGGTCAGGTCTTGTTTTTTGCCTTAACGCCTAACGGCAGGAATCAAAAGCGAATCAAAAGGGTCAGACTCGATTGAAACTTGATAAAAATCGACTTCGGGGTCAGATCTTTGATTTATGATCCATCTAAAGCTGTCTCCAAATTGTTTCTAGCGTTTAGAGCATTACATAGTTTATGGATGCGGACTGTTAAAACTTTATTCAACTAATAAATAGGGAAATACAATGCAATCAAATATCCCATTACCAACAGATAATATCTA